>OZ244186.1:0-1902689 GCA_965216625.1 Alphaproteobacteria bacterium
GGGTTGAGGTTGGGATTGGGGTTGCGGCAAGGGTTGAGGAATGATTTGTGGAGAGGTTTCTTGGAATTGCGGGAGTATGGGAATTCGGTTTTGTTGTTCTTCCAGCGCTTCTTCGAGCAGGCGTTTCAGGGGTTCGGTTGTGGGTTGTTCTTGTGCGGGGTCTGCGGAGGGAGCGGAGTCTTGTTGCGGTGCGAAGAAGTCTGAGGGCGGTGCGAATGGAAGCGGAGCAATGGGAGGCAGGGAGGGGTGGTAGGGTGTGGCGGTTCCTTCTTCGGCGGGGGGATTGAGGGATGGGAGGGAGGATGTGTCGTCTGGTTTTTCTTGGAAGGCTGCACCTGCGAGCGAGTTGTATCCGATCAGTTGTCTTCGTGTTGCGCGGGAGAGTCCGAGTCCTGGGGTACGGAACTCGACGATTCTAGCGATAGCGGGAGCGTATCGGTAGATGAGGGCGTCTGCGTTTTTGCGTTGGCATAGCACTTCGAAGGTTTTGAAGGTTCCGGCGGGGACGGTTGTTTTCTGTTTATTTCCGACGATGCAGTTCCATGTGAAATTTTGGGTTTGTTCTTTTGTGTTTGTTGTTTGTGCGTTGAAGCGGATTTGTTTTCCTTGTTTGATGGGGAAGAGGTTGCCTTTTTTTTGTGAGATTTTTCTTGTTCCGTTTCCGTATCGTTCGCTATCCCAGAGGAGTGCGGGGAGGAAGGGATTAGTTGAGGTTTCCATGCGTTCGCCCAGATTACTTTGCCATCCGAGTCGGTTGCCTTGGATGTGGGTGATTTGCCAGGTTGTTGTGGGGTTCGAGTATGTGAAGGAGTCTCCGATGGCGAAGCGTTCGGGGGTTGGCAGTTGGAGTAGTTTTTTTTGTCGAACATTGCGTTGTCTTGTTTGCTCGTCGGGCTTGGCGCAGGCGAGGGGCAGCAGGATAAGGAGCAGGATTACGAGGGGGGCGGTGCGCATGGTGATGATGATAGCGTATGGGGGAAGATTTTGTAAGGGGGGGGGCTGTTGCGCTCGCCCTTGTGCTTTTTAACGGCACACGCTTGTGCAACAGACGGATACTTTTGCATCAGGGAACACACGCAAGACGAGCGAGCCGTAGGCGAAGTGAGTTTTGCGCATGGGGGGTGTGGGGGGACGCAGTCCCCCCGCAAAAAGCGCGCCGCGAGCGGGCGCGATAGCGCCTTCTACGCGCGTAGCGCGTAGCCTCTTATTCAAAAGCGCGAGGCTTTGCCTCGCGCAAGCTGACTCGCAACGCGGTAGGGAGATTGTGTTTTCCTTGTCCTATAGGCAAAAAAAACGCGCGTAGCGCGCCTCTTATTCAAATAGGGATGAACTCCCCTTGGGGATGAACTCCCCTTGGGGATGAACTCCCCTTGGGGATGAACTCCCCTTGCGCGCGGAGGGCGAATGATTGCGTGGAGTGGAATTCTCCCTAGGGAGCAGCCCCTAATAACAAACTCGCCGCCACAGCCACTACCGCCATTAATGTTGCCATCATTGTCGCCATGACAGAAAACCCTATCACCATCAACTGCCGCAACCCCTTCATCTGCTCTTGCATCGCCTGAAACTCTGTCCTCAAGGCCTGATTCTCCGCCGTCGTCTCTTTCCTCAATGCCCCAATATCCGCCTTCACCTCTTTAATCTCCGCCCTCACCTCCCGAATGTCCGCCTTCATCTCTGCCCTCAATGCCTGAAACTGTATATCCATCTTCTCTTCCAACCTTCGAATTTCCGCCTTCAGCTCTGTCTTCACCGCCTTTGTCTCCGTCTTCGTCTCTTTAATGTCCGCCTTCGTCGCAACCCCCCGCAAAGCCTCTTGCAAGCCATCGGCGTTTGCGTTTGCCTGCTTTTCGTTGAAACTCTTTTCGCGCGTTAATGTTTGAACGTACTTGCGCGTGTCAAAAACGGGTAAGTCCGTCAGAGCCTCTTTTGTCATCGCCATGATTTTTCTCCTCTCCTAAATAGAAAACCCCCACTCCCCAAACCCTAAAGCCAATAAAGAAAAAAAGCAAGGAAAAAACACCTGACCTCTAGGGTGAGGAAAACAGGCTCGCCCTACCATGTTAAAAGTCAGTATTGCGCGAGGCCATAGCATACGGCTTGCCGTATGCGTCACCATGCTATTGCCTCGCGCTTTTGAATAAGAGGCTACGCATCTCGCGCTACGCGCGAGTGCGTAGAAGGCGCTTACGCGCCCGCTCGCGGCGCGCTTTTTGCGGGGGAACTTCGTCCCCCCACACCCCCCATGCGCAAAACTCACTTCGCCTACGGCTCGCTCGTCTTGCGTATGTTACCTAATCAAACACTCCCCTAACAAAACACAAGCGCAAGTATCTACCTCTTCCTACGCAGCAACACATATCTCGCCCCCGCACCCCCATCCCTAATCCGCGCCTCCTTATGCGCCACAACAATATCCCTAACCTCAACACTATCCAAAACTAACATCACCTCCTCGCGTAAAATACCCCTCCCCTTCCCACTGATAACTAACACACAGCGACATCCCCGCTCATAACAACGCCACAACTCCATTCGCAAAACCTCCCGAGCCTCCCCCCGAACAAACCCATGCAAATCAATGCGCTCCTCAATAACCATCTCCCCTCGCCGCAACCTCCGCTCATTCCGCCTGTCTAATCCTCTACCCCGTAATCTCTCCCCTATCCCCGCCGAACTAGACACATTCCCCAATACAACCCCCCGCATCTCTTTCGTTTTCTTCTTCTCGATCCTCTCCTCGATTTCTTCCTCAACCTCCTCCTCAACCTCAATTTTCTCCTTGTTTCGCAACAGATTCTCGCGCACGCCGCGCACAACCCTATGCCACAAGTCTTTCCCTCCCCCCGCTTCCTCCTCGTCTTGCGCTTTCTCTTGTCTCTGCGTCACGGCAGGCGAAACTCCGCCAAGACGGGTACATGGTCGGAGGGTTGCTCCCATCCGCGTGCCTCTCTCAGTATCTCTGTAGAACACAAGCCCCTCGCCAAAGTCTCGTTCGCCCAAATGTGATCGAGCCTGCGCCCGTAGTTTTTTTCCTCCCATTGCGGCTGTCGATAGCTCCACCAAGTGAAGATTTTTTCAGGAGGAGGATTTTTTTCTCGTAGCACATCGCACCAATTTCTAGCGTTTTGTGCGCGAGTGAAGCGTTCTACCTCTTCAGGAGTGTGCGAGACTACTCGTAGCATTTTTTCGTGATCCCACACATCGTCGGGCAACGGAGCAATGTTGAGATCGCCGAGCAAAACGCAAGGTTGTGTTGTTGGTTTTTTTTCCTCGGTATCGCAGAAGTGTTGGCTCATTTCTTCGACGAAGTTGAGTTTGTGTGCGAACTTCGGATTTTTCACGGCATCGGCGACATATCCTCCCGCAGGCACATATAGGTTATGCACCTTGAGCGTCGTGTCAGGCAAGGTGATGCAAGCCGAGAGATGGCGCGTGTCCTCCCTGTTGCAAAAGGCGATATGCGAAACGGAGGCGATCGGATACTTCGATAGGATGGCAACGCCGTTGTAGGATTTCTCGCCACGAACGCGCTGGTGCGGAAAGCCCATGGCGGCGATTGGCTCAAAGGGAAAGAGCGCATCTTCCACCTTCGTTTCTTGCAAGCAGAGTATATCAGGGCGCAACTGAGCCGCTACGCGCGCGAGGCTCGACAAGCGCAGGCGGACAGAGTTGATGTTCCAAGTAGCGATACGGAGCGTGCAAGATGCCATAAACAGCAGGGTAGCACGGATTGCTCGCACCTTCTCGCACCTTAAAGGCTCGCTTTCAAGTAAGATGCGCCTTAAAGATGCACCTTTAAGATTAGCTTGGCATGCTTCTTGCGAAGAAAGAGGCGTGAGTTTTCTAGTAGCAGAGAGGAATTCCATGTTTTCGGTTTCCACCCTTCGTCTTTGTCGAGTTTCGTTGTTGGTTGCGGTCAGCCTTTTCTTCGCGCTCGTGCCTGTGCGCGCCAAAGCTTGGTATGTCGGCGTGGACGGATACTACGGCGGATTGGGTGTCGATGGGCTTGTCGATGATCTCTTTACGGTGATCAATGAAAATCGACCCACATTTCACGGCGGCGGCGGCAGATTGCTCATCGGCGTTGGTAGAAAATGGGTGACAGAGTTTTCGCTCGGCTTCCATCAAGGTTTGCGCTTTGAAATAGGCGCGCCTCAGAGCTCGCAAGAAATTCTACAAAATGCTTTGGATCAAGTTATTAATGGGGAAACACTTTCCTTCACTATCGAGCAACTTACGGGCGGCACGCGCATATTAACAAAAACGCTTTACGCCACCGTTGGCATAGAAGGCAGGTATTTCGTCTTCGGCGATTTCGCCTACGATCCCGATGTTCCCAACGATCTCTACTTTGGGGTTGGCGGGCAATGGGCTTATCCCAGTTTTTTGGAAGGTGTTTCCTACCTTTCTGCCATCCCCTCGCTGACGATGACAACGGGATACACACGCCGTATCACGCGCTCGTTGTTTATAGATTTCGGCGTAGAGGTCGCCGTGCTTCCTATGCCGCCGTCTAATATCGTCAACGGCAAAATAGGGTTCAAATACGCTTTCTGAAAGCGGTGCTGAACGCGGTTATTCGATTCTTGCAGTCAATTTTTCGTGAAATCGCCAATGCCTTGCCGTTTTGTGTTACCATGCTTTTTGTCATGAACATCAACCCTTCGATCGGGAAACATCCCATGAAAACAAGATCTAAAACTTTTGCCACGAGCAGCGTTCCGAACAAGCTTTGGGGCATCGCGGTGGCTTTCCTGCTCGGCTTTCTGCTGTTCCTGCCGCAGAGTGCGCGCGGAGACGATAGCGCGAGCAACGACGATAGCGCGCGCGATGAGCGAGCGCGCAATAATCTAGAGCGTAAAGACAGTCGAGCGCGCGGCGAGGTTGCCGTGTTGGGAGGTTACGGCTTTCTAGAAGAGGGTGTGTCGGCGCCTTTCACCAAGGTTTCGTTCTCTTTTGGCAAGCGCGTCGTTTTTGATTTTAACGGCGGGATTGTCTTAGCTGGCCTTGAGGATACATTATTCAAGGAGTTCACCCAAGCATTTGAGTCGGCGCAGGGTAAAAAAGGTATTGAGATTCCTAAGAGCAGCCTGCGTTACAGCGTAGGGTTGGAGATTCGATCGTTTATCCGCAGGTCCAGCGAACGGAACAATTTCTACTGGGGTGCGGGTGCTGACTGGTTGCCGCAGTTGAAAACTTATTACCCTGGCATCAAAATTGTTGCGGGGTATCAGCTCTCTTTGTTGAAAAAGAAAAATTTCATCATTCGTTTAGGCACAGAGTATTACCTTTACGGCGTGGTACCTGGCAATCCTCTTTCGCTCACGACCTCTTTGGGTTATAGATTCTAGCGAAGTAAGATGCGCGCTATTTTCTTGCGTTGTTGTGCTTTCGTTCTAGTGGCGGGGGGGATATTGTTTTTTGCAGGCGTGGTGCAAGCGCGGATAGCGCAGGCGTGGTTTGTTTCTATTGATGGTTCTGTTTCGCCTTTGTCGGAGCCGTTGGCGGGACGTGTTAAAATTGCTTCGGGGATAGGCAGGGGGCATTGGCAGTTTGAGGGATCGCTCAGTTTTATTCCGGTTGAGGATTTTATTCTTTACAAGGGTGGCAGTGGTAATGTTGATGAGGATCTTAAGAATTACCCTGTTTTTTTGGGTTTGGGTTCGCGTTATTATATTTTTTCGGAGACTCCTTATGCGAGGCGGCATGATATGTATATGGGGGGTGGATTAGATTTTCCGATTCCGTCTGTAGGGGATAGTTTTTTACCGGGGTTTAGTATTGGGGGGGGTTATGCTTTACGGCTTCATCGCAAGATTATTATGGAGATGGGGATTGATTATTATTTTTATGGTGCTTTGACTAACGAGGTATTTTTGGGGTTGGGGTTTAAGGGAGTTTTTTAGTTGCGCTTGTGCTGTGGCGTGCGGGGGAGTGTGGGGGGAGAGTGAGTAATTTTTACGGATGCAAAACGAACGCGCGCCTTAGCGCGCGTGGGGGTGTGGGGGGGCTTTGCCCCCCCGCAAAAGACCCCGCGTCAGCGGGGCGCGATAGCGCCTTCTACACACTTTGCGCTACGCGCAAAGTGTGTAGCCTCTTATTCAAAAGCGCGTTTCGCAGAAACGCGCAAACTGACTCGTAGCATGGTACGACGACTATGTTCTCCTCGCCCTAGCGACAAGAAGAACGCGCGAAGCGCGCCTCTTATTCAAAAGCGCGAGACTTTGTGCTATAACAACCAAATGGTCGCCCGCGTTCAAACCCTGATGTTCCAAGGCGTCGAAGCCCGTCGCGTCGAAGTGCAAGTCGGACTGACCGGCGGCTTGCCATCATTCAATATCGTAGGACTCGCCGATAAAACGGTCGGCGAATCACGCGAACGTATCCGTACCGCACTCGCCCACTCAGGACTCTCGCTGCCTCCGAAACGCATCACCGTCAATCTCTCCCCCGCCGACCTAGCAAAAGAAGGTAGCCACTTCGACCTGCCAATCGCGCTCGGATTGCTGAGCGCGCTCGGTATCGTAGAACAAGAAAGCCTGTCGCGTATCTTCGCACTCGGCGAACTGAGCCTCGACGGAAGGCTGCTACCCGTCCCAGGTATCCTCTCCGCCGCGCTCACAGTGCACCAAGAACAAGGCAAACTGCTCTGCCCGCAAGACAACGGCAGCGAAGCAGCCTGGGTGAAAGGACTGCCCATCCTGCATGTAGCCTCCTTGGGCGAAGCGATAGAAGAACTGCGCAACCCGACAGAACGCCCCCCTCCACAACCCCTCGTTGTGCAGCATCGCTCCGTTCCCCACGACTACTCCGATCTGAAAGGGCAAGAAAGCGCGAAACGAGCGATCGAAATCGCCGCCGCAGGAGGACACAATATTCTGATGATCGGAACACCAGGAGCAGGCAAATCTATGCTCGCCGAACGCTTTCCCTCCATCCTGCCGCCAATGACCGCGCACGAAGTTTTGGAAACAGCCCGCATCCAATCGATCGCCGGCAACTTCTTAGACGACAAAGAACCCAAAGGTCCAACTCCGCAAAGACCCTTCCGCGCTCCGCATCACTCGGCATCGCTGCCCGCGCTCGTCGGAGGAGGCAGGAACGCCCTGCCCGGCGAAATATCGCTCGCGCACAACGGCGTGCTGTTCCTCGACGAACTGCCCGAATTTTCTCGCCAAGCCCTCGAAGCCCTAAGGCAACCGCTGGAGAGCGGCTCGATCTCAGTAGCACGAGCCAACGCGCATGTCACCTATCCCGCAAAGTTTCAACTGGTCGCCGCCATGAATCCCTGTCGCTGCGGCTACTTGGAAGACCCCAAACGAGCCTGTCGGAAAGCACCCCTGTGCGCCGAAGACTATCAAAAACGCTTGTCAGGACCGCTGTTGGATAGAATCGATCTGTTTATGGGCGTGCAACCCGTCGAACCCTATCAACTGCAGCGCGGTGCCCGCGGCGAGAACTCGGCGAGCATCGCGTCGCGAGTGCTGGCAGCCCGCGAACGCCAAGTCGTACGCTACCTCCGCAAGAAACACAAAGACCACCCCCCCATCGTTTGCAACGCGCATGTGCCCGCAGGAGATATAGAAACCCTCGTGGATGCCTCGCAACAAGCGTTGGATTTGTTACGCCACGCCGCCTCGCAGTTCTCGCTTTCTGCACGAGGCTACTATCGAACGCTGCGCGTGGCGCGCACGATCGCCGACCTCCAAGCGCAGCAGGAGATTCCACAACAAGCCATGTCGGAAGCCCTCTCGTTTAGAAAGCTGCCTCTGCAAACCGCCGCGCTCGATTGACGCTGCTACCACCCTCGAAAAAGCTTGCTTCTGCCACACACAAAGGTTACAAAGAACACTCAGAGCAGAGAGAACAAGACGAGAGAAGCATCACCATGGCAAAGCCTCTCCACAAAAATAGCGCGGAAGCCATGAGACCCATCTCGCCGCATTTGCAAATCTATCGCTGGCAATGGACGATGGCACTCTCCATCGTTCATCGCCTGACGGGGTTGTATATCTCTGCGGGCATCGTCTTCTTGTGCATGAAAATCATCGTCTTGGGCTTTTTTGGGGCTGAATATTTCTCTATGTTCACGCAATTTTCTTCCATCAGAGTGTTTCCCTACCTCAAGATGTTTTTCGTTTGGTGCTTGACCTATCACATGCTGAACGGAGTGCGTCATCTCGTTTGGGATACGGGACGAGGGCTGGGTTTGAAAGTCGCCGCCATTTCAGGCTATTCGACCGCGCTGTTCTCGCTGCTGCTTACATGGCTGTACTGGAACTACTGGCTCTGACATGCTTCGCAAAATCATACGCTTCGCAGGCTTCTTCGTCCTTCCCTACAGAGACCGCACAGGATACAAGCATTGGATCAACCAGCGCATCACCGCTATCGCCATGCTCCCCCTTTATGCGTGGTTGCTACTCACAGCCCTTCCCGCCGCGAGCGTCGCACAATATGCGGAACTCCTGCTTTGGATGCAAAATCCTGCGAACGCGCTACTCCTCTATTTCACGATCGTCTTCTCGTTGCATCACATGGTGCTGGGGTTGGAGACGATGATCCAAGACTACATCGCAACGCCCGCGCTCAATGCGCTCGCCCTCTTTTTCGTAAGTTGGGGTACCTTCCTTTTTATGCTGGCGGTGCTTGCCGCAATGTTTCGTATCCTATGGCAATCTTGATGGCAATTCTGACGCAACCTATTTCGTGAGAGCGATTCCATGCCGCAAGCCTACGATCTGACAGACCATGCCTACGATGTGCTCGTCGTCGGTGCCGGCGGTAGCGGGTTGCGTGCGACGCTGGGCGTTGTCGAGGCAGGGCTCAGCACCGCCTGCATCAGCAAACTCTTTCCGACGCGAAGCCACACTGTCGCCGCGCAAGGCGGCATCTCTGCCTCGCTCGGCAATATGGGCGAAGACCACTGGGCTTGGCACATGTACGACACGGTCAAGGGGTCGGACTGGCTCGGCGATCAAGACGCCATCGAATACATGGTTCGCGCCGCCGTCGATGCCGTCGTCGAGCTGGAACACTACGGTATGCCCTTCTCACGCACCGAGGAGGGAAAGATCTACCAACGACCTTTTGGCGGCATGACGACGAAGTTCGGAAAAGGTCCTGCCGCCGAGCGCACCTGCGCCGCCGCCGACAGAACCGGACACGCCATGCTCCATACGCTCTATCAGCAGTGTTTGAAGCGCAAGGCTGCCTTCTTCGTCGAATACTTCGTGCTCGACCTGCTCTTCGACGGCGAGGAAAAATGTTGCGGTGTGTTAGCGTGGAACTTGGCAGACGGATCGCTCCATCGCTTTCGTGCGCGTGCGACCATATTAGCTACGGGCGGCTACGGCAGGGTCTACTTCTCTTGCACCTCGGCGCATTCTTGCACGGGCGACGGCGGCGGCATGGCGTTGCGCGCGGGGTTGCCTTTGCAAGACCCCGAGTTCGTGCAATTTCATCCGACGGGAATCTATGGCGCGGGTTGCCTCATCACGGAGGGAGCGCGCGGCGAAGGGGGCTATTTGACGAACAGCGAAGGAGAGCGTTTTATGGAACGATACGCTCCGTCGGCGAAAGACCTGGCCTCGCGCGATGTCGTCTCGCGTGCGATGACGCTGGAAATTCGCGAGGGACGCGGGGTTGCCAAGAAGGGGCAGAAGAAAGGAGACCATATCCTGCTCCATTTGGAGCATCTGCCGCCGAAGGTTTTGCACGAAAGGCTACCTGGCATTTCGGACACGGCGCGCATCTTCGCCGATGTGGATGTCACCAGAAAGCCCATTCCCGTTCTGCCGACCTGTCACTACAACATGGGCGGCGTTCCCACCTTGCATTCGACGGCGGTCGTCAATCCTATAGGCAAGGACGAAAACCGCGTCGTCGAGGGTCTGTTCGCCGTCGGAGAGGCGGGTTGCGTCTCTGTCCATGGAGCGAATCGTCTAGGGTCGAACTCGTTGCTCGATCTCGTCGTCTTCGGCAAGGCGGCGGGGGAGGCTTGCGCGAAGAAGCTCAAGGGGAAAGGGAAAGTTCCTCCCATGCCGACGAGGGCTTGCGAACAAAAAGCATTAGAGCGTTTCGATCGCTTGCGACACGCGCAAGGCGAACACAAGACCGCCGATTTGCGAGATGCCTTGCAGCATCTCATGCAGGAGGATTGCGCCGTCTTTCGGAGCGAGGATGTTTTGCAGCAGGGCATTGAGCGTGTGCAAGAGTTGTGGCAGAAGCTGCCGCATATTGCGGTGTCGGATCGTTCGTTGATTTGGAACTCTGACCTTATGGAGACGCTTGAATTTGAAAATCTGTTGTTGTGCGCAACGGCGACACTCGCCTGCGCCTTCGAGCGCACCGAGAGTCGTGGTGCGCATGCACGCGAAGATTTTCCCAAGCGCAACGACAAGACTTGGATGCAACATTCGGTTGTTTGGGTTGATGACGGCAAGACACGTTTTTCCAAGCGAAAAGTTCACAGCAAGCCTCTGACGGCGAAAACTATTCCGCCGCAAGAGCGCGTCTATTAAGGAACGAGCAGGAGGATTTTATGGCTCAGCTTTTTTTACCGCGCAATTCTCGTATCAAGGGGGGCAAGAAGTGGAAGTTGCCGAAGGTTGATGAGGCACGGCGCGTGCGCAAGCGGACATTTCGGGTCTATCGTTGGGGGGGCGAGCAGGGGGAGCGTCCTCGAGTTGATCGTTACACGATCGATCTCAATCGTTGTGGGCCGATGGTTCTCGACGGGTTGATTGCCATCAAGAATACTATCGATCCGACGCTCACTTTTCGTCGTTCGTGTCGTGAGGGGGTTTGTGGTTCGTGTGCGATGAACATCGATGGCACGAACACGCTGGCTTGCACGAAGCCGATGGCGGAGATCAAGGGGCCTGTGCGTATTTTTCCTCTGCCTCATTGTCGCGTTGTGAAGGATCTTGTGCCTGACTTGAGCCAAGCCTATCAGCAGTTTGCCTCGATTCAGCCGTGGTTGCAGGATGCGTCCAAGGTTGAGAAGGTAAGGAAGGTTGCGAAAGGCGCGCGGGAGCGACTTCAAACGCCGCAGGAGCGCGCTAAACTTGACGGTTCTTACGAGTGTATTTTGTGTTTTTGTTGCACGACGAGTTGTCCGAGTTATTGGTGGAACAGCGAGAAGTATTTAGGACCTGCGGTTTTGTTGCAGGCTTACCGCTGGCTGATGGATTCGCGTGATGGTGCGGGGGGGAAGAGGTTGCGGAAGATTGCTGATCCTTTCAAGTTATATCGTTGTCATACGATTATGAATTGCACTAAGGCTTGTCCTAAGGGATTGAATCCGGCGCGGGCTATTGCGGAGATTAAAAAGCGGATTGCCACTGAGATCTGAACGCGCTTGAGCGCGCGTTTGTTTTGCATCCGTAAAATCCCCCCCCCTCCCCCCCCCCCCCACGCGCTTACAGAGGGATTTGCAAGTTCGCCCTCAGTCCTCCCTGCGGCGACGAATCGAGCGTCAAATCTCCTCCATGAATTCGCGCAATGTCCCGCGCAATAGAAAGCCCTAATCCGATTCCTCCCGTCTCCTGACTGCGCGAACTCTCCAAGCGGAAGAAAGGTCGGAAAACCTCGCGCAGGTAAGGGGCAGGAATGCCAGGTCCGTCGTCATCGACAAGGATCTCAATATGCCCGCGTCGCTGCCCGACAAGCACCGATACATTGTTGCCATAACGATGCGCGTTCGATAACAAATTGTCCAAACAACGGCGCAACGCATTCTCACGCCC
The DNA here is from genome assembly GCA_965216625.1 of Alphaproteobacteria bacterium. Classification (GTDB taxonomy): domain Bacteria; phylum Pseudomonadota; class Alphaproteobacteria; order JABAAW01; family JABAAW01; genus JABAAW01. Next base: position 11,754 of record OZ244186.1, read on the forward strand.
AGTGATGATAAAACGCCCCTCCATGTGACAAAAAAGACGGCTGCCTGAGCTTTGATACCGTCGTATCAATTTGTCGATCAATGCCGTCAAATCTAGCGTGGCGACACGCTCGCTGCCCTCGCTACGCGCAAAAGCTAGGTATCCCTCGATCATCGCCTCCATCTCCTTCACATCGCCCTCGATCGCGCGCACGAGCGGATCTCTCGACATCGCTACCTGCAACCTGATGCGCGTCAAAGGCGTTCTCAAGTCATGGCTCACGCCCGAAAGCATGTCGGTGCGCTGGCGCATCTGACGAAAGATCCGACGACGCATGCGGTTGAAAGCCTGAATCGCATTTCGTACCTCGCGCGCTCCTCGGCTGTCGATTCGCTCGGTCGTGTCATGCCCCTTGCCGAACTGGTCGGCGACACGCTCTAAATGCCGCAGAGGACGCACCTGATTTCTCATAAACAAAGCTGCTATCGAAAAAAGCAGAACAGAAGAACCCACCATCCACATCACAAAGATATAGGTCGTCGCACTAAAAAGTCGCTCGCGCGGAATCACCGTTTGCAAAACGCCCTCTGCAAGTTGCACTTGCACGACAACTTGGTTAGAAAACGATTCGGTGTCGATGACAAAAGGACGCTTCACTTTCTCCCGCAAAGCTTTGCCCAAGTGCCGCGTGAAAAAACCGAACCGCTGCGCCTGCGCCGATGCCGTATCGATCGTCTGTCCGCGGAACATACTTAGGGGCAAGTTCAAGTGCTTCTCATACACCGCCGAAAGTTGAGGAAGGCTCTCAGGGTTGTCGTGCATCATGTCGAGCGCCAAGTTCATCTCGGATGCAATCGAACTCGCCATGCTCTGCGCGATGATCGTCCAGTGGCGGTTGAAAAAGGCGTAGGCGGCGGCTATCTGCACCGCGATTAGAGGAATGACGATGATCAAAAGCGCGCGAGCAAAAAGCGTCTTCGGCCATAGAGTTTGCAGCGCGTTCGCAGACATCGCCTTCAGGCGCACGAAAGGAGAGCGCGGCGCAGGGTGGCGTCGGCGACGCGCGACGCGCGCAAAAGTATTCTCCAGAGTGTTCTCTAGAGTATTTTCCAAAGTATGTTTTAGTGTGTTCCCTAATGTTTTAACTAGCGCGCCGATAGTGCGCAGAGCGACGGAAAGAGGCGACTTGTTCGACAAAGCGACAACCTCCGTGCGCGTCGTGCGTGCGCTGCGCGTAGGCTTCGCAGAGGAGGATGCGAGAGGGGAGCGTCGTTTCACGAAAGTTGCAAGCTGTAGCCCTTGCCGCGATGCGTCAGGATATGACGGGGTTCTTTCGGATTGACTTCCAGTTTTTGTCTCAAGTGGGCAATGGCGATATCAACAGCGCGCGGCGAATCCTTGATTTCCGACAAATGCGCCAAGGCGGAACGACTCACCACCGCGCCGGCGCGTCCTGCCAAGGCGCGCAATATTTTCGCCTCGCTGGGACGAAGGCGTACGCTCCGTTTTTTAGAAACCAACACGTCGTGTCGACTTTCGAAGTGCCACCCCCCCACCTTTAAACGCGACGGCAAGAGCGCACGTCGTCGTTCTTGAGAAAGAATTTTCGAGATGCGCAAAAACAATTCGCGCGGCTCGAAAGGCTTCGCCATGTAGTCGGCAACGCCCAACTCCAAGCCCTGCAGCCGTTCGGCAGGCTCGCCAAGCGCCGAGAGAATCAGGACAGGAATATTCTCGTGCTCTTGCAGGCTGCGCGCCAAGTCCAAGCCGCTTTCGCCTGGCATGAGAATATCGACGATCACCAAGTCAAAGCGCAACGTCGACAACAATTGCCGCGCCTCGGCAGCGTCGCACGCGAGGCTCACGCCGAAACCACACCCTTGCAGATATTGCCGCAACAGATCGCGCAACCGCTTGTCGTCATCGACCACCAGCAAATGCGCCTGCTCGGCAACAGAGGTCGCAGAGGCGGCGGCGGAGGGGGAGGAGGACATGCGCTTGTTCATTGCTTGTTCATTCGTCGCTCTGCGTTGCCTGTCGTGATTGCGCCTTGGGGATAAATTCTCCCTCTTCGCTCAACAGCAGCAGCGTGCGTCGGAAGCCCTCGACTTGGGCTGCGCTCGCCTGCCGATAGGCGTGCCGCAAGAGACGCGCACGAGGCTCAAGCAACCCCTCGACGAAGGCTATGCCTTTCTCCGTGAGGGCGAGAATGCGCACGCGACGATCTTTCGGATCGTACCCAGCTTTGTGCGCGTAGCCCGCCTGCAAGATTTTAGTTAGGTTGTTGTGAAGGCTCTGCTTCGAGACGCGCATGCGCACGAGCAATGCTTTGATATTCATGCGTCCTCCCTGCAACGCGATGTGTTGCAAGATAGCCACCTGCTTGCTTCCCAAGCCCTTCGCGCTGACGGCGGTTTGCTCCAACTGCGAGAGTCGCATCTCCAACGCCGACCAGCGTCGTAAATCCTCGCTCAAAGACTGCCGCCGCAAGAACAGAGGATCGAGCCCATCCTCGTTCGTTTTCTCTGCAAGGGTCGTGTCTGCGAAGGGTGTCATAAAAGTTCTCTATTCCTCCCTCACGAGCATGCTAGCATAGCTTCGAGACGACAAAAACTAGTAAAACTTGTTTGTTCGATGTCCGAACCCGACCTCCCCTTCGATCGCCGCGACGGCAGTATATGGTACGATGGCTGCTCGATGGCGTGGGGCGATGCCAAGTTGCATGTCATGAGCCACGGGTTGCACTACGCCTCCTGCGTCTTCGAGGGCATCCGAGCCTATCGCGGTGAGCCGTACAAACTCGAAGAGCATTACGAGCGTTTTCATTTGTCGGCAAATCTGCTGGATTTCGAGATTCCCTACAGCGTGGCAACCCTAGCGCAGGCGACGCGCGAGCTGTTAAAAGCCAACGCGCTGAGCGAAGCTTATATCCGTCCTGTGGCGTGGCGTGGCTCTGAGCAGATGGCGATCGCCGCCGAGAAGACGACGATCCATGTCTCGATCATCGCGTGGAACTTCGGAGACTATTTCGGCGGAAAGTTGAAGGGGATCCGTCTGACACTCTCGAAGTGGCGTCGTCCGTCGCCCGAAAGCGCGCCGTGCAACAGCAAGGCTGCGGGGCTTTACACCATCTGCACGCTTGCCAAGCACGAGGCACAACGCAAGGGTTTCGACGATGCCTTGATGCTCGACTACAGAGGGCAGATCGCCGAATCGACGGGTGCGAACATCTTCCTTGTCATCGACGGGCAGATTCACACCCCCAAGGCGGATTGTTTTCTCAACGGCATCACGCGACAAACCCTCCTGCGTATCGCGCGCGAGGAAGGAATCGAGGTTGTCGAACGCGCGGTGCGGATGGAGGATCTCGATCGGGCGCAGGAGGTCTTTCTGAGCGGTACCGCAGCCGAGGTCACATTAGTGCGCGAAATAGACGAGCGCAGATTTTCTGAAAACACGATCACCCAACGGCTGGCGGCACTCTACGACGCCGAAGTTAGACCATAATGCGAGACACTAAGGTGCGACCATGAGCGTCGAGAGCAATCCTCCCTCCTCCTCCCCACCCGCTTGTTTGCGCGACCATGCCTTCGCCTACCTCGCGCGCTTTCCTGCGACTAAGGTCAAGTTGCGCAAAGTCCTTGTGCGTTGGGCTGTGCGGCGCGGCTTGAAGATAGACGAGCAGCAGATGGCGGTCTTGATAGAAAGCTTGCAGACAGGCGGCTATTTGGACGATGAGAAGTTTGCGCTGGGCAGAGCGCGTAGTCTTTTGTTGCGTGGCGCGAGTTTGTTGGACATTCGCGTACGGCTTGCCAAAGACGGCATCGAGCGAGAGCAGATCCGAGAGACGCTGGAGACGCTCACCGAGAACGAGGACAAGGAGGAGTTAGAGATACTGGCAGCCTTTAGGGTTGCGCAAAAAAAGAGACTCGGACCTTTTCGTGATTCCCAGCGTGGTTCTTTTGGCAGCCCTATTTCGGCAGATCGAGCACAACGAGAAAAAAACAAAAAGAAGGATATCGCTACCCTAGCGCGCAAGGGATTTGGCTGGGGTATCGTGCAAAAGGTCATGCAAGCGAGCGACGAGGATTTGTGCGAATGGCAGAAAAAGTTGCAGGAACATGGTCGTTAAAATGCTAGGATAGGGATGGGGAAAACGAGCAACCACAAAGATGACAAAGGCTGTAACGATGGCACACAAGAACACACACACACAGGCGAGCGACAAGGATAACGACTGCGATGACAAGCGTCTTGTCGCTTGTGCCAGCTTGCGTTTTCCGCGTGGCTGGGAAATAGCCGAGCGCGATGCGACGGCGGAGCAAGCCTTTCTCGCGCGCCGCGACTTTGTTCGCGCGCTGGGTAGCGCGGGACTTGTTGGTGCGGGACTTGCGGCGGCGGGCGGGTTTACGAGTGCCTGCTCGCAGGACACGGCAGCGACGGAACAGGCTCTCGATCCTGCTCAACGCGCGTGGCAAAGCCTGTATCCTGCGAAAAGTAACGACATCTACAAGGTTGCGCGTGCTTTGACGGCTGAGGAGGATGTTCTCAGTTACAACAACTTCTACGAGTTCGGCAGCCACAAGAGTATTTCTCGCGCGGCGCAGAAGATGTCGCTCGCTCCTTGGAGCATCGAGATCGGCGGGCAGGTTGAGAAACCGCGGCGCGTCTCCTTCGACGATCTTCTACGCGCCATGCCTTTGGAGCAGCGCGTCTTGCGTCATCGCTGCGTCGAGGCTTGGGCGATGACCGTGCCTTGGAGCGGCTTTTCGCTCAAGGCGCTTGTCGACTACGCGAAGCCTCTCTCTTCTGCGCGCTATATCTCCTTTGAGACGCGCGCGGACAAGGAGACGATGCCAGGGCTGCGGCAAACCTACTACCCCTGGCCCTACATCGAGGCGGTCACTATACAGGAGGGGGTGAACGAACTCGCCTTCATCGCAACGGGTGCTTACGGAAAGCCCGTCTCCAAGCAGAACGGCGCGCCTTTGCGACTCTTGTTGCCGTGGAAGTATGGGTTCAAGTCGATCAAGTCGATCGTGCGAATCTCTTTCACAGAAAAAAGACCGAAAACTTTTTGGGAGAACATCGCTCCGAACGAATACGGCTTTTGGGCAAATATCAATCCCGAAGTGCCGCATCCGCGATGGTCGCAGGCGAAAGAAAAATTGCTCGGCAGCGGCAAAAAAGTTCCGACAAGGCTCTACAACGGATACGGCGAGTTCGTCGCCTCCCTCTACGCCAACAAAAAGCAGAGTCGAAACCTGTTCTTCTGATCTGAACGCATGACAGAAAAGAGGATGCGCATCGCGGTTGCGGGCTTGGGAACCGTCGGGGGAGCGTTGCTCAACCTTCTGCAGCAACGAAACAGCGTCGAGATCAAAGCCGTCTCTGCGCGCACGCGAAAGAAAAAACGCAGCTGCTCGATCGACGGCATCGCGTGGTACGACGATGCCGTCGCTATGGCGCGCGAGGCTGAGGTCGATCTCGTGGTCGAACTCATCGGCGGCGAGGGAGGGGTCGCGCTCGAATGCGCACGCGCCACTCTACAAGCAGGCAAAAATTTTGTCACCGCGAACAAAGCGTTGCTCGCGCGCCACGGCGCGGAAATCTCTGCGCTTGCCGAAGCGAGGGGTTGCGCGGTGGGGTGGGAAGCTGCGGTTGCAGCCGCCGTGCCGGTCGTAGCCGCCGTGCGCCAAAGCCTGCTCGCCAACCGCACGCAACGCATCACGGGCATCGTCAATGGCACTTGTAACTATATCCTCTCCAGATTGGAGACGCACGGGGAGGACTTTGCAACGGCTCTGCGCACAGCTCAAGAGGGTGGCTACGCCGAAGCCGATCCGCGCAGCGATACGCAAGGCTTTGATTCGGCACAAAAGATCGCCCTGCTCGCGGCTCTCGCCTTTGCTACGCCGCCCGCCCTCGACGAGGTGTCGGTCGAGGGTATCGAGCGGATTTCGCTCGACGATGTCAACTTTGCCAAACGTCGCGGCTACGCCATTCGCCTGCTCGCAATCGCCGAGCGGATCGACAACAAGCTTTCGCTACGCGTCCACCCCACCCTCGTGCCGACTCTCGCGCGCTTGGATGCCAGTTTCGCGTCCGTCAGCGGCGTGGGCAATGCCATCCTCTACCAAGGCGATTTTAGCGGAAAGGTCTTTCTCGCAGGACAAGGCGCGGGCGCAAACGCAACCGCCTCGGCGGTGGCAGGAGACATTCTCGACATCGCGAGGGGCAGAAACACCTCCATGTTCGGCACGCCCAACGCAAACCTCAACCCCTTGCCTTTCTTTCCGTTAGACGATATCGTCTCTCCGTGGTACTTGCACTTTCGTGTCCAAGACAAGGTCGGCGTCGTCGCGGCGATCGCAGCCGTCCTCAGCGAATGCAACATTTCGCTCGCTGCCATCTTGCAAGACGACACACGAGCGCAACAACAGCAACACACTCCTCAACCCGTCTCGTTGTTGTTGTGGACGCACCGCGCCTCGACGAAAGCCATCGCTCAAGCCTTGCGCCTGATCGAGAAAACATCGTTGCTGCAAGAGCGAGCTTTGGCATTGCGCATTCTCGACGATAGGGAAGAGGAATAGGAAGGAGGATCTGACGATGATCGAACAACCCATCCAACAATCCTTAAGCCAATCTTTGGGCGCGGATGCGCTCGACGAGCGTCTGTTGCATCAGGCACGGCGCGTGTGCGAAGCTGCCGCCATCGCCGCGGCGCGCTGGCGCGGGTTTGGCGAGCGCGTTGCTGCCGACCAGGCTGCGGTCGATGCCATGCGGGCGGCTTTGATGGTGTTGGAGATATCAGGCACCGTTGTCATCGGAGAGGGGGAACGCGACGAAGCTCCGATGCTCTACATCGGAGAGGCGGTCGGCAAGGGGACAGGGCTTGCCGTCGATATTGCACTCGACCCCCTAGAAGGCACGAACCTATGCGCTACTTCGAGTGCAAACGCGCTCACCGTGATGGCGCTCGCTCCGAAAGGTGGCTTGCTCAACGCACCAGACCTCTACATGGAAAAAATCGCCGTAGGCGCACATATAGGAGACGATGTCGTCTCGCTGACACAAACGCCCGAAGAAAACCTTCACGCGATCGCCAGCAAGCTCAAAGGACAGATCTCCGACTTGCAAGTCTGCATCTTGGAGCGCGATCGCCACGCCGATCTGATTGCCCGCGTGAGGCGTTGCGGCGCACGCGTACAGCTCATCTCGGACGGAGACATCTTCGCGTGCTTGCAAACCTCCGATCGCAAAAGCGGCATCCACGCCTACTTCGGAACGGGCGGCGCGCCTGAGGGGGTGCTTGCCGCCGCCGCGCTCAAGGTGCTGGGAGGATGCTTCCAAGGCAGGCTGTTGTGCAGGAACGAGAAAGAACGCGCGCGCGCAGAGAAAATGGGCATCATCGACTTCGACACCCTCTATAGCCTTGACGATCTCGTCAAGGGAGATGTCATGTTTGCGGCGAGCGGGGTTACCGACGGAACGTTGCTCGACGGCGTGCGTTTCGAGGAGGACGGAATCGCCGTCCACTCGCTACTCATGCACGAGGCGAGCAAACGCATCGAGACCGTGCGCGCACGCCTGCCGCTGCGGGGTGTCGAATAAGCGGGGAGGCGACAGCAGCTGTGACGCGTTGGCGTTTGCGAAAACCCTCCGATAATTTCGAGCAGCACCGCGAAGCCTTGCGGGTTACAGGCGATCTCGATCCGTTGCTGGCAAAGTTGCTTTGCTTGCGCGGCGTGGAAAAGAAGCAGCTCCAAGAGACCTTGAATCCCAAGGTTGCCGATCTTTTTCCCGATCCCCTCTTGCTTGCCGATATGGACAAGGCGAGCGATCGCCTTGCCACGGCTTTGCGCACGGGCGAGAAGATCGGCATCATCACCGATTACGATGTCGACGGAGCATGCTCGGCGGCGCTGTTGATACAGGCGTGGCGCGCCTGGGGCGGCGAGTGCGTCTATACCGTTCCCGATCGCTTCAAGGAAGGCTACGGCCCGAACGACCAAGCCTTCCAAAGGCTGCGTAGCCAAGGCGCGGAGGGGCTAGTTCTCACGCTGGATTGCGGCAGCAACGCGCAGCAAGTTTTGCGTAGCAAGCAGCAGCAGGGGTGGGAGGTCATCGTCGTCGATCACCACGCGCTCACGAGTAGCCGCGAGGAGGCAGAGCAGACAGAGGCGGTGCTAGCTATGATCAATCCGCAACGCGCCGACAACCGCGTCGAGCTTCGCAGCCTCTCGGCTTGCGGGGTCGTCATGCTGTTGGTGGTGGCGTTGCGCCGAAGAATCGAAGAAAAGCAAAAAGCAAAACAAAAAGCAGGAGAAGAAGCAGGACAAAAAAATGGAGGGCATGGTATCGCTCCCCTGTCCTTCGTTTTGAAGCCGTGGTTCGATGTGCTTGCGCTGGCAACCGTATGCGATGTTGTTCCCCTCTCGCCGCTCAATCGAGCGTTCGTGCGCGCAGGCTTGGCGCACTTGAGCGCGCAACGACACGCAGGGCTCGCCGCGTTGGCTCACGCGGCAGGGCGGGAGCCTCCCTTCTCCACGCGCGACCTCGCCTTCGCCTTGGGACCGCGCCTGAACGCGGCGGGACGCATGGGAGACCAAGAACTCGCCGTCGAGCTGCTGCTGTGCGTCGAGCCTCAAGATGCCAAACGCGCGCAGAGAATAGCCCATGCTCTCGAAAGCCTCAACAATCGCCGACGCGCTCAACAGGAGACTTGCTGTAGGCAGGCGCAAAAAAAGGCGCAAGAACGGGTTGAAGACACGCCGCAAGAAGCGCGATACGCCTGTTTTTTTCATCACAAGGCGTGGTCGATCGGCGTGTTGGGACCTTCTGCCTCGCGGGTTGCGGAGCGTCTCGCGCGCCCGATTTTCTTGGCGGCCCCCTCTCCTGCTGCGGAAGAGCCAACCCTGCTACGCGGCTCGGCGAGGTTGCCTCCGCACGGATGGGAGAATTGCTCGTTGGCGCGCATCGTCGCGCGTGCGCAAGAGAAGGGCTTGTTGCTATCAGCGGGAGGGCATGCGCGCGCGTGCGGCTTTTCCTTGCGGGAAGAGAGTGCTCAAGGGTTTCAAACATTTCTTCAAGAATTTCTCGCGGCAGAGTCAAACGGAGGAAGCGACAAGGTTGTTGGCAAGGTTGTGGAAAGAGTGGTGGATATGGAGTTGTTGCTTTCTGCCGTCGAGGAGGGGTTGGCATCGCGCTTGGCGTTGCTCGCGCCTTTCGGAGCGGGACACCTTGAGCCGCTGTTTGCCTTCCGCGATATTTTTGTCGATGATTGTCGCTTCATCGGCAAGAGCGGGCAGCATGTGTCGTGTACTTTCTCGGCGGAGGGAGGGGTGGCGCGCGCGCGCGTGATCGCCTTCCGTGCCGTCGAGCGAGGGCTTGCGAAAGCCTTGCAAGAGGCGGCGGAGACGCGCTGCAAGCGATGGGCGGTTGGTTTCGTGCGCTCTGATCCTTACGCGCGTGGCGCGCAGATCGTCCTGGAGGATTTTGCTTGCCTCGTCGAAGAATCCGCATAAGGTAGAGCTGTGATTTTGTTCCACTTTTGTTTTAAGGAGACGATGATGCGTTCAATGTTGTTTCGACTTCTCTTTGTTTTTGTCCTTGTCGTGACGCTGGGTTTTGTCGCGTTGCGAGCGAGCGCGGCTGACGATGTTCATGTTTTGCGCTTGCATCATTTTTTGAATGCGCAGTCGACGGTGCAGCGCGGCTTGCTTGAGCCGTGGGGGCAGCGTTTGGAGGCGGCTTCGGGCGGACGGCTGAAGGTTGAGTTTTTTCCTTCGATGACTTTGGGCGGCAAGGCACCGCAGTTGTACGATCAGGCGAAGGACGGATTTGTGGATATTGTTTGGACGCTGCCGGGTTATACGCGCGGTCGTTTTCCCATCATCGAAGTTTTCGAGTTGCCTTTTATGGTAGCGACTGCCGATGCCACCTCGCGTGCGTTGCAGGAGTTTTCGGAGATGCATTTACGAAAAGAGTTTTCGGAGGTGCATCCTTTGTTGTTTCATGTTCATGCGCGGGGGTCGTTTCATTCTCGGAATAAGGCGATCAAGAAGATCGAGGATTTGCGTGGCTTGAAGGTGAGGGGACCCTCGCGGATTGCAACGGACATGCTTTCTGCGTTGGGGGCGGTACCTGTTGGGATGCCTGTTCCGCAGGTTCCGCAGTCTTTGTCGCGTGGGGTTATCGATGCGGCGATGTTGCCGTGGCAGGTGACGGTGCCGTTGCGTTCGTCGGAGTTGGTGAAGCATCACACGGAGTTTGAGGGAGCGCGCGGATTGTATACGGCGACCTTTGTATTGGCGATGAACAAGGAGCGTTATGCTGCCTTGCCTGCGGATTTGCGCGAGATCCTTGACAGGGAGAGCGGCTCTGCGCTGGCTACGATTGCGGGACCTTTGTACGATCGCGACGAGGAGCGCGGTCGTCGGATAGCGCGCGAGCGCGGCAATGCGTTTGTTCGGATCAGGGAGAGTGAGGCGCGAAAGTGGCGCAATGCTACGGAGTCGGTTGTTTCGGGATGGGTTAGGCGGATGAAGGGGGAGGGTTATGACGGGGAGTTATATTTACGCGAGGCGAGGAGATTAATTAATAAGTACGAAAATAAGTAATAAACAGAAGTTATATTTTGTGTTGTCACAGGTAGCGGTAGTGTCCCAAAAAACGGGACTCGTGTATTGACGCGTAAACGACGCGTGCGTAGCAAACTTCATGGACGCGCGTTGCAAGCAACGCGCTATGGGGGGGGGGGTGGGGGGATAAATTCCCCCCGCAAAAAGCGCGCCGCGAGCGAGCGCGCGTAAGCGCGCTTTCTACGCGCGAAGTGCGTAGTGAATTGTTACCAAAAAATTTCTAGAGAGAGCTTACTATTTCTTCTCTTCTTCTTTCTCTTCTTCCTTCGCTTCCTCGACCGCTTCCTCCGTCTCGGTCTCCGTCGTCTCCTCGTCTTCCTGCGCAACCTTCGGCGTCGCAATCGTCGCAATCGTGAAATCTCGATCCTGTATCGCAAGCTTCACCCCCTCAGGTAAAACTAACTGACTAGCATGCAACGAATCACCAATGTCCGCATCAACAATATCTAACTCCATATCCTTAGGAATGCTCTGCGCCCGACAAAGTAACGCGATCTCATGACGCACAACATTCAAAATGCCGCCGCGCTTCAATCCCTTGCAAGTATCCTGATTCAAAAACTTTACTGGAACATCAACACGCAACTCCGAACGATCCGTCACACGCTGGAAATCAACATGGATAGCGACATCTCGAACAGGATCAAACTGAATATCCCGTATCAAAACTTGCTCCTCAGAACTTTTGTCCCCCTTGTCCATCGCCTCGCCAAAAGACAAGGCGTAGACCGTAAGAAAAATTCGACCCTTCGCCAACTGCTTGGCAACCTCGCGCTGCGCAACACGCAAAGAACGAACCTCCTTCCCGCCGCCATACAAAACCGCAGGCACAAAGCCGCTCCGCCGCAAGGCGCGCGAAGAACCCCTGCCGCAAGAATCTCGCTTCTCTACTTTTAAAATCTCGGACATAACAGCTGCCTTATCCTCCTCATCCTCTATCGCTTACATGAATAATTTGGAGATGGATTTCTCCCCGCCAATGCTGCTGACAGCCTTGGCAAACAACGGGGCAACGCTCACAAGACGAACCTTGCCCCGCGCCTCGTTCTTGATACTATCGGTTATCACAATCTCGTCAAGCGAAGAATTTTCAATGCGCGCTCTCGCCTCGCCCGACAAAACACCGTGCGAAATGCTCGCCGAAACAGAACGCGCCTGCCGCTCCAACAAGGCATCCGTCGCCTGACACAAGGTGCCCGCCGTATCGACGATGTCGTCGATCAGAAGACAATCGAAGCCTTTAACCTCTCCGATCACATGCATAACCGAAGACTGCCCCTTCGCATCTCGACGCTTGTCGATCACCGCCAAACCACAACTCAACCGCTTCGCTAAAAGCCGCGCGCGCACAAGTCCTCCGACATCCGGAGAAACAACTAACGGATTCAGATCTTTGCACGTCATCCGATCCTGAATGTCCCGAACAAAAACAGGCGCAGCAAACAGATTGTCCGTAGGAATATCGAAAAAGCCCTGAATCTGCGCGGCGTGCAAATCCATCGTCAGAACACGCGAAGCTCCCGCCGCCTCGATCAGGTTCGCCGTCAGCTTTGCCGAGATCGGCGTGCGAGGTCCCGTCTTGCGATCCTGGCGAGCATAGCCATAGTAAGGAATCACCGCCGTGATCCGTCGTGCCGAGCTCCGTCGCAAGGTGTCGATTATGATCAACAACTCCATCAAGGTGTCGTTCGCAGGCGACGAGGTGGGCTGGACAACGAAGACATCCTCGCCGCGAAGATTCTCGCATACCTCGACGAAGATCTCGCCGTCGCCGAATCGCCTGATCTCGCACTCCACCAACGGCATGCCGAGACAATCGGCAATGTCATGCGCCAAGGCAGGATTCGCCGTCCCTCCCAAAATTTTTATCGACATCGATCGAAAAACCCCCTCTCCCTCACCCTCGTGCGTCCTCATCTTTGAGCTTGCCATCGCCCTTGCCCTCGCCCTCGTATTGAGCGCGCCTTGCCCATGCCGCGTTGAAGGCAGAAACTAACGCCATCAACGAGGAGACGATCACATTCGTGTGCAATCCTACGCCAAAGATTTGCTCGCCCTCTGCGCCCGTCAGCGCGATGTAGCTCGCGCCCTGAGCGTCTGCTCCTTGAGTGATTGCATGCTGGTGGTAGTCGAGCAAGCGCAAGGACAAGCCCGTCATCTTCAACAAGGAAGTCATCGCTGCGTCGATGGGCCCGTTTCCCACGCTTTCCAAAACTTGCTGCTCGCCCTTTAGCGATACGGTCAGAGAAAGATGACGCTGCTCTTCGTGTGTATCGCGGCTGCGGTGCGCGATGTAACGCATTGGATGGTCTGGGTTCATGTACATCTTTTCGAACAATGCAAACAGCGCGTCGGAGGCTATTTCGCCGCCCTGCTTGTCGGCGTGCTTTTGCACCTCGTTGCTGAATGCGATCTGCAAAGGACGCGGCAAATCGAAGCCGTAGTCGTTCTTCATCACATAGGCGATTCCGCCCTTGCCCGACTGGCTGTTGATGCGAATCAACGCCTGATAGTTGCGACCGATGTCCTGCGGATCGATCGGAAGATACGGCACATCCCACGCCAAGGCGTTGCTTTTGCGCATCGCGGTGAAGCCTTTGGCAATCGCATCCTGATGCGATCCCGAAAAGGCGGTGAACACCAAATCGCCCGCGTACGGATGACGCGCTCCGACAGGAATCTGCGTGCAATACTCGGAGAGCCTGCGGAGGCGGTTGATGTCGGAAATCTTCAGACGAGGATCGACTCCCTGCGTCAGCATGTTCAACGCCAGCGTGATCACATCTACATTGCCCGTGCGCTCGCCGTTGCCGAAAAGCGTGCCTTCGATTCGCTCCGCCCCCGCCATCAGTCCCAGCTCGCTGGCAGCGACCGCGGTGCCGCGATCGTTGTGGGGGTGCAGGCTGACGACGATGCTCTCGCGGCGCGAAAAGTTGCGACAAAAATGCTCGATCGTATCCGCATAGAGATTCGGCGTCGAGAGCTCTACCGTCGCAGGAAGATTGATAATCAGCTTCCGCGAAGCATCAGGCTCGAAGATATCCGCAACCGCCTCGCAGATCTCAAGCGCAAAGTCCTGCTCGGTCGCCGTGTAACTCTCAGGAGAATACTGATAGACGATCTCTGTTTCGCTCTGCTGTTCGGCAAGGCGACGAATATGCTCCGCTCCCTTGCGCGCGATGTCGATGACGCCCGCACGATCTTGCTGGAATACGACGCGACGCTGCGTCTCGGAAGTTGAATTGTAAAAGTGCACGATGGCTCGCTTTGCGCCGCGAATCGCCTCGAAGCTGCGCTCGATCAAGGCAGCGCGCGCCTGCGTTAAAATTTGAATTGTCACTCCCTCGTCGATCATGTCCTGTTCGATCAGCTGGCGCGTGAAGTTGAAATCGGTCTGCGACGCTGCGGGAAAGCCTACCTCGATCTCCTTGAAGCCCATCGACTGCAGCTCGTCGAACATGCGCGTTTTGCGCTCGCTGCCCATCGGCTCGATCAGCGCCTGATTGCCGTCGCGCAGATCAACGCTGCACCACACGGGTGACTGCGTGATGCGACGTTCGGGCCAGCGGCGATCGGGCAAAGGCGTGGCAGGGAAAGGGCGATATTTTGACGACATAGCTTCTCTTTTTACCCCAAGCCCAGCTCGACGAGCATTTCGTTCATCTCGCGGTCTTCGTCCAGCTCGCTCGTTGCGTGTTCGTCGTACAGATCGCGCGGCGCGTCCTCCTCGGTCAAGTAGCGCCAGCCCTGGAAGGGACGATGCTTTTGCGCAACGACAGGCATCAGCTGCGGCGAGAGCCAAATACGGCACATCGTCATGCCTCTCTCGTCTCGGATCGACGAGAAGTCGGTAATCGTTTGGCGCACGGAAAATCCCCCGCGGATGATCCAGTACAGCGATCCTTCGATCTTGATTCGATTCGCCAGTTTCGGCAAGGCGCGCGTGTCGTGCCACACCTTGTTCTTTCCCATTCCTCGCTCGCTTGCCCAGCGCATGCGCGCACGTTGCCATCGCGCCAGCTCCTGTCGGGAGAAGCAACCCACGCACAGCTTTTTTATGTGAACGCGTTCCATGATTATTTTAGAATCTAGCCTCTCTTTTTTTGTTTTGCAACGCGCATTTTCGGCGTTGAAAAACTTGTCCATTTCTCCTATAGGTTCATCGATAACCCTTGAAGAGATTTTTGTGCAGCAAGCTTCCCCCACTTCCTCCATCGAACCGCAGGACGCGGAACGCGAGAGCATGGAGTTCGATGTGCTTGTCGTTGGCGGTGGTCCTGCGGGACTTTCGACGGCGATTCGCCTGAAGCAGCGTGCGCGTGAGGCGGGCGAGGAGCTTTCGGTATGCCTGTTGGAGAAGGGGGCGACGATCGGCGCACATATTCTCTCAGGTGCGGTCTTCGAGCCGCGTGCGCTCGACGAGCTTCTGCCCGCGTGGAGAGAGGCGAGCGACCTGCCCTTGATGACCCCTGCGCGGCGCGATCGGTTTCGCTTTCTGACCGAGCGCTACGCGTTGCCTCTGCCGACGCCACCTGCTATGCACAACAAGGGCAACTATATCGTCAGTTTGGGCGAGCTCTGTCGGTGGCTTGCGGAAAAAGCCGAGGGTTTGGGGGTCGATATTTTTCCTGGCTTTGCCGCCGTTGCGCCGCACTTCGACGAGGACGGCGCGCTCGACGGAGTCCTGACCGGCGACATGGGGATCGGCAAGAACTTGGAGCGCACTTCCAACCACCAACAAGGCTTGCTGCTGCGCGCTCGACAGACCGTCTTGGCAGAGGGTTGCAGAGGTTCGTTGGGCAAGACGCTGATCGCGCGTTTCAACCTCGACGAAAACTGCCAACCCCAAACATACGGCATCGGGCTCAAAGAGCTGTGGGAAGTGCCTACGCGCGGGCGAGGATCGGAGAATGCCAGCGGCGACATCCTCCACACGATTGGTTGGCCGTTGTCGCGTAAAACTTACGGCGGTTCCTTCCTCTACCACCTCAAGGACGAGCTCGTCTCCGTGGGCTTTGTCGTCGGGCTTGATTACGACAACCCCTACCTCTCTCCCTACGACGAGTTTCAGCGTTTCAAGCATCATCCCTCGATCGCAAAAATTCTGGCGGGCGGTCGCCGAATCGCCTACGGCGCGCGCGCGCTCAACGAGGGTGGTGCGCAGTCTGTGCCGCGCGTGCATTTTCCTGGTGGACTGTTGGTGGGTTGCGAGGCGGGCTTCATGAATGTTCCGAAAATCAAAGGCAGCCATAACGCCATGAAAAGCGGGATGCTCGCCGCGGACGCCATCTTTGATCAGCGTAAGGACGCAGGCAGCAAGGAGATCAAAGCCTACGGCGAGCGTCTTCGCAAGAGCTGGATTAGCAAAGAGCTGCATCGCGTACGCAACATCCGCCCTGCCTTCCGCTTCGGCTTGTGGTGGGGGTTGCTGTACGCTGCCTTCGACACCTACATTCTCAGAGGACGCGCGCCGTGGACTTTTCGTCACAGAAGCGACCACAAGCATTTGCTTTCTCGAACGCGCGCCCGTCCGATCGTCTATCCGAAACCCGATGGCATCCTCAGCTTTGACTTGTTGACGAACCTCTCTTTTTCGGGCGTGTATCACGAGGAAAACCAACCTGCTCACCTGCTGCTGAAGCAGCCTTCGCTCGCTATCAGTCGAGGTGCCGAGCATTACGCCTCCCCTGAGACGCGCTATTGTCCTGCGGGTGTTTATGAGATCGTCGAGGAAGCGCGGGGGTTGCGCTTGCAGATCAACGCGCAAAACTGCCTTCATTGCAAGACTTGTGATATCAAGGATCCTATGCAGAATATCGACTGGACTCCGCCTGAGGGCGGCGGCGGTCCGAACTACGAAAGGATGTGATTGCCATGAACGCGAAAGCCGACAGGCACTCCTTCCCGCACGCCAATCCGCACGTTTTGAAAGGCGCGCCTTCTACCGCGCGGGTTGCGCGTGTGAGTATGGTGGAGAGTCAGCTGCGTCCGAATCGTATTTCTGACGAACGCATTCTTGCGGCGATGGGCTCGTTGTCGCGCGAGATTTTTCTGCCTGCCGAGTTGCGGCACTTGAGTTATAGCGATGCGACGCTCGAAGTTCAAAGGGGGAGGTTTTTACTTTCTCCTTTGTTGACGGCGCGTCTTTTGCAAGCAGCCGAAATCGAGAAGGGGGAGACGGTTCTTGTCGTCGCGGGAGGCAGCGCTTACCTTGCTGCTGTTGCCGAGCGGTTGAAGACGACCGTCTTTCTGCTCGATCGCAAAGAGAATTTTCTTACCGATCTCGACACTGCCATTCTTGACTTGCGCCTTGACGGCTGCGTCTGCCTTTACGGCGATCCGCGCGAGGGATGGAAGCAGGATGCTCCGTATCGTTCGATTGTCATCGACGGCGCTGTCGAGTGGGTACCTGAGGCGCTTTTTCAACAGCTGGAGGTGGGCGGCACGCTCACGGCGTTGCGCATGCAGGAGGACGAGACGGGCGAGATCGTGCGTTGGCGTAAGGAGGAGGGGGGAGGGCTTGTTTGCGAATCGCTTTTCGATGCGAGCGCGCCGCTGCTTGCGGAGTTTGCTAAAGACGAAACTTTTGTCTTGTGACTGCGAATAGGCGACGGGCTTTGGGTATTGAGTAGGGGGCGGGATAATTTAGGAAATTACATACTTGCCACTCCATATTTTTTCTTGCTGATAGAAAGAAAATTTTGTCGGCGCGGGAGATGTTTATAGGATGCATGTAATCGTGCCATGGCACTTGGCGGAATTAAAACATGCGCATAGGCACGATGATAGGCAGTATTGTCTGCCAAGTTTGGGATAGATTCCCCTGCCATGACTTGGATGCATGCATCATACGAACGTAAAACAAACGCGCGCGCCGCGTTTCTATTTTTTTTCTTTTGCGGACTTAATCGCCTTCTCAATGGCCTCGGCTACCTGCTTTACGCTATCCGTGCCTTTGATCTCTGTCAGCAGCTTTTTCTTCTCGTAGTAAGGCACGATCGGCGCGGTCTGTCGCCGAAACACCTCCAATCGCCGCGTGAGGGTTTTCGCCGTGTCGTCCTCGCGTTGTATCAAGGCCGTTCCGCAAGCATCACAAACGCCCTCCTTCTTCGGCGGCTGCGTCGTCAGGTGATAGCCCACACGGCATTTAGGACAAGAACGCCGCCCCTCGATACGCGAAACGACCGCCTTCTCATCGACCGTCAGTAGAATGATCGCATCCAGTTTCTTATCCTTTTTTGCCAACAAGTCGTCGAGCTGCCGTACCTGTTCTTCAGTGCGCGGAAAACCATCCAAAATAAATCCCTTCTCGTAGCAAGGTTTTTGCAACTCTTCCTCCAACAGCAAGAGCATCAGGTTGTCCGGAATCAATCTGCCTTCCGCCATGATCGCACATAGACGCTCGATATGCGGTTGGTCAGGCGTCATCTGTTCGGCGAGCCGCCGCAACATATCTCCCGTCGACAGCCAAGTCCAGCCGTGCTTTTTTTGCAAGAGCTCAGCCTGCGTCCCCTTGCCCGCCCCCGGCGCTCCGAGTAGCAGAAGGTTCATCGTCGCAACTTATGGAAGCCCGAACGCCGCATCAGATTTTCGTAGCGATAGGACATCAGATGCCCCTGAATCTGCGCCACCGTATCCATCGTGACCGAAACGACGATCAACAGAGAAGTGCCGCCGAAGTAAAAGGGAACCGCAAAACGAGAAATCAGAATCTCAGGCAATAACGAAACCGCAACAAGATACAATCCTCCGAAGACCGTCAGACGCGTCAGGACGAAGTCCAAGTAGTCCGCCGTGTGCGCACCAGGGCGGATGCCCTGAATGATGCCGCCCTGCTTGCGAAGGTTTTCTGCCGTGTCTTGCGGATTGAAGACGATCGCCGTGTAGAAAAAAGCGAAGAACAGAATCAACGCGCTGTACAGAATCAAAAACATCGGCTGTCCGCGTCCCAGCGTTGCCGCGAGCAACGATAAAACACCGCCCTGATCGTCGCCGAGATTGAGGTTGGCAAAGGTCAATGGCATGAGCAGAATCGAACTCGCAAAGATGGGCGGAATCACGCCTGAAGTGTTCAGCTTCAAGGGCAGATGCGTCGATTCGCCGCCCGTCATGCGCGCTCCGCGTTGTCGCTTCGGATAATGCACGACCAGCCTCCGCTGCGCCCGCTCGACGAAAACGATCACGACGATCACAGCGACGATCATCACCGCCAACAGCAACAAGAACGCCGTCGACAAAGCACCCGTACGCCCCAGCTCCAGCGTGCCTGCCAGCGCGATCGGCAAGTTTGCAACGATTCCCGAAAAGATAATCAGCGAGATTCCGTTGCCAACCCCTCGTTGAGTGATCTGCTCTCCCAGCCACATGAGAAACATCGTTCCCCCGACGATGCTCACGACCGTCGAGACGCGGAAAAAGGCGCCTGGCTCCAACACGACTCCGCCGCTGCTCTCCAAGCCGACGGCGATGCCGTAGCCCTGCAACGCCGCCAAAAGGACGGTGCCGTAGCGCGTATACTGCGTGATTTTGCGTCTCCCCGCTTCCCCCTCCTTCTTCAGCTGCTCTAACGAAGGAACGGACGCCGCCAACAACTGCATGATAATCGAGGCAGAAATATACGGCAGAATGTTCAACGCAAAAACCGTCATGCGACTCAAAGCGCCGCCCGAAAACATGTTGAACATACCTAATATGCCGCCCTGTTGCTGATCGAACAGCTCCTTCAACGCAATAGGATCGATGCCAGGCAACGGGATGTAAGTGCCAAGTCGATAGACAATCAGCGCGCCCAGCGTAAACCAAAGACGTTTCTTTAAATCTGTCGCCTGTCCGAAACTCGCAAACGCGCGTTCTGCAAAGCGTCGTTGGTCGACAACGCTCGTCATATCAAGAGGCAGACTCGGACGAAGCAGACGCGGATGAAGAAAGCGCTGCGCCTTTTAAGGCAGCCTTCCGAGCAGCCTTTTTGCCAACCTTGTCGCCAACCCCCTTGGGGACAACCCTTCTGCTCGCCGTTTTGTTTTTCCTCTCCTGATTGTTCTTTTGGTTCGATGCGCGTTTGATCTTGCGCCAGTGCATAGCCGTTTGTTCTTCGCCTTGTTGAAGAGGCTGCTCTTTCGCGGGTTTTTTGTGATCGAAGGGTTGCAAGCGCACCTCGCCGCCTTGCGCTTCCACAGCAGCGCGCGCGGCGGGAGAAGTCGCTGCGATCTCCAAGACAACCTTAGTCGAGAGCACTCCCTTGCCGAGCAAGCGTACAGGCAGGTCGCGGCGCACCAGTCCTGCGTCTAGCAACAAGTCGGGCGTGATCGGCGCATCGGCGGCAAGTTTTTTGTCATCGAGCGCGCGTTGCAGCGTGCCGAGGTTGACGACAGCCCAAATTTTGCGAAACGGATTGCTGAAGCCTCTTTTCGGCACACGGCGGAAGATGGGCATTTGTCCGCCCTCGAAGCCCTTGATCGCAACGCCTGAGCGCGACTTCTGCCCCTTGTGACCGCGTCCGCCCGTCTTGCCCAATCCTGAGCCGATGCCGCGCCCGCGCCGTTTGCGAGCGTGGCGTGCACCTTTGTTGTCCGAAAGTTCGTTCAGCTTCACGAGACCCTATGCCTCCGTCTCTAATGTTTCTACTAGGTGAGCAACCTTGGCGATCATGCCACGCACCGAGGGGGTGTCGGGCAGCTCGCGCACACGATTCATCGGCCCCAACCCCAAGGCTTTCAAGGTCGCCTTCTGACGTTCAGGACGGCGAATCGCACTACGCACCCGCCTCACGCGCAACACGGCGCAAGGCTTTTTCGTATCGCTCTTTTTCTTTTGCGTCATCAGTTTTTCTCCTGTTTGTCGGGTTTTTGTCCTGCTTGAGAATCTTCTGGAATCGCGGGGTTTTCTTGTTCTACTTCGTCAAAGTCTGCGTCTTCGTCTGCACTCGCCTTGCTTCGGATGAGGTTTCGGTCGCGCACGATATCCGAGACCTTCTTGCCGCGCCGTTGCGCGATGTGCCTCGGCGATGAGGAGCGCGACAAGCCGTCGAGCGCCGCCTTGATCATATTGTGTGGGTTGGAAGATCCGATCGACTTGGCGACGACATCCGAGACGCCCAAAGCCTCGAAGACGGCGCGCACAGGTCCGCCCGCGATGATGCCTGTGCCAGGAGGAGCGCTGCGCATCAACACGATTCCTCTGCCGAATTTTCCCAAGATGTCATGATGCAAAGTGCGTCCCTCGCGCAGAGGAATACGCAGCAGCTTTTTGCGCGCGTGCGCCGACGCTTTGCGAATCGCCTCAGGCACCTCGCGCGCTTTGTTCGAGCCAATGCCGACGCGACCCTGTCCGTCGCCGACCACGACCAGCGCGGCAAAGCCGAAACGTCGCCCCCCCTTGACAACCTTGGCGACGCGATTGATCGAAACGAGTTTCTCGATCAGGTCGTTCTCTTCGCCCTTGTTCTTGCTCTCTCGGTTGTAGCTCATCGTTTGTGTGTCCTTGTTCTTGTCGTTGCCTAGAACAGCAGTCCCTTGTCGCGCGCACCTTCCGCCAGCGCACGCACTCTGCCGTGATACTGGTAGCCGCCGCAATCGAAGGCGACACGCTCGACCTTGAGCTTCAACGCACGCTCGGCAAGAACCTCGCCTACGCGTCGCGCGAGGGCACAGCCGTCGCTCTCGCTCGCCTTGTCTCCTTTCGTGCGTGCGTCTTTTTTGCCTGCTTCTTTCCCGCCAATCTCTTTTTCCAAGCTCGTCGCCGAAACAAGCGTCCCGTGCTTGCCATCGTCGATGATATGCGCGTAGATCTGACGCTGCGAGCGAAAAACCGAAAGGCGCAAACGTCCCTCCGCGCAAACGGCGCGCAACCGCCGCCGCTTACGTTGTTGCCTGCGCACAAAAGCTTGGCGTGTCGTGCTCACTTCTTCTTCCCTTCCTTGCGATAGACGAACGCGCCGCTGTAGCGCACGCCCTTGCCTTTGTATGGCTCGACGGGACGGAAGGCGCGGATTCGCGACGCCACTTCTCCGACGCGTTGTTTGTCGTGTCCCTCGACGATGATGGTGCGCTCCGCCCCGACCGAGATCGCCATGCCCTCAGGGATGGGAAAGAGAATGTCGTGGCTGTATCCCAACGAGAGTTTCAAGGTCTTGCCCTCGACTTGCGCACGATAGCCGACGCCATCGAAGGAGAGTTGCTTTTTGAAGCCTTGCGAAACGCCGACGATGGCTTGTTCGATGTTCTGTCGCACGGTGCCCCACATTTCGCGGCAACGTTTCGCATCGCCACGGGAGTGTTTCTTCGGCGTGACGCTGATGCCTTCCTCAAGGTGGCGCGTTTCTAACAAAGGCGACAGCGCGACCGAAAGGCTACCGCGCGTGCCGCGTGCGGTGAGCGTGGCGCCCTGCAACGCCACCTCGACACCTTGCGGTATGGGGACGATTTTTTTTCCTACTCGCGACAAGGTACCCTGCTCCGCTAGAAGATTTGACACAAAACTTCGCCGCCGACATTCTTACGTCGCGCTTCCGCGTCCGAAAGCATTCCCTGCGCCGTAGACAGAATCGCTATGCCGAGGTTGTTGTAAAAGCGAGGAATCGCGGTCGCCTTAGCATAGATTCGCCGCCCAGGCTTCGAGACGCGGCGAATCTCGCTGATCGCAGGAACTCTCGCAGCATACTTCAAGGTGATCTCCAGCGTGGGCTTGTTTTCCAGCCTGCGGGCTTGCTTGTTATGCGGCAGCAGGCGATAGCTTTCGATGTAGCCCTCTCGTTTGCACACCTCCAACAGCGCGCTCTTCAGACGCGAGGCAGGAGCGCACACCGTAGCCTTGCCCGCCGCTTGCGCGTTGCGGATGCGTGTCAAGAGGTCGCCTATCGGATCGGTCATCGACATAAGAACTTACCCTACCAACTTGCCTTCGTGACGCCAGGCAGCATGCCTCTTGAGGCGAGCTCGCGCATAATAATCCGCGACGCCTGAAAGCGACGATAGTAAGAGCGCACGCGCCCCGTAGACAAACAGCGATTGCAATAGCGCGTCTTGCTGGAGTCGCGCGGCAAAGAGGCTAGTCTCACCTGCGCCTCGAACCTCTCGTCGGGGGCGAGAGTTTTGTCGCGGATCTTCGCGCGTAGCGTCGCGCGCTTTGTTGCAAAAGCGGCGATCTTGCGTTCGACCGCCTTGTTGCGTTCTATCGTTCCTTTTCGTGCCATCGTAAAAATTCCTAGTAAAAATCCTTGAAAAAGTGTTCCTAGTTCATCCTAGCAAATTTTGCAGCAAAAGACGCGTGTTCATGAGCGTTCTGCCACAAAAGGAAAATTGAAGCCCTCGAGCAGAGCCAAGGCTTCTGCGTTGGTGGTGGCGGTTGTGCAGACGACGATATCGAGTCCTCGAATTTTGTCGATCTTGTCGTAGTTGATTTCGGGGAAGACGATCTGCTCGTGGATGCCGAGCGCGTAGTTGCCCTTGCTGTCGAAGGATTTGCGCGAGAGCCCTCGAAAGTCTTTGACGCGCGGCAGAGCGATCGTCGTCAATCGATCTATGAACTCGTACATGCGCGCTCTGCGCAAGGTGACTCGGCATCCGATTCCCTGTCCTTTTCGCAGTTTGAATCCTGCGATCGCGTTGCGCGCGCGCGTGATGGCGGGACGTTGCCCTGCGATCAGGGTGAGGTCTTCGATGGCTTTTTCCAAGTTTTTGCGATCGGAAGCCGCTTCGCCGATGCCCATGTTCAGGCACACCTTGTCCAAACGCGGCACTTCCATGATGTTGCGATAGGAGAACTTCTCCTTGAGCTGCAGACGCAACACCTCGTCGTAGTGCAGACGCAGGCGAGGCTTCGCCGCAGACGGCGGCGCAGAAGAGGGAGAGGGTGTGGAGGATGGAGGTGTTTCGGACATTGTTGCCTCAACTGCGTTTGGGCTCAAAGATCGTTTGTCCCGATCGTTTGGCGTAGCGAACCTTTTTTCCATCCTCGATGCGAAATCCTACGCGCGCCGGCTTGCCGTCCTTCGGATCGAGCGTCATCAGAATGCAGAGCGGCACTGACAGCTCTTTTTCGATGATGCCGCCGTCCGTCTCGCGCGTCGCCTTCGTGTGGCGTTTCACGCGATTGACCCCTGCCACGATCGCGCGCGCACGCTCAGGAAAGACCCTGAGAACCTCGCCCTCGACGCCCTTGCTACGCCCGGAGCGAACGAAGACCTTGTCACCTTTGCGAATCTTGGATGCCATTTTAAACTAAAACCTTAGATGACTTCGGGCGCGAGCGAGACGATCTTCATATAACGCTTCGCGCGCAACTCGCGCACGACAGGTCCGAAGATGCGCGTTCCGATCGGCTCGCCCGTTTTGCTCACCAAGACGGCAGCATTGCGGTCGAAGCGAATCGCCGAGCCGTCGCGCCGCTGAACAGGATAGGCAGTGCGCACGATCACCGCGCGCAAGACATCGCCCTTCTTCACGCGCGCGCGCGGCAAGGCGTCCTTGACCGCGACCACGATGACATCGCCGACGCTCGCCGTCCGCCGTTTCGAGCCTCCCAGCACCTTGATGCATTGTACCCGCCGCGCGCCGGAGTTGTCCGCGACGCTCAAGTGGCTTTGCATTTGAATCACGAGCCGCTCCCCTCGTCGAGAACTTCCCAACACTTGCGTTTCGACAAGGGACGGCATTCACGAATCCGCACGACATCGCCCACAGAAACGCGGTTGAGCTCGTCGTGCGCCATGAACTTCTTGGAACGGCGCACGACCTTCTTGTACAGAGGATTTCTCACGCGACGCTCGACAAGCACCGTCACCGTCTTGTCGTTGCGGTTCGCGACAACCTCTCCTTGTAAAATACGCTTCGGCATACTGTCAGTCCTTTTTATCCTCTGATTTCGTTTTTTGTTTCGTTTTTTGCTTTTCTTCCAGATCGCGTTGAGCGAGCAATGTTTTGATGCGCGCGATCTGTCTCCGCGCGACGCGCACGGTGTGCGATGCCTCCAATTGTCCCTGCGCCTGACGAAAGCGCAGGTTGAAGCCCTCGCGTCTGAGCGCGATCAGTTGCTCCTTCAGTTCCGAGGCAGTCTTGCGCTTGAGCGTGTCGAACAGCCTGTTGACGTTTTGTGTTTCGTTGGTCTTTGCCATCATTTTTTTCTCACCCCTTGTTCCCTTCGAGCGTCAATCTGGAGACAACCTTTGTGTCTACCGGCAACTTCGCCGCCGCCAGTTTCAAGGCTTGGTCTGCCAGCGTATCGGCGACGCCCTCCATTTCGAACATGATGCGGCCAGGATTGACACGGCAGGCCCAAAATTCGGGCGACCCCTTGCCCTTGCCCATGCGCACCTCGATGGGTTTCTTCGAGACGGGAATGTCCGGAAAAATACGAATCCATATCTTGCCTTGCCTGCGGATGTGCCGCACGATCGCACGCCGTGCCGCCTCGATCTGACGCGAGGTGATGCGCGCGCTCGTCAGCGCCTTCAAGCCGTGCGAGCCGAAGTTCAATCGGCTGCCGCCCTTCGTAACGCCGCGCACTCTGCCTTTGTGCACCTTCCGATGTTTCGGTTTTTTCGGAATCAGCATCGATCAATCTCCAGCCTCGCCTACGCCAAGTTCTCGTTGCCACGTGCTTTCGCGCGTGCCGTCGGATCGTAACTCATGATCTCGCCCTTGAATATCCAAACCTTGACACCGCAAACGCCGTAGGTCGTCATCGCGCTCGCCGTGCCGTAGTCGATGTCGGCGCGCAGCGTATGCAACGGAACGCGACCCTCCCGATACCACTCCATGCGCGCGATCTCCGCTCCCCCCAACCTTCCCGCGCAATTGATGCGAATGCCTAATGCACCCATGCGCAAGCTGTTCTGCACAGCGCGTTTCATCGCACGACGAAAGGCGATACGACGCTCCAACTGCTGTGCCACCGTCTCGGCGACGAGTTTTGCGTCCAGCTCGGGTTTGCGAATCTCTTGAATGTTCAGCGAGATTTCCATCCCCGTCGTTTTCTTCAGATCCTCGCGCAGCTTCTCGATGTCTGCGCCGCGCTTGCCGATGATCACACCAGGGCGCGCCGAGAAGATCGTCACCGAGGGGTTCTTCGCTGCTCGTTCGACCAAAATCCGTGAGATCGACGCTCCCTTCAAGGTGGCATAAAGATGCTTGCGCAACGCCAAGTCCTCGTGCAGCAACTTGCCGTAATTCTTGCTGTCCGCATACCAACGCGAATCCCAGCTGCGATTGATACCGACGCGAAAGCCGATTGGGTTTACTTTCTGTCCCATCGTTCGACTAGCCCTCCTCGCGCTCTTCGACGACGATCGTCATCGCGCTGAAGTCCTTGATGATCGGCGCGGCTCTTCCCCGCGCCCGCGGACGAAAACGCCGCATCCGCCGAGCCTTGCCAACCCAAGCCTCCTTCACAACTAAACGATCGATATCCAACTGCTTGTTGTTCTCCGCATTCGCAACGACCGAGCGCAAAAGCTTGCTTACCTCAAGCGCGATGCGCTGCTTCGAAAAGCGCAACTCTTGCAAGGCGCGATCGACAGGCTTCAGGCGAATCGTACGCGCGACATCGTTCAACTTCCGCGCGCTGATGCGCAACATACCCGCCTTGCCTCTGCTCTCGCGCTCGCCGCGACCGTAGCGCTGCGCCTCGACGCTCGCCTTATCCTTGTTGCGCAGAGCTTTGCCCGCAACAGCACCCTTGCTCGCAGCCGTAGCTTTTTCAGGCTTTGCGGCGGATTGATTTTCCTCTGCCATCGCTTGTTCTCCTCTGCTCTGCTTGTTCAGACGCGTTTCGCCTTCTTGTCGCCCGAATGGGCGAAGAAGGTGCGGGTTGGGGCGAACTCGCCGAACTTGTGTCCGATCATGTCCTCGGAGACGAAGACAGGCACAAACTTTCGACCGTTATGCACGGCGAAGTTCAAGCCGACAAACTGCGGTAGAATCGTCGAGCGTCGCGACCATGTTTTGATCGGATCCTTGCGTCCCGATTCGCGCACCTTCGCCGCCTTGGTGAGCAGGTAGCCGTCGACAAAAGGACCTTTCCATACAGAGCGTGACATAGCAAGAACTTCTCCTGTTTGTTAGCGTTTTTTTCCGCGCGCGCGGATGATGAGTCGGCTGGACGCAGATTTCTTGCGCGTCTTCATACCTTTCGTTTGCTTACCCCAAGGCGAGACGGGATGTCTTCCTCCGGCTGTTTTTCCCTCGCCGCCGCCGTGCGGATGGTCGATGGGGTTCATGGCGACGCCGCGCACGGTCGGGCGTACGCCGAGCCATCGCTTTCTTCCTGCCTTGCCGAGTTTCTTGTTTTTGTTGTCGGGGTTGGAGAGTGTTCCGATCGTCGCCTTGCATGCTCCAGGCACCATGCGGATTTCGCCGCTTTTCAAGCGCACCTGCGCATAGCCCTTGTCGCGTCCGACTATTTGAGCGAATCCCCCTGCGGCGCGCACCATCTGTCCGCCCCTGCCTTCCTGCAACTCGATGTTATGCACCAGCGTGCCGACGGGCAACGAAGACAGCGGAGCGGCGTTGCCCGGTTTCACATCCACCGTCTCGGCAGAAACGACATAGTCGCCCGCCGCAAGCTTTTGCGGCGCAAGAATATAAGCATGCTCGCCGTCCTCGTATTTCACCAGCGCGATGAAACAGCTGCGATTCGGATCGTACTCTAAACGCAACACTTCTCCTTTTGCGTCGAGCTTCTTGCGTTTGAAGTCGATCGTGCGATAGCTCTGCTTGTGTCCGCCGCCGATGTGGCGCGTCGTGATGCGTCCGCGATTGTTGCGCCCGCCCGTCTTCGGCTTGCCCTTCGTCAGAGCCTTGAACGGCTTGCCGCGATGCAACCCCTCGCGCACTACCGAGACCAACGCGCGGCGACCAGGAGAGGTAGGTTTGGCAGACTTCAACGGCATAGCAACAGATTCCCTACTTCGTTACAGAACCGATATCGATGCTTTCGCCCTTTGCCAGGCGTACAAAAGCTTTTTTCGTTTCTTTGCGCCTGCCGACCCTGCCGCGAAAACGTTTCTGCTTGCCCTGCAAGCGCGAGGTTGTAACTTTGTCTACCTTCACCTTGAAAATTTTCTCGACCGCTGAGAGGATTTCAGGCTTCGTTGCATCCAAGGAGACATTAAAGGTCACCTCGTTGCGTTCCGCTCCGAAGGTCGCCTTTTCGCTGATGACGGGCTTTTGCAACAGCGCGAGCGCACGCGAGATGGAAACATCCGTTTTTTTGAAATACCTCCAGCTCACGACAGCACCTCTCCCCCTGTGCCTCGCCGCACGACCTCTGCGAGCGTGCTTTTTCCTAGCAGCAGCGCGTCGTACTTGACGATATCGTAGATATTCAACCCCTGCTGCGCGACGAGCAAAAGCTGCGGCAGATTGCGCGCCGCCAGCTGAAAGTTGCGGTCGGGCG
This sequence comes from Alphaproteobacteria bacterium, assembly GCA_965216625.1. Classification (GTDB taxonomy): domain Bacteria; phylum Pseudomonadota; class Alphaproteobacteria; order JABAAW01; family JABAAW01; genus JABAAW01. The sequence continues at coordinate 39,770 of OZ244186.1, forward strand.
TTTCTCCCAACACGATCATGGCATTCTGCAATGCCTGCCAGTTCTTGCGCTTTTGTTGCAACAACGCCGTCTTCGGCGCTTCCAGTGTCTCTTGCTCGATCACGAAGAGTTTTCCCTCCCGTTGCTTCTCGGAGATAGCAGAGCAGAGCGCCGCCTGCCTCACCTTCTTCTGCAAAGAATGCGCGTGACTGCGCGGTGTCGGTCCGAAGACGACTCCTCCGCCACGGAACTGCGACACCTTGCGCGTGCTTCTGCGCGCACTGCCCGATCCTTTCTGCCGCTGAATCTTGCGCGTGCTGCCGCGAATCTCGCCACGCGTCTTGACCTTGTGCGTTCCCGCTCGACGTTTGGCAAGCTGCCAATTCACGACGCGCGCCAGCAAATCCTTGCGAAAAGGTGCGGCGAAAACTGCGTCGTCAACCTCGACCTCGCCCGTCTTCTTCCCGTCCAAAGAATGCACGGAAATCTTCACGAGGAGACCTCCTCAACTTGCGACGCTTCCTTTTCAGCCGATTCGTCTTCGGATGGATTGTTTTCTTTGAGGACTTCTTTGTTTCCTTTGATTCCTGCGGGTTTGGGTGTCTCGCTCGGCAAGGTTTTTTTGCCCGCGTCCCTGAGGATCACCCATCCTCCCTTGGCACCTGGGATGCCGCCTTTGACGAAGATCAGATCCTTCTCCTCGTCCACGGCGAGGATTTGCAAGTTTTCGACCGTGACGCGCTTGCCGCCCATGCGCCCTGGCATTTTCTTGCCCTTGAAAACCTTGCCTGGAAACTCGCGGTTGCCGGTCGAGCCCATCGAGCGGTGCGAGACGGACACGCCGTGCGTCGCGCGCAAGCCGTGAAAATTGTGCCGTTTCATCGCGCCGGCAAAGCCCTTGCCGATCGAGAGCGCCGTCGCATCGACGAATTGTCCCGTCGCAAAGTGCAAAACAGAAAACTCCGCGCGCGGCGGAGGTAGACAATCTTCGGACACAGGAAAGGAGACGATCTTGCGCATCGTGGGACACTCGGCTTTGGCGAAAACTCCGCGCATGGGCTTGCTCAAACGTTGCGGCTTCTGTTCTCCCGCGGCGACGCGCACGCGAAACAAGCCGTCGGGTGCGGGGCTCAAAGTCGTGTCAAGCACGCGCGCCCCCTCAAGCCTCAACATCGAGACAGGACAATGCCTGCCGTCGTCGGCAAACCATCGCGTCATGCCCACCTTCTGCGTCAAGATGCCGCAACGCCGCGACTTCGGAGGCGGTCTCAAAGTCCGCTTAAGCGGGCTCGAAGGCAGGCTCGCTTCTGCGGGCGGAGCATCGGGTGTGGTCGTGTTTTCGGACATGGACATGCTACGGCGTTAGATTTTCACCTCGATTTGGACACCCGCCGCCAAGTCGAGTTTCGAGAGTGCCTCGACCGTTTGCGGTGTCGAATCGATGATATCGATCAGTCGCTTGTGCGTGCGCATTTCGAACTGCTCGCGGCTTTTCTTGTCGATGTGCGGCGAGCGTAGCACCGTAAAACGCTCGATATGCGTCGGCAGAGGAATAGGCCCTCGCACCTGCGCGCCCGTCTTGCGGGCGGCAGAGACGATCTCCAAGGTCGACTGGTCGAGCATCTTGTGATCGTACGCCTTCAGGCGAATACGGATGTTCTGACTTGCCATAACCTTTAGACCACTTCTCTAACCTTTTCCAAGTTCACGCTCTGACGAGCACTACTTGACGACCTTGGTGACGATTCCTGCTCCGACCGTCCTTCCGCCTTCACGGATGGCAAAGCGCAAGCCTTCCTCCATGGCGATCGGAGCGATGAGCTCGACATCCATTTTGACATTGTCGCCTGGCATGACCATCTCGGTGCCTTGCGGCAGCGTCACCTGTCCGGTCACATCGGTCGTGCGGAAGTAGAACTGCGGGCGGTAGTTGTTGGCGAACGGAGTGTGCCTTCCCCCCTCATCCTTAGTCAGGATGTAGGCTTCGCCGTTGAACTTCGTGTGCGGCGTGATCGACCCCGGCTTTGCCAAGACCTGCCCTCGCACGACATCTTCGCGGTTGACGCCGCGCAAGAGCACGCCGACATTGTCGCCCGCCTCGCCCGAATCGAGCAACTTGCGAAACATCTCGACACCTGTGCATACCGACTTTCGCGTATCCTTGATGCCGATGATTTCAACCTCTTCGTTCACCTTGACGCCGCCGCGCTCGATGCGCCCTGTCACGACCGTGCCGCGTCCCGAGATAGAGAACACGTCTTCGATGGGCATCAGGAAGTCTTTATCCTTCGGGCGGTCGGGCTGCGGGACGTGCTCGTCGATCGCCTTGACGAGTTCTAATATCTTCGTCTTGCCGATCTCGTCGTCGCGTCCCTCCAGGGCTGCAAGCGCCGAGCCGGAGACGATGGGAATCTTGTCGCCGGGGAACTCGTATTTCGTCAGCAGCTCGCGGATTTCGATTTCGACCAAATCCAACAGCTCCTTGTCGTCGACTTGGTCAACCTTGTTCAAGAAAACGACGACCGCAGGAACGCCCACCTGACGCGCCAACAGGATATGCTCGCGCGTTTGCGGCATGGGCCCATCGGCAGCATTGACCACCAAAACGGCACCGTCCATTTGCGCCGCTCCCGTGATCATGTTCTTGATGTAGTCCGCATGGCCTGGGCAATCGACATGCGCGTAGTGACGCTTTTCGGTTTCGTATTCGACATGCGAGGTGTTGATCGTGATGCCGCGCTCTCGCTCTTCGGGCGCTTTGTCGATCGAATCGTAGCTCGTGAAGGTGGCACCACCCTGCTCGGCGAGAATCTTCGTGATCGCTGCCGTCAGTGTCGTCTTGCCGTGATCGACATGCCCGATCGTACCGATGTTGCAATGCGGTTTCGTCCGTTCGAATTTTTCTTTAGCCATGGAAACAGTCTCCTGAGGGGTTGAGGTTGAAAAAGGGTTACGCCGATTCAGAACAGATCTCTTGCGCAATGTTCGGAGGAACATGCGCGTAAGAATCAAAAAGCATGCTGTATTGCGCACGCCCTTGGCTCATGCTTCTGAGCGTATTGACATAGCCGAACATCTTCGCAAGCGGCACGCGAGCATCGATGACACGCGCGTTGCCGCGTTGTTCCATCGCGCCGACCTGTCCGCGGCGCGCGTTGAGATCGCCGATGATATCGCCCATGTAGTCTTCGGGTGTGACGACCTCCACCTTCATGATGGGCTCTAGTAGTTTTGCTCCTGCCTTAGGCATGGCTTCGCGAAAGGCTGCGCGCGAGGCGATTTCGAAGGCAAGCACAGAGGAGTCCACCTCGTGATGCGCACCATCGAACAGGGTAGCCTGTACATCGATGACAGGATAGCCCGCGAGCACGCCGTTGTTCATCGCCTGCCGCAAGCCTTTCTCGACGCCGGGGATGTACTCCTTCGGCACGGCGCCGCCGACGATTTTAGCGTTAAAGGTGAACCCCGAGCCCTTTTCGCCAGGCTCGAAACGCAAGGCGATGCGCGCGAATTGTCCCGCGCCGCCCGTCTGCTTTTTGTGCGTGTAGTCGATTTCGTACTTTTTCGTGATCGTCTCGCGGTAGGCGACCTGCGGTGCGCCGACATCGGCTTCGACCTTGAACTCGCGCTTCATGCGATCGACGATGATCTCCAAATGCAACTCGCCCATGCCCTTGATGATGGTCTGCCCGCTCTCCACGTCGGAGGTGACGCGAAAGCTCGGATCCTCGCTTGCCAAGCGTCCGAGCGCCGTACTCATGCGTTCTTGGTCTGCCTTGGTCTTTGGCTCGACGGCAACCTCGATCACAGGCTCTGGAAATATCATGCGTTCCAAGACGAGCGGATGCGCACCGTCGCACAGCGTATCGCCTGTCGTTGTGTCCTTCAGTCCGCACAGCGCGACGATGTCGCCGGCGCGTGCTTCCTTGATGTCTTCGCGCGAGTTCGAATGCATCAACAGCATACGACCGATGCGCTCCTTCTTGTCCTTGACCGTGTTCAACAGCTGCATGCCTGAAGAGATCTTGCCAGAATAAATGCGCGCAAAGGTGAGCGAGCCGACAAAAGGATCGTTCATAATTTTGAAGGCGAGCAACGAGGGCGGAACATCGTCCTTCGGCTCGCGCTGCATCCTGACGCCGTTGGTCTCTTCTCCCTCGACGGGGGGCAAGTCGGAGGGGGCTGGCAGATAGCTCACGACGGCATCCAAAAGCGGTTGGACACCTTTGTTCTTAAACGCGCTGCCGCAAAGGACAGGGACGATCTTGCCCGCAAGCGTCCCCTTGCGGATGCAAGCGACCAGCTCTTCCTGCGAGGGTGTCTTGCCGTCCAAGTATGCTTCCATCGCCTTATCGTCGTGCTCGACGGCGAGTTCGATCATCGCCTCGCGTGCCGATGCCACTTTTTCGCGCATGGCATCGGGAATGTCCTCTGCGATCATCTCTGCTCCCAGCGATTCGTCCTTCCAGCGCAACGCGCGTTCTGCGACGAGGTCGAAGATACCCTCGAAGGCTTCTTCCTTACCCCACGGCAGTTGCAACACCACGGGGGTAGCCCCCAACCTATCGCGGATCATGTCTACACAGCGATCGAAGTCTGCGCCCATGCGATCCATCTTGTTGATGAAGGCCATGCGCGGCACATGATACTTGTCCGCTTGTCGCCAGACGGTCTCGGATTGCGGCTCGACGCCCGCGACCGCATCGAAGACGGCGACCGCGCCGTCCAAGACGCGCAACGAGCGTTCCACCTCGATGGTGAAATCAACATGCCCAGGGGTGTCGATGATGTTGATGCGATGATCCTTCCAAAACGTCGTAGTCGCCGCCGAGGTGATGGTGATGCCGCGTTCTTGTTCTTGCTCCATCCAGTCCATGACAGCGTTGCCGTCGTGCACCTCGCCGATCTTGTACGAGCGTCCCGTATAATAGAGGATGCGCTCGGTCGTCGTCGTCTTGCCCGCATCGATGTGCGCCATAATACCGATGTTGCGGTAGCGTTCTATGTCGGTTGTGCGTGCCATCGTTCGCGTCTCGACTACCAGCGATAGTGGGCGAAGGCGCGGTTGGCTTCTGCCATCTTGTGCGTGTCTTCGCGTTTCTTGACGGCGTTGCCGCTGGAGTTCGAGGCATCCAGCAACTCTCCGGTCAGGCGTTGGATCATGGTTTGCTCCGAGCGTTTGCGCGCCGCAGCGATGAGCCATCGCAACGCGAGCGCTTGTGCGCGTTCGGGTCGGACTTCGACGGGCACTTGGTAGGTCGCCCCTCCGACGCGCCGCGAGCGTACCTCGACTTCGGGGCGCACATTGTCCAGGGCTTCTTGGAAAATCTCGACGGGAGACTGACCCTTGCGTTGTTCCGCTGCGGCGAAGGCGTGGTAGACGATTCGCTCTGCCTTCGACTTCTTGCCGCCAAGCATCATCTGATTGATGAGCTTGCCGACAACCTCGTTGCGGTAGCGAGGATCTGCGGTGGTCTCGCGTTTGTCGGGTTTTCTGCGTCGTGCCATGGGGAGGAGTCTCTATCTTTGCGTATGAGCCAAGCTACTTGGGCTTCTTCATGCCGTATTTGGAACGGCGTTGTTTGCGGTCTTTCACGCCTTGCGTATCGAGCGTTCCGCGAATGATATGGTAGCGCACGCCAGGCAGATCTTTGACGCGCCCGCCGCGCAGCATGACGATCGAGTGTTCTTGCAAGTTGTGTCCTTCGCCGGGGATGTATCCTGTCACCTCGAAGCCGTTGGTGAGGCGCACGCGTGCGACCTTGCGCAATGCCGAGTTCGGCTTCTTCGGCGTCGTCGTGTAGACGCGCGTGCATACGCCGCGCTTTTGCGGACAGCTTTCGAGGGCGGGAACTTTGTTACGCGAGGCTTTGGCGCGACGGGGCTTTCGCACCAGCTGGTTGATCGTAGGCATGAAGCAAGAGTTAAGAAGGGTTAAAGAAGAGAAGAAGTTGCGTTGAGAAAAATTAATTAAAGACGAGTGAATCTAAAAAAGAAAGGGAATTTATCCCAGAGGGGGTTAAACAGCGCAAGCAACCGAGTGCCTATTCCTGCGCTTTACAAAAAAAGCACAAAAGAGACGAGGCTCGGTATCACAACGATGTCGTCGACGGCGCGGAGAATTTTTCCTCTGCGCTTATCTGTGGGTGATTCTAGGTTTTTGTTTTCCTTTGTCAAGATTTTTTTCGCTATTTTTTCTCTCGCGTGGTTGAGGAGGCGGTGTTAGGCTTGCTTCAAACGAGGGGGAGAGAGGCGGAGTTGGCATTGCTGACGAAGTCCTAATTTTGAGGAGCGTTATTTCATGAAGGCGTTAGTTTTGGATTCTGCGGACGGGAGGGCTGTATCGGCGAGTGTGAAGGACTTGTCTTTGTCTGACTTGCCTGCGGGCGAGTTGTTGGTCGAGGTGGAGGCGAGCGGCTTTAACTATAAGGATGGCATGGCGATACATGGCTTGGGAGGTCTTGTGCGCGAGTATCCGCATGTGCCGGGGATTGATTTGGCGGGCAAGGTTTTAGAGAGCGCGAGCGACAAGTTCAAGGCGGGTGACAAGGTGATTGCGACGGGGTTTCGTCTTGGAGAGTGGCATTGGGGAGGATTTGCCGAGCAGGTGAGGTTGCCGGAGGCTTCGTTTGCGGTTGCTTTACCGAGTGGTTTTTCTGCTCGTTCGGCGATGGCGTGTGGCACGGCGGCGTTCACGGCGATGCTTGCTATGGCGCGATTGCAGGAGATTGGCATTACTAAGGAGAGGGGGAAAATTTTAGTGACGGGGGCGTCGGGGGGGGTTGGATCGTTTGCGGTGATGTTTTTTGCGCGTGAGGGTTATGAGGTTGTTGCTTCTACGGGTGGTGATCACGATGCGTATTTGAAGAAGTTGGGAGCGAGCGAGGTGATTTCGCGTGATGAGTTCAGCGAGCCGCTCGATCCTCGGAAGCCATTGGAGAAGACGCGATGGGCGGGGGTTGTTGATTCGGTGGGGGGTGCTCCGTTGGCGCGGGTTTTGGCGCAGACGCAGGCGAGGGGGGGAGTTGCTTCGATTGGGTTGACGGCGGGGTTTCAGATGTCGGGGACGGTTTTGCCGTTTTTGTTGCGGGGGATTTCTTTGTTGGGGGTTGATAGCGCGATGCATCCTGCGGAGGGGAGGGCGGATTTGTGGCAGAAGATTGCGGATTTGTTTCGGGAGGAGGATTTTGTTGATATTGCGCATGTGCATGGATTATCGGAGTTGCCGAAATTAGCGGGAGACATTTTGGATGGGAAGATTCGCGGGCGTGCTGTGATCGATCCGAGAATGTGAGGAGGGGGGAGAGAGGAAGGGAAGATGGAGCGTTCTTTTACGGCGATTGTTTTAATTGGCATGTCGGGCGTGGGGAAGAGTCATTGGGCGAGTATTTACGGGAAGGGGGGATGCGTCGTTTCTGCCGATGAGCAGATTGCGGACAAAATCTCCGATAAGATGCGAGAGGCGGGGATAGGGGGGGAAGGTGAAAAGGAAAAAATAGACAGGCTTGCTGCCTTTGTCGGCAAGTTTGGTGGCAAGAAATATGGTGGGTTTGAGTATTACAAATTTTTAGAAAGGCAGGAAATCTACAGCAACGCGGAAAGAGATTCTTTGCGGGATTGGTCGCAAATCTTGCCCAATTGGCTGGGGCGGAAAGGAGAAGACGATGTTTCGCTTTACGACACGACGGGAAGCTTTTGCGAAATCTTGCGGGACGAAATCCACAATCCCTACTCTCCTTCCCAAAAACTCAAGGAGCACGCTTGCATCGTCTATCTTGCCTGTAGCGGGGAGGAAGAGGAAATTTTGCTAAAGAGGCAGTTGGAGCGTCCTAAGCCTATGGTTTACAATAGGGGTTGTTTCGAGGGGTGGTTGTCGGACTACCAAAGGCAGAAATCTGTCGCGGAAGAAAACATTGATCCTGAAGACTTTTTGCGCTTTGTCTTTCCCAAAGCGATTGAGCCTCGCCGCGCGCGTTACGAAGAGTTTGCCAATGTTATTGTTGCGACCGATGAGCTGGAAGATTTGTTGCAAAAAAATCCCCCTCCAGCCTTTACCAAGGCTTTTGTCAAATTCGTTGAAGACAAACTATCCGACAAGGGGCGCGCTCCGCGCGATTTTTGTTGTCGCTAGGGCTAGGAAAACATTGTCGCCGTACCATGTTACAAGTCAGTATTGCGCGAGGCAAAGCCTCGCGCTTTTGAATAAGAGGCTACGCGCTCCGCGCGTAGATAAAGCGCACTTCGTGCGCTCCGCTGACGCGGGGTCTTTTGCGAGGGATTACTCCCTCGCGCTCCCCGCGTGCTACGCACGCGATGTTTTGCGCCCGTCAATATAAAAAGCTCGTGTCTGTTGCGTGAGCGCGTGCTATCTAAAAAGCACAAGCGCGAGCGGAACAGATGCGCTCTACCATGTTACAAGTCAGTATTGCGCGAGGCAAAGCCTCGCGCTTTTGAATAAGAGGCGCACTGCGTGCGTTCTTCTTGTCGTTAGGACGAGAAAAACACAATCGCCGTGCCATGTTACAAGTCAGTATTGCGCGAGGCAAAGCCTCGCGCTTTTGAATAAGAGGCTACGCGCTACGCGCGTAGAAGGCGCTATCGCGCCCCGCTGACGCGGGGTCTTTTGCGAGGGATTACTCCCTCGCGCTCCCCGCGTGCTACGCACGCGATGTTTTGCGCCCGTCAATATAAAAAGCTCGTGTCTGCCTTTGCGATGCGCCATAGCGCACGGCTTGCCGTGTGCGTCAATAATGTTGCCTAAAAAGCGCAGGCGAGCAAAGGCAGACAAACAAAAGCTCTTTGCCATGTTACAAGTCAGTATTGCGCGAGGCAAAGCCTCGCGCTTTGGAATAAGAGGCTACGCGCTACGCGCGTAGAAAAGCGCGTTTGTTGCGTGAGCGCGTGCTACCTAAAAAGCACAAGCGCGAGCGGAACAGATGCGCTCTACCATGTTACAAGTCAGTATTGCGCGAGGCAAAGCCTCGCGCTTTGGAATAAGAGGCTACGCATCTCGCGCTTCGCGCGAGTGCGTAGAAGGCGCTATCGCGCCCCGCTGACGCGGGGTCTTTTGCGAGGGATTACTCCCTCGCGCTCCCGCGCACGCTTCGCGTGCGCATGTTTGGCATCCGTCATCATACAAAGCCCGTCTGTTGCGCCCATAGCGTGCGTCAATAATGCAGCGCATCATACAAACTCTCCCATCCCCAACACAGAAAAGCGTATAATGACAGCCGTTGCTCCCCCCCGTTTCCCCCGATAGAACGACACCACCCCGCCATATACCCCACTCCTCATAACCCCGCCCCTGTGAGACTTTACTATGACCTCCTCCTCTTCTTCCTCTCCCGATCCCCTCAGCACCGCGCACCGCGCCTTCCTCAAAGCCTGCCGCGCTATCCAATCTCCCTCATCCCCCTCATCCCCCTCCTCGAAATCCGAGCATAACAACAAAGGCTTCATCCGCTTCCAAGAACGCCTTACCGCCGAACTCCTCTCCTCCGACCTCTCCCGCATCGACGGAGCAACCTTCGTCCGCGATACAGAAGCACTTTTTAATCTCGGCGCATCCCTCGCAAAACATCCTCCGAAAAGCCTCGGCAAAGCACACCCCTCGATTCGCTTCCTCAAAGCCTTCAGCGACAAAAGCTACGAAGGCATAAAAGGATTCAGCTTCCTGCTGCTCCACGAAAACATGCCCTTCCTCGCATCCTCGCTCGCTAACCACTTCGCGCGCGAACGACTCTCAGTACAACGATTCATCACCGTCGTCTCCTCCCGAGACCTCTTCCAAGGTAAAGTCTCCGACGACCCCTCCCTGACCCGCGAACAACGCCACGACGATCTCGCCGCCGTTCTCGTCCAATGCCACGGCGACGACAGCGAAACTCGACAAAAAGAAATCCAAGCCAATGTCGAGCGCGTCTGCGCCCGAAACCGCGCCGCCGTCGAAGACTGGCAGCGCATGCGCGAAGCCATCGACCGACACGCCCAAGAACTGCAACAAAACTTCGCAAGCGATCTCGCCTCGGACAAACACGAGAATCCAACCCTCGAAAAACAAGAAGCCATCGATCTGCTCCAGTGGGTCCTGGACGAAAACATGACCTTCCTCGGACTCGCACGAGACCTAAAACAACAAGCAAAGTCACAAGCAAAAGGAAAAGAAGAAGGACTGGGCATTCTCGACGAATCCCGCGACTCAGGCTTCTCGCCGCGCGAACTCTTTACCTCGACAAAGGTGTTCGACGATTTCCGCGCCTCCTCGGAAAGCGTCGTCATGCTGAAAGCCGAACGCCACGCGCTCGTCCACCGCGATGTGCCGCTCGATGTGCTGTTGAGCAAAGAAATCTCCGACGGAGCGATCGTCGTGTTGGTAGGCCTGCTCACCTCGAAAGGTGCCTACGCCTCGCTAGAATCGGTGCCTCTGCTACGCCGCCAACTGCGCGCCATCGGCGCTCGGCTGGGCGTGGTGGCACGCTCGCAAAAAGCCCGCCATGTGCGCAACCTGCTCCAACTATATCCGCGCTCGCTCCTGTGGCAAGCCCCCCTCGATACCCTCTGCCACCACATCGAAGACATGCGCGAAGCCCAACAGCGCGGCAATGTCAAACTGCTTTTGCTGCCTACGCAAGGAAAACTCTCGGCGGTCGTGTGCATGGCAAAGCAAAACTACGGGGTCGGTATGGAGCGAGTCTTTGCCCGTATTCTCGCCCGCAAGTTGCAAGCGCATGTCGAGACCGAAGGGGCGATGATCGGCGAGGACGCACTCGCGCGCGTCCACTTCCGTATCGCGTGCGACGCTCTCCCCTCGGCGAAAGGAGCATCGAGCATCCGCGCGATCGAAGAGGCGCTCGGCAAAGCGGCGCGCTCGGCAGAAGAGCGCGTATCCGCAGCCCTAGAGGCGACCTTTCCCTCCGAACGCTGCCCCGCGCTACTCGCTCGCTACGCGAAAGCCTTTCCCGCAGCCTACTGGGAAGAGGAAGAAGCATCCGAAGAAGAGGAAGAACAGAAAGGCGAAAGCAAACTCCTTGTCGAAGCGCAACTTGCCGAAGACCTGCAACTCTGCGAGGAATGCCTTGCGCGCGACGATGGTATCGCACTCTCGTTTCGCCAGCAGAGCGGACAGGCGCACGCCCTCTCGCTGTGCGTGCGCGGCGGGCTGACGCTATCCGACCTCGTGCCTATCTTGGAGTCGCTCGGCTTCAAGACGCTCACCGAAACGCCGTATCATCTCTCGTTCGCAAACCCAAAGAATGGTGAGAAGGATGGCGAGGAAAATGACGCGCACGAACACGCAACGCTATACCGCGTCCAACTGGAAGCGCGCGCAACGCCCTCCCACCCCGAAGACCTGCCCGTGCGCTTCATCGCCTGCTTCCAACGCATCCACAAAGGGCTACTGCCCGCCGATTCGTTCAACCGCCTGCTGCTACTCTGCCACCTCGACTGGCGCGAGGTTGCGCTGCTGCGCGCCCTCACGCGCTACTTGCGTCAAGCGGCCGTTCCCTTCTCGCAACAATTGATCGCCGCCGCCCTCGCTCGTGCGCCCAATATCGCGGAAAGCCTTGTCGCCCTTTTCAAGGCGCGCTTGGATCCCGCGCTCGTAGAAAAATCCCAAAATTCCAAAAACGCTAAAAACACCCAAGACCTAATAGCCCGCCACAACGCGAGCATCGAAGAGCAACTCGCCGAGGTCGCCTCGCGCGAAGACGATCGAATCGTACGCCTGCTGCGTCAGACGGTCGCCGCCATCGCGCGCAGCAACTATTTCCAAGCCAACGATGAGACAAGCGAGACGCTTCTTTCGTTCAAGTTCTTCTCGGACAAGCTGGACTTCCTGCCTAGCCCGCGTCCGTGGCGCGAGATCTTCGTCTCCGCCTCCGACTTCGAGGCGGTGCATCTGCGCTTCGGTCCTGTTGCGCGCGGCGGCTTGCGGTGGTCGGACAGAATCCACGACTTCCGTACCGAGATTCTCGGACTAGTCAAGGCGCAGCGCGTGAAGAATGCCGTCATCGTTCCCGTCGGCGCGAAAGGAGGCTTTGTCATCAAGTCTCCTGCTCCTGATCCCAAAGCCCGTCAGCAGCAGGGCATCTCCTGCTACAAACGCTTCATCGCCGCCATGCTGGATATCAGCGACAACTTGCACGATGGCAAATCCGTGCCGCCGCCGCGCACTCGGCGTTGGGACGGCGACGATACCTACCTCGTCGTCGCCGCCGACAAAGGCACGGCGACCTTCTCCGATATCGCCAACGGCATCGCCATCGAGAAAGGATACTGGTTGGGAGACGCCTTCGCATCAGGGGGTTCGGTAGGCTACGATCATAAGCAGATGGGCATCACCTCGCGCGGCGCTTGGGAATGCGTCGAGGCGCATTTCCGCGAGGCGCGTATCGACCAACAGAAGCCCTTTGCCGTCATCGCCATTGGCGACATGGGCGGCGATGTCTTCGGCAACGGCATGCTCTATTCCGAGCAGAGCGCGCTGATCGCAGCCTTCAACCACAAGCATATCTTCTTCGATCCTACTCCTGAAGTCGCCAAAAGCCACAAGGAGCGTCGTCGCCTCTTCGACAATCCCGCGCGCGCGGGTTGGGACAACTACAACGCCGCGTTGATCTCACAAGGCGGAGGGATTTTTCTGCGTAGCGCCAAGACCATTCCGCTCTCCAAAGAGGTGCGCGCGCGCTTCGACATCGAAGAAGCAAGCCTTCCTCCCGATGCCTTGATCAAGAAAATTCTGCAAGCACGCACCGACTTGTTGTGGTTCGGCGGCATCGGCACTTTCGTCAAAGCCGAGCGCGAGAACAACGCCGACATCGGCGATCACGCCAACGATTCCACGCGCGTTTCAGGAGCAGAGCTGCGTGCCAAGGTTATCGGCGAGGGGGCGAACTTGGGCTTGACGCAGGCGGGGCGCGTCGAGTTTGCGCTCAAGGGCGGGCGGTGCAACATGGATGCCATCGACAACTCGGCGGGGGTCGATTGCTCGGATCACGAGGTCAACATCAAGATTCTGCTCGCGCTTGCAGAAAGAGCGGGGACGATCGACGAACGACAACGACAGAAGATTCTCGTCAGCATGACGGACGATATTGCGCGCGATGTTTTGTCGAACAACTATCGCCAAAGCCAAGCCTTGTCGTTGATGGAATCGCTGGGCTTGCGCAACATCGAACGACAGCGTTTGCTCATCCGCGACTTGGTGCGCGAGGCGGGCTTGGAGCGCAAGCTCGAAGAGCTGCCGAACGAAGAAGAGATCGATCGAAGACGAGACGAGAAGAAAGCGCTCACTCGTCCTGAACTCTCGGTGTTGCTGTGCTATACGAAGAATGCGCTCTACGAAAAGGTGCTGGAGTCCGACCTGCCCGACGATGCGCGACTTTTTTCTCTGTTGCGCGACTACTTTCCTCAGAAGCTGCGAGACGAGTTTCTCGACGATATTCGCAAGCATCCTCTGAAGCGTGAGATCATCGCTACTCGTCTGACAAGCCTCATTGTCGATCATTTGGGCGCAAGCTTTCTCGCCGAGGTGCGCCGAGAGACGGGTGCAAGCACCGTCGACATCGCTCGCGCTGCCTTTGTTGTCATGCAGCTCTTTTCGTTGCATGATCTTTGGAACAAAATCGATGCGCTCGACGACAAGATCGCCGCGCCGAGGGCTACCCGCATGCGTTACGAGACGCAACGCATGCTCTTTCGTTTGAGCGCGTGGTTTTTGCATCGATCGATCGATCTTTCGTCGCTTGATGCTGTCCAACAGCGATTCGCCGCCAAGATCGCCGATTTAGAGCGGCTACCGCAGAACCTTCCCTCTTATTTTCAAAACGAGTTTCAAGAGCGCGCCGCCATCTTTGCTCCGCACGAGGGAGACGACACAACAGAGGCAGCGCGTGCGGAGGGTTTGGCGGGCGATCTCGCCTTGCTCAAACTCCGATCTACCTTTTGTGACATCGCTCTGCTTGCGGAAAAGAGCAAGGTCAAGGCGCAGATCGCGGGGCGGTGTTATTATGCTGTGAGCGAAAAGTTTGGCTTTGATCGTCTGCGCACAACGCTTGATCGTTTGCAAGGTAGTGCGGATCCGTGGCAGCAACGTGCGCTTGCGAATGCTATCGATGACTTGTGGGAGATGCAGGGGTTTTTCACTGAGCAGGCTTTGAGGACTCGACGCAATATCCAAGATAAAAGCGAAGATGCGAAAGGGGGTAAAAAAGGAGATAACTCGGATGTTTCGGAAAAAGTTGTTGAGGCGTGGTTTGTGGATAATGCTAGGGCATTCGAGCGACTCATGCCGTTGTTGCAGGAGGCGCGTGGGAGCATAAGATTACCTATGGTGATGGTTTTGATGCGCACTTTCCATCAAACTGCTGCTGCTTTGAGTGCGTCTTGAAGTGCTGTGCGCTTGTGCTTTTTGTCTGTCTGTATGTTGCGTTCGCGCTTGTGCTTTTTAAAGGCACGCGCTCGCGCGACAGACGGGCTTTGTATGATGACGGATGCAAAACATGCGCACGCGAAGCGTGCGCGGGGGGTGTGGGGGGATAAATTCCCCCCACGAAGACCCCGCGTCAGCGGGAGGAATTTATCCTCTCGCGCACGCAGTGCGCTTTCTACGCGCGTAGCGCGTAGCCTCTTATTCAAAAGCGCAAGCCTTTGGCTTGCGCAAGCTGACTCGCAACATGGTACAACGATCCTGTTTTCTTCGTCCTAGCGACAAAAAGAATCGCACGCAGTGCGCCTCTTATTCAAAAGCGCGAGGCTTTGCCTCGCGCAATACTGACTTGTAACATGGTAAAGAGCTTTTGTTTGTCTGCCTTTGCTCGCCTGCGCTTTTTAAGAGGCGCGCATCGCAAAGGCAGACACGGGCTTTATCTACGCACGCAGCGCGTAGCCTCTTATTCCCAAGCGGGTTTCTTGACAAGCTACCCCATAAGGAATACACAAGTAACACTACACTATTCCTCATCTATTCCTCTCGCATGACCCTGCTTTGCCTGCTTTCGCCCGCTAAGCGTCTGGAGTTCTCTCGTCCGCAACCCCTCGCTTGCACCCTCGGCGTTCCCCAATTCGCCCAAGAAGCCTCGCGTATCGCACAAGCCTTGAAGAAGCTTACGCCAAAGCAGTTGCAAGACTTGATGGGTATCTCGGCATCTCTCGCCGCGCGCGCTCACGCGCAGTATCAAGCATTTTCTGCAACGCCAGACGCTTCCAACAATTCAAGCCGCGCCGCCATCTACGCCTTTCATGGCGATACTTACCTCGGACTCAATGCCTACGCCTGGAACAAGGCGCACATCGCGCGCGCACAAACACACCTGCGTATTCTCTCAGGGCTGTACGGTATCTTGCGTCCGCTCGATGCGATACAACCCTATCGTTGCGAGATGAGCCTGCGCCTCGGTAAGCTCGCCGCCTTAAGGCTTGCTCCAGAACTTGCGGAAGTGTTTGAGAGAGATGACACGTCTCCTCATACTCCTCTTGCGCAGTTTTGGCGCGAGCGCATCGCGCTTGCCTTGCAAGAGGATATCGAACAGACAGGCGCACGCTGGCTCGTCAATCTTGCCTCGAAAGAGTATATCCGTGCTGTCGATGGCGTGTCTGTCCCCCTCGTCGAAGTTGTTTTTGCGGAGGCTCGTGGCGGTGTCGAGCGCAGGCTCGGCATGGCAGAAAAGCGCATGCGCGGCATTTTAGCGCGTTATATCGTGGAGAACAATCTCGACGATATCGAACAACTCCGATCTTTCGGCGAAAATGCCGATCAGCACGGATACCGATTCGCTTCTGCTTCGGATGACGGCAGTCTGTTGCGTTTCGTCAAGTCCTCAAGTTCTGATCGTTAGAGCGTGTCGAACAGCAATCCTAAAACCTTGTAGAGACCTCGACTTCTGCGTGCCTTTCGGAGGAGAGTGGGACTCCTCGGATGATGAGGTAAGAAGCCACAGCGTTAGCCAAATGCCACAGCCAATGAGTTCCGTGCGTGTGTTGCGCGCACTGCGGGATATCGACACTTTTGAAGAAGAGTGCGAAGATCAACACGATGCCCGCCAAAAGAAGCGTTCCGCCACTTGAAAACTCGCCGCGCGTCATCAAGACGAACGACAACAGCAAGAGCCAAAAAACGAATCCCGTATGCTCGATGCCGCTGAAGGCGAAGCCATGGAGGTTGCCGAGAGGGGTGAGCGCAAAACTCGTCGCGAAGATGAAGAGGATGGTGAAGAAGGTTGCCGTTGTCGCCATTTCCAGTCCGCGCGAGAGAATGGCCCAAGCAGCGAGAATATCGAACAGAAGGATGGGCAACAGGTCGTAGATCAACGACAAGCGTGTGCCGTGCATGTGGAAGGCAAAACTCACCACGCCGATGCTCAACGTGCTGAACGCCATGAAGAGACGCAAGCCGTCTCCTTTCGCGCTGCCGAAGCACAGCCGTAGTCCCAACAATCCGGCGCAGATGAAGGCGAGTGCGCTAAATGTGTTGAAGGGTTCTTGCCACTGACCGAACGCGACGCGCTCGCAGTACAGACCGAGACTAGCTATTTCGCCGGATCCCAAAAACTTTAACATCCGAAATAGTACCCCTTAAAAACGATGCTCGACAGAGGGGGTTGTGCGAGGAGCGCAACCCATCCTTTTTTGTTGTCCGTAGATAATAGTGCAAAGTCGAGTTGCGTGCAAGCGTCTCTCAAGGGTTTTTCGAGGGTTGCTTCGGCAGGGAGGCGATCACCAAGAACAGCGCGAGCGCGTTCAGCGTGTGCCACAGGAAATGCGTTCCCAAGGGCTGCGTTCCGTAGCGCAAGTCGTCGCAGAGGGGCATGTCTAGCGTGCGCATCGTCAGCGAGACGAGCAGCACGATGAAGGTCGCAACAATTCCTGCGGCAGAGTTAAGTAGGTCGGGGTTGCCGATGGTCTTTGCGTGGCGGCGTATCAGCAAGGCGATGACGAGCAGTGCTAATACCGCCGGGATGTAGTGCACGCCATCGGGCAAGACCATCCCCACGAGAGGCAAGTAGGCAAGGAGGGCTACAACGCTTACTAGGGCTACAACGCCTAGCAGTGCTTGTAGACGCGAAAACCCCACTCCTCGGACGAGCAGCGCAAAGGTTGCGGTTGCCAGGAAGACGAGGATCATCAGCGTGTCGAGGGTTTCAAACAACGCCTTGCCGCTGGCGTGAAAAATCCAAGAGGCAATTCCTACAGCGAAGAGTTCGATGCATAGCAACAGGTGTATTTTGTCTACAAAATAGCTCGGAGCGTGGTCGCGGCGACGGCAGTACCATAGTGCTGCCAGTGCGGCGAGCAGAAAGAACAGGTTGCTCCAAGTGTTCAGAGGCTCTTGCCACCAGCCGACGGCTGTCCGTTCGCAATAGGCGCTTGTTGAGAACATGTTTTGTCTAGCTCCTAAGGTGTTGAAGGGCGTTAAGGGCGGAGGAGATTGCTCTACTATAGGGAGAACAAAAAGATAGATTATTATACTGAAAATTGGAAGGGTGTGGAGTTTAATTGACAGAAATGCAAACGGATGCAAAACATCGCGTGCGCGTAGCAAATATCATGGACGCGCACGGCAATAGCATGGACGCATACGGCAAGCCGTATGCTATTGCCGTGCGCTATGCGCTTGTGCTTTTTAAAGGCACACGCTCGCGCAACAGACTTGCTTTGTATGATGACGGACGCAAAACATGCGCACGCCAGCATCATTGACGCGCACGGCAAGCCGTGCGCTATGGCGTGCGCGGGAGCGCGAGGGAGCAATCCCTCGCAAAAGACCCCGCGTCAGCGGGGCGCGATAGCGCCTTCTACGCGCGTAACCCGAGAAGGGTTACGCGCGTAGCCTCTTATTCCAAAGCGCGAGGCTTTGCCTCGCGCAAGCATGACTCGCAACATGGTACAGCGATTGTGTTTTCCTCGCCCTAGCGACAAAAAAGAATCGCACGAAATATGATGGACGCGCACGGCAAGCCGTATGCTATTGCCGTGCGCTATGGTGACTATGTGGGCTTGACTTTCGGACGGGGAGTAGGTATTGTTATCAGGAGATTTGTTTTGGGGGCTTTGGAAAAGAGAGAGGGTCGTCATGTTGGGGATAAATTCCCCCTGGAGGGAACAGAAAGAGTGTCGAATGGAGCGGTGAGTTTTGACACGCAACGGGTTGTCGACCGATTGCGAGAAGGGGGATGGGACGAGGGGCAAGCTCGTGCGCTTTGCGATGTTTTGCGCGAGATTATGCGAGGCGTTGCGACGAAGGTGGAAATCGCGGCGGTGAAGACGGAGATTCAAGAACTGAAGATATCTACGAAGGCAGACATTCGAAGGTTGGAAGAGAAGATGGATGTACAGTTTCAGGCGTTGAGGACAGAGACGAAGGCGGAGAATCAGGCGTTGAGGACAGAGTTTCAGGCGATGCAGGAGCAGATGAAGGGGTTGCGGCAGTTGATGGTGATAGGATTTTCTGTGATGGCGACAATGATGGCAACATTAATGGCGGTAGTGGCTGTGTCGGCGAGTTTGTTATTAGGAGCTGCTCCCTAGGGCGATTGTGTTTTTACTCGCTGTTTAGAGTAGCAACAAGGAGAGGAGTACCATGAGAATTAAAGACTCCTCTCCCTGTGCCTTCTGTGATTGTGTTTTCCTCGCCCTAGCGAAGCGAGGGGAATTTATCCCCAAGGGGAATTTATCCCCAAGGGGAATTTATCCCCAAGGGGAGTTCATCCCCAAGTTTCGACAAGCCTCTACGAGAATTCGCCAGGTTCTGTATCTACTATCACACCATCTTCTGTTGAATCGAAGGATGTGCGGTAGATCGTGTAGGCATCGTTACTGCCTGAAGTATAATATCTGTCGATAACGACAATATTCCTATCTGCGTTTTCTGAATTGACGGTTATTCGCAGGGCGTAGTTCGTGTCTGCTTCCTCCTTAATAAACGCTCCATTCCCGTCCAGATAGCCTTTGTCGAAGGCAAAGTCATCGTTCGTGTAGGTCGTCCCCGATGGAGCACGGAAGACCAGCTTGTTGCCCACTCCGTCGTTGGCAATTAAGATTGTATCTGTGCCATCGCCCGCGTTGAACAGATAGGTGTCCGCGCCCGCACCGCCTTCGAGGATGTCGTTGCCCTCGCCGCCCTCAAGTCTGTTGACACCGTCACCGCCCGTCAGCCAGTCGTTGTGGTCTGAACCTAGGATGTTTTCGATGTTGTTGAGGATGTCGCCCACGGCTTCGTTTTGGTTGGGTGTATCAAAGTCAACTTGAGCGCTCATTCCTGTGAGTCCAAGATTAACCCTGACCCCCAGAGCAGAGTTGCTATAAGAAGTCCAGTCATCAGTACCGCCTTCACCATTGATCGTGTCTTCACCCAGTCCGCCTTCGAGGGTGTCGTCACCAGCGCCGCCGAAGAGGGCGTCGTTGCCTGCGCCGCCCTCGAGGGTGTCGTTGCCCGCGTTGCCAAAGATGATGTCGGTGGCCTCGCCCGCGCCACCACGCAAGATGTTGGCATTTTCGTTGCCAGCAAAGGTGTTGAATCCACCCGACGGGCCGATCAGGTTGTTGATGCCTGTAAGAATATCTCCCGCAGCCCAGCCGCCTGAAACAGTGGCAGCATCAGTGACATCATCAATGTCGACAAGATTACCAAGGTCGATGTTGACAGAATTAGACGATTCTGCGTAGCTCACCCAGTCATTGTCTCCCGAACCCGCGAAGGGATCGGCATCCGCCGTTGCCATAAAGGGATTTTCCTCGCTACCCTCGCCACTCTCGCCAGCCTCGGTCGGTTTATCTGGCACGACAAGCAAGGAAGAGTCGATTGCTGTGTCGACGCCGCCACTGCTCCGCGTGTAGAAGGAGAAGGTAGACGAAGGATCGCTCGCAAATTTTAGGACATTGAGCGTGTTGTCGTTTCCATTCTTCACCGTGAGCGTTACAGCATCGCCTTGTCCGCGGACGAAGGTGTAGCTCGCGCCATCATAGGCGTTGCCTGTACCTTGCAAGAAGACGATTGTACCGCCGTCGTCGGTGATCGTATCCGTACCGTCGTTCGCGTTGAACAGATAGGTGTCGTCACCCTCGCCGCCCTCAAGGATGTCGTTGCCCGCGCCGCCCTCAAGGATGTCGTCTCCCGCGCCGCCGTTGAGGGTGTCCGTATTGCGGCCGCCGTTGAGGGTGTCGTTGCCCGCGTCGCCGTTGAGGGTGTCGTTGCCCGCGTCGCCGTTGAGGATGTCCGCACCATCGCCTCCGTGGAGGGTATCAGTATCTTCGCCGCCTTCGAGGGTGTCGTTGCCCGCGCCGCCGTCGAGAGTGTCGTCGCCCTCGAAGCCTATAAGGCGGTCGTCGCCCGCTCCTCCGACCAGTCTGTTGACACCGCCACCGCCCGTCAGCCAGTCGTTGAAGTCTGAACCTACGATGTTTGCGATGTTGGTGAGGCGGTCACCCACGGCTTCGTTTTGGTTGGCAGCAGCCCCATCAAAGTCCACTTGCAGCCCTCCTGTGGCGACAAGGCTAACCCTGACCCCCAGAGCAGAGTTGCTATAAGAAGCCTCGTCCGCACCATCGCCGCCTTCGAGCCTGTCCGCGCCCTCGCCGCCTTCGAGCGTGTCGTTGCCCTTGCCGCCACGCAAGATGTTGTCCTCATCGTTGCCAGTCAATTCGTCGATTCCATCCGAGCCGATCAGGTTGTTGAAGCCCGTAAGAGTATCTCCCGCAGCCCAGCCGCCAGAGGCCGTGGCAGCACCATTGACCAGAGTGCCAAGGTTGATGGTGACACCGACATCTGCTGTCGAGTCTGCGTAGCTCACCCAGTCATTGTCTCCCGAACCCGTGAAGCCGTCAGCAGCTGCCGTTGCCATAAAGGGATTTCCCTCGCTACCATCGCCACCCTCGATCGGTTTATCTGGCACGACAAGCGAGGCAGCAGGGATTGGTGAGTCGGTGCCATCACTACCACGCGTGACGAAGCTGAAGATAGACGAAGGATCGCTCGCAAATTCTAGGACATTGAGCGGCGTATTACTGCCAGTGGTAGTCACCGTGAGCGTTACAGCATCGCCGAATCCTCCGTAGGAGCGCGTGAAGGTGTAGGTTGCGCCCGCATAGTCGTTGCCTGTCCCTTGCAAGAAGACGATTGTACCGCCGTCGTCGGTGATCGTATCCGTACCGTCGCCTGAGCCGAACAGATAGGTGTCCGTATCCGCGCCGCCCGCAAGGATGTCGTCGCCCCTGCCGCCACGCAAGATGTTGGCATTGCCGTTGCCAGTCAATTCGTCTACTCTAGCCGAGCCGATCAGGTTTTCGATGTTTTTGAGGGTGTCGCCCGCAGCATCGCCGCCTACACCCGCTGCAGAGGTGAAGCCACCGTCAGCAAGAGTGATGGTGACACCTGCACTCGAACCTTCGTAGTTCGCCCAGTCCTCGCCCGCGCCGCCGTCGAGGAAGTCCGCATCCGCGCCGCCCACCAGGTAGTCGTTGCCCGCACCGCCGTTGAGGGTGTCTGTTCCCGCATCGCCGTAGAGCTCGTCGTTGTCCTCGCCGCCTTCGAGGGTGTCCACGCCATCGCCGCCGTGGAGCTCGTCGTCGCCCGCGCCGCCTTCGAGGGTGTCCACGCCACCGCCGCCGTAGAGGCGGTCGTCGCCCGCGCCGCCACGCAAGGTGTTGGCACCGCCATTACCCGTCAGCCAGTCGTTGTAGCCTGATCCTAGGATGTTTTCGATGTTGTTGAGGATGTCGCCCACGGCTTCGTTTAGGTTGGGTGTATCAAAGTCAACTTGAGCGTTCGTTCCTGTGAGTCCAAGATTAACCCTGACCCCCTTGCTAGAGCTAGAATAGGAGGCGGTGTCTATACCGCCACCACCCTCAAGCGTGTCCGCACCCTCGCCGCCTTCGAGCGTATCATCACCCGCGCCGCCCTCAAGGATGTCGTTACCCGCGCCGCCGCTGAGGGTGTCGGTGTATTCGCCCGCGCCACCACGCAAGATGTTGGCAAGATTGTTGCCAGTCAAGGTGTCGCCTGCTGAGTCCGATCCGATCAGGTTTTCGATGTTCCTAATCGTATCGCCCACAGCATGGCCGCCTGTTGAATCCGTGGTATCGGCACCGTCGTCTTGAAGAGCGATAGTGACACCTGCAGCCGAACCTGCGTAGCTCGCCCAGTCACCAGTACCATCGCCGCCGTCGAGGGTGTCGCCGCCATCGCCGCCTTCGAGCGTGTCATCGCCCGCGCCGCCACGCAAGGTGTTGGCACCGCCGTTGCCAGTCAAGGTGTCGTCTTCACCCGATCCGATCAGGTTTTCGATGTTGTTGAGGGTGTCGCCCACGGCTTCGTTGTTGTTTGCTTCTGCTCCATCAAAGTCAACTTGAGCGTTCGTTCCTCTGAGTCCAAGATTAACCCTGACCCCCTCGCTAGAGCTCGAATAGGAGGCGGTGTCTTTACCGTCACCACCGTCGAGCGTGTCCGCACCCAAGCCGCCATCAAGCGTGTCGTCGCCCGCACCGCCGTTGAGGGTGTCCGCACCCTCGCCGCCGTTGAGGGTGTCGCCACCATCGCCGCCGTAGAGCTTGTCGTTGTCATTGCCGCCGTTGAGGGTGTCTACACCATCATCGCCGACGAGGGTGTCCTCGCCCGCGTCGCCGTTGAGGGTGTCGCCACCCTCGCCGCCGTAGAGATCGTCGTCGCCCTCGTTGCCGTTGAGGATGTCATCGCCCTCGCCGCCCTCAAGAATGTCGTTGCCCTCGTTGCCGCTGAGGGTGTCGACGACATTGCCGCCACGCAAGGTGTTGTCAGCAGTGTTGCCTCTCAAGATGTTGACTTGAGTTAAGGAGCCGATCAGGTTGTCGATGTCTATAAGCTTATCTCCCTCAGCCCAGCCGCCTGAACCCGTGGCAGCGTTATTGCCGTCAAGAACGCTAAGGTCGATGTGGACACCTTCCGCATCCGAGTCTTCGTAGCTCACCCAATCTGTTACGCTCGAACCCGTGAAGGTTTCTCCTGCTGCCGCCGTTGCCACAAACGCGTTGAGCTCTTTATTCGACGCGGGAGGAGGAGTAGGATCAGGAGTAGGAGTAGGAGCAGTATTGCCGCTGCCAGCAGCTGTGTCTCCGCCGCCGCAGCCTTCCAGAAACACGCCGAGCGCGCTTGCTGATAGCAAGGCACTTAAGATTTGGGTTTTCTTGTTGCGTTTTCCCTCGCTCTCTTCGTTCGACGAGGTGGCAAGGGACGATGTGTTAAGCGTTGTGATGTTTTCAAAGCTCATGATCTCTCTTCCTATAGTGTGTGTTTAACGAAAAGTGCTTACCCTCTGTGCACTCGCGCACGATACCTATCTTACAAGCGCAAGTCAAGAGGAAAACTAGTTGGGGGGTGTGGGGGGTGTGAGAAGTTGTAACGGCATACGCTCGTGCAACAGACGGGCTTTGTATGATGACGGGCGCAAAACATCGCGTGCGTAGCACGCGGGGGGGGAATTTATCCCCTCGCGCTCGCGCAACAAACTTGCTTTGTATAATGAAGGAAAAACGCAAGACGAGCGAGCCGTAGGCGAAGTGAGTTTTGCGCATGGGGGGTGTGGGGGGACGAAGTTCCCCCGCAAAAGACCCCGCGTCAGCGGAGCGCGCGTAAGCGCGCTTTATCTACGCGCGTAGCGCGTAGCCTCTTGTACCAAAGCGCGTTTCGCAGAAACGCGCAAGCTGACTCGCGTCACAAAAGCAGCTTACTAGGTTGCGAGTCAGCTTGCGCGAGGCAAAGCCTCGCGCTTTTGAATAAGAGGCTACGCACTAGCAAGCCTTCGGCTTGCTAGTGCGTAGAAGGCGCTTACGCGCCCCGCTGACGCGGGGTCTTTTGCGAGGGATTACTCCCTCGCGCTCCCCGCGTGCTACGCACGCGATGTTTTGCGCCCGTAAAGACTAATCGCTACCCCCAACGCAGAACGCAATGTCAACCCTTGCAAATACGATGGACAATCACAATCGCTCCCGCCGTTGGAGCGACCGCAAGGTTGGCCTCCTCCTCGCTCTGCCCCAACAACTCATGCCCCTGCTCCGCGCAGAAGTGCCGAAAGTCCACGAGCGAACCCACATCATCCGAAAGAACACGCAGAATACTCCCCGAAGAAAGGCCCCGCAACCTCTTGCGAGCCTTCAAAACAGGCAAAGGACAGATAAGACCGCGCGTATCTAACGTCTCTTCTGTCATCTCTTCAGTCGTTTTTTGAGTCGTCTCTTCCATCGTTTCTTCCATCATTCTCTCCACCACCCCCCCCTTGCAACGCCTCCTGCTGCAACGCATACTAGTCGCCATGTCGAGAAAACACATCTCTTTTTTACTACCCCCCCTGCTGCCGAGCGCAACGATGGTCGCGGTAGTCGCCCTCTCGAATGTTTGGGCGCAGGAGGCGTATCGCATCAACGACTATCTGCTGTGGGCGAGCTTTACATATCCCCTCGCATTCGCCGTGACCGACTATACTACATTGCTCTACGGCGCACCACTCGCACGCCGAGTGCTCGCCTACGGCTTCGTGGTGGCAGGCATCTGCTCCTTTCTGCTCGCAACCCCGCGCATCGCCATGGCATCGCTAACCGCATTCGCCGTGAGCCAACTGCTCGATATCGCCGTCTTCGTGCGCTTGCGTCGTGCAGCGTGGTGGAAGGCTCCGCTCGTTTCCAGCAGCATCGCTTCCCTGCTCGATACTTGGCTCTTTTTCGCGCTCGCTTTTTTCGCTAGCGGAATCGCATGGCAGAAACTTGCGCTCGGCGATTTGTGCGTCAAACTCATATTCGCATTCTGCCTACTCCTGCCATTCCGCTTGCTGTTGCGACACAAGGGGCTCGCGCGCCAAACCCCTTGACAGAATTCATAAACTTCGACGACTTCCTGCTGCCTCAGGCGCGAATCGCAACGCGACCAAGAGAAAAACGAGAGCAGGCAAAATTGCTCTCTTGTCTCGAAGATGCACCGAAAGATTTGCGTATCGAAGACCTTCCCTCCCTGCTTAAGCGCGGCGATGTCGTCGTGCTAAACGACACGAAAGTCCTGCCCGCAAGATTGCAAGCAAGAATCCTCGAGCGTCGTAACGAGCAGGAAGAAACCTACGTCGAAGTAACTTTGGCAGAAAGAATCGAGCCGAATTTGTTTCGCGCCTTCGTCAAGGGCAAGATAAAAGAGCAGGCTCAGCTGCAATTCGGCGAGCAATTTGACAACAAAAACCCGCCCTTCTTCGCGCAGCTAGAGGGACGCGACCCCGACGGACTACTACGCTTGAGGCTCAAAGGGATTAGCGAAGAAGAGCTGTACGACCGACTAGAGACAGACGGCGCGATGCCTCTGCCGCCTTATATGAAGCGCAAACCCGATGCGAAGGACAAACAAGATTATCAGACGCTGTTTGCGCGCAATCGCGGTGCGTTTGCTGCTCCCACGGCGGGCAGACACTTCACGCCGCGTTTGTTGGAAGAGCTGCAGCAGAAGGGCATCGAGACGCTGTTCATAACCCTGCATGTCAGTTTCGGCAGCTTTCGTCCGCTACGCGACGACGAGGTTAAAGCACCTCGCCAAAACCCTCGTATGGCGAGCGAAGCTGTTGTCGTTTCGGCGGAGGTAGCAGCGCGCATTCAAGCTTGCAAGCAGCGCGGAGGGCGCGTGCTAGCGGTGGGTACTACTGTGGTGCGTGCGTTGGAGGCGGCTGCCTTGTCTCGAAACGCAACAGAAGGAGGCACATTTTGCGGTGAGACCGACTTGTTTATCGCTGAAGGATTTTCTTTTCAAACCTGCGATTTGTTGTTGACAAACTTTCATCAGGCGCGGGCTACGCCGTTGTTGCTGACTTGCGCCTTTGTCGGCGAGGAGGGGGTTAAGCGTGCTTACGCGCACGCGCGTGCGCGGGCTTCGTATCGCTTTTTTTCCTACGGCGATGCTTGCCTGTTTGCTCGGCGAGCAAGAAGGGGGTGAATTCTCAAGTGAGCCTTAAAGAATAACCTCATCCGATGACGCAAGTACAAGATATTGCCACCAACCAACCCTTTTTCTTCCTGACAGAAAGAATATCCTGTCGGCGCGGGAGATGTTTATATGATGCATGTAATCGTATCATGGCACTTGGCAGATAATACTGCCTATCGTAATGCCTATGCGGATGACTAAAGCCTATTCTTTTGTCGTGGATTCTAGCGATGGCGCGGCGCGTGCTTGTACCTATGCCACGCCGCACGGCATCATCCGCACGCCATGCTTCATGCCGGTCGGTACGCAAGCTAGCGTGAAAGGCGTTTTTCCGCAAACGCTAAAAGATAGCGGCGCTAATGTCATCCTCGCCAACACCTATCACCTCTTGCTACGCCCGCGCCTGGAGGTTTTGGAACGGAGCGGCGGCGTGCGAGCCTTCATGCGTTGGCAAGGCGCATTACTCACCGATTCGGGCGGATTTCAAGCTCTGTCGCTGGCAGCCCTCGTCAAGGTGGAGGAGGGTGGCATCGTCTTTCGCTCGCACATCGACGGCACAAAGTTGCACCTGACACCTGAACTCGCCATGCGCGCCCAACGCACCTTCGATTCTACCATCGCCATGGCACTGGACGAATGCGTTGCCTCCACCGCTCCCACAGCGCGATTGCGTGCCGCCTTAGAACGCTCGGCATTGTGGGCAGAACGCTCGCTTGCCTGCTGGCGCGAGCAGCAAGAGAGGATTGAAACGCAAAAATCTTCTCAAGAACAACGCGCGCTGTTCGGTATCGTGCAAGGCGGCTTGGACTTTGCACTCAGACGCTTGTCGCTTGCGCGCACGCTTGCGCTCGGCTTCGACGGCTACGCACTAGGAGGATTCGCCGTCGGAGAAAATCCTACAGAGCGCAACGCCTTGCTGGAAAAAGTAACCCCCCTGCTGCCGCAAGAACAACCTCGATACCTGATGGGCGTGGGCAAGCCGCGCGACCTCGTAGAAGCCGTCGCCTGCGGTATCGACCTCTTCGATTGCGTCCTCCCCACGCGCAGCGGACGCAGCGGCCAAGCCTTCTGCTTTATCGACAATGGGTCTCACCTCATCACGCGCAACCTCCGCAACGCACGCTACAAGGACGACCTGCAACCCCTAGAGCAATCCTGTCCCTGCCCCTGTTGCGCGCAAGGCTTCTCGCGCGCCTACCTGCTCCATCTCGTCAAGGCGGGCGAAATGCTCGCCTCGATGCTGTTGAGCGCGCACAACCTCTTCTTCTATCAGCGTCTTATGACGCAAGCGCGCTCCGCCGTGAAAGAACAACGCTTCGCAGCATTCCTCGCAACCTGTCGAGAAGAGCATGACGACTGACACAAGCGACACAATCGAACCCTCGCTTGCCACCACCGAGCAAGCGCGTCTTTCTGCGCGGGCGCGTGCTTTGGGCTTCTCCTGCTTTGGCGTGAGCGCGCCTCGACTGGGGGAGGTAGCACAGACGCGTTTGCGTGCCTTCGTCGCCGAAGGGCAATTTGGCACGATGGAGTGGTTCGCAAGGCGATTGGAAGAAAGGCTGGACCCTAAAAAATTGTGGGGGGAGGCGCGCTCGGCGCTCGTGCTTGGTATCGACTATACGCACGAGGGCGATGCTTACAAAACTTGGCAACGCAAACTTGCCGACCGAGGACTTGCGGGCATCGCACTCTACGCGCAGGGCGAGGACTATCACGAGGTTGTCAAAAAGCGTCTGAAGATTTTCGCACGATGGCTTTGCTCGGCATACGACACGCAAGCGAAGGTGTTCGTCGATACAGCTCCCTTGAGCGAAAAGAGCCTCGCAGCGCAAGCGGGGTTAGGGTGGATTGGCAAGAACACGCAAGTGGTTTCGCGCTCGCACGGCTGTTGGCTTTTCTTGGGGGTGGTGCTGACAGCGCACGAGTTTGCTCCGACTCCTTTGCCGCCGCGCGAGGTGGGGCGTTGTGGCAGCTGTCGGCGTTGTTTGGATGTTTGTCCGACGGCGGCGTTTCCGCGTCCGTATGCGTTGGACGCTCGGCGATGTCTTTCTTATTTGACTATCGAGCATCGAGGGGTGATCCCTCGTGAGTTTCGCGTGGCGATGGGCAATCGAGTGTTCGGATGCGACGATTGCTTGGCGGTATGTCCTTGGAACAAGTTTGCGCGTGCCTCCCAAGAAATGCGAGAGGACATGCGCGATGGAGCGGAGGAGGGAGGAGGAGTGGCGATGGCGATGTCGATGGCTGTTGCCTTGCGTTCTCGTCGCGCGTTGGGTGCGGGGAGGATTGCTACGTGGTTGCGTTTGGACGAGGCGGCGTTTCGTTTGTTGTTTCGCAAAACGGTTGTCAAGCGTTTGGGTATTGCGAGATTTCGGCGCAACTTGTTGGTGGCGGCGGGCAACAGCGGGGATGTGGGTTTGTTGCGGTTGGCGGAGCGGTATTTGGCGGATGGGGATGGGGTTGTTCGGGCGAGCGCGGTCTGGGCGGTTTGGCGATTGGGGGGAGGGGCGCGTATCGGAGAGTTGGCGGAGGGGTTTTTGGCGGGGGAGGAGGACGCTGGGGTGAGGGAGGAATGGAACTGGTGTTTGCGCTCTGCGAATTATATCCCTTGACAATGAACTCTCCACCCGCTACTCTTCTTTATATGTCCGTCTCGACCGTCCGCGCCACAAAGAAAGCCGCCAAAGCCGCGGCACCGTCCCTCATTAATCACATCATGACAAACAAGGAATACAGAGGCTTCTACTGGTTTGTCGGCATCTCGTTTGTCATCTATTTTATTTTGTTCGGTTTTGTTGTCTTCCTCCGCATCCTCATGAATCTCTAACCTTCCCTCCCCCCCTCACCATCAAGCCATGGCCTCCTTCGATACCCTCTCCTACGCCAAAGCGTTGCAACAAGGAGGTGTGCCTGCCAAACAAGCCGAAGCCATGGCAATGGGCCTCCTGCAATGTCTCAAAAGCGAGGTCGCAACAAAATCCGACATCGCCCTGCTCAGAACCGAGTTCAAAGGCGATAACGCTGGGATCAGAACCGAACTCAAAGTTATTTATTGGTCACTCGGTATGTTGGTTGTCGTCAATGTTACTAGCCTTGGCTTCCTCTTCTCCCTTCTTCTACCCCAACCCTAACCTCCTCTTCTTCCCCAACAAGGCTTTTTTCATGTCCGACACCTCTTCTCGTGCGAAACCCGCGTGGAAACGCTATCTTCCCCTCGCTGTCCTGCTCTCTGTCCTCGCCGCCTTCTTCGTGTTGCGTAGCACCGGCCATCTCGATTTCCTCTCGCTCGACGCCCTGAAAGACAACCAAGCCAAACTCCACGCGTGGGTCGATAACAACTTCCTCACCGTCTACGCCGCCTACTTCGCCATCTATGTTCTCGTTGCAGCCTGCTCGCTACCCTTCGCGCTGCTGATGAGCCTCACCGGCGGCTTCCTCTTCGGAGTCGTCTGGGGAGGTGTCGCCATCATCTTCGCCGCAACGCTCGGAGCGACAGCCGTCTTTCTCGCAACGCGCTCCGCCTTCGGAGACTTCTTCCTGCAACGCGCCGGCAACAAGATCAAAAAGCTGGAACAAGGCTTCCAAAAAGATGTCGTCAACTACATGCTGTTCCTTCGCTTCGTTCCCGTCTTTCCCTTCTTCCTCATCAATATCGCCGCCGCCGTCTTTCGCGTGCCATTGCGAGTCTTTTTCCTCACAACCCTGTTCGGCGTCGCACCCGGGTCCTTCATCTTCGCCCTCTCCGGCTCCAGCCTCAACGATATCTTCGCCGCCGGTCAAAACTTCTCCCCCGAAACTATCCTCACCCCCAAAGTCATCGGCGCGCTCGTCGGGCTATCGCTCCTCTCGTTGCTTCCTATCCTCTATCGCAAGTTGAAAAAATCTTCCTGATTTAACAATCCTTTGCCGCGCTATCTCCTGACGGTCGCCTACGACGGAAAATTCTTCCTCGGATGGCAACGCCAAGCCTCAGATTCTCTGACAAGCGCACTCAAAGCAAATGCCCGTAAAGAAAATGCCCGCAAAAGCGTCCAAGCGACGCTAGAACAAGCCGTCTTCCACTTCTGCCAACAAAAGATAACCCTGCACGCCGCGGGCAGAACCGACCAAGGCGTACACGCGCTCGCACAATACGCTCACCTCGATCTCGATCTATCGCGCTTCGCACCTCAGCAACGTGCGCCCGAAGATCTGCTGCGCGATGGAGTCAACTTCCATCTGAAACCCCTGCCCGTCGTCGTCAAGAGGGTGCGAGCGGTCTCTCCCATCTTCCACGCGCGCTTCTCCGCCACAAGCCGCGAATACCTCTACCGCATCGTCGTCAGTCCGACCCGCCCCATCTTTCGCGCAGGAAAGGTTTGGCATCGCATGACCAACGCACGTTCGCAACAACGATGGGGCAACAACTTGGAGGCAGGAATCGCGCGGCTGCAAAGTAGCGTCTGCGAGTTGCAGGGAGAAAACGACTTCGCCGCATTCCGTTCCAGCGCCTGTCAAGCCCGCTCTTCGGTCAAACGCATGTACAAGGCGGAAGTGCATCACGCCGACGACGAGATTCGTCTCGTCTTCCAAGCCTCAGGTTTTCTCTATCGTCAAGTGCGCCTCATGACGGGAACGCTGCTCGCCATCGCCGAACAACGCATGCCCGAAGACAGCGTTCGACGCTTGTTGAAAGGGGAGACGCTTGCTTCCTCCTCGTCCGCCTCCTCGTCCGCTTGCTTGCCGCGATCGCCGCGCTTTGCAGCACCTGCGCAGGGGCTCTACTTTGTCGGGGCAACTTACGATAATTTTTCGGAAGAATGACAGGCTAGAGCGCCTTGATCGAGACGAACATGATCGTCTCGACATGCGGATAGCGATAGCCGTCGGTGTGCGCCTTCTCGCCCGTTGTCACTAGGCGGGTTGCGGGGTTTGCGTCGTCTTTCGTCGATGTCACTCCTTTACTCATTTTTTCATCCATGCGCATGTCGACCGTCGTTCCGCGCATCACATTCTGCTGTGGCTTGATGTCGTGCGCGCTGCCTCCGTCCCATAGGCGGATCTGACTAGTTACGGTCGCGGTCAGCGGCTTCTTGAAAAAGTCGAACAGAGCGATGCCCTTGCCCATCGGTGCCAAGAACTTGTCGTTCGTCTCCAACAAGGCGATTGCAAAGGAAAACCTCTGGCCTGGCAGGGCTGAAATCACAAAGGACTGCTTTTCGCCCGCCCGTAGGATCTTCTTTGGAAAGCGTGCGCCGCTGGCGACTCCCTCGTGAAAGGTCATGTTCTTCAGGATCGCGTGCGCCTTTCCTTGCTCGATCAACACCTCCATGCCGTTTTCGTACAGCTGCTCGCCGTGCTTGAACAGAGGGTGTTCCTGATCGTGCAAAACCCACACGCCCTCGCCGAAAGTCCAACTGTCCATGCGATGGTCTGTCTTGTTCTCTATTTGAACTAAAAAGGCTTTCACCTGCGTCTGTGCGACGGCGGTGGAAAGCAACGGAGGCAGCGTCAAGACAAAAAAGAGCGCTTGCCAGAGCAGGCGCATTGCCCGCATTCGTACGCGCTCGCGCAAGGAAAGCAGGCACTTTGGGCGCGAGGGGTTGTCGCGGCGGAGGGGAGGAGTTTCCATAAGAAAATCAAGAAAATCTTGGAGAGAGGGTATTCGTAGAGTTCGACCAAGCAAAACCCGTTCTTACAGCTCTCCGAGAAACTCTATTATGGGTTTCGCACTCATTCCAAGGATACTCTCCTTAAAAGCGAAAAACAAATTATTTTTTCTTTTTAACGCCATTTTTTACGAGTCGGTCGATTTTTCGCTCTATGTTGCTTCTTTGACAGATTTTACGAAGATTTTTTTTGTTTTTTCCTTGCGCTCGTCTTGTTTTTGTCTAGAATGCGGAATCAAGGGGACTGTCGATGTCCCTTTAGTGAGCCTGCGAAACAAGAATGAGCAAGCAGCAAGTAGCGAGTAGGCAAGGGTATCCTGCAAGGATAACTGCTCATAGTAGCCTTCCGAATTCGCGTTGTTGTTGTTTGCAATTTTTTCGTTTCTGCATCTTACTTTTCATTCGATCTAGCAACGATTTATCAAGAGGAGAACATCATAATGAATAAAGAATCCCCTAACAGGAAACTGCGTGGGCTCTTCGTCTTTTTTGCCATTGCCTTGGGCAGTGCCTTTTTGCTCACGCAAAATGCGCATGCGCTGGGCGGCGGTAGCGGCGGCGGAGGCGATTACGGAAAAACACTGAAAGAAGTCACAAGCAAAGGCCATGTGCGGTGCGGCGTCAGCCAAGGGCTGCCTGGCTTTTCCAATCCCGACGATGCCGGGAACTGGAGCGGACTCGACGTCGAATTCTGCCGTGCGGTCGCCGTTGCAATCTTCAACGATCCCGACAAGGTGAACTTTTCGCCCTTGTCCGCAAAGGCGCGCTTCGAGAGCTTGCGCTCCGGCGAAATCGATGTGCTCGCGCGCAACACGACTTGGACCTTCGATCGAGATGTCGCGCTCGGAATGGAGTTCGTCGGCGTCAACTACTATGACGGACAAGGCTTCATGGTGCGCAAAAACCTCGGCGTGAACAGCTCGCAAGAGCTGAACAATGTCAGCGTTTGCACAAACACAGGCACAACAACCGAACTCAACGCCGCCGATTTCTTCCGCGCGAACAAGCTCAAGTACAAAATCGTCGCGTTCGAAAAAACCGACGAGGTCGTCGCAGCTTATGACGCAGGACGTTGCGATGTCTATACAACCGACCGCTCGGGCTTGGCCGCAAACCGCACCAAGCTCTCCAATCCCCGCGAACATCAGGTCCTGCCAGAGATCATCTCGAAAGAGCCCCTGGGACCAGTCGTGCGGCAGGGGGACGAGCAGTGGGCAGATATCGTGCGGTGGGTGCTGAATGCAATCATCATCGCCGAAGAACTGGAGCTGACTTCTGCAAACATCGCTTCGCACAAGAACAGCGACAATCCGAAAATCAGCCGCTTCGTAGGAAGCGACGGTGAATTCGGTGCCGCGCTCGGACTCGACTCCAATGCTTGGGCATACAACATCATCGCAAAAGTAGGAAACTACGCCGAAATCTACGATCGTACCGTCGGACCTAAAACACCGCTCGGGTTGTCTCGTGGTGCTAATGCGCTGTGGACCGATGGCGGAATCCTATACGCTCCGCCGATGCGATAACGAAAACATAACAAGGTAGGCGCAAAGGCGCTCACAAGCTCGCTCACAAGGAGGGCGCACCTTGCCAAAACAAAGGAGGGAGACCGGATGATTTTCGTCCCGTCTTCCTCCTGCCTGCTTTTTCTGACAGGATAACCCAGAGGATGGGGAGGGGATAAGACAAGTGTCTCAAGAGATCGACAATTCTCCCGTAGAACGACGCTGGTCATTGCGCAGCTTGTGGGCTTCGCGCAAAGGGCGCGGCTTGATATATCAAGCGCTCATGTTCACAACACTGTTGCTGTTGATTGTCATTCTCGTCAGCAACGCCTTCTACAACATGGAGCAGCGCGGGATGAAGGCAGGCTTCGGCTTCCTGAACCGTTCGGCGGGATTCGGAATCATACAATCGCTGGTGAGCTACGACGAAACCTCTACTTACGGAAGAGCTTTCGTGGTGGCTTTGCTGAACACCGTGCTAATTGCTAGCATCGGAGTGGTGCTGGCTACTGTGCTGGGATTCGTGATCGGTGTCATGCGACTTTCTTCGAATTGGCTGATCGCACGGGTCGCCGCAATATATGTCGAAACCTTTCGCAATATACCACTGCTGTTGCAGATCCTGTTTTGGTATGTGGCAATTCTGAAACCTCTGCCTGCGCCGCTCGATCTTTTTCAGCAAGGGGAAAGTTTTTCGTTCTCGTTCAATAATCGAGGATTGATCTTTGCAACGCCTTTGCCGCAGGCGGGCTTCTCGTTGATCTTGTGGAGCTTGTTGTTGGGGGTGCTGGGCGCGATCGTATGGAGCCGCTACGCGCGCCGAAGGCAGTTGCAGAGGGGTGACCAACTGCCCGTCGTTTGGCCTTGCCTTGCAGGTATTGTCGGTTTGCCGCTCGCGGTCTTTTTTGTGCTCGGCATGCCGTTGGATTTCGCGCCGCCCGTGATGGCGCGCTTCACTTACGAGGGCGGCTCGACGGTCGTCATCGAGTTCTTCGCTCTGCTGTGGGCGTTGGTCATCTACACGGCAGCCTTCATCGCCGAGATCGTGCGCGCAGGCATCCAAGGCATTCCTTTTGGACAAAGCGAGGCAGCCTATTCCTTGGGGTTGAAGCGTACGCAGACGATGAAGTTGGTGACGATTCCGCAGGCTTTGCGCATCATCATTCCTCCTTTGACGAGCCAATACTTGAATTTGACGAAGAACTCGAGTTTGGCTGCGGCGATCGCCTATCCCGATTTGGTGTCGGTGTTTGCGGGCACCGCGCTCAGTCAGACGGGGAGGGCGATCGAGATTATGTTCATGACGCTTTCGGTCTATCTGAGCTTGAGTTTGCTCACCTCGTTTGCGATGAACGTCTACCAGCGGCGCACGCAGATTGTCGAGCGTTGAGGGATAAAGGGTTTAGGATGGCTGGAAGAGCTCAATTGTGGTTGCGCGAGAATCTGTTTTTCTCGTGGCGCAATGGCATCGCGAGCGTTGCTGTCGTTGGCTTTTTGTCGTGGATCGGAGTTCAGCTCATCGACTGGGTTTTTGTCAGCGCGACGTGGAGCGGCGGCATCGAGGAGTGCCGAGCTCAACAAGACGGCGCGTGCTGGCCCTTCGTGCGTGTGCGCTTCAGTCAGTTTGTCTATGGGTTTTACCCTGAAGTCGAGCGTTGGCGCGTCAATGTGGTGGGGCTGGTGTTTTTCACAGGGATCGCGCTGTTGGTCTGGGAGCGCACGCCGTGGCGCGGCAAGATTGTTTTGTTCATGCTGTGCGTCTTTCCTGTTGCATCGTGGTTTCTGATGCGTGGCGGTATCTTCGGTCTTGTCGATGTGCCGACGAGCCGCTGGGGAGGGTTCATGCTGACGCTTGTGTTGGCGAGTGTCAGTATCGTCACCTCGCTTCCGCTTGGGATTCTGTTGGCGTTGGGGCGTCGCGCGGAGTCTCTTCCTTTTGTTAAGGCTTTTTGCGTTGTGTTCATCGAGTTTTGGCGCGGTGTGCCTGTGATCACGGTTCTGTTTGCGACTGCCTTTATGCTACCTTTGTTTATGCCTGCGTCGGTCAACTTCGATCAGCTTTTGCGCGCGATGGTAGGCTTCATTCTTTTTTCCTCTGCCTACATGGCGGAGATAGTGCGCGGCGGCTTGGAGGGTTTGCAACGCGGGCAATACGAAGCCTCCGATGCTTTGGGCATGACCTACTGGCAGAGCAGGATCAGGGTTATTCTGCCGCAGGCGTTGAAGATTATGATTCCTGGCATTTTGCTCACGATCATCGGCTTGTTCAAGGACACGACGCTGGTGTTGATCATCGGCTTGCTCGACTTTTTGGGCATGATTCAGGCGGGCATTTCCGATCCGCGTTGGGGAGCGCCGAATGTGCCTTTTACGGGCTACGCCTTTGCCGCCCTCGTCTATTTCTGTTTCTGTTACAGCATGTCGCTTTATGCGGACTACCTCGAAAAAAAGTTCAGCGCGGGGAAAGACCGACGATAATGATAAGACGGGGGCGGGGGAGAAAACAAGGGGGAGAAAACAAGGGGGGTTGCAACAACAAAGTTCAGGAGATTAGAGGATGGTAATAAGTAAAGGCGAGAAGATCATCGAGATCAGCAACTTACGGAAGTCGTTCGGCACTTTCGCGGCTTTGCGAGGTGTCTCGTTGGATGTGAGAAAGGGCGAGCGGATCGTGATCTGCGGACCTTCGGGGTCGGGAAAATCGACGCTGATTCGTTGCATCAATCGTTTGGAGGTGCCGTCTTCGGGGAGCATCGTCGTCGATGGGGTGACGCTTTCCGACGATCTGAAGGCGATCGAGGGCATTCGCAGACAGGTTGGCATGGTGTTTCAGCAGTTCAACCTGTTTCCTCATTTGACGGTGTTGGAGAATTGCACGCTTGCTCAAATTTGGGTTGCCAAACGCTCGAAGAAGCAGGCGGAGGAGACGGCGCAGCACTACTTGGAGCGCGTGCATATTCCCGAACAGATGCATAAGTATCCTGGGCAGCTTTCGGGAGGACAGCAGCAGCGGGTTGCTATCGCGCGTGCGCTGTGCATGGAGCCGAAGGTTATGCTTTACGACGAGCCGACCTCGGCGTTGGATCCTGAGATGATCGCCGAGGTGTTGGATGTCATGGTTGAGTTTGCCGAATCGGGCATGACGACGGTGTGCGTCACGCACGAGATGGGTTTTGCGCGCAAGGTTGCGGATTGCATGATTTTTATGGATGCGGGCAAGATCGTCGAGGCGAGCGATCCGAAGACTTTCTTCACCAACCCGAAGAGCGAGCGCACGAAGCTGTTTCTGAACCAGATTCTAGAACACTAGGCGGTTTAGGACGCAGCCAAGAGGGCGCGTCAAGAGGGGGAGTAGGGCAGAAGGGCAGAAAGGGTTTTAAAAAAACAAAGGGAGCGAGGCTTGCGCCTCGCTCCCTTGTTTCTGCGTTCAGGTTGAAAGGAGATCCTTGATTTCATCGTTGTAGATTTCGAGAGCTGTACCATCTCCGCTGTTGATCGAGATGCTGTAAGCCGGTTTATCCGTAAAGTAGTCGTCAAGGACGATGTAGGAGTTTTTGCTGGGGTCGTCAAAACTTACCTTTATCAGCAAGTCATTTGCACCGTCATATAAGGTTGCTCCTTCGCTCAGATCATCACTATTGCTCTCAAGATCATTGGATGCAGCCTTCCATGTTAATATTTTAACCTTGTCGCCATATTGGTAGTGGATTGTTGCAAATACATTCGACTCAGTGGCCCCAGCGTAATCCCCTATGTAGAAGTTCAGGTCAATATTGTCGGCGGTCCCACCTGTAAAATCAAAGTTAAACGTGTCACCTGATTTCAATCCGTATTCAGCGTCTGTCCATACTTTTCGGTCGGCGAGATCGATGTCGAATGTTTTGGCAACGGGGACGCTAGGAGTGGGGACGCTAGGAGGGAGTTTGCTAGTAGCGGTTTTGCTAGGAGTGGTGTTACCAGAACCAGAGTCAGTGATAGGCTCATCCTCCTCCTTTGGGATTTCGTTACCTTCAGTTTCATCCTTTTCTGCGGTCTTCTCGGTTAACTCGGTTCTTTTTTCTTCGTCGTCCCCTCCTTCCAAGGCATTTTCGCTGTCGCTCTCGACCAAGGCTTTCAGGTCTGCTTGCGCTTGGCTGTAGGAGATATCGGGCAAGGGCAAGTCCGCGCCTGCGCCTTGCTCTTGTTGCGTTGCGGGTTCTTGTTGCAAGAAGTTTGTCACCTCGTCCGCGTTTTCGAAGACATCGTAAGAGCGCGCGGCTTTCTCGGCAGAGATAGAAGATTCTTTCACCTTGTCGCCGCCGTTCTTGATGGTCAAGGTACCGAAGCCTTGGCTGATTTCATGCTGTTCGCCTTGCGGAGTCGTGTAGAGGATGCGTCCTTCCAAGAGGGTGATGCTGGCTTCGGCACTTTCTGCGTCCACTTCGCCTACGATCTTTGTTCCGCGAATGCCGATTTCTCCGATCGGAGTGCGCAATTGCACATTGGCAGGATCGCCCTTGGCGACCAAACCGCTGATATAGGAGAAGGCACCGCTCAAGATGGAGAGGACTTGCAATCCTTGCGAGGTGGAACTTTCGTAAGAGAACTGGTCGAGCGAAATGCGTGCCTCACCGCCGATCTTGAACTGTGTTCCGTCGGCAAAAGTCATGCTGGCTGAGGAATCGGCGGCTGTGGCGATCTCGTCGCCCTGATAGAGTTGGGCGCCGTCTTGAAGGGCTATCGCCTTACCATTGCGAATCACCAACACCGAGCCTTCCAAGTTCTCGACGACAGCGACCGCGTTGTTGTCCAAAGGTTTGTTGCCGCCTAAAAGACTTTTGAGCAAAGAAGACGCGTAGAAATCTTGAGCGTCCCCATTCTGCAAGAAGGAGGCGATCATCTGAGGGGTAAGAACTGCTCCGTCCATCGTCGTCAAGGCGGGCGGGTTCGGCGTGGCAAAGTAGTTGCTCACCACAACGCTTTCACCCTCTAGCGTCAAGACGAGGTCGTTGCCATCGCGGCTGAAAGTCGCTTTCGCCGCAAAAGACAGCGAGGGCAACGAGGAAGAAATGCCATCGGAAGACAAAAGACGCGCTTCGAGGTCGAAGGAGCTGTCCGTTTGCAGATCGTCGTAGATAGCAAGGTTGTCGCCAAAATTATCGTCAAGGGTTTCTTTGGACATGATCGTTTCCTCTAGGTAGTGGGGAATTTATCCCCATGTTGTGTCGAACTTGGCGACCCGTAAGTTTCTCCTCCCCCTGCGTTGTTCCATATATCTGTCTCTATCTGTCCCTACGCTTGCGTATTGTCGCGGGCTGGAGGCGGATAGTCAAATCACTATTGCGTGATTAGTGTTCACATTTTTGTGAAGTGAAAGGGTTTCTCAAGGATTTTCCGGCTCTTCTAAACCTTCTCTATGCCTTTCTATCAGGCAACAGGAGCGTGTTGCCGTCCTGCTCGATGAAAACCTCTGCGGCGCGTGCGCGCGCGTTGTAGTCGCTCGCCATCACCGCGCCGTAAGCCCCCGCAAGGCACAGGGCGAGCAGATCGCCCGTTGCAACTTGCTCCAGCCCTTCGTGCTCTCCGAAGGTGTCGCTGCTCTCGCAGACAGGTCCGACGACCCAAGCTTTTGTCGAAGCTGTGCGCTCTGCAAGAATCTCTGCAGAGCTGTCCTTGCCAACGACTGGTAGCAAGCGGTGGTGCGCGTCGTACAGCGCGCAGCGGAGGAAATTGTTCATCCCCGCATCGACGATGAGGCAAGTTCTGCCTGCGATATGTTTCACATCGATAACGCGCGCCAGTAGCAGTCCCGCCGCCGCTGCGATCGCGCGCCCTGGCTCGCAGAGAACGCGCGTCTTCTCGTCCAGCACAGGGGCGAGCCACTTTTCGGCAGCGCGCGCATACTCCAAGGGCGAGAGAGCAGGCACTCCGCGCTCGTTTATGCCTACTCCGCCGCCCAAGTCGAGCCGTCGTACGGGCAGCGACAGGGATTGCATCTGCTTTGCCCATTCGGCAACGAAGCGAAAGATTTTCTCGAAAGGAGCAAGCTCGCAAATCTGAGAGCCGCAATGGACGGCGATGCCGTCGAAGACGATCCCTTGCCAATTTTGCTGCCACAAGCCGAGCGCCTGTTCGGGAGCGATGCCGAACTTGTCCGTCTTGCGTCCCGTAGAAATTTTGTCGTGTCCGCCCGCCGCGATGTCGGGCGTAAGGCGCAAGGAAACCGAAGCGAGCGTGCCTTGCTGGGACGCAACCTTGCTCAAGCGTCGCAGCTCCGATTCCGATTCGACATTGATGTGCCGCACGCCCTGCTGCAAGGCTTTGCTAAGTTCGTCGTCGCTTTTGCCGACCCCCGAAAAGACGATGTTGGCGGGGGCAACGCCGCTCGCCAGCGCGCGCTGCTGCTCGCCCTCGGAGACGATATCGAAGCCGCAGCCCGCCCTCGCCAGCGTTTGCAACACGCGCAAGCGATCGTTCGCCTTGACCGCGTAAGCGACCAACGCTCGCTCGCCGAAATAACTTTGCCAGCTCTCGCACCATGCGCGCGCCTGCTGCTCTAATATCTCCTCCGCATAGACATACAGCGGCGTGCCGAAGCGTGCCGCAAGCGTTGTCAGCTCCTGCCCGACAAAGCTCAGCGTGCCACGACGACGCTCAAGCCCGACAGGTAGCGATTCGCTATCAAGGCTCGGTTGGACGGCAGGCATGGCGCAAAGAAGGAGGAGCGAGGGGTGAGGGGTGAAATCAGCGCGGAGGATAACTCGGTTTCTCGATGTCCTCGGCAGGCAGAGGAGACTTGCGTACGCCGCAGCCCGAAAGTGCGACACTCCACAATAGGACAAGGCACAGCGTCAAAGCGTTCGCGAGCAGGCGAGGCTTATTTTGAATGTTCTGCGTCTTGTGAAGCATGAGATAGGTCTATGGAGCTGCGTTTTTTTTCAAGCGTGCGACCTGCTCGCGCACGCGCTCAGGCGCGCTTGCTCCGAAGGCGTTGCGTCTGCGGAGCGCGTTCTCGACGGTGAGGCTGTCGAGTAGTTTTTGCGAGATAGCAGGAAAGATTTTTTGCGCCTCGGCGATTGGCATCTCTCGTAGCGTTTTGCATCCTCCCGCTTCGGCTGTTCGGACGATTTCTCCTGCGACGGCGTGCGCGCTTCGGAAAGGCATGTCGTGTTCGAAAACTAGCCAATCCGCCAAGTCGGTCGCTTCAGGAAAACCCGCGGCTGCCACCTCGTGCATGCGTGCGCGGTCTGGCGACAGGTGAGCCACGGTTGCCGCGAGTGCTTGCAAGGCGAGCCGTGCCTGATCGAAGGAATCGAAGAGCGCCGCCTTGTCTTCCTGCAAGTCCTTCGCGTAGGCGAGGGGCAGCGCCTTGACGACCCCTAATAGAGTAACAAGGTTGCCGCAGAGTCGCGCCGCCTTTGCGCGTGCCAACTCTGCGCCGTCGGGGTTTTGCTTTTGCGGCATGAGGGAAGAGCCTGTGCTGGTCTTGTCGCTCAAGCGTACGAAGGCGAAGGGGGTGGAAGCCCACAAGACGATGTCCTCCGCCAAGCGCGAGAGGTGGGTGGCAAGGATCGCGGTTGCGGCGAGGAACTCAAGCACGAAATCTCTTGCCGAAACAGCGTCGAGCGAGTTTTCCATCGCGTGCGAAAAGCCCAAGGCTCGCGCCAACCTATGGCGATCGATCGGCAAGGCGCTGCCCGCAAGCGCGCCCGCGCCCAATGGCGACAGGTCGTTGCGCGCGCGTGCGTCGTTCAGTCGCGCTCGGTCGCGCGCGAGCATCGCGTGGTAGGCAAGGCAGTGGTGGGCGAAGGTCACGGGCTGCGCGCTTTGCAAGTGCGTGAAACCTGGCATCACCCAGTCGATCGTCTTCTCCGCCTGCTGCAACAGGGCTGCTTGCAAGCTTGCGATGTCCTCGTCGAGCGTATCGGTTGCTCCTTGTTGCCATAGGCGCAAGTCGGTCGCGACTTGGTCGTTGCGGCTGCGTCCGATATGGAGACGCTCGCCGTCCTCGCCGATGAGCGCGCACAAGCGTGCCTCGATGTTCATGTGGATGTCTTCCAATGCCTCGTCGAAGGGAAATGTTCCGTCTTGCATTTCCGTGCCGATAAGTTCCAGTCCCCGCTCGATGTTTTCCGCCTGCTGTTCGCTCAGCACCTTGCTGAGTTTGAGCTCAAATGCGTAGGCTTGCGAGCCTCGCAGGTCTTCGCGCCACATTCTCTTGTCGATGGAGAGGGATGCGTTGATGGCGCGTGTCGGCGCGTCGGGTGCGCTTGCGAAGCGTCCGCCCCAAATTTTGTGAGACGGCAAAGCTTTTGGCAAAGTTTTTTTCCTGGATTCTTGTGTTTTGCGCATGCGCGCGCCGTCGTCCTTCACAAAGTTAGAGGAAGCGTGCGCGCACGCCTTCCAAGGTGAGGGCGGGGACAGGGGGAGTGCCTTGCAGGCGGACATACACGCTAAGGTCTACGCCGTTGCGGGCGAGTTCAGGGGCAAAAAATTTGAAGCGCACACGATTGTTATCGTCGAGGACGAGGTCGCCCAAATTTTGGCGCAGCTCTTCGTAATCCAGCGTCAGTTCACGATCGTTGCCGTAGCTTTTGTTGTAGCCTTGTTGGGTGGCTTTGATGATCAAATCGCCGTTTTGCAGGGCTTCCAAAATGTTTTGGGTGGCAGGGTTAAGAAAGCTCGTCCCTTCGAAGATGATCTCCACCTCGCTGAAAGTACTGTTGCTTTCGGTCGGAAACGAAAGATCGTAGATCTGGTGTATCGTATCGGAGGTCGAGAGGGGGGGCGTTTCGGGGGTTGTCAAGGCGATGGTTTGGACGCTACTGCGCGTTGCCTTCTCGTCAAGCACGGCTTGACTGCCGTCGGGATGTTGGAAGGCAATCGCCGAGAAATAGTCGATTTGCCCTTCGCTGCCTGTCGTGGGAGGTTTGTATTCAAGCTTTAGATACTCGGCGTAGGTCAGGGTATGGCGGAGCAGAGTTCCTCTGGCAGTGCGACTATCCAAGTCTACCCCCTCCAACACCAAGCTCCCGGCAGGAGAGCGGTGACTTTCGATGTCGAAGTTCGGATCGATTCGTCGTTGCCTCTCGACAAAGGCGGGATCCAAGTTGAGACTTCTGCCTTGCAAGATGACTTGCACATGCGTCGGCACGCCTGCGCTGTCTCTTTTCTGTTGTTCTTCGACTTGCGCGTCGGTAAGCCCGAGTTCGTTTTGTTTCTCTGCGATCTGCGTGGGGGTTGTCAAGCCGATGAAGGAGGAGGGGCTGCGGAGGCGTAGCAGATCGTCCAAGACAATAAGATTGGGTGTGCTGCTATCCAAGTCCAAGTGGGCAAGCCTTCGGGATAGGTTGAAGTCGATAGCACCGTTCAGTTTCGTATCCGTCAGCCTTGGCGACAAGAGATCGGCGATACGCGGGCGTTGGCTAACATCGGGCAGCTCGCCTTCTTGCAAGGTAGCGGCAAGCCTGCTTCGGGCAGCATCAAGGATTGCGTCGTTGTGCGCTTGCAACTCTTCCAGCCGTCGCTTTTCACTTTCCGGATCGTAGCTGCTGTAGCGATAGCGCTGCGGCTCTCGTGCTTGCGGAGCGTTCGCCAAAAGCCGAGCAACGCGCTCTTCGGAAGAGACGGGGTTGAAGGGAGAGGAAAGAAACTCATTCTTGGCGATG
The DNA here is from genome assembly GCA_965216625.1 of Alphaproteobacteria bacterium. Taxonomy (GTDB): domain Bacteria; phylum Pseudomonadota; class Alphaproteobacteria; order JABAAW01; family JABAAW01; genus JABAAW01. The sequence continues at coordinate 82,470 of OZ244186.1, forward strand.
CGTTCTTGTACTTGGCGGATCAGCAGTCCGAAGGCATCGTCTTCGTTCTTTTGCACTTCCGCAAAAAGACTGCGTGTCACGAAGGGGTCGGGGGCAGTGCCTCCGCCCGCCAAAAGGTTTCCGCCCAGCAGACGCTTTCCTTGGAAGAAAGCCAGCGCATTTTGCGTGTTTGTGTTTTGCCGTAGCAGGCGTGTCGTGCGCGTGCGTTGCGCTTGCTCGGCTGTCGAGGAGCTGGGAGATTGCGGAGAGGCAATATCGCTGGGCGAGGTCACTCCTTTCACGGCTGTGAAAATGTCGTTTGCCATCGAGTTGCGATCCTCTGGTTGAGTCTCTTTTCAATTCACTTGCTCTTTTGCCAAAATCTGCTCTGCCTTCTGCCGAGTCGATTTTGTCTTTGCGGTCTGTTCTTTCCTTGCACTTTCTGTGCCTTAAGAGCGAACAAGGTTATCTTAGCAGAAGGGCTTGCGAGAAGTCAAGAAAAAAGACTTCCTATATTAGGGGTAGCGGCTGTAGATGCGTTCGATTCTTTTTGCTAGGGCGAGGTCTTGCTCGGTGATGCGTTTCTCGCTGTGCGTGGAGAGCGAGATGGTGACCTTGTTGTAGCTGTTTTGCCAGTCGGGGTGGTGGTTTGCGCGCTCGGCTTCGAGGGCGACTTCGGTCATGAAGGCGAAGGCTTGGCGGAAGGTTGGGAAGCAAAACTCACGCGACAGGGCGGGAGGGGTTGTGTTTTTGCTCCATGCTACCAATTCTGCGGGCAGCTCTGCGGAGAGTTCTGCGGGCAAGGAGGGGGGAGAGGAAGGGGGCATCGGCGGATGTCCCCCTTCCTCTGTCTCGGAGTAAAGTTGGGTTATTCGCCTTTGAGGATCATGATGATTCGCAAGACATAGAAGAAGATTGTAACGAAGGTAGCGTAGAGACCTAGTGCGCCTAAGATGGCTTTGGCGCGTGAGACTTTCGGGCTATCCGAGGGGTCGTATGTATCTTTCACCATTTGTGTTTGATATGCGGTCATGGCGGAGACGATCAGGACCATGCCGATAGACAGGAAGAGATCGATCGGCGTACTTTTGATGAAGAAGACATTCACGAGGATTGCCAAGAAGAGTCCGATGCTTGCCATAAAGAGGAACTTGCCCCAGGGAGCGAGGTCTCGTTTTGTTGTGTATCCGTAGATGCTCAGCGAGGCGAAGATGGTTGAGGTAATGAAGAAGGCTCGTGCTACATCGGCGTTGGTGCTGGCGTAGATCAGGGGTGTGATGAGGAGTGCGAGTCCTGCGGCGTAGCTCCAAAAGACGAGATGCGCTGTACTTAGGGATTTTGTCAGGATCAGTTTTGGTGCCATCCATCCTAGTCCGAGGACGCCTATGAAGACGACCCATTTCAGGGATGTTCCGAAGATGGCTCGCATCAACGCTTCGTTAGAGGCGACATAGTAGCAGACGACGCCTGTGAAGCCGATAGCTAGAGCCATGAGGTTGTAGACGCTTAGCATGTATGCTCGCAGTCCTGCGTCGACGGAGGCGGCGGTACCTTGCCATACGTTCTGGCGTGTTTGGGGATCGGACATGGGGGTTCCTCGGGAGGAGAGTAAGGGGTATTTCTGTTGGCAGGATAGTCTTTTTGTGGGGGCTTGGCAAGGGGATTGTTGGGTCTGCGCTTGTGTGTGTGTCTGCCTTTGCTCGCCTGCGCTTTTTAAAGACACACACTCGCACAACAGACTTGCTTTGTATGATGACGGATGCAAAACATGCGCACGCGAAGCGTGCGCGGGGGGTGTGGGGGGATAAATTCCCCCCACAAAGACCCCGCGTCAGCGGGGGGAATTTATCCCCTCGCGCACGCAAGCGCGCTTTATCTACGCGCGTAGCGCGTAGCCTCTTCTCAAAGCCACTCCCGCAACCGCGCAATCAAAAAACGATCCGCAGGCAACGTCAGAAAATTCTCCAAATCTGCCGCCATAACCCAACGCAATCCCTGCCCCTCACACCCCCGCACAGCCCCCCGCCAAACCCGACACACATACAAAGGCATCAAAAGATGAAACCCCTCATAAGCATGACTCGTGAAACAAAAAGGCGCAAGGCAAGAATCCTCCGTCTCAATGCCAATCTCCTCCCTCAATTCACGCCGCAACGCACCCTCAGGCGTCTCTCCCACCTCAACCTTGCCCCCAGGAAACTCCCAATAGCCAGCCATGCTCTTCCCCGCAGGACGCCTAGAAAGTAATACACGATTGTCTCGATCAATCAACGCACAAGCAACAACAAGCGTCAGAGGCTTTAGTAAAGCCTTGGGTAAAGTCTTGGGTGAAATCTTGGGCGAAATCTCCAACAAACGAAGAACCCCCTCAACTGCGATAGTCGCCGTTGATACGCAAATACTCATGCGTCAAGTCACAACCCCAAGTCTCAACAGCAGGAGATACACCCACCGCCAAGTCGAGCGTGATCGTAATGCACCCCCCCCGTATCTCGCGCGTAAGTGCCTCCGTCGAAGCAGAGGTCGGCTCTACAGGCTCTCCCCTGTCGAAAACAACATGCTCGGCACGCTCCCCGAAGGCGATCGAAGCCTTGTCCCATCGGACAGGAATGCCCGTCTTGCCAATCGCCATGGCAATGCGTCCCCAGTTTGCATCGCCATAAGCAAGCGCAACCTTCACCAACGGCGAGGACAAAACAGCAAGCCCAACCTCTCGCCCCTCCCTCTCGCTGCGCGCGCCCCTCGTCCAAAGCGTGATGAACTTTCCAATGCCCTCGCCGTCCATCGCAATCTGCCGCGCGAGCGAACGTAACACACGCACAAAGGCAGCTACAAAAGCCTCCGCGTGTCCATCGTCAAGCGCAACGAGCGGTTTATGCTCCCGCGCACCGCTCGCAATAGCAAACACCGTGTCGTTCGTCGACATGTCACCATCAACGCTGACAGCGTTGAAAGTGCTTGCCGTCGCCGCTCGCAAAAGCTCCCGCAATAAAGGCGCAGGTAGAGCAGCATCCGTTGCAACCAACCCAAGCATCGTCGCCATGTTGGGCGCGATCATGCCCGCTCCCTTCGCAATGCCCGCAATGACAATCGGCACGCCGTCGATCTCAAGCGTCTCGCTCGCACCTTTAGGAAAAGAATCCGTCGTCGAAAAAGCACGCGCCGCCCGCTGCCAATCGCAAGCAGCCGAGGCAAGCAAGCGCGGCAGAGCCGCCTCGATCTTCGCGCTATCAGGAGGCTCGCCGATCACGCCCGTCGAGGCAAGCAGAACCTGCTCCCCCTCGATCCCCATCAATCTCGCTAGCCCATCGCGCGATCGCACAACAACCTCGTCGCCCGCCGTTCCCGTGAGCGCGTTCGCCTCTCCCGCGTTGATCAGAATGGCGCGCGTTTGCGTCGTCTTCCGCAAGGCGCGCCGCGACCACAGCACAGGCGCGGCAGCAGCAGTAGAAGGTGTGAACACGCCCGCGCAAACACTGCCCGCCGCACACGAGACAAGCAGCAAGTCCTCTCTGCCTGGCAAGGCCATGGAATAACGCGCTCCGCAGGCGCAAGCGCGCGTCTCAACGCCCGCAACGCGCGGTAGCGTAGGGAAGACGCTCGGCGCAAAAGGAGAGCGCGCAATGCCGCCGTGCGCAGAAAGAGATTCAGGCATAATAAGGAGAGGTAAAGTTCGCGTTGAAAATTCTGCGCAAATAGGCTATGAACCAAAGAGGATGGCGCGCTTTACTGACGAAATCAAACGCATTCTCGGTTTTTACGAATCCGACTCCATCGGCGTGCGTACCAACCTCGCTCGTCTGCTCACGCACGGCAAGCTGGCGGGCAGCGGCAAGTTGCTGATCCTGCCGGTAGACCAAGGCTTCGAGCATGGTCCAGCGCGTAGCTTCGCCGTCAATCCCGATGCATACGACCCCGCATACCTCTACAAGCTTGCAATCGATGCAGGCTTGAACGCGCTCGCAGCACCCCTGGGACTGCTGGAAAGTGCCGCCGAGCGTTATGTCGCACAAGTGCCAACGATCCTGAAGGTCAACTCGGCAAACGCGCTCGCCACAAACAAAGACCAAGCCGTGACAGCTTCCGTCGAAGACGCGCTCCGACTGGGATGCATCGCAATAGGCTTCACCATCTACCCCGCCGCCGACCAGCAGTTCGCCATGATGGAAGAGTTGCGCGAAATCGCTCGACACGCAAAATCGGTCGGGCTCGCCGTCGTCGTCTGGTCCTATCCGCGCGGAGGAATGCTCGACAAGGAAGGCGAAACCGCACTCGACATAACCGCTTACGCAGCCCACATGGCTTGCCTGCTCGGCGCGCACATCGTAAAGGTCAAGCCGCCAAGCGCACACCTCTTCCTGCCCGAAGCGAAAGCGGTCTACGAAAAACAGAAAATCGAACGCGACACCCTGAGCGCACGCATACGCCACATCGTGCAAAGCTGTTTCAATGGTAGAAGGCTCGTCGTCTTCAGCGGCGGCGGCGCGAAGAGCGACGAAGACCTCTTGGCAGAGGTGCGCGAACTCAAAGACGGCGGCGCAAGCGGATCGATCATCGGACGCAATGCCTTCCAAAGACCTCACAAAGATGCCATAGCTTTGCTCGATCGCATCGTTGCAATCTATTCATAATTTATTGTAAGGAAAAAGGCTGAAGCAAAAATGACACAAGCAATGACACAAAAAATCACGACAGAGGAACCGAACCGTGGCTGAACAATCTCCTCGTCGCAAACGAACGACTCCTTCCAAGCTGCGTCCTAAGTCGCGTCAATCTCCAAAAGCCCAAAAGGTTTCGGGTGCGACTTCCGCTCTTGCGAGCATGTCAAAGAGCCTGCCAAAGAGGGTACAATGGGTGGTAACGCGTCTCGGCGCGCAAGCGATGCGGACGGGCAAGGCTCTTGCTCCTCTTGGCTTGCGGTTGCGTCGTGCTCTTCCCATAGTCCGCCGTGTTTTCGGCATTGTTGTACGAGGTATCGTGCCATTGCATCGCAATGCCTACGAGGTTTGGGGGCGGGTCGAAAAAAAGGCGCTGCGACCTCTCGTGCGCTTTGCCGCGCGTCATGGGGATCGTTTGCATCGAATTATCAAGAAACGCTACGGCAAAACGAACGCGTACAAGAAGGTTGTGCGCGCGCACAAACGCTTTCGCGCGTGGCCTCGTCCTGGGCGTCTTGCCGTCTATTTGGGGCTTGCGTTTTTTCTATGGATGGTCTCAGGGGAGCTGCCCGGGTTTTCAGGGAGCGGCACGCGCGCGCTGATCGAAGCGGGAGCTCCTTCGGTACGCGTCTACGAAAGTTTGGAGCGCGACTATCTTCCCGCCTTGGAGCTTTCGGGTCAGACGCAAGCCTCTCGTCAGGTTGTGATTCGCGCCGAGACCTCAGGGCGCATCGAGCGTACCTTTTTCGATGTTGGACAATATATGGAAGCGGGCGACTCGATCGTCGCCTTCGATCCTGCAACGCGCCCGTTGGAGCTGATCGAAGCGCGCACCGCCTTGCAGCAGGCGGAGATAGAGTTCAACGCGATCGGAAGCTTGGCGCGCGGCGGCTATCGTTCGGAGTTGCGCCGTTTGCAGGCTCTCTCAGAACTCAACAAGGCGCAGGTGCGCGAAGACCGCATCCGTCGCGACTTGGAAAACGCAGAGCCGAAAGCTCCCTTCTCTGGCTCGCTCGCCTCGCTTGCCGTCGAGCGCGGCGACTTTCTCTCGGTCGGGCAAGAGATCGCACGCCTGATCGATCTCGATCCGCTCAGTGTGCGCGTCGCCATCTCCGAGCGTGACATCAACGCCGTCCGTGTGGCAGCAAAGGTTTCCGGCACGCTGGTTTCAGGAGAAACCTTCGTCGGCAGGGTGGGAACGATCGCGCCCGCTAGCAACGCGCGCACCCGTACCTTCGAGGTGGAAATAGTCATCGTAAATCGAGACGGACGCTGGCGTGAGGGGTTGACAGCGCAAGTGCGCCTGCCAATACAACCGCGTCGGGCTCATCTGATCCCGGCGGTGTTGCTCTCGCTGGACGCTGCAGGAGAAGTGGGGGTGAAGGTCGTCGAAAAAGGAATCGTGCGCTTTCGCCACGTCGAGGTTGTCGGTGAAGAAGCAGAAGGACTTTGGGTCAAGGGGCTGAAGAAGAAAAGTATGGTTATCTCGGTCGGACACGAAAATGTCTCGACAGGCATGAACGTAGACAGCGTGCCTGACGAGCGATTCTCGAAACCCGCCGTCGAAACAGAGGCAGCATCATGACAAGCTTGTTTTTGTCACAAAAGTCCGAGCGAGGACGGGTGAAAATGCCATGACGTTGGTCGAAGCAGGGGTGGCGCGCGGACGCACGGTCATCAGCACCTTTTTCTTGCTCATCTTTGCCGGGCTCGTCGCCTACAGCGATATTCCGAAAGAAGCCTCGCCCGATGTTAATATTCCTACGATCTATGTGCTGTTGAACTTGAGCGGCGTCTCGCCTGAGGACTCGGAGCGGCTTTTGGTGCGTCCGGTAGAAAAAGAACTCGAAGGAATCGAGGGTGTCAAAGAGATCACCGCAACCGCATATCAGGGCGGCGGCAGTGTTGTGCTCGAATTCGACGCGGGTTTCGACTCCGACAAGGCACTCTCCGACGTGCGCGAATCGGTCGACGACGCGCGTTCCTCGTTGCCATCGGAAGCGGACGAACCATCAGTGCACGAGGTCAATTTCAGCCTCTTTCCCATCTTGCTGATCGGATTGTCCGGCGATGTCGGAGAGCGTAGGCTGCTGCATATCGCAGAGCGTCTGTCGCAAGAAATCGAAGCCTTGCCCGAAGTCTTGTCCGCCGATATCAGCGGCAAACGCGATGAGGTCGTCGAAATGGTGATCGACCCCGTTCTGTTGGAGAGCTACGCAATCTCGCCCGATCAGGTTTTGCGCGCCGTGCGACGCTCCAACCTGCTGGTCGCGGCGGGTGCGCTGGAAAGTTCGGGTGGCAGGTTCGCAGTCAAAGTGCCGGGGCTCATCGAGACGATCGAAGACTTGAAAACGTTGCCTATCCTCGCCGAGGGTGATGCCGTCGTCACGCTCGGCGATATCGCGGACATTCGCCGCACTTTCAAGGACAATGTTTCCTACGCGCGGCTCGACGGAGACCCCTCGTTGATCATCGAACTCGTCAAGCGTAGCGGCGAGAACATCATCGATACCGTCGACAAAACCAAGATTGTCGTCGAGGAAGCGCGTACGCACAACGCCTCCGAGGTGCAAATCACCTACTCACAAGACAACTCCGTCTATGTGCGCGACAGGCTGGGCGACTTGCAAAACAATGTCATCAGCGCCGTCTTGTTGGTTATGATCGTCGTTCTCGGTGCCTTGGGCTTGCGCGCGGCAACGCTGGTCGGGGTCACCATTCCTGGCTCCTTCTTGACCGCCATCCTGCTGCTCTACAGCTCGGGCTTCACCGTCAACATGGTCGTGTTGTTCGGACTGACCATGGCGGTCGGCATGTTGGTCGACGGGGCGATCGTCGTGAGCGAATACGCCGAGCGCAAACTCGCCGAGGGGTTGGATCGCCAATCTGCATATGTGCTGGCAGCACGACGTATGGCTTGGCCGATCATCGCATCGACAATGACGACGCTCGCTGCCTTCATGCCACTGCTCTTCTGGCCAGGCATCGTGGGCGAGTTCATGAAGTTCCTGCCGCTGACGCTGATCTTCGTCCTCTCCGCATCCCTTGTGATGGCGCTCTTCTTCATGCCCGTTTTGGGAATCTACTTCGCAGCCATGTTTCGCGTGCTGGTCGTCGTCGTCTCCGCCTTACTGTTGCAAAAGCTCTTCTCGCTGCCATTCGCCTTTTTGGGAGCGACAGGGCTTGCCAAGCTCTGCGGCTTTGCGGGTTTGTGTCTCGGCGCCTTTTGGGGATATCGCCGATTCGCGCCTTTTCTCATTCGACACGCCGATACCGACCAGCAGGGGCGTAGCGTCGGCAAGAGCAGCAAGAGCGAAGAATCGCTACTGATCGATCTGAAAAAGCTGAAGGGATACCCCGCCTTCTATCTGAAAATTATGGATCGTGTCATCGCGCGTCCAAAGCGCGTGTTGTTGATCGCGGGTGGCGTGTTGCTAGGGTCGTGGCTCATCTACGGTCTTTTCGGCAAGGGGGTCGAGTTCTTTCCCGATATCGAACCCGACAACGCAGCCTTTCTGATCCACGCGCGCGGCAACCTCTCGGTCGACGAACGCGACTACCTCGTGCGACAGGTGGAAGACGAAATTCTCGAACACGCAGCGCGTACCGGCGAAATCTCGGCGGTCTTTTCGTCCAGCGGCATCGGCACCTCCCGAGACGACGGCGGCGCGCAGGATGTCATCGGGCGCGTGCGCGTCGAGTTCGCAGACTGGCAAGAGCGACGGCCGGCAGCTCTCATCATTCCGGAACTGCGTGAGAAGATGGATCGCCTTGCGGGTATCTATGTCGAACCCTCGATCGCGCAGGCAGGACCGCCGCGAGGAAAACCCGTCCACTTGGAAATTCGTGCGACGCAAAGCAGCGCGCTCTTGCCGAGCTTGCAAATCTTGCGCAACCACTTGCAGACCATCGAAGGTATCATCGATATCGAGGACAATGCCTCCTTGCCCGGCATCGAGTGGCGGCTGGATATCGATCGTGCGCAAGCCATGAAGTTCGGCACCGATGTCTCGACGCTGGGGGACTTTGTGCGCTTGGTGACGAACGGCTTGAAGATCAGCACCTATCGCCCCGACGACAGCGACGACGAGGTTGACATCGTCATGCGCGTGCCGAAAAGTTATCGCAACATCACCCAGCTCGATCGCTTGCGCATCACGACATCAGACGGAGAAGTGCCGGTGAGCAACTTCGTGAAACGCTCCCCCTATCCCGTGACCGGCAACATCAACCGCAGCGAGCAGAGAAGGATTCTCACGCTCAAGGCGGATGTGGAAAAAGGCGTGTTGGCAGACGATATTTTGCAACGCCTGAAAGCGGATGTGGAGAACATTGATTTGCCTAGCGGCGTCGATGTGATTTTTCGAGGGCAAGATCAAGATCAACGCGAAGCCAGTCAGTTCCTCTCGCGCGCCTTCGGCATCGCGCTGTTTATGATGGGGCTCATCTTGCTGACGCAGTTCAATTCTTTCTACCAGTGTCTTTTAATTCTCTCGACGGTGATTATGTCGACGATCGGCGTCTTTTGGGGTTTGCTCATCACCCAGCAGCCTTTCGGTATTATCATGTCGGGGATCGGAGTCATCGCGCTTGCGGGGATTGTCGTCAACAACAACATCGTGTTGATCGACACTTTCAACACGATCTATCGTCATACGGGCAACTTGCGGCTTTCGATTCTGCAGACAGGTGCGCAGCGTCTTCGTCCTGTGTTTCTGACCACGGCGACGACGGTCTTGGGCTTGTTGCCGTTGGTGTTGGCGATGAACTTGGATGTCATCAACCGCCGTGTCGAGATCGGCGGTCCTTCGTCGCAATGGTGGCAGCAGCTTTCGACATCGGTTGTCTTCGGCTTGATCTTCTCGACCGTCTTGACATTAGTTGTAACCCCTTCTGCCCTGATGCTCGTCGAGAGTCGCGCCTTGGCAAAAAGAAAGGCGGGAGAAAAAGTCGCGCGACCGGGCAGACGCAGTATCGCCAAAACTATCACAAGAGCGCAAGGCGTGTGAAACGCTTTATTCTTGCTGTTTAAAAAAATAAAAAATTATTTGTCTTTGCTTTTTTCGTAAAGACAAGGAGATATTTTATGTCAAGGCAGATAAAGAAAAAGAAAAATTCTATTGGCTGGAGGAACAGATTCGAAAAATTATTAATGAGTTTTTTTGAAATGATCGCTTCAATACTATTAGTTATCATGGGATTATTTCTTATTTTTATATTTTTTGTGCTTTTTGTTGTTTTCTGGAATTTATTAACTCCTGAATCGTGGCACTTGCTAAAGCAAGCGAAAATTCATGAATTTCCGAAACGTATGTTGGGGTATTTTGCAATAAGTATCATGTATACTTGTATGTTTTATTGCTTTAAAATTTTAAATTTCAACTCAAGGAAAAAATAATTTAAAAAATAAAAGTCTGAAATTAATGATTTTTATTGTATAAGTAAGTGCTGATGTTGTTTATAAGAAGCATAAAAACTACCATTAGTGTGCTGCCAATTAAAAAAGTTTGAATGCTGTCAATTTCATGTGCTCCTAAAAATTCTAAATGATTGGGAGCAAGCTTATGCCAAGCAAATATAAATATAGATATCGCTAAAATCGCTGCAAAAAACCAGAAAAACGCTGTTGCCATCACAAGCATACTTCTCCGAAGTCTTTCGTCTCTTGCAACGGCGTTTTGCTCTAATTGAAATTTTGCCTTTTCGCTCTCAACCTTTCTGTCGAAAGAAGAGGAAAGTTTTTTAGGAGCTTCTTTGGGTTCGACCTTAATGTTTTCGCTATACTCGGTCATTTTTTTCTAGCCCATCCATTCATTTCCCTATAATGTTCGCAGGTCAGCTTGTTGGGGATGATGGCATTTTTACCAAATTCTTTCCAAACCTTGTCCCATGGAGTTCCTGGTTGATGAGTCAGACTGGATAGACCTCCTCCTGAAAATTTGCCGTAGTGATCGAAAACTTTGTCCATCACAGTTCTCTCATCTTCGTCAAACTCGAACGAGGCGATTCGTTCTTCCAGTCGAATGGGAATATCGTCGTTGCCGTAGCGTTTCAAGGCGTGGTACAAATCCGCAACCACAGGGCCGTACTCCCAAGCCTCGATGATATCGGCAATAAGCCCCTTGTCACGATTTGCCAGCATGAAACCATGCGCAATGTAGACAAGCTTGATGACTTGCAAAGGAGAAAGTCCTCCTTGCCCTTCGGCTTTGTCCAAGAAGTAGTTGGCGACTTTTCTGGCAGAGTGCATGGGAAGATTGTGTTGTTTCAGCAGTTAGCGAAGGTTCTCCTGACAGCCCCTTACCCTCACCTCTCTGCGTGATGGTAAGGCAAACAAGAAAGCTTGTCAAGTTTTTTTTGCCGCAAGTTTTCTGATACTTCCGCCTTGGTGCCCAGGAGAAGACTTGAACTTCCACGGGGTTGCCCCCACAGGTACCTGAAACCTGCGCGTCTACCAATTCCGCCACCTGGGCTCTTCACCGCTCTTCGGCGGTGGGTCTAGCCTCGCGCAGCTCGATGGCGTTTGTCAAGTGCCGTCAAGCAGCGAAGCCGAGCGCCAAAACGATGAGCGCTCCCAAGCAGCAGCGGTAGAGGACAAAAGGCAAGAACCCGATTTTCTCAACGACACGCATAAACCAGCGTAGCGTCAAGCCCGCAACAAGGGCGGCAAGGGCGGCTGCAAGAAGGCTGTCGCGTAGCAGTTGCGAGTCGCCCGAACGCACGATGGCGTGCATGCCAAGAGCCGTCGCGCCCGCCAACGCGGGTAGCGAGGTGAGGACGGCAAGGCGTGCTGATTCTCTTCGTCCTAATCCGCTCAAGCGTGCCGCCGTCATCACAACGCCCGCGCGCGAAGCCCCAGGCAGCAAGGCGAAGCATTGTAACGCTCCGACGAAGAGGCAGGCGAGAGGCGAAAGATCCTCGATGCGCTGCGACTTCGAGGGCGAGGCGTTCTTGCCTCGTCGATCGGCAAAAAGCAACAGCAGCGAAAAAAGGATGGAAGTCGTCGCTATCACCTGCGGCGCGCGCGGCAGAGTTTCCAGGGCATCCGTTGTTAAAACGATTCCTCCGACGACAACGAGGGGCAGACTTGCGATGACAACTCGCGAGAGCAATCGTCCGTTGTTGTTTTTTGCTCTGTGCGCGGAGCGTGTCGCGGCATTTCCTTTCGCGCGGAGGGGGAGGGTTGCGAGCGCTCCTGCTGCCATGCGGCTCCATTCTTTGCGGAAACAGACGAGCATGGCGACTAGCGTTCCTCCGTGCAGGGCGGCGTCCAAGCTGACGGCGTGTTGCTCCTCGCCGAAGAAGGCGGAGTAGAGGGCGGCGTGCGCGCTCGAGCTGATCGGCAGAAATTCTGTGAAGCCTTGAATCACGGACAAGGCGACAAGATCGAAGCTGAGATCTAGGACAGGCATGCGGAAAAAAGCGAGGGGGGAGTGTCTTCGTTGTGTTGCGAAGCAGTATCGTCCACTATCGGGCTGGAGACAAGCCGAGCAGCAAGAAAGAACGGAGGCAAGAAGAGACAGGCGATGAGAATCTTGACGGCGCGTTCGCGCATTCCCGTGTTGTTGGTGACGATGTCGACGCAAGGGGTTGCGGGTTGGGCGAGCTTCTTTCTTTCGCCGGCGGCGCGCGAGGCGGGACGCACATTGGAATTGCCTTTCGCGTGGATCGGCTGGCAGGTCGGCACGGTCTACGGAGCGACCCTTGTTGGCTGCCTTTTTTCCGGACGCATCATCGCAAAGAGAGGAGCTAGCCAAGCTTTACAGCTTGCTATGTTGCTCACCATGGCGGGAGCGATCACGGCGGTCGTCTTCGCCGACAAGGATTGGGGTGTGCTGTGGATGTTTGTCGGGAGCGTGTTGATCGGGCTTGGATACTCTTTGACGAATCCTGCCTCTTCTGAGATGTTGTTGCTTTTTGCGGGCAAGCGTGGGGGGTTGCTTTTTTCGCTCAAGCAGTCGAGCGTCCCTTTGGGGTTGGTAGTTGCGGGAATCGTAACGCCTTTCTTCACCGAGACTTGGGGATGGCAGACTTGCGCCATTCCGTTAGTCTTGGCGGCGTGTGGCTCGATAGGATTGGTGCAACTGGGAAAAGGGCGTTTTGCAAAAACGAGGGCTGAACAAGAGAGACGCGCTAGAAATTTTCAGGAGGGGCGTGTCGAGAAAGGGCGAGGTATTGGGCGTGGTATTGGGCGAGGCATTGTTGATTTTTGCCGTATTCCGTCTTTGTTTTGGCTTGCGATGGCGAGCGTTGCTCTTTCGCCTTTGCAGATGATTGTGATGGGTTATACGAGTCCTTTTGCGATTGAGGCTTTGGGATACAATTTAGTTGCGGCGGGTTTGTTGCTTTCCATTTCGCAGGGGATGACTTTTGTTGCGCGTCCGTTGTGGGGGTTGATGAGCGATCGCTCTTCTTTTCTGTCGGCGCGGGGTATGATTGCTCTTTTGGCTTTTGCGGGCGGTATTTTTTCGGTTTTGCTTCTTTTCTTGCCGCGGGGGGTAGACTTTGGGATTGCGGCGGTATTGTTTGCTTTGTTGGCGGCTTGCGCGGTTGGGTGGAATGGTTTGTATATGATGAGTCTTGCGCGGTTGCGGGGTAGATTATCTACGGGGGAGGCGACTTCTTCGGCGTTATTTTTCACTTATGGCGCGTGTTTTTTGGGGCCGTTTTTGTTTCCGTTTTTATTGGAGATTTTGGGAGATTTCGCTTGGGTTTTTGCTGTTTATGGAGTTTTGGGGAGTGGGGCGGCGGTTTTTTGCTTGCGGAGGTCTATGGCTTATGGGGCTGGGCGCGGATAGTTTTCACGGATGCAAAACATGCGCACGCGCAGCGTGCGCGGGGGGTGTGGGGGGATAAATTCCCCCCACGAAGACCCCGCGTCAGCGGGGGGAATTTATCCCCTCGCGCACGCAGTGCGCTTTTCTACGCGCGTAGCGCGTAGCCTCTTATTCAAAAGCGCGTTTCGCAGAAACGCGCAAGCTGACTCGTGACATGGTACGGCGATTCTGTTTTGTCTCTAGCTTCTAGGCAAAATTAAAGACGCTCTACTGTATTGCGAATCAGCTTGCGCAAGCCGAAGGCTTGCGCTTTTGAATAAGAGGCTACGCATCTCGCGCTACGCGCGAAATGCGTAGAAGGCGCTATCGCGCCCCGCTGACGCGGGGTCTTTTGCGAGGGATTACTCCCTCGCGCTCCCCGCCATAGCGCGTTGCTTGCAACGCGCGTCCATGATGTTGCCTGCACGCGATGTTTTGCATCCGTAAAAATTACTCGCGCCCGTAAAAATAAAACAAAGGTAAAAACAAGCGACCCTTTCTCCCTCTCATCTCGCTCCATCTCCCCATCCCGCAAGAAAATATCGCAAAAACACAAAAACAAGACAAGTAAAATTTACCAAAATGCCTTTTTTCTTGACTCTCTATCCACCCCTCGCCAAAATCTAACCCATTGAGCGAATCGTTTGCCCAAAAAAAGAAAAGAAATAGAAAAAAGCGAGGAGAAAAACCATGCGCCCCAGCATGCACAAGTTTGTCGATCTGTCACAACATTTTCCCGATCTACGCAAAGCCGCCGAACGCAAACAAGACTTTCTAGAGATCGATGCCCCGTTCTCTAAGCAAATCTGCGAAAGCCAATCCTCGCGCTGCGAACAATGCGCCGTGCCGTTCTGCCAAACCTACTGCCCCGTCGGCAACGATATCCCCGACTGGCTCATGCTGTGCGCCGAGGGCGACTGGCGCGAAGCATGGGAGCGGCTGAGCGCGATCAATGCCCTGCCCGAAATCTGCGGTCGTATCTGTCCGCAAGACCGTCTCTGCGAAGGCAACTGCGTCCTAGAGCGCGGCGGTCACGGCACCGTTACAATCGGTGCCGTCGAGAAAACACTCACCGAACACGCCTTCCACGAAGGATGGATCACCCCCTTGCGTCCTCGACGCGAACGCTCGGCGCGTGTCGCCATCGTAGGCTCAGGTCCCGCAGGCCTGTCGGCAGCGATGCGCCTGCGCGAACTTGGATACCAAGTCCACATCTTCGAAGCGCAAGACCGAGCGGGCGGCCTGATGATCTACGGCATTCCGAACTTCAAACTCGATAAAAACATCGTCGAAAGACGCGTTCGATGGCTGCAAGAAAGCGGCGTGTCCTACACGCTCAATTGTCGCATCGGTCAGGACAAGTCCTTCACTGAGCTGCGCGCCTCATACGATGCCGTGCTGCTCGCAACGGGCGTCTATGACGCGCGTTGCCTCTCGCTCGAAGGGGAGGAGGGGGAAGGAATGCTCAAAGCCTTTCCATACCTGAAACACTCGGATCGTCTCTACTTGGGCGACAAGATGCAGGCGCAAGAAAAACAACGATGGAGCGCGTCAGGAAAACGCATCGTCGTGCTGGGAGGAGGAGACACCGCCATGGATTGCGTGCGAACCGCACAGCGACAAGCAGCAAAATCAGTGTTGTGCATCTATCGACGCGATAGAGACTCCATGCCAGGATCAAGGCGCGAAGTGCTCAAAGCCGAAGAAGAAGGCGTCGTCTTTCGCTTTCTCTTGCGTCCCGTAGCCATTCTGCAAGGCAAAACAGAAGAGGGCAAAATAGGAGAACTGGCAGTAAAGGGAGTGCGCGTTCAAAAAATGCGGCTCGGCGCGAAGGGTAAGGACGGACGCGCGACCGCTCTGCCCGTAGAGGGTGAGGAGGAAGACATCCCGTGCGATCGTTTGGTCACAGCACTCGGCTTCGAGGCGGAAAACTTGCCCGCCCTCTTCGCCGAACCCGCTCTACCAACGACAGAGTGGGGAACGCTGCGCGTCAGCAAACCCACCATGCAAAGCGCGCTCGACAATGTCTTCGCCGCAGGCGACATCGTGCGCGGTGCGTCGCTCGTCGTGTGGGCTGTGCGCGAGGGTATGGACGCAGCACGCGGCATCGATGCGGCGCTCGAAAATAGAACTATTGAGCAAAGCGATGCCGCCTAGCTACCCCCGTCATTTCAAAGATTTTCAACGCGAGCGCGTAAGGCTCGCGCGTTTGCACGGTGCCGATCTGTTGCAGCCCGTCGAATCATGCGGCGTCGGGCTGATAGCCGAGATCGACGGTAAGGTTTCGCGCCGAGTGGTCGATTTGGGAATCAAGGCTTTGGGTGCACTCTCGCATAGGGGCGCGGTCGATGCCGACGGCAAGAGCGGCGACGGAGCAGGAATTCATTTCCGCATTCCGCAAGAGTTTTTCCGCCAACATATCGAGCGTGCCGGACACAGCATGAAAAAGGGCTGCCTCGCTATCGGCATGATCTTTCTGCCTCGGCGAAGCTTTGCACAGCAGGAACGCTGTCGCACCGTTGTCGAGAGCCATGTGATTCGCATGGGACATCGAATCTACGGCTGGCGGCAAGTGCCGATCGTCGTCTCTGCCTTGGGGCGCAAGGCAGAATCGACTCGTCCCGAGATCGAACAGATCATGATCGAGAACGGACGCGGCATCAGCGACGATCTGTTCGAGCGAGACCTCTATGTGATGCGGCGCAGAATCGAGAAAGCCGTCGAGCAGGAAGGAATCGCCGATTTTTATATCTGCTCGTTGAGTTGTCGCTCTGTGATCTACAAAGGGCTTTTTCTCGCCGAGCAGCTGGCGAACTTCTACCCCGATCTCTCGCACCCGCTTGTGCGTTCGGACTTTGCAATCTACCACCAACGTTTCTCGACGAACACATTTCCCGAATGGTGGCTCGCGCAGCCCTTTCGCGTCGTCGCGCACAACGGCGAGGTGAACACGCTGAAGGGCAATCGACACTGGATGACAAGCCACGAGGCGCAACTGGGCTACGAACAAACTTTGGGCTACGCGAGTGCCGAGATCAAACCCGTCCTGCCCTTGCACGGCTCGGATTCTGCCTGTATCGACGCTGCCTTTGAAATGCTGCTGCGCTTCGGTAGAACGCTGCCTGAGGCGAATTGCCTGCTCATACCCGAAGCTTGGAACGCAGAGGACACACGGATGCCTAAGGCGTTGCGCGATTTCTATCGCTGGAACAACGGCTTGATGGAGCCATGGGACGGACCGGCTGCCGTTTGTGCTTTCGACGGAAGGTGGGTCTTGGCAGGTATGGACAGGAACGGCTTGCGTCCCTTGCGATACTCGATCACAGACGACGACTTGCTCGTCGCAGGATCAGAGACAGGAATCGTGCCGCTCGACGATGCGCATATCGTCGAGAAAGGGCATGTCGCGCCAGGTGCCATGCTCGCCGTCGATCTGCAACAGGGAAAACTCTGTCGCAACGAGGAGCTCAAGCGCGATTGCGCCGCATTGCGTCCCTACAGCCAACTGGCAGGCACGCTGCGTACGCTGACGATGAAGAAACCCCTCGTTGCTAAAAAGGGCGACGCCAAAGTTAATGCCAAAGTTGACTCTTTGCGATTGAAACGTTGTCAGGCGGCGTTGGGGTGGACCTTTGAAGAGATCGAGCTGATTCTCAAGCCCATGGCGTCGAGCGGGGTCGAGCCAACAGGCTCGATGGGCGACGACTCGCCGCTTGCCGTGCTCGCCGAAGACGCGCGTCCGCTGCACCATTTCTTTCGTCAAGACTTCTCGCAAGTAACGAACCCTCCGATCGATTCGTTGCGCGAAAAGCGCGTCATGGACTTGCGTACGCGCATCGGCAACTTTACCGATCTTGCCTCCTCGGACAAGAACGAACGTCGTATCGTCGAGTTGCCATCGCCCATCCTGATCGGTCGAGAGGCAAGCGCGCTCGCCACTATGCTCGATGCCTACGCCACGCCGCTGACGGCGACATTTCCTGTCGGGCAAGTGAAAAACGGCGAAGCCCTGAAACGCGCGCTCGAACGCCTATGCGAGCAAGCCGAAGAAGGAGTGCGCGCAGGACGCGGCAACCTCTTCGTTTCCGACCGCGCCATCGACGAGGAGAACGCAGCCCTGCCCGCAGCCTTGTGCGTCTCCGCGCTGCACTCGCATCTACAAGCGCAAGGCTTGCGCAGCTACGCCTCGTTGAATGTCGACACCGCCCAATGCCTCGATGTGCACTCCTTTGCCGTGCTCGTAGGCTTGGGGGCAACGACCGTCTCGCCGTGGCTCGCCGAAGCCACTCTGACTCAAACCCAAGTTCAACCTTCTGCCCCAATTCCAACGCAAGAACGCATCGAATCCTATCGCCGCGCCATCGACGCAGGATTGTTGAAAATCATGGCGAAGATGGGAATCGCCGTCGTCAGCTCCTATCGCGGCGCGTGCAACTTCGAGGCGATCGGACTCTCTCGCGCGCTCGTAGCCGAATACTTTCCTGGGCTCGTCTCGCGTATATCGGGGATCGGTTTGAGCGGGCTCGAACGCCGCACGGCGGTGCAGCACCGCAAGGGTTTTGCCTGCGACAAGCCCGTCGTTCCCATCGGCGGCTTCTACCGCTTTCGCCGTAGCGCGCAGACGCACGCGTGGCAGGGAGAGGAGATTCATCTCTTGCAGCAGGCGGTGCAGCAGGACAAGCGCGCGCTATACGATCGCTACTGCGCACGGCTCAAGGCGCAACCGCCGACAGCCTTGCGAGATCTGTTGGAATTTGCTTGCGAAGGCACGACACCTGTTGTGCTCGACGAGGTCGAATCGGTAACCCGTTTGCGTCGTCGTTTAGTTTCGCCTGGCATCTCGCACGGCGCGCTCTCGGCAGAGGCGCACGAGACGCTGGCGATTGCCATGAACCGCATCGGCGCGAAGTCCGATTCGGGCGAAGGCGGCGAAGACCCTCGCCGCTATCTACGGCGCGCGGGTGGTGAGAACGCATCCAGCGCGATCAAGCAGATCGCATCAGGACGCTTCGGGGTCACGGCGGAGTATCTCAACAACTGCTCCGAGATCGAAATCAAAATGGCGCAAGGGGCAAAACCCGGCGAGGGAGGACAGCTGCCAGGGCACAAGGTGAGCGTCGAAATCGCAGCCTTGCGACGCTCCATGCCTGGGGTGACGCTCATCTCGCCGCCGCCGCATCACGACATCTATTCGATCGAGGACATCGCGCAGCTCATCTACGACCTGAAGCAGATCAACCCTCACGCCGAGGTGTGCGTCAAACTTGTCGCGCGCACAGGAATCGGCACGATCGCGGCGGGATTGGCGAAGGCTCACGCCGACACCATTCTCGTATCAGGACACAGCGGGGGGACGGGTGCGTCGCCGCAGTCGTCGATCAAGTATGCAGGATTGCCGTGGGAGATCGGTTTGGCGGAAGTTCATCAAGTGCTGTCCGTCAACGGATTTCGAGATCAGGTGCGCTTGCGAGTAGATGGAGGAATCAAGACGGGGCGCGATGTCGTCATCGCCGCTCTGCTGGGCGCGGAAGAGTTCGGAATCGGGACGGCGTTGTTGGTCTCGATGGGTTGCCTCATGGTGCGTCAGTGCCATGCGAACACCTGTCCCGTAGGAATTTGCACGCAGGACAAAAAACTGCGAGAGCATTTTACGGGTAGCCCTGAGCTTGTGATCAACCTGCTCACCTTTGTAGCCGAGGAGGTGCGCGAGATATTGGCGCGTTTGGGCGCGCGCAGTCTGGAGGAGATCATCGGACACACCGAGTATCTGACGCAGATCAGTCGCGGAGACGATTCGCTCGACGACTTGGACATGAACGCGCTCTTGGCGCGCATCGAGACGGGGGGCACGCCGATGTATTGCACGCGTGTGCGGGGACAATCGCGTCCTGTTGTCAGCCCTTTGGACGAGCGAATTCTTGCCGATGCTACTCCCTTGTTCGACGAGGGCTCTGCCGTCGATTTACGCTACTCGATCAGCAACACCGATCGGACGATCGGCGCGGGGTTGGCGTCTCGGATTGTGCGCGACATCAAGGAGCCCTTGCAAGCCGAGCATGTGCGTTTGCGCTTTCGCGGCACGGCGGGACAATCGTTCGGCGCATGGGCGGTTGCTGGCATGCGGCTGCTGGTCGAGGGGGATGCGAACGACTATGTCGGCAAGGGGTTGAGCGGCGGCGTGATCGTCGTGCGTCCCAATCCTTCTTCCTCGCGCGAGAGCGAGCGCAATGCCATCGTCGGCAACACGGTGCTGTATGGGGCTACGGGAGGAAAATTGTTTGCGGCGGGGCGTGCGGGCGAGCGATTCGCCGTGCGCAATTCGGGAGCGGACGCCGTCATCGAGGGTTGCGGATCGAACGGCTGCGAATACATGACGGGGGGGGAGGTGTTGGTTTTAGGCGAGGTCGGAGACAACTTCGCTGCGGGCATGACGGGAGGAATCGCCTATGTCTACGATGATGTATGCGATGCGGGCGAAGACGAGGGTGCGGTGGAAGCGTCAGGCTTTCTTGGCTTTCTTGCCCGCTACAACAGGGTGCATGTCGAGATTTTTCGCCTGAAGGGTTATTGGAAGAATCGCTGCTTTGAGCTGTTGGCGATG
Source organism: Alphaproteobacteria bacterium (assembly GCA_965216625.1). GTDB lineage: Bacteria > Pseudomonadota > Alphaproteobacteria > JABAAW01 > JABAAW01 > JABAAW01. Next base: position 102,524 of record OZ244186.1, read on the forward strand.
CATGCCAAGGAGACAGGATCAGAGCATGCGCAACGTCTGCTGGCGGATTGGGAGAAGGTGCATGCGCGAATTTGGCAGGTGGTACCGAAGGAGACGCTCGGACGCTTGGCGTATCCTATCGAGGAGGGACAGGCTCCAACGCAGCCGCTCTTGCCTGAGGCGGCTGAATAAACTTTGAGACGAGGGAGGCAGAGGGGGGAGTTGGATGGAGGCGCTTATCGGTTAGATGGGCATGCGGCTGATTTCTTGATAGGCGCTCAAGACTCGATCGCGCACGGCGACAACCGTGTTGAGCGTCGTTTCTGCATCGGTGATCGCGGTGACGAGCGTCGTTTGATCGATCTCGCCTCTGAGAGCTTGCAAGCCCGCTTGCTCGGCGCGCTGTTGGGTGGCGATGCCTTGCGCGAACAGCTGACTGAGCGTCGCTGCGAAGGACGACGAGCCAGTTTGCGCGTCTTGAGGAATTGCAAGCAAGTGCGCCTTGTCGCCGAGGCTTTCGGCTTGTGCGCTGAGAGCAGAAAAGTAAGCGGCTTTCGCGTCGATCGATGGGGTCATGGCGGGGGTCTCCTGAGTTGTAGTGTAGGGTTAAAAAAGAGTTGAGGCAAGGGGAGGATTGTCGAGCAGGATTAGCGCAACAACTCGTTGGTGCGCGTTTGCATCTGGCGCGTCAGGCTGAAGACATTCAGCTGCGCTTGATACGAGCGGTTCGCTTGACGCATGTCGGCGATTTCGATCAGACCACGCACGTTCGTGTATTTCACATAGCCGTTGGCATCCGCGCCGGGGTGGTTCGGCTCGTAGCGCAGGGGGAAGGGGGTGGGGTCTTTATCGACGCGGCTCACCTCCACCAGCTCGACGCCGAGATTGCGATCGAGGACATTCTTGAAGTGAATCGTCTTGCGACGATAGGGATCTTGGTTCGGGTCGATCGCCGCGTTGTTTTGGTTCGCCAAGTTCTCGGAGATGACGCGCAGGCGCAAGGCTTGTGCGCGCATTCCCGATGCCGAGGCACTCATTGCTGCGTTGAGAGGATCCATCGTTGCGACTCTTTTTTTGAAGGTGGGAGGTGGGGGGTGGGGTTATCGTTGTCCGCCGCGACCGGTCGCGGTGTTGACGAAACGGAAGTATTTGCGATAGAGGCTGATGGCGCGATCGTGTTCGGCGGCGTTTTGGTTGATTTTCACAAGGTTCTCTTCCAAGTTCACCGTGTTGCCGGAGGGTGTCCGTTCGTTCGTCAAGGCGAGCCGTTTGATCGGAGCGGGCGATTGAAACGCGCTCGACGAAAAATGACGCGCATGCGTGCGCACAAGATTGTTGCCGCCGTTTTGTGCACGCCTGAGGGTTTCGGGAAAACGAATCGACTCCAAGTCGCGCGCTTTGTAGTTGGGGGTGTCGACATTGGCGATGTTTTGCGACAAAACGCGGTTCTTGCGCGTGCTGTAGTGCATGCTGCGCGTCAGCGATTCGATGATCGGGAGGTCGGAATAGGACATCTCTGCTTGCCGTCTATGCCTTGTTGCTTCTTCTCTGTTGATAACTACGCAAATCTTGTGCCAAACGACTTGCTTGCTCGATTCGCCGCGTGTAAAAAAAGGCATGGCGACTGTCATCCAAAAATCCTTAACGGAAGAAAGGCGGGAGGTTGGCGAGTTTTGGACGGCGAAGCAACGCCAAGGGCATGCCTTGCACGAGATCAGCTATCGCGCCTGTTTCAAGCCGCAGCTGCCGAAGTTTTTTATCGAGCGTTACTCGAAAAAGGGCGATTGCGTGTTGGACCCCTTTTCAGGGCGCGGCACGACAGCTTTGCAAGCAGCCTTGATGGGACGCAGGGTGGCGGCGAGCGACGGCAATCCTCTGTGCGTCTTGTTGTTGCGTCCGCGTCTGACACCACCCTCGCTCTCGGCGGTTGCCGAGCGTTTGGACGCGATCGACTGGACGAGGGAGGGGATGAGGGAGGAGTGCGGCTCGACGGTGGCCGAGCTAGCCGAGCGTGACTTGCGGGTATTTTTCCATCGTCAAGTGTTAGAGCAGTTGCTTGCGCTCAAGGCGTGGTTTCGCGGGCGCGAGGAGAGCGGTGCGTTCGACAATACGGACGATTGGATTCGCATGGTGGCGTTGAATCGTTTGAGCGGGCATTCGGCGGGATTTTTCTCGGTGCGTAGCATGCCGCCGAATCAGGCGGTCTCGGTGCAGGCGCAACGGAAGATTAACGCGAAGCATGGGCAGAAGCCGCCGATGCGCGATGTGGCGGCGTTGATCGTCAAAAAATCGAAGAGCCTGTTGCGCGATGGCGTGCCTTCTGTCAAAGCTAAGGATATAAAGTTGGCGGTTTGTCCGTCGCAAAAGATGTCCTACTTGAAGGGGAATAGTGTCGATTTGGTGGTGACCTCGCCGCCGTTTTTGAATACGGTCGATTACAAAAAGGACAACTGGCTCAGGCTGTGGTTTGCCGATTTAGAAATGGAGGTTATGGCGTGCGATGTTCATGCGTCGTTGGAGCGTTGGCGTTCTTTTGTGCGCGATACTTTTGTGGAGTTTGCGCGTGTTGTGCGTTCGGGGGGTTGTGTAGCTTTCGAGGTGGGGGAGATAAGGAAGGGGAGCGTGTTGTTGGAGGAGGAGGTTGTGGGGGCGGTTGTGGGTTTGCCTTTTGTGTATGAGAAGACTTTTATTAATCAGCAATCTTTCACGAAGACGGCGAACTGCTGGGGGGTTAGAAATAATGAGGGGGGAACGAACAGCAATCGTGTTGTGGTTTTTGAGAGGTGTTAACGAACGAGTGAGCGTGTTGCACCTACAGGAGACACGGGTAATTTTTACGAACGCAAAACATCACAAAGGCAGACACAGGATTTTTATAATGAAGGAAAAACGCAAGACGAGCGAGCCGAAAGGCGAAGCGAGTTTTGCGCATGGGGGGTGTGGGGGGACGAAGTTCCCCCGCAAAAGACCCCGCGTCAGCGGAGCGCACGCAGTGCGCTTTCTACGCGCGTAACCCGAGAAGGGTTACGCGCGTAGCCTCTTACTCAAAAGCGCGTGGGGGGATAAATTCCCCTCGCAGAAACGCGCAAGCTGACTCGTAACGCGGTAGAGCGTTTTTAATTTTGTCTTGTCCTAGAGACAAAAAGAATCGCGCGTAGCGCGCCTCTTGTTACCAAAGCACAAGGCAAGCAGCTCCTGTGAGCAAGGCTATTGCGCTCGCGCTTGTGCTTCTTAACGAGCACGCGCTCGCGCAATAGATATATTAAAAAACTCTACTCAAGAAAAGGAAGACAGATACCCAAAAGATACCTATGAACGCATTATCAATGCCTAATTCCTCGCATTTTCTCGCTCCTTCTCCTTAACAACTCTAAACTCACCAACAACAACATAGATACAATAATCAAGCATGTCGCCACCGCCAAAATCGTCGGGCTTATATGCTCTCGGATGCCAGAAAACATCTTCCACGGAATCGTCCGCTGGTGAAACGATCCCACAAACAACACGACGACAACCTCATCGAAAGAAGTTATAAAGGCAAACAAAGCCCCCGACATTATTCCCGGAAAAATAATCGGTAAAGTCACCTTGAAGAAAGCACGCGTCGGCGTTGCCCCCAAACTCGCCGCCGCCCGCAACAGCGTTAGATCGAATCCAACAAGCGTCGCCGTTACAGTGATCACAACAAAAGGCGTCCCCAACGCAGCGTGCGCCAAAATGACCGCCAAGTGCGTGCCTTGCAATCCCAGCCTAGAATAAAAGAAAAACATGCCTACCGCCGAAATAATCAGAGGCACAATCATCGGAGAAATCAACAACCCCATCACCAACGAGCGCGCCGGCATGTTAGGGCGCGACAACCCCAAAGCCGCCAATGTCCCCAAGCTCACCGCGATCACCGTCGAGCAGATCGCGATGAAAAAAGAATTTCGTACCGCTCCCTGCCAGTTCGGATCGGTGAAGAACTCTCGATACCATTGCAAGGAATACCCCTTCGGATCGAAAGCAAGCATCTCAGGCGTGAAGGTGAAGTAAGGCAACGCGTTGAACGAAAGCGGCACGATCACCAAAATCGGCACCAGCAAAAATATCAACACAAAAGAACAGATCAAACGGAAAGCCACATACCAACCGCGCTCGGTTAAAGAAAGATGAGGCGGAAAAAAACTCATCCGACTACCCCAGCTTTATGTTGTCGATGCCGACGATCCTATCGTAAAGCCAATAGATGGCAACGACGAAACCCAGCAAGGCAACCCCCAATGCGGCAGCCAGTCCCCAGTTCAACGACGAAGAAATATGATAGGCAATGCGATTGCTGATAAAGACACCCGTCCTGCCCCCCACCAACTCGGGCGTGATGTAGTATCCGATCGCAAGAATAAACACCATGATCGCTCCCGCTCCGATGCCGGGTACGGTGTTGGGAAAATAGACCTTCCAAAAAGCAGAAATAGGATGCGCCCCCAGCGAGACAGCCGCACGCATATACGAAGGCGAAATCGTCTTCATCACGCTGTAGAGCGGCAACACCATGAAGGGCAACAGGATGTGCGTCATAGCAATGACGGTGCCCGTCGTGTTGTAAATCATGCGCAGTCGCCCCTCCTCCGAGATGATGCCGATGGCGACCAGCAGATCGTTGATGACTCCCTGCTGCTGCAACAACACGATCCACGACGTGGTGCGCACAAGCAACGAAGTCCAAAAAGGCAACAGCACCATCACGAGCAGAATGTTGCCCTGATGCACAGGCAGTCTCACGATCCACAGCGCGAGCGGAAAGCCGAGCAACAAAGTCGCCAGCGTGATGCCCAAGCTGATGACGACCGTCCGTCCGAAAAGCCTGAGATAGATGCGCTCCTCCGACGGACGAAGAGACACATCGTTCGATTGCAAGTCACGCCGCATGTCGAGCGCCGCCAAGTAGTAGTCGCCGATCATCTCGCTCTCGAAACGTTTCAGCACGCGCCACGACTCAACCTCGCCCCAACGCGCATCGAAGGCGATCAGCGTCTCCTTGTAAGAACCGCTCGTCGAGCGTATCTGTCTCACCAACTCCTCCATGCTGCGACCGCTACGGCGAAACAGGCTCGCAAGCCCCGAGAACTCATAGTTGAGCCTTTGTCCCAACTGCGTCGCACGACGTTGTTGTTGCGCCAATACTAAATCTTGCGCCAAAGCGGCGAAGGCTTTCTCGTTCGGCAAGGTATTGCTTCCAGCCTCCCATTCCTCCAAAGCCGAGATGGTGCGCGGTAGGTTTTCTTCGACAATGGTGTTGTCGGTCGAACGTCGTAGCATGTCCAAGATCGGCAGACAGAACCCGACCAGAACGAACAGCAAAAGCGGCGCCACCAACAAGAAGGCTTTGCGCTTTTGACGCGCCTTGTGCTTTTTCAACACAACCCGCAACTCGCGCCCGTCGGCGGTCAGCAAGCGAGCGGGAGAGGTAGAGGTAGACACGGATATAGTGTTGTTTCGATAGGTAGAAAAAACGATGCCCTCGCCGCCTTGCCTAACCCCAAGAGGCTACGCAATGCGACGAGGGCGTACGCTTTTAAAGAGCGACCTCGAGGACTCTACTTAGAGAGCCACGCTTGGAACTGCTCGTCGATTTCGTCGCGCTTGTCACCCCAAAACTCGAAGTTGTAGAGCAACACATTTTTCGCGTTGTCTGGATCGGTCGGCATGTGAGGTGCCATATCGATGCCCAACTCCGCGTGTTTTCCAACCAAAGGCGCCGAAGAGTTTCTCGCCGGACCATAGGAGATGTACTTCGCCTGATCGGCAAGTCTCTGCGTGTCGGTTGCAAAGTACAGGTAGTGCTTCACAGCCTCCAGCTTCTCGTCGGAGATGCCCTTGGGAATGATCCAACCGTCGAGGTCGAAGATTTGCCAGTCCCACAGCATGGCGACGGGTTGCTTCTTCTCTTCGATCAGCGAGAACAATCTGCCGTTGTAGGTCGAGCCGACGACAACTTCGCCGTCCGCCAACCGCTGCGGCGTCTCTGCGCCTTTCGACCACCAGATGACTTCCGATTTGATCGTATCCAGTTTCTTCAAGGCGCGCTCGACACCTTCTTTCGTTCCCAACACATCGTAGATATCGTCGGCATCGACTCCGTCGCACAGCAACGCCCATTCCACATTGTAGATGGGTTGTTTTTCCAACGAACGCTTGCCTGGAAACTTCGCCAAGTCGAAGACATCGCACAGACTCGTCATGGGCTCAGGCACCAGGTCGCTACGATAGCCGAAGGTCACCGAATAGACGATCTGCGGAATGAAGCACGGCGAGACCAAAAGGTCGCCGAAATCCTTGCTGGCTTTCGTGCCGTCAGGCGCTTTTGCCAACACATCGTCGATGTCGATCTCTAATGCCAATCCGTCGTCGCAGGCGCGAATCGCATCGGCGGCGACAGCATCGACAAGGTCCCAAGTGACATTGCCCGCCTCGTTCATCGCACGCAGCTTCGCTACGGCTTCGTTCGAAGAGTCGTCATTGACGATCTTCACTTGCGGATACGCCGCCATGTAGGGATCGTGGTAGGCCTTCTGCTGGCTCGCCGAGTAGGCACCGCCCCAAGAGACGATCACAAGCTCGGCGGGTTTCGCCTCCATGTTTCCCGCTTTGTCCTCGCCGCAGGCACTCAAGCCCAAGACGATCATCGCTGAAAAAGCTGCAAAAAGGTTGCGTGACATAGGATAATTCTCCGTGTAGTAGTCGTTGTGAAAAGTGGTGAGATAAGAGGTTTCTTAAGGGTTTCTGTAAGGTAAAGATTCGCCTTCATCTGTTGAGAACATTTACAACAAAATCCTCTCGCTTGCAAGCAAAAAACCTCGCGACCTATACTTTAGAGAGCATCGACAAGGTCCCAATCAGCTTTGCTTCGCCAAGCTTAAAGCCCGACAATCTTCGACCCTCCAGCCCAGTGTCATTTCCTGTCCTTCTTGCGCTACCTTGACATGCTCGATACCCTCCTTGTTAGGGAGGTTCACAACAAAACCTTCTTTGTTGCAAGCGTAAAATCGCGCGCGCATGTGGTCTCCGAGAAAGATCTTTTCTTGTATCTTGCCTTTAACCTTGTTGAGGCAGTGCTTCAGATCGGCGGCGTTCGCGGCAAGCTGCACGCGCTCAGGGCGCAACGACACCAAGACATTCTCACCCTTCGCGTTGTCGCCAACATTTTCCGCCTCGATGGTTTCTCCTGAAGAGAGGCGCACGACGCAAGTCTTGCCTTGCGTCTTTTCGATGGCACCTTGCAGTCCGTTGTTCTCGCCGACGAACTGCGCGACGAAGGCGTTTTGGGGCTTTTCGTAGAGCTCGCTCGGTGCTGCGACCTGTTGGACAGCACCATCGTCGAAGACGACTATACGCGACGACATCGTCATGGCTTCCGACTGATCGTGCGTCACATAGACCACAGTGATACCCAGCGTTCGATGCAGTTCACGAATTTCGATCTGCATTTGGTCACGCAGATTCTTGTCGAGCGCGGACAAGGGTTCGTCCATCAGAAGAATCTTCGGATCGAAGATCAGCGCGCGCGCAACTGCGACGCGTTGTTGCTGTCCGCCTGAAAGTTGAGAAGGCTTGCGATTGCCGAAGTCTTGCAAGCGCACCATCGCAAGCGAGTCGCTTACTTTCTTCGCAATGGCAGATTTGTCGAACTTACGCACCTTCAGCGGGAAGGCGAGATTTTCGGCAACCGTCATATGCGGAAACAGCGCGTAGTTTTGGAACACCAAGCCGATGTCGCGTTGATGCGGCGGAATGTTGTCCAAAACCTCGCCGGCTAGGCGAAGCCGTCCCGCGCTGGGAACCTCGAAGCCGGCAAGCATCAAAAGGCAGGTCGTCTTGCCGGAGCCCGAAGGACCCAAAAGAGTCAGAAACTCGCCGCGGTTGACATTCAGGTTGAAATCTTTGACGACAAGATTCTCGCCATCGTAAGACTTCTGCACATGCTCAAAGGCGACAAAGGCGTCAGAACTATCAGCAACGCGGGGGGACGAAGAAGGCATGGCAACAGCCTAGACCGATCAACCCAACTTAAGCAAGTCTTTTGCTCGCGTCTTGTTTTGGGGCACGGCGGCGGTAGAAGGCGGCGAGGTGCTCGGCGATGGCCAGCGCATCACTGTTGCGTGACAAACTTTCTTGCGCGCGTTCGATCACGGAGGAGTCCAAGATGTTCTTGCGAAACGCGATCAAATCCTTCAAAAAAGGCTTCGTGAACTCGGGGTGCGGCTGAAGGGTGAGCGCGCGACCTTCGTAGCCCAAAACCGCGTAGCGGCAGTGCGAAGAATGTCCCAACACTTCGGCAATGTCGGGTTTCGAGACAACCTGATCCTGATGCCATGCAGGCACGCAGCTCGTCTTCGTAAGGTTGGCTGCTTGCAACTCGGTCAGATCGTAGTTTTGCATGCCCACTTGCCAGCCGCTTTGAGATTTCTCCACCTTGCCGCCCATCGCTTGCGCAAAAATCTGATGTCCGAAACAGATCCCCACAACAGGAACTTCTTCTCGATAGGCAGCGCGTAGAAACTCCTCCAAGGGCGGAATCCAAGCGTGATCTTCGTACGCACCACACTTCGAGCCCGTCACCAACCATCCTTCCGCTTCATCGACGCTTGTGGGAAACTCCTGCTCGCACACCGCGTAGTGGCGGAAGGTGAAATCTTGCGTTGAAAACATGCTTTGAAACATGTCGACGAAGTCGCCGTGCTCGCGCTGCAACTCGCGAGGGGCTTGTCCGGTTTGTAGGATGCCGATCTTCATAGCATAGAGGGTAGCATGGGTTACCACCCTCTTCATCCTTTTTTGAGCAATCTCTCGACGCTCGGCTGGAAATGCCGCCATACATCGCCATTTCGAATTTCATCGAGCGTCCATTGGCAGTAGGCGAGCCGCGAAAACCACGGAATTCTGTCGGGCATCTTGGGGTTCTCGATCTCGCTCAGATCGTGCGAGCAGATCGGATAGACAAAATTCGCAGGACTGAGAGCGATCGCGGGAATTCCAGCCAGAACAGCTTCCATAGTAAAGCTACTTGCTTGGCACACGACGCACCAGCAGTTTTCCAAAAAGACAGAAGAGGTTGTTTCTTCTTTTTTAAAGTTATCGTAAAAAGTGACACCCAGATTTTTACAAAGTTTACGCAAAGCGAAATAGTCTCTGTAATCTCCTTGTTGCAGTCTCGACTTATGCCATGTTCTTCGGATTATAAAAGGGTTGGTAGTCAAAACAATGGGACGCGAAGTATAGCGTTTGATATTGATAAGATCGTATTGGGCAGCTTGAAAGGGATGGATACCCTGTAAAGTCTGGTCGTACGGCACTTGCAAAGGATACAAGATATGCTTCCCACGCTTTCTGTAAGGTTTGATGGATACACGAGTCTTGTGCATAATCGCCTTGAGTCTCTTGTCGGTGGCTTTGTTGGGAAGGTTGTATTCACTACGATGCAAAGTGATGCTGCCGTGAAGCCCGACACGAAAATAACCCTTCGCTTGCGTTGCGGGGTCGTTGAAGTAATGTCTGCCGATAATAGGAGTTTCCATCGCAACGAAAATCTTTTTTCTTGCTAAAAATTCAGGAAAAATATGTAACGACTGCTTACCGCTGGCTTGAAATTCTGCCCAACCGAAGTGGAAACGGTCATCGTCAGGAAACCCATCGCGCAGACATCGCACATAATCAAGGAAGCTATTCGTTGCTGCTACGGCAACGAGCCTTCGATTCTCATGGCAACGGGGAATATTATTGTCTTCAGGGATCAAAGAAAATTCTTCTTTTTTTTCTTGAGCTCCGTGTTCTCTAACACGACGATACAAGTTTCGCACGACAATGTACAAAAGATAGGGTAGAAAAGCTTGCGCGGCTAGAACAACCCAGCGCATGCCTTGTGCTCTAATCCACATCCTCATGGCGGAGAGTCTAAGCATGGTGTTTTGTCGTCTTCATCGTTTTTCGAGCAAGCGTTCGATGCTCGGTTGGAAATGCCGCCATACATCGCCGTTTTCGATTTCGGCAAGCGTCCATTGACAATAGGCGAGCCGAGAAAGCCACGGGATTCTGTCGGGCATCTTGGGGTTCTCGATCTCGCTCAGATCGTGCGAGCAAATCGGATAGACGAAATTCGCAGGACTGAGAGCGATCGCGGGAATTCCAGCCAGAACAGCTTCCATAGTAAAGCTACTTGCTTGGCACACGACGCACCAACAGTTTTCCAAGAAGACAGAAGAGGTTGTTCCTTCTTTTTTAAAGTCATCGTAAAAAGTGATGCCCAGATTTTCACAAAGTTTACGCAAAGCGAAATAGTCTCTGTAATCTCCGTATTGCATGTGAGACATAAGGTGTTTTCTTCGTATTACTAAAGGGTTGGCGGTCACAACAATGGGACGCGAAGTATAGCGTTTGAGATTGATAAGGTCGTATTGGGCAGCTTGAAAAGGATGGATACCCTGTAAACTCTGATCGCACGGCACTTGCAAAGGATACAAGATATGCTTGCCACGCCTTCTGTAAGGTTTGATGGATACACGAGTCTTGTGCAGAATCGCCTTGAGTCTCTTGTCGCTGGCTTTGTTGGGAAGGTTGTATTCGCTACGATGCAAAGTGATGCAGCCGTGAAGCCCGACACGAAAATAGCCCTTCGCTTGTGTTGCGGGGTCGTTGAAGTAATGTCTGCCGATAATAGGAGTTTCCATTGCAACGAAAATCTTTTTGTTTGCTAAAAATTCAGGAAAAAGACGCAACGAATTCTCACCGCTGGCTTGAAATTCTGCAAACCCAAAGTAGAAACGGTCGTCGTCAGGAAACCCGTCGCGCAGACATAGCACATAATCAAGGTGGAAATGCGTTCCCCCTACACCAACGAGCCTTCGATTTTTATGGTAACGACGAATGTTCTTGCCTTCATGGAGCAAAGGAAATTCTTCTTTCTTTGCACGACGATACATTCTTCGCACAAAAATGTACAAAAGATAGGGTAGAAAAGCTTGCGCGGCTAGAACTGCCCAGCGCATGCCTTGTGCTCTAACCCACATCCCCATGGTGGAGCGTCTAAACATGGTGTTTTGTCGTCTTCATCGTTTTTCGAGCAAGCTCTTGATACTCGGCTGGAAATGCCGCCATACATCGCCATTTCGAATTTCATCGAGCGTCCATTGGCAGTAGGCGAGCCTGGACAACCACGGAATTCTGTCAGGCATCTTAGGATTTTCTATCTCGCTCAACGCGTGCGAGCAAATCGGATAGACGAAGCTGGCAGGATGCAACGCGATCACAGGCACGCCTGCCATAACCGCATCGACAGCAAAGGTTACGGAATGGCAGACGACGCACCAACAATTCTTGAGAAACATGGACGAATTCGTTCCTTTTTTCTCGAAGCCATCGTAGAAAGTGACTCCTAGCCGACGGCAAAGATCTTTCAAACAACGATAGTGAACTTTACTTTCGTCCAAGGTGTCTATTCTTTGAATTGCCCATTGCTCTCGTACCATGTGCGGTTTTACCGTCACGACGATGGGACGAGAAGTGTGGCGTCTCAGCGTTATGAGATCGTATTGTGCAGCCTCGAAAGGATTCGTCCCCAGAAGATTCGTATCCGACGGCATCTGCAAAGGATAGAGGATATGTTTGCCCGTCTTGCGGTAGGGTACGATGTCGGAATGCGTGTTGTGTAGAATACGTTTGAGCCTTGCAGTGGAGGCTTTGCGAGGAAGAGCGAAGTCGCTACGATTCAAAGTGACGCTGTTATGAAGCCCGACACGAAAATAACCCTTCGCTTGTGTTGCGAGGTCGTTGAAGTAATGTCTGCCGATAATAGGAGTTTCCATTGTAACGAAAATCTTTTTTTTTGTTAAAAATTTAGAAAAAAGACGTGGCGAATGCTTACCGCTAGCTTGAAATTCTGCAAAACCGAAGTAGAAACGGTCGTCCTCAGGAAAACTGTCGCGTAGGCATTGTAAGTAAAAGAGATAGGAGGATGTTCCTACCGCTGTAACGATCCGTCGGTTTTGGTAAAGGGGAGGAACTAATTGTTCGCAAAACAAAAACCTTTTTTCTTCTTCCGACTCGTTCTCTCCTGCAGGAGCAGGTCGGGAGTAAATTTTTCGGGCAGCGACATACAGAAAATAAGGCAGAAAGACTTTCAGCACAAGGATAGCGAAGCGCATTCCCTGTTGCCTGCTCCGCAAGAATAGTTTCATCTAACCGCCGCACCGTAGAGCGCGTTCGGCAACGCCGTCGAGAGGAACGGCAGGTAGGTCACCGCCAGCAGGAAGCCGAACAACAACAGCATCCATGGCAAAACGGCGCGCACCACCGCCAGCACCGACATGTTGGCAATGCTGGAGGCGACAAAAAGATTGAGCCCCACAGGCGGCGTGATCATGCCGATTTCCATATTGACGACCATCACGATCCCCAAATGAATCGGATCGATCCCCAAACTCAGCGCGATCGGATGCACTATCGGCGCAACGATCAGCAAAAGTCCGCTCGGCTCCATGAACTGCCCGCCGATCAGCAGCAGCGCGTTGACGCACAGCAGGAAAAGCCATGGCGGCATCGAGGTCGCCGTGATCGTTTCTGTCAGATGCTGCGGCAACTGCAACTCCGTCAGAACATGGCTGAACATCAGCGCGTTGAAAATGATGAACATCAGCATCAAAGAAATACGCACCGCCTCGATCAAGCTCTGCCTCGTGTCGCTGTGCAGCAAACCGCAGCTGGCAGCGAAAGGCACTTGCCACAAGGCGCGCGCCGACGCACGAGCAAGAGGTTCAAAGTTTCTCCGCCAAGGCACACCGCGCAGAAATCCCATGCCCCGATACACGCAGCTGGCGACGACAAACCCATAGACGGCGGCAAAGGCGGCGGCTTCCGTAGGCGTAAACCACCCCGCATAGATCCCAACTAAAATGAGGACGATCAGCAACAAGCCGAAGGCTGCTGTGCCTGCGTTGTTGAGCACCGCGCGCAGGCTCGCTTTCGGAGAAGGGGTGATGCGCATGTTGCGCACAGCAACCCGCACACCGAGCATCAGCAACAATCCTGCTGTCAATCCAGGCACGATGCCGGCGATGAAAAGCCGTCCGACCGATTCGCTCGTCGCCGCCGCATAGACGACCATCACGATCGAGGGCGGAATCAAGATGCCCAGCGTGCCTGCCGTCGAAATAACTCCCACGGCAAGACGCTTCGGATAATGCGCGCGCTCCATCCCGCGCAGTGCCATCGGACCGATCGCCGCCACAGTCGCAGGCGACGAGCCGGAAAGGGCAGCAAAAAGCATGCAGGCGAAAACGCCCGCGCTCGCTAGCCCGCCGCGCAAGTGACCAACCGCAGAGACAGCGAAGCGCACGATCCGCTCGGCTACACCGCCGCCCGCCAAAAAAACGCTAGAGAGCACAAAAAACGGAATCGCCGTCAGCAGAAACTTGTCGTTCATCGCTCCCACCACCGCCGTCGCCAACCCCGAAACGCTACCGCCCACGACAAAGCTCACGATAAGGCTCGGCAACCCTAACGCTACTCCGATTGGCACGCGCAGTGCTAAAAGCGCAAAAACCAGCAACAACAACAGCCCTCCTGCGTTCGCAGACAAGAGGCTCTGCAAAGCCTCAGGCATGGTAGTCCGTGCGCACGGTTTACAACGAGGGTTTACAACGAATGGTCTTGCCGAGCAGAACGGCAACCATCGAGCCTGCCGCCGTGATCGCCAAATAGCCAAACGAGAAGCACAAAACCCCGTAGGTGAGCCAGTGCGGGATACCGATCTCTTCGGAGCCGATACTACGCAAGGCGGCATTCGTCCAAAAAAGTCGTGCGATTTGGAAGCCTGTCGCCGAAAGCACGACCGCATAGACGACGACGCACAAGCTCGCAAGCAGATGGCATACCCTCTCTGCGCGCGGTGCGAGCCGTACGACTAGGGCGTCCACGCTTGCGTGCAAGCCGCGTCGCAACGCATACGCCATGCCCAACAGCACGAGGTAGAGGAACAGGTTGAGCGTCAACTCCAAGGCCCAGGGAAACGAGCTGGCGAACACGCGGCGCGCGATGACATTGGCGAACGCCACCCCCGTCATACCTGCCAGCAGGAGCGCGAGCAGGCTTTCCTCGAGCCACGCGGCTGTCGACGTTACTCGCTTGGCTACTCGTTTGGCTACTCGCCTGCAAGCCTGCGCTTCGAGGGGGAGCAGAGATTTTCCCACGGGTTACTCGGAGGCGGTTACTTGTTGGCGGACAATGCCGCCTTCAGGATGTCCTTACCGATGTCGCCTCGGAACTTCTTCCAGACCGGACGCATCGCCTTCACCCAAGCTTTGCGTTGCGCGGCGGTGAGTTCTCGAACTGCCGTGCCGCTTTTGACGATCTTCGCGCGGTTTTCGAGGTTGATCTTGCGCGAGATAGCGTTGCGCTCTTGCGTCACCTCGGCGAGAATGCGCGTCAGGTCGTTGCGAATGTCGGAGGGCAGTCCGTTCCAAAAGGAGGCGGAGGTCACTACCAGATAGTCCAAAATGCCGTGGTTCGATTCGGTGATACCGTCTTGCACTTCGAAGAACTTCTTCGTGTAGATGTTCGACCAGGTGTTTTCCTGTCCGTCGACAACACCTGTCTGCAAGGCACCATAGACTTCGGCGAAGGCCATCTTTTGCGGAGAGGCTTGTAACGCCTCGAACTGCGCGGTCAGCACGTCCGAGGTTTGGATACGGAACTTCAGTCCTTTCGCGTCTTTCGGCAGGAGAAGGGGTTTGTTTGCCGAGAGTTGTTTCAGTCCGTTGTGCCAGTAGGTGAGCCCTAGCAAGCCTTTGTCTTGCATGGCGAGCAGCAGCTTTTTGCCTTTCGCCGATTGTTGGAATTTGTTGACTGCTTCGATATCTTTGAAGACGAAGGGCAGATCGAAGATGCGGTACTTCAGCGAGTATTGCTCGAACTTCGAGAGCGAGGGGGCTGCCATCTGCACATTGCCGAGCAGTAGGGCTTCCAGAACTTTGCTGTCGTTGTAGAGTTGTCCGTTCGGAAATACTTCGACGCGCACTTTGCCTTTGAGTTCCTCGTTGACGCGCTTGGCGAACAGGGTTGCTGCTTCGCCTTTGGGATGGCCCTTAGGAGAGGTGACATGGCTGAACTTGATGACAATCTCTTTTGCTTGCGCGGGCGAAGGTGCTACGAGCAGGGTTACGGCAAAAAACGCGGCAAAAAATGCGGAGGGCAAAAACGCGCGGGTGAGGCGGGAATTCTCAGATGTGGGGAGGAAGCGAGGGGGTATAGATAATCTCATGGGGATCTCCTTGAGGGTTGAGGGTGGAGGGTGGAGGGTTGAAGGTGAGAAAAGACTCAACGACGAGTTCTGCGCGCGAGTTTATTGTGTTTGGGGATTGCTGTCAAGTTTTCTTTTTGCTTGTGAGGGCATCCAAGCGCGATGATGGCGAGGAGGCTATCTTTTGGATTTGATGCATCCCCAGGCGATTCCTGCGACGAGGTTGGCGAGGGGAACGAGGAGGAGGAGCATGTAGCAATGGTTGATTCCTGCGTCGCGCAATCTTCGTGCTGTCACGGCGAGGTTGAGCCAGAGCATAATGATAACGATAGGGATTAGCACGAGAACTAATGGTCCTAGAAAAAGAAGACCGAATCCTAATACTTGCAAGAATATGCTGGCAATGAACAGAAAGGCTGCGACGCCCCAGTATTCAGAGCGTTTTGCGCGTCCGTGGAAGGAGAAAAATTTTAGCATGGAAGTTGCCTCAGGGTTGGAGTTGGAAAAAAAAACGATTCGCGCTCATTCTAGAGACGAAAAAAAGGCGAGTCAACCCTTGACAAATGCCACAAGAACAACGATATACAACCCATAGGAACGACCTCGCCAACCCACAAACACAAGAGAGGATGGAGAGATGGAGCAGGAATTTAGCGATTTTGTTGAAACATCTAGCCAACAAAAATTTACAAAAGAAGAGAAAGTGTTTAATTGCCAGCTTATAGTATTATCATATGCTATCAGCAGATTGCATTGTTATGCGTTTCTTGCCTTAAAAGCATTTGAAAATCTTTCTTTGCCAAAAAAGATTGTTGTACAGATGTCAAATAGAAACATAAGGGAAGAGGAAACAATTAGTGTTTTTCATTTTTTGAAACAACAAAAATTAGAAAATACTTTTTTTCGAGAAAATACAAATTTCAATAAACAGAAGGAAGAAATAAATTCTTTAATGAAGGATATTCGAGAAAGAATGCAAAATAATCTTCGTAAAAAAATGGAAATATATTTTCCGAGATTAAGCGTCGTTGGTTTGTTTCATGAGCAAGAGGAAATAATGAAGTCTTTTTTGCTTTGGGATGATATGTATAAAAATGGTGGAATTGAAAATTTTAGCGCGTACTTTTATGACATAGAAAAAATTGCAAAGATTAAAAATAAATTTAAAAAGCGAAATGAAGATATTAGCTTCATAGGATTTCGTGATTTGCTTTTATCTATTAACAAGAAATATAATATAAAAAATAAAAAAATTTCTTTTTATGACAACATTAAGGAATGTCAATCTTTTGCTAATTTTATCAAACATAAAAGTCAGACATCTTATAACAAATTATTAAAATACCAATGTTTATTTGTTACGCTTGAAACAACAGTTGACTCTCACCGAGAGCCGATTTTATCATTAGACACTTTTTATCGCTATATTCGTGCTTTTGAAAATTTTTGGATACATATTTGCAAAAATGTTCATAAGCCTATGGAATGCAATGAATTTATTACAGAAACCCATAAGCAAATAGATTTGTGTGTCAAGCAATATCAAGAACTTCCTTGGCATAAGGAAGGAAAAATTTTGGACAGAGTGGGGTGATAACAAATCAATGTGTGCGCGGGGAGATGAATTCTCCTCGTTTGAATAAGAGGCGCGCTACGCGCGTTCTTCTTGTCGTTAGGGCGAAGAAAACAATCTCGCCGTGCCATGTTAAGAGTCAGCTTGCGCGTTGCAAGCAACGCGCTTTTGAATAAGAGGCTGTGCGTTTCGCTTCGCTCACGCACAGAAAAGCGCACTGCGTGCGCTCCGCTGACGCGGGGTCTTCGTGGGGGGAATTTATCCCCCCACACCCCCCGCGCACGCTTCGCGTGCGCATGTTTTGCATCCGTAAAGACTAACGCGCTTCCCCGCGTCATAGCGCACGGCTTGCCGTGTGCGTTCATAAAAATTGCGCACGCGATGTTTTGCATCCGTCAATATACAAAGCGCGTGTCTGTCTCTGCGTAGCGTACAGCTCGCTCGTCTTGCGTCTCCATATACGCAAATTCCATCTGCAATTAAAAAATCGTGTTTGCCTTTGTGAAGCGCGCTCGCAAGAAAGCGCAGGCGAACAAAGGCAAACACACCTTAAACACAAAACACAACCCCCCAAAAAAAACACTCCTCAAAGCGCAGGCAAGCAGAGATAGACACGCTCAACAAACAAACAACACTCTAAAAAATACACAGCAAGCCCAAAAACGCGCTCGCAAGAAAGCGCAAGCAAACAAAGGCAAACACAACTCCCCAAAAAAACACTCCTCAAAGCGCAAGCAAGCAGAGATAGACACGCTCAACAAACAAACCACACTCTAAAAAATACACAGCAAGCCCCAAAAAAAACGGAGGGAACGGGATTCGAACCCGTGAGAGAATCACTCCTCAACACGCTTTCCAGGCGCGCGCCTTAAACCACTCGGCCATCCCTCCTTATTAATAAATACTCCTAACCTAACTAATAACTCTACACACCCACATCAGCATCCATACCCTTCTCCTTCTTACTTCTCTCCTCACGCATCCTCCCCCAATAGGCTATCCGCTTCGCAATCTCTCGCTCAAATCCCCGCTCGCTAGGTACATAATAACACTCCCTCTCCATACCCTCAGGGAAATAATCCTGCCCCGAAAATGCCCCCGCACTATCATGATCATACTCATATCCCTTGCCATAACCCAAATCCTTCAACAACCCCGTCACAGGATTAATAGCATGCATCGGAGGCATCTTAGAACCATGCCTCCGCGCCGATACTACCGCAACCTTCTCACAACGATACAACGCATTAGATTTCGGACAACTCGCCAAATACACAACTAACCCATACAACGCAATCTCTCCCTCAGGAGAACCCAACCGCTCATAAACCTGCCACGCTAACAATGCCTGCTGAGCCGCCTGCGGATCAGCAAGTCCAACATCCTCATAAGCAACACGAACAAGACGTCGCGCAATATACAACGGACGCTCCCCCGCAACAAGCATCCTCGCTAACCAATATACCGCAGCATCACAATCCGAACCCCGAATAGCCTTGTGCAACGCGCTGATTAAATTGTAATGCGCCTCCTCCTTCTTGTCATAAACAGGTAATCGCTTTTGTAAAAATCTAGACAATCCCTCCTCATCCATCAATGCCTCTTTTTTACTCGGCTTGTTTTTATTTTTGCTTTTCATAACCTGCGACAAAGCCTCTACCCCGTTCAACAAGGCACGCGCATCACCATCGGCACTCTCAAGAAGTCTCTGCCGCGCACCCTCAGTCAGAGGAAGCTTTGTACCTAACGCCTCCTCGCTCGCGGCGAGCAATCGCTCTAATGCTGCCTCGTCCAGAGGCTCTAGAATGAAAACACGACAGCGCGACACCAAGGCAGCACGCAACGCAAAACTGGGATTCTCCGTCGTCGCGCCGATAAGCGTAATCAACCCGCTCTCTACGACGGGCAGAAAAGCCTCCTGCTGCGCACGAGAAAAATGATGAATCTCATCGACAAAAAGAACAAAACCTCTGCCAATTCCTCCTCCAACACCTCCTCCAGCATTTTTTTTCTGAAGAGAATTATCCAAAGGAAAACTGCCCGAAGCATTGCCTGAAGCATTATCTGAAGCATTACTTGTAGCGTTATTTTTGTCTCTCTCTTCTTCGGCGCGCTGAAAGACTCGTCGCAACTCTCCGACCGAGCCGAACACGGCGGACAGCGTTTCGAATGGTGCTTGTTGGTATTGTGCGAGCAGTCTTGCGAGCGAAGTTTTTCCGCATCCTGGCGGTCCCCATAGAATCATGGAGGGCAGCGGTGCTTTTTCGTAGAGCAGTCGTCCTAAGGGAGCGTCATCGGCGAGCAACGCTTCTTGTCCCAGCAGGTGTTGGAACTCTTGCGGTCTCAGCCGTTCGGCAAGGGGTGCTTGATGGGGGGACGGATGGGGAGTAGCGATAGCAGGAGACGACATTTTACGGCAGCAGGACGAGCGCGCCGTTGACCTCTCGTGCTTCCAGACGACGATGGGCTTCTTGCACGGAGGTTAATGGGATGGTATCGGCGACTTCGACCTTCAAGCCTTGTTCGAGCATGGTGAAGAGTCGTTGTGCCGAGAGCTCCAAGTCTTCGCGCGAGGCGACATAGGCGAGCAGGCTAGGGCGCGTGATGAACAGCGAGCCTTTTTGCGAGAGCAGGGCGAGGTCGAACTTTGCAACTGCTCCTGAAGCGTTGCCGAAGGAGACCATCGTGCCGCGCGCCTTGAGCGAATCGAGCGATGCTTCAAAGGTTGCTGCTCCCACAGAATCGTAGACGACAGAAACTCCCTCGCCGTCGGTGATGGAGTTTACGCGCTCGGCGATGTTCTCGCGGCGGTAGAGGATAACCTCGTCGCAGCCGTGTTGTTTGGCGACCTCTGCCTTAGCCTCGCTACCGACGCAGCCGATGACGAAGGCTCCCAACCGCTTCAGCCATTGGCTAGCGAGCAATCCTACGCCGCCCGCGGCTGCCATCAGCAGGACGCGCTCGCCTTGTTGCACAGGATATGTACGGCAGACGAGGTATTCTACCGTCATGCCGCGTAGCAGGCAGGCGGCGGCGGTTGTGAAGTCTAGGCTGTCGGGAAGTTCTACCAGTCGGGCTGCCTTGACGACGCGTGCCGAGGCGTAAGCTCCTACTGCGGCGGCGTTGTAGCCTACGCGCGCTCCGACCTTGAGCGTTGAAACATCGCTGCCTACCTTGCTGACGACGCCGGCTCCCTCCAAGCCTAGCCCGCTCGGTAGAGGCAGGGGGTACAGACCTTCGCGGTGGTAGATATCGATATAGTTCAGCCCTACCGCTTTGTGTTCGACTAAAACCTCGTCGGCGGCAAGTGGCGGCAGGGTGTGTTCTTCAAGACGCATGACAGAGGCGTCGCCTGTTTTGTCGATGACAACGCGCGTGGCGGAGGTGGATGCGGATACGGACATGGTCGCCTACTTGTTACTTTTTTGGGGAGGGGATTCGTTTAGAGGGGGCTGTCGCTACGATAGCCGAAAATGCCTTCCTTGAGGGCTTTTTGCAGATGGTCTCGATGCGCGGGCATGGAGCGTGAAAACCATGCAGCGAGCGGTTGCAGGATGGGTTCTCGGCTTGCGGCGTCCTCGGCGAGGCTGCGCTCTAGCAGCGCATAGACGCGCGGGATGTGGCACGAGAGGTTGGTTTTGCAATCGCGTAGCGAGAGGCGTGCGAAGGTACCTAGCACGCGCGCGTGGCGTTGTGCGCTCCATGCTCGGCAGTGTTTCAGGAAATCTTGTTCCGAGAAGCTGTTGGGGGGGAGGATGCTCTGCGCGCCTTTCAAGTATAGACGGAGCAGGTGTTGTTGCAGGTCGGGCGCAAGGTCGCGACGCGCGTCTTCCAGCAGCGAGACGAGGTCGTAGGCGGGAGAGCCGAGAACCGCATCTTGGAAGTCTAATAGGCCGCAGCGTTGCAAACTACGATGTTGCAAGTTTGAGCGGTCGTGAGGTGGTGGAACGACGCGCATCAGGTTATCGACATGGCAATCGCGCAACACCAGCACTTCGGGCAGGGGGGGGAGAGCGGTCAGGATTTGTGACCAGCAGGCTCGCCAGCTTGCGTTAGTTTCTTTTGTTTGTGCCTCGTCAAGAGGCGGAGATATGGCGGGAGCGTAGAAGTCGGCGAACACGGCACTTTCGTCGCACCACTCTTCTACGGAGAGGGAGACGAGAGATTGCGATTGCGATTGTGCTTGCTTGCGTGTGTGTAGCAGGTGGAGCAGGACGGCGATTGCGTCTTCGTAGAGCGGTCGTGGGTTTGCGCCTTGGTTGAGCAGATGTGTGAAGCAATTGTCGCCGAAGTCTTCGATTTCCAGGAGGCCTTGTTCTAGGTCGGCGTGGAGGATATGTGGGGTGCGCAATCCTATGCTTTGTAGAAATTCTCCGATGGCTTGGAACTGGCGAGGTTTTTCTGTAGAGGGCGGAGCGTCCATGAGCAGCGTTGGTGGTGCGTTGCTTTTGAGGCTGAGCAGGCGTGTGTAATGGCGGCTGGAGGCATCGGCTTTTAGGGGGATGCGTTTCGATTCCTTGTGTCCGTGTTGGGCTAGGAAGTTCAGGCGTGCTTGCTCACGCGGGCAAGCGGACATGGCAGAGAAAAAATCAGAGCAAGCGAATTATGCTTTTCTTTTGCCGCGTACGAAACGCACGATGAGCCAGATGGGGAGGAGGGTTGCGAAGAGTGCTAGGAGTATGACGAAGCCGAAGAGGATAGCGGTTGCGAGGAGTGCTGTGATGAGGAACAGCATCAGGTATCCTACGAGGGGATTTCTTTTACTGCTTGTGCGTTGTTGTGAGAGGAGGATTTTTGCGGATTGGCGTTGATTACGCGGGGATTGCGGATTGTAGGGTTTGGCTTGCAGGTGTTCGACGGGTTTTTTATCGGGGGACATGGAATTGTTGTCAGGGTTGTGGGGTTGGGAGGGGGGTTGTGTTGTCGGTGGAGTCGGTGTTGGAGTTGGTGTTGGTTGTGTTGTTTTTGGCGATAGATTTGAGGATAGTTCGTTTGAGTTTTTTAGCTTTATCGGCGAGTTTAGCGTTTCGGAAGCTGAGAAGGAATTCGTCTAGTCCTCCTTTTTTATCGATTGTGCGGAGGGTTGAGGTAGCTATACGGAGGCGGACATTTCGTTTGAGGGTATTGCTGTAGAGGCGAACGGATTGGAGATTGGGTTCGAAGCTGCGGCGTGTTTTATTGTGCGCGTGGGAGACGTTATTGCCGCGCATGACGCGTTTGCCGGTTAGGGAGCAGGCTTTGGACATGGGGGTGATTGTAGCGCGCGTTTGCTTTGAGTCAAGCTTTGTATTGCGGGGAGTGCGCTTAAACTACGCATTTCGCGCTACGCGCGAAATGCGTAGAAGGCGCTTACGCGCCCGCTCGCGGCGCGCTTTTTGCGGGGGGACTGCGTCCCCCCACGCCCCCCATGCGCAAAACTCGCTGCGCCTACGGCTCGCTCGTCTTGCGTTTTGCAATCGATACAAAAAGCCCGTTTGTTGCGCGAGCGCGTGCCCTCAAGCCCTACGCGCCCGAAAGAACTCCCGCAACATCTCCTCCGCCCTTCTCCCATCTATCCCCCCATAAACCTCCATCTTCCCCCCCCCCAACAAAGCCCCCCCCCGCTCCACACCACCACACTTAGAATCATACGCAGCAAAAAAAAGCCTCCGAAACCGCGCCAACACAATCGCCGCCGCACACATAGAACACGGCTCCAAAGTCACATAAAGACTGCACCCCTCTAACCAACGAGCACTCGGAACATCCTCCATCCGTCTCCGCTCGCGTAACCCCTCCCGAATGGCAAGCATCTCCGCATGCGCCGTAGGATCCCGATCTCGCTCAATGCGATTCTGACACAACGCAATCTGCATCCCCCCCGCATCCACAACTAAAGCAGCAACAGGTACCTCCCCCTCACACCCCGCCTCGTAAGCAGCCTCAAGAGCAATCTCCATGAATTTTTTTTGGAATTTTTTTTGAGAATTTTGATCGCTCATCATCCCCGCTCGAAAAAAAGAAGGCAAGCAACAAAAACAAAGCCCGCAAAAAAACCACCCCCATGCCCAACCCACGCGATTTTCTCGTCCATAACAAACGGCGCAAGCAAACCAACTAAAGCGTTGAACCCAAGCCACAGAACAACGAATCGTAAAGCGTTCCGCCTCGTAGCAAAAGGCCCCGGCAGCCTCGCTCTGCCCCGAATGATAGGATAAGCACAAAGCGCACCCATCAATCCCGATACACCCCCCGACGCACCAATGCGCAACGCCCTGCTTTGCATGTCGATGGAAAACTCCGCCAACGCTCCCCCCATAGCCGCCGCAAAAAAGAGCATAAGAAAAAACACACCCCCCACTCGCCTCGCAACAGGAATGCCGAAGGCAAGCAAAAAACCCAAGTTGACAAACAAATGCGTCGCGTTCGCATGCAACAACACATGCAAGAAAAGCGTCGAAAAACCCTGCCAATGGTAAAGCCTATTGGGAACAAAGGCGCAGAGGTGCAAGAGAATCTGCCGCACCAAAGGATCGCCGAAAGAAACCATGCCATGGCAGACAAGGATGAGCGAGCATAACCCCCACACGACAAGCACAGAGGGATCAGGCTCTCTTGTGCGATACGAAGGATGGCGCGTCTGTGTCATGCGGAGGTAGGAGGAGAGGCAGGGGCAGTTAAGTTGACTAATCCTTCGGCGAAGTCTTGAGCGCGGAAAGGCTCTAAGTCTTGAAGATTCTCTCCTGCGCTGAGGTATTGCACAGGGATGGGTTTTTTCTTGCCTGCCATTTTTTCTCCTGCTAAGGCGACGAGCGCACCCGCGCACGCGCTGCTGTCGAGCTTCGTCAGCAACAGCTTGCTTACAAGCACAACAGAGGCAAACTGCCTCACTTGCAAGCGCAAAGTCTGCCCCAGCGTCGCGTCTAGAACAAGCCAAAATTCGATGCGGGGAGGCTTGCTCTTGCTCTTGGTTTTGGGAGCTATAGCTGCTTGCTTGAGGAGTGCGCGCTCGATTTTGGCGAGCTGCTGCATTAGGTTTGCATCCGAGTGCTGCCTGCCCGCCGTATCGACAAGGAGAATATCGAACTCCTCCTCGCGTGCCTGAGCGAGCGCGTTGAAGGCGAGGGCTGCAGGATCCGAGTGCCGCTCGGCGGTGACAATCGCGGTGTCAGAGCGCACAGCCCACTCTCGCAACTGCTCGGTCGCGGCGGCGCGGAAGGTGTCGCCTGCGGCAAGCAGAACTTTCGCACCTTGCTCCCGATAGCGCGCGGCAAGCTTTCCCGCCGTCGAGGTTTTGCCGCAGCCGTTCAACCCCAGCAAAACAACGACGAGCAAGCCCTTTTTGGCAAAAAGAGAACTTTCCTCTACCTCGCAGACGCGCAGTTTTTTGGCGACGAGCTCTCGCAACGCCGTCTGCACCTCCTCCAGACTTTCAGGGTTGCGGAAGCCCTGCCCCGCCAAGTCTGCGGCGAGCTCGACGGCACTCTCGTATCCCAAGTCGGCTTCTAGCAACGCCTCTTCGATGCTCGCACGCGCGTCGCGCGAAAGTCGCGTCCCGCCAACATGGCGCACGAAGGCGGTTTGCAGACGCTGCGCGCTCTTGCCTAAGCCCAACATGGAATCTCCCTACACCATGCGCGCCGTCAGCGAGCGCGCGCAGAGTTGCTCGGTCGCGCTCAAAATACGCGCGCGGATAACGCTCCCCCTAATAACATCTTGCTTGGCAATATGAGGATGCAGAAGGCGCGTGCGTATATTATGGCGCGAGCGTCCGATGACCTCTTCCTCTCCTCCGTCTTTGTTCTCTACCCCCTCGACGAGGAATCTGTCGTTGGTGGCGTAGAGTCCTCGCAAGAAGGTTTTGTGCGCTTCTTCAGCTCTCAAGCGTAGCTTATTGGCGCGTGCGCGCACGATGCTACGCTCCACTTGCGGCATGCGCGCGGCGGCTGTGCCTTGGCGCGGCGAGAACGGAAAGATGTGCAACAGGTTCAAGCCCGCATCGTCGATGAGCGCGAGCGTGTTTTGAAACATGGTTTCGGTTTCTGTAGGAAAGCCCGCGATGAGGTCTGCTCCCAGCGCGATGTCGGGGCGGCGTTCGCGTAAGTTGCGACAGAGCGTTATGGCTTGCTCGCGCGAATGGCGTCGTCGCATGCGTTTCAGAATCATATTGTCGCCCGCTTGCAACGAGAGGTGCAAGTAAGGCTGTAGGCGTTCTTCCTCTCCGAAGAGCCTCAGCAAAAGGGGGTCGAGCGCAGCTCCGTCGATAGAAGAAAGGCGCAAGCGTTCCAGTCGCGGATTTGTTGTCAACACGGCTTCGACCAATATCCCTAAAGGCGGGCGTTGCGGCAAGTCCTCGCCCCACGAGGCGAGGTCGATACCGCTCAACACAACCTCCTTCACACCGCGCGCAACCGCACCCCCTACGCTTTCGCAAACAGGCTCGATTGCTAGCGAGCGCGCACTGCCGCGGGCAAGAGGAATCATGCAAAAAGTGCAACGATGGTTACAACCCTGTTGGACGGGCAACACGAACCTCGTGCGCACGAGGGCTTGCGGCTCGCTTTGTTGTTCTTTGGGCGTATCGGGGGCAAGCAGTGGCGTTTGTCGTTCGCGCTCGGCACGCGGCAACATCGCGGGGATGCGGGTGTCGGCATCGGTGTAGCTGCTTTGGAGCAGCTTGCTATCGTTGCCGAGAACCTTCGTAACCCCTGTCATTTTGCGATAGCTCTCGGCGTTCATGTGCGCCGCACAACCCGCAACGACGATGCGCGCTTGCGGACGCTCGCGGTGAAGACGGCGAATCTTTTGTCGAACTTGACGCTCTGCCTCGTGCGTGACGGCGCAGGAGTTGACTACAAGCGTCTCGCGCCTAACAGACGACGGGCTTGCTAATAGTGCGGCGATTTGCTCTCCTTCCGCGATGTTGAGACGGCAGCCGAACGAGAAAACTCTATGTTCCATCTTCGTATCAGCTGAGAAGATGCGTTGTGCCGAAGAAGGAGTAGTCGGCGGGACCTGTCATCGAGACTTGTGCGCTGTCGTTTTGCCAAGCGAGCAGCAGGTCTCCTCCTTCCATACGCACGCGGGCTTCGCGGTGCAACAATCCTTGACGGATGCCTGCGACAAGCGTTGCGCAAGCCGCGCTACCGCAGGCGTGGGTGTTGCCGGCTCCGCGCTCCCAAACGAAGAGGGTTATATCTTTTCCTTTTGCTTCTTTTGCGGTTTTCTCGATGCGTGCGAAGGAGATGTTTGCGCCCTCGCGGAATAGGGGATGTTTCTCTAGGCTTGCGCCGTGTTGTAGCAGGTCTTGTTTCATGCGTGCGTCGGACTTTTGGCAGAAGAAGACGGCGTGCGGATTGCCGATACTCACGCCGAACGCTTTGCCGTAGTCTTTTTCATGACTTTTGTTTTTGAGCGCGAGTGGCAGGGCTTCGGTGCGACAAGTTTTTGTCAGAGCGAGTGCGGTTGCGGAGAACTTCGGCATGCCCATGGCGACTGCGACCATGCGTTCTGAGAGTCGCTCGACTTGTAGGCTTTGTCCTGCGATGTGGAGCGAGAGTTTTTGTGGTTTTTTTTTATTTCTTTGGAAGTTTTTGTCAAAGTCGAATACATAGCGAGCGACGCATCGCGTTCCGTTGCCGCAGGCTTGTGCTTGTGATGCGTCGGGGTTGAAGATTGTCATGTTGAGGGTATCTTTTTTGTGCGTGGGTTTTGTCAGCACGAGCAGTTGGTCGCAGCCGATGCCGTGTCGTCGGTCGGCGATGCGTCGGATGGCGAGACTATCGGGCATAGTTGCGGGCATAGTATTTTGCGTGTTGTTTCGTGCGTCGAGGATTACGAAGTCGTTTCCGAGCGCGTGCATTTTACAAAACGGTGTTTGTGGATTGTTGTGATGGGGGTATTTCATGAGGAGAGGATATTGTAGTCTTTGAATAGTTGCATGGCTTGATTGAGTTGGCTCATGCGTTCGTGGTCTCCTTTGACGGCGTCGGGGTGAAAGACGGATGCGAGGTCTCGGAAGCGGCGGCGCACTAGTTCTTCGCTGGGTCGGGTGCTGGTACGAAAGCCGAAGATGTAGCAGGCGTCTTCCAGCGTGCGGCAGTTTGAGGGCAGGGGATGGAAGGCGAGTCGTTCGATACCTCGTTCTAGTTCAGCGATGCGTTGTTCTGTTTTGTTGTGTTGGGTTTGGCGGTGTTTGTGTTGTTTGGTATTTTCTAGGGATAGCACCCATTCTTGTTTATCTAGGGCGATGGCGAGGGCGAGCGTTTTTCTGAGTGTTGCTGTATCTTTGGGGATGATGAGATTATCTTTGAGGCGTGCTTGCAGGCGGGGTTTTCGTTTCAGGGTTTCTCCTTTGTGGTGGCCGCTTTTGATGGTGATGGTTTCCCGTTCGAAGGGGGGAGGTTCGCCGGGGTCGGGCATATTTTTCAGGGCTTCTTCTAGGGCTTGTGGCGGGAGGAGGATAGCGATGGAGCGGAGCAGGTCGCCGACGCTAGCTTTTCGTTTAGCGACGAGGGTGAGAACTTGGCTACGGAAGGCGGTGGTGCAGGAGATGGCGATGGATTGTCCCATGACCTAGTGTAGCCGAGATACGAGGAGGGGAGCGCTTTTTGTCTTGACAGATTTTTTGTCTTGACGGATTTTTTGTCTTGACGGCAAAACGCAAGACGAGCGAGCCGTAGGCGCAGCGAGTTTTGCGCATGGGGGGAGGGGGGGGACGCAGTCCCCCCGCAAAAAGCGCGCCGCGAGCGGGCGCGTAAGCGCCTTCTACACACTTTGCGCGTAGCGCAAAATGTGTAGCCTCTTATTCAAAAGCGCGAGGCTTTGCCTCGCGCAAGCTGACTCTTAACACGGCACAGCGTCTTTAATTTTATCTCTAGGGCGAAGAAAACAGAATCGCCGTACCATGTTACGAGTCAGCTTGCGCACGACAAGTCGTGCGCTTTTGAACAAGAGGCTACGCGCTACGCGCGTAGATAAAGCGCGCTTACGCGCGCTCCGCTGACGCGGGGTCTTCGTGGGGGGAATTTATCCCCCCACACCCCCCGCGCACGCTGCGCGTGCGCATGTTTTGCGCCCGTCAATACAAAAAGCCCTCCCGCGCACCACAGCGCACGACTTGTCGTGCGCGTCAATGATACTGGCGTGCGCATGTTTTGCACCCGTCAAGACTACTCGCGCTCGTCGCGTGCAAGCCCCCGTCGGTAACGCAAAGTATCAGCGTAAGCAAGCGCATCCAAAAAAACACGCTTGCCATACAACTCCGGCAATAACAAAACCTCGCCGTCCGAAACAAATAACGCCGTGAAAGGAATCGCATAACGCCGATGCTCACGCATGAACGAAGCAATCCCCGCGTCATACGAAGTCCAGTCAGCTCGCATCAAGACAAAAGGTCGCAACTGCTCCAATCGCTCGCCCACAATATCAGTCCGAAAAACACGCTGCTCAACAACCTTGCACGACAAACACCAGTCAGCAGTGACATTCACAACAACTAAATTCTTCGCCTCTAACAAAGCAGGAATACGCTCAGGCTCAAACGCTCGCCAAGGAAGAAAAGTCGCATCCGCAGAAGGTGCTATATCAGCAGATTGCCGCCGCAACACATTATCCGCAGGCAACAGACTCAACAAGACAGCCGCAAAAACAGGACTTCCCAAAAGCAACGCAAGCCGCGCAGAAGAAAAAGAACGGCGACTCGGCAAGTTCCCCCCCCCCTGCCGTCTGCGTAAAATCATGACGACAAACAGCGTCGCAACAGCAACGATGACAGCAGCGGTGAGCGAAAGCTGCTTGGCGAAAATAGAAAAAAGCCACAGCGACGCCGCGAAGATGGCAACGGCAAGAACCTTGCGCAACCCCTCCGACCACGCGCCTGGGGGAGGAAGAATTTTCGCAACTCGATGCGGAAAAGCCGCCGCCAACAACAGAGGAGTCGCCATGCCAACCCCCATCAGTGCGAACATCAGAAAGACAACAGGAGCCCGTTGCACGATGGCAGCACTGAGCGCGCTGCCTAATACAGGAGCAGCGCAAGGCGTGGCAAGCCAAGTGAGCAACATTCCCGTCGCACACTCGCTGCTCCATTCTTTTCTGCGCGAAATAATAGAGTTGTTTTTTCCCTCTCCCTCTTCTTCTGAGCGCACCTTTTCGCGGTAGGCAGGAAAGGGTAAGGCTACGATGCGCCATCCATCGCAAGCCAGCAGCAACAGCAGCGCCGCGAGCGAGCCGCTAAAGACAGGCCAGTGGAACTGAAAGCCCCATCCCAGTTTTTCTCCGCCACTCTTCGCCACTACCAACACGCTCGCTAGCAAAAGGAAGGCGAGCATCATGCCGAGCGCGTTTGCTAGCAAGGCACTTTGTAATCTGCTGGCTGTTTTGCGTGTGCTTGTTGTTTTTGCACTCTTGTGTTGCTTCTTGCGTTGCTGCCGTTCGCTTCGGTCTGCAGCGTCCGCACGCGCGAGCGCGGCGATTTTTATTGCGAAGACAGGAAATACGCAAGGCATGGCGTTCAACACCAAGCCGCCGAGGAAGGCAAGCAACAACAATCCCAACATCGAGGCGGAACTAGGCAAAAGCGCGCTCAAGGCTTGCTCGGAACTCTCGTAGGGCGAGGGGGCAAGTCGAGGGGCTGCCAGCAAGGTGAGAGGTAGCATGTTGTCGGCGGTAAGGCTCACGCGCACGAGCGTCCGTTGTGCGTCGCGCGGCAACCTTCCCTCCGCCTTGAAGCGCAGGTCGCCAGAGGCTTTTAGAGAAATAACCTCAAATAAGCCACCTTGCTCCATACCCGCGCGCTCGACGATGAGGCGCGGGTTGCGCAAAGATTGCATGTTGTCTTGTGTCTTTTTGCTCGAAAACCTTCCTTGCAACAAGACGCTCTGCTCCTCGGTTTGTCCCTCGCCCGCCCTAAATTCGTCAGGAGAATCCACAGGCAAGTAGGCGAGTTGCAACCCTGACAGCTGCGTCGATTCTTGTGTCTCTTCTTGCGGCACTTGTTGGAGAGCATTGGCGATGAGGATGCGTTCCTGCTCGCTCGCTTGCTCTACCCTCAAGGTCGTCTCTATCGGCAGACAGACTTGCGCGCAGGCTGCGAAGCGCAACTCGACCTCCTCTCCCTGCTCGATGGGGGCGCGCGTTGTAAATGGCAGGGCGGTGCGTCCTTCGTAGCCGTAGCTGCGAACTCCGAAAATCTCGAAGGTTTGCGGAAAGGGCCAGCTTATCGAGCTGGTATTGGCTCGCCAGCGCAACTCGGTCGGGAAAACATTGACCGTGTTCTTACGCCACGAGGTTTTCCAAGGGCTGTTGAGCGAAAAAAGCAAAGCACCGCGCCGCTCGCCCGTCTGCAACAGACGGACAGAGCCATAGTCGAACTGCTGCGCTTGCGCCGACGCCGAGACATTCGAGATTTGAAAAAGCGAGAACAAAAGCCAAAGCATCGCCGCGAACAATCCTCGCGACAATACCGATGACAATATCTTTGAGCTGGTCGTGGGCTTCATCCTTTTTCAGCCTGTTATCTTCTTCTTGCAAAAAACTCGCGCTTCGTCTACACTATGTGACAGATTCGGGGGAGTAGGAAGAAAAAAGAAACGACGCGCAGATACGGGAAGTCCAGACAAATCTCGCTGCGTCATCCTATAGAGGAGGAGTTGCCATGGCGGGGGAAAAGAAAAAAACTAGCCGTAAAACGCTCACCTCGTCCGATGAGGTTTCAGCGAAAACTTCAACGAAGACTTCAACGAAGACTTCAGCTAAGCCACCGAGCAAAGCCTCGCCCCAACAATCATCGCAAGGCAAGGAAGCCTTGAAGTCTCCCTCGGTTGTGCGTCGTCGAGCGCGCAAAGTTTCCTCCTCCTCGGTTTTGCAAGATATGGTTCGAGGGAAGGAAGGCCCGTTGCTGACAACACGAACTTCCTCCCCCTCGTCCCGCTCGCGCACGGCGGCAGGCGCGCAAGAAAAAGGCAAAGAGAAAGGCAAAGAAAAAGGTAAGACGAAAGGTCGCGGTCGCTCTTCCATGAGGGGCTACTGGCAAGGGCAGATGCTGCTCGCCAGCCCTGCCATCGGCGACCAACGCTTCGAGCGTAGCGTCATCTACCTCTGTCATCAGGGCGAGGACGGCGCGCTCGGGCTTGTCGTCAACAAGATCGCCGAGAAAATCCAATTCACCGATGTGCTGGATCACTTGAACATTCCATTCGCATCCAGCTTCGGGCAAATCTCGGTGCATGTGGGCGGTCCTGTGGAAAGCAGTCGCGGCTTCGTCCTGCATTCGCCCGAAAAAATGTTCGCAGGCACGATCGAACTGGGAGACTTGGCAATGACAGCCTCCGCCGACATTCTAAAGCAGATCGCCGAAGGGAAAGGTCCGAAGGATTATGTGTTCTTGCTCGGCTATGCAGGCTGGGGAACAGGGCAGCTCGACAAAGAGATCGAACGCAACGCGTGGTTGCATCTGCCATTCGATCGAGACCTCGTCTTCGGTGAAGACGATACGGATAAATGGGCGCGCGCCATGCAGAAACTCGGCGTCTCGCCGCATCTGCTGTCTGGCGCATCGGGCAACGCTTGAACAAACCCAGAGATTGCAAGGCAAACTTTTCGCTTACTTATTGTTCACTCTTCGATATCGGCGAAGGGGTCGTCCTCCTGACTTGGCGCGGAGGAAGGTGCGGAGGTGAGGTTTTCTGCGTTCAAAACCTGCAACGCGCGGCGATAGGCGTAGAAGCGTCTTGTCGCGATGTAGAAGTCGAGCGAGCCTTGCTCCAACGCTTTGATTTGATCGATGACTTTGGAATAGCTGTCGACGCCTCTGATAAAACCCAGCCCGATGCGGACTCCCGTGCTGATGCCTACGCTCGCGCTTGTTTCGACGAACAGCAGATAGTCGAGGGGGTTCCAGTAGGGGCCGAGATATATTTTTCCTAAGATGCTGGCGGTGAGATCGACGGCGTTTCCCGCCGTGTCGCGCACCGAGGAGGGGCCTAGCAAGAAGGAAACGAAGTAGGCACCGTGTCCGACGCCGTAGTGCGCGAGCGTTTGTCCGAAGTCCTCTTCGACCTGCGGGATGCCGAGATGCTCAGAGAGGTTGATCAGACCTGCAAAGCCGAGCGTCGAATCGAGAACGAAGGCGAAGAAAACTTCCGAGGCTCTTTTGGGATTGCCTTGCGCCAACGCGTTGAGAAAATCCGTCGTGCGCGAGAGGTTGCGCGAGAAGTTAATAATGGGCGCAGTGATGGGGCGCGGTATCTTGCGCCATCCCTTGGCGAGCGGGCGCAACACGGCTTTTTCAAAAAAGATGGTCGTGCGGAAGGCGGAGCGGTTGAGATTTTCCAAGGGGTCGGGAAGCTTCGTCTGGCGTTGGAACGCTTGCGTAGATTCAACGGGCTTGCGCGATTCTAGCGAGGGAATGGCGAAGGTTTGAGCAAGGCGGTAGTGCTTCGGAAAGGTCTTCGTCTTGTCTTGTTGCAAAAGCAATTCGGGGAGGCTTTGTTCGCTCGCACGCAAGCGTCCTGTCGTCGGCAGGGGAGGGGGGAGAATATAGACCTTCGCAAACGGATAAGCCTCTTCGGGTGTCGTTGCAGAAGGTTTTTCCTGCTCTACCTCTATCGCGCCTGCTTGTGCAACAAGAAGAGAGGTCGCAAGCAGAGCTGCGAGCAGAGCTACGAGCAACGAGGCAAGGGAAATGCGGATTGGCATCGGCGACAAGGTTAGCAAAAAATCGGAGGCAGCGCGTCTTCTTTTCTCCATAGCGTAGCCTTGACTATAACTTTGGGCTATAACTTTGCTATAACTTCCTGAAACCTTTCTTGCTTGTCTCTGCTGTTTTCTATGCCTCTTGTCCGCAAAGCTGTGATTCCCGCTGCTGGTCTCGGCACGCGCATGCTGCCTGCGACGAAAGCGATTCCGAAAGAGATGCTGCCCGTCTTCGACCGACCGCTCATCCACTACGCTGTTCAGGAGCTTTTTCAAGCTGGCATCGAATCGATTCTCATCGTCACGGGGTTGGGAAAGCATGTCATCGAAAACCACTTCGCTCAAGATTCAGCGCTCGAAATTGAGCTGACAAGGCAAGCAAAAACACAAAACCTTCGACAACTCCGCGATGATCTCCCCGCAGAAGGAAGCATCGCCTTCGTGCGACAATCGCAACGACTCGGACTCGGACACGCCGTATGGTGCGCAAGACACTGGTTGGAGCATGAGCAAGCCTTCGTCGTCTCGACGCCCGACGAACTCCTGCTTAACAAGCCCTCCTGCGTCGAACGCATGCTTCAGCTCTACGCGGAACTCGATACGCCCACAGCAACATTGCTCGCTGCCATGGACATGGACTGCGAGCAAACGCAACACTACGGCGTGTTGAGCCCACGCTTTAAGCCTGACGACAATCGACTTTTTCCTGTCGAAAGCCTTGTCGAAAAACCCAAACGCGGCACTGCTCCCTCGACATTTTGCTCGATCGGAAGGTATATTCTTCCCGCCGCCATCCTCCCTGTGCTGGACAAAGCCGTCGAGCGAGCATCGAGCGCGCAAGGCGAAATTCAACTAACCGATGCCATCGCGCACAACGCCAATTCCGTCTACGGGTGGCTCTACGAAGGCGAACGCTACGACTGCGGCAGAATCGGAGGATGGGTTGCTGCCAATGTTGCTGTCGCAAGCGAAAAAGGCGACAGCTCCGCTCCGCATTGGAAAGAAACCATCCGAGCACTCCAAGACAACAAAGACAGCAAGGAAAACAAACCTTGAGCAAGAACGCTCACAACCTCGACACGAGCATCCTGCGTGCTTACGATATTCGAGGAGAATGGCAAAAAACGCTGCACTCCCAAGATGCCTTTGCGCTCGGACACGCGCTTGCAGAGCGATGGGGCAAGAAGCAATGGAGCAAGAGCAGCGAAAGCCAAGTTCTCGTTGCTCGTGATGGGCGAGAAAGCTCGCCTGCTTTGAGCCAAGCTTTATTGTTGGGTTTGCAACAAGGGGGCGTGAGGGGAATCGATCTCGGCGTTCTTCCTACCCCTGCTCTTTATTTTGCTGAAGCGGGCTCGCGCAAAAACTCGTCCAAAGAAAAAGCGACAGAGGAGGGAACGGGAGTTGTGGTTGGTGCGGTGATGGTCACGGGTTCGCACAATCCCCCTCGCCATAACGGTTTTAAACTCGTGCGCGAGGGGAAGCCTTTCTTCGGACAAGACTTGCAAGATTTGGCTAAGAGCATGGCAAATGCTCCTCCGATGCCATCGTCCTTGCCATCGTTTTTGCCATCGTCTTTATATTTGCACGCCGAGAGGTCGCGCGACGCTTATGTAGCACGTTTGTTGGAGGAGGACGCTCGAAGTGGGGGGGGCAGTGCGCTTTCTGCTGTTTGGGATATGGGGTCTGGCGCGGGTTGTGTTGTTGCGGCGGATCTTGTGTCGCGATTGCGGGGGGAGCATCACCTTCTCAACGCGAGCCTTGACGGAAGTTTTGCGGCGCGTTCTCCTGATCCTGGCAAGGAAAATGCGCTCGATGGGTTGCGAGAGGAGATTGCTCGCAACAAGGCGCAGGTCGGACTTGCTTTCGATGGCGATGCTGATCGTCTTGTTGTCCTCACTGCTGAGGGAAAGCGTCTTAGTGGCGATCGGCTCTTGTTGTTGTTTGCAACGGATCTTTTACAGAACAGCGAGCGTGCAGGAGAGTCTGCTCCGCTCATTCTTTGTGACATCAAGACTTCGCCGCAGATTGTGCGTGCTATTGAGGGGTTGGGGGGCAGGGTGCGGATCGTGCAGACGGGGCATGCGCATGTCAAGCGCGCGTTAGCTGAAACGGGTGCTGACATAGCTGGGGAGGTAAGCGGGCATCTTTTCTTTAATGATCGTTATGGGGGTTATGACGATGCGCTTTATGCGGCGGTGCGTCTTTGCGGGATGTTGCGTTCGGGTTTTGTTATTGGGGATGCTTTGGCGGTGTTGCCGTCTAGTGTTTCTAGCGATGAGTTGCGGCTGCCTATTGCGGAGGGGCGGAAGTTTGCGTTAGTTGAGGAGGTTCAGGCGGTTATGCGCGAAGACCTTGCTAATAGAGGTTCGGACATGGCGGGGGAGGGGACGTACAGTCTCTGTACGCTTGATGGCGTACGTGTGGAGCGTACGGATGGGGGATGGTGGTTATTGCGTGCTTCTAACACGGAGGCGGCGTTGGTGTTGCGTGTGGGGGCGGGGGATGGGGGGGCTTGTTGTGAGTTATTGGGGGAGATTGAGGGATTGTTGCGGGGACGGGGTTATGTGCCGGTGCGTCCTTTGGGGGAGGCACTGCTTGTTGAGGCTTGAGGGCTGAGGGCTGATTTTTGACGGATGCGAGTAATTTTTACGGGTTCAAAACATGCGCACGCGAAGCGTGCGCGGGGGGTGTGGGGGGATAAATTCCCCCCACGAAGACCCCGCGTCAGCGGAGCGCACGCAGTGCGCTTTATCTACGCGCGTAGCGCGTAGCCTCTTATTCAAAAGCGCGAGGCTTTGCCTCGCGCAAGCTGACTCGTAACATGGTACGGCGATTCTGTTTTGTCTCTATCTTCTAGGCAAAATTAAAGACGCTCTACCGCGTTGCGAGTCAGCTTGCGCGTTTCTGCGAAACGCGCTTTTGAACAAGAGGCTACGCATCTCGCGCTTCGCGCGAGTGCGTAGAAGGCGCTTACGCGCCCCGCTGACGCGGGGTCTTTTGCGGGGGGACTTCGCCCCCCCACACCCCCCATGCGCAAAACTCGCTGCGCCTACGGCTCGCTCGTCTTGCGTTTTGTCGTCAATACAAAAAGCGCACGTCCGTTTTACATTCGCAAAAAGCCCGTTGCGTTCAGTCATCAAGCAAAGCAATCGCCGCCAAGTTCCTCCCCCCCTCTCCCACCCCCTCCCGCAAAGACCTCCGATGGCTGAAAAACGCACGATCCGAAAAAGTGTCAATCCCTAAACTCCTCACCCGCCCAACACCACAACCCCACAAACAATCCCGAACATAAGAAGGTAAATCAAAATGCCATTGCTCCCCCTCCTGCTCTTCTTGCTCCCCTTGCCGCCCCCCTTCTCGCCCCCCTTGCCATACAAAAAATTTGCCGTTCGCCTCGCCCTGCTCCAAAAAAAATTTCCGAAACTCCTTGCCAACAGGATACGAAGCTATCCCAATCGTAGGCCCAATAATAGCAAACGTACGCCTCTCCTGCGCACCAAGCGTACGCATAGAACGTACAGTCTCTTGAACAATACCCCCAAGCGCACCCCGCCAACCCGCATGCAAAGCAGCACACACACGCGCCTCACGATCGAACAACAACACAGGCGCACAATCCGCCGTATAAACACACAACAAAAGATTCGGCACACAAGAAACAAGCGCGTCCGCCTCAGGCGGAGATCGCTCGCTATCCCAAAGATCGCCTATCTGCCGAACAACGATCGCACGCGCCGAATGCACCTGCTTCACACTCACAGCCCGCGCGACGCTAAGCGTCTCTCGTGCCGTCTCTTGCAACTGCTGTAAAGGTATCTGCTTTTTGTCGTCCGTCGCCGCCGAGCGATCGAAGAAAGCATGCCGCACCCCTCCCCTCCCTTGCAGAGAGGAGTCGCTTCGATAGCAAAGAGCGGACAAACAAACCTCCAAGTCTCGCAACCGCTACCGCGGCGTTGCGATGATCGCATGCGGTAGCAGGAACTGCGCGTCTAACCTGCGAGAAAACCAGTTGATCCGCCAATCGAGATGCGCCCCCGTCACCCGTCCCGTAGCCCCGATCGAGCCGATTCGCTCTCCTTGCTCGACGCGCTGTCCATCGACAACCTCGACGCTGTTCATGTGCAGAAAGGCGGATTGCAAGCCCTGCCCATGGTCGATGATGATCGTCCCTCCGCTGTAGTAGATATCTTCTTCCGCCATTCGCACACCCCCCCCCGCAGGAGCAACGACAAGCGTGCCAACCTTGGCAGCGATATCGACACCGAAATGCGGACGGCGCGCCTTGCCGTTGAGAACGCGCTGCGAGCCATAAACACCGCTAATACGTCCGCGCGCAGGCCATATCCACACGCTCGCAAAATCTTGCCAATCGCCTTGCATACGCCGCGCCCTGCCGATCTTTATGTTGTCGCGCTTGATGCGCGCAAGAAGCTCAGGCGGCGGCGTGACCTGTTTCGGCGGCAAGCCATCGATACGCTGGATGTCGTAGCTCCGCTTTAAAACTTCCAAGACATGACTTTCAAACTTCCCGTCCCTATAGACGACGGTCAAGGGGAGCGGACTTTTCTCGTCGCGCGAAAAGCCGAAGATAAACTCTCCTTGCGGACCCAACGGCACATCGACCCCATCCAAGGTCAAGGCTTTCAACCTGTCCGAACGTCCTATAATCACGCCGCCTTGCACAAAGTATCCCTTCAGCACGAGCGCACCCAGCGTCTTCGTCTGCTTTGTGAAGTGTTGCGCATGCTGCGCCTCGGCTGCTTGCGGCAGGAAAAAGACAGCGAGCAGAAAAAGCAACGCGCGCATCACAGCAAACGCTCCTGAGGTGTAACGAGGCGTGTAGCGAGCGCAGGTTTGGCAGAGGATGATGACAAGGCTTCCTGACGATGAGGGAGTTCTCTCTCCGCACTGCTCGACGAGGGCTGCCGTACGATCTTCTGCGCCTGCGCCGAGAGGATGGAGCGATCTGCAAACAGCGTATCAAAACTCTTGCCCGCAGGCAATTCGCACGCCGAGCGCACGATGCGTTTGCCGTCGCGCACGATGGCGTAGCCGCGCTCTAACACACGCCGAAAGGAGAGCGATTCCAGCAAACGTCGGCTACGCAGCAATCGCTCTTGGGCAAGTGCCACCTTAGATGCGAGCGCACGCTGTTGGCGTTTCTGCTGCTCGACAAGCCTCGCCCTAGCACGCGCAAGCGCATCGACGAGCCAACGTGCCGAAAGTCTCTGTCGCGCCAAACGCGCGCTCAAGTCTTGGGCAAAGCTGCTGAAGGCGTGGCGCAGCAACAGCGCGCAACGTTGCAATCGCTCTCGCGCCTGCGTTGTGCGTAGCCGCAACGCGCGTGGCAGGGCGAGGCTTGTCGTTTGCAGGTTGCGCTGAAATCCGTCAAGCGAGACGACGACGACACGGCGCGTGCGCTCGCTCAAAGTGGCGATGGAGTCCAGCAAGACGCTTTTTTGCGGCACAACGAGCTCGACCGCCGCCGTCGGAGTAGCTGCGCGCAGATCCGCCGCAAGATCGAGCAGGCAATGGTCGCTCTCATGACCGATCGCAGAAACGACAGGCAGCCTACAAGCGACGGCAGCGCGCACAACCGATTCTTCGCTAAAGGGCAACAAGTCCTCAATCGACCCCCCGCCGCGCGCAACGATCACGACATCCAAATCACCGAGCTCCTCGCTCGCCAAAGCTTTTTGCAACAACGCAAAGCCTTGAAGCAGGCTACCCTCCGCCTCGCGTCCCTGCACCGCGACAGGAAAGAGCGCGATGTTGACAGGACAACGCTGCCCAAGCCGCTGGCGAATGTCGTGCCATACCGCACCCTGCTCGGAGGTCAACACCGCGATGCGGCGCGGCAACAGCGGCAACTTCTTTTTCCTCTCTTCCGCAAACAGCCCCTCGACAGCAAGCTTTTTCTTACGCCGCTCCAACTGCTGCAACAGCGCGCCCGTGCCGGCAGGCTCCAGCGATTCGACCACCATCTGATAGCGCGAGCGCGAGGGGTAGGTCGAAAGCGCGCCGTGCGCGACAACCTCCAACCCCTCTTCGGGTTTGTGCCTCAGGCGTTGCGCTCTGCCCTTCCAGCAGATGGCGTCCAGCACCGCCTTCTCGTCCTTAAGCGTGAAGTAGATATGTCCAAGACGTGAGATCTTCACTCCCGAAACCTCGCCGCGAACGCTGAGGTGGGAGAATTTACCCTCAACATGCTCCTTCAACTCGCGCGAGAGCTCGCTCACAGTCAGAGGATTGTTGTCACCAGAAGCCTTGTTGCTAGATTCCTTGTTGCCAGATTCCTTGACACCAGATTCCTTGTCGGCATCAAAGTCCGCTTGCGCGAGTTCGTCTTCTGCGGCTAGTAAGGACTCGATCGATTCTTGTGTCATGCTTCTTGCGTCATCGCCTGAGCGTTCTGAGCGAGCGTAGCGCGAGCGCACTCAAGGCTGCGATGAAGAGGAGGGTTGCGATGCCTTGCGCCATCTGTCCGATTTTTTGCGTGTGCTGCAGGACGAAGAGGAGGTTTGTTTGCCATGCCTCGCCTCCGCCTTTGCTACCGCTCGACAGCATGCCGAGCATGACGGCGAGCAGTATCAGCAGGAGGGTTCGTGCCTCTGCTTTTTTGTGTAACAGCGTCAAGGCTGCCCCCGTGAGCGCCGAGAGGGCGAGCAGTGTCGTTGCCGAGAGGGCGGCAAGGCTGGCTTCGATCAACCATCCATCCTGCGGATAGCTCGATAGGAAGGCTGAGCGCAAGGGGTTCAAGCCCTGCTCGCCGAGCAGCCATGCTTTGCTAAAAACGATGGGGGCTGCCGTCAAGCCGACGAAGCCGAGCAGGCAGGCGAAGGCGAGTAAAAGCGAAAAAACAGACAAAGCCTTTGCCCTTCTGCTTGTACGCGTCAATTTTATCGAGGTCGGGACGCTATCGGGGGTGGCACGAGAGGTAACATAAGGGACGCAGCAGAGCAGGGCGAGCCAGCCGAAGGCGGGGCGAAAAACACCGAGCGTAGCCAGCATTGTGTCGGCATTGAACGCGCTTCCTGTTGCAACGGGCAAGGAGGAGACATTCAAGGAGACATTTGTATGCAGAGCGGCAACGAGGCATAGCGCGCCGTAGAACAGCAGCGCGCATGGCAAGAGGAGGAGCAACATTCTCGCGATCACCTTGTTCGGCTGAGAAAACAATTGCGGCAGTAGCAGCGTGAGGATAAGTCCTACGCCGAGCGTGCTGACGAAAGTGTTCGATGCTATCGGCAAGCGGACGAGCCGAGTGATGCGCGCCGCTTGATTCCAAAACAGGTGTGCGAGCGTAGGCACAAGGTCGAACAGCAACGAGACCAGACAACAGAGCGCGAAAAGCACCACGAACGCTCGCGCTGTCCTGTAGGCGAGGCTGCTTGCGGACGGCTCGCCAAAGACGCGCAGGGCAAGATGTTCCAGCGGAGTTGTCGGGCTTGTTGTATTCTCCATTTTTTTGCTTGCCTTCTCGTTTATTTTGGCGACGCTGCTGCCCTCGCACCATAGGAAGAACAAGGCGAGCGGAGCGGCGAGGAAGAGCAGGCGTAGGGATTCGGGCGATTGGCGCGCGAGCAGCGTTGCGGTTGTCGCTATCGTTTGCGGTGAGAGCCACAGCGCGAGCAACAGCAGGATGGGCGCGAGCGGCAGTGCGAAGGACAAGCTAAAGATTGAGTTTGGCGGCGTTCTCGCTATGTTCTTGCGTCGTGCGGTAACAAAGCTTTCGGCGAGCAGAGAGAAGAGTATCAGGGTTGCGCACAGCGCGAGGGCTACGGGCAGGATGTGCGACCAGAGGTCGGAGAGCAGAGATTGCAAGAAGTGTCGTCTCCTGAATTTTAGGGTTGGGCTTAAGTTTTTGCGCTCAAGTTTTTTTGGGTGCGGAGCGAGTTTCCAAGTTCAGGCGATAGCCTCCGAGTTCGGTTAGCAGCACTGAGGGTTCGTCGATGTTTGTTTCCAGTTTTTTACGCAGCCGATAGATGTGCGTCTCTAATGTGTGCGTCGAGATTCCCTTGCCGTAGCCCCAGACATCTTTCAGCATGACCGCCCGTGCGACGGGTTTGTTGCGCGAGCGATACAGAAGTTTCAGAATGGAGGCTTCTTTATCGGTGAGCGGTATTTTGTCGTTCGGGTTGTTGGCATCGAGCAGGCAACGCGCGTTCGGCTGGAAGCGAAAGCGTCCGATGCGGTATTCGGTATCTTCGTGTTTTTCGTGAATTTTCAGATGCGTTTTCATGCGCACCAGCAGTTCGCGGAAACGGAAGGGTTTAGTGATGTAGTCGGTTGCGCCTGAATCGAAGCCGCCGACTATGTCTTGCTCCTCGTCGTGGGCGGTGAGCATCAGCACGGGCATGTGGTAGCCTTGTTCGCGCATTTGGCGACATGCTTGTCTGCCGTCCATGTCGGGCAATCCGACATCCAACAGCACGGCATCGACGGGTTTGTCTTTGAGCGCGAGCAACCCTTCCTCCGCGCTGTGTGCAACATCTACACGATAGTCGCCTGCTTCGCGCAGTTGCTCTGCAAGCGATTGGCACAACAGGTCATCGTCGTCGACGATGAGGATTCTTTGCGTCATCGAGTTTTACTCCTTTGTCTTGACGAACAAAATCGTACAAAAAAGCGGAGTCCGCTTGGGATTCTTCTGTGAATGTTCTAGTATGCAATCTAGAGGACAATCTCGCGAAATTCTAGCAGATTTGCCCTTGCCTTGCAAGGCGCACTTGTCCGCAGTAGGAGTGCAAGTTTTTTAACGATAGGCAAGCATGACAGACAGCCCACGAAACAAGACTTCTTCTTTGTTGAGTCGTAATATTAGAATTGGCAAGCATCGCACATCGGTGCGATTAGAGCCTATCTTTTGGGATATTCTGGCGCATGTGATCGAGCGCGAGAGCATGTCGGCGCACAAGGTATGCACGCAGATTGCTGCGCGCGCTCCTAGTTTGCCTTTGACTAGTGCGATTCGTATTTTTCTTATTGCTTATGCGTGGCGTGCGGGCATGTCGGCGGCATTGGAGGCGGTGCGCACGGGAAAACTCAGCGCGTGACTTCTTCTGTTTTCCTGATGTTATGGAGCCGAGGGGGGTCGAACCCCTGACCTCTACAATGCCATCGTAGCGCTCTGCCAGCTGAGCTACGGCCCCTTGTGCTGTGTTGGTGGCACGATGAAATAATCATAGCCTATCTGCGTCTTTCTTGCCAACTTTGAATAAGAGGCTACGCACTTCGCTTTGCTCGTGCGTAGATAAAGCGCACTGCGTGCGCTGCGCTGACGCGGGGTCTTCGTGGGGGGAATTTATCCCCCCACACCCCCCCGCGTGCTACGCACGCGATGTTTTGCGCCCGTCAATGTAACAAGCGCACTCCCATGCGCGCAACAACGCTAGGCAGCGTTGCCCCCATCCAACAAAGCCTCCAGCCGCTCGATCATCCCCTCAATCACCACTAACCCCCTCCGCCAAAAATCTCCCGCCGCAGGATCAAGGTCAAACTCCGCCAATAACTCCCTGTAATCTCCATTGCCCCCCGCACCCAACAAAGCCCGGTAACGCTGCTCAAACCCCACCATGCCGTCTCGATACAGCGCGTAAAGAACATTCACTAACCCATCGCCAAAAGCATAAGCATAAACATAAAAAGGAGCATGGATGAAATGAGACACATAACCCCAATAACAACGATAATGCTCGTCAAAACGAAACACATCACCCAAACTCTCGCGCGCCGTCTGCATCCACAAATCACCAATCTCATCGCTGGATAACGGAGCCTTTCTGCGTCGCTCGTGGATCTTCTGCTCGAAGTCCAAGAAGGCGATCTGCCGCACAACCGTGTTAAGCATGTCCTCAATCTTGCCAGCAAGCAAAGCGCGCTTCTCCTCAACACTGCCCGCACGCTCCAACATCAAATCAAAGGTCAACTTCTCGCCAAAGACAGACGCCGTCTCGGCAAGCGTGAGCGGCGTCTGCGATAACAGAAAACCCTGCTCCGCAGCAAGCGTCTGATGGATGGCGTGTCCCATCTCGTGCGCAAGCGTCATGACATCGCGCGTCCTGCCTCGATAACTCATGAGAATGACGGGGTGGGTTTCAGGAACACAAGGACACGAGAAAGCTCCCGACATCTTGCCCGCCCTCGGCGCTGCATCGATCCAAGGGTTGTCAAAGAACCGCTCCGCAAGCGAACCTAACTCCGAGGAAAATCCTCCGTAAGCAGCCAACACCGTCTCGCAAGCCTCGCTCCACGGAATCTCGCGCGTCAAGGCGTTCGGTACAGGCGCAAGCCTATCCCAGTAATCCAGCTGCTCGCAACCCATCCACCGCGCCTTCAGGCGATAGTAACGATGCGACAGCCGAGGGTAGAAAGCGCGTACGCTCTCAACCAAAGCAGCAACGACCTCCCCCTCGATACGGTTGTCTAAGTTGCGCGCATCAATCGGAGCGCGAAAGCCACGTCGCTTGTCTTCCAAAGCCTTGTCCTGGGCCAGCGTGTTCGTGATCGTCGTCAGCAGAGGCAAGTGCGCCGCCAACCCCTTCCCCAAAGCATGCGCCGCCGCTCGACGGACGCTCCCCTCTTCGTCCGAAAGCTTGTGTAAAACCTCCGACAACACAATCTCTTCACCACCATCTTCCCCACCATCTTCCAACCCATCGCTCAAACGAAAGCGCATCGCCGCCTCGCTCTCGTCGTAGAGCGTGATCCACGCAAGACGCGCCGTCAGCTCCTTCTCCGCAAGCAACGCCTCCATGTCCTCCGAAAGCTGGTGCGGCTTGAAACGACGCAAAGCTTGAAGCCACGAGGCGTAGCGTCCCAAACTCGGT
The DNA here is from genome assembly GCA_965216625.1 of Alphaproteobacteria bacterium. Taxonomy (GTDB): domain Bacteria; phylum Pseudomonadota; class Alphaproteobacteria; order JABAAW01; family JABAAW01; genus JABAAW01. The sequence continues at coordinate 145,854 of OZ244186.1, forward strand.
TCGCGCTCGCAAGCCTGCCCCAGCGCTTCGTCGTCCAAGCCGTTCAGCTCCAACGAGAAAAAAAGAACCCCCTTCTCAATCTCGGTCAACTGCTCTTGCAAACCCTGACGGAAACGCGCGTTCTCCCCATCGCTCAAGTTCTCCGCGTGCTTCAGAAAGGCGAAAACACCTAAACGCGCAACGAGCTCCTGCAGGCGCTCATACGCGCTAACCGCACGCCCCAACTCAACAGCCGAGAGACCCGAAAGCTGTCCCTTGTATTGTTGCGAAAACTGCAACGACTCTTCGCGGGCGCGTTTTAAATCCTGCTCCAACTGCGGGTCATCGATGCCCTTGTACAGAGCGTCCAACCGCCAACAAGGCAAATCTGCTACCGATGCTTTTGTTGATCTTTGCATCGAGTTTTGGGTTGTATCTTTACTCATGGCTTGAGGGCTTTTTGTAGCATGGTAATGCCTGCCTCCAATCCGTAGATTTTTAGAAAGCTTGCAAAGCGCGGACCTGTACTTTGTCCTAGCAGAACTTCGTAGAGCATTGCAAACCACGTGCGTAGTTTTTCCTTGTAGCCCTCCTCGCAGCCGACCGCATAGACGACGCTCTGAATCTCTTCCAGTGCCGCATCGCGCGAAAGCTCTTGCAACCTGCCGACAAGCTTGGCGATGGAGACCCTCTCGCTCGCAGACGGAGCGCGAGGCGCGCACGACGGACGCACAAAGTCGAGATCGTAGGCGAGCGCGTAATCCCACAGACGCTGTATAGTATCCCGCTCGTTGTCCGACAGCTTGCGCCCCTCCCCCTCCAGCTCGCGTTGCAATAGGGGTATCCACGCGGTGCGAATATGTTCCTGTTCCAGCGCACTGCTCTGCAAGCCAACCGCAGAAACAAGGTTTTGCAAAAGAGAAAAACTCACGCTATCAGGCACCGTCGACAACAGAGGACGCTCGATATGAAAAACGGGACTCTCTACCTTTGCCTGTGCCTCGCTTGCTTTGTCGAAAAGTCTTCTGTCGCCCAAGTATTCGTCGAGACAGCGTGGAATGCAATCGAAGAAGAGCCGTTTCGCCGTCTTCGGTTTTTTGTACATATAGTAAGCAAGCGAATCTGCGCTCGCGTAAGTCAGCCACTGCTCGATCGTCAAGCCGTTGCCGCGCGACTTGGAGATCTTCTCACCCCTCTCATCCAAAAAAAGCTCGTAGGCAAATCCATCAGGAGATTCCAAGAAGGAATTCGCCGAAGCATTTTCCGAAGCATTCTTGCCCATCAGGCGCAAAATCTGTCGCGACATCTCGGCGGAGGGAATCAGATCCTTGCCGTACATTTCATAGTCGATGCCGAGAACAAACCATCGCATCGCCCAGTCGGGCTTCCATTGCAACTTGCATTTGCCGCCGAACACCGAGGTCTCGCGCAGAGAGCCGTCATGATGGCGATAGAGGATCGTGCCGTTTTTGACATCGACCTCCTCCACGGATACTTGCAGCACAACGCCACTTTCGGGACATAGCGGTAGAAAGGGGCTGTAGCTTTGCCTGCGCTCTTCGCCCAGCGAGGATTGCATGAGTTTCAGCACAGGCTCGTAGCATTCCAGCATGCGCTGCAAGCCTCGGTCGAACTTGCCTGCTTGATAGCCCTCGGTCGCACTTTGGAAGGTGTAGGTGAAGCCGAAGTCGTCGAGGAATTTGTTCAACGCCTTGTTGTTATGCTCCGCGTAGGACGAGCAGCAGCCGAATGGATCGGGAACAGCCGAGAGGGGTTTGCCCAGATGCGGCTTCAGGCTTTCGGGGTTGGGGATGGTATCGGGAATTTTTCGCAACCCGTCCATATCGTCAGAGAAACAGACGAGTTCGCTCGCAAGCTCTGGCTCAAGGACGGAGAAGGCGTTCCGCACCATGCTCGTGCGCAACACCTCGCCGAAGGTACCGATGTGGGGCAGTCCTGAGGGACCGTAGCCCGTCTGGAATCGGACGACTCTATTTGAATTCCCTTTTGAATCGCTACCCTGCGCTACCTGCTCGCGCTGGAGGCGGTGGCTGAGCTTGCGCGCCTCGGCGAAGGGCCAAGCTTTGGCAGAGGCGGCGGCTTGGCGGTAGTCGGGTGGTTCGGTCACGGTAAAACTATCTCTCCAGCTCACGCCAGAGGAAAAGAAATCAGTCCTTCTTTCCACCTTTGACAAGGTAGACCAAGGTGCTGACAACAACAACACCGACACCTGCAATCCCAGAGGGAAACGCATAGGGGCTGGGCGCCTTAAACGCGATAAAGCCCAAGAGTACTAGTGTACCTGTTCCCAACAAAAAAGCCAAAAATTGACCCCCAAAGCGTTCGATGAATCTTAAAATTTGACCTCGCTCGGCCATTCGCATAATTCGCTCTGCGGCATTTAGAAGACCTTTGTTGTACTTGGAAAAATCGTCGGGGGACGGCAGGGGGCCAGAATGAACGACCGGTTGGGAGATGACTATGTTTTTTTCTTCGTATTCTTTCACAGAGTTAGTTTGGGTGACCTCGCTAGAGGCACGCCTAGCAACCGCCTTAGAGCCAGATTTTTCAGGAGATGCTTTTTTGGAGGCTGGTTTTTTCTTATCAGCCACAAGTTCTCTCCTGTCGCAGAAGCGGCATTAGTCCTTTGCTAACTCGCGCACCAAAGCCAGCAGAACCTTCTGCGTATCAGGGTCAAGTTTTTCGAAATGCTTGGAAAAACGCCATTCTTCTTTTTTGTTTATCACGCGCACTGCCCCCGCTTTCGCGCCCTTGCTTTGGGAAACCTCATGCGAGTGTATTGCGGTTTTGTACCCCCTCTCTCTCTCGAAGTCACCCATGGCTGCTCTGAGGTCGTCGCCGACATCCTGCCAGCACTCCCTGATGTCGTCTCCCGACTGCTCCCAAAGCGACTTGCGTGGAGGAAAAACCGAAAGCGGAAAAGAACGAAACAGAGAAGCAAAACCGCTCAAGAAATTGTTCGTCCTGACGCTTCGCGCACGACGGGGAAGCGGTCGCTCCTCAAGGCTCACAGACATAAGATATTCTCCATCGTTAAGGGTTGCCAATCTCTTCTAGCAAATTTTTTGCCAAAACATCGCTCAGCGAAAACCGATTGCCCCAATTCTCTACCTTCCTTGTTCCCTTGTCAATAAAAAACACGCTAGTCGTCCCTTCTTTCCCCCGCCCATCGTCCCTCTAGCCTTTGCTAGCGGCGAGCAGCAGCGAGGCGTTTCCCCCCGAAGCCGTTGTGTCCTCGCTGACGACGCGCTGCGCCGCGAGCAAGTTAACCTCGTCGTCGAGGCTCAACAGCAGGCGGCGGCGGTCGGGGAAAGCCGCGAGGCGCGTGCGCAACTTCCGTCGTTGCTCCTCGTCCTTGCCATCAAATAGAGCAACGTGGCAGTGGCGCAATCCTTCCGCAAAAAAGTCTTGCGCCACAAGCTGCCAAAAATGACCCTGCGGCGCGAGCGTAGCCAAAGAATCAAGATAAGCGTCGTGCGTATCGAGAGAATTTTCTCCTTTCGCGCAGACGACGCGATTGCCGAAGGCGAGGGCGACAAGAACTTGCAGCGACAGCTTGTCCCTCTCGCCGCAACAAGCGACGATGCCTCTTTCTGTCGTGTAGAGCCTGTTGCGCTCGCCCGTTGTGCCAGGCAGGATGCCGTCGTTGGCGTAGACCGCGCGCGCTTGTGCGAGCAAACTCTGTGCGCAGGCGCGTGATGAGGCGGGCTTCCACGCGCGCACCACTCTCTCCAGCCTGGCAAGCCTTTCGGGTGCTTCTGTCCAGTCTTTGCGAGAAGAGGAGGACGCGCTCGCGTTGGCTCTGCTGTCGAAGATGCCGATGGCAGGGGCGAGCAAACTGCGCCATTCCGTCAATCTCTTGTACAGAGGTGTGTGCGAAGATGCTCCGATGCCTCCCCTCAAGCCTCCTTTGGCAAAAGCACTTTCGGATTGTGGCGTGCGCGAAAGGCGGAGCAAGAGATCTGCTCCGCCAGCTTTCGGACCTGTTCCTGACATCTCCTCTCCGCCGAAGGGCTGACAGCCCACGACCGCGCCGATCTGGTTGCGGTTCACATAAATGTTGCCGCAACGAGCTTCGGAAACAGCCTTGGCGATACGGCTGTCGATGCGCGAATGGATGCCGAAGGTCAAGCCGTAGCCCATCGCGTTGATGCGCGGCAGAAGCTGGTCGCGCTCCTTGTTGGTGTAGGTTTGCACATGCAAGATAGGACCGAAGATTTCACGCGTTAGTATTTGTGTGTCCTCGATGCGAAAAATGTGCGGCGGCATCCAGTAGCCCATACAATAGCCTTGCCGCGTCGCGTCGGCATCTTTGGGGATATTCCCTCGGAACAGCAGGCTCGCGCGCGAGTCGCGTGCGGACAAGGCACGACACCATTGCTGTACATTTTTCTGCGCGTCCGCATCGATGAGCGGTCCCATGTCGCTTTCGACTTGCCAGGGCAGGCTGAGTTTGAGCTCGCTTGTTGCTCCTGCGAGCATGGGGAGGAGTGTTTTTTCGAGATCCTTTTGCACGAAGAGGAGGCGCAAGGCGGAGCATCGTTGTCCCGAACTTTGGAAGGCGGAGACGAGAACATCGCGCACGACCTGTTCGACGAGCGCCGTCGAATCGACGATCATGGCGTTGATGCCGCCGGTCTCGGCGATGAGGATAGCCTTGCCGAGCTCCGCGAGCTGACGATCGATAAGGCGAGCCGTCGCCTGCGAGCCAGTGAAGCAGACCGCATCAGGCTTGGCTGCCTGAATGGCGTTCTTGCCGACACGCTCTCCTGTGCCGAAGAGGCAGGCGAGGGCTGCGCGCGGCACGCCTGCGCGGTAGAACAGCTTGATCGCGAGGTCGGCAATCAAGGGAGTTTGCTCGGCGGGCTTGGCGAGAACAGAGTTGCCGCAGGCGAGAGCTGCTGAGATCTGTCCGCAGAAGATGGCGAGCGGAAAGTTCCACGGAGCAATACACACAACAAGACCTCGTGGGAGACGCTGCGGGTAATCCTGCGTGCGATGCTTGCGGGCGAGTTTTTCGCGCGCTTCGCAAGAACTATGCATGGCGTAGAAGCGTGCGAAATCGACTGCCTCGCGCACCTCTGATATACCGTCCCACAGCGTCTTACCCGCCTCACGCGAGAGGAGGGCGATGGCTTCGTAAGCGTTTTGTTCCAGCAAATCGGCGAAGGTCTCCAAGATTTTGGCGCGCTCGGCAGGGCTTGTTGCTGCCCATGCCTTGTGGGCTGCTCGGAGATTTTCGCAAGTGCGCGCGATCTCATCATCGGATGCTTCGATGACGCTACCTAGGGCATGTCCGTCTGCGGGCGACTTGCAGGGGCGAGGAGGGCGCTGCCTCAATGTGTTTTTTGTGCTTGTGTTACCCAAGTGCGAGCGCACCTCGTAGGTTTTATTCTTGAACTTGGAGATGTTGTGCAGAAACGCTTGCTGTGTGTGGATGTCGTTGAGATTCCAGCCGCGGGCGTTCTTGCGCGGTGCGAACAAGGCGGGAGGCAGGACGATCTTCGGATGCGGAAGAGATTTATCATTGGATTGGGCTTGGCGGTGAAGCTCTACGAGGGTGACGGGGTCTTCAACGAGGTTACTTATAGGTATGCGGCGGTCGAGCACTTGGTGGACGAAGGAACTGTTCGCTCCGTTTTCCAGCATGCGTCGAACGAGGTAGGCGAGAAGGTCTTGGTGGATGCCTACGGGTGCGTAGATGCGCGTCGTGATGGCGGGCAGGGTGTTGTTTTTGTTGTTGTGGCGTATTTGCGTGCGCAGATTTTCGTGCAGTGCTTCGCCCATGCCGTGGATGCGTTGCAACTCAAAGCTATTTTCGAGGCGATTTTCGCAACGCGCGTCGTTGGCATCAAAGTGTTCTTGGGCGAAGGCGAGGATGGCGGTTGCGGTATGCGCGTTATGGGTTCCGAACTGCGGAAAGATGTTGTTTCGCATGGACATGAGTTTGCGTGCGCAGGCGAGGTAGGAGAGATCGGTCGAGCATTTTCTTGTGAAGACGGGATAGTGTTCTACGCCTAGCGTTTGTGCGTGTTTGATTTCTGCGTCCCAGTAGGCACCTTTGACGAGGCGGACAGCGATTTTGCGATGCGCTTGTTGTGCGAGCTCAAAGATGAAGTCGAGCGTTGCGTAGGCGTTGGTTCGGTAGGCTTGTACGACGATTCCGAATCCGTCCCACTTTTTGTCGTTCTGTTTTCTGCCAGCTCGTTTTGGGGATGATTTTTTTTGTTCGAGCTTGTCGAGCTCCACGAGGGTTGCTTCGAGAACTTCGAGGAGGAGGTCGGAGCGGTCGGCTTCCTCGGCGTCTAGGGTGAGGGGGATGTTGGCGTCGTAGGCGGCTTTGACGAGCGAGATCAAGCGCGGGACGAGTTCCGAGCGGACGCGGTTTTTTTGACCTAGTTCGTATCGAGGATGGATGGCGGTGAGTTTGACCGAGATCCCGCAGTTGTTGTGCGGTGAGGTTGTTGGGGAGGCGAGGGGTTTCAGGCATCGGATAGCGTTGTGGTATGCTTTTAGATAGAGTTGTGCGTCTTTTTCGCATCGCGCGGCTTCGCCGAGCATATCGTAGGAGAAGCGGTATCCTTGCTTGCGTGTGGGTTGAGCGCGTGCGATAGCTTTCGGCATAGTTTCGCCTAGGACGAATTGTCCTCCCATGAGTTTCATGGCTTTTGCGATGGCTACTCGGACGACGGGTTCGCCGAGTTTTCGGACGAGTTTTTGCATTGTGGTGACGATTCCTCGGCTGTCTTCGGGATTTTTGAGGATATGTCCTGTAAAGATGAGGCTCCAGTGTGATGCGTTCAGGAGGAGGGAGTTGTTTTGCCCTTTGTTTTTGCGCCATGTTTTGCCGGTGACTTTGTCTTTGATGAGGGTATCGAGCGAGGGGGTATCGGGTGTTCTTAGATATGCTTCGGCGAGGCACATGAGGGCTGTACCTTCTTGGGAGGAGAAATCGTATTCGTTGAGAAATTGTTGCATTACGCCTGCGGGGGCGTTGCGGACTTGGGTGGCGAGGGATTTTGCTTGGCGGGAGATAGATTTGCGGAGGGGGGTTGTTTCTTCTAGGGTTTGGAGGAGGGATTGGATGTGTGTTGCTTCGGGCGGTGTGTGGCGTGTGCGGGCGCGGAGGGCTTGGAGTATTTGGAGGGCTTGGGGGGTGGGGGGTGTAGACATGGGGGGAGTGTAGCAGAAATTTTAGCGATAAGAATGGCGTACCTGGCTTTGTTTGTCTGGCTTGCTAGCACTTTTTAGGGGGTGCACTTGCGCAACAGACTTGCTTTGTATGATGACGGGCGCAAAACATGCGCACGCGAAGCGTGCGCGGGGGGTGTGGGGGGATAAATTCCCCCCACGAAGACCCCGCGTCAGCGGAGCGCACGAAGTGCGCTTTATCTACGCGCGTAGCGCGTAGCCTCTTATTCAAAAGCGCGAGGCTTGCCTCGCGCAATACTGCCTTACAACATGGCAGGGCGATTGTGTTTTCCTCGCCCTAGCGACAAAAATAATCGCGCGCAGCGCGCCTCTTATTCAAACGCGCGAGGCTTGCCTCGCGCAATACTGACTCGCAACGCTGTAAAGCGTCTTTAATTTTGCCTAGAAGATAGAGGCAACAAGAACGCACGAAGTGCGCCTCTTATTCAAAAGCGCGAGGCAATAGCATGGGGACGCATACGGCAAGCCGTATGCTATGGCCTCGCGCAATACTGCCTTACAACATGGCAGGGCGATTGTGTTTTCCTCGCCCTAGCGACAACAAGAACGCGCGTAGCGCGACTTCAGAGGAAATTTCCTAAAGCCACCAATATTCCCAAGAAGCCAAAGCCTGCCAGCATAATCAACTTCAAAGAAGCCATCTGCCCCTCCAAAGCCCGCATCTCCGCCCTCACCTCCTTAATGTCCGCCTTTGTCGCAACGCCTCGCATGATCTCGCGCAAAACATCGCACAGCGCACGAGCTTGTCCTTCATCCCATCCTCCTTCTCGCAATCGGTCGACAACCCGTTGCGTGTCAAAATTCACCGTTCCATTCGACACTCTTTTTGTTTCCTCTAACATGGCGACAATCTCCCTTTTTCAAAGTCTCCAAAACAAATCTCCTGATAGAACGATACCTACACCCCGTCCGAAAGTCAAGTCTAGAGAGGCTACGCTCGCGCGTTTTTTGCCTCGCAGGACGAAGAACAACGGAATCGCCTTGCCGTGTTGCTAGTCAGCTTGGGGATAAATTCCCCTCGGGGATAAATTCCCCTTGGGCTATGAGGGTTTAGAGCTGCCCTAGCCGAACAAAGTCGCTGCCCCAACCACTATCGCAATCACAGAAAATCCCACAACCATTAGCTGACGCATCCCCTGCATCTGCTCCTGCATCGCCTGAAACTGTACATCCATCCTCTTATCCAACGCCTGAAACTGTACATCCATCTTCTCTTCCAACCTTCGTATCTCCGTCTTTGTCGCAACATCTCGCATAATCTCGCGCAAAACATCGCACAGCGCACGAGCTTGCCCCTCGTCCCATCCCCCCTCTCGCAATCGGTCGACAACCCGTTGCGTGTCAAAATTCGCCGTTCCGTTCGACACTCTTTTTGTTTCCTCAAGCATGACGACAATCTCCCTTTTTCCAAAGCCCCAAAACAAATCTCCTGATAACAATACCTGCTCCCCGTCCGAAAGTCAAGGCTACAGAGGCGCGCTACGCGCGTTCATAGTTTCTCTAGGAGAGCAGAAAACAGAATCGCTGTGCCATGTTGTGAGGCAGTATTGCGCGAGGCAAAGCCTCGCGCTTTGGAATAAGAGGCGCACTTCGTGCGTTCTTGTTGCCTCTATCTTCTAGGCAAAATTAAAGACGCTTTACAGCGTTGCGAGTCAGCTTGCGCGAGGCAAGCCTCGCGCTTTGGAATAAGAGGCTGTGCGTCTCGCTTCGCTCACGCGCAGAAAAGCGCACTGCGTGCGTTCTTCTCGTCGCTAGGGCGAGGAAAACAGAATCGCCTTGCCGTGTTGCGAGTCAGTATTGCGCGAGGCAAGCCTCGCGCTTTTGAATAAGAGGCGCGCTTCGCGCGATTTTTCTCTCCTCTATCTTCTAGGCAAAATTAAAGACGCTCTGCTGCGTTACGAGTCAGCTTGCGCGTTTCTGCGAAACGCGCTTTGGCACAAGAGGCTACGCGCTACGCGCGTAGAAAAGCGCACTGCGTGCGCTCCGCTGACGCGGGGTCTTCGTGGGGGGAATTTATCCCCCCACACCCCCCGCGCACGCTTCGCGTGCGCATGTTTTGCGCCCGTAGAAACAAAATGCCTACCCCTTCCCCCTGCCCCCCTCCGTCATCGGTACCACATCGTGCGGATAACTCTCCTCCCTGCCCGCCCCCGTAATCCTCCGAAAACTACACCCCCCCCGCATCTCCCCAATCGTCCGATTGCCCGTATAACCCATCGCCGCACGTAATCCACCCCCCAACTGATCAATCGCATACTCTAACGCACCCCGATACGGAACCCTCCCCTCAATCCCCTCCGCAACAAATTTCTGACTCTGCATAACCTCCTCCTGAAAATACCTGTCCGCAGAACCCCGCGCCATCGCTCCCTCAGAACCCATCCCCCGATACCGCTTATACGCACGACCCTTAGCAAAAAATACCTCGCCCGGAGACTCGTCCGTTCCCGCAAGAAGAGACCCAACCATAACACAATCCGCACCCGCCCCAATCGCCTTCGCTAAATCTCCCCCATACCTAACACCCCCATCCGCAATAACAGCTACACCCGCATCTCCGCAAACACACGCAACATCCCAAATCGCCGACAACTGCGGAACGCCAACCCCCGCAACAATCCTCGTCGTGCAAATAGAACCCGGTCCTATCCCAACCTTCACTCCATCAACCCCCGCCGCAATCAACGCACGAGCACCCTCCGCCGTCGCAATGTTTCCTCCCACAATGTCAATCCCCTCAAAACGAGCTCGCAATCTGCGCACCTGCTCCAAAACTCCCGCGCTATGTCCATGCGCCGTATCTACAACAAGAACATCAACCCCCGCCTCGCATAACAACTGAGCCCGCTCCATATCCCGCTCCAATGCTCCCACCGCCGCCGCTACGCGCAACCGATCCGCAGCATCCTTGCTCGCTAAAGGACGCATCGATACAGCCTCAATATCCTTCACCGTAATCAACCCAATACAACAACCCTCCCCATCCGTCACTAAAAGCCGCTCTAGTCGATGCCTGTGCAACAACTGCCGAGCCTGCTCCGTCGAACAATCGGCAGAAACCGTCACCAACTTCTTCTGCGTCATGATGCTACAGACAGGCTGCTCCAAATCCTCGACAAAACGAACATCCCTGTTCGTTATAATACCCAAAAGCTTGCGGCTGCCTCGCTCGACAACAGGAATGCCCGAAATACGACGATCCCGCATCAACCCCACCGCCGTGTGAGCCTTCGCGTCAGGCTCGATCGTGATCGGATCATCCACGATCGCAGACTGGAATCGCTTGACCCGATGTACCTCGCGTGCCTGATCTTCAGGCGACAGGCTCTTGTGAATAACCCCGATACCGCCCAACTGCGCCATCGCAATCGCAAGCCTGCCCTCGGTTACTGTGTCCATCGCTGCCGAAGCCAGCGGAATCTGCAAGCTCACACGGCGCGTGAATCGCGTCGAGAGATCAACATCCTTCGGCAGAACCTCCGAATAGGCAGGCTCTAAGAGAACATCGTCGAAGGTGAGAGCCTCGAAGGAAGCGAGAACGCTGTTAGTATTTTTGTTTGTAGCAGTCTCGTCCTCGTGAGGGCGAGACTCGCGCTCCGATGGTGACGGAGCTACAGCAGGAGATATAACAGAGAGCGTCTTTCGCACAACCATGCTCTAGCATACAGAAAAAAAGCTTTGAGTGCAACAGCGACAAGAAACGCGACCCCTCTCTCAAAACGCGGAGAGGGCAGGGGCAGGGGATGCGGAGGTGGAGCTGGACGGGATCGAACCGACGACCTCCTGAATGCGATTCAGGCGCTCTCCCAGCTGAGCTACAGCCCCAATCAACGAAAAAATTGCTGCGATATACTCCGCTATCGAGTCTCCGTCGTATCGGCGACTAGAGCATCGAGGCAACCGCAAAAATGACGAGCGTGATAAGATGCTGTCCGATATGGAGCAGCACCAGCTTGCGACTATGTCCCAGCCAGATGCCTGCCGAAATCATGCCCAAGGTCGTCATCAAGCCCAGCATCACAAAGGCACACCAGGCGGTCGTGAAATGCGCAAGCGCAAAGACAACAAACCCGACCGCAATCAGATGTAGGACTTCGACGACCATGCCTAAGCCAGCGCCCTTGATTTTTTTGCCTTTTCTGTGAGGCTGCTCTGCCAGACAGGCTTTGCCGAAGAGAGGACCATACCATAGTCCTCCGACGACGAAGGCAAGCGCGACAGCGGCGAGAAGGATGAGAAAATTCGTAAGATGAAGCGACATCATCATTTCCATTTGTTCGGGCATCATCATGGTTAAACTCCTTAAAGTTGGTGGATGAGAAAAATGGGCCAGGGAAGACTTGAACTTCCGACCTCACGCTTATCAAGCGTGCGCTCTAACCGACTGAGCTACTAGCCCCCAAGAGGGTTATTGGGGTTTGTTGGGGTTTTTGGAGATTGTGTACCCTCCAAGCACCCTTCGACTTCGAGACTATCTTGTCGCAGAAAGAAAAGCAAGCAAGGAGGAATTTATCCCCAAGAGGAATTTATCCCCAAGAGGAATTTATCCCCAAGAGGAATTTATCCCCGAGGGGAATTTATCCCCAAGTTGACAAAGTTATCGCTTTTAGCGTATGGTGTAGACTGGTGGGTTTTTCTGCGTTGATAGGAGCAAAATCAGGAGATAAACATTTACCGATGGTTGTTCGTTGCGTTTGGTTTTTCGTATTTTTGGCGTTCTGTTGCCTTTGCACGAGCGCGAGTTTTCTTACGATCAAAGCTCAGGAGGTAAAGCAGGGAGGTTCAGGCACGGGTGTTGAGGGTGAAGCGGCAGAGGCGGAAGAAGCTTACAAGTTGGGAATTTTGTTTGCTGAGGGTGGCGATCACACGAGTGCTTTCGACTGGTTTGTCTCCGCAGCAGAGCGCGGACATATCGAGGCGACTTATTGGCTTGCGCGTGCTTACGCCGAGGGACGTGGCACTGTACGCGATGACAAACTTGCTGTGTCTCTCTTCCAAACCGCTGTCAAGGCGGGGCATACGGGTGCCATGGGGGGTTTGGGATTGATGTATTTCGGAGGACGCGGCGGCTTGGCAAAATCTGTAGGGAAGGCAGAGGAGCTCTTTCGCGGCGCAGCGCAGCGTGGTAACGCACAGGCTATGTACAACTTGGGCAATCTCTACGCTCGTGGTGGTGCAGAGGGCACGAGCAACTTGGCGATGGCTTATGTTTTGTTGGAGATGGCGGAGCAAAACGGCATTAAGGAGGCGCAAGTTTCGAGGGTGGGGGTTGAGGCGAGGCTTTCGTTGGCGCAACGCACGCAGGTCGAGGCTTTGCGCGCGCAGTGGAGGAGCAGCATCGAGGCGAACAAGTAGGCTGGGGGTGCGGGGGGCAAGATTTACGGATGCAAAACACAAGCGTAACAGAATCGCTTTGCCGCGTTGCGAGTCAGCTTGCGCGAGGCAAGCCTCGCGCTTTGGCACAAGAGGCTACGCACTTCGCTTCGCTCGTGCGTAGAAAAGCGCGCTTGCGCGCGCTCCGCTGACGCGGGGTCTTTTGCGAGGGATTACTCCCTCGCGCTCCCCGCGTGCTACGCACGCGATGTTTTGCGTCCGTCATCATACAAAGCAAGTCTGTTACGCGAGCGTGTGCCTTTAAAAAGCACGAGCGCGTAGCGCACGCTTGCATCTCCCCCCCCATCCGCCTATCCTCCCCCCATGCGCAAAGTTCCCCATCGCTCGCAACCCCTCTACGAAGGGAAAGCGAAAATCCTGCTGCCCGGCCCCGATCCCTCAACGCTCATCCAATACTTCAAAGACGACGCAACCGCCTTCAATAACGCCAAACGATCAACCATCGAAGGAAAAGGCGTGCTGAATAACCTGATCTCCGAATACATGTTCCAAGCCCTCTCGGAAATCGGACTGGCAAACCACTTCCTCCACCGCATCAACATGCGCGAACAACTCATCCGCAAACTGGAAATGATCCCCCTCGAAGTGATCGTGCGAAATATCGCCGCAGGAAGCTTCTCCGAACGATACGGATGCAAAGAAGGTACCGTGCTGCCACGCTCGATCGTCGAATACTGCCTCAAAGACGACAAACTCGGCGACCCCCCAGTCTCCGAAGACCACATCACAGCCTTCGGTTGGGCACACCCCCAAGAAATCGACGATATGCTCTCGCTCGCCCTCAGAACAAACGACTTCCTACAAGGCGTCTTCCGTGCCGTAGGCCTCAGACTCGTCGACTTCAAACTAGAGTTCGGACGCAGTATCGAAGAAAACGGCGATGTCGCCATCTGGCTCGCCGACGAAATCTCTCCGGATACCTGCCGACTCTGGGACCGCGAAAGCCAAGAAAAACTCGACAAAGACCGCTTCCGACACAACCTCGGTAAAGTCGAACAAGCATATCGAGAAGTCGCACGAAGACTCGGCGTGCTACCAAACAACGCCACCCTGAAACAAAACTCCTCCGCGAAAGTCTCCGCCCAAACTTCCGCGAAAACTCCCGCGAAAGTCTCTGCGAAAAAAAGCACTGTTCTCGAAAAGAATAGCAAGAAAAGCGAAAAGAAAAACGACCCCTCCTCCGACAATCTCCGAAGCATCGAATGAAACGCTTTCTCGCCAAAGTCGTCGTAACCCTGCAAGGAGAAATGCTCGACCCCCAAGGCGAGGCAGTCGCAAGGGTCGCCCGCGAAGCAGGACTAGGGCAAGTGGAAGCCGTGCGCTGCGGAAAAATCATGGAGATAGAACTCCGCGCACAAAACAAGCAGGAAGCGCTCGATGTCACCGAAAACATGCGCACAAAATTGCTGACAAATCCCACAACCGAGCAAAGCGAACTCGTCACACTGGAAGAAGCCTGAAAACAAGGCGATAAAGGCTCCTTTTTTATTTGAAAAAAAAGAAAAAAGATGTTGCGCACTCGAAAAAAAAGGCTATAGTGAACGCTTGTGATTGGCGCGATGGCATCGCGCGATTGCTCGCGAGACTTTCGGGGGGATTCTGAAGGTCGTTTTTTGCGTCCTCGCTATGCGGTCTCGCGCTGTTAGACATAGTACATCGAATGGGATACGGGGTTGGCGCGCTTTGTTCAAAGACGCCAAGCCCGTATGCAGCACGGGAATCATTCTCCTTGCGGAGAATCTCTCGTGCGACGCTTACGGGCCCGGAACAACCTTAGAGTTTGATCCTGGCTCAGAACGAACGCTGGCGGCAGGCCTAACACATGCAAGTCGAGCGATCTTGCTCCCTCGGGAGTAAGGGAGCGGCGGACGGGTGAGTATCACGTGGGAATCTGCTCTGAAGTGGGGGACAACCGTTGGAAACGACGGCTAATACCGCATACGCCCTTAGGGGGAAAGATTTATCGCTTCAGAATGAGCCCGCGGTGGATTAGGTAGTTGGTGGGGTAAAGGCCTACCAAGCCTACGATCCGTAGCTGGTTTGAGAGGACGATCAGCCACACTGGGACTGAGATACGGCCCAGACTCCTACGGGAGGCAGCAGTGGGGAATCTTGCGCAATGGAGGAAACTCTGACGCAGCCATGCCGCGTGAGTGAAGAAGGCCCTCGGGTTGTAAAACTCTTTCGGTCGAGAAGATGATGACGGTATCGACATAAGAAGCTCCGGCTAACTTCGTGCCAGCAGCCGCGGTAATACGAAGGGAGCTAGCGTTGTTCGGAATTACTGGGCGTAAAGCGCACGCAGGCTGTGCGATCAGTCAGAGGTGAAATCCCGCGGCTCAACCGCGGAACGGCCTTTGAAACTGTCGCGCTAGAGTGCGGGAGAGGACAGTGGAATTTCCAGTGTAGAGGTGGAATTCGTAGATATTGGAAAGAACACCAGAGGCGAAGGCGACTGTCTGGCCCGTAACTGACGCTCAGGTGCGAAAGCGTGGGGAGCGAACAGGATTAGATACCCTGGTAGTCCACGCCGTAAACGATGTGTGCCAGTTGTCGGTACTTCAGGTATCGGTGACGAAGTTAACGCGATAAGCACACCGCCTGGGGAGTACGGCCGCAAGGCTAAAACTCAAAGGAATTGACGGGGGCCCGCACAAGCGGTGGAGTATGTGGTTTAATTCGAGGCAACGCGAAGAACCTTACCAGCTCTTGACATCCCGATCGCGACACACGGAGACGTGTGACTTCAGTTAGGCTGGATCGGTGACAGGTGCTGCATGGCTGTCGTCAGCTCGTGTCGTGAGATGTTGGGTTAAGTCCCGCAACGAGCGCAACCCTTGTCCTCATTTGCCAGCGAGTAATGTCGGGAACTCTGAGGAGACCGCCGGCGACAAGCCGGAGGAAGGTGGGGATGACGTCAAGTCCTCATGGCCCTTATGGGCTGGGCTACACACGTACTACAATGGCGGCGACAATGGGAAGCCACTCCGCGAGGAGGAGCTGACCCCCAAAAGCCGTCTCAGTTCGGATTGCACGCTGCAACTCGCGTGCATGAAGTCGGAATCGCTAGTAATCGCAGAACAGCATGCTGCGGTGAATCCGTTCTCGGGCCTTGTACACACCGCCCGTCAAACCATGGGAGCTGGCTTTACCTGAAGGCGGTGGGCTAACCTCGCAAGAGGAGGCAACCGACCACGGTGGGGCTAGTGACTGGGGTTAAGTCGTAACAAGGTAGCCGTAGGAGAACCTGCGGCTGGATCACCTCCTTTCTAAGAGCATGATCCGTACCCTACAACATCCGTTGCAGGGTGCGCGACAGCGAGCAGAGCGTGCCAACACCGTATCCCATTCGTTACTATCTCTGAGTGAGACGCCTCCCAAAATCTCAACCTCCGCCTTCGCCACCACGCGAGGGCGTTCTTATATGCTGTACAGAGGAGTGAAGGGTTCGGCCGTTTCGTGGAAAAAGGTTTTTTTCAACCTAAAGCATTTTTCCTTCGCCAAGCTGCGTCCCAAACCCTCCAGATCACCGAGATCGTCGGTCTCGTCGATGTCGTAGGCTTGGGCGGCGACGGGCATATCGATGCGCCAAACGCGTTCGCTTGCTATGGTGTCTCCTGTGAAGTGCCGTGCCATGGCGAGGGCTGCAGAGCTTTGTGCTTCCAGCACAGTTTCGAGTTGATAACTCATGTAGCCGTAGATGTTGATGCGCCAGGGAACCTTTTTGTTGCGGACTTCGGAGGTGGTGCCGAGCGAGAGGATGCGGAGATCGTCCTTTTCCCAGCCGAGAATACTGACGGCTTCGCTAATCGCGATCATGACGGGGTTGATGGCGTAGAGTCCTCCGTCGAGAAATTGTTCGCCTTGCGGGCTGGTGTATTTTCCGAAGTAGTGTGGGGCGGCGGAGGTTGCGAGTGCAATTTCGACGGCGGGAATTTTGTGGTCGAGGCTGTATTTTTTGTGGTGTGCTGTTTTGTAGATGGTGGGTTTTCGGGTGAGGCAGTTCCACGCGGGGATGACCAGTCTTTTCGTCGAGTTGCCGAGAAGTTTATCTCCGACGGCGGATTGGAGCTCGAAGGTGAGTTGGTCGATAGGGTAGATAGGTTTGGAGGTTAGGAACTGGAAGAAATTTTTCTTTTTGCCGAAGACTTTGGGGGCGGAGATTTTGTAGAAGTTGACGAGTTCTTCTGTGGGGAGGTTGAGCCCGAGGCCGAGCGCGAGGACTCCTCCGGTCGAGCATCCTGCGATGAGGTCGAAGTAGGAGGCGATGGGGTATTGGGTTTGTTGGCGGATTGTTGCGAGGAAGGCTGCGGGAAAGATACCGAGCGCGCCTCCTCCGTCGATGGCGAGGATGCGGCGGATGGTCATAGTGGGGGATGCCTCTTGGATGTGAGGGGCTACAGATATTTTCGGGTGTTTCTTGGGATGTTTTCGGATGTTTTCTTGGGGGAGGGATTGAGGCTAGAGTAATTTTGGGTTGCAAGACAAGGGAAAAATTCTTGTGATTATGAGCGTCAATATCGGGCGCGCTGTAATTTTTACGGACGCGCGTGGTAAGCGGTGCGCTATGGCGTGCGCGGGAGCGTGAGGGAGTGATCCCTCGCAAAAGACCTCGCGTTAGCGCATTTTGCGCTCGCGCTTGTGCTTTTTGGGTAGCACGCGCTTGCGCAACAGATACGGGCTTTTTGTGTTGACGGGTGTAAAACATCGCGTGCGTAGCACGCGGGAGCGCGAGGGAGTGATCCCTCGCAAAAGACCTCGCGTTAGCGCATTTTACGCTCGCGCTTGTGCTTTTTGGGTAGCACGCGCTCGCGCAACAGATACGGGCTTTTTGTTTTTACGGGTAAACGCAAGACGAGCGAGCCGAAAGGCGAAGTGAGTTTTGCGCATGGGGGGTGTGGGGGGATAAATTCCCCCCACGAAGACCCCGCGTCAGCGGGGCGCGATAGCGCCTTCTACGCACTCGCGCGAAACCCGAGAAGGGTTACGCGCGAGATGCGTAGCCTCTTATTCAAAAGCGCGAGGCTTTGCCTCGCGCAAGGGGAATTTATCCCCAAGCTGACTCGTAGCATGGTACGGCGATTCTGTTTTCCTCACCCTAGCGAGAAAAAGAACGCGCCAAATATGATTGACACGCAACAGACATGTTTGGTGTCTATGTGTCTATAGTTAGTTATCGTGTGGGTTGTGTGATTCCCTCGCGAGGAGGGCTACGAAGAGAGGGGCTGTGAGGGGGTAGAAGGGGTGGAGTGTGAATTGTCGGTTAAATCACTCACCTCTTCTTCAGAAGATTCCCTTGGTTGTTTTTTAATAACATCAAGTTCATCACTGTTAATTTTAAAATATTTTGCGATTTCTTTGACTAATATTGTATAAGAATCACTTATATCTTTATTTTCGATATTTTCAAATAATAAATATTTAATTTTACGCGTAATAAACTTCACTGTTTTTCTTTGTGAATAATTTTGGTTTTTATCATCCTTGCTAATGTTTTTATGAACCCATTGCATAATATTTTTTATTTTATCGAATTTACTCAATTGTAGTTTTTCTGCTTTTGCGTTTTCAGTAAAGGAAAAATTATTATTATTTTCCCTCTCGTTGAAGTATTTTACTGTTTTCGATATGGTTTTTTTGATAGCATCATTTTTAATAAAATCTTCTCCTGTGATTTCTTTCAGCTCTCCAGGAAAATCCAAATATCTTTTCCAAATTCCATGACCTTTTCCAGATTCATGCAACCTTTGTTGTTCTTCTGCTGCCTCATCGCTATCACTCACAATCAGGCAATTTCTACCCGCCAGTGCAAAATTAAACGATTTTGTTGTAGCTTTACTTACGCTATCGCTATGGAAAATAGTTACCTCACGGCAGAATTTTTTTTCGAATTCAGAGAAATAACTAATAAAAGTTTGAAATAGTTTTTCATCATACCATCCTTCAAACAAAAGAACGTTTCTTTTTATGATATCGAATTTTGAGGCACCAAGGGCGTTGTATAAAACTTCTTCGTCAAACAGCCTGCTGGGAGTTGCGGATATGATAGTAGTTTTTTCATTTTCTTTTTTAACAATTTTGTGCCTATGAATCATTTTAAAATTATTATCAATCATGTGTATAGAGTGCGTGCTGATAACGACCATGTTGTTATGTGATATATTTATTAATTCATCACGCAAATCAATAATAGCCGATGGGTGTAAACTTGTTTCTGGTTCATCTATTAACAAAATAAAATTTTTCCTATTTTTATTAACAGCAGAAACTGTCAAAAGAAACGCCACAGATTTTTTAAAACCATCGCTACGGCGTTCAAATCTGTATTGATTGCTTTCCCCTTCCTTTTTTTCTTCGATGTGCAAATTAATTTTATCGTTATTTAATTCCAAAGTAAACTTTATTTTGCTATGGTTTTTCCAAACCGTACTAAAAAAATTAGTAGCATCATTAGCAACTTTTTTAAGTCTATTAATCTCATTCCCTTCTTGTTGCCAAGTGTTAATTGTTTTCGTAATGTCATCAATTTTAGCAAGAGAAAACATGTTCCTAAGAAATACAAAGGATTCTTTATTTGGTTCTGCTTTAAATTCATTGATATCCAAGTCTTTTGAAAATTTAATATTGTGGTAATTCCAAAAAATAATTTCTGGCAATACTTTTTGATTTCCAATTTCTAAAATGTTTTTTTCAAATAGAAAAGTTATGTCTTCTTCAGTGATTTCTTCATGTGAATTTTCTGGAATTTCAGTTGAAATTTTAGGCAAATCTTCTATATTAATAAAGTCGTATTCATTGACATTGACCGATTCTCCATCAATGGTAATTTCTCCTGACAAAATATTTTTATTAATTTTCTTGATTTTTCCATAAACGTCGGCATTGAATTTTGTGAAAAAACACTTGATTTCTTTTATGCCTTTCATGAAGTTTATTTTTTTTATGAATTTAATACTTTCAAGGTGATTTTTTCCAAAAATTTTTCTGTATCCTGTGAATTCAAAATCACTGTCTGGATAAAAATTGCTAGCAAGAATTTTTGACATGATTTTATTTTTTAATTCTTCTGCATCTTCCTGTTCAAAATTAAAAATAAAATTAATATAAGATTCGTTAATTTCCTTTTCTTCGTCAGGCAAAGCTTGCCGTTTTTCATCTTTATCAATATTCTCTTTATGCAAATAATCAAGAGCTTTTAAAATATTAGACTTTCCAGATTCGTTCATGCCAATAAGAATTTGGCAAGGTGGGTCAAACTCAATCGTTGCGTCTTCGATTGAGCGAAAATTTTTGATCTCTACTCGCTGAAGTTTCATGATAGCTCCTCCTAGCAAAATAATTCCGCTACTCTAGCCCTCTGTATGAGAGGAGTCAATGGAAAGAATAGAAAATCTGCCAATTACTACTCAATTATCCCCAATTTTTGTTGCAAAATGCGTTAATTCGTCTGAATTTCCGTAGATTCTCTCTAAAAATTCCTTTTTTTGCCTGACTCTCCCCGCGAATCACCTCCTCCCAACCCCTACCCCTACTTTCCCCCATCCCTGCTTTCCCCTCCACCCAAACTTCCTCCCCCCAAAAAGTTCTCGCTCCCCCCTCGTCTCCTCCCCCCTGCTTTGCGCTAAATTTTTATTTTCTTTTTTTTTGCTTCTTCCCTTGACATCCTCGAAAACAATCACTACATAGAACAGTATGACACGCGAACTCTCCCTTTCTCGTAGCCCCTCTCTTCAGCAGAGCCTCCGCAACGGCTCTCTCTGTTGTTGTCAAGCTTATAGAAGGCACGCCATCGTCTACCACTCGGATCCCTGACTCCTCCCAAAAAGTTCTCATCCGAAAAAAACAAAGACCTCGGCGTGCAATCATAGCACGCCGTTTTTTTTGCAACCAAACTCAACCAACCCTAACAAACCTTCCCCCCCTCACACACAGGAGACACATCATGACCGCAGCCCCAAGAGGACGCATCTACGAATCCATTCTCGATACCGTCGGAGGAACGCCGCTCGTGCGCGTGCCTCGATGGTCGCAACACCACAACCTCGATGCCGATTTGCTCCTGAAGCTGGAGTTCTTCAATCCGCTCGGCTCCGTCAAAGACCGAATCGGATACGCCATGATCACCGAAGCCGAAGCGCGAGGCGATATCACTCCGGGTAAAACGACGCTCGTCGAGCCAACTTCAGGCAATACAGGAATCGGATTGGCCTTCGTCGCAGCCGCGAAAGGATACCGACTCATTCTCGCTATGCCTGAGAGTATGTCGGTCGAACGACGGAAAATTCTCGCCTTCCTCGGCGCAGAACTCGAACTCACTCCCGCCGCAAAGGGTATGAAAGGCGCCGTCGCTTACGCCAAAGAAATCGCAGAGCGCGAAGGAGGATTCCTCGTCGGACAATTCGACAATCTCGATAATCCCAAAATCCACCGCGAAACGACCGCCGAAGAAATTTGGAAAGATACCGACGGAAAAGTCGATATTCTCGTCTCCGGCGTAGGCACAGGAGGGACGCTCACAGGCGTCGGCGAAGTGATCAAACAACGAAAGCCCTCGTTCCACATCGTCGCAATCGAGCCTGAAGACTCTCCCGTCCTATCAGGAGGAGAGCCAGGTCCGCACAAGATCCAAGGCATCGGAGCGGGGTTTGTTCCATCGATTCTCAAAACCGATCTCATCGACGAAATCGTTAAAGTTTCTAACGCAGAGGCTTTCGACAATGCTCGTTTGTTGGCAAGGCTTGAGGGGTTGCCTGGTGGAATCTCTACGGGTGCTGCTATCTCGGTTGCGACGAGGATTGCCAAACGCGGCGAGAACAAGGGCAAGCAGATCGTTGTCATCATTCCTTCGTTTGCCGAGCGGTATTTATCGACGGCGCTTTTCGAGCAGGAGGCGTAATATAGCCAGCGTGATGTTTGAGACGATCCGAACGATTATGAAACGCGACCCTGCGGCACCTAATGTGCTGCAGGTGTTGCTGGCGTATGCGGGATTTCATGCGTTGATGATGCATCGTGTGAGCGGGTTGTTATGGCGATGTGGGTTGCGGACTTTACCGTCGTTGCTTTCGTATATTGCGCGGGCGGTGAGTGGAATTGAGATTCATCCGGCGGCGCGAGTGGGGAGGCGAGTATTTATTGATCATGGGATGGGGGTTGTGATTGGGGAGACGGCGGAGGTTGGTGATGATGTCACGTTATATCATGGAGTGACTTTGGGGGGGAGGTCGCCGAGGGGTAGCGAGCGAGGATTGAAGCGGCATCCGACTTTGGGGAATGGGGTGATGGTTGGGGCGGGCGCGTGTTTATTGGGGGATATATTTATTGGGGAGGGGGCGGTGATTGGTGCGAACTCGGTTGTGACGGGTGATGTGGAGATGGGGGCTCGGGTTGCGGGCAATCCGGCTTATATCTTGCGGGGGAGGGGTAAGGGGAAAGGTAATAAAGCTAAAGGTAAGGGAGAGAAAAATAATGAGGAGGGGGATGAGGCGGAGCGCATGTTGGGATGGGGAATTTAGGGGCTTGGGTAGTTTTTACGGGCTTTGGTAGTTTTTACGGACGTGGGTAGTTTTTACGGGCGTGGGTAGTCTTTACGGCGTGGGTAGTCTTTACGGGCATGGGTAGTTTTTACGGGCATGGGTAGTTTTTACGGATGCAAAACATGCGCACGCGAAGCGTGCGCGGGGGGTGTGGGGGGATAAATTCCCCCCACGAAGACCCCGCGTCAGCGGAGCGCACGAAGTGCGCTTTATCTACGCGCGTAGCGCGTAGCCTCTTGTTCAAAAGCGCGTGGGGGGATAAATTCCCCTCGCAGAAACGCGCAAGCTGATTCGTGACATGGCACGGCGATTCGAGTTTTCCTCGTCCTAGAGGCAGAAAAAATCGCGCGGAGCGCGCCTCTTATTCAAAAGCGCGAGGCTTGCCTCGCGCAAACTGACTCGTAACGCGGTAGAGCGTCTTTAATTTTACATGGAGGATAGAGACAAAAAAGAACGCACGAAGTGCGCCTCTTATTCAAAAGCGCGAGGCTTTGCCTCGCGCAAGGGGAATTTATCCCCAAGCTGACTCGCAACGCGGTATGGCGTTTTTGTGATGGCTGTGTCTGTCGCGCTCGCGCTTGTGCAGTCTCTTTCTCTATGTTTCTGTTTGTTTTTTGTAGAAAAGTAAAAAGTTTTTAAGATGATCCAATTGCGAGTAGGCGAAGCAATAATCAGAAT
This sequence comes from Alphaproteobacteria bacterium, assembly GCA_965216625.1. Lineage (GTDB taxonomy): Bacteria > Pseudomonadota > Alphaproteobacteria > JABAAW01 > JABAAW01 > JABAAW01. The sequence continues at coordinate 168,674 of OZ244186.1, forward strand.
ACCGCCACATTTTTTCCAAGTCCTTTGGACGCTCAAGCCATCCTCCGCCATCGATAACATTAATAAAGAGAACGCGTTGAAAGCCATCGTAATTCAATACTCTGTTATGATCCTGTATATTGTTAAAAATTCTAGATTGTTCATTAGCTTTGCTTGATTGCGCTGACGAGGTCGTTATTTGATAAGAAGACATAATAATAATTTTCGGTTGTTTGATGCTAGGTATGGCGACATCAATTTCTTTTCTGCTGGCAAGATCAACATTTCCTTTGGCATAAGGCATGTTGCAAGTAGCCACAACCTTCCTTATTTCATCTTCCAACGCCTCCCCTATACTGGTCGAATATTTTGCAGGAAGTATCTTTTGAAAAACAATAGGTTTTAAGTAATCTTCGTTTCTTAGTAATTCTCGCCAATTTTTTGGCAAGGTAAATCCTTGTTTAACAAAGAACGGTATAGAAACTTCGTTAGAAAGGTTTTCTGCATTCAAAAGAAAGCTCGCTATTTTGCTTCTAAGGGTTTCATTTTTTTTTATTTGAGAGAGTGTGCTATTGGGAGAAAGCAGTTTAAAAATTCTTTGAAATTTTTCATACGAGCCTCCACCGAATCCAATCAACAGCTTTAGCCTTAAGTCTGTTTCCTTGCCAGCATTCAGATAGTCGACCAAAACATCGTGAGGCAATCTGTCACCGTTTCTAGGCTTGGATAAAAGAATTTTCTGTAAAATATTTTTACACTCGTGTTGTATAGATTTTTCTACGGCGGGGAAGTCTAAAAACACTCGCATTCCGTTCCTTAACTCTTCTAGCGATTGTTTGCGGGAAGTCATGTGGATATTTTTTTAACATCGACATCTCTGACGCTAAAAACCCTTTTTAAATAAATGGATACATAAGCTTCTCCCATCGTCACCTTTTTCGCCTCCCGCATGGCCTTTCTTGCAGCTTGACAGTATTGCTTGTCAATGTCCGATCCGATATATTGCCTCCCTAATTGTTTGGCGGCAACCGCCGCAGAGCCGCTACCCGTGAAGGGATCGAAAACAATATCATGCTCGTCTGTCGTCATAAGAATCATCCGCTCGACCAAAGGCACAGGCAGCTGGCAAGGATGCGATGCTATACGGCGACAATTGTGCCTCACGCGGTGAATGTCGTCCCAAACATCGCTGACCTGATAGCCGAAGGGATGGCGCAAATGCTCCTTACCTCCGTAGTCTTTAAGATACTCCTTGCACAACCTGCAAGTCTTGTGTGGGGCGCGAACATCGTAAAACTTGTTGTTCTTGTTCTTTGTGTAAAACAAGATGCCGTAATGCGCAGGTTGCAAAGTTTTTCCCAACGGCTGCCCGTTGGAGTTCCAAGCAATCCAATGCCTGAATTCCATCGTTGTATTTAAAATACTCGCCGAATAGATAAGCAAACGCGGGATATTGTACAGAAACAAGCTGCCATCATCCTTTAAAAGACGCACGCATTCTTGCAACCATTGCTCTGTCCAATTGATGTATTGTTTGAAGGGGATGTTGTCTTTGTAGGAATGGTATTTTTTTCCAAGATTGAAAGGCGGATCGGCAAAAATCATCGAGACAGAAGCCGTCGGCATCTTAGCCATCAACTCCAAGCAATCCTTGTTGTGAACCTTGCCAACAAAATCTTCTACGGGTGAAGCCGTATCGAGCGACCTCGCAACTTGGTTTAATCTGCTACGCACCCAAGCATCTCCTAATAAAAATCGCCAATCTTCTCGGAGGCTAGCCTATCGCGCAGACAGCGTCAAGGGGGCGGGAACGGCTTTATTACGCTTTTGAACAAGAGGCTACGCGCTTGAGCGCAGAAAAGCGCACTGCGAGCGCGAGGGGATAAATTCCCCCCGCTGACGCGGGGTCTTCGTGGGGGGAATTTATCCCCCCACCCCCCCCCCCTCGCGTGCTACGCACGCGATGTTTTGCGCCCGTAGATAACTCCCCGTTCCATGCTACACTCGTTCCATGTCTCTCCCCATCCGTCATCCCGAAAAACAACGTCGCAACATCGTTGCCCCCCCCCTGCCTCGTCCATCCTGGATCCGCGCCAAAGCCCCCATCTCACAAGGATACCTCGACACAAAAACCATCGCGCGCAAACACAATCTCGTCACCGTCTGCGAAGAAGCCGCCTGCCCCAATATCGGCGAGTGCTGGGCGAAAGGACACGCAACCTTCTTGATCCTCGGCGCCATCTGCACAAGAGCCTGCGCATTCTGCCACATCGCTACAGGAAAACCCAAAGAGCTAGACGCATCCGAACCCCAACACGTCGCCGATGCCGTCAAAGCCCTGAGCCTCTCGCATGTCGTCGTTACCTCCGTCGACCGCGACGATCTCCCAGACGGCGGCGCAGAGCAGTTTCGCAAAACTATCGCCGCCATACGAACAACATCTCCCCAATCTAGTATCGAGATTCTTACTCCAGATTTTCGCAATAAAATAAACGCGCTGGAAACCGTCCTGCAATCTCCCCCCGATGTCTTCAACCACAATATCGAAACCGTTCCGCGTCTCTATCCCTCAGTGCGCCCTGGCTCGCGCTATTTTACAAGCCTCGCCCTTCTTGAGCGAGCAAAGCAGCAAGACGCAACTCTATTTACAAAATCAGGATTGATGGTCGGACTCGGCGAGAGCAACGAAGAAGTCTTTCAAGTGATGGACGACCTCAGAGCCGCCTCCGTGGACTTCCTCACGATCGGACAATACCTGCGTCCAACCCCGCAACACGCCGCCGTTCAACGCTATGTCTCTCCGCAAACATTCTCCCGCATCCGAGAGGTCGCCAAAGCTAAAGGATTTCTGCTCGTCGCCGCATCACCCATGACGCGCTCCTCCTATCACGCAGGCGACGACTTTATAGCCCTGCGCAAAGCAAGAATGCAGCAAGTTTGAGCGAGCGTATAAATCTCTGGCGAGTCAATATTTTGCTGTCAATCTTTTGGGCGTTGCAAGAAGGCAGGTAAGCCTACGGGTGTGTCCTCGCTATGACCATGACCATGTCCGTGTCCATGACTATGACCATGACCATGATTTGTCGCCGCCACCTCGCTGATACTTTCCAGCGGTAGCGAGCCTGTCTCGCCGCCCTCGCGTGGCAAGTAGAGCGGTCGCGCCGAGGAGATCTCAGGTCCCCTCAATCCCATAAAGCCCTTCAGCGCATCCAAGACGCTTTGAGCAACGCCAACATTTCTTTCGAGCTTGCCATTGCTATTGCCATTGCTGTTTCCTTTGCCATTGCTCTTGCTAGGGTTCGTTCCAGCTTCGAGATCGCGTTCGCTCTCGCGGGAGGCGGCAGCATTGACATAGGGACGCGCTCGAACGCTTCGCACGCCGCTGGACGAGGCGGTCGTAGCAGAGGCTTCAGCAACCTTCGTCGTCGGCGTCATGCTATCTAGCAGAGCGGAACGAAAGGCAGAGTCGCCTGCGCTCATACCCGACGCGGTGCTTGCGGCGGTGTTTGAAGCAGAGGGCGCGGTGGCGTTCGCTGCTCCGTTTCCTTTAGCTCCCCTTGTCGCTTCCTTGGAAGCGGTGGTGGCACGAGGCGTCGTCTGCGTTGTTTCGTCGTCTTGTGCGGCTGTTGTCTCCTCCTGCCCCTCTGGCTCGCGTCTTCGTGAGCGTTGGTGCGTGTCGTACCACATTGCGGCTTTGTCGGCGGCTTTGCCGTTTTGCGCTGCGAAGTGTGCGTCTTCGGCGTTGTCGTCGAGGTTGCGGGTTGCGGTGTCGGGGTTTTCTATGCCCGTTGCGACGACGGAGACGCGCAGTCTTCCTGTCAGGGCTTCGTCTTTGGAGTATCCGAAGGCGACGGAGGGTTCTCCTTCGACGGAGTCGCCGATTCGGTCGACGATCTCTTGCACCTCGAAGAGTTTCAAATCTTCCGAGCCAACAACATGGATCAGCAACTTTCGTGCGGTTGCGATGTCGACCTTTTCCAACAGAGGGTTCAAGACAACGGCTTCTGCGGCGCGCTCGGCACGGTCGTCGCCCTCCGTCTCGACCGTGGAGATGAGCGCACGTCCGCCACGCTCCATCACAGAGCGTACGTCGGCGAAGTCGCGGTTGATGATCCCAGGGCGCGTCACCAAGTCGGTGATGCTGCGCACGCTGGAGGCTAATACCTCGTCGGCTGTCTCAAACGCCTCCTGCATCGAGGTGCTGTCGGAAGAGATGCAAAACAGGTTCTGGTTGTTGATAACCGACAAGGTATCGGCAATCGCCTCCAACTGAGCAACACCCTGCTCGGCTACCTGACGACGCTGTTTTCCCTCGAAGGCAAACGGCGTTGTGATAACAGCGACGGTGAGAATTCCTAACTCCTTGGCAAGCTTGGCGATCACAGGTCCTGCACCCGTTCCCGTGCCGCCGCCCATGCCCGCCGCCAAAAAGACCATTTGCGCGCCTTGCAAATAAGCGCGAATCTCGTCGCTACTCTCCTCGGCGGCTTGCTCACCCAAGGCAGGAGAACAGCCCGCTCCCATGCCTTGCGTCAATTCTTCGCCCAGCTGCAAGCGATGCTCGCAACGCGATTTCAGCAAGGCTTGCGCATCGGTGTTGCAGATCAAAAAATCTACCCCGCTCATGCCCGCAGCAAGCATGTTGTCGATAGCGTTACCGCCGGCACCCCCGACGCCGATAACTTTGATGCAAGGTAGATTCTCCTCTACCGCGCGACCAGGAACAGATAGGTTTTTAAGCATGAGAGGTCTCCTCTTGTTGGGGTGGAAAAGTATCGCGCGAATCTTCGCGCGACGAGAATATTCTCAAACGTCGCGCCAACGCTGAGCGGAGCGACATCGAAGAAAGGGTGAGCGGCGAAAACTCGCCGCGTGCCAAAACGCTCAAGCAGGCAAGCGCAGAAGAGGCGGCGATCCTTTCGCTGAAAGCGGGCAGGGAAACGATGCTCGAAGAACTTGTGGGGATGCTCGCACCAAAGCAGGGGTAGGGCAAGACGCAGCGCGCCAAGAGGTGGCTCGCCAAGACTTGGCTACCCGCAACTAACGAGCCGCCGCCCGTCGTATAGACGGGAGCATCGTCGGCAAGGCGCGGCGCGCAGCGTTTCAGAAAACGCGCCACCTCCGCAAAAAGAGAGCCGTATGCAGAGGCGACGATCCGCGCCGTCCCCTGCTGCGATGCCGTTGAAGTTTTTTTCGCAAAAGCGTCGGTGCGAGGAAATCTGCGCTCCGACAAAGCCTCCCCGCCCACCCCCCCAGAGGAAGCCAACAGGCTGTTCAAGAAGGCATCGGAAAAAACGAGGTTGCGCTGCAGCGTAGCCGCGCGTGGCAGCGTGAGGGCGAACGATTCCGCAAGGGCTGCCGTGATCGACATTGCGCCGAAATGCCAACTCTGGCAGGCATACGGCACGCCCGACGCAAACACGGCAACGCCCGTCGTGTGCGAGCCTATGTCGATGACGACGAAGGTTTGCTCGATCAAAGTCTCTGCCGTCGTTGTTGGGCTCAAAACTCCCTTCGTTACTCCTTTGTTCTGCTGTGCAACCTCGGCGAGCGCGCGGCGATGGACGAGCAGCGATTGTCCCAAGGCGACAGAGGGAGAGACAAAGCCCACAATCGACACGCCCGCGTAGGAGGCGAGGCGCGCATAAAACTGCCAACGCCGCTTGTCCATCGCGTAGAAGGAGAGAGGACGCTTGTTGCGGTCGGTGGCTGCAGCGTTGATGACTATCGTCTCTTCATGATCTTGGTGATGACTTTGGCGCTCGTCTTCAAGGCACTGCTCGTTCTTGTCGTTTTTATAACCTTGCTCTTGCGAGGGGGAGACGATCGTCAAACTCGGCTCGTTCGCAAGCAGGAAAATCTTGCGCAGGCGCGTGCGCAACATCGTCTCGGCGCGGAGGCGCGCGCGACGAAAAGCCTCGGCACGCGCGATCTCGTTAGAGGTCGCAATGGTTCCTTGCTGTTTTGCCTGCTGTTTTTCTGCCAAATTTCTTACATGAACACGGACAGGCTCGACGATGCAGGCGCGCGCGGTGATGCTTGAGGAGGGTGTGTTCGCGCTTGCGCCAAGTCTTGCGTCAAGTCTTGCGTCCAAGCCTCCGACATTTCGTGGCACGACGAGCGCGACCTTGCTCGCGCCGACATCGACGAGTGCGAAGTTGGAGAAAAGAGGTTTCATCCTCCCCTCCGCATTTTTTCTACCAGCCCCTTAGCGTCCGCCGAAATGGCGCGGATGCTGGCACGATCCTCGCCGCGCAGGTCGATCAACAAGGGAGGGGCTGCCAAGATTCCGTAGTGACGCTCTAGGCGCAAGAGCTGGACGACATTTCTCACAAGCGGCTCTCGCGAAAGATACACCTTCGTGCCGCTGCGGAGCGTGAGCTGCCAAGTCGCGTGTTCGGTCAAGTGCGCTTGGCGAATATGCGCTCTCAACTCTGGCCAGTGAGCCGTTATTTGCAGCAGCTCTTCTAGGCGTGCGGGCGCCTCCTTGCCGGAGAGATGGAACAAGCCCTCGAAAGGCGTGAAGCCTCCCGTCTCGATCGGCGCACCCTCGCGGCTGAGCGCAACTAGATTCTCGCCGTCCTGCCATAGCGCGATGGGGTTATGCTCGCGCACAGAGACGCTCACAAGACCAGACCAATAACGCTGCACACGCGCATCCGAAACCCAACGCAGCGCGCGCAAGCGTTCGCGCACCTCGTGCGGTGAAAAGGAGAGCAGGCTCTCGCCCACTTGCAAGCCCGTCGTTCTAAAAAGCTCCTGCTTGTCGCTGCGCGTGCGGTCGTAGAGTCGCACCTCGCGTATGACCAACCCCGAACTTTTGCCGACGAAACTTCCAACCTGCTGCCAGGTGTTCTGCCAACCCGCAAACACGACGAGCGTCGAGAAACCCAAGCCCAAACAGACGCACGACAAGAGGACAACGCGCTTCATGAAACGCGCTCCTTTTCTGCGGCGGCCTGTTGGCAGGCTTGCAAGACCAGCGTCTCAGTCAGCTCGTCGAAGGAGATGCCGATGCCGCGCGCCTGCTCCGGCACAAGCGACATGGAGGTCATGCCGGGGTGCGTGTTGATCTCCAACAAATAGAGGTGCTTGCCGTCGTAGCGGAAGTCGCAGCGGCTCAAAGTGCGGCAACCCAGCGTCTTGTGCGCAAGCTCCGAGCATTTGCACAGCGTCTCGGCAAGCCCTGCCTCAACCTGGGCAGGAAAAATGTGTTGGGCTGCGTGAGCCGCGTCATACTTCGCCTTGTAATCGTAGAAACTCGTATCGCGCGCGACCACCTCGGTGATGCCCATCGCCTTTTCGCAGAAAACGCCTACGGTAAACTCCTGTCCTTCGATGTAACGCTCGACCATCATGGGAAAGGGCGTGTTGCCCGAAAAACGCGCGTCGGCGTTTAACAAAAGTTCAACGCCGATGCTAGAGCCTTGGGCTACGGGTTTGACGACGCATGGCAGAGGAAAGTCGAGCTTGCCGTTTTGCCACACCTCCTCGAGACGACGGCTTGCGGCAAAACGAATTCCCAAGGGTTGCACCAAGGGTTGCAACAGGTTCTTCGTCATGAGCTTGTCCATGGCGAGCGCGGATGCAAGCACGCCGCTATGCGTCACAGGAATGTTGCAACAAGCGAGCAAACCCGCAAGGCAGCCGTCTTCGCCGTAGCTGCCGTGCAGCGCGTTGAAGACGACATCGGGACGCGGAAAAAGCACCTCCAAAAGCGACTCTGCTGAGCTCTCAAGCCAGTCGAAGACGCGCACCGAATAGCCACGACGCTCCAAGGCTTGCGCGCAGGCGGCACCTGTCTCGCGCGACACCTCGTGTTCGGCAGAGAGTCCGCCCAAGACGACCAACACGTTGCGGGGTTTGTCAGACATTGTCGTTGCTTGCATCGAAGCCCATCCTCACGATCTCCCATTCTAGGCGTATGCCGCTGGTCTCGAAAACTGCTCCGCGTACGCGCTCGCCCAACGCCAAGAAATCGGACGCCTTAGTTTTGCTCCCTTGTGCGCTGCCCTTATTGATGAGAAAGTTGCAATGCTTCTTCGACACCATCGCCCCGCCGTAGCGTGCGCCGCGCATGCCGGCTTGCTCGATCAGCTGCCAGGCTTTATGCCCGTCAGGGTTTTTGAAGGTCGAGCCTCCCGTCTTCTCGTGGATCGGCTGCGTGAGTTGGCGTTTCTCTTTCAGACTTTTCATGAGCTCAGCGATCTCTTCCCTATTGCCCGCTTGGGTACGAAAACGTGCGCTCAAGACGATCAAGCCTTCCTCGATGTTCGAGCCGCGGTAGCGAAAGCCCAAGTCCTCACAAGCAATGGTGCTTACCAACGTGCTTACAGCGGGTTTTGCGCGCGTATCCAACACCCGCGCTTCCCGCAACACCTCCTTCGTCTCGCTGCCCTCCGCGCCCGCGTTCATCCTGACCGCTCCGCCGACCGTGCCAGGAATGCTGACGAAGAACGCCAAGCCGCTTCGCCCCTCGCGCTCGGCAAAGCGCGCGAGTGCCCCCAAGCTCACGCCCGCGCCCGCCTCGATCGTGCCGTCCTCTAGCAGCCGCAAACGCGACAAGTGCGACAGCGCAACGACTATGCCCTCCACCCCCGCATCGGCAATCAAAACATTCGAGCCAGCACCCAAAGCCTTGTAACGACCATCGCGAGATACGCCGTTGCGGACACCTGCTTCTTGGACAAAAGAGAGCAAGTCCGCCTCGTCTGCAGGCTCGAAGAGCAACGCTGCCGCCCCGCCGCACTTCAGCCAAACACGGCGCGACAAGTCCGCATCGCGCTGCAGACGACCGCGTACGGAAGGCAAATTAGACTCAAAGTTTTCGGTGTTGCTCATGATGCGCTTCTTTTTTCGGTTCTGCTTTTTTCGGTTCTGCTTCTTGCGTGAACTCTTGTGCGAATTCTTGTGCGAATTGTTGCGCCCACTGCGTGATCGATCCTGCGCCCAAAAAGAGGATGTAATCTCCCGCCCGTGCGTCTTCGAGAATAGACGCTTTGAGCTCCTTGAGCGACGCCGCGTAGCGCACATCCCTGTGTCCGCAGGTGCGCAATCCCTCGACGAGTCTCGCGCTTGTTGCCTCTTCGATTTTCTCTTCTCCCGCAGCATATACCTCTGTGATGTAGATTTGATCGGCATCGTTGAAACAACGGCAAAAATCCTCGAACAAGGTCTGCAAGCGCGTGTAGCGATGAGGCTGAAAGACGGCACGCAAGCAGGCGCCCTTGCCCAACAGCGGACGCGCGGCAGCCAAGACGGCGCGGAGCTCGACGGGATGGTGAGCGTAATCGTCGATGATCCGCACGCTGCCCGTGTGTCCGACTTCGGTGAATCGACGTTTCACGCCTGAGAACTCTGCCAAGGCGCGCGCGATCGTCTGCTTGTCCAACCCCAGCCTTATGGCGACGCTTGCGGCTGCCAAGGCGTTCAGGACATTATGCTCGCCAAACATCGGTAGCGCGAGATCTCGCAACAGAAGGTCTTCCTCGACAGCGCGGATCGAAAAACGCATGCCGCGCGTTCCCTCCAAACGCACATCCTCGGCGCGATAGAGTGCCTGCGGGCTCAACCCGTATGTCAGGACGCGCCGATCGTCTATCTCGCCGATCACTTGCTGCACGACAGGATGATCAACGCACATGACAGCAAAGCCGTAGAAAGGAATTCTATGCACGAAATCACGAAAGCTTACGCGCAACGATTCGAAATCGTCGTAGTGATCCATATGCTCGGCATCGATGTTCGTGACGACCGCGATCGTCGGACGCAGGTGCAAGAAGGAGCCGTCTGACTCGTCCGCCTCGACAACCATCCACGCGCTCTCGCCCTTGCGCGCGTTCGATCCTAAAGCGTTGATGATGCCGCCGTTGATCACCGTCGGGTCCAAGCCGCCGCGTTCCAAAAGAGCCGCCACCAACGAGGTTGTCGTCGTCTTGCCGTGCGTGCCTGCGATCGCTACCGTCGTCTTGAAGCGCATCAGCTCCGCCAAGATCTCCGCGCGGCGAACGATGGGAATACGCAAGCTGCGGGCAAAGCGCAGCTCTTCGTGATCAAGAGGCACAGCAGTAGAATAGACAAGAACCGACGCGCGCTCGACCATGCGCAACGCCTCTGCGCCGCCGTCCTTTAACACAAGCGGGATGCCGAGCTTCTGCAAGCGCGCCGTGTTCGGATTCAAGGCACGATCGCTGCCTTGCACGACGAAACCCAAGTTGTGCATCGTCTCGGCTATACCCGACATGCCGATGCCGCCGATACCCGTGAAGTGGACGATGCCCTCCGCTGCCAATCCATCGTGCAAGGGCAGGCGGCGTGCAGCAGGGCGGGGAGGAGATGATGGCGAGGTCATGCGGCAACCCTCCGTCGAGCCTTGTGGGATGCCTTCTTGCTGTCCTTGCTCGTCTTGTTGTCCGATACGGGTGTTCCCTCCAGCAGCTCTCGCACTAGGTCTACGAGTCTCTCTTCGGCGTGCCCTTGCGAGAAACGCTGAGCGCAGCCCGCCGCCATGCGCAGGAAGTCTCCGTGCTGCATGAGGCTGTTGATCTTCTGCGCCAACAGGGTTGCCGACAAGGATTCTTCCGGCATCATCCATCCCGCGCCGGCGCGCACGAACCGCAATGCGTTCTCGCGCTGATGATCGTCGATCGCATGGCGGAAAGGAATCAAGATGGCAGGACGTCCCACGGTTGCCAGCTCGGCGAGCGTCGCTGCTCCCGCGCGGCAAATCACAAGGTGCGCCCAACGCATCCGCTCTGCCATGTCCGAGAAAAACGGACGCGTCTCCGCTTTGATGCCTTGCCGCTTGTAGAAAAGCCGCACCGCCGCCAACTGCTCGCCCCTCACCTGATGACACACCCGCAGCCTTGCACGCCGAGCTTCAGGTAGCGCGTGCAACGCCTCAGGCACGATCTCGCCGAACAGACGCGCACCCTGACTGCCTCCCAAAACGAGCAAACGAAACGCGCGCGCACCATCGTCGTTCAACCCCTTGTCGTCGTAACGAATCGAGGGTAGATTGCGAAAAGCCATGCGCACAGGATTACCCGTCCATACCGCCAAGCCCTTTTTTACTGCTCCCTCCACATGGCGGGTGGCACGAAAGGACAAGGCGATGCGATCGGCACCAGGCAATAAAAGCCTGTTCGCTCGACCCAAGACGGCGTTCTGCTCGTGCAATACTGTGGGCACTCTCGTCAGGTTTGCAGCCAAAATAGGCGGCAAGGCAGCGTATCCTCCGAAGCCTATCACCACGGCAGGACGCGATTTTCGCAAAATGTAGAAGGATTGCATCAGCCCGACGAACAATAAAAACGCCGCCGAGACAAAGCGCAACCCCCTTCTGCCGCTCACTCCCGCAGCGAAGATGCGGTAGAGCGACAGTTTCGCCAAACCACCGCTCAAGGGTAGCGTGCGGCGGTCGCTGATCAGCGCGAGCCGATAGCGACGTTGCTTGCGCATCACCTCGATGAAGGCGAGGGCAGGAAAGATGTGTCCGCCCGTTCCCCCTGCGGCGATCAAGACGAGTTTCCGCGGATTCGATGTCATGGCTGCCACTCCGCGCTGTGGGGTGCGTGCGTGCGCGTCAGGCTCAAGAGGCATCCGAGCGTTATCCCCAAGGCGCACAAGGACGATCCTCCCGCCGAGATCCACGGCAAGGTCGTTCCCTTAGGCGGCAGCATGCCTAATGCCGAGCCCATGTTGATCGCTGCCTGACAAACGATCTGCGTCCACAAGCCCGTCGCCGCCAACAGCGCGAAGGAGGAGCGCATCGCGCGCGTGCGCAGCAAGACGCGCCACCCCAGCATAGCGTAGAGGAAGACGATCAGCACGGCGATGACGATCCCAAGCTGTTCGCCCAGCGCGACGAAGACAAAGTCGCTTTGCGGATCGAAGAGCCTAGAGCCCGCCTTGCCGATGCCCAAACCTCGTCCGAACAAACCTCCGTCCATCAGCAGTTGCAACCCCAGCGAGACCTGATCGCCGCGCGAAGACACAGTGCTCAACGAAAAGGCGAGAAAAGCGTCCAAGCGCGCCGCAACATGCGGCAGCAATCGATACAGTGCCAATGCTGCTACGGGCAGAGCGATGCTCCAAGCGACCATCGCGGAAAAGGATAGCCCTGCGACAAACCACATGCTGAACAAACTCAAGGTGAGCAATAAAAGCTGTCCGACATCGGGTTGCCAAAAAAGCACCGCTGCCAAGGGCGCGTACAGCGCGAAAACGCCCCAAAGCCAGACGCTGTTGCGGTCGCTCTCCAAGTAGCGCGAGAAAAGGGCGGCCGCCAAAATGGCAAACGAGGGCTTCAAAAACTCTGATGGTTGCACAGAAAAATATCCCAACGAAAGCCACCGACGCGCGCCGTAGTACGGCTCCGCTACGAAAAACAACAGCAGCGAAAGGCACAAGGAGACAAGCAAAACAAAAAGCGCACAACGCACGATCAGCGCTCGACCGCTCACGCTGATCACCAACGCCAGCGAAAGACTGACCGCAACGAACAGACTGTGCTTGATCGCAAGCGCGTACGGCGCAAGCCCGAACTTCTTCCCCAAAAGAGGGCTCAAGCCAAACTGTACCAGCAGCCCGAAGAAGCACAGCAGGGCGACGCAACCCAAAAGCCAGCGATCCAAGCTCAACCACCAGCGCACGACAAAGAAGGTCACGATGCCTCCTCCTCTGCTACGAGGGATGCTACGAGCTTGGCGAAATGCTCGCCGCGCTCCGCATAGCTGGCGAAATGGTCGTAGGAAGAGCAGGCAGGCGAAAGCAGCACGACCGCAGGAGATACCGAAGATCCTTTTATATGCTCTCTCGTATGCTCTGTTGCATACTCCTTTGCGCGCGCTGTTGCGGCGGCGAAGGCTTGCTCCAACCTTGCGAAGGGGTGGCTGGGAAAACAACCCTCGAAATGAGCGGAAAGTGCCTTGCCGCTCTCGCCGAAGAAGTAGCCCGAATCGACACAAGGATGCTCGCCTATAAAAGCAAGCAACTCCTCGAACAAGGGGCGCATCGCCCCCTTCAAGCGTCCGCCCGCAAGCCAAAAAATGCGGTTGTCCGCATAAGACGCCAAGCCATGCAAAGCTGCGTGCGGGTTGGTAGCCTTGCTGTCATCGACATAGCGCACACCCCCAACGACACCCGTCTCACGCAAGCGGTGCGGCAGCCCTGCAAAATCTGCAAGGGAGGCGATGATCGTCTCGGATGGTAGCCCAACAGCCCTCGCCACCGCGTAAGCCGCGGCGAGGTTTTGCCCAAAGTGAATGCCTTGTAAGGGCGCGCAAAAAGGTACGGCATAGTCTTTGCACGCTTGCTCGCTGTCGTCGTACAACCTTCCCCCCTCCACCCACACGCCGCCAGGGCAGGCGTGAAGCCCTGAGACAGGGATGACGCGCAATCCCTCCTTCGTCAGCGACAGGAAGGTGCGCTGCGCGTGCGCGTCGTCGATACCGCATACGAGCAGGTCTTCTGCGTTAGTATGAGCGTTGCGGGCAACGCGCATCTTTGCTTCGATATAGGAGGATATCGTATCGTAGCGATCCAAGTGATCGGCGGCGATGTTCAACAACACTCCCACGGCAAAGTGTGCCTTGTCGATCAGATCGAGCTGGAAGGAAGAGAGTTCCAAGACGATATCGGCACCATCGCCCTCGTTCGCCATCGCCTCGAACGAGAGGACGGGCAGTCCTAAGTTGCCGCCCACCTGAACGCTTCTGCCGCAGGCGCGGTAGAGATGCCCGAGCAACGCGGTCACAGTCGATTTGCCGTTCGTTCCCGTGATGCCGACTATGCGTGCCTTCGGATAGGCTTGCCAAAAGAGTTCCACATCTCCCACGACGGGCTTGTTCCAAAAGCGCGCGTTCTTCACTGCCTCGTGCGACAGAGGTACGCCTGGCGCAACGACGAGGCAGGCACTGTCGCGCATCGGCTCATCGTCGTTCAAGTTTGTCAGGGTCAAGCCCTCGGCGGCGGCGTTGTCGCGTGCCTCAAGTTGATCGTCCCACGCATAGACTTGAGCTCCGCCGCGGCGGAGCGCGCGCGCGCTGGAGAGTCCCGATGCGCCCAAGCCCAAAACACACACCGTCTTGGCGCGGTAGCGCGTAAGCGAGATCGGGCAGGTGGCTTCAGACATGTCTATCTACTCTATCTAACTAACGGATCTTCAGGGTAGCAAGCCCCAGCAGCGCGAACAGGATTGAGACGATCCAAAAACGAATCACGATCGTCGCCTCCGCCCAGCCGCGTTGTTCAAAGTGATGATGCAGCGGAGCGATTGCAAAGACGCGCTTGCCGAAAAGCTGGAACGATGCGACTTGCACGATCACCGAGAGTGTTTCCAGCACGAACAATCCTCCGATGATACCCAAGACGATCTCGTGCTTCGTGATGACGCCCATCGCGCCCAATGCGGCGCCCATCGAGAGCGAACCCGTGTCGCCCATGAAGATTCTAGCGGGCGGCGCGTTGAACCACAAGAAGCCGAGGCACGATCCTGCCAAGGCGGCGCACATCACCCCCAACTCGCCTGCGTCGGGAATATAGAAGATGTTCAGGTGCGCTGCGAAGATAGCGTGTCCGCTCAGGTATGCGATCAAGCCGAAGCATCCCAACGCTGCGATCAGAGGACCGGTAGCAAGCCCGTCCAGCCCGTCGGTGAGGTTCACAGCGTTCGCGCTGCCAATGATGAGGAACATCGAAAGCAAAAGGTAGAAGATCCCCAAATCATAGACGAGGTCTTTGAAGACGGGTATGGCGAGGCTCAATGCGAAGGGTAGATCGCTGAGCCACAGGTAGATGGTGCATACGCTACCTGCGACCAAAAGCTCGGCTACCAGCTTGACGCGCGCCGAGATACCTTTCGAGCCATGGCGAATCTTACGGATATCGTCCAAAAAGCCGATGAAGCCGAATCCCCAAAAGAGCAGTAGCACGATCCAAACGCTGACGACGCGCAAATCCGCCCAAAAGAGAATCGACATCGACGACGATGCTAGCAACAAGAATCCTCCCATCGTCGGCGTTCCCGTCTTGGCAAGGTGCGTCTTCGGCACGTCTTCGCGCACCGTCGTACCGCCTTGCTGCATCGTGCGCAGCTTGGCGATCAGCCAGGGACCAAGCGCGAGGCTCAACAGCATCGAAGAGAGCAACGCTCCGCCGCCGCGAAAGCTCAAGTAACGAAACAGGTTAAAGAGAATAGAAATATCCGCGTAGCCTGAAAGGTAGGTTGCCATCGTGTCAGTCTCCTTGGAAAAAATTAGTATCCGTGTCCGACAGCGCGCTGTTCCAAGTAGGAGACCGCCGTCGCCATGTGGCTTCCGAACGAACCCTTGACGAGCAGCGTGTCGCCGTCCTTCAAACGGGCGTAGAGCGTTCTCGCCAACGCACCTGCGTCGCTGCTGTGCGCACCGCGCAGATGGCGCGGCAGAGCCTTGTGCAGTGCCTCGCTCAGCGTTCCGCAGGTGAAAACGAGGTCGCAGCAACGCGCCGCAATTGAGGCGAGATCGGCGTGCAAACGCGCCCCCTCCGCCCCCAGCTCCAGCATGTCGCCGAGTGCTGCAAGACGGCGCGATGGAAAACGAGAGAGCACCGAAAGCGCGTTCCGCACCGCCTGCGGCGAGGCGTTGTAACTCTCGTCGATCAGGCGGATACGCCGCAAGGGTTGGGCAATAGAAAGACGCTCAATCCTGCCGCGTCCCTTAGGCGAGCGCAGTTCGGCAAAACGTGGCAGCAACTCCTCAAGCACAAGCCCGAGCGAATCGCAAACCGCCAAGGCGCAGAGGCTTGCGAGCGCGCGCGCATCGCCTCGTCCTCCCACCTGCCATCGAAGCTCCCGAGAATCGGCATTGCCTTGAGGAAAGGTTGCACGCACAGAGACCTTGTCGTCGTTCGCATCAAGGCTGTCGTGGCACTCTTGCAAGACATAGTCGCTTGCTTGCTCATGACCAAAAAAGGCGAGGCGCGCAATGCCTGCCTCCTCCGCCTTCGCGCGCAGACGCGAGGCGTGCGGCTCGTCAGCAGGGAGCAAGGCTACCTCGCTCACCCAGTCCAGCAGTTCTGCTTTAGCATCGCAAATGCCTTGCAAGTTTTTGAAAAATTCGCTGTGCACGGCGGCGATCGATGTGATGACACCCACATGCGGGCGTACCCAAGCGCTGAGTTTGGCAATCTCGCCTGCGTGGTTCATGCCGAGCTCGAAGACGCCGTAATCGGAATCGCGTGCCATGCGCGCGAGCGAGAGCGGCACACCGATATGATTGTTCAAGTTGCCGCGGCTTGCGCTCACCTTGCCAGGCAGCAACTCTTGGAGCATCGCGCGTAGCGAGGTCTTGCCTAAACTGCCCGTGATGGCAACTATACGCGCGCTCGTGCGCCCGCGCGCATAACAGCCGCAACGCACCAGCGCGCTTTCGACATCCTCCACCTCTAGTGTCCGCTCCTGCCAGCTCCCGTCTTGCTCGGAAAGCGAGCCAGCGGCGACGAGCGCACAAGCAGCCCCTCGCTCGAAGGCTTGTTCGACAAAATGGCTTGCATCGATCCGCTCGCCCTTCAGCGCAAAAAAAGCATCGCCTTTTTCTATGGTGCGCGAGTCGATCGAAACGCCGCTCAAAGCAGGGCTGCCGCAAGAGAGACCCAACGCGCGCGCAATCTCGTTCTCTTCGTAGAGCATCAGACTTGTTCCAACCTTGAGGATTGCGAGGAAGATTGCAAGGGAGGTTGCAATCGTTGCAGCTGCTCGCGCACGACGGTAGCGTCGTCGAAGGGGATGAGCTTGCTGCCGACAAGCTGTCCCTGTTCGTGTCCCTTGCCCGCGACGATCGCCACATCGCCCGCGTTGAGCTGGGCGATCGCGTGTTCGATGGCAAGTTTGCGCTCGCCTATCTCTTCGTGAGGGATCCCCTCGTCGCGCAAGGGCTGGATGATCGCCGCGCGAATCGAGGCGGCATCTTCGTTGCGCGGATTGTCGTCGGTCACAACGATCCTGTCGGCAAGCAGCCCCGCAATCCTTCCCATCTCAAAGCGTTTCTCGCGATCTCGATCCCCCCCGCAGCCGAAGACGCAAACGAGCTTGCCGCCTTGCTGCTCTGCCAAACGGCGACCCTCGCGTAAGACTTCCTCCAAAGCTTGCGGCGTGTGCGCGTAATCGACATAGACGCGCGCAGAAAAAACAGGATGCAGAAATATCTCCATTCGACCGCGCGCGCAACGCAAACCCCGCAGCGTTGTGCGCAACCAAGCGATGTTCCAAAAGCAAGACTTGGCACACCCCAGATCGGTGACTAAGAAGCCTGCAAGCGCGCCCAAAACATTGTGCAACTGAAAGGACTCCTCGAAGCCCACCTCAAGATCCTCCAACACGATCTCCTTGTCGCCGAAAAAATTCTTGCAGCGCAAGCGCAGAGAAAACTTTGTCCGCCCAGCAGCGCGCACAACATCGAAGGCTTGCAAGGTGTCGTCTGCTATATCGTGCGCCTTGTCTCCCTCTGCCACATGCGTGCGCATGACCTTTATCTTTTTGTCGATTTTTTGGATCAGCTGTTCTGCTAAAGAATCGGCGTGTGGCAGGATCATCCATCCTCCCTCTGCCAGTAGCTCGTCGAACAGACGTGTTTTTGCAGCTCGATAAGCCTCCCAGCTTTTGTGGTAGTCCAAATGGTCGCGCGAGAAGTTCGTCAGCACGCAAGCCTTGAAGCGCAACCCGTCGAGGCGATGCTGCGCTAACCCGTGGCTGGACGCCTCTAGCGCGCAATGCGAAACGCCCTCTTCCGCTAGACTTGCGAGTAGAGCGTGCAGAGCCATCGGCTCGGCGGTCGTGAGTCCGCTATCGTGTTTCTTATCAAAAACATTATTTTTGCGCCCCACGCCCAGCGTTCCGATCGACGCGCTTTGTGCGCCCGCTGCAAACCACATTTGTTGTAGAAAGAACACGCTGGAGGTTTTTCCGTTCGTCCCCGTCACTCCGACGAGCGTTTCAGGCACCTTCTGCCACCACGCAGCCGCCAGTTCGGCATAACGCTTGCGCGGCTCATCGCACTCCAGCCACAGCGGCTCTTCGGCAAAATGCGAGAATTTTTGCGAGAATTTTTTGGCAACCCCCGTCCTGAGCAAAATCGCACGCGCGCCCTGCTCCAACGCTTGTTCGATATAGTGCGCTCCGTCTGCCGCCTCGCCTTGAAGTGCTACGAACAGCCACCCCTTCCTCACCTTGCGACTGTCGCAGGACAAACCCTCGATCTGCCGCAACACGGCTTCGTTCGTCCAATCTGTCGTTGAGATCGTCATTGTGCCGTGCCATCGCCGCCATCTTCGGCGATGCGTTGTGACGATTGGAGGCTCGCTTCTTTTGCGGGGCTTTGGTTAAATACTTGCGGGTTGTTGCGTTGAATACCGCGCGCGACGATCACATCGCGGAAGATTGCGGCGATGGCGCGCGTCATGACGCGCGAGGAGTTGACGGCAGCCAAGTCGTCGCTGTCGCTACGCGGCTCGTCGAGCATGGTAAAGACGACATAGCGCGGCGCGTCGATCGGCACGACGCCGATGAAGGAAGAGACGACCTTCTCGTGTCCGTAGGCTATTCCCTCGCTCGTGCGGATGGGCTTTTCGGCTGTGCCTGTCTTGCCGCCCAAGGCGTAGCCTGCCACGCTTGCGCGCGCTCCCGTTCCGTGCTCGATGTTGTCAAACAGCAAGCGGCGCAGCTGAGCGATAGTTTCTTCCGACAGCACACGCGCGTGCGATTGCTCGAAGAGCGCGTCCTTGACGATGACAGGCGAGCGCACGATGCCGTCGCTCACCAATCCTGCGACGGCGCTCGCCAAGTGTAATGGGGATACGGCGATGCCGTGTCCGAATCCGATCGTCATGGCGCGCAGCTCTGGCGAGCCAGACGAGAGCAAAGGTCGGCTCTTTCCCTCGAAGGCGACGGGCAAGACATCCAGCATTCCGAAATCCGAGAGGTAGCGTTCCTGCAACAACGCTCCCAAGTCGCGTGCGATCATTGCTGCGCCTACATTCGACGAATGGATGAAAACTTCTTCCAGCGTCAGAGGACGCGCGCTCTGTTTGATGTCGGAGATCTTCTTGTTGGCAAAGACGATCGGCTCGCGCACATCGTAGATGCTATCGAGCGAGGCTATGCGGCTCTCCAACGCCATCGCCACGGTCAGAATTTTGAAGATCGATCCTAACTCGTAGTTGCCTTGCACGACGCAGTTGAAATACTGCGAGGGCGTGATCTTAGAAGGACGATGCGGATCGAAGACAGGCAACGACACCAACGCCAAAATCTCGGCGGTGGTTGCATCTAGTATCACACCGCAGGCAGCGCGCGCCTCGTGCGCGATATAGGCACTCTCCAAATGCTTGCGCAGAATATGCTGCAACAGCTCGTCCAAGGTGAGCGTGAGCGGCCGAGAGTCGCGTTGCAAGCGCGAGTTCTGACTAAGCTCGATACCGCTCTGTCCAATGTTGTCGATGTTGACGAAACCCACGGCATGCGCAAACAGATCGCCGTGCGGATACAGACGCGTCGGGCGCGAGATCAGGTGGATGCCAGGAATACCCAAACCCCGCACCGCAAAGGCTTCGCTCGGCAGCAGGCGCGCTAACAAACGCGAACGTCCGCCGCGCTCCAAGCGCGCGTGCAAGCGCGCTTCGTCGAGTTGCGGCAGCACCTGCGACAGGCGTCGTGCCGCATCGGGCAGGTCTACGCCCGCGCGGCGCATCAGAGGCACATCGGCATTCAAGCTCGAAACCTCCAAGTCCGATGCCAACAGCACGCCGTTGCGATCGTGAATGTCGGCGCGCGCGTGAAACTGCGACGACGCGCTGTTCTGTTGCGCGCGTGCGGCAAGCGTCGATTCCCAAAAGGGCAGACGCAGCAGACGGAAACTCAAGGCTCCCAAAAAGACGAAAAAAACCACGCTCAACACAAGCAGCCGTGCGCGACTTTCACGCAAACGACGCCAATAGCGTGCCTCGGAGCTCTCGACGCTCATCGCAGCAGCTCAAAGGTCAAGGCTTGTCCCAAAACTTGCTCTTGAGGCGGCGCAGGAGGGACGCTCGCACGCAACTCTTCCGCCGCGTTCTCCGCCTCCAAGACGCGCACCTGACGCGGGTCGGCTACGCGCAGCTCTTGGAAGTGCTTGACGGCAAGTTGCTCCAAGCGCGTCAGGCGAGTCAGGTTGGCGTAATCGGCGCGCAAGACACCCAGACGAGAGCGCTCTTCCGCGATCGAGCGCTCCAGCTTTGAGACCTCAAAGCGCACCGAGCGCAGATTCGTGTTCTTCTGCAAGGCGAAGCCAAGCGTCAGAAAGAAGGCCAGCAAGCCCAGCCAAGTCAGCGCGCGTCTCATCAAGCAGCCCTCGGTATCTTACCGAATATCTTTTCGACCGCACGCAAGCGTGCGCTACGCGCGCGCGGATTCTCGGAAACTTCCAACGCACTCGCGCGACGGGGGCGACGCACAAGCGCGCGGTAGGGAGCACGAGCGGGCGAAGGCAGCAGCGCATCGTTGCTCTCGCTCGGCAGGTCTTGCGGGCTCGCGCGGTGGCGTGGCTCGCCTGTCTTGTCGTGTCCTGTCCATGTCGAAAATTGCCGCTTGACGATTCTGTCTTCTAACGAGTGGAAGGCGATGGCGACCATCCTTCCGCCCGTGCGTAGCAGGCGGTCGGCTTGCTGCAAGCCTTGCGCGATTTGCGCGAGCTCGAAGTTGACGGCGATGCGTAGCGCCATGAAGGTTTTTGTTGCAGCATCGATGCGTGTGTAGCGTTTGTTTTGTGCGCGCACCAGCGTTGCGAGCGCGAGGGTATCTTGCGGCAGGCTACCCTCAGCGCGTGCTTCTGCGAGGGCGCGTGCGATGCGCCGTGCGTTTTGCTCTCCGCATAGGTACAGGGCTTGGGTGAGGTCTTCTTCGGATGCGCGTTCGAGAAACTCTTGTGCGCTTTCGCCCGCAAGAGCCATGCGCATATCGAGCGGTCCTTTTTGTTGAAACGAGAATCCTCGTTGGGGGTTGTCGAGTTGGGGCGACGAGAGTCCGTAGTCGAACAGGACACCATCGAGGCTGTGGAGATTGCGTTCGCCCAGCAGCTCTACGCTTTGTGCGAAGAAGCCTTGCGCGAGCGAGAAACGTGCGGCGTGCGCTTGAAAGAATGGCTCGTTTTTGCCGTAGGCGATGGCTTCAGGATCGCAATCGAGGGCGATGATACGGCACGACGTTTCTTGGAGCAGCGCGCGCGCGTGTCCGCCGCGTCCGAAGGTTGCGTCCAACACCAGCCCCTCGCCGAGCGGAGCGAACAGCTCGACGACCTCGCGCGTCATGACGCTCGTGTGCGTCCGTGGCGTACGTGGTGTTCTCTGTGTTGTTCTCTTGCCCATGGTGGTTTAGCTCAGTGGCGGAGGGTTGGCGAAGGGGGCGAGGGTTTGTTTCAAACGCTCCTTGTTCCAACGCTCGAAACTTTGCTCGCTGAAGATGACGAAGCGGCGAGCGAAGCCTACGAAGACGGCGACCTCGCGCAGATCGATCGCTTCCAAAAAATCTTTCGGAAGAAGAATCCTGCCGTTGTTGTCGAAGGAAAGCCTGCGCGCGGCGGCTACAATTTGTGCCATCAGGCTGTCCTCGTCGTCCGAGAACATGGCGGTCGTCGTTTCTATCGTCGTGCAGATGCTGTGGAAGTGCGCAGGGCAGAGTGCCTCCAGACGATTGCCGCGCGGAGAGGGAAAGGCGTAGACGGCTTTTTCGTCTTCAAAGTCGCCGTTCGACTCAATGTCGGCTTGGGCTGCTTGGGCTGCTTGGTTTTGGGGGTGAGATTCAGTCCCCTCATTGTGGTTGTAGTTCTGCACAAGCGCTTGGCGGAACTCGGAGGGCAACGAGACGCGTCCTTTCGCGTCAAGACGATTCCTGTAAGTGCCGCTGAAGGTTCGCAAAACAGACATAAGCAGAAGGGGTGACAGAAGAGGCGCGTTGAGGCGACGTGAGGCGCGAAAGCGGAGACAAGGGAGAGCAATCCACTTTGTTGCACTTTGCACCATTTTATGGGAAAATATCCCCCTCATGCAAGAAAAAAGACAAAAAAAATAAAATCCTCTACACTTCTACCGATTCCTGCTCGATTCCTTACCCCCTTGTCGCCATGAAAAGTCTTGTTTTTGCTGTCATCCTGCTGCTGCTCTCTGCGCTCGCCTTGTTTTGGACATTCTTTCCGCCCATTCTGCCCTGATGTCCCAACATCTTTACGGACGCGCGTAGCGAGCAACGCGCTATGTGCGTTAATTAAAATGCGCGTCAAAATCTGCGGCATCACGCACGAAGACGATGCTCTCTTCAGCCTTCAGCTTGGGGCGAGCATGCTCGGCATCATTTTCGCTCCTTGCTCGCCGAGATACCTCTCGCTTGATGCGGCGCGGAGGCTTGTTCGGGCATCGCCGTCGGATGCTGTTTTCGTCGGAGTCTTCGTAGATGAGGAGCCTCGAGTTGTCCTTGATATTGCTAGGGAGGTGGGGCTCAAAAAAATACAGCTGCAAGGCAGCGAGACACCTGAAACTTGTCGAGCACTCAACGATAGCATTCCTACCATCAAGGCTTTCCGTGTCGATAAAAACTTCTTGCGCAATCCGCAGCAACCCGAACAATATTTGGCTGTGGAGGCGCATCTTTTCGACAGCCTCTTAAAGAAAACTTTGAAAAAAACCTCGAAAAAAACTTTGGAAAAAACTTTTTTTGGGGGCGGGAGCGGACAGGCGTTCGATTGGCGAATTTTGGAGGAGATTCCGCGTTGCAAGCCGCGCATTCTAGCGGGAGGTTTGAACGAGCGCAACATTGCTGAGGCGGTGGCGGTGGTGCGTCCTGATGCGGTTGATCTTTCCTCGTCGTTGGCGGAGGAGGGGAATCCTCGGCGCAAGGATTTTGACAAAATGAGGCGATTCTTCCATAAGTTAGAGAGTCTTTAGCAAATGCCTGAATTGCCGGAGGTTGAGACTATCCGTCGTTATCTCGATGGGGTGATGGGGGAGCGAGAGATAGGGAGGGTTATTCTTCACAGGAAGAATTTGCGTTTTTTCTTTCCTGAAAATTTTTGCGAGGTTTTGGAGGGGGCGAGAATTGTTAGGGTTTCTCGTAGGGGAAAGTTGATTGTGATCGTTTGTTGTAAGGGGGGTAGGGAGTTTTTATGGCTGGTGCATTTGGGAATGTCGGGGCGGTTGTTATGGTTTTCTGGCGAGGGAGATGATGATGAGGTTGTTCGGCATAGGCATGTTTGCGTTCGGTTTGTCGGGGGGGGTGGTTTATATTATGAGGATGCAAGGCGGTTTGGCTTTATGGAGTTGGCGGAGGGGGGGGAGGATTCGCATGACTCTTTGAGGTTAGGTCGGATGGGTATAGAGCCTTTGTCGGAGGAATTTACGGGGAAGTGGTTATGGAATGTTGTTGCCAAGGGAATCACGAAGGGGGGCAGGGGTGATAGGAGAATAATTAAGGATATATTGATGGATCAGGGTTGTATTGCGGGATTGGGGAACATTTATGTTAATGAGGCTTTGTGGGGTGCGCGGGTTCATCCTTTTCGGCGTGGGGGGGTTATTTCGCGTGTTGAGTGTGGCAGGATTGTTTTGCATATTAGGAAGGTTTTATTGGCTGCTATTTCTATGGGGGGCAGTTCGTTGCGGGATTATCGTGGGGGAGATGGGGAGTTGGGTTATTTTCAGATGCGGTTGTGTGTTTATGGTCGTGGGGGGGAGATTTGCAGGAGGCGGGGTTGTGGGGGATGTGTTGTGCGGGTTATGCGGGGGGGGAGGGCGAGTTATTTTTGCGAGCGCGTGCGGTAGCGTATTGACGGGTGCAAAACATGCGCACGCGAAGCGTGCGCGGGGGGTGTGGGGGGATAAATTCCCCCCACGAAGACCCCGCGTCAGCGGGGGGAATTTATCCCCTCGCGCACGAATTGCGCTTTATCTACACACTTTGAGCTTCGCGCAAAGTGTGTAGAAGGCGCGTAACCCTTCTCGGGTTTACGCGCCCGCTCGCGGCGCGCTTTTTGCGGGGGGACTGCGTCCCCCCACACCCCCCATGCGCAAAACTCACTTCGCCTACGGCTCGCTCGTCTTGCGTATGTTACCTAATCAAAAAGCGCACAGATAAGTTCTACCTCATCAACAGCACCACCGCCATCCCCCCCGTCAACACACTCACCCCAACCCATAACCCAAAAATCGAAATCCTCAACACAAGAAAACTCCCCAACATCGCCCCCAAAATCTGCCCCGCAACCATCACAAACCACGCACGCCACGCAAATCCAACAGTAAAAGAAAAAATAACTAACGCACCAAAATTGCTCGACATATTCAAAACACGCGTCAAAGCAACCGCACCCCGCAACCCCATCCCCCCTATCCCCGTCAAAACCCACAAGAAAAATGTCCCCGCGCCAGGTCCAAAAATCCCATCATAAAAACTAACCCCACGCATCACAATATATTCCCAACATTTCCCTTTCTTGTCGATGCTCTTGTCGTCAATCTTCTTGTTTTTATTTTTTAAGTTCTGACCTCGCTCCTCCCAAGCACGCCACAAAAAATAACCGCACGCAGCTAACAAAATAACCGGTATCAACAACTCTAAGAAAGCCGAATCTAACAAAGTCGCACACACAGCACCCACACTCCCCCAAACAAGGCAAGGCACAACATAACGCAACATCACAACACGAAACGATACTCCCTCAAATAATCCCGCCCGAAAATACCGCGTCGTCGCAACAACCTTGCCAACAATACTCTGCAACTTGTTCGTCGATAAAGCCTGCAGAGGAACAACGCCATACAATAACAAAGCAGGAATGCCAATCAATCCGCCTCCCCCCACAACAGCATCGATCGCTCCCGCTACCAACCCCGCAATAAACAATAAAAACTCTGGCATCATATCTCCTGCCCCATGTTATCCGAAAAGTATCCAACTCCCCCCAACGCTACCGCCCGCAAAAGCGATCAACAACCATACCGCATTCTGAACAAATCTGCGAGCGCGTCTAATATCACGCCAAGAAGGTTGCCCCCCATCCCCGATCTCCTCTCCCGCCTTCCATACCTCTCCGTGTAAGCGATACTCTCGCACCCCGCCAACCCTCACGCCCAAAGCCCCCGCCATCGCCGCCTCGGGGTGCGAGGCGTTCGGAGAACTCACAAAACCCTCCCTAACCCAATCTCGCACCGAAAGCGCATCTCGCCGCAACACCCGCGAAGCATCGCGTCCCGATAATCCTCGCAAACAAAATGCCGTGAAGCTAAACGACCACGCCGTGATACGAGACGGAACAAGGTTTGCTACATCATCCAGCCTCGCCGCAAAGCGACCGAACAACCCGAATCGCGCACCTCGATAGCCAACCATGCTGTCCAAAGTGTTGAGCGTCTTGTAGGCAAACAAGCCTCCCAACCCGAAGAGAACATAGTAGAACAACGGAGCAATCGTGGCGTCCGAGCAGTTCTCCGCCAAACTCTCCAATGCGCCGCGCGCAACCCTGTCCTTGGAAAGCGCGCGCGTCTCGCGTCCGACAAGGTGCGAAAGCCCTCCCCTCGCCTGTGCGAGTTTGCCCTCGCGCAAGGCACGCTCGACAGAACCAACATGGCGATCTAGGCTCGCGTGCGCGATCACCACCCCGCACACGCAGCTCCCTCCTATCCCAACCCAAACTAATCCCCATCCTCCCCATCCCCCGCCCGCCTGCCACAACATCCTGTCGGCAAGAAAACCTGCTCCGAACGCCAGTGCCACGAAGCCGCCGCACACGAAAGCACCCCTCCAAAAACGCGAGACAAACCCCGCGCGGTTAAACTTCCTTTCCGCTCGCTCGACGAGCGACCCCAACAAGACGACAGGATGCAACCACGGCGCAAAGAAAATCCGCTCGAACAAACGATCCGCGACCAACGCGCCCGCACACACGAACAGACGCAAGGAGGCAATTGCTGCAAACGATTCTCCGTCGAAAAAACTTTCCAATTCTCTGTTGAGTTTTTTTGAGTGGTGCTACGACTTGTCTTGTCGGTAGTATCGTGCTATGCTCGCCTTTATGCAAGACGCAGAGGCACCGCAGTTTATGTCCTCCCCCCTTGTTTCGCGCGTCTGCGATGCCGTGCGAGGGGCGAGCGAGCAGGCAACCTTGGAGGCAACCATAGAGGCGACCTTGGAGGCGGATTTCGAGCCGACCGATGTCGCCGAAAGGACAAGAACAGGACAAAGGGCAGGTGTAGGAAGCCACGCGCTGCTGAAAGAGAAATCCAAAGTCAAGCCTCCACCGCTCTACAAGGTTATGCTACTCAACGACGACTACACTCCGATGGAGTTCGTCGTCGGTGTTTTGCAAGCCCTTTTCAAACGCTCGCATCAGGAAGCTGTTTTGATCATGCTGCAAGTCCACAAGAAAGGAGTAGGCATCTGCGGACGCTATCCCTACGACATCGCCGAGACTAAAGCAGTTCAAGTGGTGGGCGCGGCGCGAGCGAGCGAACATCCGTTGCAGTGCGTCATCGAAAAAGACCAAGAATAAAAACAAGCGTAAAGACGAAAATAAAAAACAAGCGTAAGGACGAGATACCATGCTTTCAGACTCTGTAGAACAGACATTGCACCGCGCGTTGGAAAATGCGCAGAAGCGACGGCACGAATACGCGACGCTGGAACACCTTCTGCTAGCGTTGATCGACGACCGCGACGCCTCTGCGGTGATGCGCGCTTGTGGCGTGGATTTGGACAAGCTGCGGCAAGAAATCAAGACCTACCTTGATAACGATTTGGACTTTCTCGTCTCGGAAAAGGACGCGCGTCCGACGGCTGGTTTTCAACGTGTCCTGCAACGCTCGGCTGTGCATGTGCAGTCGTCGCCCGATCAGCACGAGGTGACAGGAGCAAATTTGCTCGTCGCCCTCTTCTCCGAGCGCGAAAGCCACGCCGCCTACTTCCTGCAACGCCAAGACATGACACGCTTCGATGCGGTGAACTACATCAGCCACGGTATCGCCAAAGTGCAAGGAATCGCAGAGGCAGGACTCTCGGAAAACGCAGGCGCGCCGCACAGCGACGGCTTCGAGGCAGGAGAAGAAACTAACCATCCGCATGAAATGCGCCCTCGCCCGTCGCCGCTATCTGTCTTCTGCCGCAACCTCAACTTGAAAGCCGAGCGGGGACAGATAGATCCTCTCGTCGGACGCAGCACAGAGACGACGCGCGCCTTGCAAATTCTCGCACGGAGGACAAAGAACAATCCCCTCTTGGTAGGCGATCCAGGCGTCGGCAAGACGGCGATCGTCGAAGGACTCGCGCTCGCCATACAGAAGGGAGAACATCCCGAGGCACTGGCAGGAAAAGTCCTTTTCTCCCTCGACATGGGCGCGCTGATCGCAGGCACGCGCTACAGAGGCGATTTCGAAGAGAGGCTCAAGGAGATCATCAAAGAGCTCGAAGCGCGCAACGACGCCATCCTCTTCATCGACGAGATTCACACCATCGTCGGCGCAGGCGCAACTTCAGGCGGTGCGCTCGACGCATCGAACATTCTGAAACCCGCGCTGGCGAGCCAAGCCATGCGATGCATCGGGGCTACGACCTACAAAGAATACAAAAGCACCTTCGCAAAAGATCGCGCCCTGTCTCGACGCTTCCAAAAGATCGACATCCCTGAACCCTCCAGCGACGACTGCATCGCCATTCTCAAAGGCTTGCTGTCTAAGTACGAAGAGTTTCACAACCTGCGCTACGATAACGAGGCGGTGCGGGCTGCCGTCGAACTTTCGGTGCGCTACATCCACGAGCGAAAACTGCCCGACAAGGCGATCGATCTCATCGACGAGGCAGGCGCACAGCAGAGCCTGCTGCCCAAAAACAAGCGGCAGAAAATTGTGACCGTCAAAAACATCGAAGCGATCGTCGCTACCATCGCGCGCATTCCGCCGCGCCATCTCTCGCGCTCGGATACGGGAAAGCTCAAGACGCTGACAAGGGACATGAAAACGCTGGTCTTCGGGCAGGACGAAGCAATCGAGAGGGTCGTCGATGCCGTCAAGCTCTCGCGCGCGGGCTTGCGCGAAAAAGAAAAACCCATTGGCTGCTACCTCTTCGCAGGGCCGACGGGGGTCGGAAAAACAGAGGTGGCGCGACAGCTGGCTCGTTGCTTGCAAGTCGAGTTGCATCGTTTCGACATGTCCGAGTATCGAGAACGACACGCCGTCTCGCGCTTGATCGGAGCACCGCCAGGCTATGTCGGATTCGAGCAAGGGGGAATGCTCACAGATGCCGTCGACAAAAATCCTCACGCCGTGTTGCTGCTCGACGAAATCGAGAAGGCACATCACGATGTCTTCAACATTCTGTTGCAAGTCATGGACTACGGAAAACTGACCGATCACAACGGTAAAGCTATCGATTTTCGACACACGGTGATCGTAATGACGACGAACGCAGGCGCGCTCGATCGCGACAAGGGGGCGTTCGGCTTTGAAAGGGAGATAGGCTCCGAGCATAGCCAAGACGCCGTCAAGCAGACCTTCTCGCCTGAGTTTCGCAATCGTTTGGATGCGGTCGTACCTTTCCGTAGCTTGGGTATGGATGTCGTCGAGAAGATCGTCGAAAAGTTCACCTTCGACCTCGAGATGCAACTCGAAGATCGTAAGGTCTCGTTGGAGATGAGCGCAAAAATGAGACGCTGGCTGGCACGCGAGGGCTATGACAGCGCGATGGGCGCAAGGCCGCTCGCGCGCGTGATGCAGGAGAAAATAAAAAAACCCCTTGCCGACGCGCTGCTCTTCGGTAGCCTCAAGCATGGCGGCACGGCAAAAATCGACCTTGAAGATGGCAAGCCCGTCTTTCGTTTCATAAAAGACGTAGCTTCGTCTCTTGCTAATCCTTTGGCAAAACCTTTGGCAAAACCTCTTATGAAACCTCTTGCGAAGAAGGCGCTCAAGGAGGGGGTCAAGCCCGTAGGGCTTCCGAAACCTTTGAGCAAGCCGCAGCTGCCTAAACGAGAGGGGAAGCAAGATTTGACGGGAGAAACACAAGTGTTATCGCCCGCGCCCTCGGAGCCTTCCTTGCCTTCTGTCGGGGAGGGGTGATTCTAGAGGTTCGATAATTTTTTATTGCAAGAAATAAAAAATTATGTTAGTATCCAAAGATTCGTAAGAGATTCCGAATCGGTGACTAGCATCGTCGAAGAATCTTTGAAGAAGCAAGGCAGACAGAGGAAGAAGGAGGAAAAAAAGAGAATGCTGGAACGACTGTTAGCATGGATGCAACAAGGCACGAACCGATGGATCGCTATCGGTCTTGTCGGTGTCGGCTTGCTCGGCTTTTCGTTGTTGGTTTTGCTCCGCCAAGATTCCTACTCCCTGCTCTACGACAACCTTTCGCCCGAAGATTCGCGCGCGGTGACGCTGCTGCTATCGCGCCAACAGATTCCCTACCGCGAAGCGGCGGAGGGAGTGCGCATCATGGTGCCTAGCCGACAGGTCGGGGAGGCGCGGATTCTCGTCGCCGAAGAAGGACTTCCTCGCGCCGCATCGCTGGGCTACGAGATCTTCGACCGCGAACAAGGGCTCAGCACCTCCAGCTTTGTCCAAGAGATCAATCGCGTGCGTGCGCTCGAAGGAGAGTTGGCGCGAACCATCGTCTCGGTCGAAGGGATATCGAACGCGCGCGTCCATATCGTTCTGCCGAAACGCGAGCTGTTCTCGCGCAACAAACAAACCTCCTCCGCCTCGATCATCGTCACCACGAAAGCGGGAGATAGTCTGGAACGACGGAAGATTCGCGCCATACAGAATCTCGTCGCTGCCGCCGTGCCAGACCTCAGCGCGGAGGGAGTCGCTATCACCGACGCGCAAGGCAACCTGCTCGCGCGTAGCGACGCCGAGGGAAAAAACATCTTCGGATCGACACCCGACGAGATTCGCTCGGCTTACGAATCGCGCCTTGCGCAGCAGTTGCAATCGCTGGTCGGCAGCGTAGTCGGCATCAGCAACGTACGCGTCGAAAGCAGCGTCGAGCTGGACTTCGGGCAGACCGTCGTCAACGAAGAGATATTCGATACCGACGGACAAGTCCTGCGCTCGTCCGAAGAAATCAACGAAGAAACGCGCAGCTCCACCCCCAACGACCGACAAGTCTCGGTGGAGACCAACCTGCCCGAAGCGCAGCTGAGGGATCTCGCGCTTGCGGCGGGAGCGCGCGAAGAATCGACGCGCTCGGAAATACGACGCAACTACGACATCACGAAAAAGCTTGTCAATCGCGTCATCGCCCCAGGGCAAGTTTCCAAAATATCGGTCGCGGTGCTCGTCGACGGCACTTACGAGGACATCGACGGCGGCGAAACGCGCTACACGCCGCGGAGCGAAGAAGAGCTTTTGCAAATCGAACGACTCGTGCGCTCGGCTATCGGCTACGATCAGGCGAACCGACAGGACAATGTCGAGGTCGTCAACATGCAGTTCTTCGAAGATGACGCTTCCTTGTTGGAAGCCGAAGACTCGCTGTGGGGGCTGCGCGGCAGAGAACTCGGCGATTTGGTAGAAAAAACAGTCCTGGCAGGGGTGTTTCTGATCGCCTTCCTCGTCGTGATAGCTCCGATGATGCGCCGTCTGTTCGCAGCACAGCGCGAAGAACAGGCATTGCAACGCGCGCGAGTCGAAGCCGAAATTGCCGAACGACAGCGCTCGTTCGAAGCGGGCGTGCCGATGACTGCCGAAGAGATCGAAGAAACCATGAACATCGACGGTATCGAGAGCAAGATAAAATCTTCGTTGGTGACGAAACTCAACGATGTGATCTCGCGCTACCCCGACGAAACATACGCCGTCATCCGAGGATGGCTTGGCGAGTAAGCCAGCAACCCCTCTTTCCAAACCTTTGCGATGACCGACTCTCAACCCCCTCGCCCGCGCCCTCTGCCTGAGCGAGCTTTCAGCGACACGCGCCTTGGCTCCCTGCCCGATAGCGCCAAGGCGGCAGTGCTGATTATGGCGATGGGCAACCACCAAGCCGAAGTGCTGATGAAGCGTTTCGACGACAAAGAGTTGCAGCGTATCGGAAAAGCCATCGCCGATGTCGGACGCATCAGGGCGGGCGAAGTCGAGGATGTCATATTGCAGTTCGTGCAGCAGGTGACGAGCAACGCAGACTTGAACGGATCTTTCGCAATCGCTGAAAAACTGCTGCGCGCCGCGCTGCCGCCGGAACGCGCCGAAGAGATCCTGGGGCAAATAGGCAACTCGGGAGACGGATACAGCATGTGGGAGCAGCTCTCGCAAATCTCGCCCGAAATGCTTGCTAACTATCTCATCAACGAATATCCACAGACGAGCGCTCTCATTCTCAGCAAGATGAACCCGCAACAGGCATCGAAGGTGATGGGACTCTTTCCCGACAATATAAATGTCGAGGTGATGAACCGAATCGTCAACCTCGACAATGTGCAGCGAGAGGTCGTCGACGAACTCGAAAAAACCTTGAAAAACGAGTTCGTCACAACGCTCGGAAAAAGCCGACAGCGCGACACTCACGAAGTGCTTGCCGACATCTTCAACAACTTCGACAGGGCGACCGAAACAAGGCTCATGGACCTGTTCGAAGGACAGGATGCTAAGTCGGCAGAAAAAGTCAAAGCTCTCATGTTTACGCTCGACGACCTCGTGCGCATCGACAACGAAGGGGTGCAGAGCCTCATCAACGCTTTTCCTCGCGATACGCTGGCGGTCGCGTTGAAAAACACATCGCGCCAACTCAGCGAATCCTTCTTCAGCAACATGTCCGATCGTGCAGCGCGAATCCTGCGCGAGGACATGGCGGCGCTCGGAGATGTGCGTCTGCGGAAAGTCGAAGAAGCACAAAAAGCGCTCGTCACACTGGCTAAAGAACTCTCGACCGAAGGGGTCATCGATGTCGTACCACGCGGACAGGAGACAGGCGGATGGGTCTCGTAAGTCCAAAAGCAACGACAGACAACCCCGCGCAGAAAGACGGCGGATTCGTCAGCGGATTCGTCGGAGGTCTCAAAGCGACCGAACGTCCTTCCGCAAACCTGCCTTCGCGCTCGGCAAAGCAAGGCTCCTCGACGTCCTTCGTGCCTCTGCGCGACTTGGGCAGCCCGCAGCAAGTACGCGCGAAGGCAGAGGCACCGTTGAGGGATGCGGGCGACGGAAAACTCGCGCTCAAAGACATCAACAACGGAGAGTTCGAACCAGGCTGGGGGGTAGAAACAAAACCCCGATCGCAGCGAGAGATATTTCTGGCAGAGCAGGCTTTCGCCAAAGGAAAACAACAGGGAGAAGAAGAGGCGAGCAAGCCCGCGCACGAGCGAGGGATGGCAGAAGGGCGCGAGAGCGGTTACAAACAGGGATTCCAAGACGGTGAAAAGGAGCGCGCTTTCGCCCTCGAACAACGCGCCGAAGAGCTGGCGCAGCAGATCACCGACAAGCGAATCGAGACGATCGCTACTTTTCTCGAACAGCTCATGCAACGCGAGAAGGAAGCCTCGCACAAACGCGACACGGAACTCATGGCGCTGATGATCGCTATCTTCGATAAGACCCTGCCCGCGCTCGCACAAGAGAACGGCGAGAAGGAGGTGCAACTCTTTTTAAAGGCGATCTTGCAACGTTTCGAAAACATTCCGCAGATGACCATAACCCTCGCCGAAGGAGCGCAGCCTCTCGTATCCCTGCTACGAGGGGAAGTCGATGCGCTGTTGTCTGACGACAAGAGCGTCGATACGCTCGTCTCGTTTCACTTCGATCCATCCTTTTCCAAAGCCGATTGCAAAATCGCTTGGGCAGAAGGAGAAGTCGAACGGCGATTCAACTCTCTCTGGCAGGAGGTGAAACAAGCCTTGCAACAGCACCTGCCAAACGCCAACGCCGCAAGCGAACAGGGCGAGACAGCAAAAAAAGCTCAAGCACAAAAAATACAAGAAAAAACACAAGAAGAAGTACAAGATAGGCAAAATAAACATCAAGACAAACATGTAGCGCGCGCGAGCGAACAACACTTTGAGGTAGCATGAGCGACGACGATTTTTTGGGCAGCGACCTTTTGGCGAACACGCACCAGCCGAGCGGCATGTCTCCGACGCAGGATTTGGATATTGTCCGCAATGTGCCTGTGCGCGTTTCGGCGGTTCTCGGCAAGGTGCGCTTGCAAGTTCGCGATCTTCTCAAGTTGCGTTCGGGTTCGGTCGTCGAGCTGGATCGCAAGGTGGGCGAAGCGATCGACATCCATGTCAACGACCGCCTTGTTGCGCGCGGCGAAGTTGTGGTGAGCGAGAATCGTCTCGCGATCAGTATTACCGAAATTATTCGTATCGAATAGAATCCTACAGGAGATACCTCTATGGCTACTCAGGAAACTGCTCCGGCGACCCAAATCAGGCTTGTTCGCAGGCACTATACCTTCGACTTTGCCACCCTCTTTGGGTTGCTAATGGGCTTTGCCTTCGTTGCAATCGCCATCTTCAGCGGCGGCTCGGCGGGTGCTTTCGTCAACCCCCCCTCGATGATGATCGTGCTCGGCGGCACCTTCGGCGTACTGATGGCATGCTTTAGCCTCAGAGACCTGCGAGAGGGACTTACCTATACCATGACCGCAATCTCGCGCGAGAAGAACGCGCCGCAGGAGGTGGCGGAACAGCTCTTTCAAATGTCGCAAGTCGCCCGACAGAGAGGCATGCTGCAATTCCAAAACACCGTACAGCAAGTCTCAGGACAACCCATGCTCACCAAGGGGTTGCGACTCATCGCAGAGGGCGCGACCGATGCCGATATTTCTCGAATCCTTTCCAACGAAGCGCAACAAGTCTCGCAGACACGCAACCGCTCCATCACAATCCTCAGACGCGGCGCAGGACTATCCCCCGCAATGGGCTTGATTGGAACGCTGGTCGGACTAGTACAAATGCTCGCACAGCTCGACGACCCCTCAACAATAGGTCCCAGTATGGCGGTGGCTCTGCTAACAACTTTCTACGGCGTTATCCTCTCCAACATGGTGTTCACTCCACTCGTCAGCAAGCTCGAGCAAAACTCCGAAGAAGAAGATATGGTCAACCGTATGTACATATCCGCCGCAATCTCCATCCGCAGGCAGGAGAACCCACGACGACTTAGGATGTTGCTGAACGCTCTCTTGCCGGCAAGAGAACAACTCTTAGACAACGACTGACAAATGAAACTTTTGATCGTTGGCGCACTCGAAGGATACCTGACGAAAGCCTCCGCCGTCGCACAAAAACGAGGCTGTCAGATATGCCATGTCGATACGACCGCGGCAGCCGTAGACATGCTGCGCGGCGATGTCTCCTTCGACCTCGTGTTGATCGACGACAAGTGCGACATCCCATCCTTCGCTCAAGACTTGAGGGAGCAGCGAATCGCCGCAACCCTTGTCGCCTGCGGGCTGGGCGCCGATGCCAAACACGCCGTTGCCGCCATCAAGGCGGGAGCAGTCGAATATCTGCCGCTGCCGCCAGACCCCGACATCATCGCAGCCCTGCTGGAGAGTGCGGTGGAAGAGCAATCAACCATGATCTATCGCAGCGCAGCCATGAGCAAGGTTGTTCAAACGGCAGAGAAAATCGCTAAAAGCGACGCATCCGTTCTCATCCTCGGCGAATCGGGAACGGGCAAAGAAATTCTCGCGCGACACATCCATGTCAGCAGCAAGCGCAAAGGCATGCCTTTCGTCGCCGTCAACTGCGCCGCTATCCCTGAGACGCTGCTGGAATCAGAACTCTTCGGACACGAGAAAGGTGCCTTCAGCGGCGCGGTCGCGCGGCGCTTGGGAAAATTCGAACAGGCGAACAACGGTACCCTGCTGCTCGACGAGATCAGCGAGATGGACATGCGCTTGCAAGCTAAACTGCTGCGCGCGATACAGGAGCGCGAAATCGATCGCTTGGGCGGCAACAAGCCGGTCAAGGTCAATGTGCGAATCTTGGCGACCAGCAACCGCAACATGCAAGAGGTGTGCAACAGCGGCAGCTTCCGCGAAGACCTCTACTTCCGCCTGAATGTCGTCTCGCTCACCCTGCCGCCGTTGCGCGCGCGCAAGGACGACATCATCCCGCTCGCCGAAAATTTCGCGCACAAGTACGCCGACGAGAACGCGGTTGCTCACAAACCCTTTTCACCGCAAGCCCTCGAAGCACTCACGCAGCACGCGTGGAGCGGCAATATCCGCGAGCTCGAAAACGCCGTTCACCGCGCTGTACTGCTGGCTGAGGGCGAACAGATCCAGGCGGAAATCCTTCCTTTCCACGAAGAGGCGGACGAGAAGAACGCAGAGACAGCAACAGCAACGGAAACTAAAGATTCGAACACGAACACGCTCGTCCACAACACCCTTGCTCATGTGGAGCGCGAAGCCGTGTTGGAGACGCTCGACGGTGCGCATGGCGATCATCAGCAGGCGGCAAGCATTCTCGGCATTTCGATTCGTCTGCTGCGCCGTAAACTCGATCGCTACGCTAACGAAGGACACGGCGCAGAACACGCAGGCGAGCCGCGAGAGAGCTCTCCCTAAGGCACAGGCGATTTTTAAAGACGCTCCCTTGCGGGACGCAACGGTTTAAACGCAACGGTTTAATACTATGGCTACCCCCGAACAACCCGCCACTTCTGCTGTTTCCCCCTCGCTGTTGCAAGGGCTCAACAAGCTTGGCAAGCTCACCGATCTTGCCGTGCCGTTGGGAATCTTGATGATTCTCGTGCTGTTGCTCGTCCCGCTGCCGACATGGATTCTCGACATCTCGCTCGCGCTTTCGCTTGGCTTCGCCATTTTCATTCTCATCGTCGTGATGCTGATCGCCAACCCCATCGAGATCAACGCCTTCCCGACAATCCTTCTGATCGCAACTATGCTACGGCTCGGGCTGAACGTTGCATCGACAAGGCTCATCCTCAGCCGAGGACACGAAGGCACAGACGCAGCGGGCAGGGTCATCCAAGCCTTCGGAGGATTCGTCGCCGGCAACAACTATGTCATCGGGGTGATCATCTTCGCAATTCTCGTCATCATCAACTTCATCGTCATCACACGCGGCGCAGGCAGAATCGCCGAGGTGGCGGCACGCTTCACCCTCGACGCCATGCCAGGGCGACAGATGGCGATCGACGCCGACCTCTCGTCGGGGCTGATCCCCGAAGAGCAAGCGCGCGAAAGGCGCCGCGAACTCGAAACCGAAGGCAACTTCTACGGCGCGATGGACGGCGCGTCCAAGTTCGTGCGCGGCGATGCCATCGCAGGGCTTCTGATCACCTTCATCAATATCATCGGCGGCATGATCATCGGCATCGTTCAACAGGGGTTGAGCGCAGGCGAAGCGGCGCAAAACTACACCGTGCTGACGATCGGCGACGGGCTGGTGAGCCAGCTACCTGCGCTCATCGTCTCGACGGCGGCGGGGTTGTTGGTGACCAAAACGGGCAGCCGCGAGACGATGCAAAAAGCCCTCTACGGGCAGTTGAGCAAACACCCCTACGCGCTGTGGATGGTCGCAGGCGTGATGCTGCTGTTTGGCTTCATTCCTGGGCTTCCTATTCTGCCGTTTGCGCTGATGTCCAGCCTCGCCGCCGCCGCCGCCCTCTACCTTATGCGCGAGCAACGAGAGGTCGATGTAGCCGTCGCTCAGGAGAAGGAGAAGGCGGGGGAGATCAAAGAGACCGACGAAGACGACATAGAAAAGACGCTCCGCATCGACATCATTCGCCTCGAAATCGGATACGGACTGCTCGCCCTCATCCGCGAAGATGAGGACATGCCACAGCTGCCTAGGCAAATCCGAGCGCTACGAAGACAGATCATCCTCGATTACGGATTCGTCACCCCCGCGATACGCATTCAAGACAACCTCAAGCTGAGCGCGAACAGCTATATCGTGTTGGTGAAGGAGATGATCTCGGCGAAGGCCGACTTGCGAGCCAACATGGTCTTGGCGATGAGCCCGCAAGGCGAAGAGATTGCAATTGCGGGAGAAAAGACGAACGATCCGATCTTTAACCTGCCTGCGAAATGGATTTCCGAGCAGGCGCGCGAGGACGCCATGTTTCAAGGCTTGACGGTCGTCAACACGGCGACGATTCTCACGACGCACCTCGCCGAGGTCATCAAGGATCACATGGCGGAGTTGCTCTCCTACAGCGAGACGCAACGTCTTGTCGATTCTCTGCCCGAAGGACAGCGCAAGTTCATCGCCGACATCGTGCCGCAAGTGGTGAGCGTCAGTCTACTGCATCGCGTGTTGCAAGGCTTGTTGAGCGAACGTGTTTCGATTAGGGATTTGGCAACCGTCATCGAGGCGACCTCTGAGGTGAGCAGCGGCAACGAGGTCGCTCCCATCATCGAACATGTCCGCACTCGACTTGCCCGTCAGATATGCACCGCCTACCTCGACAAGAAGCAGCAGCTGCCGATCGTCTCTTTCTCGGCGCAGTGGAACCGTCAGTTTCTCGAAGCTCTCGGCGGCGAAGGAAAGAATCGACAACTCGCCTTGCAGCCATCGCGCCTGCAAGACTTCATCTCCAAGCTACGCAACATCTACGACGCATACCCCTTCGGCGAACCTCTGCCCGTGCTCGTCGTAGCCCCGATTCTCCGACCCTATGTGCGCTCCATCATCGAGCGCGCGAAACCGCAAATCGCCGTCCTCTCGCAAACCGAAATCCATCCGCGCATCACCCTGCGCACGGTCGCGCAAATCTAAGCCTGCCTAACCTCCGCAAACTCCGCCTAGAGCCGTGCGCTACAAAAACTTCCAAGCCAAAACGCTCGCTGCCGCACGCGCCCAAGTGCGCCAAGACCTCGGCGACGATGCGCTCATCGCCGCCACGCACGACCTCGGCGAGGAAGGCTACCGAATCGTCTGCGCGCTGGAGCCAAAGGGGGGACAGCAAGCAGAACAGCCACAAGAAAAGCAGCGCGAACAGCCGCAAGCAAAACAGCTACAAGCAAAGCGTCGCAATCCCATGCCGCCACGCCAAGCCGCCGACCTCGCGCGCGCGCTCGCGTGGCATCAACTGCCCTTCGAAATCACAGAAGAAATTCTCGATCTCGCCGCAGATCAGCGGCATCGCTCCGACAACGAAGAAGCACTCGCATCGGCGCTTGAGCGAGTCTTGCGATTCCAGCCCCTGCAAACCCTGTGGCAGAATCAGCAACAACGTCGTTTCCTCTTCTTCGGACCACCTGGCAGCGGCAAGACCGCCACTTGTGTCAAAACTGCCTGGATCGCGCGGAGCGGAGGAGACCAGCCGACCTTGATCTCAACCGACAGCTTGCGCACAGGCGGCGCAGAACAACTAGAAATGTACGCCGAGAAGATCGCATGCCAATTCTTCCATTGCCGATCGTCGCAACGCTTCCAAAAACTCATGCAGGACAAAAGCTCTCGAAACCTGCTCTTCATCGACGCGCCAGGAATCAATCCTTACGCTAAAGAAGAACGAGCAATCATACACAGCCTCACGCAACACGCATCGATCGTGCCGGTGTTGGTAATGCCAACATGGATCGATATTCAAGCGGGCATCGATTTGGTGAACGCATTTCCCGTGCACAACTGCAAACACCTCGTAATCACAGGCGAAGACATCGATCGAAGGCTCGGACGCGCGATCGCCATCGCACGATACGCAGCACTCAACATCGCTTATGTGAGCCCACGTCCGCACATCGCGCAAGGATTAGAACCCCTATCTGCCCGTTCGCTCGCAGAACGCTGCTTGAAGGATATTCCACAAAGCTTCCTGCAAGCACAACGACTCAAAGCGCAAAAATCCGTCCTGCATTCTACCGATGACTCACAAAGTGATTCCCCAAGGAATTCACAAAGTGCTCTCTCCCGCGCCAAGGCATCGCTCGCTCCTCGAAGCGCAGTGCCTAGCCAAAGCTCGCGCAGCGCAAGCGTGAGCCACCAAGCCCTGTCTCCACGCAAAACCTACCAAATCGCCGTGGCATCAGGAAAAGGCGGCGTCGGCAAGACCGCCATCGCCATCACCCTCGCACACTGCTTAGCCGAACTGGGAAGAAAGACACTGCTCTTCGATGCCGATCTCGGGCTCGCCAACATCGATATACAACTCGGCGTAATGCCGCAACACCATCTCGCCGAAGCGATCAGGGGACACTGTCGTCTGAAAGATTGCATCGTGCGAGCACCGCAAGGCGCCTTCGATACAATCGTCGGAAAATCGGGCAGCGCGAGCTTCGCCGATCTTGCTCCGCAATCGTTGCAAAAACTCGTGGAAGACTTGCAAGAAGTAGCGCTTGACTACCAAACGCTGATCATCGACCTAGGTGCAGGAATCGATCGCACCGTGCGCTGGCTAACCATCGCTTCCGACGAGACGCTGCTCGTCGTCAACGACGAACCAACCTCCCTGACAGATGCATACGCGCTCGTCAAAATCATCTTGCGTCGCCAACCCGACGCGCGACTCTCCGTCGTCGTGAACATGGCAGAGACAGAACGGCGCGGCGAGCAAGCTTTCGAATCGCTACAGAGAACATGTCGTAATTTTCTCAACTACGATTTGCGCTTGAAAGGGATCGTGCGCCGCGACATGAATCTTGTGGAGGCGATCCGCAACCGCGAACCCCTGCTGACATTTGCTCCCCATGCACCAGCAGCCCTTGACCTCGCCAAACTTGCTAGAACGTTTCCGCATCAAGCGAACGACAATGCCTGATGGAAATTCTTTCCCCTTCGAGCAAACTTTTGCAAAGGGAGCGCGATCCCAATGATGTGGACAGACTTGCCCAATCTTCTCGGACGGGCTTCGAGCGCTCCTCGTCGAGCAAGACGGCGATGATCCAACCCCTGAAAGATATTTCTGCTCCCAATGTTTTTCGACAACTCTACACCTTGTCTCCGAAGGACTTGCAAAAGTTTGTTTCGCAACAATTGCCTTTTTTAAACGACCCGTATTTTTCTAAACGTTTGGCGCACACGATCACCTCGGTCAGCGGTCAGGGGTTGGGTGAGGGCGAGGGGCTTGAAAAAATATCGGACAGCTATCTCGTACGCGATAAAGTCGGGGGCTTTTGGAAGGTGTGGGTTATGCCCGTAGCACTTGAGGGGCGGCTTGCAAAAGTCACGATCTACCTTTCTCGAAAACAGCAGAAAAAAAACAGAGAAAAAAACAAAAGAAGAATTGTTCTTGCGACAGAACTGGAGCATACAGGTCCTATAGAAATTGAAGCCGATGTTTTTGATCACTCTCTGTTGCTTGCGTTGCGCTCGACACGTTCCTTTTCCGCTTTGGCGCAGGCAGGCATTCGAGAACGGTTTTTACAAATTCTTGAAGTTGTGCGCTTGCAGGGCAGAATTGATTTCTACACGGTGTCGTCTCTTTCGATGGACAGCCTCGCTCCTGAAACCTCTAGGGAGGTAGAATTATGAATAGTCGTCAAGAGTTAGGTGCAACAAAACATCTTCCAAGCTCGACCTCTCTGCCGCGTGACAACATCGTCTACAGCACGCTGAAAAAACAGCCGACGGGATGGGTTAAGGTGTTTCATCACTTCTCCTTGGGAAAAAAGGTGACGCTGGAGTTTTGTTATACTCCGGACAGGCATATTTTAGAACGGGTCTCAGCGCGCGACTGGCTTGCATGCTACGAAGATTGGAGCGATTCTTGGGAAGCCTTGGCGATACAGCTGATGGACGATTTTCGCAACGAGATTATTCCTTGTTGGGCGCGCCTTACCTTGCATGCGGGCAAGACCTTTCGCATCGAAGTGGAAGATCGGCAGCCGCATTGGAATCCGCAACGGGGAATCGTTTCTTCGTCATACTGATGCCACCCCAAAGCGATCGCTTTTTTTTGTGGGTACGCAAGTCCTGCTTTTCTAAATAAGCCGAAGATTGACAAACATCACACGCCTCCTTTTATAAAACGGAAGGCTCCGCGAGCAGGACTCGAACCTGCGACATGGTGGTTAACAGCCACCCGCTCTACCAACTGAGCTATCGCGGAATACTTTTATGCTACAAGCCTTTCAAAGGGCGAGAGAAAATCTCGCGCACAAGGGGTTCAAAATGCGCCAATGGCAGAGTCTTGTATTTCGGATCGAAGGAGGCTTGATCCCATCGCTCGCAAAACTCTGCGCAAGAGTGGTACCATTGGTGCGTTTTGAACTTTTCGCGCTCTTCAGGATCGCCGCCTAAGTGGTGAGCGTAGTAGTACTTTTGGAAAATGCCGTGTTTGGCAACGACCCAGCTCAGCTCTTCGCGCACATAGGGTTGTAGGATGGCGGCTGCGAACTCGGCGTGGTTCATCGGCGCGAGAAGGTCGCCGATATCGTGCAACAGGGCTGCTGCGATCATTTGTTTTTCTGCTCCGTCGTTTTCGGCGCGCGTTGCTGTTTGCAGAGAATGTTCCAAGCGGCTCACTTGATAGCCGCCGAGCGAATCTTCCAAGAGCGCCATCGTTGCCATCAGCCGATCGGGCAGAGTCTTCAAGTACGAGCGTTCCAGCTTGTCGAGAAAGGTATAGTCCTCTTTTGTGCCGTCCTTCATTTTTGTGAAGGCGACCGTTTCTTGCAATGGCGAGGCGGTCATGACGCGAGCCTTCTAGAAAGCACGCGGTAGAGACTACGCGGTGCGTCGCGATCGATGTAGCAGCCTTGCAGTTGGCGCATGCCTTCGTTGGGGTTGAAGGAGGTTCTGCCGTGCAGGACTCGGTTGTTATCGAACATCATGAGTTCGCCTTTTTGCAGGAGGAATTGCAACTCGAAGCGCGGGTCTTTGAACAGGCTGATGAGGTGTTTTCGCGCGCGGTGGTAGGTTAGGGTTTGTGCGTGCGAGAGCGCGGGGGGGAGGAAATCCACTTTCGAGTTGTAGCTGATGCCGTCCACCTCGCCCGCAGTATTGAGCGAGATGAGCGGGCTTCGGTCGATGAGTTCGGTATCTTTGTCGATGAAGCGGTAGCGCAGGGGTATCGTTGCGAGCATGTTGAACCCTTCGGGGTCTTCCTTGCGCACGATGTTTGCGATTTCCATCGAGTCGACGAGCGTCGAGAGTCCTCCTGATGTTTCGTTGACGAGGCAATGGAGAAGTTGGATGCCGGGGACGGGGTCTCGGTAGGGGTTATCGGTGTGGGGGAAGAGCGCTCGTGCGGTGTAGGCGAGGTCGTTGCCGTCGGGACGCGAGTAGACCTCGAAGTAGTCTCCGAAGTTTGTGGCGCGCACGAAGCCGAACTTCGAGGCGAGTTGCAGGATTGAGTTTTTCTCGGTGGGTGTATCCGTTACGATGAGGAAGCCGTAGGTGAGAAAGTTCTTTAGGGCTTGCAGCATGTGTTTCTCATCGTCTAGCGTTTTCCATGAGGCGGTGGGTTTGGGGTTGAGGGTAGCGTTCCAGGATGTTGGTATTGGGCATCCGTCGTGGTCGTCGAAGTCTCGGATGAATTCGATTGTGTTGTAGGTACCTTTGTATCCGTCGGAGAAGGCGAGGAAGATTTTTTGTTTTTCTTCGGGTCGTGCTTCGGTGAGGGTGAGGTTTTCGGGCAGTTGGTGGGGGTCGTAGGTTCTTTGTTGGGTTAGGGGGTCGAGGTTTGTGGGGTCTTGGCATCGTTCGCGCAGCCAGAGGGGATGGAGTTCGACGGTTTCTTTTCCGTTGCTGCTGCCGTTTTTCGGGGGCAGGTGGGCGAGGACTTTGGGTGGGTTTGTTTCGATGGAGAAGTGGGGGGTGGGGGCTTGTTGTGTCATGGTGGCTCGGCGGGGGTTGGGGTTGGGGATTGTGTGGCAGGGTTTTTTTGGCAGATATGGGGGGGGAAAGCAAGCAAAAAATTTGGGGTGTTTTGGGCAAGTTTAAGGAGTGTGTCTGCCTCTGCTTGCCTGCGCTTTTTAAGGGCGCGCTGCACAGAGGCAGACACGGGCTTTGTATGATGACGGGCGCAAAACATCGCGTGCGTAGCACGCGGGGAGCGCGAGGGAGTAATCCCTCGCAAAAGACCCCGCGTCAGCGGAGCGCACGCAGTGCGCTTTCTACGCACGAGCGCGAAGCGCGAAGGGCGTAGCCTCTTATTCAAAAGCGCGAGGCTTGCCTCGCGCAAGCTGACTCGTAACGCGGTAAAGCGTCTTTAATTTTGCCTAGAAAATAGAGGAGAAAAGAACACGCGTAGCGCGTAGCCTCTTGTTCAAAAGCGCGAGGCTTTGCCTCGCGCAAGCTGACTTGTAGCATGGCACGACGATTCTGTTTTCAATTACACTAGAGGAGAAAAAAAACACGCGTAGCGTGCCTCTTATTCAAAAGCGCGAGGCTTTGCCTCGCGCAAGCTGCTTAGAGGCATGGTACGGAATTTGTGTGGAAAATATGTTGCAGATATATTAGAATATACAATATTAACATAGAAATTGCACAAGGACAACATGCCCTTGCCTTATTATTTTTTATTGGAAGTAATTCCCATGACATCTGAATGCACAAATTTTCTATAAGCTATTTTTTCGTTTTCTAATTTTTCAATCAAGTTTTTTTGGTTAGATATAAGCCGTATCTTTTGTTTAACTATTTGAATTCTTTTTTCTTTTTCAGGGAAAGGTATTTGAACCGAGGGAATCAATTTTTTATTCAAAGTCGGACCTTTGGCAGCTCTTTGCGAAAAAGAAGAATAATTAATAAGCGGAATGATATGATACAAGTATTCTTTTATTTCTTCCGTGTCGTACTTTGGCTTAAGAATAAGAGCGCAAATTGCTTCGTTAGTGCAAAGATTTTTTCCAGCAAACGCTGTTTTGCCAATTGTAAGTTTAAAAGACATCAGCAATGTTCCTTTTTTAATTACACGTCGTTCTC
Source organism: Alphaproteobacteria bacterium (assembly GCA_965216625.1). Lineage (GTDB taxonomy): Bacteria > Pseudomonadota > Alphaproteobacteria > JABAAW01 > JABAAW01 > JABAAW01. Next base: position 212,485 of record OZ244186.1, read on the forward strand.
CAGCGATTTTTTCGCCTTCTTTGCTAAGCTTGTTGTTTGTATCAGTAATTATTTTATTCTTAATATCTGAAATAGTGACCCATAAAAATTCTCCTCCATAATAACTAGATTTTTTTTTGCTTGGGGTTATTCCAATAATGAATTTTTCACAAATTTCTCCTAGCGTAATAGAATTTTTAATTGGAATTTTTTGTTTGTAAATATTTAAAGAAAGTTTATATTTTTTGTCAATGTCGTCATGATTTACCAAAAAAGAACGGTTGGATATGCTTTTCTCACCCCACAAATTTCTTAATAATGGTAAATCATTATTATCTGTTTGACGGCGTTTATTGAATCCAATAAAGCCATCATTTTCCAATTCAAAAAACCATAATTTTTTTGTTTTTCCTCCTTTTTTGAAAATAAGAATTGTTGTCGGTTGTTTTGTATACGGAAGAAAAATATTTACGCTAAGGTTTATTACGCCATGAATTTCACATCTTTCTATCAATATTTTTCTTACTGCAATTGAATCCATATCATCAGAAAATAGAATGCTATCTGGAACGATAACGGCTGCCGTGCCATTCTCTTTTAAAGAATTAATTACGTGCATTAAGAAAACAGGATTTGCTTTTTTAGACGAAAGTCCATGAATATTTGCATGATTCGTTTCTTGAGCAAAGGGAAAATTAGTTAATATTATTTCAAATTTTTCACGAATAGGAATTTCTAAACTGTCTCTCTGAATAATATCAGTATGACCATCTCCAGCTAGTATCATATTCATTTTAGCAATTTTAGCTGTTTCGGTAAGCTCGTCGCCATAAATTGTTTTGTTTTCTAAGTAATTTAAATTATTTTTATTTAAAGAACACCCTTTTTTAATATGCTTGAAAGCTTCGATTAAGAATCCCCCTGTTCCACAGCAAGGGTCGTAAACTTTGTCGCCAAATTTTGGATTAACTAGCTCAACCATCAATTTTATTATATGCCGAGGTGTGTAATACTCACCTAAATCATTCCCTACGGTTACTGAATTTTTTAAAAAGTATTCAAACGCTTCCCCTTTCACATCACCTCCGATGCTTAAAAGATTTAAATCTGATAAGCTATCTACTATTTTTTTAAGATTTTCTGGATTGCTAATCCGAAGCTTGTCAGCAAATACATCCCCGCTGTGATTGTATTTATTAACTAATTTTGGAAGCACGGTATCATTTATGTAATCAAGCATTTCACGCGGAGGTTTTTTATAAAAAGCTTTCCAGCAATAATTTTTTTCTATTCTTCTTGAATCTTTATTCATTTCCCTCTCCTCTTCAATCTCATCTATAAGCTTTAAAAATAAAAAATTAGCGAATTCTGTAAATCTCTCAACACCTTCTCTCATGCCTTCATACCGTAGCAATTTGTTTGTTTTGGCAAAAACTTTTATTAAATCCTCTTTTGTTTTTACTACTTTTTGCGGTGACTTTATTTCACCATTGCTTTCAATTAATTTTAGAATAGTTTTTTCAGGCAAGAGTTCAGTTACCAGCTGCCCGTCAATCTTTAAATTTTTATTGGAGTCAACCCATCTCGCTTCTACCAAAGCACCATCAATACTAAAAATTATTTTAGCATCTATGCACTCCGCATATTTCTTAGCTTGCGTAATAGCCTTTTCCAAGTTAGAGCCAATTTTTTTTGCTTCAATAACAGCCAAGGGTTGGTAATCATACGAGGAATACAGAACATAATCAGGAAATTTTTTGTGTAAAAATTTTTCTTTAATTTTTTTCTCTTCTTCTTTAGTTCTGAATCTTCCCGTGAAAACGTTTGCGTTTTTATCTGACAGCTCATTAGTTTTCCAACCAAGATTTTTCAAAATTTTATCAATCTCTACACGAGTAGCAGTCTCCTTTGGTGAGGTGAGATTAGACATTTTCACCGCCCCTTCCATTTTGGGTTGCGTTTTTCGGTGAATGCACGAAACCCCTCCTCGTGATCCTCGCTGTCGTAAAGATTCTCAACACTCCGAAACTTCTTCCGCGAGATCCGACTCATCACATCCTGAAACTCTCGACCCTCCGACTCCCTTACAACCTCCTTAATCGCCGCAAAAACTAACGGAGGTCCATCCGACAATAACCTCGCATCCTCCCTTACGCGTCTCATCAAAGCCTCTCCATCGCCTTGCCCATCGCCTTTTACAACCTCCTTCACAATACCCCACCGCATCGCCTCGTCAGCACTCATCCATCTCCCCGTCAACAACATGTCCATCGCAACATGGTAAGGAATACGCTTCGGTAGTTTAATGCTCGCCGCATCCGCCAATGTGCCAGCGCGAATCTCAGGCAAAGCAAACCGACTAGACTCCGTCGCATAAATCAAATCACACGACAAAGCCAACTCAAATCCTCCCCCAACCGCCATCCCCTCGATCGCACATAACACAGGCTTGTTCATATCCAATAACTCCTGCAATCCCGCAAACCCCCCTACTCCATAGTCATGCGTCACATGCTCCCCTCCCGCCGCCGCCTTCAAATCCCATCCCCCCGAAAAAAACTTCTCCCCACCCGTAGAAATAATTCCAACACGCAACTCCCCATCGTCGCGCAACTCCTTGAACGCATCCCCCAAAGCACGCGAGGTCGCCATGTCAATCGCATTCGCAGGAGGACGATCCAACCGCACCTCAAACACTCCCCCGTCTCGACGCGTCGTCACCGCTTTCGTATTGCCGTTCGTCATCTCAAAGTTCTCCGTAAAATTCTTAATTTAAGGTTCTCAACAAAGCGTCCAAAGCGACCGCACCCCCTCGGCTTTCCTCGCTGCAGACGACGACAGGATTCACATCCAACTCGACAAGACGCTCTGCGTTTCCCTCTGCAAATTGCGACATTCGCTCGCACAAAGTCAACAGAGAAGCAACATCTCCGCGCTTGCTACCTCGGTATCCCTCCAACAGCCTCAACACCGACAAAGACCTCAACGCCGCCTCGACCTCCTCGCGCAAGATCGGCAGAGGTAGCACGACCCGCTCGCGCATCAACTCAACTAACTTTCCTCCCCACGCGATGGTGAGCATCAAGCCGAACTGCTCATCGCGCGTGATGCCCAGCAGCAACTCGCACAGAGAACCCTCCACCATCTGCTCGACCAACAAGCCTCGATGCGTAGACCCCGCCTCGTGAGATTCCGCCTTGTGAGATTCCGCCTTGTGAGATTCCTTGGGCGACAGACCCTCCAGCCTGCCGAACGCTTCCGAGATGGCAGGTTCAGAATCCAAACCCAACGCCAAAGCATCGATATCGCTCTTGTGCGCAACCCCCAAAACCTTCAGGACAACCCTCCCTCCGACACGCTTTTGAAACGCAAACGCCTCCGCCGCGCTCGACACAATCTCGCCGCGCGGCACTTTGATGCCATGCTCTTGCAAAAGTTTTTTTGCACGAAACTCGTCCCACAACCGAGGAATAGACTCTGTTGTTTTGCTCTCTTTTTTATTCTGTGCGGTTTCTGTTTTTGCGTTGAGAAAGAAAGGGCGTTGTTTTTCTTGCTGCCATTCCCTCCATCGCGCTCCGATGTCGGCCGCGGTTTCGATGGCATCGAAGGCTTCTTGCACGCCGTGCAGAGGAGCAATCCCTTTTTCTAAGAATCGCCTTGCCCAATTTTCCTGCAGGTTCTCGTGCAGCGTGGCGACGACAGCAGCACGCGCGCCCGTTGTTTCGACGGCTTTTTCTAGTGCCTCGGCGGCGTGGATCCAGTCGACATCGGAGCATCGCTCGGCGTGAGGAAAGTCGCAGACAAGCAGGTGGAGGTCAAACGGGCAAGCCAACATGGCAGAGAAGGTTTTCGTGAGCGCGTTTCGATCCGCCCAAATGAAGGTGTGGTAATCAAGAGGGTTGGAGGCAGCAACCATTGCCGAGAGCGTGCTCTTGACGCTACTGCGCTGTTGTGGCGAGAGGGCGGGAAAACGCGCCTTTCTTCTGGCGTGAGCCTGATCTGCGATGAGGGCAGCCTCTCCGCCCGAGCAGCTCATGGAGGAGAGCCGCGCGTCTTCTAGCGCGCCGTGCGTGTGGAGCAGTTTCAGCGTCTCCATGAGGACGGGTAGCGTGCGGACTTCTCCGATGCCCAGTCGGTGCAGGGCGGCTTGGGTCGCCTCGAAGTTGCCTGAGAGCGAGGCGGTATGCGACAAGGCGGCCTGGCGTGCCTGCTCGCTCTGTCCGACCTTGAGCGCAACGAGGGGTTTGCGTAAGTCTCGCGCGCGCACGGCGAGGCTCTCCAGCCGTTCGATTTCGCTGATGCCCTCGATGACAAGCCCGATGGCGGTGATGCGTTCGTCTTCCAGCAACGCTTGCGCGAGCTCCAACATGCCCGTCTGCGCTTGGTTGCCGAGCGAAGTGAAGAAGGCGAGGGGGACAGCGCGTTTCTGCATCGACATGTTCATGGCGATGTTCGACGATTGCGTGAGGATGGCAACGCCTTTGTCGCAAGCCTCTCCCGCGTGTTGGTCTGGCCAAATAACAACGCGATCTAGGCAGTTGACAAAGCCGTAGCAGTTGGGGCCGAGCAGAGGCATGTCCCCTGCCGCCTCCAAGAGTTGTTTTTGCAAGCTGCTTCCGTCTGCGATCTCGCCCTGCGCCTCGCTGAAGCCGGACGCGTAGGAGACAGCTCCGCCTGCTCCCATAGTCTTGAGCTCGCGTGTGAGATCGACGGTCAGGCGGTGGTTGACACCAAGGAAGGTGGCATCAGGAGCACAAGGCAAGGCTTCCAACGAGGGGTAGCAGCGGATGCCGTGAACTTCCTTCTTTGTCGGGTGGACAGGAAATATACTGCCCTGGTAGTTCATCGCCTTGCATTGACGGACGACTTGCGCCGCTTCCTTGCCTCCGACAGCGGCGAGCGTGCGCGGGCGCAACAGGCGAGCAAGGCGCGAGGCGGCGATGGAAGGCGACGACATGCTGTTGTTTCTTGCTGTTAAGCGTTCTTCTTCTCTAGCGGTCTGAGCAGAGAGCGAGCGATGATGTGCCTCTGAATTTCTGAAGTGCCGTCCCATATCCGCTCGACGCGGGCATCGCGCCAAAAACGCTCTAGGGGTAAATCGCGCATCAAGCCCATGCCGCCGTAGATTTGGATTGCCTCGTCGGTGACCATAGCCAGCGTCTCGGTAGCAAAAAGCTTGGCAGAGGCGATCTCGCGTTGCGCGTCCAGCCCTGCGTCCAACCGCCAAGCCGAGGCTAAGGTGAGCCAGTCGCTAGCATCGATCGCGGTGATCATGTCGGCGAGCTTAAAGCCTACGCCTTGAAACTTGCCGATCGTCTGTCCGAACTGCTTGCGCTCGGCAGCCCAGGCGCAAGCCATGGCGAAGACGCGGCGCGCGCGACCGACAGATTGGGCGGCGACCGTGATCCTCGTTGCGTACAGCCATTCGTTCATGAGATCGAAGGCGGTGTGCGCCTCGCCCAACACATGCACATCCGAGACGAAGCAATCGTCGAAGGTCAGCACCGAGTTCGGATAGCCTCGATGCGAGACGCTCTCGTAGCCCTTGTCGATCGAAAAGCCATCCGTGCCGCGCTCGACGATAAAGCAGGTCAGCTTTTTCTTGACACCGCGAGGCGTTTCCTCTTCACCGCTGGCGAAGAAGGTGATGACAAAGTCAGCGTGCGCAGCTCCTGAAATGAAGTGCTTGCTGCCTTGTAGCAGCCATCCTTCGCCGTGGCGCGGGTGGCGGTGGCGCGTCGCTTTCGCGCGCATGTTGCGGATATCCGAGCCGGCGTCGGGTTCGGTCATGGCGAGCGCGTCCATCTTCTCGCCTCGCACGGCGGGCAGCAGGAAGCGTTCTTTTTGCTCCCCCTTGCACGCCATGAGAATGTTTTGCGGGCGTCCCCAAAAGTGAGTGAGCGCCATCGAGCCTCTTCCCAGTTCGCGCTCTAACAGGGCGAAGCTGAGGTGATCGAGCCCGCCGCCGCCAACCTCAACGGGAAAGTTCGGAGCGTAGAAACCCAGCGCCAAAACTTTCTCCTTGAGCGATTGGGCAAGCGCAGGCTCGACGCAACCATCTCGTTCGACCTGCTCTTCGTGCGGATAGATTTCCTGTTCGACGAAGCGACGGACAGTCTCGACGATGAGGCTTTGTTCGGCGGTCAGGGCGAAGTGCATGGGGGTATTGTATTGTAACGGCTTACGAAGGTGACACAAAAAACGATACAGGTGCAATACGCCGACATCGAGCTTGCCTTGCTCGCTCGCTCTCTGCTACGATGTTGCTTTGTATCTTGCTCGTTTAAGAGGCTGTGTGCCATGCTCCCTTCTGTCACCACTTTTGCTTTCCTCAAGACCCTGGAAAAGACTCACCGCGGCTCCCTCCATCTCACCCTTCCCGACGGGAAAACGCACAGCTTTCAAGGAAGCACGCCTGGCGTTGCAGCGCGCATGCGTATCGTCAGCCCGCGATGCATTCCGAAGATCGCGTTGCGAGGAAGCCTTGGGTTTGCAGACGCTTGGGTAGACAAGCTTTGGACAACAGACGATCTGCTCATCTGTCTAGAATTTTTTGCCAACAACATCTCCATCTTCGAGAGTGACTATATGCACGGAACAACCTTTTCGCGCTGGTTCACGCGCGCCAAATACGCACTTCAACGCAACACGCTGAACGGCAGCCGCCGCAATATCCAAGCCCACTACGACCTCGGCAACAACTTCTACAGCCAATGGCTGGATGCGACTATGTCATACTCTAGCGCTCTGTTCTCCAACGATCATCCAAACTATCATATCGGGCTGCGCAAAGCCCAAGAGCGCAAGCTCGATCGCATCCTCTCGCGCATCGGCAAGAACGCCTCGATACTGGAGATCGGCTGCGGCTGGGGCTCCTTCATCCAACGCGCCGTCGCTACAGGACACCGTGTTTGCGGCATCACCCTCTCGCCCGAGCAGGCGCGCTGGGCACAGGAGAATGCTCGTCCGTTCGGCAAGGACGCACGCATCGCCATCCAAGACTACCGCAAGGCAGAGGGACGATACGATGCTATCGTCTCCATCGAAATGTACGAGGCGGTCGGCGAAGCATACTGGCGGCAGTATTTTGCCAAGATCGCACACGCGCTGAAGAAAAACGGTAGCGCCGTCATCCAAGCCATCACCATCGACGAAGGACACTTCGAGCATTACCGCAGAGGAACAGACTTCATCCGAAGCTACATCTTTCCCGGAGGCATGCTCGCATCTAAAAAACGCTTCCGCGAGGAGGCGCACGCCGCGGGTTTGCAGGTCGCCGACTTCTTCTCCTTCGGCAAGAGCTACGCGAAAACACTGGAAATATGGCTCGAAGACTTTAACGCAGCGTGGAAGAACATTGCTCCGCTCGGCTTCGACGAGCGATTCGCTCGCATATGGCAATACTATTTGGCGGGATGCCGCGCCTGCTTCTTGGCGGGTATCACCGATGTCTCGCAGATACAGCTCAAACATGCACGATAGCCGCGCTCGATCTTGACGCGCCATGGGAAAGACGGCGTGGAGAAACACGATGCAAACAGCATCGTAGACACAGCCACACAGCCAGCCAGTTCGGACAATATCTTGTCGAGCGTCTCCGTGCTTTTCGTCTGCAGCGGCAACATCTGCCGCTCGCCCAGCGCCGAGGCCGTCATGCGAGCAAGAGACACGCAGAACTTGGTTGTCTGCGACTCCTGCGGACTGGAACAATTTCATACAGGCGAGCCGATCGATGCGCGCGCACGCCAGCTACTCGCCGAGCGCGACATACCTTGCGACCAAATTCGAGCGCGGAGAATCACTGACAACGACTTTCAAACCTTCGATTGGATCCTCGCTATGGACAAAGGACACCTCGCTCAGCTGAAAGCGCAGGCACAGCAGGCAACCCTCGAAGACAAACATACTCCTCCGCGTGTTGTTCCGCGTGCTGTTCTTGCTCTATTTCTTGACAAGGCAGCGACAGAAGTTTTGACGGGTGCGGGTGCGGAGGTTCTCGACCCCTACTACGGCGACAAAGCCGACTTCCAACGCATGCTCGACGACATCGAGCGAGGGGTGCGCGGATGGCTCGACTTCTTCGCCAAAAAACCAACCCTTCCAGCGCATGCGCCGCGTCCTGAGAGCAAGGCTTGAACAAAGCCTGAATAGCACCCTCCGTAGCCTACACCCCCTCGGCGGAGGATGCATCAGCAACGCCTATCGCATCACCCTCGCTGATGGCAGAAACATCGTCGTCAAGTGCGGTTGCGGACACTTTCGGCTCGAGGCGCGGATGTTGCAAGATTTAGCGACCGCTCGTCTGCCTTGTCCAAAAGTCTTGTACGCCGACGACGACATGCTCGCGCTCGATTGGGTCGCGCACGAGCCTATTATTTCAACAACCCGCAAGAGAAATGCTGCGAGCGACGCGGCGAGGATTGTTGCACGATTGCATCGCGCTGTTTCACAGCCCTCTCCCTTCTTCGGCTACGCCTACGACACACCGCTCGGCAACCTGCTACAAGACAACCGCGCCAATGCGAGCTGGGTTTCCTTCTACCGCGAGCAGCGTTTGCTACCGCTCGTGCGCGCCTGTTTAGAGAAAGGGCAGCTTGATCTCGAGCTTGCGCGTGCGATACGAGAGCTGCCGCTCGACGATCTGCTCGCGCATCGCGCTGATGTGCGTCCCGCGCTGTTGCACGGCGACTTGTGGGGAGGAAACATGCTTTTCTTGCAAGCTCGCCTTGTCGCGCTGATCGACCCCGCGCTCTATTACGGCGATCCGCAGGTGGATTGCGCAATGCTGCGATTGTTTCCTGCGCTGGAAAACGATTTCTTTGTAGCCTACCGCGAAGCCTCGGACGTTCCTCCCGCCCTCTCGCGCGAGGAGGAGCGTCTTTGTGACGATCTCTATGCGCTCTATCCTCTCCTTGTGCATTGCCTTCTGTTCGGCAGACGCTACAACGCATCGCTGGCACGAGTTTTGCATAGATACCGATAGAAGAGGTAGCGGGTCGCTCTCGCTCTGTAGCACTCTTAGGCAGAAGCCGCACGCAAAACACAGAAGATCCACGCGAGATCGACAGGAGACTTATAATTATGGTCGGTAAGGTTCAACTTTCCTTCGATCAGCGGCAGGGGCTTTATGCCTTGCAGCAGATAGAGCGTTCGGCAGCGCGCACAGACAGGCGGCTGACAACGCAGCAACGGCTGCATTCGCCCGCCGATGGTGTTACGGACTACTTCATCGCCGAGCAGTTGGGAGAAACGATCAGCATCTTGGAGGCTCGTCAGAGCGAGATCCAACAGGGTATCTCGGCGCTGACAACGACGACGGGAGGTCTCGCTTCGTTACAGGAGTTTTTGCGCACCGCCAAGGCGATTGCCACCGATTCGCTGGTCGCCCTGCGCAATGGCGGAGAGGGGGTAGAGGCTAATTTGCAGCAGAGCACGCAGACCTTTCTGAGCCAATTCAACAACCTCATCCTTGTTGCCGTGAATACAGAGTATTTGCAGTTGAACCTCATCACCTCGACCGAGCAGCGACTGCTCGTGCGCTACAGCGATGACAGAGAGCAGCTGTTGCGGGTTTCAGGGCGGAATTTGTTTACAACTACGACCGATTTCGAGACAGGCGGAATCTTCTCGACCAACGGCGTGAGGGCAGGCGCGGGCGCAGAAGTGTTTTCCTTGACGGACAACAGGCTGGTTTTGTCGAACTTTCTCAATACGGGGGCGGCGCTGAATTTTTCGTTCAACGGATTTTCCTCCCTGTTGGAGTACGAGAGGCTTGGCGGGCAAGGCGATGACATCGTTGAGGAGATCGCACAAAAAATCGATCGGGCAATCGACAGGCTGGAGGTGCACGAGCGTTATTTCGCAAGCAATCTTGCCATCTTGCAGCAGCGGGAGGCATTCACTCGTGTCTTCTCGCAGACGCTGGCGACGGGCAGGGGGGAGCTGACTAAGGTCGATGCCAACGAGGAGGCGGTAACCCTTTCGGTGTTGCAGACGCGCAACGGACTTGCTATCTCGTCGCTATCGTTGCTCGACGAGAGGCACGATCAGCTCTTGCGGTTGTTGCAATAAAAGTTGCTTTTTTTTCGTTTTTTTCTACTTTAGTTGCGAGTCTGAAAAGATTTTTTGGAAATTTTGTTGTTTTTCCCTTGATTTTCAAGGTTTTTTGCGCTCACAAAAATTTGATTTTTTTTTGTATTTTTTGCATTTTTTTGTTGACAAGGGAGGTGCGAAGCCTCATGATGTCGCTATCCAAGGAGAACCTTGGGTTTTGGACCGCAGAAGGCGGGCAACATGCAGGGCGAAGGGTTGATCCTCTCGCTTTGATATAGAGCCAACGGCCTTCTGTAGTCTGCAACAAAAGTCCAGAAGGAGGACATTACCATGGCTGACGATATTGCCATTAATCGTGCGCAGCGCACGACACTTTTCTCGCTGCAACAAATCGACCGTGATTCTGCGGTCGCGCAACGCCGCCTTTCGTTCGGACGGAGGATCGTCGATGTGACGGACGGTGCTACGGACTTCTTTCAGGCTCGTGGACTATCGAATCGCATCGGCGATACTCGAGAGCGCAATGATCAGATCGACCAAGCCATCTCGGCGTTGCAGACATTCGTCGGCGGTGCGCAGGGCTTGCAGGAGCTGCTCAGTATTGCGCGCGGACATGTGCTGCGTGCCGAAGCTAACATCGCTGACATTAGCGGGGCTACGGAAGCGCAGACGCGCGCGACCATCACGACAGACTTTAATGAGACCCTCACGAAGTTCTACTTTGTCGCGCAGTCGCTCCAGTACAACGGCTTGAACTTGCTGATCGACCAAGACCGCGAGTTCACGGTGCGCTTTTCGAAATCGACGGAGGACACGTTAGTCGTGCAAGGACGCAACCTCTTCTCGTCAGGTGGCTACACGATCAGGAACGGCAACCTGTTTGATGAGCAAGTGATTAACCCTGCCAACAACGGCAGTATCACCTTTGCGAATTTGCACTCTACCTTCGCGCATGCGGGGTTCAGTGTCATCTATACTACCAATGCTAGCGATTTGGATCTCATTCGTCAGACGCTTGATACAGCAAGCGATCGTTTGGAGAGGATTGAAAGCTACTTAGGTAGTAATGTCGCGTTGTTACAGGCACGGCTAGACTTCAGCAGGACTTATGCCAACAACCTCACCATTGGGAGGGACAAGATTGTTCTTGCTGATGTTAATGAGGAGGCGGCGGTTTTGACGACGCTTAGGACTCGCAATCAGATTGGCATTGGGGCTTTGGCTTCTAATGCGGAATCCGAGCAGCAGCTTTTGCGATTGCTTTCGTAGAAAGAAACTCATAGGTCAGCTGGGGGCTGGCTTGTGGCGAACAGGCTTGCGGAAACGCGAGCCTGTTTTGCTTTAACGGGCTTGCGCTGTTTTTTCTTGTGAATAAGATACGCGCTTTTGTGATTAATTTTAATAGGTGGCGGTAGTGTCCCAAAAAACGGGACTTATGTTTTGACGGAAACGCAAGACGAGCGAGCCGTAGGCGAAGTGAGTTTTGCGCATGGGGGGTGTGGGGGGGCGAAGTCCCCCCGCAAAAAAGGCACGCAGTGCTATGCGCGCATAGCGCGCACTCTGCGCGTGAGCGTAGCGAAACGCGCAGCGAATTATTCAAAAGCGCGAGGCTTTGCCTCGCGCAAGCTGACTCGCAACCTAGTAAGCTGCTTTTGTGACGCAAGGATGTATGTTTTGCATCCGTAAAAATTACAAAGCCCGTTCCTCATTCGCAAAGGTCACTCCAAAGATAACTCCAAACGTCCCGACACCGCGTCGCTCTCCCTAATGCGCACCCCCACCCGACTGCCAAAAGTGATCCGTACCCCCCCAATCTCTACTTCCTCCCGCGCACGAGAATAACGATACCCCGCAACCGAACCCCGCATCACAACTCCCTCAATACCCCAACCCACCAAGCGAACAAAAAAACCAAACCCCATCACCTTAATAACAATCCCCTCATAAACTTCCTCATCAATAACCTCACGAGCCGCCAAACAACTACACACCATACGCTGAAAAACAACGCGCTCCAACGCAACAGCAGAACGCTCGTTCGATACAAGACCCTCGCACAAAGAAGAAGTCACACTAGAAACCCCATCCCCCAAATCATCCCCTATCCCCAAAAGCCCCAGCAAAGACCGATGCACGCACAAATCCGCATAACGCCTGATCGGTGAAGTGAAATGACAATAATAATCTAATGCCAAAGCAAAATGCTCCGCACCGCCAACTCCCCCTCCCCCAACCCCATCGAAGACTACATAGCGAGCCTGCGACTGCGCCCGCAAAATCGCCTCGCTCGCTAAAAAAGAAACACCCTCCCCACGACGAGCTACCCCCGCTAACACAGCCCGCAAACGCCAACGCAAACCCTCCGCCGCATCCTCCTTGTCATCTGTTTTCCTGTCGCCTCGCTTGCTACCTGCACCTCCCCCCCCCTTTGCCCCCTCCTTTGCCAACAGAGACGACAAGCCCAAAGTCGATAAATCCTTCTCGAAACCCTGCCACTTCTCAAGGCTCGGCTTCTCATGCCCGCGCGCAACAAAACTTACGCCCGCCTCCGACAAACGCTCGGCAACCGCAACATTCGCCAAAATCATCATATCCTCGATAACTCGATGCGAATCGCTCGACCACCTACCCTCAACACCAACGCAAGATAAACCCCCCGAACCTCGTTGCTCCAAGTTCCGTTGCTCTAATCGCGCCACATACTCCTCGCGCACAATATCCAACGCTCCGCGTTCCCGACGACCACGCCCCAAAGCGCGCCACGCACCATACAAACGCAACACCGCTCGCTCCGTATCCCCCCGCTCCGCCTTGCTCAAAGATTGTTCCCCCCCATCGAGTACCCCTTCTATCATTTCTTGCACCGCCTCGTAGGTCAGACGCGCGCTCACCCGTATGACAACCCGCGCAAAACGACTTTGCAACAATCTGCCCGCAGCATCTATCCTCATCTCCGCCATCACGCACGGACGATCCTCACCCGCGCGCAACGAACACAAATCCTCCGAAAGCCTCGTCGGCAGCATCGGCACAACCCTGTCCGTCAAATAACGCGAGTTGCCACGCAAACACGCCTCCTCGTCCAAGCGTGAGCCAACACCCACATAATGCGCAACATCCGCAATCGCAACGCGCACCAGCCAACCACCTTCCTCGCACTCCTCCGCTTGCACCGCATCGTCGAAGTCGCGAGCCTGCTCGCCGTCGATCGTCACAAAGTCAAGCGTACGTACGTCTTCGCGTTCTCCCGCATAGACATAACCCTCCAGCCGCGCCGCTTCTAAGAGAACTTCTTCTGAAAAATCCGTCTTCACAGAAAGCTGCTGCAAACTCAACGCGCTCAAAAACGACGCATTGCCGTCAAAGTATCCCAGCGACTCCAGCACACGCGCGTAAAACACCTCGCCCTTCTTCTGCAACTTCGCTCGCACAACCTCGCCCGCGCTTACACCGCGTGCTTCTTCGACAGGAAAAAAGCAGAGTTTTCCGCGCTCCGCCAGCCGCAACGAAAGAGACGTCGGTGTATGATTAGGTGTATGCCTCTTGTTTTTTGCCGCGCCCACAGCGCGTTCTGCGGCTTTGATCTCGCCATAGACGATCGATCCTTCCGTCAATCCTGCCCGCAGCTTCGGTGCGCGCCTGCGACCGCCTGCGTGTCGCTGCCTTTGATACACTATACTTCCTTCCCGCCGTCCTTCTCGTCGTCCTTCTCATTCTTCTTCGTACGCTTTTTCGCCACTTTTCGGATCGTACGCTTCAAAGGACGCTTCGCCGTACGCGTAGCAACACGCTTGACTGTACGTGTGGAGGTAGGCTTAGATGGTCTCTCGTTGTCATTCTGCGTTGTTTTTTCAAGTCGCATTCGTTTTTTCTCCAACACCTCGATCGCCTCCTGCAGCGACACGGTCTCGTGGTCCAGTCGTCGCGGTAGCGAGGCGTTGATCGCATCGAAGCGTAGATAGTATCCGAAGCGTCCCTTTTTGACGATGACGCTGCCTCCCCCCTCAGGATGCTCTCCGAGCAAGCGTCCGTCCGAGCCTCCCTGCGCGATCACGACCACGGCGCGATTGACCCCGACGCTCATGACATCGTCCTCCTCGCCCAACCCCGCATAAGCGCCGTCGTGCAACAAGTAGGGTCCGAAACGCCCGATCCCCGCCTTGATCTCCTTTCCCGTCTGCGGATGCACGCCCACCTCGCGAGGTAGCGAAAGCAAGGAGCAAGCACCCTCCAGCGTGATCGTCTTGGGGTCGAACTGCTTCGGCAATGCGGCGCGTTGAGGTTTTTTCGTCTTAGTTTTCGGAGCGTCCTTACTCTTCACCACAGCTTCGCCGCGCTGAACATAAAGTCCGTAAGGTCCGCGACACAGATAAACGCCCAACGACGTTTCAGGACAGAGCCCCAAGGCATGAGGAAAGACGATGTCGCCCAAAACAGAACCCTCTAGTGCCTCCTCGTCGGCGAGCCCTCGTGTGAAACGGCAATCGGGGTAGTTGGCGCAGCCGATGAAGGCACCGTGCCGACCGGGGTGGATTTCGAGGCGTCCCTCCTTGCAAGTCGGGCAAATACGCGAGGCAGCAACGCCATCCTCGTCTTTCGGAAAGTAGAGTTGCGCCCAGTCCGCGTCCAGTTGCGCGCGCACCTCTTCGGGCGAAAGCGACTCGCCTTTTTGCAGGGTTGCGTGAAACTCACGCCAAAAACCCTCGAGCGCGTCGCGCCACAAAGCCTCTCCGCCCGCAATTTTGTCGAGGTCTTCTTCCAAGCCCGCTGTGAAGTCGTAGTCGACATACTTCGTGAAGTTGTGTCTCAGAAAACTGGTGGCAAGCCTTCCAGAATCTTGGACAACAAGCTTGCGACCCTCCAAAGCCACATAGCCGCGCAGCCGCAACACATGGAGAATCGCGGCGTAGGTCGAAGGTCGTCCGATCCCAGCCTGCTCAAGGTCGCGAATCAAACGCGCCTCCGAGTAGTAGGCAGGGGGTTGCGTCTCGTGTCGCTCCGTCGCAACCCTCTCAGCCGTCAGCTTGTCGCCAACCGCCAGCGCGGGCAACGACGCTCCTCCCTCGATCGAGGAATCGTCCGAATCGTCCGACGAATCTTTATAGAGCGCAAGAAAGCCATCGAAGACAACACGCGCATGCGTTGCGCGTAAGCCGATGCTCGTTCCCCCTTCCTCCGTGAGTTCGATGGCGAGCTTGTCTATCTGTGCGCTCGTCATTTGCGAGGCGAGCGCGCGCCGCCAAATAAGCCCGTAGAGCTTGCGTTGGTCGCTCTCTAGCGATGCGGCAAGTTTTTCGGGGTTGGTAGCAAAGCTTGTTGGTCGGATCGACTCGTGCGCTTCCTGCGCGCTGCGCGCCTTTGTTTTGTAGAACCGAGGCTTTTCGGGCAGGTAGTCCTTGGTGAAAATCTTGCCGAGCATCTTGCGTGCGTCGGCGACCGCCTGTCCGCTCATCGAGAGCGAATCGGTACGCATGTAGGTGATCGTTCCCGCCTCGTAGAGTTTTTGTGCGGCGCGCATGGTGCGTGCGGGCGAGAAGCCTAGCTTGTTGGACGCCTCCTGTTGCAGCGTCGAGGTGATGAAGGGCGGCGAGGGATGCCGCTGCACACGCGAGGGCTTAACATCGGCGGTGACATAGCGACAGGCACTCACATGCTTTTTGATCGCCGCCGCCTTTTCCTTGCTGTCGATGGCGAGTTTGGAAAGTCGTTTCCCTTCGTACTTGACGAGCTGCGCCAGCAGCGTGCCTTTAGGCGATTTCGCCTCGACCTGAACGCTCCAATACTCTTGGGCGACGAATGCTTCGATCGCAGCCTGCCGCTCGCACACCATGCGCAAGGCGACCGATTGCACCCTTCCCGCCGAGCGCGCCCCAGGCAACTTGCGCCACAGCAGCGGCGAGAGAGAAAAGCCTACCAGGTAATCCAAGGCGCGTCGCGTTCGATAGGCATCGACCAAGTCTTCGTTCAGCTGCGCACGCGCTTGCGTCAAGGCTTCGTTGATGGCGATCTTGGTGATCTCGTGGAAGGTGATGCGCGCAACCTCGAGCTGCTCGAAGTTTTTGCCCAAGCGTTCTTTCAGAATTTCGCGCAAGTGCCACGAGATCGCCTCTCCTTCGCGGTCGGGGTCGGTCGCCAAATAGACGCGCTCGACCTTCTCGACCGCTTTGAGTATCGGCGGCAACGCCTTCTGCGCGTTATCCGTTTCCTGCCACAGCATGGCGAAGTCGTTGTCCGTGTCGACCGAACCCTTTTTCGCGGGCAAGTCGCGCACATGTCCAAAGCTGGCAAGCACGCGGTAGCCCGCGCCCAAGTACTTGCTGACAGTCTTCGCTTTGGCAGGCGACTCGACGATCACCAACGCGGACATAAGACAAGGCTTGGCGGGTGAGGGAGCGTTTGCTTGTTCAAGCGGCGACGAGGTCTTTGCGCGCTTGCACAAGATCTTCTACCACCGAGGCATCGGCGAGCGTCGAGGTGTCGCCGAGATCGGTGTATTCGTCTACGGCGACCTTGCGCAGGATGCGGCGCATGATTTTTCCTGAGCGAGTCTTCGGCAACGCAGGCGCCCATTGGATGGTGTCGGGAGCAGCGAAGGGACCTATCTCTTTTCGCACGAGGGCGATCAACTCCTGTCGCAAGGCATCGTTCGGCTCTTCCCCCGCGATCAGCGTCACATAGGCGTACAGTCCTTCGCCTTTGCGTTCGTGCGGAAAGCCGATCACGGCGGCTTCGGCAACGCTTTCGTGCAGCACCAGCGCGCTCTCCAGCTCTGCCGTTCCTAGCCTGTGTCCCGACACATTGACGACATCGTCGGTTCTGCCGGTGAGCCAGTAGAATCCGTCCTCGTCGCGTCGTGCGCCGTCGCCGGTCGCGTAGAAGCCTGCGAAGATTTTGAAATAGGTGTCGACGAAACGCGGATGGTCCTTGTAGACAGTGCGCATCTGTCCGGGCCAGCTGCGCGCGATGCACAGGTTGCCTGAAGCGGCACCACTCAACAGCGTGCCTTGGTCGTCGAGCAGGACCGGCTCGATGCCGAACATCGGGCGCGAGGCAGAGCCGGGTTTCATCTTCGTCGCACCTGGGATGGGCGCGATCATGGCGGCTCCCGTTTCCGTCTGCCACCAGGTATCGATGATCGGACAGCGACTTTCGCCGACGACCTCGTAGTACCATCGCCATGCTTCGGGGTTGATGGGTTCTCCGACGCTACCGAGCAGTTGTAGCGACGAGCGGCTCGTCGTGCGCACGAGATCGTTGCCTGCTGCCGAGATGGCTCTGAGCGCCGTGGGAGCGGTGTAGAAGATGTTGACTTGGTATTTGTCGCAAACCTGCCAAAAGCGGCTGAAGTCGGGGTAGTTCGGAACGCCCTCGAACATCACCGAGACCGCTCCGTTCGCAAGCGGAGCATAGACGATATAGCTGTGTCCGGTGACCCATCCGACATCCGCCGAGCACCAAAAAACATCCCCCTCGTGGTAATCGAAAACATACTTGTGCGTGAAGGTGGCATAGACAAGGTATCCTCCTGTCGTGTGCAGGACACCCTTAGGTTTGCCTGTAGACCCCGAGGTATAGAGGATGAAGAGCGGATCTTCCGCGCTCATCTCTTCGGGCGGGCATTCGCTGCTAGCGTTGGC
The DNA here is from genome assembly GCA_965216625.1 of Alphaproteobacteria bacterium. Classification (GTDB taxonomy): domain Bacteria; phylum Pseudomonadota; class Alphaproteobacteria; order JABAAW01; family JABAAW01; genus JABAAW01. Next base: position 230,154 of record OZ244186.1, read on the forward strand.
GAGGAGATCTTGGTAGTCGTGGTCCCTTCCATCGTGCCACGCGATCTTTGCGTGGGTTCTTCTATAGACGATGACATTCTCTACGGTGGGACATTGTGCAAGGGCTTTGTCCGTCGAGGCTTTGAGCGGAATCGTTTTGCCGCCGCGCAGTCCCTCGTCGGCGGTGACGACGAGTTTCGCTTCGCAGTCTTGGATTCTGCCCGCGAGCGCTTCCGCGGAGAAGCCTGCGAAGACGACCGAGTGTACTGCTCCGATGCGGGCGCAGGCGAGCATGGCGGCGGCGGCGGCAGGCACCATGGGCATGTAGATCGTAACGCGATCGCCTTTTTTGACACCCAGCCCTTTCATGGCGTTGGCGAGGCGGCACACCTCGTCGTGCAGGTCTTGGTAGGTGATCGTGCGCGAGGCTTTGCCATCATCGCTTTCCCACAGGAAGGCGGTTTGGCTCGCGCGTTGCGGTAGGTGCTTGTCGAGGCAGTTCGCGCAGACATTCAGCGTGCCATCGTAGAACCATTTGATATGGAGATCTTTCGCATCGTAGGAGACATCTTTCACTTGCGTGAAGGGTTTCATCCATTGCACGAAGGTTGTCGCTTGTTCTTTCCAAAAACCATCGTTGTCTTCTAGCGAGCGGCGATAGAGGTCGCGGTATTGTTGGTCGTCCAAATAAGATTTTCGGGCGAAAGATTCGGGGACAGGATATTCGAGAGATGCGGGCATGGTTTCCCCTCCTAATGTGATTTTTTGGAGCGCAGAGATTCCGTGAGGGCGAGTGTAGTGGGTTTCCGATTTTTTGCAAGGGGTGCGTTGTCAGGGGTGTTAGGATGGGGTTGTATTGCGCTCGTAGCTCAGCGGATAGAGTATTGCCCTCCGAAGGCAAGGGTCGCAGGTTCGAATCCTGCCGAGCGCGTTCTTAACGACTCCTCATCTTTTCTGCTACACTCTCCCCCATGCTCGCCCCCGCCCTCCTCAGCCTCTTCGGCTCTTCCAACGAACGCTCCCTTAAAGCTTTCAAACCCCTCCTAACCCAAACTACCGCGCTTGCACCCGACATACAAAAGCTCTCCGACGCAGAAATCAAGGAAAGCATCCATAAACTCCAACGCCAACGAAAAGAAGGAACTCCCCTCGATACACTCCTCCCCCACACATTCGCCCTCACTCGCGAAGCCGCAACACGAACCCTCCAACAAACGCACTTCGACGTGCAAATCATCGGCGGAATAACCCTCCACAAAGGCAATATCGCCGAAATGAAAACAGGCGAAGGGAAAACACTCGTCGCAACGCTGCCCGCTGCCCTCAACGCACTCGACAAAAAAGGCGTCCACATCGTCACCGTCAACGACTACCTCGCTAAACGAGACGCCGCTTGGATGGCACGAGTCTTCAACGCACTCGGACTATCAACAGGATGCATCCACGCTGAACTCTCCGACTCTGAGCGACAAAAACAATACAACGCCGATATCACATACGGAACAAACAACGAACTCGGGTTCGACTTCCTACGCGATAACCTCAAAATGCGCGTCGAAGATCAAGCGCAACGCGATTTCCACTACGCTATCGTCGACGAGGTCGACTCTATCCTCATCGACGAAGCACGAACCCCCCTCATCATCTCAGGTCCTGCGCAACGCAATATCGAAACTTACAGCCAAATCGATCGTCTCGTCTCAACACTCCTCTCCGAACACTACGAAAAAGACGAAAAACAACGAAGCATCTCGCTCACCGAAGAAGGATCGGAGTTCTGCGAAAACCTCGTCTGCGAAAAAGGACTCGTCACCGAAGGAACGCTCTACGATCTACACAACATCACCCTCGTCCACCAAATCACCCAAGCGCTCAAAGCACGACACCTCTTCCACAAAGATACCGACTACATCGTCAAAGATCGACAAGTCCTCATCATCGACGAATTCACAGGCAGAATCATGGAAGGAAGACGCTATTCCGACGGACTGCACCAAGCCATCGAAGCCAAAGAAGCCGTGCCTGTGCAAAACGAAAACCAAACGCTCGCCTCGATCACCTTCCAAAACTATTTCCGAAACTACACAAAACTCGCCGGCATGACAGGTACCGCCATGACCGAAGCCTCCGAATTCTTCGAAATCTACGGACTGAACGTCGTCGCCATCGATACCCACAAACCCATGTGCCGCCAAGACGACAACGACGAAATCTATCGCACGCGCATCGAGCGCGACAAAGCCGTCGTGCGACAAATCCAACAATGCCATCAAGCGAAGCAACCCGTTCTCATCGGGACTGTCTCGATCGAAAAATCCGAAGCCCTATCGCAACAGCTGAAGAAGGCACATGTCCCGCACCAAGTGCTGAACGCACGCAGGCACGCGCAAGAAGCCCAAATCATCGAGCAGGCAGGGCGCGCAGGAGGTGTTACCATCGCCACCAACATGGCAGGACGCGGTACCGATATACAACTGGGCGGCAATCTCGATGCCATGCTCGCAAGATGCAAAAACGACGCCGCGCGAGAAAAAACGCTGCCTGAAATTCGCTCCAACGCCGAGCAAGTACGCAACGCAGGAGGACTCTATATCTTAGGCACAGAGCGACACGAAAGCCGCCGCATCGACAATCAACTGCGAGGAAGGGCAGGGCGGCAGGGCGATCGGGGGCAATCGAAATTTTTCCTCAGCCTTGAGGACGATCTCATGCGCATCTTCGGCTCGAAAAGGCTGGACGGTATGCTGCAAAAACTGGGCATCCGCCCGGAGGAAGCCATCTCGCATCCGTGGGTCAGCAAAGCCATCGAAAAGGCGCAGAAGAAAGTCGAAGAGCAAAACTTTGAAGTGCGAAAACAGCTGCTCAAGTTCGACGATGTCACCAACGACCAACGCAAAATCGTCTTCGCGCAAAGGCGAGCATTTATGAACGACGAAGAATCGCAAAGCGAGCTCGTCGAAGAGTTTCGTAAAGACCTGCTCGACACGACGGTCGCGCGCGCCATTCCCGAACGCGCTATGGCAGAGCAGTGGAACTTGCAGGGATTGCACGAAGAGGTTTTGCGCTTGTTCGCGCTCGACTTGCCGATCGAAGCATGGGCGAAAGAGGAGGGAGTGGCAGAAGAGGCTTTGAGGGAACGCATCGCCGATGCCGTACAGCAACGCTTGGAGCAACAGAAAGCGCAAGTCTCGCAGCCCTTGATGCAGGAGGCAGAGCGCGCGTTGCTGTTGCAAGTCCAAGACGCTTTGTGGAAGGATCACTTGGGGCAGCTGGATCATTTACGACAGGGAATCGGATTGCGATCGTACGGGCAGCAAGACCCCCTGAATGCCTATCGCAAGGAAGCCTTTAACCTCTTCGAGAGCATGCTGTGGTTGTTGAAGGAGAATGTCGTAGCCTTACTCTCGCGCCTGACATTCGAAATGGAGCGTCCTCCACAAGATCGTCAAAGGCGTCATTCTTCGCACGACCATAAGCACGACTCTCCGCAAGCCTTGCAGCAGCACAGGGGCGAGGGAAGAGGTGAGGCGCAGAGCAAAGGAGGAGAGGTGGGTGGTGCTTCGTCCTCGCCTGTTGTGAGGGGAGAGAAGGTGCGGCGCAATGCACCTTGTCCGTGCGGGTCGGGCAAGAAGTACAAGCATTGCCACGGACGCTTAACTTAGAGATTGGACTTAGAAATTGGGTTTGGCGCGTTTCGAGCAGGCGATGTTTTCTCGCAGAAAAAAGGAGAAGACAAGAGTTGACGATTCTTTTCGCTCGGTTAACTACGACGAGCGTGGGGTTTGTGTTTCGGCGTTAGTTTTTCATTATACGGGGATGCGCTCCGAGGCTGATGCTTTGAAAAAGTTATGCGACGGGGAGTGCGAGAATCGTGTTTCGGCGCATTATGTAGTTTCTCAAAAGGGGGTTGTGTATGGGTTAGTTGAGGAGCGGTATCGCGCTTGGCATGCGGGGGTAAGTTATTGGCGGGGGTGTAGAGATCTCAACGATTGTTCTATTGGAATTGAGGTTGTGAATCCTGGGCATGAGTTTGGCTATTGTGCGTTTTCGAGGGTGCAGATGGAGGCGGTGTTGGGGTTATCTTTGGATATTGTTAGTCGGTATAGGATTTTGGAGCCGTGGATTTTGGGACACTCGGATATTTCGGTAGGTAGGAAGATGGATCCTGGGGAGTTGTTTGATTGGCGTTATTTGGCTGAGGGGGGGGTTGGTTTTTTTCCTAGTAAGGTGGCGGATGGAGATAATAATAATGGAGTTAATGGTATAGAGAGACGGATGGGGGTTTTGTTGGGGATGATGGGTTATGATTGTGGGGATGGGGTTGGGTTTAAGAAATGTGTGGAGGCTTTTCAGCGTAGATGGCGTGTGGGGAGGGTAGATGGGGTTGTGGATGGGGAGTGTGTGGGGATTGCGGAGGGGGTGCTGCGGGGATGGGGTGAGTTATAGTTTTTTGTAGTTTTTTTTGTGGTTTTTCTGTCGCGTTCGCGCTTTTTAAAGGTACGCGCTCGCACAACAGACGGGCTTTGTATGATGACGGATGCAAAACATCGCGTGCGTAGCACGCGGGGAGCGCGAGGGAGTAATCCCTCGCAAAAGACCCCGCGTCAGCGGAGCGCACGAAGTGCGCTTTATCTACGCGCGAAGCGCGTAGCCTCTTATTCAAAAGCGCGTTTCGCAGAAACGCGCAAGCTGACTCGCAATGCGGTAGAGCGTCTTTAATTTTGCTTATAAGATAGCGACAAAAAAGAATCGCACGAAGTGCGCCTCTTAATTCAAAAGCGTGTTTCGCAGAAACGCGCAAGCTGACTCGTAACATGGTACGACGATTAGAGTTTTCCTCGTCCTAGCGATAAAAAAGAACGCACGCAGTGCGCCTCTTATTCCAAAGCGCGAGGCTTTGCCTCGCGCAAGCTGACTCTTAACGCGGTAGAGTGTGTCTGCTCTGCGCGGGCGTGTCTGCCTTTGCTCGCCTGCGCTTTTTAAGAGGCGCGCATCGCAAAGGCAGACACGGGCTTTATCTACGCGCAAAGCGCGTAGCCTCTTATTCAAAAGCGCGTGGGTGGATAAATTCCTCTCGCAGAAACGCGCAAGCTGACTCGTAACATGGTACGACGATTCGAGTTTTCCTCGTCCTAGCGACAACAAGAATCGCGCGAAGCGCGCCTCTTACAATATTACTAAAAGTATGATTACAAAAATAAAGATGCTTTCTGCAAAACATAGTGTTCCTGTAGCGTAATTCAGAAAAATTTCGCTTTTGTGCAGACAATTTTGCATATTATTGTACTCCTTTCTGTTAAAAAATATAAATTCATCGTTTCCATCCCGTGTACTATTTATAAAATTTTTCAAAAATTCAGCGTCATTGCATTATTTTTTTCTTCGCTAGCAAAAGCTAAGATAACATCGCCTTTTCGCGTTTCTGCGAGGGGAATTTATTCCCCCACGCGCTTTTGAATAAGAGGCTACGCCCTTCGCGCTTTGCGCGAAGTGCGTAGAAAGCGCTTACGCGCTCCGCTGACGCGGGGTCTTTTGCGGGGGAACTTCGTCCCCCCACACCCCCCATGCGCAAAACTCACTTCGCCTACGGCTCGCTCGTCTTGCGTTCTTCCATCAATATAAAAACGCCCGTTAATTTCTTTCACAAGCCCCTTGACAAGTTCCTCGCCCCCCGCTATCCTACCCCCGCAGGCGGTCGGGCGAACGCGTGCGTCCCTTAACTCCCTTAAGAAAGACGCACGAGGAAAGTCCGGGCTCCACGAAGCCACGATGCCGGATAACCCCCGGCGAGCGAGTTCAACAACGAAGCTCAGGGAAAGCGCCACAGAAAATATACCGCCTCAATCACAAAGATAGATGCCTCAAGTATCCATCTCTGAAAAAAGGTAAGGGTGAAATGGTGCGGTAAAAGCGCACCGCGCGTCAGGGTAACCAACGCGGCAAGGCAAGCCCCATCAGGAGCAAGACCACCCGACGCAACCCTCCCCAAAAGAGGGCATCCGGCTTCGGATGCGTCGAAGGCAGTCGCAAGAGGTAGACGAGTAATCACTACCCTAGATGAATGTTCGCCTCGCACAAGGACATAACGTCCCGCGAAACAGAACCCGGCTTACTAGACCGCCTGCAACCTAATCTCATTAACTCCCCATAAACTCTACTTGCACTTCTCCGCCACTAACTCTATAGTCAACTTATGAGCAAACCCACGAGCAAACCCATGTCCCAAGATTCCTCCCCCGAAGACTCCGTTTCCCTGAAAGACAAGCGTAGCGGAAAAACTATCCGCCTGCCCATCCTACACGGAACGCAAGGCGCGCCCGTCATCGATATCTCAACGCTGCACGCAGAACTCGGATACTACACCTACGACCCAGGATACGGCACAACAGGAAGCTGCACCTCCGAAATTACCTTCATCGACGGCGACAAAGGCGTGCTAATGCACCGAGGATACGAAATCGAAGAACTCGCCCTCAAAAGCGACTATCTCGAAGTCTGCTACCTCCTGCTCAACGACGACCTCCCGAACAAAACGCAGAAAAAAGAATTCTGCCAAGTCATCCGAAACCACACCATGCTGCACGACCAAATGCAGTACTTCTTTCGAGGATTCCGAAGAGACGCACATCCAATGGCTATCATGGTCGCCGTCGTCGGAGCGCTCTCCGCCTTCTATCACGACTCGCTCGATATTCAGGACGAAGAGCAACGAAAACTCGCCTCTATCCGAATGATCGCCAAAATGCCAACCATCGCAGCACAAGTCTACAAGTACACCATCGGACAACCCTTCGTCTCGCCACGCAACGATCTGGGATATGTAGAAAACTTTCTGAACATGACCTTCTCCGTGCCTGCAGAAAACTACAAGGCAGACCCCGCCGTCGTGAACGCATTAGAGCAGATATTCATCCTACACGCCGATCACGAGCAGAACGCATCCACCTCGACAGTGCGATTGGCTGGCTCGTCGGGAGCTAATCCATTTGCTTGTATTGCGGCGGGTATCTCCTCGTTGTGGGGACCGGCGCACGGGGGCGCGAACGAGGCGGTGCTGAAGATGTTGGCAGACATGCAGGATACATCGCGTATTCCTGAATTTCTCGCGCGAGCAAAGGACAAGGACGATCCCTTTCGATTGATGGGATTCGGGCATCGTGTCTACAAGAACTACGATCCTCGTGCTGCAGTGTTGCGAAAATGCACGGAGGGCGTCTTGCGCTCGATGGGCGTTGAGCGTGAGCCTTTGTTCGAGCGTGCGCGTGCTTTGGAGAAAATGGCTTTGGAGGACAAGTACTTTGTCGAGCGCAAGTTGTTTCCGAATGTTGATTTTTATTCGGGCATTTTGTTGCGTGCGATGGGTTTTCCGACCAGTATGTTTACGGTGTTGTTTGCTTTGGCGCGCACGGTGGGGTGGGTTGCGCAGTGGCGTGAGATGGTGGAAGATCCTTCGGCGCGCATTGGCAGACCGAGACAATTGTATCGTGGTAAGACAAAGCGTCCTTTTGTGGATTTAGAGAAAAGGTAAATTGTTTCAAGGCTTGTATATTTCAATTGATGGAAATGCATCGCGCACATGGAACGCGCGGATAGTTTTTACGGATGCAAAACATGCGCACGCGAAGCGTGCGCGGGGGGTGTGGGGGGATAAATTCCCCCCACGAAGACCCCGCGTCAGCGGAGCGCACGAAGTGCGCTTTATCTACGCACGGGGGAATTTATCCCCACGCGCTCGCGCAACAGACATGCGCCTTCTACGCGCGTAGCGCGTAGCCTCTTATTCAAAAGCGCGAGGCTTTGCCTCGCGCAAGCTGACTTACAACATGGCACAGCGATTTTGTTCTCCTCGCCCTAGAGATAAAAAAATCGCGCGGAGCGCGTCGTTAGGAAGTTTTAAAAGAATTGTAAAAACTATACCGATAGTAAATCTTACCCGCCTCATCCACTTTTTTAATGTTGTCCTCTTCTTCTCCTTTCTTATCTAAAACCGTAGTGTTTAATTTTACCGAGCAAGACATTTCGGAAAAATATTGGTGCAAGGTGCTTTCTTCTTTGAAAAAAGAAAATTCCATTGCGTTAATACGCTTTCTAATTTTATCGTCTTTCAAACATTTTTCTATTTCGTTTCGAATTTCCCTTTCTTTTTCCGAATTTCCATAATGCGGAAGCAGGTATTCTCTTCCTTCTTCTCCCCCTTTTTCTTTTGCCAAAGATTCCTTCGCGAGTTTGAAGGCAAGAGGGCTTTGTTTTTTTTCAAATTTAAGGTGTTGCTTGAAACGACTAAGAATATTTTTAGCGCGACCGACATAAACAGCCTTCCCTGCATCCCAAAAAGAATAAACTCCGCCAGCTTTGATGATTTCGGGGTTGTTTTGTTTCGAATCCCAGCCCTCTATCTTGATGCGGTTGCGACACAATGCATCCATGTTTGTATCTATGCTAGCTCGCGCTGTTTCGAATATATTTTTGATGAAATCGTCCATTTTCTTGTCCCTATTTGCTGTTGAACCTTTTTCATCACATATTGTAGTGCAACAAAAAAAAATGTCAATTTTTTTAGAGCAAGCATGAGCAGAGCCGCCGTACCATGTTACGAGTCAGCTTGCGCACGGCAAGCCGTGCGCTTTGGTACAAGAGGCTACACGCTACGCGCGTAGATAAAGCGCGCTTCGTGCGCGAGGAGATAAATTCTCCCCGCTGACGCGGGGTCTTCGTGGGGGGAATTTATCCCCCCACACCCCCCGCGCACGCTTCGCGTGCGCATGTTTTGCATCCGTAAAGACTTCAGCTTGCGAGGGCGCGAAAAACACTCAACATACATAACCTCCTATGATTTTTTTTGCTGCGAGCGAAACAGCATGTAGCGATAGGAATCGTCCAAAGCCCGCAAGCTCGCTACAATAATGTTCGCAGAAACACCCACCGTCGTCCAACTCTCGCCACCCTCGTTCATAAAATCAATCGAAACACGCGTCGTCGCCTCCGTGCCACTCGATCCCTCGTCGGGCGGAATAATCCGTACATGGTAATCTACCAAACGCAAACCCTCCAACGACGGATATAACTCCGTCAACCCCTTGCGTAAAGCCTTGTCCAAAGCATTCACAGGACCAAACTCGCTCACCGCCGCCGTCAATCGCTCGATACTCTCTCCCCCCTTACCCCTGTCCCTATCGTTGGCGTGCAACAAGACGATCGCCTCGGATTCGATCACCTCCTCGCCTAAAGCATTCCAACGCCGCTCGTCCATCACACGAAAACGATCGATCGTGTAAAAATCAATAACATTTCCCCGAACGCGCAACGCTAACAGACTCAAACTCGCCTCCGAATCCTCGTAGCTGTAGCCCTCCGACTCGCGCTGCTTCACCTCCTCCAAAAGACGATTCAACTGCCCGTCCGAAAACTCTCCTAACCCCAAGTCGCCTAAACGCATTCTCAAGTTCGCACGGCCCGCCTGATCCGAAACGACAATCTTGCGACGATTGCCAACCCTCTCAGGCGCTATATGCTCGTAGGCGCGCGTCTCGCGGGCAACCGCCGAGCCATGCAACCCACCCTTGTGCGCAAACGCCGACACACCAACATAAGGCGACTCCGCACGAGGAACACGATTTAATCGATGATCCAACAAGCGCGACAAATCTACCAATCGCGTCAGAGACTGCTCCTCGACGCTCGTGCGCAACCCCATCTTTAACATGAGATTAGGTATGATGGCGATCAGGTCGGCGTTGCCACAACGCTCGCCGATGCCGTTGAGCGTCCCCTGCACCTGATCCGCCCCCGCGCGCACCGCCGCCAAAGAGTTGGCAATCGCATTGCCCGTGTCGTTGTGCGCGTGAATGCCCAAACTTACTTTTTTGCTTATTTTTTCGTCGCTGCTAAAACGCGCGCTCACCTCGCTGGTGATGCGCTCGATCTCGAAGGGTAGCGTGCCGCCGTTCGTGTCGCACAGCACCAGCGTTGCTGCTCCCCCTGCCACCGCCGCATCCAAGCAGGCGAGCGCGTAGGAAGAATCTAACTTGTAGCCGTCGAAAAAATGTTCGGCATCGAAAAAGCAATTGCCCTCGCCCTTGCGCTTGACTGCCTCGGCGCACGAATCTTTGATCATGCGTAAGTTCTCGTCGCGCGCGATTTTCAACACCTCGTCTACTTGAAACACTGAGCTCTTGCCGACGAGGCAAGCGAGCGGACTCTTCGCTGAGAGAACTTGCGTCAGGTTGGGATCGTTGCCTGCGCTACGCTCGGCGCGACAGGTCATACCGAAGGCGACCAACTTGGCATGCGCGAATTGCGGCGGGTTTGCAAAAAATTTGCTGTCAGAGGGATTAGCACCAGGCCAGCCGCCCTCGATATAGTCGATGCCGAACTGATCGAGCGCGTTCGCCAAAACACGCTTGTCGGCGAGCGAAAAGTCCACGCCTGAACTCTGCGCTCCGTCGCGCAAGGTCGTGTCGAACAGCGTGATGTGGCGAGCGCTCATTCTGCGGATCGCTCTTGCTCTTGAGATTGTTTTTTGCGCCAGCACGATCCGTCGTGACCGTCATAGATTTCGATGTCGTGGCTTGCGAGCTCAGAGCGAATCGCATCGGCGGTGGCGAAGTCCTGTTGTGCGCGTGCGGTTTCTCGTGCTGCCACGCGCTCTTCGATCCACGCGCGTTCTTTTGCGGAGACGGGCGCGGAGGAAGCATTGAGTTTGCCTTCTTTGGCAGCTTTGAGTCGTTGCTCGTCTTGCAACAACCCCAACAATCCGCCCGCTACTTTGAGCTCCTTTGCCGCGCTTGCACGCGCCTCACCCTTTTTAGAGGTATATCCCGCCAGAAAAAACAATCGCTCCAAGGCGAGCGGCGTGTTCAAGTCTTGGCAAAGAGCCTCCTCGACTTCTTCGCGGATAGTTCGTGCGACTGCATCCACCTCCGTTCCATCCGCGCCGCTGGCTTGCGCGTACAGGCGGTCGAGGTTTTTTTCTGCCTCGCACAAGCGTTGCATCGAGAAATCCAACGGATGGCGGTAGTGGGCGAACAAGAGGGCGAGGCGAATCGCCTCGCCGCTGAAGCGTTTCAACAGGTCGCAGACAAGGTGGAAGTTTCCCAGCGACTTCGACATTTTCTTGCCCTCGCACAGCACATAGCCGTTATGCATCCAGTGCTTGACGAAAGGCTCATCGGGGTGCGCGGCGCAAGATTGGGCGATCTCGTTCTCGTGGTGGGGAAAGATTAAATCCTGTCCGCCGCCGTGGATGTCGATCTTGCCGCCCAAGTAAGCGCGGCTCATCGCCGAGCATTCGATATGCCAGCCCGGTCTGCCATTTCCCCATGGTGCGTCCCAACCTTCCTCCTCCTTCGTCGCAGGCTTCCATAGCACGAAGTCTCCCTCCTCGTGCCGACAGGGCAGGGGGGCTACGCGCGCGCCGTCAAGGTTGTTATCAAGATTGCCTGCGCTACCGCGCCGCGAAAGTTTTCCGTAGCGCGCAAAGCTGCGGATCGAAAACAGAACATGCCCATCGTCGCTCTTGTAAGCACTGCCGTTTTCAAGCAGGCGTTCGATCATCGCAACCATGTCAGCGATATGCTCGGTCGCGCGTGGCTCCTCGTCAGGCTCGATGCAACCCAAGGCTCGCGCGTCGGCGTGAAACGATCGTGTCGTTTGCGCGGTGAGCAGCGAGGGCGCGATGCCTTCTTCACGCGCACGCGCCAAGATCTTGTCGTCGACATCGGTGATGTTGCGTACATAGAGGAGCTTCTTGTATTTGCGCCGCAACAGCCTTGCCACGAGGTCGAAGACGACGAGCGAGCGCGCATTGCCCAAGTGGATGCAATCATAGACGGTCGGTCCGCACACATAGAGGCGTACGCAAGCCTCGTCGTAGGGTCGAAATTGCTCGACTTTGCCGTACGCGGTGTTGAAAAGTTGAATCGACATGGCTACAGGCAGGCATCGTGCGAGGTGCAGCTCAGAAGACGCGCGTGAGGACTTGATCTTCCTTGACCTGCCCCTGTCGTTTTTCCAAGTAGCGTTGATGATACTCTTCGGCGCGCCAAAAGCGCGTTTTCGCTACGATTTCGGTAGCGATCGGCTGTCGGAAACGTTTCTGCGCCTCGCTGCGCGAGCGTTCGGCTTTGCCGCGTTGCTCCTCGTCGAGGACAAAGATCGCCGAGCGATATTGTCGCCCGACATCGAAGCCTTGGCGATCTTTTTGCGTGGGGTCGTGGATTGTCCAAAAAACCTCTAGCAACGCCTCGAAGGTGAGCTTTTTGCGATCGAAGGCAAGCGCGCAAACCTCGGCGTGTCCCGTATCGCCTCGGCAGATGGTGCGGTAGGTGGGAGCGTTCGTCTCGCCGCCCGTGTAGCCTACCTCGCTGCTCTCCACGCCCGCAACGCGCCGCAAGCGTGCCTCGATGCCCCAAAAGCAACCCGCCGCTAAAATCGTGCGCTCCAACCCCGACGCTCCCGCCGCCGTTCCGTTGAGATCGCGCGGTGCTACGCCCGCTCCATTGCTTGCGTCAAAAAATGTCATGGTGCTCTTCACTCCGCGTTGTTTCGCGTCTAGGCTCGTGTTGCGTTTAAGCAAGGTTATGTCGTAGACTCAACCCCACACTCTAGCCCCACACTCTAGCGAAAAACTCTCGACAAGGCAAAGAGAGGCAGACAACCATGCCAAAAAAACATGCAAAGCTTTGAAGAAACCTTCACAGGCGCACTAGGCGAAACCCTGCACGGCAGGTTGGAACAACCGACAGGTCCCACCGTCGCCTACGCGCTGTTCGCCCATTGCTTCACTTGTGGGAAGGACTCGATCGCCGCAACCCGCATCACGCGCGCGCTCGCCGAGAAGGGTATCGCTACATTGCGTTTCGATTTCACGGGGTTGGGCAACTCGGACGGCGATTTCGCTAACACAAACTTTACAACGAATATCGCCGACTTAAAGGCGGCGGTCGAGCATCTCAGCACGAAATACCGTCCGCCAAGCCTGTTGTTGGGACATTCGTTGGGGGGGGCCGCCGTCTTGGCACTCGCGGGGAGCTCTGCGCTGAAGTGCGCCGTCGCCACGCTAGGCGCACCCTTCGATCCCGCCCATGTCGTCCATCTGCTCAAAGGTGCGAGAGAAAAGATCGAACAAGACGGCGTCGCCGAAGTAAACTTGGGAGGACGCCCTCTGCGGATCGGCAAAAGCTTCTTGGACGATTTGGACAAGGGAGACAAAACCTTGCAAAATTTCAAACAACCCTTGCTCGTCATGCACGCGCCGCGCGATAAATTTGTCGGCATAGAGAATGCAGAAAAGATCTTTCGCGCAGCTCAGCATCCGAAAAGTTTTGTCTCGCTCGATAGCGCGGATCACCTGCTTCTCAACAAGCACGATGCCGAGTATGCAGCGAAGGTTATCGCCGCGTGGGCATCGCGCTACATGGCGCAGGAAACCGAGGGTATGGCGCAAGAAAATCCTTCGGAAGTGTGCGTGCAAGAAAGTCTTCGCTCAGCCTTGGAACAGACGATCACGAGCGGGCGGCATATGTTGATCGCCGACGAGCCGCAACGGCTGGGCGGCTTCGATCGAGGACCTTCCCCATTCGATTATATTCTCGTTGCGCTCGGCGCTTGCACGACCATCACCTTGCGTGTGTATGCGAAACGCAAGGCGATCCCTTTGCGGCGTGCGCAAGTCCGCTTGATGTTTGACGGGCAAGGAGACGCGCAAAAGCATCGTCTCAAACGCTTTGTGACACTGGAGGGCGACTTGGACGACGCACAACGAAAGACCTTGTTGGAGATTGCCGACAAATGTCCTGTGCATCGTGCTTACAGCAGGGGGTTGGAGGTTGCCACCGAAGAGGTGCGAGGAGAGGGAAGTTAAATTTTTCGAAGGGTTAGATAGTTTTGTTGGGGATAAGTAAGAAAAAAAATAAAAATCTATTGACAACATGCGTTTTAAGGTTCATAAAGTCTTTTAGATAAGGCTTCGAACATTAATTCTTGAATGTTTGAATATTGGCTCGAAGATCTTAGTACCCGTTATACAACATGAGAGGAATTTTCTATGTCGAAAGATATCACAGCGTTAATACGCGCAGAAGAAGCGGCGATCTCCGCGAGCGAAAAACGCTTGAAGAAATTGCGAGCGATTGAACAAGAACTTGCAGAACTAAGCAAAGGCTCTGCCGCCGTTGCTCCCAAAAAACGCGGTCGCAAAAAAGGCTCGAAAATAAAAAAGAAAGCAACGCGCGGCGCACCACGCGGCAAACGCACAGGGCCTACGCTCGCCGAAGAAATACTCAAAGTGGTGGGCGGCGGCGGCAGCCTCACCAGCGGAGATATCGTGCGCGAAGTGATCGATGCAAGAGCAGGGACAAAACCTCCTTCCGTCTATACAACGCTCAATAAGTTGAAAAAGGACGGACGACTCTATCAAGAAGGCGGATTCTGGTACAGCAATCCATAACCTGCCAGAAACTTCAACCCACGCTGAGCGAGGAGAGGGTAGCGACAAAAAAAACGCTTCTCTCTCCCCTCTGCCTCTCCCCTCTGCTCTTTTTTTAAAGGATCGCCGTGCGCGCTCCCATAATGGCGGAACCTACGCGCACGTGGGTCGCGCCGAAAGCAATCGCCTCCGCGTAGTCGGCGCTCATTCCCATGCTCAGCTGCGAGAGCCCATGCTCGTGTGCCAGCTGTGCCAGCAAGGCGAAGTAAGGAGCAGGTATCTCATCGTGCGGCGGCAAGCACATCAAGCCCGCAACAGGAAGCGCGCACTCCTCGCGGGCAAGGCGCAAGAAAGATTCTAACTCCTCCAACGCGACTCCCGCCTTCTGTCGCTCGCAACCAACGTTGACCTGCACAAAACACAAGACAGATTTAGACAGCTTCGCCATCGCTTCCGCCAAAGCGTAGGCAAGGCGAGGACGATCAAGGCTGTGAATAACATCAAACAAACGCACGGCTGGCAAAGCCTTGTTGCTTTGCAACGCGCCTACGGCGTGCAAGCAGAGGTCGGGATAGTCGTCCTTTACTCCTTCCCATTTGTCGTACGCCTCTTGCACGCGGTTTTCGCCGAAATGCCGATGTCCAAGTTCATGTTCATGTCCATGCGAGAGCAGAGGCGTTATGCGTTCCAGCGGATATGTTTTCGTGATCACGATCAACTCGACCTCGTGGGTGGGCTGCGGACGATGCTCGGCAATCGAATTTTTTACAGCATCGAAGCGTTGCAACAGAGATTCGTCCTGCTCGTGTTGGGGTGATTTTATTGCTTGCATGCCTTCAGCATACAGGCTAGGGTAGCGATGGCAAGAAGGGAGGAGCGTTGTATCCTTCCTCATAAAAATTTCTGCAACACTAAGAAAGGAGCAAGAAGATGAAAAGACGCAACTTTTTGACCGCAGCATCAGGCTTGATCGGCGCTACGATTGGTGCCGGTGCCGCGTGGAAGATTTCCAACCAACGCAAAGACGGGATGGCAGGTCCTGCCGTCGCAACGGGCAAGCGAGAGCTGACGATGGTCATGACATGGCCGAAGCAGTTTCCAGGTCTCGGCACAGGAGCCGAGAGACTTGCTGACTCGATCACGGCAGCAACCGACGGCAGGCTGACGGTGAAACTCTACGCCGCGGGCGAGCTTGTGCCTGCTTTCGAATCCTTCGACGCGGTACAGCAAGGCACCGCCGACATCATGCATGCCGCCTCCTACTATTGGGTTGGCAAGTCCCCAGGCTTTGCCTTCTTCACCGCCGTGCCTTTCGGGCTGACGGCGAACGAGCTCAATGCGTGGGTCGAATGGGGCGGCGGACAGGAATTGTGGGATTCGCTTTCTGCCGACTTCAACATGAAATCTATCCTCGCCGGCAACACGGGCGTGCAGATGGGGGGATGGTTCCGCAAGGAAATGAACACCCTCGACGATTTCAAAGGCGTGAAAATGCGAATCCCAGGACTGGCAGGCGCGGTTTTGGACAAGCTCGGCGGCTCGGCGGTAACCCTGCCTGGCGGCGAACTCTTCCAAGCACTGCAGTCGGGAACGATCGACGCGACCGAATGGGTGGGACCATGGAACGACCGTGCCATGGTCTTCTACAAGGTTGCCAAGTTCTACTACTACCCCGGTTTCCACGAACCAGGAGCAGGGCTGGAGTGCGCATTCAACTTGGATACTTGGAACAGCTTTTCCGATGCCGACAGGGTGCTCTTGACAGGCTTGTGCCGTGCCGAGAACGATCACATGCTCGCAGAGTATAACGCCAAGAATGCCGCGGCGTTGGATGACCTGATCAAAAATCAAGGCGTGCAGCTCAAACGATTCTCGTCCGAGATCTACGCAGGACTCGGAAAGGGTTGGGAAGAGGTGCTCGAAGAAAAAGTGCTGGCTGGCAACGATGCCAAAGCCAAAAAAATCGGAGAAGCCTTCCTCGCCTTCCGCAAGGAGGTCGCAGGATGGACTAAACTTTCCGAACAAGCCTATGTGGAAGAGCGGGAAAAATTGCTCTGATCGGATTGGAAATATGGTGAAACTGGCGGCGAGAGACACTCGCCGCCAGTTTTAACAAGCAGCTTGGCGGTCGTCTGACCGCTCTTACTAAGGACGCTCGCCCGTGGAAAAATTGTTGCTCAAGGGCGAGGCGGTCAACCGATGGCTCGGCAAGGCTGGGGCGGTGGCTGTTCTGCTGATCGTCTTCTTGCAATTCGTCATCGTCTTGGCGCGCTATATGTTCGGCTTCAATGTCATTTGGATGCAAGACATGGTCACCTACGGACACGCCGCCATCTTCATGCTGGGGGCAGCCTTTACCTTCGCAGACGACGGGCATGTGCGCATCGACATCCTCTACAACCGTTGGAGCAAAGGTCAGCAGGCGCGCGTCAATTTTTACGGCTCGCTGTTTTTGCTGTTACCATTTTGCCTGCTCATGCTGTGGCTTGCCGTACCCTATGTCGTCGAGTCATGGCAGAATCTGGAAGGCTCGTTCCAAACGATGGGGTTGCAGTTCGTCTATCTGCTCAAAAGCCTTCTGATCGTCTTTCCCATAAGCCTGATGGTTCAAGGCGCGTTGTTGACTTTCCGCTCCTATCAAGCCATGGAGGAAATGTCGAAAAAAACTTCCTAGTTTTCACGACCTTCCTCCTTCTTCTGCCATGTTTGCGCTCACCGATATTCTTTGCATTTTGATGCTTGTAACCTCGTTTGGGGCGTTGTTGCTGGGTTTTCCGGTGGCTTTCACGCTGGCGGGAGCGGGCGTTTTTTGGGGGTTGGTCGGCGTGTTGCTTGGCGTCTTTGACTTCGCCTTCCTCGGTGCCCTGCCATCGCGGATCTACGGCAACAGCATGATCAATGTCATTCTGATCGCCGTCCCTCTGTTCATCTTCATGGGCTTCATGCTGGAGCGATCGAAGGTCGCCGAAGAGATGTTGGAAACGATGGGGGGGTTGTTCGGATCTTTTCGCGGAGGGTTGGGAATCTCGGTCGCCATAGTCGGAGGCTTGCTCGCCGCCTCGACGGGCATCGTCGGAGCGACAGTGGTGACGATGGGCTTGCTCTCGTTGCCGAGCATGCTGAAGCATAACTACTCTCCGCGCTTGGCTTGTGGCACGATCTGCGCCGCAGGGACTTTGGGACAGATCATTCCTCCCTCGATCGTGCTGATCCTGTTGGGCGACCAAGTGTCGAACGCCTACATCGAGGCGCAGAGAAGCATGGGAAACTTTTCGCCTGAACCCATTTCCGTAGGCGATCTGTTTGCAGGCGCACTGCTACCAGGGTTTTTGTTGGTCGGCTTGTACATTGCCTATATCGTCGGCTACGCTTTCTTCCGTCCTGAGGCGGCACCCGCCGTGCCGCGCTCGCAGTTGCGCGCGGTCTCGCCGATGCAGATTGCAACGGCGATTCTTCCCGCGATAGGGTTGATCCTGGCGGTGTTGGGATCCATCCTCTTCGGCTTTGCCACCTCGACCGAGGCGGCGGCGGTCGGTGCAGTCGGAGGCTTGTTGCTCGGCGCCTTGAAGTGCGGCAACAACAAAACTACAACGCGAGTCCTATACTCTGCCCTAGCAGCCTTTGTCCTCATGATCACGCTCACCTTTTTCTTCGACATGCGTATCGCGCGCGAAAACGCACCGCTCGTCGATCGCGCCGCCCTTGCGCTCGCTCTGTTCTTGGGATGCTTCGTCTTGGTGTCGTTGGCCTATGCGACGCGGGTGGTGCATCGCGCGAAAGTCTTGACCGAGGTGATGCGGCGCACGATGGAGGTGTCGTCGATGGTCTTCGTGTTGCTGATCGGCGCGATGATGTTTTCCTTGGCTTTTCGCGCTTTGGGCGGCGACGAGCTGGTCGAGCGATTCCTGTTGAACTTGCCAGGCGGCTTTGTCGCGCAGTTGCTCGTTGTGATGTTGCTGATTTTCCTGTTGGGATTCTTTTTGGATTTCATTGAAATCATTTTCGTCGTCGTCCCCTTGACAGTACCCGTGTTGTTGTTGAGCGGGGTCAGCCCCGTGTGGTTGGGGGTTTTGATCGCGCTCAATTTGCAGACATCGTTCATGACACCTCCGTTTGGCTTTTCTCTGTTTTACTTGCGGGGGGTCGCGCCGAAGTCGGTGACCACAGGAGATATTTATCGAGGCGTTGCTCCCTTCATCGTCTTGCAGCTCGTCGGATTGGCCTTAACGGCTTTCTTTCCGATCCTGACGGAGTGGTTGCCGAATCTGCTCTACGGGTCGGACTACTCTCCGCGCTAAGTCATTCGCGCCTTGCGCGCTTGGCGAGGCGCTTGCGGGAGGGGAGGGGGTAAAAAAGCAACTCCTTGCTTATCGTCTCCGAATCGCCCCCGAATCGCCTCCGAATCACTTTGCGTTGCCGTGGCTTTGCTCGTCTCCGCATACAGCGATCCTCACAAAAAACGCTGAAATATCAAGAGGATACTTCCATCGCCGCTAATTTTTGCTGTCCCTTGCCATCTTCTAGCCTTTTTTAAAAGCAAGAGCAATATTTTGCCAAACAGGAATTTTTTCTCACTTTTCCCCACTTTTTTTCGTTTGATCGAAAATATCTTGTTTGACCGACCTGCATAGATGATGCCTAGTCAACATTGTCGCTAGCCCGATTCGTCGAACATATCTGTCCTCAAGATTTTCGGTGCAGAAGGCAGACAAAAACAATCTCTCCTATTTTGTTGAAAAGAAGCCCTTTTCGACCACGGCGGAGCTTTATTTGGAAACGCCTGTCCATAAACTTGTCCGTAAAAAAGACACCCGCTACTAACGCAACTTGGGGATAAATTTCCCTTAAAGAGGCACGATGACGATACCAAGGACGACAGTATGAGCGCGCATATGGACAACCAGTGGTCTCGGATGCGAGCCATCGTGCGGAGCGAAATCGGCGAATCGGCTTTCGACCGCTGGATAAAAATTTTGACGCTGGAGAGTTGGAACGGCAAGACCGTAACGATTCTCGCGCCGACGGCAGCGATCAGCTCTTGGGTGCGTCAAAACTATCGCCAGCGTCTGCAACAGCTTTGGCGCGATCTGAACCCCGATGTTGTCGAGATCGTCATCGCCTCGCCGAGCGAGCTCGACGCCGATGCGGAGGAGGAAGAAGAGAAATCGACACTTTCTTTGACTCCTCCCTTTTCGGACAAACCGAATCAGGTGTGGCGTTTCGACAATTTCATCAAGGACGATTCAAACCGAGTCGCCTGCTCGGTTGCCCAAGCGTTGCCTGATACGCTGTCGCTGGATCACTCGCCGCTTTATATCTACGGCGGTGTCGGCTTGGGAAAGACGCACATCTTGCACGCGCTGGCAAACCACATCGAACAAGTTCACCGCTCGACGCGCTACCTCCTTCTGACCGCAGAAAAATTCGCGCAAAGCTTTGTTCAAGCCTTGAAGCAGCACTCGATCGAAACTTTCAAGGCGCGTTGTCGCTCCGTCGATTTCTTGTTGCTCGACGATGTCCACTTCTTCTCAGGGCGCGACAAGACGCAGGAAGAGCTCATGCATACTTTGGATGCGCTACAGCAGGCGAACAAGCGCATCGCCTTGACAGCCGATTGTGCGCCAGGCGATTTGGAGTCGGTGCAACCGAGGGTGCGCTCTCTGTTATCGGGAGGGCTGGTGTGTCGGGTCGAGCAGCCGTCGAGGGCGTTGCGGCGTGCTATCGTCGAAGAAAAGGTGAAGGGGCAGAAGGGGCAGGCGGCGCACATTCCCGACGAGATACTCGATTTCGTCGTGGAAAACATCACCGAATCCGTGCGCGTGCTAGAGGGGGCAATCAATCGAATCATCATCCATGCAACCTTGCGCGAGGGAATCATGACGCTCGACTTGGCGAGAGACTTGTTGAAGGATCTCTTCCATCGCACGCACAGGCGCATCACCATCGACGAGATTCAGCAGAAGGTGGCGGAACATTACTCCTTGAAGTCGAGCGAGCTCAACTCAGAGCGGCGGTCGCAGGATATTGCGCGTCCTCGACAGATTGCTATGTATTTGGCGAAAAGGTTGACGAATCGCTCCATGCCGGAGATCGGGCGCAAGTTCGGCGGACGCGACCATACCACCGTCATGCATGCCGTCAAGCGGGTGCAGGGATTGCGCGAATCGGACGAGGGGGTTGGGCGGGATGTGCAGACTTTGCAGCGCATGTTGGAAAACTGACCGCTTGCTTTCGCGGGCTCTCGTGCAAGCTTTTATTGTAGAGAGGCACTGACGATGACAGAGAGGGTTGCTCTTCTGATCGCTTTGTCGGCGGCTTTGTGTTGGGCAATGGGCGGCATGATCGCGATGAATGTCACGCGCAGAGTGGGTGCGATTGCTTTCAACCGTTGGCGGATGATTGCGGTGTTCTGCTTGTTGGCGGTGGTTTGTCCGTGGGTGTCTTTCGGAAGCTATCCGACTATCGAGCAGGTTGTGTTGTTGTGTCTTTCGGGTGTGATCGGAATTTTCTTGGGGGACACTTTCTTGTTTGTTGCTTTGTCGAGGTTGGGACCTCGTCGTATATCGATGTTGTTTGCAGGCCATGCGCCTCTGACCGCGTTGTTGGGATTCTTTCTTTTGTCCGAGGTCTTGACTTGGACGCAGGTGGGCGGGGTGGTCTTGACTTTTTCGGGAATTCTCGTCGCGGTATTTTACGGCAAGCGTGCCGACAAGATCGATCAGTGGGAGGAGGTTCGCGGCAGCGTGTTCGCGGGGATAGGGATGGGCTTTTTGGCGGCGTTGGGGCATGCGTTGGGCGCGTTGTTTGCGCGTCCGGTGATGGAGGCGGGTGTTGATCCGCTGCTCGCGACTTTGATACGCGTTGCTGTTTCGGTCGTGGGATACTTGTTGTTGTTGTTGTTGCCTTATCGAGAGCTACGGGCGAAGGAGCCTTTGGGGATGAGGGGTATTAGAACGGTGTTGTTGAGTGGTTTTGTCGGGATGGTTTTGGGGGCGAGTTTATATGTTTATGCTTTGGGGGGTGCGGAGGCGGGTATTGTTGCGACTTTGGGATCGATGAGTCCGGTATTAGTTTTGCCTTTTTTGTGGATACGCAATGGATATCCTCCGGCGCCGTTGGCGTGGGTTGGGGCGGCACTGGCGACGGGGGGGGCGGCGCTGATTTTTGCTTGAGGTGAGTGTGCAACTGATAGTGGTAGTGAGTTTTGCGCATGGGGAGTGTGGGGGGTAGCGGTTAACCTTTACGGATGCAAAACATCGCGTGCGTAGCACGCGGGGAGCGCGAGGGAGTAATCCCTCGCAAAAGACCCCGCGTCAGCGGAGCGCGCGTAAGCGCGCTTTTCTACGCGCGTAGCGCGTAGCCTCTTGTACCAAAGCGCGTTTCGCAGAAACGCGCAAGCTGACTCGCAACGCGGCACGGCGATTCTGTTTTATCTCTATCTTCTAGGCAAAATTAAAGACGCTCTGCCGTATTGTGAAGCAGTATTGCGCGAGGCAAAGCCTCGCGCTTTTGAATAAGAGGCTGTGCGTTTCGCTTCGCTCACGCACAGAAAAGCGCACTTCGTGCGCTCCGCTGACGCGGGGTCTTTTGCGGGGGAACTTCGTCCCCCCACACCCCCCATGCGCAAAACTCACTTCGCCCAAAGCTAATCTTAAGGCTCGCTCGTCTTGCGTCTCCGTCAATGCGCGAGTCCCGTTTTTTGGGACACTACCGCTACCTGCTTAAATCTACAAAACCTACCACCCGTCTAACCTTCTCCATCATCCCCCCGCTCAACGCACGCGCACGCTCCCCACCCCTCCGCAATACCTCCCTCAAATATAACTCGTCCCCCCGCAACCTCCGCATCTCCTCTCCCAAAGGAACAATCTTCTCTCCCAAAATCCCAATCAAAATATCCTTGAACTTCGCAAAACTCATCCCCCCAACATCCCCCAACGCATCCTCTACACTAATCTCCCGCAAAGCAGCATATATCCCTAATAAATTCTTCGCCTCCAACCGACCCTCCAAACCCGCCTCCTCGCTAGGTAAAACAGCCGAATCCGTCTTCGCCTTCCTAACCTTCAACGCTATATCGTCTAACCCATCCGTCAAATCAAGACGACCCATCGCAGACGCTTCCGACTTCGACATCTTCGCAGAACCATCGCGCAACGACATAACTCGCGCCCCCGAAGAAAATATTAACGGCTCAGGTAAAGGAAAAATATCTGCTCCATAACTATGGTTAAACCGCTGCGCAATATCACGCGTCAACTCTAAATGCTGCTTCTGATCATCACCCACAGGAACATGCGTTGCCCCATACAACAATATATCCGCCGCCATCAAAACAGGATACACATATAACCCAACGCTCGCCTGCTCTCGATCCTTGCCCGCCTTCTCCTTGAACTGCGTCATACGCGATAACCACCCCATCCGCGCTTGACACGATAAAATCC
This sequence comes from Alphaproteobacteria bacterium, assembly GCA_965216625.1. GTDB lineage: Bacteria > Pseudomonadota > Alphaproteobacteria > JABAAW01 > JABAAW01 > JABAAW01. Next base: position 253,005 of record OZ244186.1, read on the forward strand.
ATCCTAACTCCGTGTGATGCGGATTCGATGACTGAACAAACAAAACCGACCGCTCCGTATCAATCCCACAAGCAAGCAACGCCGCCGCCATCGAAAGAGTCTGCTCGCGCAACGTCTCTTGCGAAACCGTGATCGCATGACAATCTACCAAACAATAGAGCGTCCGCCGCGCACGACCCTGCGTCGAAACCCAGTTCCTAACCGCTCCTAGATAGTTGCCTAAGTGCAAACCTCCGCTAGGCTGAATGCCAGAGAAAATACAGCCCAGCATCTCGCAAGACTTGCCACTCGAAGGATGGCGTGGAGTATCGGCAGCGTCCGTCATGCTTTCTTGCGGGAGAACCATTGTTTCAATTCGCGCAACGAGAAAATTCGCAATCCCGCAACGCTCAAGATATAGACGAAGACAGCCCCCGCAATCAAGAGCGCCAACAGCAATCCCCTCTGCCACGCAAAAACGAACTCAAAAACAAACGCATGAGATTGTGGAACAACCTCCCTCACTGCCAGCAGGTAGCCCGCCAGCACCGTCGAGGCGAGTAAGATTTTTATAAACCTCGTGAAGAAGTCGCGCTCGATGCGCCAATACCCCTTTCCCAACACGGCGGTAAGCGTTGCCCCCATGTTGCCCCAAGCGGCGATGGCGACGGCGAGCGCGATGCCTCTGTAGCCGAACAGCGGCGTGAGGCTTAAAGCAAGCAAAACATTCGCCAACAGCGAGAGACAGGAAAGCGCAAGCACGAGGCGCGCCTGTTGGAAGGCGAAGAGAACAGCGAGCAGCGGACGCAGCATCGTGAAGGCGGGCAACGCGCAGGCGAGAATGGCGAGCAGGGTAGCAGCGCGTGCGCTTGCCTCGGCAGAGAAGGCTCCGTATTGGAACAGGGTTGCAACGATCGGGTGCGCGAGCAAACCTAGCCCGAGCGCGCACGGCAGCGCGAGCGCGAGCAGCATAGCGAAGGCTTGGCTTTGCGTTCGCTGTAGCGTCTTAAGGTCGCCTTGCGCGCGCAAGCGTGCGACCTCAGGCAGCAGCACGCTTGCCATGGCGACGGCGACGATTCCGATCGGCAGTTGCAGCAGGCGTTCGGCGTAGTAGAGAGAGGCGATGACACCTGTCCCCATCTTGGAGGCGAAATATTGATTGACGAGGAAGGCGAGCTGCACGAAGCCGTGTCCGCCGAGCGCGGCTGCGAAGAGCGTGAGGAAGGCTTTGCGGTCTTTTCGAATGTGTTGGCGCTCCGCTGTGGAGGCGGGGCGGCGCAGTAGGGGTTGTGCGTGGATACGGCGGCAGCCCTTGTGCGCGAGCAGGCTTTGCAAGATGCCGGCTGCGAGCAGGCTTGCGAGCAGGGTGAAGGCGAGCGTTTGCGGGTTGGCTTTCAGCAGGCTTGCGGGCAGCAGCACGGCGATGAGCGCGCCGTTAAGCACGAGCGGCATCGCCGCGTAGAGGGCAAAGTATCCGTGCGCGCTGAGAACGGCGCACAGCAGGGCGGTCGTCGCAACGAGCGGCAGGTAGAAGATAGCGATCCGCGACAGATCGACGCTCAGGCGAAAGGTCTCCTCGACGGCAAGGAAACCTTGCGCAAGCGTTGCCACAACCGAGGGCATGAAGAGCGCTAGCACGACAGAGAGCGTCAGGGTTATCACCAGCAACGAGAGCAACAGCGAGCCACTAAGGTATTGGTGTATTGGGTTATGTGTTTGGCTGTGTGTTTCTTCGGCTTGTAATTGCTGTCGTCGCTTTTGATATACGGGGACGAGCGACGATGCAAGCGCGCCATCCGCGAGCAGGTTACGAAAGAGGTGAGGAAAGCGATAGGCGAATAGGAAGGCATCGGCGGTCGCCGTCGCACCGAGCGTGATGGCAAGCAAGATGTCTCGCACAAAGCCGAGCAGGCGGCTCAAGGCTGTCCACGAGGCGAAGACAGAGGCAGAGCGTAGAGGGGGAGCAGTAGGAGAGGGAGCAGGCGCGGGCATAGAGAGAGCCTAGCACATGCTATTCTCTTCCCATGTCCTCACCGCGCCCGAGCATTCTCAATCCTTTTTTCGTCTCGCTCTCGACGCTCAAAGGCGTAGGACCCCAACGCTTGCTTGCCCTCGAAAAGCTCTGCTCCGAAAACCGAATCCTCAACCTGCTCGCCCACGCGCCCAAAAGACATCAGCCGCGATACAAAATCCAAAGCATCACCGACCTCCCAACGCCACACGACATTCCTCCCCACATCGCCATCGTGCTGCGCATCGCACAACACATTCCTCCCGCAACGCCCAAACTGCCATATCGAATCCTCTGCGCCGACAAGAACAACAACACCATAGAACTGCTCTGGTTCCAAGCCAAAGCCGCCGCCATGCGCGCTCGCTTGCCCGAAGGAGAAAAACGCACACTCTGCGGAAGCCTGTCCGACTACCAAGGCAAGGCGCAACTCGTCCATCCCGAACATATCCTCCCCGAAGCCGCCTTCTCCAACCTACCCGAAAACGAACCTCAGTGGAGACTGACACACGGCATCACCCGATACACGCTCAAACAACTGCTGTTGCAGGCACTCGAACGCGTTCCCAATCTGCCCGAATGGCAGCCCGAAAAAACGCTGAAAGCAAACGCATACCCCTCCTTTCGCCAAGCGCTCTTCGAACTGCACACCGCCGAGGAAAAAAAAAGCCGTCGCGCGCACGCTCGATTAGCCTACGACGAACTCTTCGCACATCACCTCGCCTTGGCGCTCGTCAAACGACACTGGGGGCAGAACAACAAACGAACGACAAAAGCCAATCCCGCCGCCGCAGAACAAAAACTCGAAGCATTTCACAACAACCTACCCTTCTCGCCTACCGCAGCACAGAGGCGCGCCGTGCTCGAAATCCGAAACGACATCGAGGCAGAAGGACGCATGCTGCGTCTGCTGCAAGGCGATGTCGGCAGCGGAAAAACATATGTCGCCGCCTGCGCGCTCTTGTGCGCAACGACCGAGCAAGGACAAGGCGTGATGATGGCACCCAGCGACCTGCTCGCACGACAGCACGTCGCAACGCTACAGGAGTGGTTCTCGCCTATGGGAATCGAGGTCGCGTTGCTCTGCGGATCGCTCGCAAAAAAAGAGCGCGAAGAAAACCTGCAGCGAATCGCTAGCGGTGCCGCATCGGTGATCGTCGGCACGCACGCGCTGTTTCAAAAGGGAGTTCTCTATCGAGATTTGCGTCTTGCCGTCATCGACGAGCAGCATCGATTCGGCGTCTATCAGCGAGCAGCACTACTATCGAAGTCTTCCTCGCCCGATGTGTTGGTGATGAGCGCGACACCAATTCCTCGCACCTTGATGCTATCGGTGTGGGGAGGAATCGCGCTATCGCGCTTGGACGAAAAGCCCGCAGGCAGGAAGCCAATCCAGACCAGAACAATCTCCTTACGGCGCATCGAGGAAGTCTTGTCCGCCGTCGAGCGATGGCGGACCGCGGGAGACAAGATATATTGGGTTTGTCCTATCATCACAGAGAGCGAGCCAAGTAGCGACCCAAGTAGCGACTCAGGCAGCGACCCAAGTAGTGATTCAGGCGTTGCCAGAGTTGTGTCGGTAGAGGAGCGCGTTCGTATTTTGCGAGCTCGTTTTGCGTCGGACAGGGTTGTGTTTTTGCACTCGAAGCTTTCTTCGGACAGACGAGCGGAGGCTCTGCAGCGTTTTGTTGCGGGGGATGCGGACATTCTTGTTGCGACGACGATGATCGAGGTTGGGATCGACATTCCTTCTGCCAGAGCGATTGTCATTGAGAATGCCGAGCATTTCGGATTGGCGCAGTTGCATCAGTTGCGCGGACGAGTGGGTCGTGATGGCGGGGCGGCTCGTTGTTTGTTGTTGTTTGACGGGGATGCGGGGGAGGAGGCTCGATCGAGGCTGTCGATTCTACGAGAGACGCAGGATGGCTTTCGCATTGCGGAGGAGGATTGGCGATTGCGAGGTAGCGGCGATCCTTTGGGGGTGCGGCAGAGTGGCTTGCCGCAGTTTTTGTTTGTCGACTTTGCCGAGCATTTCGGGATGGCGAGGCTTGCTGCGGAGCAGGCTCGTGTTTGTGTCGAGGATGATCCGTGGTTGCGCGGCGGGGAGGTGTTGCGATTGTTGCTGGCGTTGTTCGAACAAGGTGAGAGCTTGGAGATGGTCGAGGCAGCGTGAGAAGAAACGGGGATGGGTTGTATCGGGTATCGGCGTAGGTAGAAAAAACGGGAATTTTTTTATGGGAAAACGCAAGACGAGCGAGCCGAAGGCGAAGCGAGTTTTGCGCACAGGGAGCGCGAGGGACGCAGTCCCTCGCAAAAAGCGCGCCGCGAGCGAGCGCGCGTAAGCGCGCTTTTCTACCCATTGCCAATCCGCAGGATTGGCAATGGGTAGCTCTTAACTCCTCAAGCGCATTGCGAAGCAATACGCAACAACCTAGAGGCAAGAACAAATATTTTTAATTTTTAGATTCCCACATATCCTCTAACAAAATACCTTTGTATTTCCACTCTCTGATAGAACGATAAGATCTAGATTTATTCAATTTACTAGTTTTTTCGTAAGCGTCTCTTGTAGCTTGAACAAAAGACATAACTTCACCATTGTATTTAACTTTTCTTTTGTCATGAACATAGCATACGATTCTTGCATCGTCTTTAAAATTTAATTTTTCACCTTCTTTTATTTCCAATCTATCAAAGGTAACATGCTTATCCTTTTTTATTTTGAGAGAAGGTTGTTTTTTTCTTTTTTTTCTAGGAACATTATTGTCAATAAAAAATTCTAGAAATCTGCGCGCTTCTTTAGGAGGTATTTTAAAAAAATCTCTTTCTTCGTTGATGCGATGTTTTTCAAATACTTGCTGAAAGATATTTACTACTGATATAGATATGTCATGTTTTATTGTTCCTGCGGTTTCCAGTATGAATGGGGTAGGGATTTCATGATTGCTGGAAAACTCTTGCCTTGTTCGTTCGAAATTTGCAAGCGTGGTTTGTCCAATTTTGACAAGACCAGGCATGCTGGGATTGCTGAGAATGTAGACAACTTTTTGGTTAGACATGATGACACCTGCAATTTTATAGAGTTGGTATTGTGATTTCTTATAGAGGACTTGTCAAACAAAAATCGACTCTTTTTGAAAGTTTTTTGCGTTGCGATGCCATTGGCGCGAGGCAAGCCTCGCGCTTGAGTCGTTAAGTGCTACGCACTTCGCGCACAAGTGCGCTCGTGCGTAGAAAGCGCGCTTGCGCGCGCTCCGCTGACGCGGGGTCTTTTACGAGGGGCAAAGCCCCTCGCGCTCCCCGCTCGCGCCCGAAACCCTGCGGGTTTCGTTCGCGTCTACATCGCTACAAAAATTCTGTTTTTCTTAACTTTCCTCCGCCATCGCCGCCCTTCGTAGCCGATCGTTTACAACCTCCCCCATCCCCTCCTCCGCTACCCTCGCAACCGCAATTCCGTTATACCTCCCATCGTCCAATGCTTGCAACATCCTATACAAATTGCGCGCCGCCTCAACACAATCTCCCCCCATACTCAAATTCATATCCGCTCCCTCACAACAATCTCCAAATCCTAAAAATGCCTCCCCACTCTCCAACCTACCTAAAGCGTTCAGCCGTAAAGGCAATCTCGGCGCATAATGACGACCCAATAAACCCGGAGATAACTGAGAAGATAATATACCCTTATCTCCTACCACACCACGCAACAACTTCTCCCCTAATACACCCTCCATCTCAGCAACCGAAACAGCTCCTAACCGTAAAACACATCCCTCACTCTCCCCCTCACTCTTATCCTCGCCCATACTCATAAAAGAAACAACCGTAGACTCAATTCCCGTCTCGCAAACATCAACCGAATCCAAAACTAACGCAGGCTCATCTAATCCCGAAAACGCAGAAACAACATGCTCCGCACTCGTCGCACTGACACACCCAGAGCGATTCGCACTCGGAGCAGCGATCGCTCCGCCAAACGCATCCAACAACGACAACGCAACCCAATGCGAAGGAACACGCAACGCAACACTTCCCACATCCGTCACAACACCACGAGGCGCAACACCATCACCTCGATACGGAACAACTAATGTCAACCCACCAGCCCAAAAATTCTGCGCAAGCAATCTAGCACGACAACACAATACTCCCCAACGCTCTGCCTCCTCCATACTCGAAACATGCACGATCAACGGATTGCCGCGCGCTCTACCCTTCACACGATACAATCGATCGACCGCCTCCTCGCTCGAAGCATCGCAGCCTAAGCCGAACACCGTCTCGGTCGGAAAAGCAACAAGCCTGCCGCGCGATAACAAAAGACCCGCCTCGCGCACAGAGCCATCGTTGGCAGAAGCAACCCTCACCGCTTGCCCCCCTCGAATATATCGTCTGTATCCGTATCCATCTTTTGCTCCTCCTCCTTGAGATCGCCTTTCGGCACACGAGAAAAAATCTCCGCCGCAACGGCGCGTAGCCCTCGCAACAAAAAAATATCTCCCTCGCTATTGCTGTTGCTATTTTCCTGCCTACCCTCCTGTGCGTTTGTGAAGGCGCGCGCGAGGTTTTTTAAAAACGCCGTTGCCATCGTGCGAGGATTGCGATTGTCCATCAGCCATTGCTCGATGAGGGGTTCGGTACGAAGCCAAATGTTGACGCGACTGTCCAAAAGTTTTCCTACTCCTTCTCCTTGTAGCATGGACTTGTGTAGTAGCAACAACGAGGGCTGCGTTTCGATATCGAATTTGTCGCCGATACGAATCATGCCGAGCAGTAGGTCGGCGAAGGATACCTCGTTCAAGTTAGATCTACTGAACAGGGGTTCTCCCACCGAGCGACAAGCCAATGTCAGACTTTCTACATCGACATGCGAGGCTGCGTAGCCTCCGTCTATATATGCGCGGGCAACGCGAGCGTAGTCGCGTTTTATAAACCCTTGCAGGATGTCGGCGAGTAGATGTCTAGTTGCCAAGTTGAGATGTCCCATGATGCCGAAGTCGACGGGTACCATGGTGCCGTCGGGTTCGACGAACAAATTACCGGGGTGGATGTCGGCGTGGAAGAAGCCGTCGCGGAAGGTCTGCTTGAAGAAGACATGCGCCGAGCGTTCGAGTAGCGTCTCGCTGTCGATGCCGAGTTTGTCGAGCGCCTTGCGATCGTCTATCCTGACGCCCTCGATCCATTCTAGCGTGAGGACGCGGCGATTGGTACGACTCCAGTCTATCCAGGGGACGCGAAAGCCTTTTTCGCCGTGCATGTTTTCTGCCAGTTGTGATGCCGATGTTGCTTCGCGTATGAGGTCGACTTCGCCCTCGACCCAGCTTGTGTATCTGTCGACGATATTTTGGAAGCGTAGGGTTTTGAGGCGCGGATTGCGCCATTCGGCTATGCGTATTGCCGAGCGCGTGAGTGCTATTTCGCTTTGGAATTGTTGTTCGATGTTGGGACGCAGTACTTTGACGGCGACATCTTTTCCTTCTTTTGTTCGGGCGCGATGCACTTGTGCTATCGAGGCGGCGGCGGAGGATTCTTCTGCGAAGTAGCTGTAGAGGTCGGATAGATTTTGGGAGAAGGCTTGTTCTATTTCTCGTTTGATAATTTTGAAGGGAAGGGGAGGCATGCGGTCTTGCAGCATGGAGAGGGCTTGTGCTGTTTCTTCGCCGACGAGGTCGGGACGCACTGAGAGGGCTTGTCCGAGTTTGGCGTATCCTCCTCCTAGTTTTGCGATGGCTTTACGCAGGCGTTCGGCGCGTTGTTTTTTCGTGAGATTTTTGTTGAGTAGGTGCAGTAGTTTTGCGAGGGGTTTCGGGAGCAATCCGATGTCGGCGAGCGAGAAGAGTGCGCCTGTGCGTGTGAAGCAGAAGAGAAGTTTCCATAGGGCGTGGAGTTGTTTTAGGAATCCTACTTTTGGGAATCCTACTTTTGTTCTCGCCTTTGTTTTTGGATTTGTTTTTTGTTGTTTCGGGGGAGGGGGATATTTTGTTTTGGGGTATGTTTTTTCTGTCATAGTTTCCATCCTTTGTGCAGGGCGGCTATTCCTGCGCCGAGGGGTTGGGTTGTGCATCGGGCGAAGTCTGCGTTTTTCATGGCGGTGTTGAGTTCTAGGGGGGTCATGAATCCTTGTATGCTTTCTGCGAGATAGATGTAGCTTTCTTCGGAGTTAGCGATATGCTTTCCTAGTTTAGGTAGGATTGTGTTGCACCATGTTTTGTAGAGGGGTTGGATTTGGGGGAGGGGTTTGGGGGCGAATTCCAGGACGAGTATTTTCCCTCCGAACTTCAGGCATCGGTACATTTCTTTGAGTGCTTTATGGATATGCGTTGTATTTCTGAGTCCCCAGGCGCAGGTTACTGAGTGGAAGTGTTGAGATGGGAGTTGGGAGTTTTCCATGTTATCTTGGAGGAAGGTTGTTTTATGGAGGAGATTTTTTTTTGTGGCTTTTTGCTTTCCTATATCTAGCATATTGGTGCTGAGGTCTGTTATTGTTGCGTGGTTTCCTCCTCGGCGGAGGAATTTGAGGGCGATATTTGCTGTACCTGCTGCGGCGTCCCAGAGGGATTCGTGGGGGAGTGGGGATAGGGATTGGATGAGGTGATTTTGCCAGATTCTGTGGAGGCCGAGGCTCATGAGGTCGTTCATGAGGTTGTAATGGGGTGCTATATTATTGAAGAGGGATTGGATGAGGAGGGGTTTTTGGGATGGGGGTATGGATTGGGTACCGAAGGGGACGGATTCAGAATCGGAGTGGGAGTCGGATTCGGGATGTGGGGGGGAGGGGGACATGGGGGGATTGTATCATAGTTGGGTTTGTTTGTCTGCGCTTTGTGTGTCTGGCTTTGTTTGTCTGTTCGGCTTGCTTGCGCTTTTTGTTTGTCTGTCTGTTGCGTTCGCGCTTGCGCTTGTGCTTTTGTGTGTGTCTGCCTCTGCTTGCTTGCGCTTCCTTACGGGCGCGCTTCACAGAGGCAGACACGGGCTTTTTTGATGAGGTAACATACGCAAGACGAGCGAGCCGTAGGCGAAGTGAGTTTTGCGCATGGGGGGTGTGGGGGGACGAAGTTCCCCCGCAAAAGACCCCGCGTCAGCGGAGCGCACGCAGTGCGCTTTACTACGCGCGTAGCGCGTAGCCTCTTATTAAAAAGCGCGTTTCGCAGAAACGCGCAATACTGCCTCGCAACATGGCAGAGTGTCTTTAAATTTGCCTAGAATCCAGAGACAAAAAGAACGCACGAAGTGCGCCTCTTATTCAAAAGCGCACGGCTTGCCGTGCGCAATACTGCCTCTTGACACGACACAGCTTTTATGCGAATAACACCATAGACACACAAAAAATCGCGCACAGCGCGACCCTCTTGACCGATAGGTAGCGACATGAAGAAAATTTTCCACCACTTCAAAGTTTTTTTGCTAGTAGAATTTATCTCTGATGGAATCAGGGAGGGATATTATATTAAAAAAATTAAAAGAAAAATTGAAGACTTTCGCATTATGAATGATGAAGAGCAAGGAAAAAATTTTGGAAATTTTTCAGATTTTATAAAAAGCAACCTTGTAGAAGGTGATTTTGATAATAAAATTCATATAAAATATTTAATGCGTTTTATCAAAATAATAAAAACAAGAATTTTTCTTGTGAAAAAAAATGCCGCAGAGGTTGATGCGGAGCATGCGGAGTTAATTTTTGTGTGTGCTCAAGCTCTTGTGCATATAGAAAAATTTATTAATGAATTGCATGGCGTTGAAAAAATTAAGGAAGATAATTTTTTAAATATCTTAAGCCATGAAGATCAAGTGAAGCTTAATACTGTGCTTACCCAATCTCTGATTTCTTTTCGTGTAATTATAAATGCGTTGAACAATCCCAATCTTATTTTTGATAAAATCAGCATTTTTTTTGATGAGATGAAAACTACTTTTAATTTAGAAACAAATAATATAAAAAAAATCTTCGGCGGTGGGTTGAAAAAAATAACAGAACAAGAAAAAATTGATAAATTGAAAAAGTCTTCAAAGATTTTCAGAAAAAAAGCAGTGCAATACAGAAGAAATTCTTGGCTGTTTTTGCTTGGCGCAGCTGTCCCCCTTGTGGGTATTGTCGTCCTTGCTATATATTCAGATTTTTTTGATTACAGCATAGAATTTCCTGAAAAAACTGATATTGACAGCAGCACCTTCTATATTTATTTTATATCAAAAATTTTGTTTTCTGGTAGGTTGTTATTTGCAATAATGACTCTAGCAGGATTTTTTTATTGTTTGCGTTTTTACGCTGCCAGCCAGCACAATGCCATCATTTGCGAACAAAGAGCTAACACTTTAGGCTTCTTCGATGCCTTGTACGAAAATGTAGAAGAAGATAAAGAAAAGCTACTCGTTGTCGAGAAAGTTCTTAATTCTGCGACAGAGCATCTTCCGACAGGGTTTTCCAAGCTACAAAGCGATAGCGGTGGAGGTGTTGACCTTTCTACTCTTGCTTCGCTTTTCAAGCGTTCATAGTTTCTCTAGGGCGAGGAGAACAGAATCGCCGTACCATGTTACGAGGCAGTATTGCGCGAGGCAAGCCTCGCGCTTTTGAATAAGAGGCTACGCGCTACGCGCGTAGTTTTTTGCTCCCTCTGTTGCGCGAGCGCGTGGGGATAAATTCCCCCGTGCGTAGATAAAGCGCACTGCGTGCGCTCCGCTGACGCGGGGTCTTTTGCGAGGGATTACTCCCTCGCGCTCCCCGCGTGCTACGCACGCGATGTTTTGCGCCCGTCATCATACAAAGCCCGTGTCTGCCTTTGCGATGCGCGCCTCTTAAAAAGCGCAGGCGAGCAAAGGCAGACTCCACACAAAAACACAAGCGCGAACGCAACAGACAGACAACAAGACAAACAAAAAACACAAGCAAGTAAAGGCAGACACAAACACAAACGGCACGCCCCTTGCAACACTCCTCCCAATAGCCCCAAAAAAAGCCAGTCCGTCTGTTGCGGACGCAACAGACACCCATAACATAGCCACGCCACTTGCAACGCTCTACTAAACCCACAATCCCCTTGCAATCCTCCCCGTTTTGTGATTCCCTATAACCCACGACAACCCCTCCATCCCCCCTCCCAATGTCTCCTCCTACCCCCACCCCAATACCAACACCCGAAACGCCAATCGGAAGAAAAACCGGCATCGTATCCCCCTGCATATCCATCTGCACCATCGACGAAATCACAGGCCTTTGCAAAGGATGCCTCAGAACAAAAGCAGAAATAAAAACATGGCTCAAAGCAACAAGACCACAACAACTAGAAATCCTCGAAACCCTCAAACTCCGCAGAAACTCCCTCAATAAAAAACAAGGCGTAAGACAAAGAAAAATTACCAAACGACAACTCCTAAAACAAAATAAAAAAACTCCCATCTGATACATAATCCCCCAACACACCTCCCCCCATTTTTCCCATGTCCACCTCCATACCAATATCCATACCAACCTCCATACCCACCTCTATACCCACCTCCATACCCACAAACCCAATAAACCCAATAAACCCCATGAATTCTCCATCAACCTCCCAAAAGAATTCTCAAGCGAATTCTATCGCTATAGCCCTCTGGCACTTCACACAAAAAGAACGCCGAGCATCCCTCTTTATACCACTCGCTATCCTCTCCGCGCTCGCGCTCGTCTCCTACGCACCGCAAGACCCCTCGCTCAATACCGCAACCTTCGCCTCAGAAAATATCCAAAACTGGCTCGGTAAAGCAGGAGCAATCCTCGCAGACCTACTCATACAATCCTTCGGAAAAGCCGCCTGGCTCATAACCGCCATACTACTCAGCCTCAGCGTCAAATCTAACAAAACAACCATCGCTAGAACAACCTGCTCCGCCCTGAGTATAACCCTCGCCTCCATAACAGCCGCACTCCTCATCCCCGAAGCAACTAATAACTATCCCGCAGGAGGAGGAGGTTTCATAGGCGAAATCTTCCGAAACGCAACATACACAAATAACCTAACTCTACAAAAAACAACCCTCGTCATAACCTCCCTCGCTTCCCTCCTCCTCTTCCTCGCCGCAACGCCTAACCTCCCCAAAGCAACGCTCCGCGCCGTCAAACATATCCCCAAAAAAATACTCAATATAACAACACTCATTAAACAAACAATACAAGCCCTCGCTCAAACACTCCGCAACGAACAACCCATCCTGTTGCGAACACCCCTCGCAACACAATCTCCGCCACCTCAACAAGAACAATCTCCCCAAGCAGACGCTCCCCTTGCAGACGAAATACAACAAGCAACAGAACAAGAAATCTCCCCATACCCTCCTCTCGCACAACCCCTTGCCGAACAAATTCCTGCCGAACAGGAACTCGTCTCACCACCTCAAGAAGAAGAACACGAGGCAGAACAGACTCACTCTTCCTCCGCCGCTTCCTCATCTTTCTCCTCTTCTTCTTCCTCCTTCCGCGCGCCGCCTCTCTCTCTGTTGAGCGAAGCAGGCGACAAAACCTCGAACCTCCCGACACAGGAAGAACTGGAGGAAACCTCGCAGCGTCTAGAAAAAACCCTCTCCGACTACGGCGTGCGCGGCAGCATCACCGATATACAATGCGGTCCCGTCATCACGCTCTACACGCTAGAGCCCGCGCCCGGCGTGAAAGCCTCGCGCGTCGTCAGCCTCGCCGAAGACATCGCGCGCACCATGCAACGCATCTCGGTGCGTATCGCCGTCATCCCCGGCAAGAACGGCATAGGTATCGAGTTGCCAAACAAACACCGCCAAACCGTCGTCTTGAAAGAATTGTTGGAGGCCGCCTCGCCGACGCTCTTCCTGCCGCTCGCGTTGGGTAAATCTAGCGACGGCACGCCGCAAATCGCCGACCTCGCCGATATGCCTCACCTCCTCATCGCAGGAACGACGGGCGCAGGAAAGTCGGTAGGGCTCAACGCCATGATTCTCTCGTTGCTCTACAGACACGCGCCGCAAGATTGCCGTCTCATACTCATCGATCCCAAGATGCTGGAACTCGCCGCCTACCAAGATATTCCCCATCTGCTCGCCCCCGTCGTCACAGAGCCAGAAAAGGCTCTCGCCGCATTGCGTTGGACAGTGCTCGAAATGGAACGTCGCTACCGAATGATGGCAGAACTCGGCGTGCGCAATATCGAGGGCTATCGCAGAAAACTCCGCCTGCAGAAAAATTCGAGCGCAGAAACAATGCCCTACATCGTCGTCATCATCGACGAGATGGCAGACCTCATGCTGACCTCAGGACGCAACATCGAGGGCGTGTTGCAACGCCTCGCGCAAATGGCACGCGCTGCCGGCATCCATCTGATCGTCGCAACCCAACGCCCCTCGGTCGATGTGGTCACAGGCACGGTGAAAGCGAACTTTCCCACGCGCCTGAGTTATCGTGTCGCCTCCAAGTTCGACAGTCGCACCATTCTCAACGAGCAGGGCGCAGAGACGCTGCTCGGCAGAGGCGACATGCTCTATATGCCCGGCGGTAAGATCACGCGCATCCATGGTCCCTTTGTCGGCGAGGAGGAAGTCGAGGCGGTATGTAACTTCCTCAGGCAGCAGGCACCGCCCGACTACAAAGAGGAGATATTGGAGGTCAAAGCCAAGACCAATCTCTCCTCTGCGGAGGGAGACGATCCTCTTTACAAGCAAGCGGTCGGAATCGTAGCCAAGCATCAGCGTGCCTCCACGAGTTTTTTACAGCGACAGTTGCAAATCGGCTACAACCGAGCCGCGAGAATCATCGAGCGCATGGAAGAAGAGGGTAAGATCTCGCTGGCAGATGCGACGGGCAAGCGGCGTGTGTTGCTACAAGCTGCGAGCGACGCAGATAACTTCGATGCGTGAGGCGTTGTCTGTGAAAATTTTGTTATATTTTTTTCTTTTTTTGTGGCTCGGTTTTTCTTTTGTCAAAGTGCCTGCTTTCGCTCAGGAGCAGAGCGAGCGGGGGCAGGGGGATGTGAACGAATCGCAAACGGGTAGCGACGAAGAGGAGGGAGAGCAGGAGGAGGGAGAGCAACAGCAGGAGGTTGTTTGTTCTTTGGATAAGGAGGAGGCGGCTCAGGCTTTCTTACGCGCGCAGGATTATTTGCGTCATCTGCCTGCTGTTCAGACGAGGTTTATCCAGTATGACGCGAAGGGAGTGAGGCATGAGGGATTGTTGCGATTGTTTCCTCCGTATCGGATGCGTTTGGACTACGATGCGCCGTCGGGGTTGCGGCTGTATGTGAATGCTCGCGAGGCGTTGCATGTTGACATGAAGCGCAAGTTTGTTCGGCAGTATCCTGTGCTTGCTCTTCCTGTGGTTCGGATGTTGCAGCGAATTTTTTCAGGCAAGGGTTCGAAGACTTTGCAGGCGACGAGGGTTTGTTTGCTTGAGGGTGAGTATGAGGTTTTGCGGGTGAGGTTTCGCAAAAAGGCGACGCGGGGTTATGCGGAGTTATATTTTCGTAAGTTGCCGTATTTGTTTTTGGGGTGGGATTTACATGATAGTGGTTCTGGGACGACGCAGATTCGTTTTCGGGGATTGGAGGTATTGGAGAATCCTAAAGTGGCGACTTTTCGGTTTGAGGCTCCGTGGGTTGTGAAGCGCGATGAGCGGTAGGGGGGCGCAAAGGCAGACACGCGCTTTTTGTATTGACTGGCGCAAAACATGCGCACGCGAAGCGTGCGCGGGGGGTGTGGGGGGATAAATTCCCCCCACGAAGACCCCGCGTCAGCGGAGCGCACGCAGTGCGCTTTCTACGCACTCGCGCGAAGCGCGAGATGCGTAGCCTCTACTGAGCAGGAATTTCCATTGCCTCGCGCAGAAATGTCTCTACCATCGTCTCCTGCTCCGCCAAGGCAATAATCTGCTCCCCCAAAACAACAAAACCCGAAAAACCCTGCCGATGAAACTTTCCTACTCCCCGCAAACCCTCGCCTAACAACTCAGGCTCGCTTTCCCACGCAGGCTCCGCAATAACATAAAAATAAGGCTGCGGATACGATAAATCACCACCACAAAATCCTACAACGCCACTACCCCTCTCCCCATCCTTGCCCCGCTCCACCCCTTGCCTCCGATGGCGCAACGAAAGATCAAACCCCGCGCTCGAACAACACACAACCTCCTCACCCGCACGCAGCATCCCCAACAACATCGCCGCATTGCCAAACCACAACGACAACTCCGACACAGCAGCACGATGCTCCGCTAACTTGTAACGAGCTCCCTCCGCAAGAGGGTGCGCCGGAAGATCAACAGGATCATTGAAACTCAACGCGCTGTACGATAAACCCTCGACACACTCCCTGACCCACTGACGAGCCTCCGCATCCGTTCGGTCGTCCAACACAAAAGGATCGGAATCGCCAAACAATAGACGCGGAACTCCATCCGAAAAAACTAACCCCAAACGTTTGCCCTCTCCACCTTTGCCCCCTCCTAACAGAGGCGAAAACATCCCCGCAAGCTCGCTATCCCAAACAACATAAGCCTTGTTCTCCTCGAAGCCCCCGCTATCAGATTCTAGACAACACCGCGCTCCCCGCTCGACCCACTGCAAGGCGTAACGAAGATAATGTCCCGCCTCCTGCAAGCGCACAGGCGAAACCGCTCCCAAAGTTTGCCCCAAAGTCTGCCATTGTCCCAAAAGGACCTGCTGCTTATCCTGTGACGTCATTCATCTCGAAGCTCGATGAAAAGCTTGTCTCCCTCAACCTTAACTCGATAGATGTTCAGATGCTCGCACACAGGGCCGCCCGCGCACCTGCCGTCTCGAATGTCAAACCGACCCTGATGCAATGGACACTCGATAATATGTCCGATCAGAACGCCGTCCTCTAAGTGTTGCGCCTCGTGCGTGCATAGACCATCGGTTGCAAAAAGTTCTCCCTTGACCTTATACAGGATATAAGTCTCGCCGCGATGGTCGAAGCGCATGAAGTCTGCTTCGTCTAGCGCATCGACAGTATCGACAAAAATCCACGCGTTGTCCGAGGCGTTGTTTTGGGTTGCCATAAAAAGAGAGGGGAAAAGGCAGGGGTGCTTAAATTGGGACGACTAGAGCGTCGTTCTATGACCAAAGGCTGCTATCTTGCCTTTTTCCGCATCGATGGCAGAGACGATCATGTGGGGGGCTTGTCGTAGCGTGAGGGCT
Source organism: Alphaproteobacteria bacterium (assembly GCA_965216625.1). Classification (GTDB taxonomy): domain Bacteria; phylum Pseudomonadota; class Alphaproteobacteria; order JABAAW01; family JABAAW01; genus JABAAW01. The sequence continues at coordinate 269,145 of OZ244186.1, forward strand.
TTCGTCCCCCTGCCGAGCGATCGCCGCACGACGACGGACAGCACCTCTAAGTTCAAGCGCCAAAAGCCTTTGTCTGGCGTTGGCACTTGTGCTTTGAGGGTGCGGCGCAGTTTGTCGAGCGCGTAGAATGGCACTTGCGGATAGAGATGATGTTCGATGTGGTTGTTCATGTCCATGTATAGCCATCGTCCGACAGCGGAGGTTGTGAAGGATCGCGTCGATTCCAGGATGGAGGGCGAGTTCTCTTTGAGCTCGACATGTTGGAGCAGCGTAAACAGCAGCATGACAGGACCGCCGAGCAGACGCGGCAGCAGCAGGTATGTCCACACCCATGTTTCGCCTGAAGCCAGCAGGATGCCGAGCGTTGCGTAGAGAAGCAGGCAGGTTCTTGCTCCCCATTTCAGTCTGCCGAGCGCGCTTGCGGGAGTGAATTCCCGCGTTTGCGTCGAGAATTTTCCCAGCGCGTTGCGTGCGAACACTTTTGCCTCGTAGATGACGAGCGCGAGGCCGCTGATTTCGAACAGCCATCCTTTGAGCGTCATGGGAGTATCGAAGGGCATTTGGCTATCTTTGTCGACATGCCATGTGTAGGTGTGATGGCGCGTGTGCGAGTATCGGCGGTGGTAGGGTTCTTCGAAGTAGAGGAGCGAGCCTATCCACAGGCAGGTTTCGTTGAGCCATCGGCTTCGGAAGGCTGTGCCGTGCGCGCACTCGTGGCTGAGGGCGTAGGAGGGGACGGAGAGGATTATCCCCAGCAGCAGGCTTGCGGAAAGAAATAACAGCGATGAGACAGGTGCTACGAGGTAGAGCATGTATCCGCTCAGCGCGAGGGCAACGAGCCAGCTTGCCAGCCACAAAAGACCGGGCTTGTCGCTACGATGGGCGAGGCTTCGGACCAGATGGCGATCTAGCGACACATTCGAGGAGGCGGCGTTCGTCGCGCGCGGAGGGGTAGGGGATGTTGGGGGCGTTGCCATTTAGTTTTTGTAGATGGGCTCGATTTCGTCGAGGATGGCTTTCAGTTCGGAGAAGTGCGCCTCGGCTTGGTTGGGATATTCTTCGAGTTCGCGCGCGGTTTTCTCGGCGATGGCGTCGGAGAGGACATTGAGCTTTTGTCCTGTCCATAGTGCTTTGATGTAGGTTTCGGCGGCTCGTTCGAAGTAGTAGAGGCGGTTGAAGGCATCGGGGACGGAGTTGCCTATGACGAGGATGCCGTGGTTGCCCATGACGAGAACTTTGATTTTCGGATCGTGGAGCAGTTGTGCGCATCGGGTGCCTTCTTCTTCGAAGGCGAGTCCTCCGAAGTTGTTATCTATGGCGATGCGGTTGAAGAAGGTTGCGGTATTTTGGTCGATGGGGGGCAGTTCGGGGGAGGCGAGCGAGGCGAGGATAGTTGCGTGGATCGAGTGGAGGTGCATGGCGCATTTCGCGTGCGGCAGTGTTTTATGGATGGAGGCGTGCAGTCCCCAGGCGGTTGGGTCGGGGGCGTTGGGTTGGGCGAGGGTATCGGGATTTTCGGCGTTGAGGAGGAGGAGGTCGGAGGCTTTGATTCTGGAGAAGTGTTTTTGGTTGGGATTGATGAGGAATTGGGTTGTGGAGTTTCCTACGCATAGCGAGAAGTGGTTTGCTACTGCTTCGTGCATATTGAGGCGGGCTGTCCAGCGGAAGGCGCAGGCGAGTTGGGCTCGTTCGGCGTGGAAGGGGAGATTGGAGGGGAAGGAGGGCGCGGAGGAGAGGGGGGTGATGGACATGGGTATTCTCTGGGGATTCTTGGTTATTCTTGGGGATTCGCTGGTGGCATTGGAGGTGGTATTGGAGGTGGTATTGGAGGTGGCATTGGATAGGATGACGGATGGGGATTGGGGAGAAGTATAGGATGGGGGGAGGGGGGAGTCAATATCTTTTTGGCTTTGGGGCTTGTGGCTTTTTGGAGGGAGGCGGGTATTGGGGGTGGGTGTGTTGCGCTCGCGCTCGTGCAACAGACGTGCTTTTTGGATTAGGTAACACACGCAAGACGAGCGAGCCGAAAGGCGAAGCGAGTTTTGCGCATGGGGGGTGTGGGGGGACGAAGTTCCCCCGCAAAAGACCCCGCGTCAGCGGAGCGCACGCAGTGCGCTTTCTACGCACTCGCGCGAAGCGCGAGATGCGTAGCCTCTTATTCAAAAGCGCGAGGCTTTGCCTCGCGCAATACTGCCTCGCAACGCGGTAAAGAGTTTTTGTTTGTCTGCCTTTGCTCGCCTGCGCTTTTTAAGAGGCGCGCATCGCAAAGGCAGACACGGGCTTTATCTACGCGCGTAGCGCGTAGCCTCTTATTCAAAAGCGCGAGGCTTTGCCTCGCGCAATACTGCCTCGCAACACGGCAAAGCGAGTCTGTTTTCCTCGTCCTAGCGACAAAAAAAAATCGCACGAAGTGCGCCTCTTAAAAGTTGACAAAAAGCACGCTTTGCACTATAAAAAGCGAATCACACAACAAAAACACAGACAGCCCAAGGAGGGCGGGACGATGGATGAAAAATTATCCACAGAAGCTTTGCTCGAACATTATGGAAAAATGTCAGCGGAAGAACAGAAAGAAAAATTTCATGAAATATATTCTTCTTTAATAGGATATAGAAAAAATAATTTTTTTTTGCTCTTTATTTTTATGAAGTTAACTAAAGAAGAAATTCTTGCGGTTGCAAGTGATAAAGTAACGCGTTCTATTGAGGGAGGCATCGTAAGGTTAAGAATTATTTTTATAAACATAAAAAAAACTATCGACAAAATACCAAGAGAAAGCATTAAAATTTTTCTCGAAACATTTCAAACAAATGAAATGGGTGATTTGCGGAATTTTTTTTCCAATGTAGGAACTGCGATTTTGGATATGCATGCCATCGAAAGAAACAATGAAGGATCGTTAAAGGAAATGAATAGAAAGATAGATATGTCTTTCGAAGTTCTTTCAGAATCTAAAAGATGGATTGAAAATAAAGTTGATGAATTTAGTATAATTAATATATTAGAGAACAAGAAAAACGCTTTTTACAGAACAGCAGAAAAACACAGGGTAAGAGGGGAGTGGTTTTTGGGCTCTTCTATATTGGTTGTGGCAATGCTTATCCTTTGGGGATTGATTTTATTGCACGACCCTTTGTCCTTTGACAAAGATATTAAAGATTATGCCATGATAGGTCATATTGTTGGAAAATCTATTATATCTGCAACGCTGTTTCTTGCTCTTGCATCTTTTTTGCGTATTTATTTTGCGAATAAGCATAACGAAACAATATATCAACAAAAAAGCGATATATTGGAATCGTATCAATTGATTTATAATACGACAGATGAAAAGGGAATTGTTTTGCGAAAATTAATTGAATCGATTTTTGAACAACAACCAACAGGATTTTCTAAATTTCAAGGCGGTAGTAGCTCAAGCAGTATATCTAGTGATTTAGGAAATATATTGTCTATCTTGTTAAGACGATTGAAATAACGCGCTCCGCGCGTTCTTTTTGTCTGTTCGGTTTGCCTTCTTGCGTTTTCGCTTGCTTTCTGTTTGTAAGGCAGGTATTGTGCGTCTGCACTCGTCATCCAAACTATAGGAGTCCTCCCATGTCCCGTAAGTATCATCGCTGGCTAGCAGTTTTTGTTTTTGCTCTTGCCCTCGCCTTGCCCTTCTCGCTACCGCTCGCCCTTGACGCACGCGGACAGAGCGCAGAAGAAATTACCGAGCAAGCAATAAAATTATACGAGGAGAGGAACTACAGAAAAGCTGCTCCTTTGTTCCGTAAGGCAGCGGAGCAAGGATATGTTGGTGCGCAATTAATTTTAGGTTCGCTGTATGCAGAAGGAAAAGGTGTTGAGCAGAGTTACAAGCAATCTGCTGAGTGGTATCGCAAGGCAGCAAAACAAGGAGATGCTGATGCGCAAAATCATTTGGGAGGGCTGTATGTAGAAGGTAAAGGAGTGTTGGAAAACTATAAAAAGGCAACCGAGTGGTTTCGCAAAGCAGCAGAGCAAGGTCATTATGCTGCGCTCTATCGTTTAGCTACCATGTACGCAATTGGCTGGGGTGTTAAGAAAGACAGCCCTACTGCGTACGCTTTGTTTTTACTCTCTATCAAGGAGGGTTCTGAAAAGGCAAGGGATAGAGCAGATAAAGTAAGAGAAAACTTAACAACAGAACAAATTATGGAAGGGCAAGAAATAGCAAAAGAGTGGGAAGAACTTATAGAAGCAAACAAGCAAAAGAATCAGTAGATAGTAACAAATCCGCCTTACCGCGTTGCGAGTCAGTATTGCGCGAGGCAAGCCTCGCGCTTTTGAATAAGAGGCGCACTTCGTGCGTTCTTTTCTGCTCTATCTTCTAGGCAAAATTAAAGACGCTGTGCCGTGTTACGAAGCAGTATTGCGCGAGGCAAGCCTCGCGCTTTTGAATAAGAGGCTACGCGCTACGCGCGTAGAAAGCGCACTGCGTGCGCTCCGCTGACGCGGGGTCTTCGTGGGGGAACTTCGTCCCCCCACACCCCCCATGCGCAAAACTCACTTCGCCTACGGCTCGCTCGTCTTGCGTTTTGCAATCCAATAAAGCCCGTCTGTGTTGCACGAGCGCGAGGGGATAAATTCCCCCCCCGCACGCTTCGCGTGCGCATGTTTTGCATCCGTCAATACAAAAAATACGTGTCTGCCTTTGCGATGCGCGCTCGTTAAAAAGCGCAGGCGAGCAAAGGCAGACACTCATAAAATCACAAGCACGCTCAACAAACAACTCCTCAACAAAACAAGTACAAGCGCGAACGCGACAGACAGACAAAAAACGCAAGCAAACCCAAGCCTACCCCTTCCCAAACTTCCCCCGATACAACACCTTAGCAAATTCTAAATCCCTTTCCGTATTAATATCAACCCCCTTCTCCCTCTCTAATATAAAAGCTCGCATCCCCTCCCTCTCTTCTTCTTCCCCCCCCTCACGCTCCCCCATCAACCCACTCACAGACCGAAACGCAAACGCACCCGTATCCATAACATAATCCCCTAACTCCTGAGACCTCGCATGGTAAAATGACCCTTTGTCATAAGGCGCAATCTCCCCATTTTCTCCTAAACTCAAAGCCCTCCTCGGATTGCTCAAATACTCACAACAAGCCATAACAATATGCCTACCCCCCAACTCAATATAGTAATTCAATCCCCCCCGTAAATCATCCAACTCTAACAAAGGCATGCAAGCCGATAACAAACATACACAATCATACTCCTCCCCACGCTCCCGAAACCTCTCCACAACCCACTTCATAACAGCCCATACACCCGTCACATCATCCGCAATAGACCCATCACGCATAAACTCAGGAGCATACCCAAACCTCTCCGCAACCCCCGCAACCTCCTCGCTATCCGTCGAAACATGAATATGATCAAATATACCCGCATCCCGAGCAACCTCCAAACTATACCCCAACAAAGGCTTCCCCATAAATTTTACAATGTTCTTGTTCCGAATACGCTTGCTACCCCCTCGCGCAGGAATCACCACTAAACACTTCGGTAAATCCATCAATCCACCCTCGCGAAACTCATCACTTCGCCCGCAGGCAAGCTCGAACGCTCCCACAGACATATCCCCCCCGATACCCCTCCGTACATTTCCCCCATCCTGCCCGCTAACCGAACCCCTAAGAGAATCCTCAAGAGAACCACCGACAGCACCCCGCCGCTTGGCAACGCTTCTACCCGTCACAACCCTTTCTCCTTTTCTCTCCTTGTCGGTCTCTTGGAGGGCAGCATCGAGACGATACAACCCACACGCGATTTTTTTTCGTTGTTCTTGTAGAACACTTTTACGCGCCAAAAAACTCCTCTCTCACCCCTCAGATAGCATATCTTCCGACAAAGGTAAACCTTTCTCAATGTCGCGCGCAGCCCGACACGAAAGAACTCGAGCCAAATGAAACGGCTCCATTCCCGCATTCGGACGAATGGCACGCACATTCGTGTTCGTAAAACGCTCCCCCCGCCTCACAGAGCCAACAACATAAAGACTGCGCCGAAACAAAAACGACTCCCCCTCGCCCTCGCCAATTCCCAGCATACCCTCCCCCAACATCGTGAAGGCATCACGCACCGCTTTAACAAAACGCGAAAACTCGTCCGCATCCAACGAAAAGGCATAGTCCAAGTCTTCCTTTTTCCGCTCGATTGCAAAGTGCTTCTCGATCATGCAAACGCCCAAACCCGTCGCAAGCACCGCCGCCCGCTCGTCGCGCGTGTGATCCGAAAGACCCACCGCGCAACCAAACCTCGTGCGCAGCGTTTCTATCGCTCGCAGGTTCATCGAGAGACTCTCGGCAGGATAGGCGCTCAGGCAATGCAACAACACGATCTTCTCGTTGCCTGTTTTGCGCACAACATCGATAGCACGACCGATCTCGGTCTCGTTCGCCATGCCGCTCGAAAGAATCACGCCGCGTCCTGTTTTTGCGACCGCCTCGATCAACGCCAGATCGACCAGCTCGCCAGAGGCGATCTTGTAGGCGAAATCCGAAAACAACTCCAGCGAGCGCAACCGCGCCTCCGAAAAGACGGAGGCAAAAAGCGTGATATCTTGCTGCCTCGCCTGCTGCCACAGAGGCGCGTGCCACGCTTCGTCCAACGCTCCCTCCTCGTAGAGTTCGAACAACCTGCGCCCCTTCCACAAAGGATGCTGCAAACGGAACTCGGGACGCTCGGAGCGTATCGTCAAGTCTTGCGCTTCGTAGCTCTGAATCTTGATCGCATCCGCCCCCGTACCCCTCGCAGCTCGCACGAGCGCGCACGCTTCCTCTAACGATCCTCGATGGTTCGTCGACATCTCCGCCACCACAACAGGCGAGAAAACCTTTTTGCTACCCCACAAGCGTTCCGCAAGCCGTTCAGAGCAAGACGAAGCGGAGGAAGAAGCTAATGATTGAGGACTCACGATGCCACCCTATTGTCTAGAAATTGCGTGCAGAGCTTGTGCCAATCGCTCTGCGCCTTTTCTGTCCAACCCCAACGTCGCCAGCTCCAACGGAGGCTGCCGCTCCTGCTTGAGCGCACGCAAAGCAGCGCGCACACTATCGGGTTGCAGAGGATGGTGCAAGACCCTAGCACCCGCCTGCTCCAACGCGCGCGCGTTGCCGAGTTGGTTCGAGGCGACAGGGCAAAGAATCAGTTGCAATCCCAGCAACGCCGCCTCGCAGGCTGTCACTCCCGCGCCACCTAAATAAACGGCGCACTGCGGTAGCAACCTGTCCATCGCGGTAGCCTCGTTATAGAGGCGCACCTGCTCACCACAATTCACATGCGCCAATGCCCGCAGTTCGGCGCACGGCTCGACTATGGGCGAGATCACAACCTCGGCGCACCATGCGCCTAAAACGTCTTCTGCCAGTAGAGGCATAAGGTTTTCTCCTGTTTCTCTGCCGCCCAACCACAGCAGCAGGCGATCGTTTTTCTCGGCGGCGGTAAAGCGAGCGAAGCGGTCGTGGAACGGAAAATACTGTCCGCCATAAAAGCCATGATCGCACGACGAACGACGAGTGAAGTTTTTCACAGCTAGATCGCAACAAATCGCAACGCTTGCGAAGGCGGGCGGAGGTTTGTCGTCGTGAAAACACGCGATGTTCTTGTAGCGTTGTCGCACGCTTGTCGGCAAGGAGGTAAGTCGATAGGAATCGACGACCAGCATGTCGAGCAGCTCTTGGGTTGTTTTCTGTGCGGTTTTTGGAGCTTCTTCTTGCCACAAGTCCTCCCAAGAATTACAAGAAGAGAAATCCGCACCGAGACGAGGAAACATTTTTTTAGCAAGCGAGGGGTCGGGCAAAAAGAACCGCACGGAGATTCCTTTTTGTTGCAACGCTTCCCCCAAGGCGAGACAGCGGTGCGCGTGTCCCATCCCGACAGCAACGTCTTTTTTCTGTCCTCCTGCCATTCCTGCTGCTTGTTCAGCGTCGGCGACTATGTCGAAGTGCATTGTCGTAGCCCCTCCAAGGCTGCGACGACCCTTTCGGCGTCGCTCTTTTGCATGTCGGCGAACAGCGGCAGCGAGAGGGCGGACTTGGCATAACGCTCGCTGTTGGCGAGCTCGACGGGTTTCTCGCACACGCCGCGCTGTTGGTAGTAGGGGTGGTGGTGGATGGGAATGTAGTGGACTTGCGTCTGAATGCCTTGGCGTTGCAACGCCTGCATGCAGGAGCGGCGCGGCATTCCAAAGACTCGCCAGTCGAGCGCAACGATATAGAGGTGATGGGCGGAGTGTCTGCGGAGCCCGCGCTGCAGCGGACGGAGGCAGTCGCTGAGCGAGCTGTTGTCGAACAGGGTGTCGTAATGCTCGGCGAGCGCGCGGCGTTTTTCTCGTAAGGGTTGGAGTCGTTTCATTTGTGCGAGCCCTAATGCTGCGTGCAGTTCGGAGAGTCGATAGTTGAACCCCAGCTCGATCATCTCGTAATGCGTGTTGCCTTGCGTATCGGAGGGTGGCTGTTGCTCGAACTTTTCGGGGTTGCGCTCGATGCCGTGGTTTCTAAGCCGCCGCATGCGTTCTGCTAGCTCCGCGTCGTTTGTGACCGCGACACCGCCCTCCGCGCTCGTGATGGGTTTGATGGGGTGGAAGGAGAAGACGGAGATGTCGGCGTAGTCGCCACAGCCTACAGGCTGCTGCTGTTCGGGATCGTAGTAGCCACCGAGCGCGTGCGCCGCGTCTTCGATGAGGAGGCACTTAGAGTTAGAGGATTTGTTGAGCTCGTCTTTGAGCTGTAGCAACGCTGCGGCGTTGTGCGCGTCTGCGCCGCCGCCCATCAGGACGGGGACGATCGCTTTGACGGGTCGCCCTGCGTCTTGCGTTTTCTCTGCTGCCTCGCGTGCCGAGCGCGGCGAGAGTCCGAGCGTCTCTGCGTCGATGTCGGCGAAGACAGGCACAGCGTTGCAATGGCGCACGGCGTTGGCGGTCGCGCAAAAACTGATCGATTGCGTGATGACGCGATCGTTGTGGCTCGCGTCCGCTACGAGGAGGGCAAGATGCAGGGCTGCCGTCGCGTTGGCGCAGGCGACCGCGTGGCTGGCACCAACAGATTGGGCAACGCTTCGCTCAAACCCCAAAAGACGCTCCCCTTGCGTGAGAGTCGGGGTTGCGGTTGCAGTTGCGGTTGTGTTTGGCTCTGCCAAGACAGCGAGGACAGCATCGCGCTCGGCTTGGGTGATGCTCGCGCGCGCGTAAGGTAAAGGTCTGTGCTTACAAGTCTCGTCCTTGCAAGATTCATCTTTCATGGCGTCTCTGCGTCTTTGAGCTGTTGCAAGAGCTGCTTGAGTTGCCGTTCGTCGAGCCACTCCTCGTTGCTGTTGCTGGCGTATGCGAAGTCCTCGGCGACGCGTCGATACTCTTGTCGATGCTCTTGCTGCGGGGGTTGCATAAGCGTACGCGAGACGATGATGTAGCAGTTTTCCCCCTCGAAGGTGTCGCGCGCTTCCTCCTGCGGTATCAGCAGCTCGTGAATTTTTTCTCCCTCCCTCACCCCGACGATGTCGATTTTGGCTTGCGGAGCTGTCGTTTCAATGATCACCTTGGCGAGGTCGGTGATTTTCATAGAAGGAATTTTAGGCACAAAAATCTCGCCGCCTTGCATGCTCGCAAGGCTTTTGGAAACGAAGCGCACGCTTTGCTCTAAGGAGATCCAAAAGCGCGTCATGCGCTCGTCGGTGATGGTCAACAACCCCTTCTTCGCCTGCTCGCGGAACAAAGGCACAACGCTGCCGCGCGAGCCAAGAACATTGCCGTAGCGCACGACAGAAAAGCGCGTGCCGCGCTCGCCGGCGAGGTTGTTCGCAGCGACAAAGAGCTTGTCGGCGCAGAGCTTGGAGGCACCGTAGAGGTTGATCGGATTGACCGCCTTGTCCGTCGAAAGCGCAAGCACACGACCCACATTGCAATCGAGCGCAGCCTTGATGACATTCTCTGCTCCGATCACATTGGTGAGAATGCACTCGATCGGGTTGTACTCGGCGGCGGGCACCTGCTTCAACGCCGCGGCGTGAATCACAACATCGATGTTGCTCAACGCGCGCTTCAGGCGGTCGTAGTCGCGCACATCGCCCAAGAAGAAACGCAACTCGGTGTGCGGAAACTCTTGGCGTATGCACGATTGCTTGTACTCGTCGCGCGAGAAGACAATAAGCCTTTTAGGCCCCCCCCCCATAGGCCCCCCGCCCGCCAGCACGGAGCGCAGGAAGGCTCTGCCGAACGAGCCGCTGCCGCCCGTGATCAAAACCTGTTTGTCGGCTAAAGAAAAGGTCACACGCACGCTCGGTAGTAGTTAGTCAGTCTTGCTACCATGCGCTCGAAGGTGAGGCTTTGCAACGCGTTAAACGAAAGACGGGCAGAAGATTTCTTGCCTGCGTCGAAGGAGACGAAATCGACGCACGCCTTACTCAACACGCCCTGCATCCAACCCATGTTGCGATAGGTGACCAAAATAGGCAAGCGCGCGTTGGCATACTCGCTCACCTTCAAAGGAAAGGCGAAGGTGTTCGTCAAGGTTTCTTCTCGCGGTAGCAACCCGTAATCGAAGGCGCAGAGGGCTTGTTGCAACTGCTCGCTCGGCAAAAAACCCGTGCGCACAAGCGGGAGTTCGAGAGCTAGAATTTCCGCATGGTGACGACGAGGGACGAAAAAGAAGACGCTCACATCCTTGTGCTTGCGCGCAAACGCGAAGAGGGCGGGCTTGTTCTGCCAACCGCTGAGCGTGCCGGCGAAGACGACGGCAGGGCGCGTCTTGTCGATACGCAGCCTCGCCTGCCACTCTTTGCGGTAACGCGCGTGCTGTTGTTCGGTGAGGGCTTTGTCGAAGCCGCAGTGGACAAGACATACCTTGCCGTCAAAACGCGCTCGGTGCTCGCGCAAATAGTCGAGCGCTGCGTGCGAGACGGTCTCGATCAAGTCTGTCCAACGCGCAAGAAAGCGATGCTCCGCCCACGCAAGCCACCGCGCGAGCAGTTTGGCAAGCCAACGCGAACCGAGGACGCGTTGGTATTCGGCGATCTCTTCGACGGGGCCGTGCATGTCGTAGGAGATGCGCGCGCCGCTATCCTTGACGATACGTCCCAACCTGTCGCCCCACAAGCAGAGCCACACCCCTGAGACGAGTACCCAGTCGGGTTTTGTCGTTGCCACGGCAGCCTTGAGTTTTTGCAACAAACGCGGCGATTGCCACAGCCATTCCTCGCTCGCTCCTGTTTCGATGATTTTGCCTTGAGCCTGCTTGCGCATGGCGGGCGTGATGCCTCCGAAGCGTGTGCAGAAGAAGAGCACTTTCACCCCTTGCTTTTCCAAGGCGCGTGTCTTGCCGCTGATTTGGCTACGGATTCCGTTCTCGGTGAAAATGTTATGCGTCGTGATCACCAGCAGCGTCAGAGGTTTGCTGCCCGTCGTGCGTGCGCTGTGCGTGTTCGTCTTTTTCATTATCATGGTGTCTCTGTTCTGTATGCGATGAGGGATAGGAAGCGCAGGGGCAGGCGTTTGAGTTCGAGCGGTCCGTGCGGCGCGCTCGCCTCGAAGAACAGCGAGTCGCCGCGTTTGAGCAGGAACTCCTTGTCGCCGTGGCGGTAGAGAATCTCGCCGCTGAGGATATAGAGGAACTCGGTGCCTGCGTGCTGAAAGACGGGGAAGGGTTGCGAATCTTCGGTCATGGTGATGAGGAAAGGCTCGACATGCAGATCGGCGTTGGAGACGGGGTGTCCGAGCAGGCTGTAGCCGTGTCCTGCTTTCGTGCCTCTTCGTTCGACGGGCAGCCCCTTGCCCGCCTTGACATGGGATACCTGCCACGCACGCTCGAAACGCTGGAAGAAGTGCGAGATAGGAACCGACAGCGCCGTGCTCAGTGCCTGTAGCGTGGAGAGCGAGGGCGCCGTTGTGCCGTTCTCAATGCGCGAGAGCATGCTGGGGGAAAGGCTCGCGCGTTCGGCGAGCGCGGTCGTCGTCAAGGCACGCTCGTTACGCATCGCGCGGACTTGTCTGCCGATGGCAGCCTCCAGCGCGCGCTCCTCGTTGCTGTGCGGTGCTTGCGAGAGGGAAGAGCCTCGCTTTACCACCCCTTTGCTCTGCCCTTTTGCACAATGCTTGGCAGCAGTTTCTTTTTGGGCGAGGCTATGTGGAGGCATCGACGATAGCGAGTAGCTTTTCTGCGTCCAAGCTGGCGTTGCCGACCAGCACGCCGTCGGTCGCATCCAAAATTTCGGCGGCGTTGGCAGGGGCAACAGAGCCGCCGTAGAGGACGGATAACTTCGTGTGCGCGGGGACGAGTTTTTGTGTTTGCTCGAAGATGGCGCGGCACACATCGACGATCTCGGCGGTGGCAGGCATCGTACCGCTGCCGATGGCCCATACAGGCTCGTAGGCGACGATCAACTTGGAAGCAAGCTTGGGAAAAAATTCGAGCGCGCTCGTCAGTTGTCGTGTCAGATGCCGTTGGCGTAGCGCGCGCTCGTCTTGTCGTTCGCCTATGCACAGCACGGGCGTTAGATCGGCTCTCACGGCGGCGAGTAGTTGCAGGGCGATCGTATGCTCGTCTTCTCCTTGCGCGCGACGCTCGGCGTGTCCGACGAGGGTGAGGCTTGCTCCTGCGTCTTTGAGCATGGCAGCCGAGATGCTTCCTGTAAAACTGCCTGCTGGCTCAGCGTGGCAGCCTTGTCCTCCGAGTAGCACGGGAGGATTTTTCGTTTCTACTACGATCGAGCAGAACTGCGCGAGCAGCGTTGCGGGCGGGCAGAGCGCGAGCAGCACTTTGGCGGCGCGTTCGACCGAGTAGCCGTTTGCTATGGTGCGGAAGGTTGCGGCGGCGCTTTTCAAGCCGTTCATCTTCCAGTTGCCGATGACTATCTTGCGCATGCGCGTTAGGTGGGCTTGGGCGTGGGGTTGGGGCAGGGCGGGAGGGTGAGGCGGGAGGGTGGTGCAAGAGAGTGGTGCAAGGAGAGTGATGCAGGAGTGGAGGGATTCGAACCCACAGCCCCCGGTTTTGGAGACCGGTGCTCTACCGTTGAGCTACACTCCTATCGTTTTGTCGGATAGGATAACAAAGTCATAAAAATGTCGATAGCTTGCGGTGCGAAAGAGCGGGTGATGGGGATCGAACCCACACGACCAGCTTGGAAGGCTGGGACTCTACCATTGAGCTACACCCGCGACGCTCCCCTTGAATCGCTAAGCGACTCGGAGGGGATTCGGAGGATGATTCTACGCGAAAGAGCTTTTGTTGTAAAGGCTTTTTGCGTGCGAACGGCGATGCACTTTGAGATAGAAAAAACTCTCTCGCTTCACCTTGTTGGAAAGAGAGGGGAGCGTCACAATAGGAGCGAAGTTTTTAACACGAGTGGCGACCGAGAGTTTTCGCTCGGACGGTCGCGAGGAGGTTATGGGATGGGTATTATCGGAGCAGTTGTCAAAGGGGTGACGGGTTATGCAACGGCGCGTAGTAAGGAGCGTACAACGGCATTGGGCGGAGGATTGTGCGTGGCTGCGCTTTACTTTCGTGTAACAAACCCTAAGGCGATGGACGAGACCATGTTTTATATCGTCTTTGGCTTGGGGGCTCTTGTAGCGTTACTGAAGACGGAGTTCATGCGTGTCGTCGCGGTTGCGATTGTCGATGCTTTGAGGCGCGAGAAGCGTGAGAAGGGTGAGAAGCGCAAGAATGGAGGAGGCAAGCCGCGCAAGAAGCGCAAGTGAGGGGGGAGTAGCGTAGCGTGGCGGAGTATTTGACCGAGCATTTTTCGTCGCAGGAGATGATCCGCTCTTCTTTTGCGATGCGCAAGGGTTTGGACAACACGCCGACGGCTCGTCAGCGTGCGAATCTTGTTCGAACATGCGAGGTTTTGGAGGGGGTACGCTCTCTGTTGGGGGGGAGGTCGTTGTTTGTTTCTAGCGGGTTGCGCAAGGGGAGGGTGAATGACGATCAGGGGGGTGCTCGTCGTTCGGCGCACAAGAGGGGATTGGCGGCGGATTTGGACAGTTTACCTGGTGGGAACTACGAGTCGTTTTTGCGGATAGCGCCTTATGTTTTGCGTCGGGAGTTTCCTGTTGATCAGTTGATCGGGGAGTTCTTTTTACCAGACGAGCCTTGTGGTGGGTGGATTCACTTGGGGTTAGCGGATGGGGGGATGGAGGCGAGGTATCAGATTTTGCGTGCGGTGAGGGTAGGGGGCAGGACGCGGTATCTTGTTTGGGATGATCCGTGGGAGATGGTGTAGGGGGTAATGGGGGGAGGGGATAAATGGAGGGAGTAGGATTCGAACCTACGTAGGCATAGCCAACGGGTTTACAGCCCGTCTCCTTTAACCACTCGGACATCCCTCCGGGGTTTGTAGTTTAGGATGGATGGGGGTAGTTTGCAAGGGGGGGTATCACCGAGTTGTGTTGTTGCTTGCGATTCCTTGCGGGCGCGTTGCGCAACGTTATTGCCGTGCGCTATGCGCTTGTGCTTTTTAAAGGCACACACTAGCACAACAGACTTGCTTTGTATGATGACGGATGCAAAACATCGCGTGCGTAGCACGCGGGGAGCGCGAGGGAGTAATCCCTCGCAAAAGACCCCGCGTCAGCGGGGCGCGTAAGCGCCTTCTACGCAGTTCGCGCGTAGCGCGAGATGCGTAGCCTCTTATTCAAAAGCGCGAGGCTTGCCTCGCGCAAGCTGACTCCTAACATGGTAGAGCGTCTTTAATTTTGCCTAGAGGATAGAGACAAAAAGAACGCACGCAGTGCGCCTCTTATTCAAAAGCGCGAGGCTTTGCCTCGCGCAAGCTGACTCGTATCATGGTAGAGCGTGTCTGTTGCGCTCACGCTTGTGCTTTTTAATGGCACACACTAGCACAACAGACTTGCTTTGTATGATGACGGGCGCAAAACATCGCGTGCGTAGCACGCGGGGAGCGCGAGGGAGTAATCCCTCGCCAAAGACCCCGCGTCAGCGGGGGGAATTTGTCCCCTCGCGCACGCAAGCGCACTTTTCTACGCGCGTAGCGCGTAGCCTCTTATTCCAAAGCGCGAGGCTTTGCCTCGCGCAAGCTGACTCGTATCATGGTAGAGCGTGTCTGTTGCGCTCACGCTTGTGCTTTTTAATGGCACACACTAGCACAACAGACTTGCTTTGTATGATGACGGGCGCAAAACATCGCGTGCGTAGCACGCGGGGAGCGCGAGGGAGTAATCCCTCGCAAAAGACCCCGCGTCAGCGGAGCGCACGCAGTGCGCTTTATCTACGCGCGTAGCGCGTAGCCTCTTATTCAAAAGCGCGAGGCTTGCCTCGCGCAAGCTGACTCTTAACACGGCACAGCGTCTTTAATTTTGCCTCTAGGACGAGGAAAACAGAATCGCCGTACCATGTTACGAGTCAGCTTGCGCACGCCTTCGGCGTGCGCTTTTTAATAAGAGGCTGCGCGTTTCGCTTCGCTCACGCGCAGTCAAAGCGCGCTTACGCGCGCGAGGGGACAAATTCCCCCCGCTGACGCGGGGTCTTCGTGGGGGGAATTTATTCCCCCACACCCCCCGCGCACGCTTCGCGTGCGCATGTTTTGCATCCGTGAAAATTGTCAGCGCACGATGCCTACGCGTCAACCCTCCGCTCCCGCTCCTCGTCCAACACAGCAAATATCCCCTCCAACATCTCCTCAATACCCTCCCCCGTCACATTCGATATCACAAAAATATCCCCAAAACCCCGCTCCCCCAACGCCTCGCGTAACACCTCCGCCTCCCCAACATTCAGCAAATCTCCCTTCGTTACAATAAAAAAACGCCGCTTCTCCAATAACCCACAGCCATATCCCCCCAACTCATCCCCAATAATCCGAAAATCCTCCTCTAACCCCGAAACAATATCCGATATATCTCCCCCAACCCGCACCTCCGCTAACTGCAACAAAACTCGACACCGCTCCATATGTCCCAAAAAACGATGCCCCAATCCTAATCCCTCGCTCGCTCCCCTTATCAACCCAGGCAAATCAGCAAAAACCGCCTCCCGATACCCCCGTAAAACAAACCCCAAGTGAGGACGCAAAGTCGTATACGCATACTCCGCAACCTTCGTCTTCGATCGACTAACCGAACGCAACAACGAAGACTTCCCCGCATTCGGCAAACCCGCAAGCCCAACATCCGCCAAAACCTTCAATCGCAAAACCACACGCCTCCCCTCCCCCTCTCCTCCATCCTGCGACATGCGCGGCGATCGATGCGTCGAAGAACGAAAATGCGCGTTCCCATACCCACCACGACCCCCGCGACACAACAAAATCTCCGCACCCGCCTCCACAAGATCAGCAAGCAACGCACCGCTCGCCTCGTCAAAAACTTGCGTCCCCCGCGGCAAGTCAAGCACAATATCCTCCCCACCATGTCCGCTCCGATTTTTTCCCTGTCCGCTGCCACCGCGCGTCGCAAAAATACGCCTCCGATAACGATAGTCCAAAAGCGTGTTCAACCCCTCGACAGCACGCGCAGAAATATGCCCGCCCCTGCCTCCGTTGCCGCCGTTAGGACCACCGCGCGGTACAAACTTCTCGCGCAGAAACGAAATACAGCCGCCGCCGCCGTCACCCGCCTTGAGCTCTAGTTTGGCAAAATCATGAAACCGCATCGCGCGGCTCGCTCATCTAAGTCAAACGCTCGGCGTCGTTTGCTCTGTCGTTGGAGAGGGCTTTTCAACGACACCCCGTTCGATATTTTTGGCGATAACATCGACCATCGATCGCGTGCGCCGCTTTCGGAAGGAAACATGTCCCTCCTTCAAGGCAAAAAGCGTGTGATCCTTGCCGATGCCGACATGAGCACCAGGATGAAACTTCGTACCGCGCTGGCGTACGATGATCGTGCCTGGCAAGACCTTCTCGCCGCCGTAACGCTTCACTCCAAGCCTGCGTCCCGCAGAATCGCGCCCGTTGCGCGATGATCCCCCTGCTTTCTTATGCGCCATCGTCTTTCTCCTGATTTTTCTATTAGTGTTTCTTCTGGTGTTTTTCCTGTTTCTTGTCCCAATCCGTCAAGCAAGTAGCCGTCAACCCTGCGAGATATCCGTGATCTCTACACGCGTCAGATACTGACGATGCCCGTTCTTGCGCCGCGAATTCTTGCGACGACGTTTCTTGAAGACAATCAACTTCTCGCCGCGATGCTGCGAGAGAACCTTACCGCTCACTCGCGCTTTCGCCAGCACAGCAGGATCGACAATCGTATCCTTGTCCGCCCCCAGCAACAAAACGCGATCGAACACAACGCTCTCGCCTACCTCGGCAGCAAGACGCTCAAGCGTGACATGCACGCCTTTCGCAACGCGATACTGCTTTCCTCCAGTTTCGACAACAGCAAACATGACAAACAATACGCGCAGAAGCTCAAAGTGAGAAAGTAGTACAAAGACGCTTGAGAGCGATCTCAAAGCCATCCTCGCACGAGCATAGCAAGCTTGTTTCCTCGTTGGCAAGGATATTTTCAAGAAGAGCAGAAGAATGTCATTTGTCTTAAATTTAAGTTGCGTTTCGGCGGTTTTTGTGCGAGCCTCGCGGGGGACGGGAGGTTGGAATCGAAAATCGTGTTTTTTAGCGAGGTGACACCCATGCAACAGACACAGGAGCAGACAGAATCGTCTGCAACAACGGCGATGCCGTCTGCGGATACGTCGGACGCGCTTCGCGGGAGCGAGACGAGCGTGGCGGGTCTCTACGACTGGTTCCTTGGCATTTTCTCGTCAGAGCAGAGCGCAGACGCAAACGCTGCCGCCGGTCAGATCGAGGCGTTGACAGGAACGGCAACAGTTCTTCGCAACGATGAGCAGAGACTCTTGCGTTTGGGCGACGACATCTACGCCGATGACACGATCGCAACAGGAGCAGACTCGAAACTGACGATCGTCTTCATCGATGGCATGGAGTTTCGCCTAGGAGAAGACGCAAAGCTTTTGATCGACGATTTCGTCTTCGATCAGGCGGACTCTACGGGACTGCAGAGTTTGTCGGCGATCAAGGGAGCTTTCGCCTATCAGAGCGGTTTGCTCGCGGCGAGCGATCCCTCGGCGGTGACGATCAAAACGCCATTAGGCACATTAGGCATTCGCGGAACAAAGCTCTTGGGGCTGGCGGACACGCCTGAGGGACAATGCGTCATCACCTTGTTGGACGGACAGATCGAGGTCACGAGCGACAAGGGGGGAAGTGTGCTTTTGTCCGAGAAGTTTGACACAGCCACGATGCGAATCGACTGGAGCCATGTCGGCATGAGCCAACACTCGCAAACAGAGACGGAGTCTACCTTCAAGGATCTGCTCTTCGGCGGCGACGAGGAGGCGATGCAGTTCTTCATCGACGAGGAGAAAAGCAGCTTCCGTCTAGAAGACGGCGATGCTTATACGATTTACGGCGAGGCAGGCGCAGCGACAGAGTTCTTGTCGGCGCACCCCGAAGGATAAGCTAAAGGCTAGTAGCCTTCTTCCACCCTTCGCGTTACGCGCTTTCAAAAAGGTAACCCAAAGATAACATGGGCTGCCAGCGTGCCGTGCCGAGAGGGCACGAGCAGCTGAAAAAATTCTTTTGCCTAGAGGTGTTTTTTCTGACAGGGGAGAAGGGGGGACGCATCATCCCCCCCCCCGTTGCCTTTTTTCTTACAAATCCAAAGTCGCTATTGCTTTTGCAAAATATAACGCTGCTTTTCCAAGATTTAAAAGAATTTTACTTAATTGTTTAATTTTAACCATAGGGCATCACCTCCTACCTCGCCAAAGAGTGGTCGAGGCATGAGTATTTATAAAAATTTGCTGAATCTCCGACCGTTTCTTAAAAAAAAGACGAAACGAGCTCGCGGCTGGCGGAGTAGTTTTTTGTTTCCGCGCCCCCTTACTTCCCCCTGTCAGAAAAAACACACATTAGGCAAAATAATTTTCTCGGCTGCTCATGCCCTCGCGTCATGGCACTTTGGCAGCTCATGTATGCGTTTAAGCGCAGAACAGCGCGTCAATATTACGGACGCATACGGCGAGCCGTGCGCTATGGCGCACTCTGCTGACGCGGGGTCTTTAGCGGGGAAACTTCGCCCTCCACGCTCCCTCGCGCGTTTGTTTGGCATCCGTAAAAATCACCCTCGCTCCCTCGCCCTTGCTTCTCTCTGTCAGAAAAAACATGCCTTTAGGCAAAAGAATTTTCTCGGCTGCTCATGCCCTCGCGTCATGGCACTTTGGCAGCTCATGCTATGCGTTTAAGCGCAGAACAGCGCGTCAATATCACGGACGCATACGGCGAGCCGTGCGCTATGGCGCACTCTGCTGACGCGGGGTCTTTAGCGAGGAAACTTCGCCCTCCAGCCCCCTCGCGCGTTTGTTGGCATCCGTAAAAATCACCCGCGCTCCCTCGCCCCTGCTTCCCCCTGTCAGAAAAAACATGCCTCTAGGCAAAACGATTTTCTCGGCTGCTCATGCCCTCGCGTCATGGCACTTTGGCAGCTCATGCTATGCGTTTAAGCGCGGAACAGCGCGTCAATATCACGGACGCATACAGCGAGCCGTGCGCTATGGCGCACTCTGCTGACGCGGGGTCTTTAGCGAGGAAACTTCGCCCTCCAGCCCCCTCGCGCGTTTGTTGGCATCCGTAAAAATCATCCGCGCTCCCTCGCCCTTGCTTCCCCCTGTTAGAAAACACACACATCTAGGCAAAAGAACCGTTTCAGCTACGCATGCCCTCGCGTCATGGCACTTTGGCAGTCCATGATGTTTGCTTGGACGCTTGCTTGGTCAAGCCGCCGCTAGAATCGTCTCCAACTTCTCTACCGCCAAGCGTTCCTCGATCTTCTCGACAACAGCAACCTCGCGCGACAAACGCTCCAAAGCCAACTGGTAATACTGCCGCTCGCTATACGAAGGGCTGGGTTGCTCCTCGCCGCGATACAACTCACGCACAACCTGCGCCAATCGAACAGGGTCGCCCGAACGAATCTTGTTGTCATACTCCTGCGCACGACGTCCCCACATCGTCTTGCGAATACGGCGCTTCGTCTTCAAAGTGTCATAGATGCCCTCCATCGCCTCCGGAGAACTAACGCTGCGCAATCCACAATTCTGATACTCGCCAGTCGGAACGCGAACAATCATACGCTCCTGCTCAAAACTGATCGCTATCATGTCCAAACGCGCGCCCGCAATCTCCTCCGCCTCGACACCGCGAACATAGCCAACGCCATGCGCAGGATGAACAAGGTAGTCACCCTGCGCAACCTTGTCAGTTTCAATAACCGCAGATTCAACGCTCTTGCCGACAACATCGCCCCGATGTTGGGGTCGGGGTTGAGGTTTGTTGCTTGCGACAATCTTGAGCTTAGGCTTGGCAGTAGCCTTAATAGTAGCTTTGGACTTCGCCTTGGGTTTCGCTTTTTCCTCGCTAGCACTCTTCCGAGAGCTTGAGCGTAGCGTCGCTGCTTTGTCGCGCAGAGAGCCGAAAACGCTTCTTTTCTGCTTGGGCTGTTCCTTTGTCTGGGATTGCTCCTTTGCCTGCTCTTTAGGTTGTACTTTAGGTTGTGCTTGGGAGCGCATTTCTCGGCTGTCTTCTTTGCTGCTCTGCTTGCGATTCTTCTTGGCAGTCTTCGTCTCCGCAGTCTTCGGCTCCGCAGCCTCCGCCCCTTGGGTCAAAGTTGCCGACAAATTTACCGATTCTCGCTTTAGCGATTCTTGCTCCACCGCCCCTTGCTCCATCGATTCTTGCGCCCCTTGCTCCACCGCTCCTTGTTTCATCGATCTTTCCTCCATAGATTTTCCCCCGTTCAAAAAATGTCTCCGCACCGCCTTCCCCCAAGAATTCTCTAAAGCTCCCTCTAAAGATCTCTTTCCGAATCAAGCGCAGACTATACGAACGACACAAAAATTTTCCCCCACTTTCTCCCATGCCACAACTTCCCCCGAACGCTCCCTAATAAAAAAGACGCTTCCCCCGAAAAGTTCCTAACACTCTATCACAAAAAATCAGACTTCGCAACAATCCGCAACAATTTTTTCAACAAAAGAACAACTCTGAGCCAATTGCTCCTTCTCTAAAAACTCGTTCGCCTTGTGCGCCTGATCGATCGAACCCGGACCGCACACGATCGACGCAATGCCCGCGCGCTGATACTGCCCAGCCTCCGTCACATAACCAGCATAGCGGTGCTGATTGTCTCCCGTTATCTTGCGCACCAAACGCTCGGCAGCTGAATCCACCTCGGGCTTCAGCGAGGCAACAATAGCCCTAGAGCGCGTCTCGATCGAACAGCCCTCGTGCACCGCGCGCATCGCAGGCAAGATATGCTCTTGATGCCACGCCTCGAACGCCTTAGGCAAGGCTTGCTCATCGTCATCAGGCAGCGCCCGCAAGTCCCACAGAAAAGAGCACGACGGAGCAATGATATTCACCGCCGTCCCCCCCTTGATCACACCCACATGCACGCTTGTCCAAGGGGGGTCGAAACGCTCGTCCTGCTGGCTTTGCTCTTGCTGTTGCATCTCGCCCAGCTTTGCGACAAGCTGCGCGGCTGCCATCACAGCGCTTACGCCTTGGCGAATGTCGGACGAGTGTCCGGCGAATCCCTCTACTCGCGTCTCAAAGATAGCGATCGACTTGTGTCCTGAGATAGGCTTCATCATGCTTGGCTCTCCGACAACAACACAGCTGGGCGAGGCGACTTTTTCTTGCAACGCTCCGATTGCGTGCGGCGCGCCGAGGCATCCTACTTCCTCATCGTAGGTGAGCACCAAGTGAATCGGACGACGCAACTCGGCTTTGACCATCGACGGCACAACGGCAAGCACGCTGGCAAGAAAGCCCTTCATGTCGCAAGTACCTCTGCCGTAGAGCTTGCCCCCCCTCTCGGTGAGAAGGAAGGGATCGGTGTCCCACGCCTGCTCGGATACGGGAACGACATCCGTATGCCCAGAGAGGACAACGCCTCCTTCTTTCTGCGGGCCTATCGTTGCGATCAGATTGGCTTTTCTATCCTGATCGGGCGAGGGAAGAATCTCGGCGGCAACGCCTGATTTTCGCAGCTCCTCGGAAGCCCACTCGATGAGCGGCAGGTTCGAGCCGCTCGACACAGAGGGAAACGCGACAAGGCGCGCAAGAAGCTCGGTGGCGCGTTCCAACGTTTGCGGGGAGGCGGGCGACATGCGTCAATCATAGGGATACAACTGGAGCGATGCAACTAGCGTGGTGCGAGAAGAGCAACGCACCGCTCGGCGGTAAAACCGAGCGATGCGTTTTTTTCGCTCTGCCTCCCTTTTTCCTCCCTTCTACTTCCGCTTGCTTTTGCGACTTGCCTTAGCGAGCGGAGGCGGAAAGGGGAGGGGAGGGGTTAGGGGTTAGGCGGCTTGCGCTTGTTTGACAGCGGAGGTTGGGAGTTTTGTGCTGCTGTCTTTTGTTAGCACGGGGATTCGTTTGGGTTTGGCTTCTTCGGGGATGTCGCGAAGGAGTTCGATATGGAGCAGTCCGTTTTCGAGCTGCGCTTTTTCTACTCGGACATGTTCGGCGAGGCTGAATTGTCTTGAGAAGGCTCTTTCTGCGATTCCTCGATGGAGGAAGTTAGACTCGTTGGTGGCGTCGTATTGGTTTTCGCTTTCGCTTTCGCTTTTTGCTTGCGAGATTTGTCTTCGTGGGTTTGGAGCGATTTTGCCAGCGACTTTACCTTGTATGGTGAGCAGGTTTTGTTTGAGTTCCACTTCCAGGTCTTCGGGACGGAATCCTGCTACTGCCATCGAGATTCGGTAGTTATTTTCGTTAATTTTCTCGATATTGTAGGGGGGGTATGCGGAAGTGGGTGCTTCTGCCATTTCGTCGAAGAGTTGGAACAATCTGTCGAAGCCGACGGTTGTTCGGAAGAGGGGTGAGAGATCGAATCGTGTCATGGTATTTCTCCTTTGATGAAGCGAGAGGGTTTGTGGTATTCTCGCGGGAGTAGATTTTTTCGAGGCTTGGTGAGCCCTCGATATTTTCTACGATGCGAGAGGCAACGGCTGTTATTAGCCCGTCGCTTTGATATATGTGGGGAGGGGCAGAGGGATTGTCAAGGGCGGCGGAGAATTTTTTTGAACTTATGTATTTTCTGGCTCTGTCAACAAAGGACAGTGTTTTTATAGACAAAAAGGCGTGTCGCACACATGGGGGGTGCGGGGGGATAAATTCCCCCCACAAAAGCGCGCCGCGAGCGAGCGCGACAGCGCTTTCTACGCGCAAGCGCAAAACCCGAAGGGTTGTGCGCGAAGTGTGTAGCAATTAACGACTCAAGCGCGAGTGTTTTGCTTGGCTTAGCGCAGAACGCGCGCACAGCGCGCCCGCTGACGCGGGGTCTTTTGCGAGGGACTGCGTCCCTCGCGCTCCCTATGCGCAAGACTTACAAGCCTGCGGCTTGCCGTCTTGCGTTTAGTCAATGATTATTAAGACTTTTTATAATCTTCTAAAACTTTAGGCAGCCAGTCTATAAATTTTTTAGATTCTAAAAACTGTTCATGTATACTTTCCATTCGGGGAAGTCTTTTAATAAAATCCTCGTCATATCTTCCGTGGACAAGACCATTTCGCCAACAGTTAATTGTTAAAAAATATTCAATCGCTTGCTCTAATTCTGCATCTTTATTAATTTCTTTTTCGCAATAACGGTTGAAATCTTCTCCAAATTTTTTCAAAAAAGTATAAATTTTTCCTACGATAGCCTTTCTTTTTTCTTGACCATTGTCTCCTTCAGGATAATAAAATTTATCGATATCAAAATTAAAAAGGCTACTATACTTTTCTTTGATTAATTTTAGAGATAGATTTTTTGCAAATTTATCTTCTATCTTGCTGATATAGGTTTCAAGAATTTCCATAACTATTTTTTCATAATAGCTTGCTGCCATAATAATTATAAATTTTCTTCCATGAGTTTCAAAATTACCTCTTCCCTGAATTATTGAATCTTCATCCTCATCAACACCCTGCGGCTTAAGTTTTGAAAGGTGTTTTAATATTGCTGAAAAATTACTGTAAACTTTTTCAACATATGGTTCTTCTGATTCCATGGCGAGTTGCTAATAGCCTTAAGCAAGCAGCTCTTTTGCCAGATGATAGCGCTTTTCAATATTGTATCTACTTCCTGTTGCCATAGAGAGAAGCTGTGTCAATTTTTCACTTCCTAGATATGATTTTAGTGCTTCAGGGCTAATTTTTTTAATTTTTTCAACAGATTTGCTACTCCATGCTTCTTCGCAAGCGACAACAAAAATTACTTCAAAAGCTGGAATAGAAAATTTTCTCATAACTCTACCTGTTGAATTTTCAACTTCTCTTACAAACGATAGTTCTTTTGACAGATTGAAAAATTTTAGAAAAATTTCTTTTAAAAATTCTGCAGATTCTCTTTCGTGAGTTTTTGTCATTTCGTATGAAAAATTATTCAAAAAATTCTGCATAGAGCCTCTATACTCACCCCATTTTACCAAGAATGCTGCAGCTCTTAAAAGCGTTTCTAAATCAGCCATTTTTTTGCTGATATATGCTTTGTCGATAATTTTTCTCCAACGTTGATCTTCATTTAAATTGTGCAGCACCGTATAAAAATAAGAATTGTAGACAGCAACACGGACTTGTTGAGGAGTCAGCTTGACACCAGTAGTATTCAGTCGTCGGTAAATTTCATAAATTTTATTCGCATGATCTTTAGCACCACTAAATCTAATGGCGGTTATAGGGATAGTTGTTAATTCAAAGTTTTCTTGCATTGGTTTGTCTTCAATTTCACTCAGTTTTTCGTAAGTGTAGTCATGATATGTTCTGTGCCCTTTTTCAGATTGATTAGGGTTAGAATGGAGGTTGAGTAAATTTAATTTAAATTCTGGAAACACGGATTTGTCTTTAATGATATCTTTTATCTCTCCTTCCCCACGCAAAAGATTTCTTGCTTTCTCATTTTTAGGAAAAACATTGTTAATAAAAAAATAAATGGTCAGTAATCTTTGCTGACCATCGATGATGTCGTACCTTTTTCTTCCTCCCTCTGTAGCATCTCGAAGAAAAATTGTTGGAATGGGAAGACCGAACATAACGCTTTCGATGAACAGGGACGCTTTTTTCAAATCCCAAACATAATGCCGTTGATAGAAAGGTGCTTTGATGATACCCCGATCGATAAAGTTGTGGATCGTTGCGACATTGAAGTCGTTAGGGATGAGGTACAAATCTCCATCTTCTAGGCTACTTCCCTTATCTTCTTCGATGTCTTCTTCCAAACCGTCGAAGTGTTCGCGCTCGTCCTCCTCCTCTGCTTTTCCCCTTCCTTCCAAAGTCGAAGGAGGGGGAGGGGTGCTTTGAGCGTGGTCGGTTCTTTCTGTCGTGCTTGCCATGATGCGTCTGTCTCCGAAGGTTTGTTGCCTATAAGAACAAGATTATTGCTGTTCTATTCTGCTTTGTCAACTTTTATTTTGCCTGTCAACCGAATCTCCGCTCACGCTCTCTACCTCCCATCAACATCTGCAAAATCTCGCCCCCTCACCGCCTCCCCCGCGCTTTCGCTACTGCGCCTCTCTCACGGGTGCAGAGTCATGCTCTCACGCTCCCTTTCCGCCGCCTCAGAGCTCCTTGCCGAGCTTAAAGCCGCCGAAGCGTTTCCGAAAACTCGCCAGCCTCCCCGCCTCGATCAACTTCTGAGCGCCCCCAGTCCACGCAGGATGCGACAAAGGATCAACCTCCAAGCGCAACTCATCCCCCGCCTTCCCCCAAGTAGACCGCGTCTCAAACTTCGTCCCGTCCGTCAAACGTACAACAATACGATGATACTCAGGATGCAATCCCTGCTTCATAAATCTTTACCTCGAAAACCCCCAAGCCTCAACTCAACCCCACTCATACTACACACAGAAAAAATCCGCAACAACTTTCTCAACAAAAAGACTCGCGCAGAAAAAAATCTCGAACTATAATCACAGAGATAGCAAGCAAAATAACCCAATCTCAACCCAATCACAACCCGAAAACCTCCCGAAAACCTCCCATCCTCGTCAATCCTCCTCGTCAATCCACCTCGCCAATCCTCCCCCCCCCCCCCCCGCCAATCCCATGGTTCGGATAGACTCAACACCCTCCGTAGGAAAAACTCGCGCTCCACAAAAAGCGCGCAAATCCTCCAAAAGCCGAGCCGCAAACTCCGCCGCGAGCTCTCCCAATGTCAGTTTCGCTCAATCCCTCTCCCAAGCAGAGGCAACAGAAGCACCCGACGCGCTAGAAACCCAAGCCTCCGTATCCGAAATCGACGGCGATATCGGATTGCTCGCACTGCAGGAAAAGCACAACTACTCTCTCGCTGACAACCAACGCGCAAAAAAAAGAGCCATCGCTTACGCAGAAGGCCTGATCGACCGTTTACAAGCTTTACACGTCCGCTTGCTATCAGGAGTCGTATCAGAGCAGGAACTGCTACAATTGCAGGGATTCTTCGCAAACGACAGAAACAGCAGAGCAGCCATAGATGACCAAAAACTTCGCTCTATCCTCAGCGAGATCGAACTGCGCGTGCAAGTCGAAATCGCCAAAAAAAGACGATGAGAAAAATGGGGATAAAGAGATTTTTTCGCTTGACGAGGGAAAGAGCTAAGAATGGTTTGAATGCTTATGCTCCTCATTAAACTCTTCACAGGCTGTTGAAAGCCAATCGATGAATTTGTTTGATGATTTAAAAAATTCGTAGATATCACTACTGTTGTAGTTGAAGTTCCGCAAGTAGTCTTCGTGAAGAATTTCGTTACGCAAGTCTCTCATAATTTTATAATTGTTAATATATTTATGTAATTCAACATTTTTTTTAATAGCTTTCCTAATCCATGCTACAATTTTTTTCTTTTTTTGGCTCCATGATTCAGGAATAAATATTTGATCGTTTACTATACAATTTATAAGAGGAGGCTTGCCCTTGATAGAGATTTTGCAGTCAAAAAAAATTTTTTTAATCTTTTTTTCAAAGATATTAGAAGCTATAAGAATTATCAAACGAGATTCATGCCAACCTCTGATTCTATTCCAAGACATCAAAGTTATGTTATCTATTTTATGAGCGTTATTAATATTATTAAAATAATTTTTCACATTTTGAAAATCGCTAAAAGTTTTATCAACAGGTGTATCTTTTCGATCAACTGGTATTTTTTTTTCTTCGTTCATTTGACTAGAAAAGTATATCGCGCGCTAATTTAATACGAGATTGCACGTTTTTTCCACCGGTGGTGCCTTCAATTAACATCTTTTGCAATTTATTATTTTCGATAAACTTTAAAAATTTATTTCCATTGATTTTTTTTATTAATTTCGTATCTTTATTTTTCCAAGCTTCTTCGCAAGCGGCAACAAAAACAGCTTCGAATGTTGGGACAGAGAATTTTTTCTTTTCCGGTCTTGAAAAAGAAAAATTGCAAGATTGTTTAAAAAAATCTTGACAAATTTCTTTTATTAACAAAATATCTGTTTTGTTTCGAAATTCTTCTGAAAAATAATTTAAAAATTTAAACATGGGGGAAGAGTAATCTTTGTTTTTTACCAAAAGGGCAATTGACCTAAGTAGTGCTTGAATATCATTCATTCTTATATTTTCGCTTTTCTCGTTTCTTAGTTTTTTCCAGTCACTTTCTTTATTCAGATGATATAGCATATCATAAAGCCCGCTATCTTCGTACATGGAAGCTCTGATTTGTTGGGCAGATAGGTTGCTGCCACCAGAATTCAATCTGCTGTAAATTTCATAAATGCTAGAAGACGATCGGTCATGATATTTTTCGCTGATAACAACCGTTCTTATCGCAAACATTTCAAAATTATTAATATATTTTTTTAATTTTTTGTTTTTTTTCAAATCAAGATAAGAAACTTCATTATGGTAGTTTCCTTTTTCTCTATAAAAATCATTAGGTAAATTCAATTTAAAATCTTTGAAAAAATCTTTATTGTATTTAATAACATCTCTTAAATCAGAATTTCCGTTAATCATATGATCACGTATTTTTTCTCTGGTAAAATTATCTTTAGGATAAATACCTTTCACAAAGAAATAAATTGTCAGCAGTCTTTGTTGACCGTCAAGTATATGGTATTTCGGAGAGTCAACAGTAGAATTATCTGTGTTTTTTTCGTATAAAAAAATAGCTGGAACAGGGAGGTTAAACAAAATTGTTTCAATAAAACGTGACGCTTTTTTTATATCCCATTCATAATGGCGTTGAAATTTTGGTAATTTTATGAGATCTCTTTCCATAAAATCGACTAGTGTTAAGATATTGTAGTCATTGGGAGACGTGACAATATTATGGCCTACATTCTCCCGGAAAGATGCCTCTTTACTATCGCTGAGCTCGTACTCAACTTCTTCTTCTTCTGTGTCAGATTCTTTTGCAACGTCTTTCATTTTCTGCTTCCTTGATTGTTGTGAGTGTGTTTATCATTCTTCGTGGTCATTTTCGCATTGTTTTTTCCCTCTGTCAACCTTTTTTTCAACCTTTTTTCACCCCTTTTTGACCCACATGACCGGGCGAGCCGTTCGCAACACAACATCCGCAACAACCCCATGGTGACGATTATACGATTCTAAATTATACATGCCCGCTCGTCGACCGCGCTCCAATCGCTTCACCATCGCTCCGCCCGCCGCCGTCTCCACAACACAAGCCCTCCCCACTAATCCCGAAACCTCTCCTCCGTAACGCATATCGAAAAACAAGATGTCTCCATCGTCAAAAATCGGACTCATGCTCTCTCCGCGCACGACCACGCCTCCCCATCGGCGTCCGACTCCATCGCCAAACAACTCTCCAGGCACATCGATACTCTCCCCGTCAGGAAACTGATCGTTCCAATACTCTATCTCCGAGCCAGCTCGAACGATTCCGACGATAGGACAATCTCTCGACTCCCCCACACGATGCAACGACGACACCACATTTTCCTCTTCCATCTGCCCCTCGTCCAGCCTTGCTATTCTTCCTGCTAATGCTCCTCCGAATGCTCTGCCTTGCCCTTGCCTCCTCGCGCTAAAATTGCTTTTGCGATTGTTTTCGAGTTTTGTTTCGAGCGTGAAGTTGATCTCTAATGCGTCGCAAATTTTTTTGAATCGATCGACGGATGGTGACGATCCCCTCAACACCGAGCGCAAGCTCTCAGGAGGAAATCCATAGCGTTTCTCTGCTGCGTGCACGGACATGCTCAAGGTACGCAACCTCGCCTCGATCAGCTCGACCAGCGTACGTGAAAAAGCTCCGGCCTTGGGTTTCGGCATTCTCATAATATATTCCGAAAAACGACGCTTGTCGAGTCTTTTTGCTTGATTTTTTCATAATATACACAGAAAATAGGCAAAACAACCCCGAAAACCTCTTGCCGAGCCGCCAACGGCTCGAAAAACAACCCGACAATCTCTCAAGGAAACCCCATGTCGTCTCTTCCTCCCTTGTCTCCCCCTGTGTCTTTTGCTCCAACTTCGCACGCCCGCACGCTCCTGCAGCTGACCTACGAGACCGACCGAGCCTTACGCGAAGGACGCCTTGGCGCGGCAGAATGGTTTGCCTTTGTCTCCGATCTAGAAAGCCTTGCGCGCAAGATCGAACATCGCGCTCCGCCGATAAGTGTCGGACAAGACAAGGCAGAAAAAGACAAGGCGGAACAAGACAAGGCGGAACAAGAAGCGCGAGTCCTCTTATTTCCTACTTCCGAATCTGTCGCTTGTGAGTCTACTTCTGCGTCTTCTGCGTTTTCTGTGCCAAGCGGGTCAAGGCTTCGATGTAAAAACGACGGGCTTCCTCCTGCGAGAACTCTCTGACGACAAAGGCATGCGCCGCCTTTCCCATGGCGCGTTTTTGTTGCGGGGGTAGAGATATGAAAGTCCGCATGGTCTCTGCGAGCGCGTGCGCATCTCGACAGGCGCATAGGAGTGCCGTTTTGTTTTCCACCACTGCGCGCTGCCAGCCTGGGTAGCGTGCGACGATTGCGGGAATGCGCATTGCCGCCGCCTCCAAGATCACGCGCGGCAGACCCTCTGCGTAGGAAGGCAAAACGAGACAATCTACTGAAGCGAGCAAGTCCTCTACGCGCTTGTGTTCGCCATGCCATGTGACGATTCCTTGCGCTACTGCTTCCTCCAGCTCTTGTCGGGGGATGCGGTCGGGGTCGGTTTGCTCTGCGCTACCTGCCAGCCAGAACTCCGACTGCTGCTCGTGTTGTAGCAGGCGAGCGGCTTGAAGATACTCTGATACGCCTTTCGCTTTGAGGAGTCTTCCTAGAAACAGAAAACGCAACAGGGGCTTTTGCGTTCGGGGTTTTGTTTTGTGCGGATGGGGATGGAATCGCGTGAGGTCGATGCCCATGTCTTTGCTGACGAGAATCGAGGGCGGGTTTGATTTCTTGGAGTGCAAGAAAGTTTGCAAGAAGGTTTTGTTATGTTGGTTGAGCACCCAGAGTTGTGCGGCATTGTGCAGGAGGGGTCGGAGGAGGAGGGTGAGTATTTTGTGTATGGGGGTGCGTTGGATGAACACTCTGCCTAGTCCGGTGAAGACGGCGATGAGGCGAAAGGGGGAGGATTTTGGTAAGAATATCGAGAGGAGTTTATTGGCGATTGCGCTATAGAGGATGGGTTTGAGTGTGTATGCGATGACGATTTGCGGGCGGAGGCGGAGGAGCAGGCGGAGGATGTGGTAGAGGGTTATGGCTTCGCGGAGGGGATTTTTGCCGTGGTCGGAGAATGTGATGGGGTAGATATCGACGATTTGAGATTCTCTTTGAGATTTTTTTTCGCGTTGTGTTAGGAGGGATAGATGGTAGCCTTGTTGTTTGAGGGCGAGGAGGATGTGTTTGTGTTCGGTTAGGAAGGTGTTGGCTTTTTTGGCGAAGAGGAGGATATGGTGTGAGGCGAGGGGGGGTTGGGGGGGCATTTTTTGCGGGGGGCTTGGGGTTAGGAATCTTTGTGATTGTGCATTTTGCGGGATAGAAAGGCAAACCCTTCGTCACAAAAGCTTTCTACCATGTTACGAGTCAGCTTGCGCGTTTCTGCGAAACGCGCTTTTGAATAAGAGGCTACGCGCTTCGCGCGTAGATAAAGCGCACTTCGTGCGCTCCGCTGACGCGGGGTCTTTTGCGAGGGATTACTCCCTCGCGCTCCCCGCGTGCTACGCACGCGATGTTTTGCGCCCGTCATCATACAAAACCCGTCTATTCCGCGAGCGCATGTCTTTAAAAAGCACAAGCGCAAGTGCGAGCGCGAGTGCGAGTGCGTGCCTTTAAAAAGCACAAGCGCAAGTGCGTCAAAAGTCCTTACAAAGCCTCAGCGCGTCATAGACCGCCGCATGAATGTTCCGCGCCGCTACAGCATCCCCAATGCGGAAAAGCTGAAACTCCCCCCCCTCCCAAGAACCAATAGAACCAATGCCGGAATTCATGCCACGCCGCAAAGTCTGCTCCCCACCCGCCAATAACGCCCCCTGATCAACAGCACCCCCGTTGCTCGATAAAGGACAGAGAGCACGGTAAAGCACATCGTTCACCCCCGTCGCATGCTCAACAAACAAACGATCAGTCTCCAAGAATCGCCTCTCGGCAGGCGCATAGTCCGAGCCAATCTCAAGGCGTAGACGATTGCCCCTTCGCTCCACCCCGATCAATCTCGCGTTGATGGTCGTCTGTATATCCCTTTCAGCAAATACCCTCGCTACCTCCGCATGAGCCAACCCCCCAATGTCAGGAGCCAACGTGCGCTCAGGAGTAATATAGTTTATCTCGCAGCCCTCGCTCGCCAACACCTCCGCAAGCTGTACGCCCGCCTGCGCGCCGTTGTCATCATAGACGGTGATGTTCCGCTCGCGTGCCTTCGTTCCCGCTAGAATCTCCCACCCCGTCTCCGCTAGCTCCTCTCCGTAGTCCATCGGAGGTTTTTGCGGAAATCCCCCCGTGGCAACAAGGACGATGTCCGCCCGCATGTCAGCTAACTCCTCGTGTTCGAGAAATCGGTTGTAGTGGATTGTGCCGTGAAGGTTTTCGATTCGCGCAAGTCGCCACTCGACGATGGCTTTGAACTCGGCGCGTCGTCCCTGAGCCAGAAGGCGTATCTGCCCTCCCGCCTTGTCGGCAGCCTCGAAGACCGTCGTCGGCAATCCCCTTTCCAAGCAAACGCGCGCCGCCTCCAACCCCGCCACTCCCGCGCCAACGATGACAACCTTGCGTTTTTTCAAGCTTTTGCTTTTTCGTAAATCCTCGTCGTGCGGCATGCGCTGCTCGCGTCCGCTGGCAGCGTTGTGGATGCATAGCGCATCCTGTCCCGTGTAAAGCCTGTCGATGCAGTAGCTTGCACCAACGCAAGGTCGGATATCGTCTTCCCTGCCAAGTTGAGCAAGGCGCGCGATGTGAGGCTCGGCGAGGTGAGCGCGTGTCAATCCGACGATATCAACCTTCCCCTCGCGGATGGCGTATCGCGCGTCGGATAGCGTGGCGATGCGCGCAGCATGCAGGATGGGAACTTGGGGCAGTGCCTGCTTGACCTCTCCCGCAAAGTCGATGTGCGGGCTTGCGCGCATGCCTGCGGAAGGGATGACATGCGAGAGGGCGGCGTCGGTGTCGATTCTGCCTCGGATGACATTGAGAAAGTCGAAGCGCGGGCTGCTTTGCTTTGAGCAAATTGCCTTGGCGATATTGAGTCCTGTCTCGGCGTTGAATCCGTTTTGTGTCTGCTCGTCGAGCGACATGCGTATGCCGAGCGGAAAGTTTTCGCCTACCTTTTTTCTGAGAGCAGCGAGGAGCGTCCTCGTGAATCGTAGGCGGTTCTCAATGCTGTTGCTGTGTTGGTCGCTGCGGTCGTTGACATCGGGCGACCAGAAGGAGTCGATCAAGTGTCCGTAGGCGATCAGCTCGATGCCATCGAAGCGCGCAGCGACAACGCGCTCGGCAGCCGAGCAGTAGTCGCGTATGATTCGCTCGGCATCCCATTCCTCCATAGCTTTTGGGGTTGCGCGGTGCGCTCGCTCGCGGATGCCTGAAGCGGAGACAAGGGGTAGCCAGTCGCCCTGATCCCATCGCGTGCGTCGTCCCAAGTGCGTGATCTGAATCATGACGGCAGTCTTGTGAGCGTGACAACGCTCGGCGAGCATACGCAGAGGAGCTACGATCTCGTCCCTGTAGAGATGCAGGTTGCCGAAGGCGGCAGGACTGTCGCGCGACACTACCGCCGAGCCCGCCGTCATCGAGAGAGCAACGCCTCCTTTCGCGCGTTCCTCGTGGTAGCGCATGTAACGCTCTGTCGGTATGCCGTCTTCGGCGTAGTTCGGCTCGTGCGCGGACACCATCAGGCGGTTGTGCAAGCGCAAGCCCGCCAGTGTGAAGGGCGAAAACAGAGGGTCAGAGGACATCGAAAGACACCTGTTGGCAGCTTGCAAGAGGGTTGGGAAGAATTTTTTTAAAAAAGATTTTTTCAATGTTTTTTGTTGACACGCTACCTATTTTTATCCTAACACACAGAGTATAGAGCAGACAATCTTTGGGGGAAGCGTTAGGAAATTGCGCGCGAAGAGGGAGCTCAAGCCAAATCCCAATCCTCATCCTTTGAGGATTCGGTGCGAGCTGGGTTTCTTTGCGTCTTTTCTTGTGCCGATATCAAGTTTTTCTGCTGCTTTCTTTCTTTGTTTTGTTACTCTGTTACGATGTCAATCAATCCCGCACGCTTCCTGAGACAGGTCAAACAGGAAGTTTCGAAGGTCATCTGGCCGACAAGGCAAGAAACGACCTCTGCTGTCGTCATGGTGTTCGTGATGGTGACCATCATGGCAGTTTTTTTCCTGCTGGTCGATCAAGTGATCTCGTGGGGAGTCTCCGAGGTGTTGGGATGAGCGTGAGCGTAGAACAGAGTGTGGCACCCAACGCAGCAGCCAGTACGGGCAAGCTTCGCTGGTATGTCGTGCATGTTCATTCTAGCTTCGAGCAGAAGGTGGCAGCGTCGATTCGCGAACGCGCGCACATGCAGGGGCTCAGCGAGCTCATTGTCGAGATTCTCGTGCCGAGCGAAGAGGTAGTCGAAATTCGTCGCGGACAACGCTACAAGAGCAAACGCAAGTTCTTCCCTGGTTATGTGCTTGTGAAGATGGAACTCAACAACGAAACCCAGCATTTGGTGAAGAACCAGCCTAAGGTGACCTCCTTTTTGGGCAACAAAGACCGCGAAAACAAAGAGCTGCCAACGCCGATCAGCGAAAAGGAAGTGGAGCGTCTCATGGCGCAGATGCGTGAGGGCTCGAACTTCGAGCGGCTGAAGACGATGTTTGAAATAGGCGAGCAAGTGCGCGTATCAGACGGACCTTTCGCCTCCTTCAACGGGCATGTCGAAGAGGTGGATACAGAGAAATCACGCCTGAAAGTTTTAGTTTCGATCTTCGGTCGCTCGACACCCGTCGATGTCGATTTCTCGCAAGTGGAGAAACTGCAATGAACGCGCCCGTCAAAAAAATAGCTAAGAAAAGCAGTAAGCCCGTCAAAGCCTATGTCAAGTTGCAAGTGCCTGCCGGTCAAGCCGCGCCAGGACAAGCGCTGGGTCCCGCGCTCGGACAGCACGGCTTGAACATGGCAGAGTTCTGCAAAGCCTTCAACGACGCGACCAAAGACCAAACGCCAGGCGTGCCGATCCCTGTGATCATCGCCGCTTACGCAGATCGCACCTTCACCTTCACGACGAAGACGCCTCCCGCAAGCTATCTCTTGCGCCAAGCGGCGAAGCAGGACAAGGGCGCAAAAGAGCCAGGGCGCGAAGTCAAGGCGACCGTCTCGCGCAGCAAGGTGCGCGCAATCGCTCAGCAGAAGATGGAAGACCTCAACGCATACGACATCGATCAGGCAGAGAAAATTATCGCAGGTAGCGCGCGCTCCATGGGATTCGAGGTCGCCGACTGAAGGCGATATCAGGCAACTACACAACAATAAAACTCCTAAAACTAACGGCACTCAACGATGACACAAACAGAACAACCCTCTGCCTCCGATGCTCCCTCCGCGTTGGAAAAGGACAGCACGCACGACCAGCCAAATGAAGGTGGCGGCGAAGGTGCTGGCGAAAGTGCTGTCGAAAAGAGTAGCAAGGGTGCGAAGAACAAAGGTGCAAAGAGCAGGGGAGCCAAGGATGTGTCTAATAGCGTGCTGAAAGGTGTGCCGAAAGGTGCGAAACGCCTCCATCTTGCGCGCGAAGCCGTCGCACGTTTCAAGAAAGCAGGCGAAGAAGGAAGAGAGGGTAACGCTCTGTCGCTAACAGAAGCTGTCTCGGCGCTGTATGCAACGCCGCGTGCTAAATTCGACGAAACGCTGGAGGTTGCGATGAACTTGGGTATCGATCCTCGCCACGCTGACCAACAGGTGCGCGGTACTGTCTCGTTGCCGCACGGAACGGGCAAGACGCTGCGCGTCGCCGTGTTTGCGCGCGACGAGAAAGCCGAGCAGGCACGCAAGGCAGGTGCCGATATCGTCGGGGCTGAGGACTTGGCGGAGCGCGTCCAAAAAGGCGAGTTGCCTTTCGATCGCTGTATCGCCACCCCCGACATGATGGGGCTTGTCGGACGCTTGGGTAAAATCTTGGGACCTCGCAACCTTATGCCGAACCCGAAGCTTGGTACGGTCGCTGCCAATGTGACCGCTGCCGTCGAGGCGGCGAAAGGGGGCGAGGTGCAGTTTCGCGCAGAAAAGAACGGAGTCGTGCATGCCGGCGTGGGGCGTATGAGCTTTTCCGAAAGCCAGCTGCAAGACAATGTATTGGCTTTCACCAAAACCGTCGTCGCCCTGAAGCCCGAAGGAGCTAAGGGTACCTATGTCAAGAAGATCACCCTCTCGACGACGATGGGGCTTGGCGTCGGGGTCGATGTTAGGAGCGTGGCAAGCGCATGACCCCCGCCGACAAACGCGATGCCGTGGCAAAGCTGGAGCGCACTTTCAAAGAGGCGCGTCTCGTCGTCGTGACGCGTCCGCAAGGGCTCAGCGTAGCAGAGGTCTCCGATTTACGACGGCGCATGCGCGATGCAGGCGCAAGTTTCAAGGTAACGAAAAATCGTCTTGCCAAGCGCGCGCTGGCAAACAGCGCCCTGAAAGACTTGGCAAGCTATTTTTCAGGTCCGACCGCCATCGGCTGGAGCGACGATCTGATCGCACCCGCAAAAGTCGCCGTCGAGTTTGCCAAAGAGAACAAAAAGCTCGAAGTCATCGTCGGCGCGACGCAGGAACAAATTTTATCCAAAGAAACCTTGGTCCAACTGGCAAGCCTTCCTCCGCTAGAGGTCGTGCGCGCTCAACTCTTGAGATTGCTACAAACGCCCGCTCAACAGCTGGCTGGCACGCTGGGCTCAGCGGTGGGGCAGCTCGCGCGTGTCGTCAAGGCGCGCAGCGAACAAGAACAAAAGGCGGGGTCTTGATCGATCCCTCCACTCACCACTCTTAACAACACCATCCACAACACCATTCTACAACACCACTCTTAACAACAAGGAGATATCCATGGCGAACTTGGAACAGATAGCAGACCAACTTTCGGGGCTTACGGTGATCGAGGCTTCGGAGCTGACAAAGCTCTTGGAAGAGAAATGGGGCGTGAGCGCGGCGGCACCTGCGGCGGCGGCAGCACCTGCGGCGGCGGCTGCTGAGGAGGAGGAGAAGGACAGCTTCGACGTCGTCCTCAGCTCTTTCGGCGACAACAAGATCGCCGTCATAAAGGAAGTGCGCGTGATAACGCAACTGGGGTTGAAGGAAGCGAAGGATCTCGTCGAGGCGGCTCCAAAGCCACTGAAGGAGGGAGTCAAGAAAGAAGAAGCCGAAGAGATCAAGCAGAAACTCGAAGCCGTGGGAGCAAAGGTGGACCTCAAGTAGCAAACGGCGGCAACCCGCTACCGCGGGCACTCGGTCGTGCATCCCTCATTTTGGGATAAATTCTCCTATCCTTTTTGTTCTGCGTGGTAAATTATGACGGTCAAAGACATTGACAACTTTACAGGGCGGAAGCGTATCCGCAAAAATTTTGGGCGCGTCGAGGAAGTCTCCGAGATTCCCGATCTGCTCGATATTCAGAAGGCGTCGTACGAGGCCTTTGTCGGCAACTCCAAGGGCGAGCATGCTGAGACAGAGGGGTCGGGGTCTTTCTTCGGCTTGAGGGAAGTCTTCGAGTTCATCTTTCCGATCCGCGACTACGCGCACAAGGCGGAGCTGCGTTTTAAGGGCTTCGAGCTGGAGCGTCCCAAGCACGATGTGCTGGAGTGTCGTCAGCGCGGGCTCAGCTTCGAGGCACCCCTGAGGGTTACCTTACAGCTGCTCGTCTATAACATCGACGAGACGACAGGCGCACGCAGCCTGCGCGAGATCAAGGAGCAGGTCGTCTATATGGGCAACCTGCCGCTGATGACGAGCAAAGGCACCTTCGTCGTCAATGGCACGGAGCGCGTTATCGTCAGCCAGATGCATCGCTCGCCGGGTGTCTTCTTCAGCTCGAGCAAGAGCAAGACGTTGGTGCAAGACAAGATTATTTTCTCGGCGCGGGTGATTCCCTACCGAGGCTCGTGGCTCGATTTCGAGTTCGACGCTAAGGATATCCTCTATGCGCGGATCGACCGTCGCAGGAAGGTGCTGGCAACGACGCTGCTGTCGGTGCTCGATAGCGCGCGCACGGCAGCCCTGCGGCGCGAGAGGGCGGCGGCGGGCTTATCGCTCAAGGCTGTCGAGATCGACGGCATGAGCCGCGAGGAGATATTGGCGATCTACTACGAGCGCATCAAGGTTGCGCGCAACGAGCAGGGTGCATATGTTTTCGCGTTGCCGCTTGCAGCCCTCAAGGGACGCAAGCTCGACAGCGACCTCGTCGAGGTGGGCAGCGGAGAGGTGCTTGCGCGCGCAGGCACGCGCGTCTTGCCGAAGCAGTTGCGCGCGTGGGGCGAGGCGGGGGAGACAAAACAATTTCAGTGGGAGCCGGAGGGGCTTGTCGGACGGTTCTTGGCAGAAGACTTGGTCGACGAGAACTCAAGGCTTGTCATCGCAGAGGCGGGCGACGAGATCGACGCGAACCTCTTGCAAAGCATCGAACAGCAAGAGATCACCCAATTCGACATCTTGGACATACACGACCAACGCGGTGCTTGGTTGAGGAACACGCTCGCGGTCGATCGCTCGCGGGTGCGCGAGGAGGCACTCTCGGACATCTATCGTGTGATGCGCCCTGGCGAGTTGCCGACTTGGGAGTCGGCAGAAAATCTGTTTCGCCAGCTCTTCTTCGATATCGACCGCTACGATCTCAGCGCTGTCGGGCGCGTGAAGATGAACGCGCGGTTGCTCTTCGACGATGTCTCCGACACCGAGCGCGTCTTGCGCAAGGAGGATATCGTCGAGATTGTTCGCGTGTTGTTAGAGCTGCGCGATTCGCGCGGCGAGATCGACGACATCGATCACTTGGGCAACCGCCGTGTGCGCTCGGTAGGCGAGCTCTTGGAGAACCAATACCGTATGGGACTGATGCGCATGGAGCGCGCCGTGCGCGAACGGATGAGCTCGACCGATGTCGCCAATGCCATGCCGCAAGATCTGATTAACGCAAAACCGATGGTGGCGACGGTCAGAGAGTTTTTCAACGCATCTCCCCTGTCGCAGTTCATGGACCAAACGAACCCACTCTCGGAGATCACGCACAAAAGACGCTTGTCGGCACTGGGTCCGCGCGGTCTCACGCGCGAACGCGCCGGCTTCGAGGTGCGCGATGTGCATCCGACGCACTACGGGCGCATCTGCCCGATCGAAACGCCTGAGGGGCCTAATATCGGCTTGATCAACTCGCTTGCTACGCACGCGCGCATCGATACCTACGGGTTCATCGAAACGCCCTATCGCAAGGTGGAGGACGGCAAGCCGATCGATCAGATCGACTATCTGCCCGCTATGCGCGAATCGCGCTACACCATCGCGCAAGGCAGCACGCGCACTGACCAGGAAGGCAATTTTATCGACAAGCTAATCCCTTGCCGCCGCAACGGCGAATACATCACCTGTCCGTCGAGCGAGATCGATTATATCGATGTCTCTCCGAAACAGCTTGTCTCGGTGGCTGCGGCGCTGATCCCCTTTTTGGAGAACGACGACGCTAACCGTGCATTGATGGGCTCGAACATGCAACGCCAAGCAGTGCCTTTGTTGCGCTCAGAGGCACCGTTGGTCGGCACAGGGATGGAGGGGAGGGTCGCTCGCGATTCGGGGGTCGTCGTCGTCAACAAACGCGCCGGTATCGTCGATCAGGTCGACGCAACAAGAATCGTCGTGCGAGCTAACGAAGAAACCGAAAGCGACGAGGTGGGGGTGGACATCTACGATCTCATGAAGTTTCAACGCTCCAACCAAAGCAGCTGTATCAACCAACGACCGCTGGTGAAGGTCGGCGATGTGCTGGAAAAAGGCGACATCATCGCCGACGGTACCTCGACCGATTTGGGCGAGCTCGCGCTCGGACGCAATGTGCTGTGCGCCTTTTTGCCGTGGAACGGTTACAACTTCGAGGATTCGATCCTTATCTCCGATCGCGTCGTGCGCGCCGATGTTTTCACCTCGATACATATCGAGGAATACGAGGTCATGGCGCGCGACACCAAACTCGGGCAGGAGGAGATCACGCGCGATATTTCCAATGTCGGCGAAGAGGCGCTAAGGCATCTCGACGAGAGCGGAATCGTCCACATCGGCGCAGAGGTGAAGGTAGGCGATGTGTTGGTCGGAAAGGTCACGCCCAAGGGCGAATCGCCCATCACGCCCGAAGAGAAACTCTTGCGCGCCATCTTCGGCGAAAAAGCCTCGGATGTGCGCGACACCTCGTTGCGCGTGCCACCGGGTGTATCAGGCACGGTCGTCGAGGTGCGAGTCTTCTCGCGCAGCGGCACGGAGAAGGACGAGCGTGCGCGGCAGGTGGAAAACGAAGAGATCCAAAAACTCGCCAAAGACCGCGACGACGAAAAAGCTATCTTAGAGCGTTCCTTTGCCGATCGTCTGCGCGAGCTGCTGCAGGGACGCATCGTCGCCTCTGGCACGCGCAGTCTGAAGAGCGACACCAAGCTTTCGCTCGCCGTGCTGAAGAGCATCTCGCATCGAGAGCTGAGCAAGATCTCGACGACCACCGACAAGATCAACGAACGTCTCTCGACGCGGGTCGCCTATTTCAAAAAGACGATGGACGAATTGCACGCGCGCTTCGACGACAAGATCGAAAAGCTGCAACGCGGCGACGAGCTCATGCCCGGCGTGATGAAAACGGTCAAGGTGTTCGTCGCGGTGAAACGCAAGCTGCAGCCGGGCGACAAGATGGCGGGTCGGCACGGCAACAAGGGGGTTATCTCCAAGATTATTCCCGTCGAGGACATGCCGCACTTGGAGGATGGCACGCCCGTCGATATCGTTCTCAATCCGCTCGGAGTGCCGTCGCGCATGAATGTTGGACAGATCCTGGAGACGCACTTGGGATGGGCATCGGCGCGTTTGGGACGCGAGGTGCGCGAGATGTGCGAGCGCTTGCGTATGGGCGAGAAGCAGGCTGAGGTTGATCTCAAACAGAAGCTCAAGGACATTTACTCCGAAGAAAAGGAAGCGACCTTGCTCGATTCGCTCGACGATGCAGAAGTGGCAACGCTGGCAGAAAACTTGCAGGAAGGTGTGCCGATGCGCACTCCCGTCTTCGACGGCGCGAGCGAGGCGGATATCGATCACATGCTCTCGCTTGCCAACCTCGACACGACGGGGCAGGTGCGGCTCATCGACGGACGCAGCGGCGAATACTTCGATCGCAAGGTGACCGTAGGCTACATCTACATGCTGAAGTTGCATCATTTGGTAGACGACAAAATTCACGCGCGCTCGATCGGTCCCTACAGCCTTGTCACCCAGCAGCCGTTGGGCGGCAAAGCCAAGTTCGGCGGACAGAGGTTCGGCGAAATGGAAGTGTGGGCGCTGGAAGCATACGGCGCAGCTTACACCTTGCAAGAAATTCTCACCGTCAAGTCGGACGACATCGCCGGCAGGACAAAGGTCTACGAATCCATCGTGCATGGCGACGACAACTTCGAGGCGGGCGTACCAGAATCCTTCAATGTGCTCGTCAAAGAACTTCAGTCCTTGTGTCTGAACGTTCAACTGCAACAGGATACATAACTTCAGGCTAATCGACAGGAGCACCTCAACTCACTATGGAACCTTTTTTCCCAGAAGACGCGCCGTCCGCGCGCGCCAACACTCTGCCTGGTCTCTACGATCCGCGACAGCCCGTCGCTCCGCAGCCCTTCGATTCGATCAGAATCTCGCTTGCGTCGCCCGAACAAATTCGATCGTGGTCGTGCGGCGAAATAAAAAAGCCGGAAACCATCAACTACCGAACGCTCAAGCCCGAACCCGAGGGCTTGTTCTGCGCCAAAATCTTCGGTCCTGTGAAGGACTACGAGTGTTTGTGCGGCAAGTACAAGCGCATGAAGCACAAGGGGATCGTGTGCGAAAAGTGCGGGGTCGAGGTGACCCACTCCAAGGTGCGCCGCGAGCGCATGGGACATATCGAGCTTGCGGCTCCTGTTGCGCATGTGTGGTTTTTGAAAATTCTTCCTTCGCGCATCGGCGTGATGCTCGACATGACGCTCAAGAATGTCGAGCGCGTCCTTTATTTTGAAAATCGTATTGTAACGAATCCTGGACTGACCGACTTGGAGCAACAGCAGCTCTTGAGCGAGGAAGAGTATATGGACGCCGTCGAGCAGCACGGCGAAGACAGCTTCCAGGCACCGATCGGCGCGGAGGCGTTGCAATCCCTCCTTTCTCAAATCGATCTGCCCTTCGAGGTGAGCAATTTACGCGCAGAGTTGAAGACGACGACATCCGAGCTGAAGCGCAAGAAGATTGTGAAACGGCTCAAGCTTTTGGAGGTGTTTCGCGCCTCGCGGGCGAAGCCTGAGTGGATGATTCTCACCGTCCTGCCGGTATTAGCACCGTCGCTGCGTCCGTTGGTACCGCTGGACGGCGGACGCTTTGCCACCTCGGATCTCAACGATCTTTACCGTCGTGTCATCAACCGCAACAATCGTCTCAAACGACTGATGGCGCTGGGTGCGCCCGACATCATCATTCGCAACGAGAAGCGCATGTTGCAAGAATCGATCGACGCTCTGTTCGACAACGGCAGGCGCGCGAGGGTCGTTTTGGGGGCGAACAAACGTCCGTTGAAGTCTCTCTCGGACATGCTGAAGGGCAAGCAGGGACGCTTTCGCCAAAACCTTTTGGGAAAACGAGTCGACTATTCGGGACGATCTGTCATCGTCGTCGGGCCGGAGTTGCATCTCCATCAGTGCGGACTGCCGAAGCAGATGGCGCTCGAGCTTTTCAAGCCCTTCATCTTGGGCAAGCTCGAACTATACGGCATGGCTGCTAATGTAAAGGCGGCGAAACGCATGGTCGAACAGAAAAGACCAGAGGTATGGGATATTTTGGAAGAAACTATCACCGAACATCCCGTCCTGCTCAACCGCGCTCCAACCTTGCACCGCTTGGGCGTTCAAGCCTTCGAGCCAGTTTTGATCGAAGGAAAGGCTATTCAGTTGCATCCGCTCGTTTGTACAGCATTCAACGCCGATTTCGACGGAGACCAAATAGCGGTGCATGTTCCTCTCTCGTTGGAGGCGCAGCTCGAATCGCGCGTGCTGATGATGTCGACCAACAATATCCTGTCGCCTGCAAACGGCAAGCCAATCATCGTTCCTTCGCAGGATATCGTGTTGGGACTTTACTACCTCTCCCTAGAGCGCATCGAGCAACACGCGCTCACGCCTGTACGCATTCCAGACCTGACGGCGTTGAACTATCTGCTCGAGCGCGACGAGATCATCGTACGCATGGGGACAGAAGCGCAAAAAGTAACGGCAGAGATGCAAGCCGAACAGCCGTTGTTGGCAGACGAGGCGTTGCGCGAGTTTTCGCCCGACAAGTTGTTCGCCTTGTTGCAAGGCGGCGAGGCGCAAGCGTTTCGCGTTCCGACCCTTACGATGGCGGGCGAGCGCGACTATGCGCTTGCGAACGGAACGGTTTCGTTGCAAAGCCGTATCAAGACCGACATTGCGATACGCGATGGGGATGGCAGCGTGAGGGCTCTGCGGGTTTCTACGACGCCTGGGCGGATGCTGCTCGCCGAGATTTTGCCGCAAGACGAGGACAAGGTTGCGAAGATTCCTTTTTCTCATATCAACCGCTTGCTGACGAAGAAAGAGATCACCTCGCTGATCGATGTCATCTACCGCCATTGCGGCGGCAAGCAGACAGTTCAGTTTTGCGATCGGCTTATGACATTGGGCTTTTCGTGGGCTTGTCGTTCGGGCATTTCGCTCGGCAAGGACGATCTGCTTATTCCTGAGAGCAAGACGCGGCTGATCGACGAGGCGCAAGAAGAAGTGCGCACGTTGGAAGATCAATATCTGCAGGGCTTGATTACGCACTCGGAGAAGTACAACAAGGTTGTCGATGTTTGGTCTACCTGCTCGGATCGCGTTGCCGACGAGCTGATGACTTCGTTGAAGCGTTATGTGGCGGGTGAGCCGAACGCCGTCTATATGATGGCGCACAGCGGCGCACGCTCGTCGCCCGCGCAGATCAAGCAGCTTGCGGGTATGCGAGGACTGATGGCAAAACCCTCAGGCGAGATCATCGAGAGACCGATCATATCCAATTTCAAGGAAGGACTTTCCGTGCTGGAGTATTTCAACTCGACGCACGGCGCGCGCAAGGGGCTCGCCGACACGGCGCTCAAGACGGCGAACTCGGGCTACCTGACACGACGGCTCGTCGATGTGGCGCAGGATTGCATCGTGACCGCCGACGACTGCGACACCGAGAAGGGTTTCGAAATCGCCGCAATCATCGACGGCGGCGATGTGATCGCTCCTCTATCTGAGCGAATCCTCGGACGATCGTGCGCCGAGCGGGTTGTCGATCCGCAAAGCGGCAAGACGCTGGCGGAAAGCGGTGCGCTCGTAGACGAGATGCTGGCAGACAGGATAGAGATGGCAGGAGTCACTTCGGTGCGCGTGCGCTCGGTCATCACCTGCCAGTTGAAAAACGGAATCTGCGCAACCTGCTACGGGCGTGATTTGGCTCGTGGCACGAAGGTCAACATCGGAGAAGCTGTCGGTGTCATCGCTGCCCAGTCGATCGGCGAACCAGGCACCCAGCTCACCATGCGCACCTTCCATGTCGGAGGAGCGGCGCAGGGCGGATACGAGCAATCGTCCATCGAATCGTCTTTGGACGGCACGTCCGAGTTGGTCGGCGGACAGACGGTCAAAAACGCCGAGGGACGCACGGTGGTGATGAACCGCAATTCCGAGATCGTGCTGCGCGACGAGCAGGGGCGCGATCGCGCACGCCATCGTCTGCCGTACGGCTCGTGGTTGATGGTCGAGGAGAAGGCGAAGATCGTGCGCGGACAGAAGCTGGTCGAGTGGGATCCATACACAATTCCCATTATCAGCGAGGCGAGCGGCGTTGCGACATGGCTCGATCTGATCGAGGGCGTCTCGATGCGCGAGGAGGTAGACGAGATCACAGGAATCACGCGCAAGGTCGTCACCGAATGGAAGCAGAGCAAGAAGGGCACCGAGTTGCGTCCTCGCATCACGCTACGCGACACGAAGGGGGAGGTCATCAAGTTGCCGAACCGCGACGAGGCGCGCTACTTCATGACGGTCGGCGCGTTCCTAAGTGTGGGCGACCAACAGAAGGTGTCGGCGGGCGAAGTGCTCGCGCGCCTGCCGCGCGAGACGGCAAAGAACCGAGACATCACAGGGGGGTTGCCGCGCGTGGCAGAGCTCTTCGAGGGACGCAAGCCCAAGGATTACGCTGTCATCAGCGACATCGATGGTGTCGTCAAGTTTGGACGCGACTACAAGTCGAAACGACAGAT
Source organism: Alphaproteobacteria bacterium (assembly GCA_965216625.1). GTDB lineage: Bacteria > Pseudomonadota > Alphaproteobacteria > JABAAW01 > JABAAW01 > JABAAW01. Next base: position 314,098 of record OZ244186.1, read on the forward strand.
CCTCGTTCAACCCGACGAGGGGGAAGCCTCCGAGCATTTGCTCTCGAAAGACAAGCATCTCGCCGTACAAGAGGGCGACAGGGTCAAGCGCGGCGACTTGTTGGTCGATGGAAACGCCGTGCCGCACGACATTTTGGAAATCATGGGGGAGGAAGAACTAACTAACTATCTAACCTTCGAGGTGCAGTCTGTCTATCGCATGCAGGGTGTCAAGATCGACGACAAGCATATCGAGGTTATCGTGCGCCAAATGTTGCGCAAGGTAGAAATCACCAAAGCGGGAGAAACCGAACTGCTGGAGGGAGAACAGATGGACGCGCACGAGTTTGCAGAGATCAATCGTATCGCCGTCAGCGAAGACCGCGAGCCCGCGGAGGCTAAGAAGATCTTACAAGGAATCACGCGCGCGTCGCTGCAAACGCGCTCGTTCATTTCCGCCGCGTCCTTCCAAGAGACGACGCGCATTCTAACCGAAGCGGCAGTCGCAGGAAAAAGAGACCATCTGCTCGGCTTGAAAGAAAATGTCATCGTAGGCAGGCTAATTCCCGCAGGAACAGGCGCGCTCTCGCGCACATTCCGACTGCGCGCCGCCGAGGAAGACAGAATCGCGCGACTCGAAGCTGAAGAGGCAGAGGAAAACGCAGAACAAGAAGGCGAAACACCGCAGATCGAAGACACATCCGAGAATGACAGCGAAAAAGAAATAGATACAAAAAACAACGCGACAAAAGACAGCGCGCCAAAGGAGATAGAGCCAAAAGAAATGGCGACAAAGGATGTTTCGCCAAAAGAAATGGCGACAAAGGAAATGGAGCCGAAGGAAATGGAGCCCAAGGAAATTGAACCAAAGGAAATAGAGCAAGGAGTTTCCGCTTAATCCTTAACGTCTCCAAAAGGCAAAGGAGATGGAGCAGTGAAGCGACAATCCGCCGAGGGTAGAGATAAGAAGAGAGGGGAGTCGCGCTCGCTCGCCCTGTGCTTTGTCGGCTTCGCTTTCCTCTTCGTAGTTCTCTTGGTAGCAGAATCTTGGGCAGCCGAGCCAAGCACAAAGCCAAGTATAAAACCTTTGCATGTTGTGGAGGTGCGAATCGGCGAACGAAAAGACAAACGTCGCGTTGTCCTCGAGCTGAGTGGCACAGCTCCCTATCGTCTTTTTACGCTGGAGAATCCCGAACGCCTCGTTGTCGATCTACCGAACGCGGACACCTCGCAGATTTCCGCCGCCCTCCCGTCGTTCCCGTCGAGCGGGTTTGTGAAGGGCTATCGCTACGGGTTGTTTCGTCCGCAGGTGCTGCGCTTCGTGTTCGAGTTCGATGCCGAGGTCGCAACGGTTGCGCACGGCAGGTTGGAGGCGGATGCGCAACACGGCTTTCGCTTGTTCGTCGATCTGGCAAGGGTTGCAGACGCACGCTTGCGCCCGCCGCCGTTGCGCTACGCCTCGAAGGGTTGGGAGGGATACATCGCAGGACAGCCCGCGCTGTGGCAAAGCTCTGCTGCGAAGAGCGCAGGGAAAAGCTCAGGGGGAGGAGGAGTTGCGAAATCTTCGGTTTCTCCTCGTCCCGCCTCGCCTGCTTCTTCGACGAGGGCGTTACGCCGCATCGTGCTGGACGCGGGACACGGCGGGCTCGACCCCGGCGCGCTCGGCTACGGGCTTCAGGAAAAAGATGTTGTGCTGCTCTTCGTCAAGGCGATCGCGCGCGAGCTCAGGAAATCGGGACGCTACAAGGTTTTCCTCACGCGCGATGCCGATTTCTTCGTGCCGCTTCGCCAACGCTACGAGATTGCGCATCGTCTGAAAGCCGATCTGTTTATTTCGGTTCACGCCGATCACCTGCGCGTCAAGTCTGTTCGCGGAGCGAGCGTCTATACCCTCTCGGAGGTTGCCTCTGACCGTGAATCTGCCGAGCTCGCGTCGCGCGAAAACAACGCCGCCGTGTTGGTCGGACAGGATCTCTTGGAGTTTACACCTGAGGTCTCGACCATTCTCATCGACCTTGCGCGCAAAAGCACCAATCGCAAGTCGTGGCGCGCCGCCGAGACTTTCGTGCGACAGATGAACAACAACATTCCTACCTTGAAACGTACGCATCGCTACGCGGGGTTTGTCGTCTTGAGGTCTTCGAATATTCCATCGTTGCTCTTAGAGCTCGGATACCTTTCAAACCCCAAGGACGCGCAGAACCTCAAGAAACCCGCCTTCCGAAAAAAAATGGCAAGGCTTGTGTTGAAGGCGTTGGATGTGTACTTTAAGAATGCCTCTTGAATAAGAAAATTGGTCTCCTTTCCTCCTCGCCTCGATGTACGATCCCACCACCCCTTCTCGTTTGCGCCACTTCTTTTTTGGCTATGCGCGTGCCTCGCGCGGCAAGCGTATTTTTTTGACGCTGCTGTTTTGGGTCAGCGGCTCGATCTTTGCGTTCGCTGCGACGTTGCTTTTCTTCTCAATCACCCTGCCCGACTACCGCCAGCTCATCGACTACGATCCGTCGAAGACGACGCGCGTCTATGCGAACAACGGCGCGCTCATCTCGGAGTTCGCGGTGGAGAAGCGCGTCTTCGTTCCGATCGACGCGTTGCCTCAGCCGCTTTTGCAAGCCTTCATCGCGGCGGAGGATAAGAACTTTTACGAACACTTTGGGCTCGATCTGAAAGGCATCATGCGCGCCGTTTCGACCAATCTGGCGAACTTGGCGAGTGGCTCGACGCGCCTCGTCGGGGCTTCGACGATCACCCAGCAGGTTGCGAAGAACTTCCTTCTGACGCGCGAGAAGACGCTCACCCGCAAGTTGCGCGAGGCGATTCTCGCCATCCGCATCGAGCGTGTATTGTCGAAGGATCGCATTTTGGAGCTCTACCTGAACGAGATCTATTTAGGACGCGAGTCTTACGGTGTCGCTTCTGCGGCGCGCAGTTATTTCGGGGTCGATGTGCGTAACTTGAGTTTGGAGCAGGTCGCCTATTTGGCGGCGTTGCCGAAAGCACCCAACCGCTACAACCCGCTGAGGCACTACGAGAAGGCGCTCGGCAGGAGGAATTGGGTGCTGTCGCGCATGCTCGCCAACGGCTTTATCGACGAGCAGCAGTATGCGACGGCGCAGAGTAAGAAGCTCCAAGCTATTTCTGGTCCGCAGAGGATCGAGGCGCAAGGCTCGTTCTTCGCCGAGGAGGTGCGTCGCAAGTTGCTCGAGCGTTTCGGCGAGACGGAACTATACCATGGCGGGCTTGTCGTCTACAGCACGCTGGACCCGCAGTTGCAGATTTTTGCCGAGCGCGCTCTACAGCGCGGCATTCGCGCCTACGATCGCAGGCACGGCTATCGCGGGCATGTCGGCAAGGTTTACTGGAAGGAGCAAGACGGCGATCCCAACGATGTGCGTCCCTTCGTCGAGTTGCGCGACAAGGATGCGTCAGGCGCGCGTGCCTCCGACATTCCTTTCGAGAGGTTGGAAAAGCCTGTGGGCTCTATGGAGCGGTGGCTCTTGGTGCGCGTCGAGAAGGTGGAGGCACGCCGTGCGCTGTTGGTCACGCAAAAGGGACGCAAAGGCACGCTGTCGCTCTCGGACATGGAGTGGGCGCGCGAGCAGATACGACCTTCGCGCGAGGTGGTTGTCGAGCAGGAGCAGACGGACGATCTCGTGCTAAGCGGAGGACGCTTCGAGAGTTCCGATGACGAACGCTATCGAGAACGACTAGGCGATGCGATCAAGCGTCCTGCCGATCTGCTTGTCAAGGACGATGTGTTGTTGGTGGCGCGCAAGGGGGGCAAGGGTGCTGTCTTCTCGTTGGAGCAGGTGCCGCAGGTCAACGGCGCATTGATCGCCATGGACCCCTTCAACGGCGCGGTGCTAGCGTTGGTAGGGGGGTGGAGCTTCGACGATTCCGAGTTCAACAGAGCTACGCAAGCAATGCGACAGCCGGGTTCTTCCTTCAAGCCTTTCGTCTATCTCTCTGCGTTGGAGAGTAGATTCACTCCGGCGACGCGGATATTGGATGCGCCCTTCGTCTTGTTTGCGGAGGGCGACGAGCCAAAGTGGAAGCCCAGCAACTTTTCCAAGAAGTTCTACGGACCTTCGCCCATGCGTTTGGGGATAGAGTATTCGCGCAATCTCATGACGGTGCGTTTGGCGCAGGCGGTTGGGATGGACAAGGTTGCGGACACGACTCGTCGTTTTGGCATCATCGAGAATATGCCGCAGCGTTTGGCTCTTGCTTTGGGATCGGGAGAGACGACGTTGACGCGCATGGTTGCGGGCTATGCCATGTTTGCGAATGGGGGGCGTAAGATAACGCCGGGGTTGATCGAGCGGATTCAGCGAGTCGATGGAGAGACGCTTTATCGACGCGATGAGCGTGCGTGCGGGAATTGTCTTACTGATGACTTGGCGCGTGCTGTGGAGGAGGGGCCGCCGTTGTTGCCTTTGGTTGGGGAGCGTGTCACCGATGAGGCTAGTGCGTATCAGATTGTCACCATGTTGCAGGGTGTTGTTGATCGTGGCACGGGCAGGCGTGTTCGTGCTGAGGTTGCGGGTGAGATTGCGGGAAAGACGGGAACGACCAACAACAATCAGGATGCGTGGTTTGTGGGTTTCTCGCCTCGTTTGGCGGCGGGTGTTTATATTGGGTTTGATCAGCCGCGCAGTTTAGGGAGGTTGCCGTCGGGGTATCAGGAGACGGGTTCTAGCGCGGCGGCTCCTGTTTTTGCTGAGTTCATGCGGAATGCTTTACGGGGGAGGGAGCGCGGGAGTTTTCGACGACCTCGTTCGGTAGAGGTTGTCACTATTAACAGGCAGACGGGGGGGCGGGTTCGTGGAGATGTGAAGCGGCGTTTGGAGGAAGGATCGAACCCCAAGATTTTCAACGAGTTTTTCAAGATTGGCAATGCTCCGAAGAGTGAGAAGGAGGGACTTTTGATTACGGGGGGGGCTCCTGGCGAGAATGTGCAACGGGGGGAGGGGGAGGAGGGGAGCGACGCTCCTGCGCTGGGCGTTTATTGACGTGCGCTTGCGGGGGGCTTGGTTTTTTAACCTTGTAACAGATAGCGGTAGTGTCCCAAAAAACGGGACTCGCGCATTGACGCGTAAACGAACGCGCGCTGGCGCGCGTGGGGGGCGCGGGGGGATAAATTCCCCCCGCAAAAAAGCACGCAGTGCTATGCGCGCACAGCGCGCACTCTGCGCGTGAGCGTAGCGCGAAGTGCGTAGAAGGCGCTTACGCGCCCCGCTGACGCGGGGTCTTTTGCGAGGGATTACTCCCTCGCGCTCCCCGTGCGCTACGCGCACGATGTTTTGCGTCCGTCATCATACAAAGTAAGTCTGTTGTGCGAGCGTGTGCCTTTAAAAAGCACGAGCGCGTAGCGCGTAGCGCAAAGTGTGTAGCGCGAAGTGCGTAGCCTCTTATTCGACCAGCTCACAACCCGCAAAAAAGAAAGCAATCTCGCCCAAAGCATTCTCCTCAGAATCAGAGCCATGCACCGAATTCTCCTCCAACGATACCCCCAAAGTAGCCCGTATAGTACCCTCCGCCGCCTCCCCCGGATCAGTCGCCCCCATAATCTCACGATTCTTTTTAACAGCATCATCCCCCTCCAAAACCTGCACAACAACAGGAGCAGAAATCATAAACTTCACCAACGAATCATAAAAAGGACGATCCCTATGCACAGCATAAAAAGCACGCGCCTGTACCTCGCTCAAACGTAACCGCCGCTGAACAACAACACGTAATCCCCCCGCCTCCAACATCGAAACAACACTCCCCGTCAAATTGCGTCGCACCGCATCAGGCTTGATGATCGAAAGTGTACGCTGCTTGTTCATAATCACCAAGACTTGCTATAAAGTTTGTTATCAAAGAGAATTTATCCCCAAGGGGAATTTATCCCCAAGGGGAATTTATCCCCAAGAAGTTTCTATACACTAGCAGAGTCTTTGTTTTCTCGACAAGGAAAATTTTATGAAAAAACCCATGTTCTTTGCCTGCGATCAACTTTTGGATTGCTATACCCTCACCCCCCCCTCGCGCGTGGGAGGCGTAGGGCATGTCTATGCCTGCTCTCGCGCCGACTACGCAGACCTTCGCTCGAAGCACACAGACGCGCCAGACCTGCCCGAAGCCTGCCCCGCCACCTCTTCCTCCGCTAACCCAGCCCCCGCGCGTGAAAGGCAGCGAGAAAACCCCCTTGCAGAAACAGGAGTTTGTTTCCAAGCCCTAAAACCCTCCGCTGCAGAAGGAGGTCGCTATCTCTTCGTGCTGGACAACGCGCAAGACCTGTGGAGTTGGGCTCTCCTACCATCGTGTCTCGTCAAGATTGCCGAGGAAGAAACGTTCGTCCTTTCAGGAGCAAAAGAAGATGGTTTGGAAGATTCCTTGCGCCATCGTGCCGTTTTGGCTTGGGCTCTCGCTTCCTATTCGTTCGAACATTTTCGCACACGCCGTAGCTCGCGTCCGTTGCAACTCTTGCTCAAAGAAGGAGATCGGGCCTGCGCGGAAGAAGCGCGGATTCTCTGCTACGGGCGCGACCTGATCAACACGCCCGCCAATATCCTAGGAGCAGAACGTTGCGAGCAAGAAGTGCGCCTCGTCGCAGAAAAAAGCGAGGGCACCTTTCACTCGATCTGCGGCGAGGAACTGCTCGCTTCGAGGTATCCGCTCATCCACGCCGTCGGACGCTCGGCGCGCGAAGAGCCGCGCCTGCTCGAAGTGCGATGGGAAGCGCCGGTTGTGAAGAGAGGCGTTAAAACTCTTGCCATCGTCGGCAAAGGCGTTTGCTTCGACAGCGGCGGGCTGAATGTTAAGGACGCACGCTCCATGCGCCTCATGAAAAAAGACATGGGCGGCCTAGCGCACGCGCTCGCGTTAGCACTGCTTTTGCGCATCCGCCAATCTCCGCTCTGCCTGCGCCTGCTGCTGCCCGTTGCCGAGAACGCCATCTCGCGCGATGCCATGCGACCCTCGGATATCTACACCAGCCGCAAAGGCGATACCATCGAGATAGGACACACCGACGCAGAAGGACGCTTGTTGCTCGCCGATACGCTGTGGGAAGCTAGCGCACCTTGCTCGCAAGACTCGATCGCGAAATCACAAAAATCACAAAAATCACATAGCGCGTTGCCGCCTGCCGCAACTCCCGATCTTGTGGTGGATTTTGCAACCTTGACAGGCGCTGCGCGCGTAGCCACGGGTCCTCTTCTGCCGAACATGTTCACCAACGACGACACGCTCGCCGAGGGGTTGCTAGCAGCCTCCCGCGAGACACAGGATCCGCTTTGGCGCATGCCGCTCTGGCAAGAATATCGCCACGCCCTGAACTGCGCTCACGCCGATCTCAGCAGCAGCGGCAGCTGGCCCTACGCAGGCTCGATCACCGCAGCCTTGTTTTTGCAGAACTTCGTCGCTCCGCGTATGCTGTGGATACACTTGGATGTCATGGCGTGGAACGAACGTATGCGAGCAGGAAGACCAGAGGGGGGAGAGATGCAAGGCGTTCGTGCGCTCGCAACCTTCTTGGATGCTTGGAGCCGCTCGTGAAGATCTCAATCCAAGAAGCATTGCACCTGTGGCGCGAAGCATTGCGCTCAGCAGTGCGACACGCAGAGCCAGACCTCACAACAAGACAAATGCTGGTCATGCTCGTCGTCTACGCTCCATGGGCGCAGAAGGTGCGCGTGCGCGATTTGGCGGAAGACCTCTCGCTCTCGAAGCCCGCCGTCTCGCGAGCATTGGACAGGCTGGAACAACTAGGCTACGTGCGCCGCAAAGCCGACGAAGCCGACGGACGATCGGTCGTCTTGCAGCCGACGATGCGCGGATCGAAGTTTCTCGCCGACTTTGCAGAGTTTGTACAACAAGCAATCGATCGCCTCGCTAAAGAAGGCGTGCCGAAAGGCAATGACGAAGCATGACGAAAAAACCATGACAAAAGAGGTGTCGCGCAAAGAAGTGTAAGAAAGACGAGGCGTGTGTGTTGCGCGCACGCGACTACTCTGCTACTTTGCTACCTTGCCTGCTTGCGGGCTTTCTTTGTGTTGTACTTTCAGAGTTTTTTTTATGCTTTCGCATTTACTTGGCTTTCTTTCTTCGGAGATCGGTATTGATTTAGGAACGGCGACGACCCTCATTTATGTGAAGGGTCGTGGCATCGTTTTGAACGAGCCATCGGTCGTTGCGGTGCGCAGCGGCGACGGGCGGCAGGGGGTGCGCGTCTTGGCGGTGGGGGAGGAGGCGAAGATGATGCTGGGACGCACGCCTGGTGAGATTCACGCGGTGCGCCCTTTGCGCGAAGGGGTGATCGCCGATTTTCATCTTGCGGAAGAGATGATCAAATACTTCATTCGCAAGGTTCACAATCGCCGTGGTTTCTCTGCGCCGCAAGTTATCGTGTGCGTTCCCTCAGGAGCTACGGCTGTGGAACGTCGAGCTATTCAAGAATCTGCCGCCTCGGCGGGAGCGCGTCGGGTGTATCTGATCGAAGAGTCGGTCGCCGCCGCCTTGGGGGTCGGCTTGCCGATCCACGATCCGACGGCATCGATGGTGGTGGATGTCGGCGGCGGAACAACGGAGGTCGCCGTCCTATCGCTGGGCGGGGTCGTCTATTCGCGCTCGATCCGCGTCGGCGGCGATAGGATGGACGAGGCGATCCTCGCTTTCGTGCGCAAGACGCATAACTTGCTCATCGGCGAAATGACCGCGGAGCGCGTCAAGCGTCTGATCGGCTTGGCCGTGATGACAAGCTCCGATCGTGAGGAGACGCTCGAAATACGAGGCAGAGACCTCATGAAAGGCATTCCGAAGGAGATCGTCGTGACCTCGTCGCAGATCGTGACCGCGCTTGCCGAGCCGGTGCGCCATATCGTCGATGCGGTCAGGGAGGGCTTGGAAAACACCGCGCCTGAACTCGCCGCCGATATCATCGACAAGGGCATCGTGCTAACGGGCGGCGGAGGACTGTTGCGCAACTTGGATACCGTCCTGCGCGAAGCTGTCGGCGTGCCTGTTTCGGTAGCAGAGAACGCTCAGTCGTGCGTCGTGTTGGGAACGGGCATGTGCGTCGAGCATTTCAAAGCCTTGCGCGGTTTGCTCAGCACGCACGCTTGACACTCTAGAGGGTTCTCTCCCATGCGCGGTCATTCCTTCTTGGCTCCCGTGGCGATGCTTTCAGGGCGCGCGCGCCTCGTGTTGCTGGGATTGGTGGTGGCGGCTCTCGTGTTGTTCTTCGTGTTTTCGAAGCCCGTCTCGATGCTGCTGCCGAGCCGTACTCCTCTGTTGGACATTGTTGCGGGCAGCGTCAAGACTGTGGCAGCACCCTTTCGCGGCATCTCCAAGCAGGTTGCGCGACTCGATGCATTACGCGACATCGAAGAGAAGCATCGCGTTCTCAGGCAAGACTACGAATCGCTGCTGTTCTTGCGCGACTATGCAACCCTGTTGGAAGAAGAAAACCGACGGCTACGCGACATGTTGCAGTATCGAGTAGATTCGTCCGACCGCTTCGCAAAACGAGAAGTGGGACGCGTTTTGGCGCGCGCGAGAGGATCGTTCGCGCATAATGTGCTCGTAAATGTTGGAAGGCGACAAGGCATCACGCTCGGCAGTCTCGCCTTTTCGCGCGGTGCATTGGTGGGAATAGTCACCTCTGTCAGCAGACGTAGCGCTCGCGTTCGCCTGCTGCGCGACCCGCAGAGCCGTATCGCCGTCAAGATCGTCGGCAGCGGACAGCGCGCATTGCTTGCGGGACAGGGCATGGAAAACCTGACGCTACTCTTCGCGCAAGGAAGCGCGCAAATCACCGTGCGTTCCTCCGTCGTCACATCGGGAGACGCGGGCATTCTGCCGCCAGATATTCCCGTAGGGCAGGTCGTGCGCTCGACGGACAATCGTCTGGAGGTTGCTTTGAAAACAAACCCCGATGTGCTGACGAACATCGATTTAGTCGCCTACAAACCCCTTCTCGACAGCCGCTGAGGCAGGTCGTAGTTCGAGGTCTCTGCTGCGCCTATGCGCCTTTTTCTCGCCTCAAATCTGTGTCGTATCCTCCCCTTCACGACGGTTGTCTTGACGATGCTGCTCGCGTTCGCGCTTTCGGCACGCTTTCCTCTGATGGCGGCATTCGTGCCTTTGCTCGTCATACACTATTGGAGCGTTCCGCAACCGCTATACATGCCGCCGTGGCTTGTTTTTGCGCTCGGCATCTTTGAGGATCTGCTGTTGGCGACACCGCTCGGACTGCACGCATGCCTGTGGGTCGCCTTCTACGCCTGCGCTCGCTCGACATCCTTCGCTGTACAGCAGAGCAGGATTGCAACCTTGACTTTGCATTACGCTTTGCTATCCTTCGTCGTGCCTGTGGTGCTTGCCGTGCTTTTGCTTGTCCAAGGACGCGGTTTGTCGGGTAGCTGGGAAGTTTTGTGGGGATGGGGTAGTGCGCCTTTGGTCTATCCTCTTGTGGCTATCGTGCTGCAGAGGATGGAACGAGATTTGCTGGATCAGTGAGGGAGGAGGGTCTTAAGAAGACGAAGAATGCTATGGACGCGGGAGACCGATCACAAGAAGAAGTTTTTAGCCGTCGTGCCATTTTGTTGGGCGGGGGGCAAATCGCTTTGCTGGCAGCGCTTCTCGGCAGGCTGGGATGGCTGCAGTTGGTGCAGTCGTCGCACTATCAGCAGCTCTCGGATCGCAACCGCACGCAGGTGGATCTGCTGCCGCCGCGTCGCGGACGAATCTTCGATCGTGAAGGTGAGGTGCTGGCGCACAACCTGCCGAAGTACAATCTGTACATGATGCTGGATCGCATCACCGATTTGGAGGCGGTGCTGGCGCGCTTGCAAGCGATCACGCCGATGCCTGCCGAGACGCTGGAGGAGACACGGCGGCGTTCGCGCACCTCGTTGCGTTTCGTTCCCTACGAGGTGCGGCGCGATTTGAGCTGGGACGAGGTGACGCGTATCGAGGCACGCACAGGAGACCTGCGCGGAGTCAACATTCACCTGGGCGAGCAGCGCATCTATCCCTACCGCAAGACGGCGGCGCACATCGTGGGTTATGTCGCGCGTCCCTCTGCGCGCGAGGTTAAGAAACATGCGCTCTACCACCTGCCTGGCTTCATCGTCGGCAAGAGCGGTGCGGAGCGTCGCTACGAGGAGAGTCTGCGGGGTTTGGGCGGCGAGAGTCGCTACGAGGTTAACGCGCGCGGACAGCGTGTGGCAGAGGTATCTCGTCTGACCCCCCAGCATGGTCGTGAGCTTTGGCTCAGCCTCGACATCCGCTTGCAAGAGTTCATGGCAAAACGTCTTGCGGGCGAGAAGCGAGCAGCGGCGGTCGTGATGGACGTCCACACCGGCGAGATGGTCGGCGGTGTTTCGGTGCCCTCGTACGATCCGAATCTTTTTTCGCAAGGCATCGACCGTGCCTCGTGGCAAAGTCTGTCGTCGCATCCGCATTTTCCGCTGATCAACAAGATCGTCGGCGGCGCCTATGCGCCTGGCTCGATCTTCAAGGCTGCCGTCATGCTAGCAGCCCTAGAGCGCGGTATTCCCACGACGACGCGCCACACTTGTCTGGGACGCATTCAACACGGCAGGCGAGGATTCCATTGTTGGAGACGATCAGGACACGGCTCGCTCGCCATGATCGATGCGTTGCGCGAATCCTGCGATGTGTGGTTCTACCGCACCGCCCTCACGCTTGGCATCTCGACGATCAACAAGTACGCGCAGATCTTGGGCTACGGTCGCAAGCTAGGCTTGGACCTTCCAGAGGTGCGCAGCGGAATCTTGCCGAGCAAGGCGTGGAAACTGCGCAGAATAGGACAACCCTGGAGGGTCAGCGACACGCTGTTGAGCGCTATCGGGCAGGGATATGTTTTGGCAACGCCGGTGCAGATGGCGGTGCAGATGGCGCGCCTGGCGAACGGGGGATACGCCGTCGAGCCGAGAATCACCTTCTTGCCCGATTCGCAAAAGCGACTCTTTGCAACGGGAGACTCGCCTTTCCGATCGTTGGGGGTCGCTCCAGCTTCCTTGAGCGTGTTGCGTGCCGCCTTGGACGAGGTCGTCAATCATCCGCGTGGTACCGCCTACGCTGCGCGCATCTATTCCGCGGCGCACGCTATGGCGGGTAAGACAGGTACTTCACAAGTCCGACGAATCTCCCAACGCGAACGCCAACAGGGAATCTTGCGCAATATCGATGTGCCATGGTTGAAACGAGACCATGCCATGTTCGCGGGATACGCGCCCGTCGCCGCACCGCAGTGGGCCGTCTCTGTCGTCGTCGAGCACGGAGGCAGCGGATCGCGTGCCGCCGCTCCGTATGCAAGGGACTTCTTGGATTTTGCACAAAAAACTTTGCAGCCATCCTACAGAAAACCCCCGCCCGTAGAAAATCTAGGATAACCCAAAGCATCATGCCATTCCTTCTCAAACTGCAACGTTTTCCATACGCAATCCTAGCGACCGCGATCGCTGTCGGCAGTATCGGCATCGCCATGCTCTACTCCGCGGCGCCGAACGCATGGCAGCCGTGGGCTTCTAACCACGCGCTCCGACTGGGCTGCGGAGCAGGGCTTGTTATCGTAATCGCCTTGACGGATATTCGCGTCTGGTTCAGGGGGGCATATGTCTTCTACTTAATCGCATTGCTGTTGCTGATCGCAACGCTGTACGCTCCCAACAACGTGAGCGCTAAGGGGGGGACGCGCTGGCTCGATCTTGGCATCGTTATCCAACCCTCCGAGTTCGTAAAGATCGCGCTCGTGCTGATGCTCGCGCGCCTAGCAAACAGTTATATTACCAGAGGCGGAAGCGAGTTCGTCTTTCTCTTTTTCGCGCTGATCGCGATTGCCATCCCCACCCTGTTGATCTTGCGACAGCCCGATTTAGGCACAGCGCTCATCCTGCTCGTTTCGGGCATGGCGGCATTGTTTGCAGCGGGCTTGCGCCTGTTCTATTTTGTCGTCGGCGGAGGGGCTGCGCTCCTTTCGGTGCCTGTCTTGTGGACATTTCTCAAGCCATATCAAAAGCAGCGCGTCTGGACATTTATCAACCCCGAAAGCGATCCATTAGGCAGCAGCTACCATATCGTGCAATCTAAAATCGCCTTGGGATCAGGAGGAGTGTTCGGAAAAGGGCTCTTCCAAGGAACGCAGGGACATCTCAACTTTCTGCCTGAAAAGCACACCGATTTCGTCTTCGCCATGTTCGCAGAAGAATTGGGATTCTTCGGCGGTAGCCTTTTGATCGGGCTTTACATCGTCTTGTTGTCGTTGTGTATGGGGACAGCGCTCAGGACAAAGCATGTTTTCGGACGCGTGTTGAGCGCAGGACTTGCGGCGACGCTCTTTCTCTACATCTTCGTCAACTTGGGTATGGTGATGAATATCTTGCCTGTCGTCGGCGTGCCTCTGCCTTTGGTGTCGTATGGAGGCTCGGCGATGCTGACCGCTATGGTAGCGATCGGGCTTGTTGCCAATGTGCATGTGCATCGTACCGAGTGGCTGGATCGCACCTGATGTCCTTCTTGCGTATCGAGGGAGGGCAGAAACTGACGGGTCGCGTTGCTATTGCGGGCGCGAAGAATGCCACGCTGCCGATTTTGGCGAGCGGGTTGTTGAGCGCGGGTTGTTTGCGCTTGGAGAATGTTCCTCGCTTGGAGGACACCGCGGCGATGACGGGTGCACTCAGAGCTTTGGGCGCGTCTATCGAGGAGGTTGCGCCTAAAACGAAAAGTAACGCGGGAAGTGGAGCGGGCGGCGGCACGGGCGGCGGCATTGTTGCTGATGTTTGGGAAATGCGGATGGAGCAATCTCCCCGTCCTCTGCAAGAGGGCGAGGAGAGCCTAGCGCGCGACATTCGCACTGGCGTGCTGTTTTTGGGGCCGATGCTCTCTCGTTTTGGATGGGGGCAAGCTTGCCTGCCGGGGGGTTGTCGTATCGGCGCGCGTCCGCTCGATCTGCATATCTGGGGGCTTGAGAGGCTCGGTGCAAGTATCCAAATTGGAGAGAAACTTATTGAGGCGCGCGGCAGGTTGCGGGGTTGCGATTTGCGTCTTCCTTTTCCCTCTGTTGGCGCGAGCGAGAACCTGCTTATGGCGGCAGCTTGCGCGCGTGGCACGACGAGATTGCGGGGGGTTGCGCGCGAGCCTGAGGTTGTCGATCTGTGTCGTTGCCTGCGTGCGATGGGCGCGCGTTTGGAGGGGGAGGGCAGCGACGAGATCATCGTCGAGGGTAGCAACGGCAAGCCTTTGGGGGATGCGACGCATCGCCTGCTGTCTGATCGTATCGAGACGGGCAGCTATGCTTTGGCGGTGGCGGCGGTGGGGGGAAGCCTCTTACTTTGCGACACGCCGCCGCGCGAAGACTTGGCGGTTTTCTTCGAGCATCTGCAGCGTTGCGGAGTTTCGATTGTCGAGGAGGAAGGGGGGTTGCGTATCACGAGGGAGGGGGCGCTTGCGGCGGTATCCTTGACGACGGGAGCGCATCCGTGTTTTCCGACCGACCTTCAGGCGCAGTTCACGGCTGCCATGTGTTTTGCCGAGCCTGCAAACGATCTTGTTGTCATCACCGAGACCGTCTTTGAAAATCGATTCATGCATTTACAAGAGTTGCAGCGTATGGGCGCGGTGGTGAAACTTGAGGGGGGAGGGCGTGCGATACTCTCGCCGCAGGGCTTTGGAGGGCTTGTGGGTGCGGATGTTGTCGCGTCTGATTTGCGTGCTTCTTTCTCGCTTGTTATCGCGGGGTTGGCGGCGCGTGGTACGACGACCATCGCAAGTTTGCATCATCTCGACAGGGGCTACGAGCGGTTGGAGGAGAAGCTTTCTTCGTGCGGAGCGCGTATCGAGCGTGTGGCAACCTCTGCTCTCGCTTCCTCTCATCGTCGAGCGCAACCTTCTGCGGCTACGACGACGGCTACCCCCTTGAGTGTTACTCTTTGATGTGTTGTTGAGAAAGATCTGTGGCGATTAGCGTACCTAAGCCTTTACGATTGCTTGCGGAGAGTGCGGAGGACTTTCGTATCTTGTCGGGGTTATTGCAAGATTCGTTGCTTGTGCCGCAACAATTGCGTTGGCAGAAAAAGATTGGGCGTTTTTCGTTGCCGTTGAGTCGTTTTTGTTGGGAGCTTGCGGTGGGGGCGCGTGAGGATAGCAATGTTTTTTTTCGTGTTGCGAGTGAGCTTGTTGTTGAGGGGGTTGTTTCTGCGCGTTATAGGGGTTTTGATAGTTTGCTTGTTGGGGAGGGCGTAGCGAATGCGGAAGAAGGCAGCACTGCTGCTTCTTCGAGTCTTGCCAATTTACTTGCTGTTGAGCTTGCGGAGGGTCCTTGTTTGCGGTTGACTTTTTCTGAGGGATTGGAGCTTTGTTTGCGGGGGGATGATGCGATGGCGTTAGATTTGCGTGCGCGGCTTACGGACAGCCGTGAGGTGCAGCGGACGGATAAGTTGCCGTCGCACTTGTCCTGATAGCGGTAGTGTCCCAAAAAACGGGACTCGCGCTTTGACGGAAACGCAAGACGAGCGAGCCGAATGGCGAAGCGAGTTTTGCGCATGGGGGGTGTGGGGGGATAAATTCCCCCCACGAAGACCCCGCGTCAGCGGGGAGAATTCATCTCCCTGACTCTTAACACGGCAAGGCGGCTTTGTTTTTCCTAACCCGCGATAGTCAAGAAGACTGCTGCTGCTCCTTAGCTCGCTGCGCCTTTTCACGAATGCCCTGCAATAACGCCTCATGCTCCTCAACCTTTGCAAAAGTACCCCCGCCATCAGGCAAGTTCTTACGCACAAAACGACGAAACAAAGAGTCCGGCAACATCCGTAAAATACGAAATCCCCAAGAAACAGGATGAGGAATAATGCGCTCGAAACTCCAATCAGCAAGCCGCTCGGAGAACTGCTCGGCGCACATCTGCGGCGTCACCGCATGCTGCGCCAACGAGTCGATATCCCTCACCATATCCTCCTCAAACAACCCCGGCGTGTATAGCAACAAGCGTACCCCCTTAGGCTCCAGCGAGAATCGCATCGCCTCGCAAAAAGTCTCCAAAGCCGAGAAAGCCGCCGCATGGCAGGCAAAGCCAGGCAAACCCCTATAGCCGAGATAAGAGTTTAAAACGCCCACAACCCCCACCCTGCGCTCGATAAAATACGGCACGATCGCCTCCATCGCACGCGCCGTTCGCAGCACAACCGAATCGAGTGCCTTCGCAACCTGCTCGGTCGAAAAGGCCTCGTTCTCTAACTTCGCAGGCGGCGTGTGGCAAAACAGCGCGTGCGTGATAGGTCCAACTTGCTGCTCGATGGCTTGCACGCACTCCATCGCCTGCACAGGTTGCGACAAATCAACGACCGACGGCATCAAACGTCCCTCCGAACCCCGCGCGCGCACAGCAAGCCTTTCCAACTCCTTGCGCTCTGTGCCAGTGGCAACGACGCTCCATCCCTGAACCGCCAGCTCCAACGCTAAGTAGTAGCCGACCGCGCTATCCGCACCCGTGATCCACGCGATGTTCATAATACGCCATCCGCAAAAGCTCGTCTAAACATCGATACCCGAAGCGCGCAAGGCGTTCTCTTCGATGAACTTTCTTCGCGGCTCGACCCTCTCCCCCATCAGAGTTTCAAACAACCCATCCGCCTTGGCAAGATGATCGATCCCTACCTTCACCAATACACGCGTCTCGGGGTTGAGCGTCGTCTCCCACAGCTGTTCAGGGTTCATTTCTCCCAAGCCCTTGTAGCGTTGCAAAACTAATCCCTCTCCCCCCGCCTCTCGCATGCCTCGCGCGAGCTGCGAAGGACGCGAGACCAACCATTCCCTCTCGCCACGCCGTAGCTGCGCTTCTCCCCCCTCTAGCAAAAAGAGGAAGTCGGCACGTGCGTCGTTTAATGCTCTGGCATGCTCGCTTTGCAATAACCCCTCCTCCAGCGCAAAGCGTTGCTCGATGCCATCGCTATGGCGCACGAAGGTAAACCCCGTCCCCTCCCGCTGCCACGACGCGCCCGCCTCGTAGGCTATTCCATCTCGTTGCCCATGCTGTTGTCCGTGCTGTGCGTTTTCTGCTCCCTCTCCGCTTGCGCCCTCTCGCTCTGCGGTTTCGAGCCTTGCGAGCAACCTCTCCGCTACCTTTGTCTGTTCCTGCGGCTTGTCCTTGAGGCTTGTTTCGAACGCGCCGCACAAGGCGGCTTCCTCGAAGAAAACAGCCTCGCCCGCCTCGGCGGTCAAGGCATCGATATGCTTCCGCCAAGCTAGTGTTTTGCGCGCAAGGTCAAGGAGGGATTTTCCTTGCGAGAAAGGCACGCTTTGCTCTTGAGTATTTTTCTCTTGAACAAAAAGCTGCGCCGCCTTCGCTCCCTCCTCCAGCAACAAGTCCTCTAGCGCGGCTTCGTCCTTGAGGTAGCGTCCTTCGTCTCCCTTGTTTTTGCCGCCCTTGTTGCTCCCTTTGACGCTCCCCTTGCTCCCCCCCTTGCCGACGCGGTAGAGGGGGGGCTGCGCAATATACAAGTTGCCTAAGTCGATCAGCGAGCGCATGTGGCGAAAGAAAAAGGTGAGCAAAAGCGTGCGGATGTGACTGCCGTCGACATCGGCATCCGTCATGATAACTATGGTGTGGTAGCGCAACTTGTCCGAGCGTTTGCCATCCAAAAGCTTGCCGTGCTTGCCGTCTTGTGCATCTTCCGTGGATTCTTCGGTGGATTCATCCGTCGTATCGACGGGCGACTCTAGGTCGATTCCCAGCGCCGTGATCATGGTGCCGATTTCTACGGACGAGAGAATCTTGTGCATACGCACGCGCTCGACATTGAGTATCTTACCGCGCAACGGCAAGATCGCCTGATAACGTCGGTCGCGTCCCTGTTTCGCGCTGCCGCCTGCGGAATCTCCCTCGACCAAAAAGATTTCGGATTTCTCGGGGTCGCGCTCCTGACAATCGGAAAGCTTGCCGGGCAAGTTGGAAATGTCGAGCGCGCTCTTGCGTCGCGTGATCTCGCGTGCCTTGCGCGCTGCCTCCCTTGCGCGCGTCGCCTCTAATATCTTGTTGAGGATGATCTTTCGCTCGCGCGGATGATCTTCGAACCATCGTTCCAGCTTTGCGCCGACAAAGCTCTCGACAGCAGTGCGCGCCTGCGACGAGACGAGCTTGTCCTTCGTCTGGCTGGAAAACTTGGGATCCGCCATCCGTAGCGATAGGACAGCCGTCAGCCCCTCGCGCGCATCCTCACCGGCAGGCGAGAGGTTCTCGCGCTTCGAGCCAGGTAGGGCAGTAAGGAAGGCTTGCACTTGGCGCGTCAGAGCAGCGCGAAAGCCCATCAGATGCGTGCCACCGTCGCGTTGCGGAATCGTGTTCGTAAAACACAGCATCGTCTCGTGATAGCTCTCGTTCCATTGCAGCGCGCATGCGATCTCCATCGTGCCGATGTCGGTCTCGACCTCGCCGCTGATCGAAATCGGATTGGCGACAGGCGTGCGCGTTCTGTCGAGCCACGCCAAGAAGGCGGTCAGTCCGTTTTGCGGCACTGCGGATTTTTTTGTTTTCTTTGTCTCCCTCTGCTCCAGCGTTGCTTGTGCGGTCGCCTCGAACACCTCTTCTTTCGTCTTGGCTTGGCGCGCGTCGCGGCAGACGATTCGCAACCCATCGGTGAGAAAGGCGATCTCGCGCAAGCGGCGGCATAAGATGTCGAAGTCGAAGTGCGTCTGCGAGAAGATCGTGTTGGACGGCAGGAAGGTGATCTTCGTGCCGCTGTCCTTGTCGAGGAAAGTCTTGGGGCTTATTTTTTCGCTCGCACCGCAGTCTTTGAGCGGCCCGAGGCTTTTTCCATTTTCGAAAGCCATGCGAAAAGTGTGTCGTTTCCCTTGAACCTTGCGCCATATCGTCAGGTCGAGCGATTGCGAGAGCGCGTTGACGACCGAGACGCCGACGCCGTGCAAGCCGCCCGATACCTTGTAGGAGGCTTGGTCGAACTTTCCACCCGCGTGCAGTTGCGTCATGATCACTTCTGCCGCGGAGATTCCTTCGCCCGCATGCAGGTCTGTAGGAATTCCTCTGCCGTCGTCCTCAACCTCTACCGCGCCATCGCCGAGCAGGGTGATGACGATGTTATGGCAGAAGCCGGCAAGTGCCTCGTCGACGGCGTTGTCGACGACCTCGAAGACCATGTGATGCAACCCCGAGCCGTCGTCCGTGTCTCCGATATACATGCCAGGACGCTTGCGTACCGCATCCAAGCCTTTCAGCACCTTGATCGATTCTGCTCCGTAGTCCGCCGCAGGAATAACAGTCGCACTTTTAGCCACGCGCTTTGGAACGGGAGCGTCAGGATTGTCGAGCGGCAGGGAGGGTTCCATCGAGTATCACGGGGTGAGAAAAATTGGCAAACGCCCCTGCCCCTCACGCTCAAGCGGCGTTGGAGCGAAGGACAAGCGTTGCGCTAAGGGGTTCCTTACGCGCTGTCAGAGATTCTAGCAAAAAACCTTTCGCGCATAAAGCTTCTTGCGCACCCGCGACGGGATCGTTCGCCGTGTAGAAACATTGCGTCTGCAACGCCGCAAGGACGCGCAGCACCTTCTGTTGCGTGGCTGCGTCCAAATGCGCCGGAAAGTCGTCGAGTAGCAACACGGGATCGGGCTTGCGTTGCGCCGTTCCCATCAACAACAAGGCTTCGGCGACCAGCAGGGCGATGAGCAAGCTTTTCTGCTCGCCGCACGAGCATTGCTCGGCTGCGACGGGCTTGATAAAAAGCGAGAGATTCTCGATGACAACACGAACCCGATGCGCTCCCTCGCGGCTGCGCTGCTCCGCGCGATCGTGAGCGCGGGCGGCTCGCAGACGATCCTGCAACCTAGATTCCGCCGTGAGCGCATCGCACAGCGCGAGGTCGCGGGCGATATTGCTCTCCAACGACAGCCGCAGCCGCGGCAGCTCGGCAAGCAGCGCATGCTCGGCAAAAAGCGCGTTCAGTCGCGCCAGCGTATCCGTGCGCGACGCCGTGAGCGCGACCGCGCAACCCGCAATTTTCTGCTCCAGCTGTTCGAGCCACGCCTCCTCCCCCGCATACGAGGTAAGCACCGCCAAACGCTCCTTCAGCAAAACCCTGTGACGCGCGAGACGCTGCTCGTGCTCGGGGTCGTTCTTCGCCACAAGCCGATCGATCCACGCACGCCGTGCTGCAACCCCGTCCGTGAAAAAAGTTCCCATCTGCGGCAGCAGCCAGCACAGCCGTAGGTGGCTTTGCAGGGCATGTTGTGGTATCTCCTCGTCGTTGAAAAGAAGACGCCGCCGCGAAACTCTATCTCCTTTCATAGCGCTTGGCTTTTCGTTGTTGTGCGCACGGGGGGTAATGTTGGGTACAAACAGCGTTGCCAGCTGCGCGCGTGCGCCGTTTGGGGGTGTCTCTTCGGGCATCCCTTCGTGCGTCTTTTGCGCCAGCTCCAAGCGCACGGCGAAGCCTTGCTGCGGATTGTCTCGTGGGCAGAAGTCCTCCAGCTGCGCGTTGCGAAAGCCACGGCTCTGCCCGAACAACGAGATCGCCTCGAGCAGGTT
Source organism: Alphaproteobacteria bacterium (assembly GCA_965216625.1). Lineage (GTDB taxonomy): Bacteria > Pseudomonadota > Alphaproteobacteria > JABAAW01 > JABAAW01 > JABAAW01. The sequence goes on from OZ244186.1 coordinate 334,628, forward strand.
CGTCTTGCCCGCTCCGTTCGCGCCGTGGAGCATCACATGGCGCGGCAAATCGCGAAGATGCAAGCCCGCATGGTTGCGAAAGAAGGGTAAGTGTACAGCAGAAAGCATCGTCTCCTGCATCGCCTGATAGCAACGCCGGGCATCGCTAGGTTAGGCTAAACTTGGCTTGGCTTTTGGCTAGGCAAGTTGCGCGAGACTTCTCCCGCCCGCGTCATACTCGCCACTATACTCGCATTGGCATGATGACATAGAGCACGCTATCGTCGTCGATGTTGCGCACGACGGCGGCGGTTTCGGGGTCCTTCCAGCAGAACTCTGCGTTTTCGGGGATGACATCGCGCGTCATGGCGAGCAGGTAGAGGGCGTTGTAGCCGACCTCGATGGGCTCGCCATCGTACTCGACATCCAGCGGATAGTTTCCCTCGCCGTCCGTTCCGTGGTGCGCGCTGATTTGCAACGAGCCCTTCTTAAGGTTGAACTTCACACCGTGCGTCGTCTCGCTGCTCATGTAGTGGACAGCGGCGACACGCTCGGAGAACTCCTTGCACGAAAAACGCATGGTCTTGTCGTTGTCCTTCGGAATAACGCGCTCGTAGTCGGGAAAACTGCCGTCGATCAGACGCGAGGTGAGAGTCGTCGTGCCAAAGGCGAACTCCATCACGGTGGCGCGGGTGTTGTCGAGGTCGCCGTCTTTCTCTTCCTCCTGGCGAAAGAGTTTCACTTGCACCTCTTCTTTCTCCTCGGCATCTTCCAAAAGCTTGCGTAGCTCTTGCGCCGCCTTGCGCGGCAGAATCACGCCAGGCAATTTATCTGTTCCCTCTACTTTTTGCTCGATGCGCGCTAGACGATGCCCGTCGGTTGCGACCGCGCGGAAGGTTTTTTCACCGCCTTCTGCTTCGTGCGCGTGCATATAAACACCATTCAAGTAGTAGCGCGATTCGTCGTCCGAGATGGCAAAGGAGGTGCTAGCGAGCATCTTCAGAAGATCGGAGGCTTTGATTTTGAAATCTTGCGCCTGCTTCAGTTTCTCGCGTCGAGGAAGAGCTTCTTGGGTCATAGAGCTCAAAACAAAGCGCGCTGCGCCTGCCTTCATTGTCAGAGCGTTGTTTTTCAGTTCAAGGTGGATATCTGAGCCATCGGGCATCGCGCGTGCAATGTCAAACAGCTTTTGTGCCTTAACGATGGCGCTACCCTCGGTTGTAACCGAGGCAGTGCATTCCTCGTCGATCCAAATGTCGATGTCCGTGCCGGTCAGCGTAAGCTTGCCGTCGCCTGCCTTGATGTGCACATGCGAGAGCACCGGCATTGTGCTACGCGTCTCCACAACGCTACGCACGCGTGAGAGCGCATGCACAAGGTGCGCGCGTTCAAGAGAACTTTTCATGCCTGTATCCTCAAAGTTCGATGTTGCAAATTGCCTTCCGTTATCTCTACTCTCTCTGCGAGCGCGTTGCAAGTCCTCGCTGCCATTTTGTTGCGACTTGTCCCCAACTTATCTTGGCTTCCTGTCGCGCAAAGCTCTATAGTGCAAAAACTGGGACGCAAAAACTGGGATGGACTGCTTGCTACGGACAGCCCGTTTTTTAAAACTTCTCGAAAAACCCTATTTACATTCCCTTGTACATCCTCTTGCTTGAAAAGCGTTATGGCATCTCGAAAAAACCCTGACACCGACACAAAAGCAACCAAGAAGACGAACGGAAAGAACTCCGCTTCCAAGCTTGCCAAAATGCCTGCCAAAATGTCTGCCACAAAGCCTGCCACAAAGCCTGCCTCGAAGACGGGGCTCGCCTCTTCGGGCGATGCGAGCGCGTTCTTCTCTCGTGCGCAGATTGTCGCGCAGTATTTGAAGGATCTGTCGTTCGAATCGCCGAACGCGCCGCAGATTTTTTCTCAAGGACAAGGTGCTACGCCGCATTTTTCGCTTGATATCAATGTGAAACCCCAACAGCTCGCTCCCCAACGCCACGAGGTGACGCTCGTTCTCAAGGTTGTCATGCAGCGCGAGAGCGAGGTGTGCTTTTTGGTCGAGATCGTCTACGCCGGGCTTGTCGCCGTTCCTGAAGATGCGGATACCCATCCTCTGCTTCAAGCGTTGCTGCTCATCGAAACGCCGCGTCTGCTCTTTCCGTACGCACGCAACATCCTCTCAGAGCTGACGCAGAGCAGCGGCTTTCCTCCGCTCGTCGTGCAGCCCGTAGACTTTGCCGCGCTCTATCGCAAGCACTTGGCAGAAGCCGCCACGCGGCAAAATCCGTGACCGAAGCCGCCGCGTCCGAGACAGCCCGTCATCGTGAGAAGATGGCGAAGCGCAAATCCGCAAAGGACAAAATCCTTGCAAGCAAGACGCGCAACAAAGGATTGCTGATCGTCCATACGGGCAAGGGCAAGGGCAAGACGACCGCCGCGATGGGCTTGGTCTTGCGCGCGCTGGGTAGAGGATCGCGTGTCGCCGTCGTGCAGTTCATCAAGGGGCAGTGGGAGACGGGCGAGAAGATGGCTCTCGCGCGTTTCGAGGCTTGTCGGTTCTACACGCTCGGAGAGGGATTCACATGGGAGACCCAAGACAAGCAGCGCGACATCAAAGCCGTCCGCAACGCTTGGCAACGCGCACGCACTTTGATCGAGGACGGATCGTGCGATCTGCTGTTGTTGGACGAAATCAACATCGCCTTGCGCTACGATTACTTGTCGCTCGACGAGGTGCTGGAGGTTCTCGCCAACAAGCCTGCCGCCTTGCACATCGTCCTGACGGGACGCAACGCGCCGCAGGGCTTGATCGACGCATCCGACCTGACAACCGAGATGACCGAAATCAAGCATCCCTTCAGAGCAGGCATTCGCGCACAAGAGGGAATCGAGTTCTAGTCGTGCGAAGGCTTGCGGCAAACTCTCCTGTCCTGCCCAGCCTGATGGTGCAGGCAACGGGGTCGCACGCGGGAAAGTCGGTTTTCGTCGCAGGACTCTGCCGCCTGCTGCGACGGAGGGGATGGCGAGTAGCTCCATTCAAGCCGCAGAACATGGCGAACAATGCCGCGGTCACCGAGGACGGCGGAGAAATCGCGCGCGCGCAGGCGATGCAATGTATCGCATGCGGTTGCGAGCCTTGCATCGACATGAACCCCGTCTTGTTGAAACCTCAAGCGGGCGGCAGCGCGCAGCTCGTCGTAGGCGGGCGACGGCAGGGAGAGGTTTTCGCTAAAGACTATCCTACATTGCGAACGAAGCTGTTGCAGCCCGTGCGCGAGAGCTATCGTCGTTTGCGCTCGCGCTTCGATGTGGTGGTGGTAGAGGGAGCGGGCAGTCCTGCCGAGCTCAATTTGCGCGCGGGTGATATCGCCAACATGGGCTTTGCCTGCGCCGAGAAAATTCCTGTCGTCGTGCTAGGCGATGTGGAGCGCGGCGGCAGCTTGGCGGCTTTGTGCGGAACGCATCTGTTGCTCTCGCAGCAGGAGCGAGCTCTCGTTCGGGGGTATGTCATCAACAAGTTTCGTGGCGATGTATCTCTGTTTGACGAAGCATTGAGCCTCATCACAGAGCGCACAGGATGGGATTCGCTGGGAATCGTGCCGTGGTTTGCCGACTTGGCTGCCTTACCCGACGAGGACTCATTAGGCGCGAGAGGCAGGAGAGGCACGGGAGGGGCAGGGCTTCAAGAAAGCAACAGCGAAGACAACGCAGAGAACAAGAGAGAGAGGAGGTGTCGAGTTGCTGTGTTGCGCTATCCTTATGCGTCGAATGTCGATGACTTGGATCCTCTGTTGTTGGATGAAAACTTTGCCGTGACTTTTGTCGAGGCGGGAGGGATTGTGCCGCAAGAAACAGATTTGCTGGTGTTGTTGGGGTCGAAGTCGGTGTTGTCGGATTTGTCGTTTGTGCGCAAGCAGGGTTGGGATATTGATGTGTCCTCGTTTGTGCGAAGGGGGGGGTATGTTCTTGGCATTTGCGGAGGCTATCAGATGTTGGGAGAGGTGGTGGAGGATGTCGAGGGTTTGGAGGGGGAGGCGGGCAGCGCGCGGGGACTGGGTTTGCTGGCGGTTGAGACAAGATTGACGCGGCGTAAGCGATTGCGGCGGCGGGGGGGGCAAGCGAGGCTCAATTTTGGAGGTGAGGGGGGAGAAAAAATTGTAGCCGTAGAGGGGTATGAGATGCACAAGGGTCTCACCAAGGTTAGGGAGAAACGGGAGAAGGAGAAGAAGGCGGCGGCGGCGGGAGGAATGTTGCGGGGGTGGTTATCGGAGGGTTTGGATTGTGGGGTAGATATATTTTCGGATATGTCTTATGGGGTTATATCGAGTGATGGGAGGGTAATGGGTTGTTATTGGCATGGATTATTTTGCGGGGAGGATTTTCGCAAATCTATTTATGAGGGTATTGTGGGGGGAGGCAGATGGCGTTCGGGTATGGAGTATAGCGATCGGCTTGAGGGTGTATTGGAGGGTTGGGCGGATCATTTGGAGGAGCATTGTGATTTGGCGGCGTTGTTGGGTGATGAGTTTGGAGGATTGAGGATGGGTGGCCGAGTGGTTGAAGGCGTCGGTCTTGAAAACCGATAGGGGAGCGATCCTCTCGTGGGTTCGAATCCCACTCCATCCGTTGTTTGTGTTAAGGAAGACGAGGGGAGGCAGACACGGGCTTTGTTGATTAGGTAACATACGCAAGACGAGCGAGCCGTAAGGCGAAGTGAGTTTTGCGCATGGGGGGTGTGGGGGGATAAATTCCCCCCACGAAGACCCCGCGTCAGCGGGGCGCGATAGCGCCTTCTACGCGCGGAGCGCGTAGCCTCTTATTCAAAAGCGCGAGGCTTTGCCTCGCGCAATACTGACTCGTAACATGGTAGAGAGTTTGTGTTTGTCTGCCTTTGCTCGCCTGCGCTTTATGAGGAGCGCGCCATCTTCATGGGACGCACACGGCAAGCCGTGCGCTATGGCAAAGGCAGACACGGGCTTTGTATGATGATGGGCGCAAAACATGCGCACGCGAAGCGTGCGCGGGAGCGCGAGGGAGTAATCCCTCGCAAAAGACCCCGCGTCAGCGGAGCGCGCGTAAACGCGCTTTATCTACGCACGAGCGAAGCGAAGTGCGTAGCCTCTTGTACCAAAGCGCGAGGCTTGCCTCACGCAAGGGGAATTTATCCCCGAGCTGACTCGTAACATGGTACGGTGATCATGTTTCACTCTCCCTAGCGATAATAAGAATCGCGCGTAGCGCGCCTCTTATTCCAAAGCGCGAGGCTTTGCCTCGCGCAAGCTGACTCTTGACACGGCACAGTGTCTTTAATTTTGCCTATAATATAGAGACAAAAAAACGCGCGCTACTCAAAGGCAGACACGGGCTTTTTGTATTGACGGACGCAAAACATCGCGTGCGTAGCACGCGGGGAGCGCGAGGGAGTAATCCCTCGCAAAAGACCCCGCGTCAGCGGGGCGCGTAAGCGCCTTCTACGCACTCGCGCGAAGCGCGAGAGCGTAGCCTCTTATTCAAAAGCGCGTTTCAAAGAAACGCGCAATACTGACTCTTGACACGGCACGGCATCTTTAACTTTGCCTAGAAGATAGAGGCAAAAAGAATCGCGCGTAGCGCGCCTCTTATTCAAAAGCGCGAGGCTTGCCTCGCGCTAGAGATGGAAAGAACGCGCGGAGCGCAACAGACACACGCCTTGTTGACAAAACACTAGATACTTGCCATTCTTGCCTCACGATACAGAAAAAAGGAGTCCTCCCATGTCCCGTCAATTCCCTCGCTGGCTAGCAGTTTTTGCTTTTGTTTTTGCCCTCGCCTTGCCTCTATCGCTACCGCTCGCTCCCGACGCACGCGGACAGAGCGTAGAAGAAATTATCAAGCAAGCACAAAAATCCTACAGAGAGGAGAACTTTAAAAAAGCCGCTTCTTTGTTCCGTAAGGTGGCAGAACAAGGACACGCTGATGCGCAAGCTGCGTTAGGCTTTCTGTATCATAAAGAAAAAGGCGTTAAGCAAGATTATACACAAGCTGCCAATTGGTATCGTAAGGCAGCAGAACAGGGGAATGCTGCAGCACAAAACAATTTAGGTACGCTGTATTTAAAGGGGAAGGGTGTTCAGCAAGATGATAAGCAAGCTGCTGAGTGGTATCGTAAGGCAGCCGAACAAGGAGTGGCTGATGCGCAAAATGATTTGGGTTTTCTGTATCATAAAGGAAGAGGCGTTAAGCAAGATTATACACAGGCTGCCAATTGGTATCGCAAGGCAGCAGAACAAGGGCGAGCTGATACGCAATACAATTTGGGCGGGCTATATGTGCGTGGAAAAGGTGTTAAAAAAAATTATACACACGCTATCGAATGGTATCTTAAGGCAGCAGAGCAAGGTCATGCTCTTGCGCTCAACAATTTATCTGTGATGTACTTTTCTGGTTACGGTGTTAGAAAAAATATCCTTAACGCTTATGCTTTGTCTCTACTTGCTACCAAGGAAGGAGCGGAACAAGCTAAAAACTTCGCAAATAATATTAGGAAGAAATTAACAACCGAACAAATCACGGAAGCGGAAAAAATAGCAAGAGAATGGGAACAGCGCATAGAAGCGAACAAGCGAAAGAATAAATAGATAGAACAAATCCGCCGTACCATGTTGTGAGTCAGTATTGCGCGAGGCAAAGCCTCGCGCTTTGAATAAGAGGCGCGCTATGCGCGATTTTTTTTGTCTCTAGGGTGAAGAAAATAGAATCGCTTTGCCGTGTTACGAGTCAGCTTGCGCGAGGCAAGCCTCGCGCTTTTGAATAAGAGGCGCGCTACGCGCGTTCATAGTTTCTCTAGGCGAGCGGAAAACACAATCGCTCTACCATGTTGCGAGGCAGTATTGCGCGAGGCAAAGCCTCGCGCTTTGGGACAAGAGGCGCGCTTCGCGCGATTCTTTTTGTCGCTAGGACGAGGCGGAACAGAATCGCCCTGCCGTGTTGCGAGGCAGTATTGCGCGAGGCAAAGCCTCGCGCTTTTGAATAAGAGGCTACGCATCTCGCGCTTCGCGCGAGTGCGTAGAAGGCGCTTACGCGCCCCGCTGACGCGGGGTCTTTTGCGAGGGATTACTCCCTCGCGCTCCCCGTGCGCTACGCGCACGATGTTTTGCATCCGTCATCATACAAAGCAAGTCTGTTACGCGAGCGCGTGCTATCTAAAAAGCACAAGCGCGAACAGAGACAGACACGTACTCAAAAAATACAAACAAACAAAGCCAGACAAACATAAGCCCAAGCACAAGCACAAAACTCATTCCGCCCTCAAGTGCGTCAAGATATTTCCTGTCCTGTCAACAAGCACAATCCCCAACGGAAAACATCGAGGCATCAACAACTCCCTCGCATAATCTCGCGCACCCTCCGCCACAGCCAATAATAATTTTTGACGCACCTCCGCCTCCTCCTCCCCCTCCAACAACGATAATATACCCCCCACCGAAACACTCCCCGCAATCTTCCGCACCATACCCCCCTCCGCACCGCAATCTTGCGCCAACATACCCAACGCCGCAAAATCTACCTGAGACCTCCCAGAATGTAAATCTCCATTTCCTTGCGATAACTTCACCATCTTTCCAACTCCCCCCGCAATAGTCAGACAAGGAACAGGATGCTTCCGCATATACTTCAACATGCCCGCCGCAAAATCTCCCATGTCAATCACCGACCGCTCCCCCAACCCCAACAACGCACGCACAACCCCCTCAGAAGTGCGTCCCGTAGCCGCCGCCAAAGTCGGCTGCCTCGCCGCGAGCGCAACATCGATGCCTCGATGAATCGCATGAATCCACGCGCTGCAAGAGTAAGGCTCGACAATGCCCGTCGTGCCAAGAATCGAAAGTCCCCCTAAAATGCCCAGCCGAGCGTTCCATGTCTGCTCCGCAAGTCGCACTCCGTTCGCAACGCCAATCGTCACCACAAAGCGCCGCCCGACTTTCTCACCCTCCCTCCTCTTGCCTTCCGCCTCCTTCAATGTCTCGGCAAGCGCCTCTTCGATCATCCGCCGAGGCACAGGATTGATCGCAGGCTCTCCCACAGGCAAAGGCAACCCCGCCAGCGTCACAACTCCGACACCTCTGCCCGCACGAAACTCAACGGAAACTTCTACCTCTTCCTCTGCCTTCGAGTTTTGCGGCAGCAAGGCAACCATGACGAGCGCGCGGTGCGTCACATCGGGATCGTCGCCGGCATCCTTGCGTATGACGGCGTAGGCGCCTCGTCGGAGAAAGCCTGCTCGAAACACCGAGAAAGTCGAAACCTCTCCGCGCGGCAAGCTTATTGCCACCTCTGCAGGCGCGCGTCCGCACAGGAGCGTCAGCAACGCCGCCTTCGATGCCGCCGTGGCGCACGAGCCTGTCGTGAAGCCTCGACGCAAGGGAGCTTGTTGCGGTTTCTTTTTTTGCCGAGATTTTTGCATAGTCTATTCTTGCGTTATTGTCTTTGGCATGCCAAGATGATTCTGCCGTGCGCCCGTAGCTCAGTTGGATAGAGTGTTTGACTACGAATCAAAAGGTCGGGGGTTCGAATCCTCCCGGGCGCGTGTTTGAACTTAAAGGAAAACAGGAGAACAGAGATGATCGTAACCTCACTTGCTAGCATACAGGGATCGGAGCGCGATGTCGCTTGGGGGCAGGGGCAGAGCCGACGCTTTCTGCTGGAGCGTGACAACATGGGCTTTTCCTTCACTGACACAACATTGGAGCGCGGTGCGAGGGTCACGCTGCAGTACAAAAAGCACTTGGAGTCTTGCTATGTTTTGGAGGGTGCGGGGCAGCTTACGAACGAGGAGACGGGTGAGAAACATGCTCTTGCGCCGGGCGTTCTTTTTGCGCTTGACAAGCATGATCGACACTCTGTTGAGGCGACGGAGGGATTGCGCATGGTGTGCGTTTTTTCTCCGCCGCTTAGGGGGGATGAGCGTCATAGCCTTAGGGGGGACGCTGCTTCTTCTTACTAGACGACGTTGCGCGGGCGTGCTGCACAGAGACAGACACGGGCTTTGTATATTGACGGATGCAAAACATCGCGTGCGTAGCACGCGGGGAGCGCGAGGGAGTAATCCCTCGCAAAAGACCCCGCGTCAGCGGAGCGCACGCAGTGCGCTTTATCTACGCACGAGCGAAGCGAAGTGCGTAGCCTCTTATTCAAAAGCGTGTTTCAAAGAAACGCGCAAGCTGACTCATAACATGGTACGGCGATTCTGCTTTCCTCGTCCTAGCGACAAAAAAATTGTCTACCTTACTCCTCATTCGCCTTTTTAATAGCGGCTACAATAGCAATTTTGGTCGCGTGAACCCATTCGTGTCTATTGTCAAAGTTGGCATGAATATATTTTTCAATTTCTCTATATTTTTTTGTTTTGAGGGAATACTCTAATTTATACGCTCGATCGGGATCGGATGTTTGATAGGAATTCAATCGCTGTGTTACATCTCTGGCAATGCCAACTTTATAAATATCAGGAAAAGCAGGATTCGATATAATGTAGATATAACCCGAATCTCTATCGACGGTGGTAGTATCGGTTGGCTTTGGCGGATCAGTAAGAAAATTAGGCTCTTTTCTAAAAATATCGGTCGGAACTTCTTTAGCTAATCGCGCCCTTATAAAATCAAACGCTTTCGATCCTACATCTATACCTATCCATCCTCGCCCTAATTTCTCGGCTGCCACACAAGTTGTAGCGCAGCCACAAAATGGATCCAACACCATGTCTCCATCGTTGCTACTTGCTTTTATAATGCGTTCCATTAACGCAAGCGGTTTTTGAGTTCGGTAACCTGTTTTTTCGTCGGCTGTGCCTTGAATAAATGGAATTTTAAAAACATTTTCTGATTTTCCTTCTTTAAGATACGCTTTACGAACTATCCCGTTCTTATCATGGTATATTTTAAATTTTTGACCATCCTCGTCTGTCTTGTCGTAGCGTTTAACAGACTTCTCATCATACTTGAAAAAAGTTTCTTTATAGTTAAATATGTATTTATCTCCTTTCGTATAGAAAAAAATGTTGTCGTAATTTTTAGGGTAATTGACCTTTCCTCCGTGTGGCTTGAAATAATGCCAAATAATTTCATTTTTAAACGATTTCTCTCCAAAAACCATATCCAATACAATCTTAAGATAATGGCTCATTGTTTGATCGCAATGCAGATACAAACTTCCTGTGTCTTTTAATACTCGATGGCATTCAATAAGTCGTATAGCCATATAAACTAAATAACAGTAATTCATTTCGCTGCTAAACTGCTTTACTACGCAAAGGTATTGAAAAAGATTATGGTTTTCAAATTCAATGTATTTCACCCATTCATCCTTAATATCTTCTTTTCTAAATATATCCTTAAACCCAGCTCCCCTAGCACTGCTTTCAATCGGCGAGACATATTCTTCGTTGGTGTTAAACGGCGGATCAAGATAAATAAGATCGATGCAATTTGAATTGATACCCTCAAGAATATCAAGGTTATCCCTGCAGAAAATTGTACGAGACTTTACATTAAGCATGAGTTGAAGTCTAAATAAAATACGACCAATAGCCAATTAACGCCGAAAATAGGTTTTTTCTAGCGGTTTGTCAATAAAAAACGCGCTTCGCGCGATTCTTTTCTTCTCTGTCTTCTAGGCAAAATTAAAGACGCTCTACCGCGTTGCGAGTTAGTATTGCGCACGGCAAGCCGTGCGCTTTTGAATAAGAGGCGCGCTACGCGCGATTCTTTTTATCTCTATGGCGAGGAAAACAGGGTCGCAGTGCCGTGTTGCGAGTCAGATTGCGTATTGCTTCGCAATACGCTTTTTAATAAGAGGCTACGCATCTCGCGCTACGCGCGAACTGCGTAGAAGGCGCTTACGCGCCCGCTCGCGGCGCGCTTTTTGCGGGGGGACTGCGTCCCCCCACACCCCCCGTGCGCAAAACTCACTTCGCCTACGGCTCGCTCGTCTTGCGTATGTTACCTAATCAAACACGCACAACTCACATCGCGCTGAACGCAATAGACACTCCAACCCCAAGCCCTCCCCATTTTCCCCTTGCCTTCCCCCCCCAACCCACTACTCTCAACCAGAGCGTCCTCGGCGGGATTCGAACCCACGACCCCAGGATTAGGAATCCTGTGCTCTATCCGACTGAGCTACGAGGACAAAAAAAAACCAACAACACCATCGCATCCCCTATCAACAACTCTATCATGGAATCAGGCAAGGAATCAGACATAGAATCAGGCTGGCAGTTCTTTATCGACCGCGGCGGAACCTTCACCGATATCATCGCTCGTCCGCCGAAAGCTAGCCGTCTAACCGCACCCCTCCCCCCCGAAGTGACACGCTTCAGCTATCCTTTGGACAACCTGCTGACGCTGAAACTACTCTCCGTATCGCCACACTACAACGACGCAGCACTGGAAGGTATCGCGCGCCTGACAAACCTATTCCATCCCCAAGCCCCCATAACCCTCGTCAAAATGGGAACAACCATCGCAACAAACGCGCTGCTCGAACGCAAAGGCGAACCTACCCTCTTCGTCGTGGCAGAGGGTTTTCGCGATCTGTTGCTGATCGGCTATCAAACACGCCCCGATATTTTTGCCAGAAATATCATCCGCCCGAAACCCCTCTACGATCAGGTGATCGAACTCAATACACGGCGCGACGCACACGGCGCATGCCTGAAAGCACTCGACGAAACAGAAGCGAATACAAAACTGGAACAGGCGCGACGCGCAGGGTTGCGCTCCGTCGCCATCGCCCTGCCGCACGCCTGCATATGTCCTCAAGAAGAACAACGGATCGGCACGCTCGCGCACAACTTGGGCTTCGAGCAGATCTCTCTGAGCTCGGAAGTTTCTCCCTTGCTCAAGATCGTTCCTCGTGCCGACACAACAGTATTAGACGCATACCTCTCGCCCGTCGTGCAAGGCTATGTGAAACGCTTAGGCGAAAAACTCGGCAACACAAAACTCTTCTTCATGCAGTCCAACGGAGGACTCGTGGCAAAACAACATTGTCGCGGCAAGGACGCAGTACTATCAGGACCCGCAGGCGGCGTCGTCGGCATGGTGGCAACAGCACAGCGCGCGTTCGGCAGCAAGAAGTTGCGCCTGATCGGATTCGACATGGGAGGAACATCGACCGATGTCTCGCACTACGACGGTGCCTTCGAACGACGTTTCGAAACCGAGATCGACGGGGTCAGGCTGCGCACTCCCATGCTGAACATCCGCACGATCGCCGCAGGAGGAGGGTCTGTGCTGGGTTTCGACGGTCTCAAACTACGCGTCGGACCACGGTCAGCAGGAGCAAACCCAGGTCCCGCCTGCTACGGTCGCGGCGGTCCTCTCACGCTCACCGATTGCAATGTGCTGCTGGGAAGAATTCAAGCGACACACTTTCCTCGGCAGTTCGGAGATAGCGGCAAAGATAAACTCGACGACGCCGTGGTCGCGCGTAAGTTTCGCTCGCTCGCCCGTGAGGTGTCGCGGGGGATGGCTACTAAGGGAATGTCTAACCCAACCCTTGGCAGGAGTCTTCGCTCGGAGGAGGAGGTGGCGGCGGGATTCGTTGCTATCGCCAACGACAACATGGCTCACGCGATCAGAGAAATCTCCGTAGAACGAGGCTACGAGGTTTCGCGCTACACGCTACAGAGTTTCGGCGGCGCGAGCGGACAGCATGCCTGCGCCATAGCCGATCGATTGGGGATGGAGCGAATCCTGTTTCATCCTTTGGCAGCCTTGCTCTCCGCATACGGCATGGGGGAGGCAGCCTTGCGCGCACTGCGTGAAGCGCAGGTCTCGGTGGCGTTTGGCGACAACGCAGAGGCGGTCGTAAGTGCTGCTTGCGCATCGTTGGAGGAGGCGGCGCGGGCGCAGGTAGCTCCGCAGACGGTGGGCGGCGAGTCCGTTTCCCTCGTGCGAAAGGTACGCTTGCGCGCTGTCGGCAGCGACACCACCCTTGAGGTTGCGGCAGCTTCTGCGCTTGCTATGCGCCGTGCCTACGGACAAGCCTATCGTCGCGCCTTCGGTTTTCGCGCTGCTCGCAACGAGGGGCTGGTGATCGATTCCGTTTCGCTGGAGGTTGTCGCAGAAAAGCGACAGGTGCTACGGCGGCTCAAAGAGGTTGACGCGTCTGCGCACACGCCGAAGGCGGTGGAGAATGTTGCGCTCTATCTGGGAGGAGCGGCGCAAGAAATGGTCGATGGGGAATGGCGCGATTGCCCTCTGTACAAGCGCGCGGGGTTGAGGGCTGGCGCGCAGATTGAGGGGCCTGCGCTTATCACCGAATCTTCTTCGACGATCGTCTTGGAGGCTTCGTGGGTTGCGCGCGTCTGCGCGGAGGGCAACCTTGTTGCCACACGCGTACGGTCTTCAAACGCAAAGCCAACGCGTACAGAAGTACGTACGCCAATAAGTACTCTTGTAAGTACTATTGGTACAGAAGAGCAGGCAGGGAATAAGAGAAGAGCGGAAGAGGGGTCGCGAGCCGATCCTGTGTTGTTGGAGATTACGGGCAACCTATTTCGCTCGATCGCAGAGCAGATGGGGTTGACGCTGCAAAACACGGCACACTCGGTTAATATCAAGGAGAGGCTTGATTTTTCTTGCGCCTTGTTCGATGCGCACGGCAACCTTGTTGCAAACGCGCCGCACATTCCCGTGCATTTGGGATCGATGAGCGATTCGATCAAGGCGGTCGCAAGCAAGCATGCCTCTGGGATGAAGGAGGGGGATGTGTATGTTTTGAACTCTCCGTACGCGGGGGGTACGCATCTGCCGGACATAACGGTGGTGCGTCCGTTTTTTGACAAGGCGGCGGCAACACAGAACGCTGTGCCGTTCGTCCCTTGCTTTTACTTGGCGGCACGCGGACACCATGCCGATATCGGAGGGCTTGTCCCTGGCTCTGCGCCGCCGAGCAGTCGACATATCGACGAGGAGGGGGTGTTGCTCGACAATTTGTTGTTGGTCTCAGGAGAGCGTTTCTTAGAAAAAGAGATGCGCAAAATCTTGGCGAGCGGTTCGCATCCCTGTCGTTCGATCGAGACAAACTTGGCGGACTTGCGGGCGCAGGTGGCGGCAACAACGCGCGGTGCTCGTGCGTTGACGGAGGCGATCGATTCTTTCTCGCTTGGGCATCTGATACTTTATGCGGGCTATGTGCAGGATTACGGAGAGGCGTGCATTCGCCGATGTCTCTCTACTATGCGTCTTGGGGGTAGTGGTGACTTTTGTTATCGGTTGGATAACGGCTCACGGATTGTTGTGCGCATCGTGTTGGATGCGAAGAGGGGGGAGGCATGCATCGATTTCGGGGGTACTTCTGTGCAGGATGAGGGAAACTACAATGCTCCTTTTTCGATTGTTCGAGCGGCGGTTTTGTATGTTTTTCGCACGTTGTTGGATGAGGACATTGCGTTGAACGATGGTTGTCTGCGTCCTTTACGGATTGTTGTTCCTGAGGGATCGATGTTGTCTCCTCGGCATCCTGCGGCGGTTGTTGCGGGTAACACGGAGGTATCGCAGGGAATTGTTGATGCTTTGTATGGGGCTTTGGGAGTGATGGCGTCTTCGCAGGGGACGATGAACAATGTGATTTACGGGAATGCGCGGTATCAGAACTACGAGACGATTTGCGGGGGGACGGGAGCGGGGAGTGATCATGATGGGGCGAGCGGGGTTCATAGTCATATGACGAATACTCGCATGACGGATTTGGAGATTTTGGAGACTCGGTTTCCTGTTTTGTTGGAGAGTTTTTGTTTGCGGAGTGGCTCTGGGGGGATTGGGAGGAGGCGTGGTGGGGAGGGGGTTGTGAGGCGGTTAGTTTTTTTGGAGGATTCTACTTTGAGTTTATTGAGTTCGAGGCGGAGGGAGGTTCCTTATGGGTTGGGGGGTGGGGGAGATGGGAAGTGTGGGAGGAATGTTGTGGAGCGAGCGGATGGGCGGGTGGAGGTTTTGGGGGGGAATGCTCAGACGGAGATGGGGGTGGGGGATGTGTTTGTTATGGAGACGCCGGGGGGAGGGGGGTTTGGGGAGGCTTGACTTGCGCTATGTTTGTCTGTTGCGTTCGCGCTTGTGCTTTTTAATGGCACGCGCTCACGCAACAGACGGGCACTTTTGCATTAGGTAACATACGCAAGACGAGCGAGCCGAAGGCGAAGTGAGTTTTGCGCATGGGGGGTGTGGGGGGACGAAGTTCCCCCGCAAAAAGCGCGCCGCGAGCGAGCGCACGCAGTGCGCTTTCTACGCCCTTCGCGCACAACCCGAAGGGTTGTGCGCGAAGGGCGTAGCCTCTTATTCAAAAGCGTATTGCGAAGCAATACGCAAGCTGACTCGTAACATGGTACGGCGATTCTGTTTTTCTCACCCTAGAGGCAAGAAAAATCGCGCGCAGCGCGCCTCTTATTCAAAAGCGCGTTTCGCAGAAACGCGCAAGCTGACTCACAACACGGTAAAAAGCCTTTGTTTTCCTAGTACTAGAGGCAAGAAAAATCGCGCGCAGCGCGCCTCTTATTCAAAAGCGCGTTTCGCAGAAACGCGCAAGCCGACTCGTAACGCGGTAAAAAGCTTTTGTTTTTCTTGTCCTAGAGGCAAAAAAAATCGCGCGGAGCGCGCCTCTTATTCAAAAGCGTATTGCGAAGCAATACGCAAGCTGACTCGTAACGCGGTAAAAAGCCTTTGTTTTCATCATCCTAGAGGCAAGAAAAATCGCGTGGAGTGTGTCTGCATTTTATCTCGCAAAGCTTTTTTGCTTTGTTTTTTATATTGGATGATTGTATGATAGGCGGTATGTGGGACGATATTCTTTCGGAGGGTTGTTGAATGGGCTGGTTGTGGGACATTCTTTCCTATGATCTTAGTAGCACTGGGGGGCTTCCTGTTTGGGGCTTGTTGCTTTCGATTGTGCTGATGATCTTGGTCATCAGGTTGGCTATCGGCTGGACTTTATTCGCTATTGTTTTTGTATGGCAATTTCTTACGTTGTTGCTGAAAGAATTTTTCAAGTGGGTGCTGTTCACCGTTTTTATTCCGATTTTAGGTTTTGTTTTTATTAAAATACCAATTTTGGTTTCAATCAAAATTCCAGACTTTATTGTTACTCGAATTTCATCTCTTCTCATTATTTTTTGTTTTCAAATTGCAGTTAAAATTCAACATAATCTTAAAAAATTATCTGCAAAGAATGTAGAGCGGTATCGTCAATTAGCAGAGCAAGGAGATGCTGAAGCACAATACAATTTAGGGTATTCTTATTTTTACGGAAAATATCTTGATGAAAAAGATGCTACTCAAGACTACACTCAGGCCACCAAATGGTTCCGCAAGTCAGCAAAGCAGGGAAGCGTTGATGCGTGTGTTATATTAGGTTGGATGTATTATCAAGGAATAGGTGTTAAAGAAAATTATAGAACGTCTATCAATTGGTATAGCAAAGCAGTGAAACAAAATAATGCTGCGCCTCATGATGATTCAACTGAAGTGAATAAGGGTAAAGAACTAAGCAAGAAACATTCCATCAAAGTTGTTGATTGGTTGCGTCAGTTGGCGGAGCAAGGGATTGCTATTGCGCAACTTCATTTGGGTATGTTGTATGAAGATGGACAAGATGTTCAACAAGATTATGAACGAGCTGTCCAATTCTATCTTAAAGCAGGAAAACATAGAAACGTTGTTGCGCAATTTAGATTAGGTAACTGTTATTACTTCGGGAAAGGCGTTGAAAAAAATTACAAGCAAGCTGGAAAATGGTATCGTAAAGCGGCAAAGCAAGGATATGCTATGGCGCAAAATAATTTAGGAGTGTGTTATGAACATGCGGAAGGGGTTAGGCAAAGTTACATGTTAGCTGCCTATTGGTACCGTGAGGCAGCGGAACAAGGATACGCTAATGCACAAAGCAATTTAGGTTACCTGTATAAAGAAGGAAAGGGTTTTATAAAAAATTATACAAGGGCTGCCAAGTGGTATTTTAAAGCGGCAGAGAAGGGAAATGTTAGTGCGCAAACACGTTTAGGTGAAATGTATGAACTTGGAGAAGGTGTTAAGCAAGATTTTACACAATCTTTAAACTGGTATCGTAAGGCGGCAGAAGAAGGATACGCTAAGGCGCAAAATAATTTAGGCAAGATATTTGATAAGGGAAAGTATGTTGAGCAAGATATTACACAAGCTGTGGGTTGGTATCGTAAGGCTGCAGAAAATGGATGTGTTAGTGCGCAAACACGTTTAGATGAAATGCACGAGATTGGGATAGATGTTAAGTAAGATTTGAAAAAGGCTTTGCATTGATATGATAAGGCGACGAAATAAGAAGATGCTAATGCGCAAAACGATTTAGGTAAAATGTATGCAAGCGGAAACAAAACACGGGTAGACTTCCAAAAGACGAGAACGGAGCAGGAGGTTTTGTTTCGTTTTTGTCAAGGTTTCTGCCATAACCCAATCGCCGTGCCGCGTTGCGAGTCAGCTTGCGCGAGGCAAGCCTCGCGCTTTTGGACAAGAGGCGCGCTCCGCGCGATTTTTTTGTCGCTAGGGGGAGGAAAACAGAATCGCCGTGCCATGCTAAGAGTCAGTATTGCGCGAGGCAAGCCTCGCGCTTTTGAATAAGAGGCGCACTTCGTGCGATTTTTTTTGTCGCTAGGGGGAGGAAAACAGAATCGCCGTGCCATGTTAAGAGTCAGCTTGCGCGAGGCAAGCCTCGCGCTTTTGAATAAGAGGCTACGCGCTACGCGCGTAGAAAGCGCACTTCGTGCGCTCCGCTGACGCGGGGTCTTTTGCGGGGGAACTTCGTCCCCCCACGCCCCCCATGCGCAAAACTCACTTCGCCTACGGCTCGCTCGTCTTGCGTATGTTCCCTAATCAAAAAAGCCCGTGTCTGCCTTTGTAAAGCGCGCTCCTTAAAAAGCGCAGGCGAGCAAAGGCAGACAGACACACACAAGCGCGAACGCGACAGACAAACACAAAAAGCCCATGTTCACCTCCCCCCTCTGTGCTACAAGGCAAGTATGACTACTCCCCAAGAGATTACCCAAGAAACTACCCAAGAGACCAGCCAAGGTTTCATCCATCTCCGCGCCCACACCAGCTACTCCATGCTGGAAGGAACCCTGCGCGCGCCCGATCTCGTCTCCTACTGCCAACGCCACTCCTCCCCCGCCATCGCCATCACCGATTCCCACGGCCTCTTCGGTATCCCCGAAATGAGCGCCGCCCTCGCTCAAGCAACCATCAAACCCCTGCTCGGACTCGAAGCGCATCTCCACTTCGAAACCCACAACACCCGAACAATATCCCGCCCACGTCTAGCACCCCTCGTCTTCCTAGCAATGACAACACAAGGATACAATAACCTCATGCGCCTCGCTAGCGCACTCTATCACGCCGACCTAACCCCCAACGATAACAATACAAAATCCCCAGAAACTCACGCCGACGAACCCCATCTCACCTTCGAACACCTAGAACGCTACCACGAAGGTATCCTCGTCCTCAGCGGCGGACTGGAAGGACCATTAGGAATACTGCTCGGCGAAGAACGCTTCGACGAGGCGCACGCACTCTGCCGCCGCCTTAGCAAACTCTTCGTCGAACGCTTCTACATAGAACTCAATCGCTTTGCCGACGAAAGCAACGCACCCGCGCGCATCCGCGAACAGCGCATCGAAAAAGGATTGCTCTCCCTATGCCGCCTCGAAAATCTGCCTCCCGTCGCTAGCAACAATTGCATGTTCGAAAACCCCGCGATGCACGAAGCACAAGATGTTTTGCTCGCTATCGCACAAGGCGTTCCCGTCTCGAACGGATCGCGCCGTCGCTCCTCTCCCCGCCAAGACCTCGCCTCTCCCGCAAGTATGCGCGCCCTATTTCAAGATCTGCCCGAAGCTTGCGAAAACACCCTCCACATCGCCGAGCGTTGTAGCGTCCTCTTCGAACCTCGCGAGACAATCCTACCCCGTTTCGCAGAAGGAGAGGAGGACGAAGCCGCTCTGCTTCGCAAGCAAGCGCACGAAGGGCTCGAACGCTTGTTCGGAGGACGGCTGGCTCTGCCTCCGCACGACAGCGGGCGCATCGTCTATGAAGAGCGACTGGAGGTCGAGCTGGAGGTGATCATCCAAAAAGGCTTGCAAGGCTATTTCCTCATCGTCGCCGATTTCATCCGTTGGGCAAAAGAACAGGAAATTCCCGTCGGCCCAGGTAGAGGATCAGGGGCAGGATCGTTGGTCGCATGGGCGCTCGCTATCACCGCGCTCGATCCCGTGCGATGGGGACTGCTGTTCGAACGATTTCTCAATCCCGAACGCTTGTCCATGCCCGACTTCGATATCGACTTCTGTCAGGAACGACGCGAGCAGGTCATCGCCTATGTCCGACAACGCTACGGAGAAGAGAAGGTCGGACAAATCATCACGCTCGGAACGCTGCAAGCGCGCGCCGCCGTGCGCGATGTCGGACGCGCGCTCGGCATTTCCTATCCTCGAGTCGACCGACTCTGTAAGACCCTTCCCGCATTTCAATCGCTGAAGGACTCGCTCCAAGACTCGCGTAAAGACAAGGGCAACGCGCTCGCTCGTGAAGCCGAAGACCCCTCGATCGCCAAGCTGCTGGACTTGGCGCAGAAGCTCGAAGGGCTCTACCGACACGCCTCGACGCACGCCGCCGGCATCGTCATCGGAGACCGCGCGCTCGCCGAGCTCGTCCCCCTCTACCGAGACAAGGATACGGGGTTCAACTCGACGCAGTTCACCATGAAGTATGTCGAACAGGCGGGGCTGATCAAGTTCGATTTTCTGGGCTTGAAAACGCTCAGCGTCATGGCGCACTGCCAACAGCTGTTGCGCGAGCGCGGAACAGAGTTGGACATGGAGGGGTTGTCGTTGGATTCGTCTAAGGTCTTCGAGCTTTTCTCGCGCGCCGATACCTTCGGCGTTTTTCAGTTTGAGTCGGCGGGCATCCGAGAGGTACTACGGCGCATGCGTCCCGACCGCTTCGAGGATATTGTGGCGGCGGTCGCGCTCTACCGCCCAGGACCGATGGAGCATATTCCCAGCTATGTCGCGCGCAAGCACGGCAGAGAGCCGATCGGCTATCTGCACGAAAAGCTGGAACCAATCCTGCGCGAGACCTACGGGATTCCCGTCTATCAGGAGCAGGTCATCCGCATGGCGCAGGTGCTGGCGGGCTTCTCGTTGGGGACGTCCGATCGTCTTAGGCGCGCGATGGGCAAGAAAGACTCGGTCGAGATGCACGCGCAACGCAAAAGCTTTTTCGAGGGATGCGCCAAAAGCGGCATGGAGCAGCGTGTTGCTAGCAAGATCTTCGAGCAGATCTACGCCTTTGCGGGTTACGGCTTCAACAAATCGCACGCCGCCGCTTATGCGATGATCGCCTATCAGACGGCGTGGTTGCGCGTTCATCATCCCGCCGCGTTTTTCGTTTCGATGATGGTCTTCGATGCAGAGAACACAGATCGGCTCGCGCAGTATGTGCCTTGTTTGCAGGGCTTGGATTTGGAGATTGCTCTGCTGCCGCCCGATGTGAATCGCTCGCGTGTCGAGTTCGCTTTGGAGAAGGTGCAGGGAAAGGATGCAATTCGCTACGGGCTAGGCGCGCTCAAGCATGTCGGCGGCAAGGCGATGGAGGAGGTGGTGAGCGAGCGCATGCGCGGAGGAAATTTTAGAGACCTCTTCGATTTTGCAGAGCGCATGGCAGGACAGACGCTCGCGCGTAGATCGTTGGAATCGTTGGTGCGCAGTGGCGCGTTCGATACGCTCAACGAGAATCGCGCACAGAGCTTTGAGGCGATCGATCTCTTGCTTTATGTGATGCAGAGCCGTGAGGAGGAGGGACAGGAATCGATGTTCGGAAGTCCTTCGCAGCAAGAGGCAGCTCAGCAAGGGGCACAGGAGGGGTTTGCTCCGCGAAAGCTTCCTCAAGCGGCGGATTGGGACACGACGCGGCGCATGCGCGAGGAGCGTGAGGCGGTAGGGTTTTACTTGAGCGGGCATCCGTTGGCGGAGCATAGGGCATTGTGCGAGGGGGCGGGCTTTCTGATATCTAGCGACATGGAGGGGGTAGGGGATGGAGAGCGCATTCGAATCGCGGGTCGGCTTGAGGAGGTGCGAGAGAAGAAGTTGAAGGATAGTTCCAAGCGGTTAGTTGTGCTTTCCTTGTCCGATCCGAGCGGATCGTTTGAGGCGACGTTGTTTTCCACGCAGGCGGCTAAGTATGCGAGCTTGCGCGAGGAGGGGGCTTTGATAGTTTTGGAGTTAGATTGTGTGCGCATGCCCAATCGAGATCGGATGCAGTTTCGCGTTGTGAAGTTGCAACCTTTCGAGGGGGTTTTGCGGAAAAGGTTGCAGGGTCAAGCGTCTGTGCAACCGCCTGTGCAATCTTCTGTGCAATCTTCTGCGCCTGCGCCTATACCTGCGTCTATTCCTGCGCCTGTATCTGCTCCTGCTTTTGCGCCGATGCCTGCGTCTTCGGGGGATGTGGGGGATGTGGGGGGGGGGAGTGAGGGGAGTGATGAGGTTAGGGTTGAGCGGTTATTGCTTCATGTTCGGGGTGTTGGGGGGGGGTGGGATCCTGGGTTATTGGCGAAGTTTCTTGATGCTCGTGCGGAGTGTATGGAGGATGGGGGTGGGGAGATTGAGTTGTGCATTCGGGAGGAGTCGCGGATTTTGCGGGTTTTATTGGGGCAGCATTATCGGTTAGATGCGGCTTTGGAGCGTGCTTTGGGGGAGTTGGGGGGGGTTGAGCGGGTGGAACGACGGCGTGCGGCGTAGGTTGTTGGGGTTGTGCTTTTGTGTTTGTCTGCCTTTGCTCGCTTGCGTTGTGCGTATCTGTCGCGTTCGCGCTTGTGCTTTTTAAGAGGCACGCGCTCACGCGACAGACACGGGTTTTATTTAATTAGGGAACGCAAAACATCGCGTGCGTAGCACGCGGGGGGGGAATTTATCCCCTCGCGCTCGCGCAACAGACACGGGCTTTTTGTGCTGACGGATGCAAAACATCGCGTGCGTAGCACGCGGGGAGCGCGAGGGAGTAATCCCTCGCAAAAGACCCCGCGTCAGCGGAGCGCACGCAGTGCGCTTTATCTACGCGCGGGGGAATTTATCCCCATCGCGCTCGCGCAATAGACGGAGCAAAAAACTACGCGCGTAGCGCGTAGCCTCTTGTTCAAAAGCGTATTGCGAAGCAATACGCAAGCTGACTCGTAACACGGCACGGCGATTCTGTTTTCTTCACCCTAGCGACAAGAAAAACGCACGCAGTGCGCCTCTTATTCAAAAGCGCGAGGCTTTGCCTCGCGCAATACTGACTTGTAACACGGTAAAGCGTCTTTAATTTTGCCTAGCAGATAGAGAAGAGAAAAATCGCGCGCAGCGCGCCTCTTATTCAAAAGCGCGAGGCTTGCCTCGCGCAAGGGGAATTTATCCCCGAGCTGACTCGCAATACGGCACAGTGATTTTTTTAAAAAGGGTTGATAAATTTTTTTTTATGCTACAAAAATCTAAGGGAACAAGACACAAAAAACGAGGACACGAACATGGACAATCGCATCAAACAGGCTTTCGAAGAAGCACGCGCCAGCGTAGAGGTAGCCATGAAGAAATTGCGCGACAACCGTAGAGAAGCAAAGGATTGGGAAAAAAACAACCCCGACCTTGAGAAAAAAGTTGGCGGAATTTATGCTTTCTGGAAAAATGGAGAGGCTATCTATGTTGGTCGTGCAAAAAATATTCTTCGTCGTTACAAGCAACACTTTCTTTTTGACAACAATAAAAGCCCCCTTGCACGCAAGCTTGCGAGGGAATCGTTGGCAAAGGATACAGGAGGGTGTGAAGGAAAAGAATACCTGATCGCTCGTTACGGACATTTGAAAGAAGACAACGACATCCGTGAAAAAATAAAGGAGCGTTTGCAACGCGACGACATTAAAGATCGTATGTACGCAATGGAATTTTCTTTTTACGAACAAAAAAATACCTTGCAACAATACTTGTTAGAAATGTTTTGTTCAATAGGGTTAGAGACCGTGCATTTGAACGATAAAGGAGAAGAAAAGTGCAATATTGAACCGCAAGAAGAGGCAGGGAAAGCTTATTATAAGTATTCTTTCTACAATTCTTTTAAGACTTCTTAATGGACGCGCTACGCGCGATTTTTTTTATCTCTATCTTCTAGGCAAAATTAAAGACGCTCTACTGCGTTAAGAGTCAGCTTGCGCGAGGCAAAGCCTCGCGCTTTTGAATAAGAGGCTGCGGACTTCGCTTCGCTCGTCCGCAGTTATCGCGCTATCGCGCGCGCCTGCGGCGGGCTTTTTGCGAGGGATTACTCCCTCGCGCTCCCCGCGTGCTACGCACGCGATGTTTTGCGCCCGTCATCATACAAAGCAAGTCTGTTGCGTAAGCGTGTGCCTTTAAAAAGCACGAGCGCGTAGCGCACGGCAATAACGCAGAGCTACAGATACACAAAGCCAGACACAAACAACAAGTTACTCCTGCAATTTATGCAAGATCCCCTCCGCCGCCTCCGCTAAATTACTCCCCGTAGTAAACAACGCAAATACACCACACTCCCGTAACGCGCCCTGATCCCCCTCCGGAATCACCCCCCCACAAACAACAAGAATATCCCCCGCTCCCCCCTCCTTTAAACATCGCATCAGCTTCGGTACCAACGCCTCATGCGCACCCGCCTGCGTAGAAATGCCAACAACATGCACATCATTGTCAATCGCCTGCCTCGCAACCTCCTCAGGCGTCTGAAACAAAGGAGCAATATCAACATCAAACCCAAAATCAGCGAAAGCCGCCGCAACCGTCCTCGCACCCCTATCATGTCCATCCTGCCCCAGCTTCGCAACTAACAAACGAGGACGCCGACCCCGTCGCCTCAGGAAATCTCGCGATAACTTCTGCAAATCCCTCAACCGATCCTTGTCAGCAAAAGCCGCCGCATAAACACCACTAGGAGCATGCGAACTCTGACTATGTCGCCCGCCTAAAGCCTCGGCAAGTACATCGGAAATCTCGCCGATCGTCGCACGAGCACGCGCCGCCGTAATGGCATGCTCCAACAAATCCTCGCTCTCGTTTTCACAAGCCCTCCTCAATCCCTCGATAGCCTTTGTATGCTGTTGCTCGTCTCGCATGGTCTTTATCTCCTGAAGCGATCGCTTCTGTCGAGCAATCACCTCTTTTAAGTTGACGGAAAGCGTCTCGACAGCAGGAGGCGTGCTGCCCTCCGTGAAAGCATTGACACCAACAAGAATGTCCCGCCTGCTGTCTAAACGCGCCTGACGAGCCGCCGCCTCGTTGGCAATCCAACGGCTCGCCGTTCCCGCCTCTAGTGCGGCAACCATTCCCCCCTGCTCCTCGATGCTCGAGACGATTTTCTCCGCCTCGGTAATCATCGCATGCGTCAGATTTTCGACATAGTAGCTTCCTCCAAGAGGATCGATCGCCTCCGTCAATCCCGCCTCGTGTTGCAACACAAGCTGCGTGTTCAACGCAAGGTGCGCCGAGAAATCACTAGGCAACGCCAACGCCTCGTCGAAGGCGTTCGTATGCAAAGACTGCGTCCCCCCCAAGATCGCCGCCAAAGCCTCCAGCGTCGTGCGTACGATGTTGTTGTAAGGATCCTGCGCCGTCAGAGAAACTCCCGATGTTTGACAATGCGTCCGCAAGCGTAAGGCGTGAGGATCCTCGACCGCAAAATGTTGCTTCATAAGTTTTGCCCACAAGAATCGCGCAGCGCGCAACTTGACAGCTTCCTG
Source organism: Alphaproteobacteria bacterium (assembly GCA_965216625.1). GTDB lineage: Bacteria > Pseudomonadota > Alphaproteobacteria > JABAAW01 > JABAAW01 > JABAAW01. The sequence goes on from OZ244186.1 coordinate 359,396, forward strand.
AAAGAACTGCATGCCGATGCCAAAGAAGAAGGAGAGCCTAGGAGCAAACTGCTCCACCCTCAATCCGCCTCGTTGGGCTGCGCGCACATACTCTAATCCGTCGGCGAGTGTCAAGCCGAGCTCTAATACAGGGGAGGCTCCCGCTTCCTGAAAGTGGTAGCCCGAAATCGAGACGGGGTTGAACTTCGGCATGCAGGCGGTCGTGAAACGGATGACATCCGTCGAAATGCGCATCGAGGGCTTCGGCGCGTAGATGTAGGTGTTGCGCACTAGAAATTCTTTGAGAATGTCGTTCTGTATCGTGCCGTTGAGCTGCTGGCGTTTTACCCCTTGCTCTTCGGCGGCGACGACAAAGAATGCCATGATAGGCAGCACGGCGCCGCTCATCGTCATGGAGACGCTCACCTTGTCGAGCGGAATGTCTTGGAATAGGCGTTTCATGTCCTCGACCGAATCGACGGCGACCCCCGCCTTGCCGACATCTCCCTCGACGCGCGGATGATCGGAATCGTAACCCCGATGCGTCGGCAGATCGAAGGCGACCGAAAGTCCGTGTTGTCCTCGTAGCAAGGCTTGGCGATAGAAGGCGTTCGACTCCTCGGCAGTCGAGAAGCCGGCATACTGCCTCGTTGTCCAAGCACGCTGCGTATACATCGTCTCGTAGGGACCACGCAGAAAGTTCGGCTCTCCGGGATTGTTTGCGCTCGCATCTAGATGCGCACAAGAACTCAAATCCTCCGCCCGACAGAGAGGCTTTGTGGCAACAGACCAAGCCATCCTCGTATTCTAGCGCCTAGGCTTATCGCTGTCGAGCGCGAGGGCGCGGCAGATGAAGCCGCAACAAGACAGGAGCGTCAAGACGCTTTTGCAAAGCTTTTTGCGTGATCTCTTGTACGGTGTGCAAAAGGCGTCGCTCGCGCAAGAGAAGGATGCGACGCTGGCTCTCGCGTTTCAGACTGATCGTGAGCGCGATGTCCCAAGCGCCCTCCTCGCGCTGCTCGCACCGCTCGCACTCGACGATGGCTTCGTACGGCAGCTCGTCGTGCAAGCGGTCGTACAGCGTGGCGCGAGTCGTCTCGCAGGCGACGATCTCAGCCGAGCGCGTGTCGCCCTCGCGCTCAAAGAGAAAAGCCTGTTCAGGCAGAGCGCGCAACAGCGTCTCGCGCGCCCTGTCGATACCCTCGCCGCGGGTGGCAGAAAGCATAAAGACATCGCGAAACATCCCACTCGCCCCCAGTTTTTGCGCCATCGGCAGCAGCAGACGCTTGTCCTTGACGAGATCTATCTTGTTGAGCGCAACGAAAAAGCTCGACGAGGCGACGGACATGTTTTGCACTATCTCCCGTTGCTCTTCGGGCATTGTCTCTTGTGCTTCTTGCTGCCCTTGCGCTTGCAGCAGCAGCGCTTCGATGGCTTTCATGCCGCGCGCTGCATCGATGATCCAAAGCGCGATGTCGGCATGGCGGGCGGCGGAGAGCGATTGTTCTTTTCGCCTTGTGCCTATCTCGTCGTTCGCCTCCGCGTTGAGCCCCGCCGTGTCTTCCAACACGAGCTGGCGCGCCCCCACCGTGATGACCGCACGCATGACCTCGCGCGTCAGGTTGCGCTTGTGATGCACCTCCGCAAGGGCTGCCTTGGCAAACGCATTCAGCAGCGAAGACTTGCCCGCGTTGCTTTCGCCAACTAAGGTCGTGATGCCGCAGTATTGAGTCACGATTTTTTCTTTTCCTTCTTTTCGAGATTTTCGATGCGCGCGAAGAGCTTCGCCGCCGCGCGTTGCATAGCGAGCTTCTTGCTGGAGCCGAAAGCCTCGGCGCTCGTTGATGGGCCGTCCTTAGCAAGCGGAGTCGCTTCAAGCGTTGCAATCGACACGGTGGCATAGAAGGATCGCTCGTGATCGGGTCCTTCGCCGTGGCAGACATAGCTGGGCAGCGGCAAGGCGCGCGCCTGACACCATTCCTGCAGCAGCGAACGCTCGTCTCCCTTTTTTGCATCGTCGTCGAGAAATGCCTGCCCCCAGTGCTGCTCGACGATGCGGCGCAGTGCCTCCAAGCCGCCGTCCAAATAGACGGCTGCCAAAATCGATTCGCACAAGTCGGCGAGCAAACTAGGACGCTCGGCAAAGCCCTCCTTGCGCACCTCGCGCGAAAGAGCTACCGCGCCCCCCACCTGCCAATTGTGCGCAATCGTGGAGATGTGTTTTTGCGAAACAGCAGCCGCAAGACGCTTGCTCAACTCCCCTTCGTTCTCATTCGGAAAACGTCTGTAGAGCGTTTCTGCCACAAGGTAGCCGAGCAGACGATCGCCTAAAAATTCCATGCGCTCGTAACTTTGTTTCTTCGGGACGCTCTTGTGCGTCAGCGCAACGCACAACAGCCGGCGGTCTCGAAAACGATAACCCAACCGCGTCTCCAGCGCGGCAAGGGCTGCCTCGCCGCCATAACCAAGAGGGAGAGGGAGGGGGAGTTTCTCCTCTCGTCGCTCACCGTCCACTATCTTGGTCTTGATCTTGGATTGTTCGCGCCTCGATCTCGGTGATCGGACGCAGGAATCTGTTCCAACGGATGTTGAACGGAAAAAAGCCGCTGCGCGCAAGCGAGAACCACACCCGCACGACGGGACCGACGAGATGGCTCTCAGGCACAAAGCCCACCTCGTCGAGAAAGCGGCTGTCGAGAGAGTTGTCGCGGTTGTCCCCCATCATAAAATAATGTCGAGCGGGAATACGGAACAGCCTCGTGTTGTCGTTTGCTGCGTTGTCGCCGTAGGTTTCCAAGATGGGATAGCGCACTTGGTTTGGCAGTTTCTCTTCGTACATGCTGCGCGTTAGCCTTGTGCGTGCGATTTTTTTGCCGTTGATTTCCAACAATCCGCCGACGACGCGCAAGTGGTCTTCGGGCAGACCGACGAGGCGTTTCACCAAAATGTCGTCGGGGTTGTTCGGACGACGGAATACGACCATGTCGCCGCGCCTCGGCGGTGCGCCGAACAGACGCGCGCCGTCGCTGCCGAGAATCCGCGAGAGGAGAGGCACGGAGAATGGTCCGTAGCCGTAGCGCGACTTGGAGACGAAGATGAAGTCGCCGACCAAAAGGTTCGGCTCCATCGAGCCGGAGGGAATACGGAACGGTTCCCATACAAAGCTGCGGAACAGGATAACGAGAACGACAGCTATCAGGATCGGGCGCAAGAACTCGCGCCAAACATGGGCAACGGAGAGGATCATTATAAAAAGAGGAGAGTGAGGATGAAATTGATTCTGAAGATGGTCGTCGAGGCGGATGAGTTTTATGTTCGGTGCACTCTAGCATGCTCATAAGAGATGTTAGAGTATACCTCCTTGCGCTTTTCTTATGCGCACGCGGCAGGTTTTTGTTTTCGCCCGTTGGAGGCTCTGCGCCTGCTCCGTCGAGAGTTGCATGAGCAGGCGTTGGCGCGCGCAGGTGATTTGCGCTGTGTGCGATCCGTCGTGCGCAGAGGAGAGTGCCAGAATCTGCGCAGGCAGCGCGTGCGGATCGTCGCGCTCGGCAAGCAAAACATCCTCGGCACGAATGCGTACGTGCGTCGTGCGGGCAGGGGTCAAGCCTGCTGCGTCCAACGGGGTTGGCGGCTCGCCCTTGTGCGTCGAGAGGTGGAATCTTGCCTTGGGATTTTCCAAGAAGGCGACCGTCCACAATCCGTCGAGCGCACGCTGTTCTTTGACAACAACAGGCACGACGGCGGTATGGCTCGCCCCCGTGAGAAGGCTCGTGCGCAGGTCGGTCGTCGCAACATCGATGCTGCCAGAGGAAGCGATCTTGGAGCAGGTGATCGTCTCGCCAGCCTTGCAGCTCAGCTCTGTCGCCACGACGAGCGCGTGCGTTGCGATACAGGCGACCTCTTCGATCTCGTGGCTCACATAGAGGCAGGGGAGGTTTTTTTTCTTGAGCCATCGATGAAGAAAGTTGAGCGCACTCCTCCTGTGCCGACGATCCAGCGACGACAGGGGTTCGTCCAGCAGCAGCAGCGAGGGGTTGGAGAGTAGCGCGCGCGCCAAGGCGACGCGTTGCTGCTCGCCGCCCGACAAGCGCGATGGATGACGTTCCAGCAGGTGCGAGAGGGCGAACGCTTCGATGATCGCATCCCGCTCCGTTTTGTCGGACGGGGCTGTGTTGCGCATGCGATGCGCGTAGTCGAGATTCCTCGCTACCGACAAGTGAGGAAAAAGCCGCGCTTCTTGGAAGGCGTAGCCGATGCGTCGTTTATCAGGCGGTAAATTGTGTTTCTTGTTGCGTTGCTTGTCGAAGAAACATTGTTTGCCGAAGGTGATGCGTCCTTCGTCGGGCGTCTCGACACCGGCGAGCATCGAGAGCAGCAGGCTCTTGCCGCTGCCGTTCGCGCCGCACAGAACGCTCGTCGTGGGTTCTTGCGGCAGGCGCGCACGGAAGCGCAGGCGATGCTGCGGAAGGTTGCGCGTGAGGTCGAAGTGCAACATGGCAAGGCGGTTTTATTTTATCGGCGTTGTTTGCGATTGAGCATTTGGGATGCGAGGATCGCTCCCACGGCAGCCACGCAGGCGATCACCGCCAGCCGAGTAGCCTCGGTGCCTGCGCCAGGGATGAGGGTCGCGTTGTAGATGGCTAACGGCAGCGTGCGCGTAGCACCGGGGATGCTGCCCGCAAAGGTGATGGTCGCACCGAACTCGCCGAAGGCGCGCACGAAGCCCAAAAGCAGCGCCGTCGAGAAGCCAGGTAGAATTTGTACGAATGTGATCGAAAAAAAAGCTTGCACGCGAGAGGCACCCAGCGTGCGTGCGGCGGGCTCGAGCTTGCGATCGATGCTCTCCAGCGATGCGCGCAAGGCGCGGATCATCAGCGGAAAAGCCATGATGCCGGATGCAAGCATCGCCGCCTTCCAAGTGAATGCGATGGTGATGTCGCAGCAGCGATAGAGCGTTGCTCCCAGCCAACCCTGCTTGCCGAGCGCAAACAGCAGCAGGTAGCCTATGACGACGGGCGGCAGCACCAACGGCAGGTGGAACAGCATGTCGAGCGTGCCGCGTCCCCAAAAGCGGCAGCGATCGTAGAGCGCAACCCAAACGCACGCCAGCGGAAGAAAGAGCACGCAAGCCAGCGTTGCAACCCAAAGGCTCAAGCGCAGCACTTGCCACTCGTAGGGACTCAGCAGGCTCACAGGGGGGAGAAGCCGAAGCGGACAAACTCTTCGCGCACAGAGGAGTCCTCGGCAAGAAGCGCGTAGAGCGAGCGTCCCTTCTCACGCAGAAGAAGCAAGTCGTAGGCGATCGGCTCGTGCAGCGCGGATGGCAGGTAGCCAACGATGCGCATCTTGGCACGCTCATCGCGTTTCGCAAAAAGCGCGTCGCTGCGATAGACGATGCCAAGCGGCACTTCTTGACGCTCGACAAGCAGTGCGGTCGCGCGTGTGTTAACAAGCGGAACGAGCTTGGCGAGGAAGGAGGGCGTATCGAGCGAAAGCGACGCGAAGACCTGCGTGGCATACAGCCCGACGGGAACATGGCTGGGATCCCCGATGGCGATGCGCGTGGCGGCGACAAGTTGCGCACGCGTCTGCGAGGCGGTCAAGGTGACTTCCTCGTGCTGTGCGCTCGTCGCTGACCAAGACAAAGGTAGTGGCTCGACGAGCGCGAGTTGGTTGGAGAGAAAAGTCTTGCGGGCAAGCAGGGGAATGTTCTGTGTTTCCAGCCATGCTGTCCATTTGCGGTCGGCGGTCAGGTAGAGATCGGCGGGCGCGCCTGCTGCAATTTGGCGCGCCAAAAGACCGCTGGAGGCAGGCACAAGGCGCAACGAAAGGACATGTCCATGGTCATGTTCATGCCGCTTCTCGATTGCGATCAGCACGGGCTGCAAGCTCGCTGCCAGAAAAACAATCGTTCCCTCCCCCACTCCATTCTCTTGTTTTGTCCCGCTCTCGGCTGCAAGCGCGCGCCAAGAGGTAACCCACAAGCTCGCCCCCGCCAGCAGCAAGCAGAGCAAAAAAGAGAGCGCGCGGAAAAGCGTCACGACACCTCTGTAAGCGAGAAGGTTGTCGATTTTTCGTTCGCCTCTACCCGTCGATAGAAGCAGGAATGTCGTCTTGTATGGCAGGCAACCCCCCGTTGCTCTACGAGCAACAACAGGCAGTCTCCGTCGCAATCGAGGCGCATCTCGACCAGTCGCTGCTTGTTGCCCGATGTCTCGCCCTTGCGCCAAAGCTTGCCCCTAGAGCGCGAGAAGTAGGTGACTTGACCCGTCGCCAGCGTAAGCTCGATCGACTCTCGGGTCATCCACGCCTGCATCAGTACAATCTTCGTCTCAAAGCAGATAGCAACGGCGGGGATCAAGCCTCGATCGTTGAACCGCAAGGACGCCCACAAGTCCGACGCAAGATCCGACGACGCGCCGAGAGCGTTAGGTGGCGGCTCGGTAGCGTCGGAAGGCATCGTCGAGGTCTCGCACAAGGTCTGCCGTGTCTTCCAGCCCGACATGCACGCGCAGTAGCCATTGGTCGCTCGGAATGTCGGGCAGACACTGCCTGCCCAATCCTTTTGTAACGGCGGGCAGAATCAGACTCTCGAATCCTCCCCAGCTGTAGCCCATGCCGAAGAAGCGCAACCCGTCGGTGAAACGGGCGAGCAGGTCGCGTGCTTGTTCTCCCTCTCCCTTCCTCTTCATGAGAAAGGAAAAGAGCCCGCACGAACCCGTGCAATCGCGTTGCCACAGCGCGTGCTGCGGGTGGGTAGTCAGCGCGGGGTGCAGGATGTGTGACACTTCCGCTTGCTCTTGCAAAAAGTCGCAGACGCGAAGGGCTGCCGTGCGGTGCGCCTCGTAGCGTACAGGCAGCGAGCGCACGCCCCTCAAACAGAGCGCTACATCGTCGGGCGCGTTGTAGATGCCCAAAAAGCTACGCGTCGCCTCAAGTTTCTGTACGAACGCCTCTTCCTTGGCTACGCAAAACCCCAGCATCGCATCCGAGTGTCCGCACACATACTTCGTTCCCGATTGCACGACGATATCGACCCCCATCTCCAGCGGTCGCATGGCGATTCCTGCTCCCCAAGTATTGTCGGCTATCGTCGTCACGCCGTGCTTTTTGGCAAGGGCAACAAGGGCGGGAATATCGGTCAGCTCGAAGGTGTGCGTCGAGGGCGATTCGATAAACAGGGCTTTACAGTCGCCGTTTGTCTCAAGGATTTTTTGCAAGGCGGCGTTGTCGGTCGGATCGTAGCGTTGCGCTTTGATGCCGAACTTGGACAGATAGCTCTCGGCGAAGGCAAGCGTTGGGGCGTAAGCACCGTCGGAAACCAAGACGCGATCCCCTTGTCGCAGCAGGGCGAGCATCGGCAAGGTGACCGCCTCCAGCCCTGCCGAGGTGAGAACGCAACCCGTGCCGCCCTCCAGCTCGATGAGCGTCTGCTTCAGCGCCTCGACGAGGGGGGAGGTGTGGCGTCCGTAGCGTGCTAGGACGGGCTTCTTGCCGTCGAGCGTTGCAAGGTCGGGAAACAAGATGGTCGAGCCGTGATAGGTCGGGATGTTGACAAAGCCGGCATGGCTTGCCGCATCGCGTCCGAGATGCGCCAGCTTTGTCGCAAGATTCAAAGCAGATTCCTTGTGAGATTCCTTGGAAGATGACGAGGGAGGAGAGGGTGGCATGCTTTTCCTGCTAGGTTGTTTCTGCTGCATCGGCGAGTCGGAGCGTGATGCGGCGGTTGTGTTTGCCTTTGTTTTCTATTTTTCCGACGATCACGCCTCCGACCTCGGCGGTGCTGCGCACATGCGTGCCGCCGCAGGGTTGCAGGTCGCACTCTTCGATATCGACTAGTCGCACGCGCCCATCTCCCTTCGGAGGTTGGACGGATAGCGTTCGCACGAGGTGCGGATTTTTCTGCAACTCTTCTTCGTCGATCCAGCGCACGCGGATGGGGCGGTCGTCCTTGACGAGTTGGTCGAGTTGTTGTTGCAATGCCTCCTTGTTCATCGCATCGCCGCCGCAATCGAAGTCGAGCCTTGCTTTCTCTGGGGCGATGTTGCCTCCTGAAACGCCATGCGGCACCAACGAGCATAGCAGGTGCAGGGCTGTATGGAGGCGCATCATCGCGTATCGCCGTTGCCAGTCGAGCATGGCTTCTAGGGTCGAGCCTTTTGTCAAGACTTGCGGCAAGTTTCCATCTTCGAGGGGACTCTCCAAAATATGGAGAATGTTCCTGTCGGGCGCATAGAGGCAATCGGTGATGGCAAAAGAATTATCCTCCTTCCCGTCTTGGCTGCTGTACGAGAGCGTGCCTCTGTCGCCCTGCTGTCCGCCTGAGCGCGCGAAAAAGATTGTGCGGTCAAGCACAACCGCAGAGGGTGGCTCAAGGCGCACGACGCTCGCGTGGCAGGTTCGAGCGTAAGAATCTTCTTGGAAAATCAGCTCGGTCATGCGCGCAAATCTAGCATGCCCGCAGCAGTTCTTGCAGGTCTTTTTTGTAGGGTTGCAAGGCTTGCGGTAACGCTGACGAGAGTAGGGGGTTCTCGTCTGATGAAAGGCAAAGGCGTAACGGCTCGATGTGTCGGGCGTATCCTGTGGCGGGGTCGGTCTGAATGAATGCTCCGCACAGCGAGGATTCGCCTGTCGCGGGTTCTAGTTTGGCTTTCGGCAGATAGCGTAAGTATCGTGCGACGGCTTTTTCTCGCTCCATGCCGATGACCGAATCGTAGCAGCCGCACATGCCGAGGTCTGTTATGTAGGCAAGCCCCTGCGGAAACAATCCTGCGTCTGCCGTAGGGACATGCGTATGCGTTCCCACGAAGGCGGTAGCATTGCCGTCGCATAGGCGAGCGAGCGAGAGTTTTTCGCCTGTCGCCTCGGCGTGGCAGTCTATTAGTAGCGCGTCCCAACCCGCGTCTTTCGGCGTGCCTTCTGCCAGCAGGGGTTGTAGAGAAAACCATGGATGCGCGCAATGCTCCATGAAAAGCTGTCCGATGATGTTGACGACGCGCACGCTCCGTCCCTCTGCCAGCGCGAGGTCGGCGTAGCCGCGTCCAGGCAGCGGAGCGTTCGGGTCCGAGTGCATGTTAAGCGGACGAAGAATCGGCGCCGTGGGGTTCTCGTGCAAATAGTCGATGAGAAGGGGTTGGTCCCAAACATGGTTGCCCGTCGTGAGAATATCCAGTCCTGCCTCCAAAAGGCTTTCTGCTATCGATGGAGTCAGTCCGAAGCCGTGCGCTGCGTTCTCGGCATTGGCGCACAAGAGGTCTAGTGCAAGTGCTTCTCGCAGTAGCGGGGTCGCACGCTTGACGGCGTTCCTGCCCGTCGCTGCGACGATGTCGCCCAAGAAGAGGATGTTCAATCCGCGTGTTGGCTCATCGAGCATCGACTATTCGCGTCGGTAGAGCGTTGTTTCGCTCAACACGGCATCCAGTGGTTTGTCGTGCGGCTCGGCGGGAAGGCTTTCGAGACGCTGCGACTCGAAGGCGATGCCTAGCGTGAAGGGGTGGATGCCCTTGTCGGACAGGCGGGCGAGCGTGCGGTCGTAAAATCCTCCGCCGTAGCCGAGACGCTTGCAGTCTCGGTCGAAGCCGAGCAGAGGCACAAGCATAAAGGCGGGAGTGTCTTCTCGTGCGCTCTCGTGCGGATGTTGTGTGTTGTAGCTGCCTTGCTGAAGGGAGGATTCGTCGCCATCGAAGGCGCGAAAGACGAGCGGCTCGTTCGCATCCGCAACGACGGGCAGTAGCAGTTCTGTCTTGTGCTGCAAGCGGAGCTCGCGCATCAGCGGACGGGGGTCGAGTTCAAAGCGGATGGGCAGGTAGCCGCTGCAAGGGGAGGGGGGGTGGTTGGATAGGTGTCGTTTTAGAAACTCGCGGAACAATACGAGCAGATTTTCTTGCGCGCGAGTATCCAAGCGATAGTTTTCTGCTGTGATTTTTCGTTGTTCCAAAAGTTGTTTTCGCAGCTGTTTCTTGAGTTGCTTTTTGGGCTGCGTGTTTTCTTCGGCGGCGGGCATGGGGACAAGGAGAGGGAGTGACGAGGAGGTTGAGAAAGGTCACAGCCGCATGAGACGTCGCGTCATAGCTGCCCGATGGCCAGTTGCCAAAGGGGGAGTCCACAAATAGGGATGAATAAATCCATCTCCAGCGGCAGGCTCCGTTAGATAATTATAGCCCTCGAGCTTGATTCCGCGTTCGCGCTCCGCAGCTGTGATGTATTGAGGTTATCCCATTTCGAAGAGTTTAGCAAGCTGTTCGATGCGGCGTGTTGTTTGTTCCAGCCGTTGTTCGGCGAGGGGGGGAGTGTTATCGGCTGTGCGTGTGTGGGGTGGTGATGCGGTGTTGTTTTCTTGCAGGGTTTTTTCCAGTTCAGAGATACGGGTGTGTGCTTCCGAGAGGTCGTCGATGAGCATGAGGGCTGTGAGGACGAAGAGTTCATTTTCGGCGATATTGCCTACATTGCCTTTCATTTCGCGCAGTCTTTTATCGAGGTATTTTCCTGCGTGTTGGAGGTGTTCTTCTTGTCCTTGTTCGCAGACGATGCGTCGTCGGGATCCGTTGACGACGAGGGTAATGGTTGAGCGTGGCAGCATAGATGGGGGTTTTGGGCGGAGTGTGTTGTGGTTAGTTATTGAGGATTGTTTTGAGGTCGGCGAGGGTTTGTTGCAGGGTTGTTGTCAGGTGTGTATTTTGTCGTTGCAGTTGTTCTATTTGGGGGGTTTTGTTTTCGGGGGGGGTATTTTTTTGTGTGAGGATGGCGGATTCCAGTCGGCTGAGTGCTTGGTCGAGGTTGTCCCAGCTGTTTGTTGTGGGGTTTGCTTTGGGGTTTATTGTGGGGGGAGCGGAGGATTCGGTCATGGGGTGGGGAGAGAATGTGGGGAGGAGTGCAAGTAGTGGCTTGATTGTGGTGTGTAAGGGGCGGAAGGGCAAGAGTTTTCTTTATCGCGCGCTTTTGAATAAGAGGCTACGCATCTCGCGCTACGCGCGAGTGCGTAGAAGGCGCGTAACCCTTCTCGGGTTATCGCGCCCCGCTGACGCGGGGTCTTTTGCGGGGGGGCAAAGCCCCCCCACACCCCCACGCGCGCTTGGGCGCGCGTTCGTTTACTCGTCAATGCAAGAGTCCCGTTTTTTGGGACACTACCGCTATCTGTAATCTACTGCACTAACTGCGCCGATTCCTCAGCAATAGGTCTATCATAACAATTCACCTCCCCCAACGAACGATAACACCACACCGGCGGCTGCGATGCCCCCCGCCTATCCTCCACACCCCCATCCCGACACCACGCGCCCCCCTCCTCCTGCTGGCGAATCAAGCTGCAATCCTTGTCCGAAATCGCACTCGCTAAATCATCCGTCGGCAAACGATTCGTCTGAACCGTATACGCAATCCCCAAAACAGCCGCACCCGTAGCACAAGAACTCAACGAAACAACCGCAACACAACACGCCGCAAAACGTAATCCGCACCGCACAATAACAAATATCATCTCACATCCTCCTTCTACAAATTTCAACTTGGCAAGAATCAGGTTGCCTCGTAAAGCCCTTGCAACAGAAAATGCAAAAAACACGCCAACTGCTCAACAACAACGCCAAAAGTCCATGAACGATACCTCTACCCCTCCCTCTACCCCCCCCTCTCCCCCGCCGAGCCTCCTCCGTATCGCCCTGCCGCGCATTGAGCAAGAAGACACCCTGATAACAAACGCCTTACGTTTTCTCGCACAACACCGCGCCGAACAACCCTCGCTGCCAACGCTCGCGCAAGCCCTCGGCACAAGCCCATTCGTGCTGCAAAAACGCTTCACACGCTGGGCAGGCGTGAGCCCGAAAGACTTTCTCGCCTTCCTCAACGCTAATGTCGCACGCCATCTGCTGCGCCAAGGCTCCAGCATCCTAGACGCTAGCTTGGAGATAGGACTCTCCTCCCCCTCGCGTCTGCACGACCTCTTCGTGCGCATCGAAGCTATGACACCAGGCGACTACAAACGACAAGGCTTACACCTCACCCTCTTCTTCGGTAGCCACAACACCCCCTTCGGGAAAGCCCACTTGCTCGCAAGCTCACGCGGACTCTGCGCGCTCGGCTTCCACGGCGAAAGAGCCATCGACGCTCGCGCCGCAAAAAACGACTTCCAACGCCGCTGGCCCAAAGCGCGCATCGAAGAAGATGCCACGCAAACACAACCCTACGCCGAAAAAATCTTTCCCGCCATTAACAAAAACGCCGAGAAAAACAACGCGCCGCCCGAACAACTCTCGCTATACCTGCTCGCAACACCCTTTCGTCTGCAAGTCTGGCGCGCGCTGCTCGATATCCCGACAGGAAAATGCAGGAGCTACGGTACGCTCGGCTTCGGAGCGCGCCACGCGCGTGCCGTAGGCAATGCCGTCGGAAGCAATCCCGTAGCCTTTCTGATTCCATGCCATCGCGTCATCCGTCAGAGCGGCGCACTCGGCGGATACTATTGGGGTATCGACAAAAAAATCGCCATGCTCGGCTGCGAAACAGCGCGCGCCTCTGCCAACCCTGCAACCCCTACCAAGTGACAGAAAAACCCGTAGAGATAGAAAAACTCTCGGTCGTAAATTCCGTCAGAGGTGTCACATACACGCTGCCGTCTCCAAAATAAAAGATATCGTTCCCCTTCTTCAAAAAGAGCCTCTGCCAGCGCGCTTGCAACAACAGCCCCAAGCGCGGCGGGCGCGAAACAGGGAAAGGAACAAAAAGACTGCCCTTCACCTCCACGCCTTGCCCCGTCCCCTCGGAGATAATGTTGGGAACAGCAGCCAAGTCATTCCTAGTCGTTCCGACCCTACGGAAGTGCGAGTCTTCTCCTCTAAAAAAGGCGTAAGGAAAGTAGTGAGCCGCAAGGTTGACAATGACGGGCTGCCGCCAGCGCGGCGGAATCTGCTCTGTCCATACCTCGACGCCTACCTTCAGCGCATGCCAAAAAACCTTGTTGCCAATCACATCCTCCCCCGCCAATAGTAACTCACCGATAGGGCGACGGTTGTCAGGAAGATAGATATTGTACTTCAGTCCTTGCGCTAGGTCGTCCTCGTATAAAAAGTTGTAGCCGAAAGAAAGCCCTGCGCCGAAAAAACGCTCGTCATTGTTAGGGTTTTGCAAGAAGAATCCCGCCGCGTTATCGATCTCCGCCCCCAAAAACCAATTGCGGACAGGGCTGTCCGTATCGCTCCACACCGTCAAGCGTGGCGGGCATCTTGTAGAGTCAGCGTTAGGGAGGCTGACATTAAATCGAGATCCGTCGCAGAAATCTTTGTCGCTGAAGTTGCCATGAAGGCTGCCGCCGACGACGAAGGCAGGCACGCTACGCAGGTACAGCCCCTGCTTGCCCTCGTCCAGTTTCCAAAAACCGCTCCACGAGATGGCAGTCCTCCTCTCTCCCCTGCCTCTCGTATAGAGGAGCGTCGAGGTATCAGGCGCGCCGTAGGGGGCGTAGTAGTGGCTGGTCGTGTGGCGTCCGAAGTTGTAGCCGCCGCTCTCCTCCAAGCGAATGCGTTGCGAAAAAGACGCGGCACGCGCAAAGTCCGACAGCAAAAAAGCCGACAAAAAAGCGGCACAAGCCGCAACAAAAAAAACTTTCAACACAAAACTTCGGAAAAAGACAGCTCAGTTTGAGGGGCGGTCATAGCTCGTTGTTGCCCCCTCTCCTAAGGAAGTAGCACTTGTAGCACTTCTATCGGCTGTAATACTCGATCACCAAATTGGGTTCCATCTTCACAGGATACGGCACCTCGTCGAGCTTCGGCACGCGCGTCATCTGTGCCGTCATCTTCTTGTGGTCAACATCAATGTAATCGGGAAGATCCCTCTCATTGAGCTCGATCGATTCCAGCACCAACGCGAGTTCCGCGCTCTTCCCCTTCACTTGCAAAACATCCGAAAGCGTCAGCGCGTACGATGGCACCGTCACACGCTTGCCGTTGACAAGAACATGCCCGTGGTTGACAAACTGCCTTGCTGCAAAAACGGTGGGAACAAATTTAGCTCGATAAACGACGCAATCCAGCCTCTGTTCTAAAAGCCCGATCAGATTTTCGCTGGTATCGCCCTTGCCGCGCGCTGCATCGCGGTAGTAGCGTCGGAAACGGTTTTCCGAGATGTTACCATAGTAAAAGCGCAACTTTTGCTTTGCCGTCAGCTGGATGCCGTAATCGCTCTCCTTGCGCCGTCGTTGCCCGTGTTGCCCAGGAGGGTAGCTACGCTTGTTCGCAGGCGACTTCGGACGACCCCAAAGGTTCAACCCAAAGCGGCGATTCGATTTGTACTTCGACTGAAGGCGTTTGGTCATAAAAAATGTTCTGCTTGCTACCGTAAAGAGGAAACTCTAGAACCTCGTCGTTACCTTGTCAAGACTTTTGTTATGATCTTGTAGGAAAAAGATGCCGATAGCGCGGATCGGCTTCCAGCTGCTTTCTCAACTCCAGCGGCTTGCGCGCGCGGTCTTTCAATCGACGTGCAGGTATACCGTTGTAGATCGTCCATGCCTCGAGGCTCTTCGTTGCAAGCGAGAAGGTTCCCAGTGCTGCTCCCTCTTTCAATCGGCAGCCTGGCAAGACGACCGCCTGCGCGCCTATGATCGAGAAGGCTTCGAGGTGGATCAACCCGCAGGAAGGGTTCGTGTACGGAGACGGCACGACAGGGGAGGTCATCGCTTCGCCCGAATAGTCATCCGAGCTTGAAAAAAGACGCACTCCTGAAGAGAGACCCGTGTAGCGTTCCAAGACGATTCCACCGCCGCCACCGCTCAAATAGCAATTGACACCGATATGCGACAATCCCTCGATGCGCACGGCATGACGCTCGGATGCCGAGATCGTCGTGAAGGCATCGATGCGCACATTGTCGCCAAGGTGGATGTTCTCGATGCCGTAGAGCGCGCAACTGCGGGCGAGCTGCACATTCTTGCCGAGCGCTCCGAAACCCAAGCCTCGTAGTTCGTCGTCCGTGTAGTTGGGGCTGTTCGTCTTCATCGGAGTGTTCGCTCTTGACATACCCGTCGTTGTCACCGATATAGGTTAAGGGAGCAACAACAATAGCGCAAGAGAAAGAGAACCTTGTCTGTAATCTTACACGGCACAACCGTATTGTGCGCTCGCTACGGCGGGCAGGTGGCGATCGGCGGCGACGGGCAGATCACGCACGGCAGTACGATTCTGAAGGCGAACGCGCGCAAGATCCGAAAAATCGGAGGAGGAATCGCAATCGCAGGCTTCGCAGGGGCGACGGCGGACGCGCTCGCGCTGTTCGAGCGTCTAGAGAGCAAACTCGAACAGCATCCGAAGCAGATCAAACGTGCCGCCGTCGAGCTGGCTAAGGATTGGCGCACCGATCGTTATTTGCGAAAACTGGAGGCGGTGATGACCGTGGCAGACAAGGAGGTGGATCTGCTCATCTCGGGCAACGGCGATGTCGTCGAGAGCGAGGACGGATTGTTAGGGATCGGATCAGGAGGGGCATTCGCCTTGGCTGCGGCGCGCGCGTTGCGCTCCGAGACCGACTTGGACGCGCCGAGCCTTGCGCGTAAGGCGATCGAGATCGCCGCGGGCATTTGCGTCTATACCAACACAGAGATTCTGATCGAGACCTTGTGAGACGATCCTTGTGACCCAGTTCTCACCGCGCGAGATCGTCTCGGAGCTCGACCGCCATATCGTCGGACAGGACGAGGCGAAGCGTGCCGTTGCCATCGCCTTGCGCAATCGATGGCGCAGGCAGCAGATCACCGACGAGATCTTGAAAGAGGAGATACAGCCCAAGAACATTCTCATGATCGGACCTACGGGGTGCGGAAAAACCGAGATCGCGCGAAGGCTTGCTCGTCTTTCGCACTCGCCTTTTCTCAAGGTTGAGGCGACGAAGTTTACCGAGGTAGGTTATGTCGGACGCGATGTCGATCAAATCGTGCGCGACCTGCTCGAGGCATCTCAGCACATGACGCGCGAGGAGCAGCGGCGCTCCGTTTGCGCTCAAGCCGAGCTGACTGCCGAGAAGCGTTTGATCGACGCGTTGCTGCTCGGAGAGGGCAAGGGGCGTAGCAGGGAGGAGGTGCAAGAAAAATTGCGCAGAGGAGACCTGCAAGAAGTGAGGGTAGAAATCTCCTTGAGCGCGCCTACTCCAACATTTCCTGCGTTCAACTTTTCCAACATGCAGATGGGTGCGGTCAACCTTTCCGAGATGTTGGGAAAGGCGATGGGATCGCAGACGCCGCAGCAGAAGCAGACGCTCTCTGTCAAGGAGGCGACGCCTATTTTGATCGCCGAGGAGAGCAATCGCCTGTTGGACGACAATCGAATTACGCGCGAGGCGATCGAGCGGGTTGAGCAGAGCGGAATCGTTTTCATCGACGAGATGGATAAAATTTGTGCGCGCAGCGACACGAGGGGAGGTAGCGATATATCGCGCGAGGGCGTACAGCGTGACCTCTTGCCTTTAATTGAGGGCACGACGGTATCGACAAAGTATGGACCTGTGAAAACTGATTATATTTTGTTTATTGCATCGGGGGCGTTTCACATGTCGAAGCCTTCTGATTTGTTGCCTGAGTTGCAGGGGAGGTTGCCGATACGGGTTGCTTTGCAGGCTTTGACGCGCGAGGATTTTGTGCGAATTCTAACCGAGCCTGAGGGCAGTTTAGTGAAGCAGTATGTTGCGTTGTTGGCGACCGAGGGAGTTAAGATTAATTTTACGAGCAAGACGATTGGTGCGATTGCTGATTTGGCGGTACAGATGAACGACACGGTTGAGAACATTGGGGCGCGGCGATTGCATACGGTTATGGAGAAGTTATTGGAGGATGTAAGTTTTCGTGCGACGGATATGACGGAGAAGGAGTATGAGATAACGGCTAAGATGTTGGATGAGAAGTTGCGACCTTTGTTAGAGGATAACGATTTATCGAGATTTATTTTGTAGGCTTGTATTTGCATCCGTAAAAACTACCCACTCATCACATATAACGATTCATATAACTAAATAAACGGCCGTTCCCACCAACGCCGCCGCCGTCACCGTATTAAAAATTCTCAACTTTACAGGATCATGTAAAAATCTCCGCAATGCCTGCCCAAAGCCCGCCCATAACGCAATGCTAGGAATCACAATCGTTCCCGCCGTCAAAGACAACAAGAAAGCATTCCTCAATAATTCCTCCTCCCCCTCAGGCAAAAATAATGTCGCAACCGTCGTCACGAAAACCCACGCCTTCGGATTGACAAACTGAAACAATACCGCCTCGTAAAAATGCAACGGTCTCCTGCGTCCCTTGTTCTCCGCGCTCGACGACGACATTAAAATACGCCACGACAAATACAACAAATAACAAAATCCCGCAATCTTTAAACTGCTCTGCGCTAAAGGATAACGCACAAAAAGTTCTCCTAAACTCAAACAAGCCAACATCACCTGAGCAACATGCCCGCAAGCAATTCCTAACATGTGAGGAATCGTTCTCGCAAATCCGAAGTTCACTCCCGATGCCGTCAACATCACATTGTTCGGACCAGGCGTCGAGCCCATCAAAGTGCTATACAAAGCTAAAGCGACAAAATCGATCATGTCACTCGTCTCACCGCAGAAACCCTAACAAGCTTCGTCTCATAACCCTGCCTCGGATTGTTCGGAATGAGCAACGAAAGCAAGAGCGAAACTAAGGCAAGCCCCGACCCAAAAATAAACACACTCCCCGGCGAGACAAGCCACACAAAGCCGAGCGTCACAGGCAAGACGACCGCCGCAACATGGTTGATCGTAAAGCCTACCGCCGCAGACGCAGAAATATCCTGCGGACGAGCGATATGGCGGAAGTAGCTGTTCATGGCAATCGTCAGCGAGAAAAATATATGGTCGAGCAAGTAGAGCGCGCCGGCAACGCGCGCATCGCTCACGACAACATAACCCAAGAAGACGAAGAGCAATCCGCTATACTCAAGTAGCAAGGCGTTGCGCTCGCCCCACCGCTCGATGAGCCGACCGGCGTATGGAGCAAGCCATATCTGCAGCATGTTGTTCGCGAGAAAAAGTAGAGCGATCTCACCAACCGAGTAGTGAAACTTCTCCACCATCAGGAAGCCTGCGAAGACAACAAAAATTTGTCGTCGCGCTCC
This sequence comes from Alphaproteobacteria bacterium, assembly GCA_965216625.1. GTDB lineage: Bacteria > Pseudomonadota > Alphaproteobacteria > JABAAW01 > JABAAW01 > JABAAW01. The sequence goes on from OZ244186.1 coordinate 377,497, forward strand.
GCTCATCAGCGTGAGCGCGTAATAGAGCCAGTATTGTTTGCGCAACACGGGTTTCTTTGCTTGTTGTACAGGAGCCTTGATCTCAGGAAAGGTAAGCACCACGAACAGAACGATGACGAGCGTCGTGCCGCCGCATATTATATACAGAGGCTTGTAGGAGAGATTTAGAATCTCGCTTGCAAACCACAGCATGGAGAAAACGCCGACCGCGCCGATCGACTTCGCTCCGATTTGTCGTCCTAGTTTTCGTGCCGACTGGCTGCTCTTGAAACTGTTCCAAACCGTCGCGAGCTGCATCGCCTCGAAGTAGTGGAAGCCGATACTCATCAGAACCGTCGTCGCATACAGCCCAAGCACCGAGGGAAAAAAACCCGTCAGCGACACCATCGCCGCAAGCAGCGTGATGGCGAGAATTGCCAAACGCGACTCGCGCATGAACAGAAGGATAAAGATCGCGGTGAAGGCGAGAAAGCCAGGAATCTCGCGCAGAGTTTGCAGAATGCCGATTTCTCTACCGCTAAAGTCCACAATCTCGATCGAGAAATTGTTCAAAAGCCCCATCCAGCCGTAGAAGGAAAACGGCATGGCAAACGCGAGAAGGCGAATGCGATTCTCAGGCGTGAAAAACGAGCCGCTAGAGGAGACAACAGAAGACATAACGCGCAGTCTAGACGAAGCACACGCAAGAACGCTAGCGATTAACGCGACCTGAAAAAGACGATCTCGCCCGCCTCTCCTTCCTCTCCCTCCTCGCCCGCTTCACAGAGATTCCTCCCGCCTCCGTCGCATACAACGCGACCGCGTGCGCTGCCGCCAAGTCCTGCCTGTTCAAGACAACATCTCGACAGCCGCTCCTCGCCCTCGCCCGCCTTGTTCTGTCGCAGACGAATGTCACCCCCTCCACCCCTATCTCCAACAGGCCTGCCTCCAACACCCCTCTTCGCGTAGTCCCCCGACAGCTGCGATGCTTCTTCCCGTCCCTCCCGTCCCTCTTCTTGCATCGCAACACTCCCGCCTTCGTCTCGATCTCGACAACCTCTCCCGTAGCCTTGCGCTGCGGAGCACTTCCCGAAAACCGCGTCCATTGCCCATACTCGAAGCCCTCCTGCCAGCCGCCAAAACGCCAGTAGATACCGCTCTTGCTCCGCAACCACAGACTCTCGCTCTCGCCGCCCAGCAACGCCAACGGCGAGGGCGCACTGAGCCAAAGGATCCAGGCGAACACGACACAAATCCATCCTGAACGAAACAAGGCTCTCCTGCCTGCTCCGAAAACAACGAGAACAAGTCCCACCGAGACAAAAACAAGAAACAGCAACGGAGGCTGCTCCGCCTGATACACCGCATCGGGCAAGGAGGAAGTCCACTCCGCAACGCCTCGGATCCAACGTAGCCCCAACCCCATCACAAACAGCGCAGGAGACTCCCAACCCCAAGGCATCAGCAAAACAGCCAAGGCACCGAAAGGTAAGACAACCCCTCCCAATAGCGGCACCGCAAGAAGATTCGCAACCATGCCATACTGCGCAATTCGACCGAAGTGGTAGAGAACAAAAGGCGCCGTCGCAAGGCTGGCTATCGCCGTCGTCATCAACAACAAGGCGATAGAGTTGACGACAAAAGGCAACCTGTTCAGGCGTGCGCGATAGCGGGAGCGAGAAAATGCCTCGTAGAAACCGACCAGTCCTGCTGCGGCTGCGAAAGACATGTGAAACCCCGCGCTGACTATGCTCTCAGGGTTGAGCGCAAGCACGACGAGCGCGGCAAGGGCGACAACCCGCAAAGAGAGAGCCGCGCGGTCGCACAGCACAGCGACGAGAACAAGACCGCTCATCACGAAGGCGCGTTGCGTCGGCAGCGTCGCGCCCGCCAGAAGCATGTAGGCGAAGGCGGCAAACAGCGCCAACGAAGCGGCGATCTTCTTTACGGGTAAGGCTTGGCTCAAGCGAGAAAAAAGTGAAAAAAACCGCCTCACCAAAACAAACAACCCGAAGGCGAAAAGACCCAAATGCAAACCCGATATCGCAAGAATATGCGCAAGCCCCGCATCGCGGATGCGACGAAGATCGCTGCGTGCAACCGCATCGCGCTCGCCCACCAACAAGGCGCGCGCCATCCCCGCGTTGCGTCCCATCTTCGCGTCCAATCGCTCGCCTATCGCATGGCGCAGGCGCGCTAGCCACAGCCGTGAGGGATGACGCTCAAAGCCCTCTCGCGCCTCTACGAGACGATAGGGTTGCTTCACAGCACCGTAGGCGTCGATGCCGCGAAAGCGCGCGTACTTACGAAAATCGAAGCCCTGCGGTAAAAGCGCCGCGGAGGGTGCGAGCAAGCGCGCCACAACCTCGATGCGACTGCCTAGCAGCGGAGGACTGCCTCCTCCCCAGTAGCGCAGTGAAATCTTTCGCGGGGCAGGGCTGAGCTGCGGCGGGAGAGTGTTTGTAAGAACATCCTCCAGCAGAAGGCGTGTGCCGCGCGCGCGTCCTGTGACCGAAACGACGCGTCCCGAAAGCAGCACCTCGTCGTGGTCTTGTGTCAAAAGGGTTGCTCCCGTCGTGCTTGCGCGCCACTCCATGCGCCACGCCCCGCAGAGGCTTGCTACGAGCAACAGCAGAACGAAGCCTGCCATCGGACGGATGCTCTTGTCGTTAAAGTCCGTATTGTACAAGTCTGACTCTTGCTTCCAAAACAAAAACAACCCCACCGCCGCAAGGACGAGAAGCGTCGAGATCGACAAGAAGGTCCGAGAACTCAAAGTTGCCAGCAGGATACCGCAGGCGCAAGCGCAGACCGCCCAGACGATCCTATCGGCAGGCGGTGTTGTCGTCACACGCTCAAGCGTCGTGTTGCGCTTCGATGAGCTGGCGGACGCGCGCAAGCGGATGATCGTTTTGCCGCAAGCAGGTCGCGAGGGTTGCTGACAGGGTTGCTGCCATGCTCTCTTCCGAGCCTGTCAGCAAGTCGAGCAGAGGGAAGGGGTCGTGCAGCGGACGGGTGGCGGTTTCTTCCAACGTCTTGTGCGCGCTAGCGTTCGACATGGCGAGCGTCGGCAGCCGTAGGGGTTCGGTGCAGAACAGGCGGTCGCTGTACAGCGAGAAGGCTTCGAGCAGAAAACGCGAGAGCGCAGCGAGGCGCGACGCAGAGAGGTCGAACGCTTCAAGGTCGAGCAGCACCGTGCGGTGCGGGAAAAGTAGACGCACACCGAGGCGTAGCGTCTCTTCAGGCGCAGCGTGCGGCAGATCGCTGGCAACGAAGAAGATGAGCTCGGAGGGTGGCACCAGCGATTCGGGATCCAACCATCGTTGCGCCTCAATCGCAACCCTTTCAGGGCGCGCCTCGCGGTGGAGCAGCACGCCCAGCATGCGACCTTCTACAGCGGCAGCCTCGCGCACGAAGACGATGCCTGCGTCCTCTAGGCAACGTGCGACCTGCTCGCGCGTTCGCTGTCGCACGCTGTCTCTGCCGTGCTCCAGGTCGTTCAGCGTCGAGAGCGACAGACGCGCAGCGCGGGCAAGCGCCGATTGCGACACACCTAGCAGTACGCGGGCGGCGCGCACTTGCGCTCCGATATCGACAGCGAATAGCCTGTCCGTGGCATCGAGGGATGTTCGCGGACTCTCCCCAAGAGAAATCGAAGAGGGAATCGAAGAGTGGCTCGAAGGGGCGATCATAGAAGCCCATGCTACAACAACCCCGCGCAACAAGCGAGGCTAGCGAGAACTTCTTGACCTTTGCCCCAAGCGAGGCTATAGCAAGACGATGAGGATACGATGACGACAGTCAACCTTGCGTGTCGCGAAGGACACACTTTCGAGGCGTGGTTTCGCTCTAAGGCGGAGTTTGCTCGGCAGCACGCGGCGGGGTTAGTTGCTTGCCCTTGGTGTGGCGAGCGAGACATAGAGCGTCGTCCCAGCGTGCCGAACCTGATGCGATCACGCAAGGGATCACACAAGGGATCAAGTAAGGGATCACGCATTGCTAGCAGAGGCGACGGCGAGAGGGTAGATAGGTCGGTTTCGGATTCGGGGTCGGATTGGTTTCCCTCGGCTTCGATGCAATCCTTTGCGAACACCTTGCGTGCCTTTCATCGTTATATCGAGCATACTTGCGACGATGTCGGAGAGCGGTTTGCCGCAGAGGCACGCAAGATGCACGAAGAGAAAGAGCAAGACGAGCAGTGCCGACAAGAACAAGCAGAAAAACGAGCGGAGGCAGAAGCAGAGATGTTGGCTCGCTCGCAGGGCGGGGGCGAGAGAGGCGGGGGAGAGAGAGGCGTGGATGAAAAGGGGCGGCGAGGTATTTACGGGCAGGCGACGGCGGAGGAGTTGCACGCTTTGGAGGAGGATGGCATTTCCGTTTCGCCTCTACCGCCTTTGCCGAGCCGTCATCACTGAGCGATCAAAATGGAGCATGGAGAGGCAGAGGCAATGCCAGAGAAGACAAAGCTAGAAAGAGATGGTGAGGAGTTGCCGTCGTTTCGCTCGCGGATTTTTTTGTTGCGCCACGCGGAGGTGTCTTATGTGACGGCGGAGGGTGCGCCTATCCTTGAGACGGATTCTGTTCCGCTCACCGAGGTTGGTCGAGCGCAGGCGACGTTGGCGGGGGAGGCGTTGCGCTCTGTGAAGTTTGACCGTGTCATTTCTTCTCCCTTGTTGCGCACGATGGAGACGGCGCAGCTTGTCGTTGCGGGGAGGGAGCGGTCTCAAGCGATTGAGACCTTGTTGGATTTGCGAGAGATTGCGGAGGGTGATTATGCTGATTTGCCTGAGGCTTCTTTGCGGCGCGAGTTATCTTACGCTTACGAGCGTGCGGTGGAGGGGGGGGCGAGTTATGCGGGCGGAGATTCGTATAGGGTTTTTGCGGAGCGTGTGCGGGGGGTATTTTTTCCTTTGTTGGAGGGGGATTGGCGAAATTTGTTAATTGTTTCGCACGATGCGGTGAACAGGGTTATATTGGGCTCGGTTTTGGCGGAGGGGAGTGATGATGTTGCGTCTGTTTTAGGATTATTGCCGAAGTTGGAGCAGGATTATGGGTGTATGAATTTAATTGAGGTTGACAGGCGAGAGGGGAAGATTTTGTTGCGGGTTAAGATGATGAATGTGACGGGGTATGATTTGGGGAAGGTTGGATTGGGGTTGACTAGTATGGAGAGGGCGTTTGCGGGTTGGCTGGGCGTGGAGTGAGTTGTTTGGTGTTTTTGTTGGCTATGCAGAGGCAGACACGTGCGGGGGGATAAATTCCCCTTTTTGATTAGGTAACATACGCAAGACGAGCGAGCCGTAAGGCGAAGTGAGTTTTGCGCATGGGGGGAGGGGGGGGACGAAGTCCCCCCGCAAAAAGCGCGCCGCGAGCGGGCGCGTAAGCGCCTTCTACGCAGTTCGCGCGTAGCGCGAGATGCGTAGCCTCTTATTCAAAAGCGCACGCGCAGCGTGCGCAAGCTGACTCGTAACATGGTACGACGATTCTGTTTTGTCTCTATCTTCTAGGCAAAATTAAAGACGCTCTACCGCGTTGCGAGTCAGCTTGCGCGAGGCGAAGCCTCGCGCTTTTGAATAAGAGGCTGTGCGTTTCGCTTCGCTCACGCACAGAAAAGCGCACTGCGTGCGCTCCGCTGACGCGGGGTCTTCGTGGGGGGAATTTATCCCCCCACACCCCCCGCGCACGCTTCGCGTGCGCATGTTTTGCATCCGTAAAGACTAACCGCTATCCCCCATGCCCCCCAGCGCAAAACTCACTTCCTCGTCTTGCGTTTTGCCGTTAAAACCACAAAGCTCGTGCCTAACCTATTCTCCTACGCCCTTTTGCGCAAAACCTCGTCCAGCCATCCAACGCGCATCTGAGGCACCGACCTCAATAACTTCTGCGTATAAGCATCCTCGCTCTTCTCAATTTTAGAACCATCCCCGTAAGATAAAATTCTCCCCCCCTGCATCACAATAATGTCATTCGAAATCGCACGCACCAACCCTAAATCATGCGAAATGAAAACATACGCCATCCCTAACTTCGCCTGCAAATCTAACATCAATTCTACAATTCCCTTAGCAATCAACCTATCCAACGCCGAGGTAATCTCATCGCATACAATAACATCCGGCTCCGCCGCCAAAGCGCGCGCAATACAAACGCGCTGCTTCTGACCGCCAGACAACTCCGCAGGAAACGAATCCGCTAACTTCGAATCTAACTCGCACGAAGACAACAACTCACTCAAACGCCGCTCGCGCTCCGCAGCCGAGCGATTCGGAAAGAAATACGACAAAGGACGACCCAAAGCCTCCCCAATCTTCTGACGAGGATTCAACGCCGTATCCGGTATCTGCGACACTAACTGAACCCTTCGCAACTGCTCCTTGCTCCGCCGCTTCAATCTCCTCGGCAACACCTCGCCCCCCAACCACAATGCCCCCTCGCTCGAGGGTAACAAACCCGTCACAACGCGAGCCAAAGTAGACTTCCCACTTCCCGATTCTCCAACAACACCTAAAACCTCATGCTCGCTAACCCCAAACGAAATGTCCTCCAAAATACGCGCTCCGTCTCCATAACCCGCGTTCAACCCCTCGCCGCGCAACAAAACACCAGCCTTTTTGGCAACATGTCTACGCTTGCGCTGAACCTGATACACCGAAAGCAACTCCTTAGTATAAGGACGCTGCGGTTTTGCCAACAAAGCCTTCGTGTCCCCTTCCTCCACCAACATCCCGTCCTTCAAAACCATAATCCTATCCGCTACCTGCGCCACAACCGCCAAGTCATGCGTGATATACAATGCGCTCGTCGCCCTTTGCTCTCGAATGTTCTTCTTGATCGTCGCCAAAACTTCGATCTGAGTCGTGACATCTAACGCCGTCGTCGGCTCGTCGAAAACAATCAACTGCGGCTCACACAACATCGCCATCACAATCATCGCTCGCTGCAACTGCCCGCCAGAAGCCTGATGCGGATAACGCTGTCCAAAACTCTCAGGCTCAGGAAGATCAAACCTTTGAAACAACGAAACCATACGCTGCTCCGCATCCTGCCTCGAAAGAGTCGCATGGCAACGCGCCGCCTCCGTGATCTGCGCACCCAGACGATGCACAGGGTTGAACGCCGCCGCCGCCGATTGCGAAACATAAGCCATCCGCACCCCGCGCAACGAAGCAAGCAACCGCTCATCCCCCTGGCGCAAATGAAGATCAGCGAAACGAACAACACCACCGTCAGGCTTGCAGCCCGTGCGATGGTAGCCGAGCGCAGCCAACCCCAGCGTCGATTTGCCCGCTCCCGATTCGCCGATCAAACCCAAAATCTCGCCTCGCTTCAAGCGTAGCGTCAGCCCCTTCAGCAACGGCGCAGCGTTAGGCTGGCGCGAGGAGACGATTTTCAACCCCGTTATATCCAAAACAAGATCGCCTTTCTTAGCCTGCGTCATCGATCAACCCTCCGACTTAGCACTGCGCACGCTCGCCGCTCGAGCAAGAAGCCAGTCGACGATGATGTTGACGCAGATAGTCGTCAGCGCAATCGCCGCCGCAGGCACCAGCGCGACAGGCAACGAGAGCGCATTCTCCTTCACCATCGATCCCCAGTCCGACTCAGGAGGCTGGATGCCCAGTCCCAAAAAGCTGAGCGCGCTCAAAAAGAGAATCGCAAAGCCAAATCGCAATCCGAACTCTGCCAACATGGGAGGCAGAACATTCGGCAAGATCTCGCGTCTCATCAGCCATCCCAGTTTTTCGCCGCGCAACCGCGCGGTCTCCACATATGGCATCACGACGATATCCTGCGCAAGCGAGCGCGAAAGACGGTAGACGCGCGTCGAATCCAAAACAGCGATGATGGCGACAAGCAACCCCTTGGAAACATCGAGCAACGCCAAGACGATCAACGCCAACATCAGGCTGGGAAAAGCCATGATGATCTCGACGATGCGCGAGAGCAAAACATCCACCCACCGCCCGAACAACGCCGAGAGGAATCCGAAAAAGGTTCCGAGTATAAATCCTAACAATGTCGCCAAGAAAGCGAGCGTCACCGTCAGCCTGCCGCCCTTGATAATTCTCGTTAGCATGTCTCTTCCCAAAACATCGGTACCGAGAGGGTGTTGCCACGACACGCCCTCCCACACATTTCCGACGGGCGCAGAATAGCTGTATGGACTCAGCGAGGGACCCAGCAGCAGAATCAAGAACAAGCAACACAGAATCCCGACGCTCAAGCGCGTCAGAAAGCTCATAGAGCGCAACAAACTGCGCACCCGTTGTCCTAGGCTACGTTGCGACGGCATGGCGCAGCTTCGGATTGGCGAGTAACGAGATCAAGTCGGCGGTCAGGTTGAGCACCATGTATGTCGTGGCAAAGATCAGACTGCAAGCCTGAATGACGGGAATATCGCGCGAGCTGATCGCATCGACCATGAGCTTGCCGAGCCCGGGGTAGTTGAAGACGGTCTCCACGACGATGACGCCGACGACCAAATAGGCGAGATTGATGACAATGACATTGGCGATCGGCGCAACCGCGTTCGGCAACGCATGGACAAGCAGGATGCGTCGATTGGACAGACCTTTCAAACGAGCCGTTTCGATGTAGGGGTCTTCCAAAACCGAGATGAGCGCAGCCCTCGTCAGCCGCATCATGTGTCCGAAGCAGGCGAACAGCAGCGTCACGCAGGGCAGGAAGATGGCATGGACGACCTCGGCGAAGGACATGGATGGCGTCGTCAGCATCACGGCGGGAAACCATCCCAGTTTGACGGCGAAGAAGTAGGCGAGGAAGTAGCCCGTGAAAAATTCGGGCGGTGAGATAACAATGACCGCGGCGGCGTTGACGGCTCGGTCGAAGGTGCTGTCGCGCCATAGCGTACACAGCATGCCGACCAAAAGCGCGAGCGGTACCGCCATGCAGGCGGTCGTGAGCGCGAGCAACAGCGTTCGCTGCAGCCTTTTGGTGATGAGATCGCTGATCGGTCTTTGGGTTGCGAGCGAGCGTCCGAAATCGAGCCTCGCCGCCTTGGCAAGCCATTCGATGTAGCGTTCGTGCGGCGGGCGATCGAGCCCCAGCTCTTTGCGTAGCGTCTCGACAGCCTCAGGGGTTGCCGACTGCCCGAAGACGACGCTGGCAAGGTCTCCTGGTAACAACTCGGTTGCCGCGAAGATGATGACAGAGATCACCCAAAGGCAAGCGAAGCCCCAGAGAATGCGCGTGGCAAGCAGTCGAAAGACGGCCACAGGGTTTTCTTACGTGTTAGGCGTTGTCGAGTAGCCCCGCTCTCCCCGCGCAAACAGACGCAGGGAGAGCAGGACTTGCTCCGTTTTTGCCTAGCTGTCTTCGACGCGCACGTGGAGTGCGGCTTCGTAGTCGGCGAAGACGAGCGGGATGTTGGGATACCCCTTGACATTGTTGCTGGCGGCATCCAAATAGTCGTTGAAGATGGGGATGATCGATCCACCTTCGTCGACCATAATGCGCTGCATCTCGCCGTAGATTTTCTTCCTCTTCGACGAGTTGGTTTCGCGTCTGCCTTCGTCGAAGAGTTTGTTGAAGTCGGCGTTATCCCAAAAGGTTTCGTTCCACGAGCTGGAGGGATGGTAGCCGATCGAGAACATCTGCCCTGCCGCGGGTCTGCCGCTCCAGTAGCTGAATGACCAGGCTTTCTGCATCCAAACCTTGTCCCAGTAGCCGTCGTCCGGCGTGCGAATCACCTTGATGTTCACTCCTGCCTGCTTCGCGCTTTCCGCGTAGAGCTGCGCCGCCGAGACAGCGTTAGCAAACGCGGCGTTGGCAACATGCAGAGGGATAGCACCTTCGTAGCCTGATTTCTTCAGGTGGAATTGTGCTTTGTCGGGATCATACTCTCGTTGCGGAATATCGTCGTTGTAGAACTCGTCGCTTGCGGCGATCGGCTGATCGTTGCCGACAGAGCCGTAGCCGAAGAGAATCTTCTCGACCATTTCCTCGCGTTTCACCGCGTATTTCAGCGCGAGACGGACATCGTTGTTCGAGAAGGGTTCTTTGCGCACATCCATCGGAATGGTGTAATGCCCTTTTCCTTTCACGCGAAAGAGTTGCAGGTTATCGTCTTCCAAGATGCCCGGCGCTGAGGAGGCGGGAATCTTGGCGATCAGATGCACATCGCCTGTCTTCAGCGCGTTCACCCGCGAGGCGGGGTCTTGGATCGCTTGGTATTCGATCGAGGCGGAGAAGCCTTTATGGTCAGGCTCGAAGAAGTTTCCGAAGAGTTGGAAACCCGTCGAGACGCCGGGTTCGAAGTATTCCAGCTTGTAGGGACCTGTGCCGATACCGTCGTTGCGGTTTCCTCCCTTAGGTAGGATAACGAAGCCCGTTTCGTTGAACACGACGGGCAGGTCGGCGTTCGGTGCTTTGAGCTTGATCGTGACCTCGCTTTTGCCGTCGCCGCTAGCTTTGATCTCTTCGATTTTGTCCGCCTCGCCTTTAACGGGAGACTTCGAGGTGCCGGAGCGAATATCATTGATCGTCGCTACCACATCTTCGGCGCTGAAGGATTTGCCGTTGTGAAACTCGACACCTTTCCTCAGTTTGAAGACCCAAGTCTGCGCATCGCTAGAATCCCACGATTCCGCGAGCGAGGGGCTGATGCCGCCGTCTTTGTTCGATTGAACTAGCGCGCTTGCGTAGCTGCGGGCGTTGGTGAATTGTCCTGTCGCGGTTGCGAAGGAGGGATCAAGCACGGAGGTCGTGCTGATACCGTCGACACCAACTTTCAGATGGCCGCTGACTTTCTCGCTACTGCAGGCACTGAGCAGGGGTGCGGTGCCTCCTAGCGCGAGCACGCCGGCGACGGCGGCGCTACCTTCGACGAAGCGACGGCGGGAGGGGTCGCTTGGATGTTTTGTGTTGTCGCTGTGATTTTTTTCAGACATGGTTTTTCTCTCCTCGGGGGTGGTATGCGTGAGTGCGCACGATGTTTTTTGCTTGCTTGACAAAGGTCTGCGGTGAGCCTAGAGCCTTTGGATAATCTCTGTCAAGCTTTTTTTATGATTTTTTTTATGTTGCGAAAATTTTTACAGATCACGGATTTGCACTTCGGCATCGGGGCTTCTGCGGGGGGAGATGCGGGCGAGGAGTGCGAGCGGCGGGTTCGGCGGAGGTTTCGTGCGTTAGTTGCGCACATGGCTCAGAGCCATGGTGATGCGGAGTTTTGCCTTTGTTTGGGCGATATTGCGCATCGGGGGGATGCGGAGGCTTATACTTTTTTCAAGCGAGAGGTTGCGAGGCTTCCGTTTCCGTGTCGTGTTTTGGTTGGCAACCACGATGCGTGGGGGACATTTGCCGAGGCTTTTCCTGAGAGTATCGAGGGAGGATTTGTTCAGACGGCGATTGAAGACGAGGCGGGAGTTTTTCTGTTGTTGGATAGCGTTGCGCGCGGGGAGGGGGGTGAGTTGCTCACGCATATCGAGGGGGGTTTTTGTGAGGCGAGGCTTGCGTGGCTGCGCGAGAAGTTAGCGTTGTATGCGGAGCGCGATGTGTTTGTGGTGATGCACCATCCGCCGTGTTCGTTGGATGTTTGGGAGAGCGAGGGATTGGGCGGGGCGGAGGAGTTTCGGGCTTTGTTGGGGGATCATGGCGGGGTGAGGTATATCTTTTGTGGTCATTACCATCGTCCTGTGTCGGGGGTTTGGAGTGGGATTGGTTTGAGTTGCTTGCACTCTTCTGTTTCGCATCAGACGGTTTTGCCGAGTGCGGGCGAGGTTGGCGGTGAGGTTGGGGAGTATCGTTATTGTGACGAGGCACGGAGTTATGGTGTGTTGTGGGTGGATGGGGAGAGGGTATTGTTGCATCATGTATTTTACGAGGGGGTAGAGGAGGTGGCGTATACGGAGGGCGTGATTAGACGGGGATAGCGACAGAGAGAGACAGACACGGGCTTTGTATGATGACGGGCGCAAAACATCGCGTGCGTAGCACGCGGGGAGCGCGAGGGAGTAATCCCTCGCAAAAAGCCCGCCGCAGGCGCGCGCGATAGCGCGATAACTGCGGACGAGCGAAGCGCGTAGATAAAGCGCACTGCGTGCGCTCCGCTGACGCGGGGTCTTCGTGGGGGGAATTTATCCCCCCACACCCCCCCGCGTGCTACGCACGCGATGTTTTGCATCCGTCAAGACTAACCGCTACCCCCCACACCCCCCAACGAGTTTTTTCTCTTGACTTGCGCTTAAAAGATAGGTATCGTGCGCGAGTGCACAGAGGGTAAGCACTTTTTCGTTAAACACACACCATAAGGAAGAGAGACCATGAACTTTGAGAACATCACAACGCTTAACACATCGTCCCTTGCCACATCGTCGAACGAAGGGAGCGAGGGAAAACGCAACAAAAAAACCCAAATTTTGAGTGCCTTGCTATCGGCGAGCGCGCTCGGAGTGTTTCTGGAGGGCTGCGGCGGCGGAAACACAGCTGCTGGTGGCGGCGATGCTGCTCCTACTCCTACTCCTGCTGCTCCTACTCCTACTCCTGCTGCTCTGGGTAGCGAGAGCAACCCGTTTAAGGCAACGCTAGCTGCCAACGCCTTCACGGGTAAGGCAGACGCGGACTGGGTGAGCTACGCAGACTCGGATGCAGATGTCGAGATCACTCTTGCTGAAGATGGCATCGCCTCTGCAGAGGGTGTAGGCGGCTTTGCTGCGGGAGATACGCTTACAGACATCAACAACCTGATCGGCTCGGATTATGTCGACACCTTGACTGGCAACGCCAATCCCAACACCTTGCGTGGCGGCTTGGGTGACGACATCTTCAACGGCGGCGCGGGTGACGACACGCTAGAGGGCGGCGCGGGAGGCGACACCCTCGACGGCGGCGATGGCACTGCGGACGAGGTTTCTTATAGCAACTCTGCCAATGGGGTCAGGGTCGACCTTACCATCGCAGGAGCGCAACCTGACTTTGAGACGAACAGCTTTGGTTTTGCAGAAACCCAGGGCGGTGATGCTGTTGGCGACATTATCACCAACGTCGAAAACATCCTAGGCTCAAACCAGGGCGACTGGCTGACGGGCGATGAGAATGCCAACAGACTGCTCGGAGGAGCAGGCAACGACCGCCTTGAGGGCGGCGCGGATGCGGACACCCTCATCGGCGGCGCGGATGCGGACACCCTCGTTGGCGGCGCGGATGCGGACACCTATCTGTTCGGCTCAGGCGACGGCACGGATACGATCACCGACGACGGCGGTGCAATCGTCTTCTTGCAAGGGGACGCGGGCAACGCCTACGATGGCGCAACCTACGAATTCACGCGCGGCGCTGATGGACGTAGCGATACTGTAACGCTCACGGTGAGCAAGGGAGGCAACACGCTCAATGTCCTAGAATTTGCGAGCGATCCTTCGTCTACCTTCACCTTCTCCACGCGGAGCGGTAGCACCGACTCACCAATCGACTCTTCCTTGCTTGTCGTGCCAGATAAACTGATCGCGGGTAGCGAGGAAAGCCCGTTCTTGGCAACGGCAGCTACCGACGGCTTCACGGGTTCGGGAGACAATGACTGGGTGAGCTACGAAAACTTGGCAGGCGTTATCATCGACCTTAGCTCACGCGCTGATTTAGCAACCATCAACAACCTGATCGGCTCGGATGGAGTCGACAATTTTACTGGCAACGATGAGGACAACATCTTGCGTGGCGGCAAGGGCGACGACATCCTTGCGGGCGGCGCGGATGCGGACACCTATCTGTTCGGCTCAGGCGACGGCACGGATACGATCACCGACGACGGCGGCGCAATCGTCTTCTTGCAAGGAGACGCGGGGGATGCCTATGTGGGCGCAGACTACAACTTCACGCGCTCCGATGCAGGACGCGGCGATGCTGTAACGCTCACGGTGAGCAAGGGAGGCAACACGCTCAATGTCCTAGAATTTGCGAGCGACCCTTCGTCTACCTTCACCTTCTCCACGCGGAGCGGTAGCACCGACACAGCAATCGACTCTTCCTTGCTTGTCGTGCCAGATAAACTGACCGAGGCTGGCGATGGTAGCGAGGGGAACCCGTTCTTGGCAACGGCGGATGCCAATCCCTTCACTGGTTCGGGAGACAATGACTGGGTGAGCTACGAAAATTCAGTTACAGAAGGTGTCATGATCAATCTTGGTGCTAACCCTATCACTGCTACAGGTACCTTTGCTCTAGGAGATACATTTACAGGCATCAACAACCTGATAGGCTCTGGTCAAGCCGACTCCTTGACTGGTAACGCTGAAGCCAACACCTTGCGTGGTGGTGCGGGCGACTTCATCGACACCCTCAGCGGCGGCGATGGCAACGACATCCTTGAGGGCGGCGCGGGTGACGACGAGCTCAACGGCGACGCGGGTGGGGACACCCTCGACGGCGGCGAGGGTGCGGACATCCTTGAGGGCGGCGAGGGCGACGACATCCTTGCGGGCGGCGCGGATGCGGACACCTATCTGTTCGGCGCAGGCGACGGTACGGATACGATCACCGACGACGGCGGCGCAATCGTCTTCTTGCAAGGGGACGCGGGGGATGCCTATGCGGGCGCAAAATACACCTTCGAGCGCTCCGATGCAGGACGCGGCGATGCTGTAACGCTCACGGTGAGCAAGGGAGGCAACACGCTCAATGTCCTAGAATTTGCGAGCGATCCTTCGTCTACCTTCTCCTTCTCCACGCGGAGCGGTAGCACCGACACAGCAATCGACTCTTCCTTGCTTGTCGTGCCAGATAAACTGACCGAGGCTGGCGATGGTAGCGAGGGAAACCCGTTCTTGGCAACGGCGGATGCCAATCCCTTCACGGGTTCGGGAGACAATGACTGGGTGAGCTACGAAAATTCAGTTGCAGAAGGTGTCATGATCAACCTTGGTGCTAACCCTATCACTGCTACAGGCACCTTTGCTCTAGGAGATACATTTACAGGCATCAACAACCTGATCGGCTCAGGTCAAGCCGACACCTTGACTGGTAACGCTGAAGCCAACACCTTGCGTGGTGGTGCGGGCGAATACATCGACACCCTCAGCGGCGGCGCGGGTAACGACATCCTTGAGGGCGGCGCGGGTGACGACGAGCTCAACGGCGACGCGGGTGGGGACACCCTCGACGGCGGCGAGGGTGCGGACATCCTTGAGGGCGGCGAGGGCGACGACATCCTTGCGGGCGGCGCGGATGCGGACACCTATCTGTTCGGCGCAGGCGACGGTACGGATACGATCACCGACGACGGCGGCGCAATCGTCTTCTTGCAAGGGGACGCGGGGGATGCCTATGCGGGCGCAAAATACACCTTCGAGCGCTCCGATGCAGGACGCGGCGATGCTGTAACGCTCACGGTGAGCAAGGGAGGCAACACGCTCAATGTCCTAGAATTTGCGAGCGATCCTTCGTCTACCTTCACCTTCTCCACGCGGAGCGGTAGCACCGACTCACCAATCGACTCTGCCTCGCTTGTCGTGCCAGATAAATTGATCGCGGGTAGCGCGGGTAGCGAGGGTAACCCGTTCTTGGCAACGGCGGATGCCAATCCCTTCACGGGTTCGGGAGACAATGACTGGGTGAGCTACGAAAATTCAGTTGCAGAAGGTGTCATGATCAACCTTGGTGCTAACCCTATCACTGCTACAGGCACCTTTGCTCTAGGAGATACATTTACAGGCATCAACAACCTGATCGGCTCAGGTCAAGCCGACACCTTGACTGGTAACGCTGAAGCCAACACCTTGCGTGGTGGCGCGGGCGAGTTCACCGACACCCTCAGCGGCGGCGCGGGTAACGACATCCTTGAGGGCGGCGCGGGTGATGACATCCTCAGCGGCGGCGATGGAGACGACATCCTTGAGGGCGGCGCGGGCAACGACACCCTCGACGGCGGTGCGGATGCGGACACCTATCTGTTCAACGCGGGCGACGGTACGGATACGATCACCGACGACGGAGGTACAATCGTCTTCTTGCAAGGTACAGGCAACGACTATAATGGCGCGAGCTACACCTTCGTCCGCGGACAAGGCGATGCTGTAACGCTCACGGTGACTGCCAGCGACACTACTACGACGCTCAATGTCATAAAATTTGCGAGTGATCCTTTGGCGGACTACACCTTCTCCACGCGGAGCGGTAACACCGACACAGCAATCACCTCGCTTGTTGTGCCGCCGAAAGTGGTGGGCGATGGCAGCGAGAACAACCCGTTCTTGGCAACCGCAGTGGGCGAGGACTTCTCGGAGGCGGCAGGCGCGGACTGGGTGAGCTACGGAAGTTCAGTTACAGAAGGTGTCATGATCAACCTTGGTGCTAACCCTATCACTGCTACAGGCACCTTTGCTCTAGGAGATACATTTACAGGCATCAACAACCTGATAGGCTCTGGTCAAGCCGACACCTTGACTGGTAACGCTGAAGCCAACACCTTGCGTGGTGGCGCGGGCGAGTTCACCGACACCCTCAGCGGCGGCGATGGAGACGACATCCTTGAGGGCGGCGAGGGCGACGACATCCTTGCGGGCGGCGAGGGTGCGGATACCTATCTGTTCGGCGCAGGCGATGGTACGGATACGATCACCGACGACGGCGGTACAATCGTCTTCTGGCAAGATACAGGCAACGACTATAATGGCGCGAGCTACACCTTCGTCCGCGGACAAGGCGATGCTGTAACCCTCACGGTGAAGGGTAGTGCCGACAACATAATCAATACCATAGAATTCACGAGTTATCCTTCGGGGGGCTTTGACTTCTACACGCGAAGCGGTAGCACCGACACAGCAATCGATGCTTCCTTGCTTGTTGTGCCGCCGAAAGTGGTGGGCGATGGCAGCGAGAACAACCCGTTCTTGGCAACGGCAGCTACTGACGGCTTCACGGGTTCGGGAGACAATGACTGGGTGAGCTACGAAAACTTGGCAGGCGTTGACATCGACCTTAGCACTACCACTGTGCTTACAGGTATCAACAACCTGATTGGATCTGACACAGCAGGCGACACCTTCACTGGCAACGAAAATGCCAACACCTTGCGTGGTGGCGCGGGCGAGTTCACCGACACCCTCAGCGGCGGCGATGGCAACGACATCCTTGAGGGCGGCGCGGGTGATGACACCCTCGAAGGCGGCGCTGGCGCGGACACCCTTGAGGGCGGCGAGGGTGCGGATACCTATGTGTTCGGCGCGGGCGATGGTACGGATACGATCACCGACGACGGCGGTAAGATCGTCTTCTTGCAAGGGACAGGCAACGACTATAATGGCGCGAGCTACACCTTCGTCCGCGGACAAGGCGATGCTGTAACGCTCACGGTGAAGGGTAGTGCCGACAACATAATCAATACCATAGAATTCACGAGTTATCCTTCGGCGGGCTTTGACTTCTTCACGCGGAGCGGTAGCACCGACTCACCAATCGACTCTTCCTTGCTTGTCGTGCCAGATAAACTGACCGAGGCTGGCGATGGTAGCGAGGGTAACCCGTTCTTGGCAACGGCGGATGCCAATCCCTTCACGGGTTCGGGAGACAATGACTGGGTGAGCTACGAAAGCTCAGTTACAGAAGGTGTCATGATCAACCTTGGTGCTAGCCCTATCACTGCTACAGGCACCTTTGCTCTAGGAGATACATTTACAGGCATCAACAACCTGATAGGCTCAGGTCAAGCCGACACCTTGACTGGTAACGCTGAAGCCAACACCTTGCGTGGTGGCGCGGGCGAGTTCACCGACACCCTCAGCGGCGGCGCGGGTAACGACATCCTTGAGGGCGGCGCGGGCAACGACATCCTCGCGGGCGGTGCGGATGCGGACACCTATCTGTTCGGCGCAGGCGATGGCACGGATACGATCACCGACGACGGAGGTACAATCGTCTTCTTGCAAGGTACAGGCAACGACTATAATGGCGCGAGCTACACCTTCGTCCGCGGACAAGGCGATGCTGTAACCCTCACGGTGAAGGGTAGTGCCGACAACATAATCAATACCATAGAATTCACGAGTTATCCTTCGGGGGGCTTTGACTTCTTCACGCGGAGCGGTAGCGCCGACACAGAAATCGATGCTGCCTCGCTTGTTGTGCCACCGAAAGTGGTGGGAGATGGCAGCGAGGGTAACCCGTTCGAGGCAACGGCAGCTGCCGACAGCTTCACGGGTTCGGGAGACAATGACTGGGTGAGCTACGAAAACTTGGCAGGCGTTGACATCGACCTTAGCACTACCACTGTGCTTACAGGTATCAACAACCTGATTGGATCTGACACAGCAGGCGACACCTTTACTGGCAACGGCAATGCCAACACCTTGCGTGGTGGCGCGGGCGACTTCACCGACACCCTCAGCGGCGGCGCGGGCAACGACATCCTTGAGGGCGGCGAGGGTGACGACGAGCTCAACGGCGGCGCGGGTGATGACACCCTCGAAGGCGGCGCGGGCGTGGACACCCTTGAGGGCGGTGCGGGCGACGATACCCTCAACGGCGGCGCGGGCGCGGACATCCTCGAAGGCGGCGAGGGTGCGGATACCTATCTGTTCAACGCGGGCGATGGTACGGATACGATCAACGACGACGGCGGCAAGATCGTCTTCTTGCAAGGGACGAACAACAACGCCTATGATGGCGCAATCTACATTTTCTCCTATGTCAATGGTAATGTAAGGCTTAGAGTTATTACACAGGGAGGCAGCGGCACAGCCAATACCATAGACTTCACGACCTATCCTTCAGCTTACACTTTCTACACACGGAGCGGTGACACCGACACAGAGATCGATGCGGACTCGATTCTTCTGCCAACGTTCCAGGACGGCAGCGAGGACAACCCGTATTTGGCAACGGCAGATACCGACATCTTGATGGCGGGTTCGGCGGTAGGCGAGGACTGGCTGAGCTTCGCAGGTTCGGATGCAACTGAGGGTGTCACCATCGACCTTGGCACTCTTGTCGATGGCGTTGCCACGGCCTCTGGCGGCTGGGCTGCGGGAGATAAGCTGACGGGCTTCAACAACCTGATCGGCTCGAATCAAGGCGACAGATTGACTGGCAACGCTGAGGACAACACCTTGCGTGGCCGCGCGGAGGATGACTACCTCTACGGCGGGGCGGGCAACGACAAACTCTACGGTGACGAGGGCATTGATAACCTCTTCGGCAACGACGGCGACGACACCCTCTACGGCGGCGCGGGCAAGGACACGCTTGAGGGCGGCGCGGGTGCAGACATGCTCGACGGTGGTGCTAATGGCGTTGGTGCTGATGGGGGAGACGAGGCTTCTTATAGCAACTCTGCCGAGGGGGTCAGGGTTGACCTTTCTGAGGCAGGAGCGCAAGCGGACTTTGAGGCGAACAGCTATGGCTTTGCTGTCAACCAAGGCGGTGATGCCGTGGGCGACACTCTCACCAACATCGAAAACATCCGAGGTTCAGACAATAACGACTGGCTGACGGGCGATGACCATACCAACAGATTGTTCGGAGGAATAGGCAACGACCGCCTTGAGGGCAACGCGGGCAATGACACCCTCAACGGCGGAGAGGGCGATGACACCCTCATCGGCGGTGCGGGCAACAACAACCTCAACGGCGATGCGGGCGACGACACTCTTCAGGGCGGCGCGGGCAAGGACACCTTAAGCGGCGGTGCGGGTGCGGACACCTATCTGTTCAACGAGAACGGTGGCAAAGATTCAATCTTAAGTGCCGGCGACGGAACGGGCAACAATCTGGTCTTTGCTAAATCGGAGACGGATTATGTCGACGGAGACTTTACCTTCGCAAGAGGCAAGTTTAGTACTTTTATGCAAGATCTTGCTGTGGGAACAGAAGCAACTGACATTGACCTGCGAATCATCGTCAAAGATGGAGGTGTCACTCAGAATACTGTCTACATCATAGGCTATTATGCTACAGGCGATAATGATGCCTACACGATCTACCGCAATTCCGAAGACGCAAACAACGTTGTCCCTTCCCCTGAAGAAGTTCTAACAACATAGAGGCTTGTAGACACAGGGGGATGAACTCCCCTTGGGCGAGGCAAGCTTCGCGCTTTTGAATAAGAGGCTACGTATCTCGCGCGTAACCCTTCTCGGGTTACGCGCAAAGTGTGTAGAAGGCGCTATCGCGCCCCGCTGACGCGGGGTCTTTTGCGAGGGATTACTCCCTCGCGCTCCCCGCGTGCTACGCACGCGATGTTTTGCATCCGTCATCATACAAAGCCCGTCTGTTGCGCGAGCGCGTGCCTTCAAAAAGCGCAGGCAAGTCGAACAGACAAACAAAGCCAGACACGCACATTGACAATAAAATCTCTCCCTACTCCCTAGGAAAATTAAACTCCGCCCCCCCGCTCTCTCCCGCCCCCCATCGCGTCGTCACCGTCTTCAACCTCGTGTAAAAATGTACCGTCTCCATCCCGTATATCCCATGCGCCCCAAATACCGACCGCTTCCATCCCCCAAACGAATGAAACCCCACAGGAACAGGAATCGGAACATTAATTCCAACCATCCCAATGCCGACACTCCGCGCAAAATTTCGCGCAATACCCCCGTCTCGCGTGAAAATCGCAACTCCGTTGCCTAACTCATGAGCATTCACTAACGATACCGCCTCCTCCTGAGAGCCAACCCGCACCACAACAAGGACAGGTCCGAAGATCTCCTCCTTGTAAATCTTCATCGAAGGAGAAACCCTGTCAAACAAACATCCCCCCAAGAAATATCCCTCCTCATGACCCGCAAGACGGAACGAGCGACCATCAACAACAAGCTCCGCTCCCTCCTCGATGCCACTCTCGATATAGCCCAACACCTTCTCTCGATGCTGCTTCGTGATGAGAGGCCCCATCTCCGCCTTCGCATCCGTAGCAGGAGCGATCCGAATCTTTTTAACACGCGCGCTCACCTTCTCGACCAACGCATCGGCAACCTCACGCCCGACAGGCATCGCAACCGAAATCGCCATGCACCGCTCGCCCGCAGCCCCATACGCCGAGCCGATCAAGGCATCGCACACCTTATCCAAATCCGCATCAGGCATCACGACCATGTGATTCTTCGCTCCTCCCAACGCCTGCATACGCTTGCCGTGCGCACAACCCCTCTTGTAGACATACTCGGCGATCGGCGTCGAGCCAACAAAACTGATCGCCTTCACATCCTCAAGCTCTAACAAAGCATCGACCGCCTCCTTGTCGCCCTGAACAACGCTTAACACTCCCTTCGGCAAACCCGCCTTCTCGGCAAGCTCGAACAACAACAACGACGCAGACGGATCGCGCTCCGAGGGCTTGAAGACAAAGCTGTTGCCGCACGCAAGCGCGTTCGCCATCATCCACAGAGGAATCATCACAGGAAAATTGAACGGCGTGATGCCCGCGCAAACCCCCAAGGGCTGACGCAAGGAGTGCGTATCGACTTGACGCGCGACATTTGTGCTGTGTTCTCCCTTCAGAAGATGCGCGATACCGCAGGCGAAAGTGACAGGCTCGATACCACGCGCAACCTCTCCTAGTGCGTCTTCGTGCGTCTTGCCATGCTCGCTGCTGATCGAGCGAGCCAGACGATCTTGGTTCTCTTCCAGCAACTCACGAAAGCGAAACATAAAACGAGCGCGCTCGGCAGCGGGTGTTTCGCCCCAGTTTTCTTGCGCAGTCTTCGCCGCGCTAACGGCTGTCGCCACCTCTTGTTTGGAGCATAGCGCAACGGAGGCAACCTGCTCGCCGGTTGCGGGATTGAAGACGGGCGAGGAGCGTCCGCTCTTGCTTGTATAGAGGTTACCTCCAAAAACAGAGGCAACGAGAGGGATAGGGCTATGTATGGAGCTAGGCATGAGGTTTGGCTTGGGAGTTCTCTTTATGATGCGGAAACGGGGAGATCGCATAGCATCCTATAATCTCGGCTGCTGTAGAGCAAGGGTTTTGTTTTTGTTGTGCCGATTTTGATATTGAGAACTTTACTGATGACAACAAAATGGCTTTGGCATCGGATGGTTTTGATCAGTTGGCAATCGAAGATGCAGAGTGCGTCTTGCAGGTGCCATGTTCCGAGGTGTGTTTTCTGCCATAGGTGTTGTGTGTGGTTGAATTTGTTTTGATTTTGCGGAGAGAGTTTTCCTGCGAAAAGTTGTGCGAGTTCTTGTTGTGTATCGTTGAGGAGGTTGACGGAGAGGATTTTGTTGCGTTGGATTTTTTGTGCGATGGCGGTTTTGTGGTGCAGGCAGATTAGTAGCGAGGGGGGTTCTTCGGCGGAGACGGGGGAGAGGGTTGAGATAGTTGTGCCGGCTTTGCCTGCTGTACCGTCGGTTGTTGCGATGGCGACGGAGTTAGCTAGGCGGCTCATGGCGTTGAGGAAGGGGCGCGAGAGGGGCGGGGAGACGGGAGGTGAAGACATGATGTTGGAGTCTACAAGATTGCAGAGGCAGACACGGGCTTTATTTAATTGGGGAACGCAAAACATGCGCACGCGAAGCGTGCGCGGGGGGTGTGGGGGAACTTCGTCCCCCCACACCCCCCCATGCGCAAAACTCACTTCGCCCAAGACTAATCTTAAGGCTCGCTCGTCTTGCGTATGTTACCTAATCAAAAAAGCGCGTGTTCGTTTTGCCAAATAATAAGAGTGTCTCTTTAGCAAACCCATGCTACGCTCCCCCCATGCCCTCCGCCCCCCACAGCCACTATATCGCAGGGCGCTGGCTCGCCTCAGACGAAAGTATCGAAAATCACTCCCCCTCAGATACCGCCGACCTCGTCGGACGCTACGCGCAAGCCACAACCCACCAACTCGACGAAGCCCTCGACGCCGCCGCCGAAGCACAAAAAACTTGGAAAAACTCCCCCCTCGAAGAACGCGCCAATATCCTCAACGCCATCGGCGAAGAAATGAAAACACGCGCCGCCGAACTCGGAGAACTGCTGTCACGCGAAGAAGGAAAACCCCTCGCCGAAGGTAAAGGCGAGGTCTTTCGTGCCGGTCAATTCTTTACCTACTACGCAGCCGAAGTCCTAAGACAGCTGGGCGATACCGCCGATTCCGTGCGTCCAAGTGTCGAAATCGATATTCGCCGCGAACCCCTCGGCGTGGTCGGCATCGTCTCGCCATGGAACTTTCCCATCGCTACCGCCAGCTGGAAGATCGCCCCCGCCATCGCATTCGGAAACGCAATCGTATGGAAGCCCGCAAACCTAACCCCCGCAAGCGCGCACAGCCTCGCCGAAATAGTCGAACGACACAACCTACCTAACGGAGTCTTCAACCTCGTGATGGGTAAAGGTAGCACGCTCGGCGAACACCTCGCCGCAAGTCCGAAAGCACAAGGGATCTCCTTTACAGGATCCGTCGAAACAGGAAGAAAAATCGCACAAAAAGCCGTCGCACAGATGACAAAATTGCAGATGGAAATGGGCGCCAAAAATGCCCTCGTCATCGCCGACGACGCCGATTGCGATCTCGCTACAGCCTGCGCAGTGCAAGGCGCATTCGGAGGAACAGGGCAGAAATGCACCGCATCCTCGCGCATCATCGTGATGGAAAAAATCTACGACCAATTCATCGAAAAAACAATCGCAGCAACAAAGGCGCTGCGCGTCGGACACGCCCTAGACAAAAATACACAAATCGGTCCTGTCGTAAGCCAAGCACAGCTGGAATCGAATCTGCGCTATGGAAAACTCGCCGAAAAAGAAGGCTGCACGCTAGCCTGCGGCTTGGAGAGAGTTGAGCGCAAAACCGATGGCTACTACCTCACCCCCGCGCTGCTGCTCGATGGCAACAACGCCATGCAAATCAACCGCGAAGAGATGTTCGCCCCCATCGCCTGCGTCATCAAGGTGGCAAGCTACGAAGAAGCCCTGGCAGTGACAAACGACAGCCCCTTCGGACTAGTCGCAGGAATCGTTACAACATCGCTTGCACGCGCAACTCATTTCCGCAGGAACGCGCGCTGCGGTTGCGTGATGGTGAACCTTCCCACCGCCGGCACAGACTACCATGTCCCCTTCGGAGGCAGAGGCATCTCCAGCTACGGATCGCGCGAGCAGGGACGCTCCGCCGAAGAATTCTACACGCAGGTCAAGACAAGCTATATCAAAGCAGGCGAGCCTAAAAGTTAATTCGAGTTAGCTAGTTAGATAAAGTTATATTAAGTTAGATAATTTTAAGCAAGTTAGATTTTAATAATTTTATCTTAAGTTAGGTTTTACCTTCAATGTCTCCCGCTCCTCCCTTAGTGATAGACGGCTTGCAATACTGCCGCTGGACAAGGGAGGTGTTTCGCCACATGCGCGAAGGAGGCATCGATGCCGTGCTTGTCACCATCTGCTACCACGAGCTGTTCCGCGAAACTGTTGCCAACATCACCGCGTGGCACAGGTTGTTCGACGACAACAGCGACCTCATCGTACAGGCGCGCTCGCTTGAGGATATCGAGCAAGCACGCGCGAGCGGTCGCACGGCTATTTTGTTTGGGTTGCAAAACTGCTCGGCGTTGGAAGACGACTTGGGGCTTGTCAAAATTTTCTTCGAGCTAGGAGTGCGCTTCATGCAGATTTCCTACAACCGTCAGTCGTTGTTGGCATCCGGCTGTTTCGAGGACGAGGATAGCGGACTCACCCGTATGGGCAGGACGGCGATCAGAGAGATGAACAGAGTAGGGATCGTCGTCGATCTGTCGCACGCAAGCGAGCGTTCTTGCAAGGAGGCGCTCGCCTGTTCGCAGCGTCCGCTTGCAATCTCGCACGCCATTCCCTCCTTTTGGCACAGGACACCGCGCAGTATCTCCGACGAGGTCTTGGTAGCCTTGAAAGATCAGGGAGGCTTGTTGGGCTTGTCGCTCTATCCGTATCATCTGAAAAATCACGGCGAGTGCTCGCTCGAAGAATTTTCCACCATGGTCGCCCGCCTAGCAGAGAAGATCGGCATCGAGGCGATCGGCATCGGTAGCGACCTGTGCTACGGGCAACCCGATAGCGTGCTGGCATGGATGCGTCAAGGACGCTGGAGCGCAAAAGACGACAAGAGTCGGACGCAAGAATCGCCGCCGCCGCCGTCCTTTCCTCCGCAGCCCGCGTGGTTTCGAGACAATCGAGACTTTCCCAATATCAGCGAAGGCTTGCTGAAGGCGGGTTTCTCGCCAGCAGAGACAGCAAAAATTATGGGAGGAAACTGGGCGCGATTCTTCGAACGCTCCTTCGTTCCTCAAGACGGAGTTCAAGACAGAGCATAAGAGAAAATGCAAGATAGGGTGCAAGGTTTGGAGTTGGATATGGAGTTGGAAAAAGAAGAAGGCTCTGTTCCCCTACGCTCGCCTGCCGAGGTGATGCGCTTGGCGCGACTAGGCTGTTTTCACGCGAGCCGACTGAGCTTCATGCGCTCCCTGTTGCGTCGCCTGAAGACGGAGGGCTGGTACTTCGAGCCTCCGCTATGGCGTTTCGGCGCGCAGGTAAAAGACATTGCAGGTTTGGCGCAAGGCCAAGGCATAGCAGGGAAAGACATCGCAGGGAAAGAAATAGAAGGAGTCGCCGTCTATCGTGTCTTTCGCAAAGACGGAGGAGAAAAGGACGCTTGCTACAGCCTCGTCTGCTTTGCGCATGGGATCGATGCAGCGCAACGCTCGGACAGGGTGATCGCCGAGGCGTGGGATACAACCTACGCGCTCTACGATGGCATGGCGAGCGATGAGGAAGTTGCTCGGCTTTCGTTTGAAGTGCCGCGCCAAGAGGGGGGTCGCTACCGTCAGAGCGAGCTGGTCGTCTCGCGTGCGAACAAAAGCGTACGCCTATTCGAGCATGTCGTTGAACGACTGGCGCAAGGCTTGCAGCCCGATCGCGCCTTCCTAGAAAGCGTAGGCTATCTGCTGCGCACGACCGCCGTCTACGGCAACGGCAAGTTCGGCATCGCCGATCGTGAGCGCATCGCCGAGCGTTCGTTGTTTCACTGCTCGTTCCACGCAGAGCTGTTTGCCGTGTTGCTCATTCGCCAGTTCAGCTTGGATTATGTCGAGCATGTGGCGGCAACACGCGCGCCGAAAAACGCGGTAGCGCTAGGGCAGGCAGCGCGTCGTCTTTTGGGAATCGGCAATGCTACGGGTTTGGGCATGGCACCCTTTTTGGTCACTCACCCCGTGCTGCTGCACGCTTGGATCCTTGCACGCGAGCGCGCCTTGGCACGCGTACGTACGCGCGGTGAATTCTCACGCAAGAGCAGAGAGGGATTCGAAACTGCCTTGGCAGCCGCTAGCGAGGGGGTTAAAGATGAGCCAACAGAAAAGCCAACAGAAGAGCGAGGAGAATGGCAAGGGGGATGGCGGACGAAGGACAGTCTCTACCAGAAGAAGATAGAGGGATTGCGCTGCGACCTCGTGAGGTTGCGCGAAGAGTATGCGTTGCGTCTGCGTGAGGGAGCGCGTGGCGGAGCGACAGATTTTTGGGATGGGTTGTTTCGTTGGGGCGAGAAGAATCTTTCGATGGAGGGGGTGGAGTTGTTGGTCTCCTTGTTGTTGGAGCCGCAAGGGGGGTTAGTAGACGAGCTGAGCGAGGGCATGGCGGAGCAGAAGGATGCGCGTATGACCTTGGACGGCAGGATTTCGATTGCCGAGATGCGCTCAAGGGTGGAGGCTCGTTATGGATGGTGTTGTGCGTGGGGCATGACGGGTCGTGATTACGCGAGCAGGGAGGAGTCGCGTTACTTTTGGTATGTATCGGAAGAGAAGTTGGAGCCTCGCTTGGGCGAGCGGGCTGTAGACGAAGGTTCTCAACTGGAGCAGCCATTGACGATAGGATGGGATGTCGCACGGCTCTACGAGGCTTTGATGAAAGAATCTCCTCACACAAAGTTAGGCGAGCTGTTGTTGCGCCGTCCTGAATTGAGGTTTGCCGCGCGGCGCGTTCAGCTTTTATTCGATTGTCCTTATGCGGAGATAAACGAAAATCTAGTGGGAAGCGCGTTGTATCCTGTTGATCTGTTGCGGTGCAAGCTGTCGTTTTTCGGAGCGACGCGTTTCGATCCTATATCCGATCGCTGGCTTCGCATTACGATGTATCGGGGTGCGCCTGAGGCTGTGGGTGATTTCTCAAATGCCGAGGTCGAGGGGTGGGGGGTGTTATGAAGCAGGCGAAGGACGAGGGGGATGCGATGTGTTGTGTTCGCTGAACGAGGTTGAGGTGATGGTGCGGCGTGCTTGTCGCGGTGTCGGGGTAGCGTGGGGTTTGTCGTACGAGGCGGGCAGTGCGCTGCGTTGTTTAGCGAGCGGGGGGGTAGATTTTATTTCACCTCTGTTATCTTATTTGGCAAGGATGGACGCTAGTGTTGATGTTTTGGATCGTGATGGGGGTAGTAGTGGATTGTGTCCGATAGCGACGGGGTGTGGATTGAGCGATGGGGGAATTGAGGTGTATGGGGAGCGGGTTATGTTTCGCGATGTGTTGTCTCCTGTTTTATTGTTGGGTTTTTTGTTGCGGAGTGTTGAGTGTTGGGGGGGATGTGTTTCGGTGAGGTGGGGGGGAATTGTTGTTGTGGTGGGGGAGGGGGGATTTCTTGTTGCGGGGGAGGGTGGGGAGAATAATAGTGAGGGTTTGGGGTATATTTGTGGAGATGTTGTTGTGGAGGTTGGGGATAGTATGAAGGGAGATATTTCGGGGGGAGTTTTTTATGGGGTTGGGGATATTGTGGGGGGTGTTGGGGTTAGGGAGGGGGAATGGGGATTGTTGGGGGGTTATGCGGGACGGACTTATGTTGTTGCGAGCGCGGGGTCGCGGGCGCGGGGTGCGGGGTAGATAATGATGAGTGTTGTGTTATAATTTATTGTACTTTGTGTATGCTTGGCTTTGTTTGTCTGTTGCTCTGCATTATTGACGCGCACGGCAAGCCGTGCGTTATGCGCTTGTGTTTTTTAATGGCACGCGCTTACGCAACAGACTTGCTTTGTATGATGACGGATGCAAAACATCGCGTGCGGGCAACATTATGGACGCGCGTTGCAAGCAACGCGCTATGGCGGGGAGCGCGAGGGAGTAATCCCTCGCAAAAGACCCCGCGTCAGCTGGGCGCGTAAACCCGAGAAGGGTTACGCGCCTTCTACGCATTTCGCGCGTAGCGCGAGATGCGTAGCCTCTTAAATTCAACAAAAGACATGTCCCTCCGCAATCTTGCGCGCTGTCCGTATCAACTTTGTAGACCTCAATAAAAAATTCCACTCCCCCTCACAAGAGAATCTAACCTCAAGCCCAAATATCCCCGAAGGATGCTCGATGCCTATTAAAGTAATACCACCCCCATACTCCTTTTTTAACAACCCCTCAGCAACCGTCCCCCTCGTCAACAAACAAGCCGCCAAACACTGCGCTCCCGTAGCCGCCATCGTCGGATGACACTTCCAAGGTACAAAATAACGCGCCGCTATATCTCCCCCCCGCTCCGCGCACGACACCAACGCAAACTTCGGGATCACCGAATCCCTCACCTCCCCCAATCCCATACGCTTTCCTCCCTCCCTCCGCACAGCCTGCATCCTCGTCAAAAAATCTTTCCTCTTGTCGAGTGCCTCCGAAGATTCCTGTCCCGTAAGCCCGAAACTCTCGGCACGCGCGATCACCATCGGTACAGCAACATCCATGCATGTAGCAGGGATGCCCTCGATCGTCTCCTGCGCATAACCCGTCGGTAAAAGTCCGCTCGTCTTCGATCCGACGATATCGGTAAACTCCAGCGAGATCGGCGCCGCCGTGCCTCGAACGCCATCGATGGCATACGAGCCATCGTAACAAACCCTCTTACCAGGTGTCCGCACAACCGCACGGACGCGCGCTCCCGTGTTGATCGCCCGTATCGATACGGAGGTCTCCCCCTCGCTCGCCTCGACCAACCCCGTCTCAATCGCCGCAGGAGCAACCCCAACTAATATGTTGCCACAAGTCGGAGCGTAATCCACAACACACTCCTCTACCGCAACCTGCGCAAACCAATAGTCTATATCCGTTTTGTCATCCGTCCCCCGATTCTCTGAACGAGATAACATTGCGACTTTCGTTGTCACCGATGCTCCTCCGCCGATTCCATCGATGTTGAGCGGATGTCCCGCTCCCATAATTTTGATGAGTTTTTCCGAAAGCTCGCTCTCGGCTTGCGGCAGACAAGCTCTTTCGAAATACGCTCCGCGCGACGTGCCGCCACGCATCAACAGGAAAGGGATCGGCTGTTGCGACACAAGGAAAGAGGCGGTCTCTCAGAGGAAAGGCCACGGAAGGTCGAACAGCTCCTGCAACAACCCCGGCGGAAAGTTTCTGTTCAGAACGCCCCCCGCCATCACGATGAAGCCCACGCCCGCAGCCGAAAGAACAAGCGTCCTTTTCCAAGAGATGGCAGCTCGCAACCTCAAGAAAAACACCAAGAAAAAACCAAGCGCGATGACAAAACCCACGAACGCAGAGAGAACGACAAGTCCCGTAAGCCACCCCAAACTGCTCCACTGCGAGTAAGGTGCCGCCGACTCTCCTCTGCTCACTCCATTGACTTTGCTCCCCTCCTTGTCGGCAAACATCGGATCGCTCATCGGCAACACGAACGCTTTATAGACAAGCGCGCAACAAGCAAGGCTCGCCGCGAGGGCGACCGCCGCAGGAAAAATTTTGTCCGTTATCGGCTCGATCGTCAAGGCATCGACAAGGCTCACAACGACATAGAGCATGACGATCAAAAGAAAAACGCTCGGCGCAAATTTGCTCTGCAGCTTGCTTTGTCCTTGTCCGCTCTGTTGCGAGCTTGCCTTTTCGCCGTGCAGCTTCTTGCCCTGCCCTGCTCCGAACCACAGCGAGACCAACGTCAAGGCGAGCAAGACGAGCACGATGGGTGAAAAAACATAGGCGAGCCCTGTCTCTGCGGCTTGCTCGAACTTGAACGCTGCCACCTGCCACGCTTGGTAGCTGTAGTTTTCGGCTTGCGTCGAGAGGACGAAGCCGATCAGAAATGCGGGACGCGACCACTCGAAGCGGCGCATGAAAACGCCCAAAAGTCCAAAGCCCAACAGCGCGAACAGATCGCCCAGCGATTGGCGTGCTTGAAAGGCAGCGAACACGATCAGCGTCAGCAGGAAGGGAGCAAGCAGCGTGAAACGAATCGTCGTTAGCCGAGCAATCCAACCCGACAGCAGGATGCACAGCCCCGCCCCCAACACATTGGCGAGAGCTAACGACCATACGGTCGTGTAGGTCAAGGCTAGGTCTGTCGTCAGCATTTGCGGTCCCGCCTCGTAGCCCAACAACGCGAGCCCTCCGATGAAGATCGCCATCGACCCCGACCCCGGAATGCCAAAGACGAGCGTCGGCACCAGTCCTCCCCCTTCTTTGGCGTTGTTGGAACTCTCAGGTCCTATCACGCCGCGAATGTCGCCCTCGCCGAAGCGTGCGTTTTTGTCTTTCGTGCTTTGCACGGTATGCCCGTAGGCGATCCAGTCGACGACAGAGCCGCCAAGCCCTGGGATGATGCCAACTACGACCCCGATGACAGCGCAGCGTGCCGAGAGGAAAAAATTTTGCCACCAATCTCGAATCCCGTCCCACCAGCCCGCTCCCAGCGTCGCGTCGCGTGAGATGGCTCTGTCCTGACGCAACAAGGCGACGATCTCAGGGATGGCGAAAATGCCTAACCCCACGATCACAAGCTGGAAGCCATCGTAGAGGTATGCCCACTCGATCGTGCTCATGCGTGCCGAGCCGGTTGCATCCGCTGCCCCGACGCTGCCGATCAGCAATCCCAAGGCTGCGGCGACAAGCCCTTTCAGAGGAATTCTGCCCGCCAACACCGCCACCATAGAAAGTCCGAAAAGCGTGATCATCAACAACTCGGGCAGCCCGAAGGCAAGCACGATAGGTCTGGCAACGAACACGAGTAGCACCAACACGCAGGCTCCCAACAATCCTCCGAACAGCGACGAGACGAACGCCGCCGACAAGGCGCGCGCTGCCTGTCCCTGCCTTGAGAGGGGAAAGCCGTCGAGCACCGTCGCCTGCGACGCCGACGAGCCAGGAATGCCCATCAACACGCTTGCAAAGGTGTCGGCGGTCGGGATCACCGCGACCAACCCCACCATCAGGGCAAGCCCCGAGACGGGCTCCATCCCGTAGATAAAAGGCAAGACTAGGCTCAGCCCCGCGATCCCTCCCAAGCCAGGAAAGACGCCGACAGAGAGCCCCAACAAAACGCCGAGCGAAAGATACAGCAACTGCTGCGGCTGCACAATAAGAGCGAAAGCCTCGCCCAACGCGGGCAGAGCGGTCGCTAGCGCGTCCACATTGTCATCTCGGTTCTCATCGAGGAGTCAACGCTGGCATAAAAAAACAAAACCCGACAGAGCTCGACACAACAAGTCGCGCTCCGTCGGGTTTGTTTTGCAAAAGAGTTGCTCAGAGAGTCAGTTCAGCTTGACGCCGTAGCGTTCTTCCAGCCAGTTGACGACAAAGGTTTTTGCTTTGGGATTGACGCGGATCGCCTTTTTCAATGCGATGCGTGCCTCCTTGCCCGTCATCTGCGGATACTTGCCGAGTCTCTTTGCCGACATCTTGGCAAAGTCGGGACGCTGATGGATGCGCTGGAACGCTTTGCTGTAGGTGCGTATCATCTCCTTTGTTGCTCCTTTTGGCAAAAAGACCATTTTCTGTGCGGGAAATCCTGCGACGAAAAAGGCTTTCCAAGCTTCCCACTTCGCGCCGGAGGGTTTCTTGCCCTTCATACGCTTGAAGACCTCGGCAAAGGTCGGAATGTCGGGAAAGGTTGGGTCGCGCACGATGCGCCCCTTGTTGTCGAGCGCGCCCCAAGTCATGATCGGCACTGCCTTGCCCGCTTTGACAAGAGGCACAACGCCTTTCAGATAGCCCGACGATGTTTGATAGTCGATGTTGGCTTCGCCGCGCTCGAACATCAAGCGTCCGTCGCCGCGTCCCTTGATGCCGAACACGGGTTTGACATCAAGCCCCAGCATCTCCCATGCCAAAAGAGGCACAAGGTCGAGGCGCGTCGCACCCTGAGAGCCGTAGATGAACTTCGTGCTGAGGATAGAGGTCGGATCTTGTTCAAACTTTTTGCCCAGCTCGGCAGGCAAGTAGGCAACGCCACCTGTCCCTGATGCAAGCACGACATTCCAGTCTTTGTACTCGTAGCGCACGCGCGGATCGCCCAGCAGATATGGAAACTGCGTCGATCCTGAGGAGCCAAAAATCGTCAGTCCGTCTGCCTTTGCATGCTCTTGAAACCAGTTGGCTCCTTTGGTCGAGCCTGCTCCAGGCATGAACTTGACGACGACGGTGGGTTTGTCGGGAAGGGCTTCGGAAAGCAACGGCGCGTAAAATCTCGCCCATTTTGCCGATCCTCCTCCTTCAGAGAAAGGGATGATCCACTGAACGGTCTTTCCTTTGAGAGAAAATTCTGCGTGCGCCGAGGAGCTGCTCGCCATCACTCCTAGCGCGAGTGCCAGCGAAAGGGAGAGTGCAAAAACAGCTCTTTTCATTTTTGATAAAATTTGTTGGGTCATTGTAGCCACCTTTAGATGCAAGTTGTTGGACGCAAGTTGTCGTGATCTCGTCATACTAGGAGGATTTTTCTTTGGATGCAAGATTTTTTTTCGTCAAGCTCGTGGTGGCTTTGGCAGAGACTTTGTTGGAGAGAAAGGACACGGTGCCTATAATCAACAGCAGGCGTGTTGTGTGGTGGAAGGCGATGAAGGCGACATCGTATCCGAACAGAAACGCGAGCAGGGAGACTTCGTTGAGTCCTCCTGGAATGAAGGCGAGCAGCATTTGCCAAAAGGAAGTTTTTGTCCATGCGGCGAGCAGGGCGGCGGTTGTTCCGTAGACGCTCAGGACGAGCGTTGTGCTGACGATCGCATCGAGCGCGTAGGGTGCGAGTTTGCGAAAGCGCACTTCAGCGAGTTTCAAGCCCAGCGTTCCTCCGATGGTGAGTTGTGCTATGGTCATGAATTCCTCGATTCTGGGGAGGGCTTGTATTCCGCTCAGGTGTGCGGTGAGGCTGATCGCGAGGGGTCCCAGCAGGTATGGGACGGGCAGGCGAAGTGTTCGTGCGGCGAGGTATCCGAAGAGTGCGAAGCTTACGAACAACAGCAGGGTGTGCGGAGTGGTATCGAGGAGGTTTTGCGTTGTTGATACGAGGGCGGGGGTTGAGTTGGGGTTGGGGATGTTGTTGTTGCCGATGAGGGTTAGCAGGATGGGGGTTGCGCAAAAGACGACGAGCACGCGCATAAGATGGCAGAGGGCGACGACGTAGTCTTTTTGGACGAGTCCTGAGCTGACGAGAAGAACTTCTGCCTGCCCGCCTGGGATGGAGCAGAGGAAGGCTAGTCGTTTTTCGTAGCCTCGCAGGCGGATGAGAAAGGTTGTGGCGAGTGCTGTGGCGAGGAGGGTTGCTAGCAGCATGGCGGCGAGCGAGACAAGCCATGTTTTTGCTTGAGCGAAGAGATGGGGTGAGAAGGAGGCACCGATAATAACGGCGAGTCCTGTAATGATGGTGATGTAGAGGGCGCGAGGAATGACAAAAATTTGTTGTTGGTTTTGCTGTTGGTTTTGTTGTTGGCTTTGTTGTTTTGTTGCGGACATTATTGTGATGCGGGCGGCGATTCTTGCGAGCATCCATAATCCGAACAGGCTACCGAGCAGGAAGGGGGCGGGAATGTTGAGGATTTGGCACAGTTTACCTGCGCTCCATGCGCAGAGCAGGGTTGCTGGGGTTAGGAGCGTTTTCTGAAGGGGTTGCTTGAGATGGGGGATGGAGAATATATGGGGCATTTTGGGATTATACAACACGCGGAGATGTGAACTTGTGCTTTTGTGTTTTGGGGGGTGCTTGCGCTTTTTAAAGGTACGCGCTTGCACAACAGACGGGCTTTGTATGATGACGGGCGCAAAACATCGCGTGCGTAGCACGCGGGGAGCGCGAGGGAGTAATCCCTCGCAAAAGACCCCGCGTCAGCGGGGAGAATTTATCTCCTCGCGCACGAAGCGCGCTTTTGAATAAGAGGCTACACACTTTGCGCTACGCGCAAAGTGTGTAGAAGGCGCTGTCGCGCCCCGCTGACGCGGGGTCTTTTGCGGGGGGGCAAAGCCCCCCCACACCCCCACGCGCGCAAGCGCGCGTTCGTTTACTCGTCAAAGCGCGAGTCCCGTTTTTTGGGTCTACACCGCTACCTGTTAAAATTAATCACAAAAGCACAAGCGCACGTTCGTTTTTAAGCAAGATCTGTACGCAAGTCAACAAGCCCGCGCAGCCTCAAGCGTTGCACCTTTCCCGAAGGCCCCTTAGGCAAGTCCTCCAAAAAAAAGACTCGCTCAGGACACTTGAACTCCCCCAACAAACTCCGACAATGCACCAACAAAGAAGCCTCGTCCATACACCTCCCCTCCCGCAACCTCACACAAGCCCACACCGTCTGCCCATACCTCTCCGATACCTCCCCGAACGCCGCCGCCTCCAACACATCCCCATGCAACAATAATGCCTCGTCGATCTCACGCGGCGCAATGTTCTCTCCCCCCTTGATAATCAACTCCTTAATACGACCCGTCACAAAAATATATCCCCCCCCATCCATCCTTCCTAAATCACCCGTCCGAAACCACCCATCAGCAGTGAACGCTCGCCTTGTCTCCTCAGGAGCACGCAAATAACCCCGCGTCACATTCTCTCCGCGAACCCAAATCTCTCCCTCCGATCCCGTAGCAACCCCCTCCCCAGAATCAACATCCCCCACCATCACCTCGTTGCCCCACGCAATCCCCGCAGAGCCAGCCTTGCGAGCCAAAGGAGGAAGAGGATTCGCCGTGATCTGAGAACCCGTCTCCGTCAACCCCAAACTCTCGATCAGAGGAATACCAAAACGATCCTCAAACGCTCGAAGCGTGTCAGGAGGCAACGGAGAAGAGGCAGAGCGCGCAAAACGCAAACTCCTAGAATCATCTTTATCCGCATCGTCTTCATCCAAAAGATAGGCGAAAAGAGTCGGTACCGCAGAAAACCAAGTGCAAGAAAACTCCGAAACCCAACCCCAAAAAGCCCGCACTGAAAAACGACGCGGCATCACAACCGAACCCCCAGAAACTAAACTACCCATCACGCTCACGCAAAGACCGTTGATGTGGTAGATCGGCAGCACGCACAAACCTCGATCCACATGCTCCAAGCCGTGCGCAAGCGCGACATTGCCTCCCGCCGCCAGCAAGTTCTGCTGCGAGAGCAAAACTCCCTTCGGATCACCCGTCGTCCCTGAGGTATAGAGCAACAAAGCATCGTCGCTAGCAGAAGGAAACGCAGACTCGCTTGTCATAACCTCGTTGGCAGTAGAAGCGTCCCAATCGAAGATGTCGGCAACCCCCGCATCCTCATGGAGCAGCACAACAGCAGGCGGTTTGTCGAGCGCATCGAGAACCTCGCGCAACGAAGGCTCTAAACTTGCCGCCATCAACAACAGAGGCGCACGCGAATGCTCCAGCATGTAGCGCATCGCACGCTTGCCCGCGACCAAATTCAGAGGCGTCGCACGATACCCTCCATACAAAACTCCCAAAAACGCAAGCGACGCCGCAGACCCGTTCGGACAGGCGATCGCAACCGACTCTCCCGCTACCACATTGCTACGCGCAAGGTTGAAAGCTACCTCGCGGCAGACGCGCAACAGAGTCTCCCACGAAATCTGCGTCTGCGAGCTGGGATCGAAAAGCCAAATCGCATCGCCTCGCTCGCGCGCGTGCAACTCCAAAATCGAGGCGATCGTCGAGCAGGGAGTCGATGTCTGCTTCACCGCCTCACCCCTTGCCGACTTGCGACCAATAGTCGGCGAAGATCTCGTCAAGAGCGGGTTCTCGATCGGCGACAGGGCGCACGATCTTTACGCGATTGACAAAGTGACGCCAATGCAGATTCTCGTCGATCGCATTCCTGCCCCACGAGCCGCAGCCCATCGACAACGAAAAAGGTAGGCGGTTGTGAAAGTCGCCGCCCGTCGCAACCGCGTGCGGCTGGTTGACTATAACCCGACAGGTAGGCAGCGCGAACGCGAGTAGCCGCGCTCGTTCTTCTTTCGCAGAGTGCAGCCCTACCGAATGTCCCGCGCCTTGATACTCCAAAATGCTTTGCGCAACAGATGCCGCCGCGTCGAAGTCGGCAACGCTGTAGAGCGCAAGAAACAACGCCATCTTTTCCCCTGCCAGAGGCGCGCCCACCTTCTCGGCAGGGCTAATGAGAAAGCGAGTCCCTTGCGGCGCGAGTTGCGTCCATCCTAACCTCTCCAAGACGACCGCGATGTCCTGCGCAAGCAGAGCAGGCTGCACCTTCCCATCGCGCCAATGGGTTGCGGTGAGGTGTTGCGCTTGCTGCTCGTCGAGCAGCCACCCTCCCTCGCGCGCAAGGGCTTCGAGAAACGCCGCGCGCACCGAGGACACCACGACAAGCGCGTTCTCCGCAGAACAGGAGGTGGCGTTGTCGAAGGTCTTCGAGCGCGCGATGCAGCTTGCCGCATGCTCCAAGTCTGCCGTCTCGTCGACGACGACAGGCACATTGCCAACCCCCACGCCGATCGCTTGCGTGCCGCAGCTGACTGCCGCGCGCACATTGTTCGCTGACCCCGTCGCAACGACAAAGTCGGCAAGACCCAACAATACCGCCGTCTGCTCCTTCGAGGGCGGCATAGGCAACATGCTCACCAAATCGCGGGCGATACCAGCCTTGTCAAACTCCGCGTGGATGTAGCGCAAAAACTGCTCCAGCGCGCGCGCCCCCTTTGGCGACGGAGCAAGCACGATCGCGTTGCCCGTCTTCAGCGCGTTGATCGCGTTATTCGCAGGCGTCGCCAAGGGATTGGTCGAGGGGACGATCGCTGCCACAACCCCTTTCGGACGCAAAACTTCCTCGATGCCACATTGTTCAAAGTCCTCCCCCCCACTACCATCTTTTTTGGGGAGGCTAACATCTCCGTAGGCGACGACACCCCTCAGGTCGCGCAGCAGTCCCAGCGTCTTGCGATGGTTCTTCGACACCTTGTCGGCAACATTGCCCAACCCCGTCGTTGCAACCGCCAGCTCCGCCAAGCTGCGATTGCGCTCAGGATGCAAGAGCGCCCAAGCTACCGCTTGCGCCGCTCGGTCAAACAGCGCGGGCTGCTGCGCGCGGCAAGAACCGAGTGGCGTGGTAGCTAAGCGTTCTTCTCGTGCTTGACGCTCGAAGTCCTGTTGCGCCCGCCGTGCTCGCTCGACGATGGCGGCGATGTCTGCTGGGGTGGCGGTCATGTATTGGGTTAGCAATCGAGGACGAACGGATCAGTTTTATCAGCTGGAATATGCGGAAAGAGTCAGGTTTTTTTACGCAACTCTCCGACGACAGAAGAGACGATGGTGACGACGGCGAGCAGGATCAAAATCAGAGCGAGAGGTCGTTCAGCGAATCCTGCGAAGGAATAGCTGAAGAGCTGCATTGATTTGGCGAATGCGGCTTCGCCGAGCTTTCCGAGGATGAGTCCGAGCACGATACCTGCGGGCGAGTATCCTGTTTTGCGTAGGAAATAACCCGCGATGCCTGCGATCA
This sequence comes from Alphaproteobacteria bacterium, assembly GCA_965216625.1. Classification (GTDB taxonomy): domain Bacteria; phylum Pseudomonadota; class Alphaproteobacteria; order JABAAW01; family JABAAW01; genus JABAAW01. The sequence continues at coordinate 415,038 of OZ244186.1, forward strand.
GCATGACCCACACATCGGTGAGCGAGTTACGAAGCGCGAACGCACCGACGACGGCGAGCAGGAAGATCCCAGGCGCGAGCCAGCGAAAGGGAACACGGAGGATATGGACGACGGTTTTCGTTTGCAACCAGCCGAGGAAGAGGATGGCAACATTAGCCCAAAACATGGCGGCGAAGGTTATCCACACGAGGTCTTTCGAGTTGATGAGAATGAGAGGACCGGGATCCATGCCGTGAATTTGGAAGACGCCGAGCATCATGGCGGTGAGCGCTCCGCCGGGCAGCCCGAGCGCGAGCAGCGGAATCATGGCGGCACCCGTAGCGGCGTTGTTGGCGGTCTCAGAGGCGACCACGCCTTCGAGTTTTCCTTTGCCGAACTCTTCGGGGTGCTTCGACCACTTGACGGCTTGCGAGTATCCTAGAAAGGCGGCGAGCGTTGCGCCGATCCCAGGCAGGATGCCTGCGAAGATGCCGAGCACCGTCGAGCGCAAAGCCGTGGCTTTGACCTGCCAAAACTCTGCGAAGGTGGGAAACTCCACCGAGGCTTTCGGTCGTTTGCGCGTTCCCTCCGCGATGTTCTGCGCTTGGGTCAGCACCTCGGCGATGGCGAAAAAGCCGAGGATAACGGGAATAAAGTGGATGCCGGCAGAGAGGTAGTAGGAGGCATACTGACCTACCAAAGGCTCGCCGAAGAATGTCCAAGCGCTAAAGCGAGGAATACCGCCTACGGGATCCGTGCCAACGGTCGCCAGCAGCAGTCCGATGAAGATGGAAAGCCACCCCTTCCATAGCGTTTTCGCTCCCAGCGACGCTGTCACGGCCAGCCCGAAGGCGATGAGCGCAAAGACCTCAGGCGGTCCGAAGGCGGTGATCGCCCACTCGGCGATCGGGTAGGTCGCCACCATCATCAGCGTCGCAGATAGAATGCCGCCTAGCGCAGAAAACGCCACCGCCGCACCGATCGCCTTGCCAGCCTGTCCCTTTTGCGTCATGGGGTAACCATCGAAGCAGGTCGGAGCATTCTCAGGCGCGCCAGGAATGTTAAACAGAATCGCCGTGATCGCCCCTCCGAAAACGCCAGAACAATAGATGACCGCAAAAACCATGATCGCATGCTCGGGCTGCATCGAAATGGTGAAGGGCAGAATAACCGCTCCTAGCGTCAGCATGTTGACGCCAGGGATGGCACCGAACAGCATTCCGCCGAGCAGCGCGGCAAGGAACAGCGTGAAGGTGTAGCCGTTGCCGAAAAGAGCGAGGCTACCTGCAAGAAAGTCTTCCATTACAGCCCTGCGCGCACGAGGGAGACGATTTCATTGTTGATGGCATACGCCCACTCCCACGATCCGACGGGCAGGGCGACATAGAAGAAGCGCACAAAGACGAGCAGCACGACAGCAAACACCGTGAGGGTGACAGCAGCTAGGCTCTGCCAACGGCGCACTTCCAGCGTCCAAAGGTAGGCGAGGACGAAAAGAGGGGTGGCAAGAAAAAAGCCGAGGCGGCGCATTAGAAAGACATAGACCAGCGGCAAGCAAAAGACTGCCGCAACCTGATACCAAGACATACTTTTGGACGAAGAAGGAGTTGCCGTGTCTTCTCGCTTTGTGTTGGCAGCGCTCTGTTTAATGAGATCGCTTGCCGTTTGCGCGCTTGCTCCGAGTAGCAACAACAGCAACACGACTTTCGGCCAGCCGTCAGCGCCGAAAAGAAACTCGCCCATGGGTTGGGAGAAATGTTCCGTTTGCTGCCAGAGCAACAACACGAGCAAGCACCACCCTCCCCATTCGAGCAACGGTCTGTAGCGCGAGCGGCGCAGAGTATCAAACATAGGTATCAAACATGGGCATCAAATATGGGAGTAGCCCCCTCGTGAGAAATCACGAGAGGGGGTTCCGCTATTCTTATATGCCTCTGTCTTATATGCCGAGGTCTTTGTAGACTCTGCGGTAAACTTTGACAGCGTTTTTGATTAGTTTCACCGATCCGGCGCGGTTGCGGAACGAATCGATCAGGTGCATGTATTTCTTCCTGTTGAAGGCTGCGTAGCCTTTTTCAGCAAAGGCTGCTTTGCAGGCCGCTTCCAGAAATTTGACCCTGTCTTTAGGAACACCTTTTTTGACATAGAAGCCTCTGAAGCGCGTGAGCGGCTTGAACTTTGCGCCCACCTCTCGATGCGTCGGCGTGTCTGCGAAGGCGGAGGGTCTTTCGTCGAGGAAGGTCAGAAGGGGTCTCATCTTCTTCGCGTCCAAGAAGCTGCGCACATCGCCGGGCTGTTCAAAGAGCAGATCAACCTGCTTGCCGAGCAGCGCGCCGTAGCGTTCGGCGGGCTTGTCGAAGGCGATCTGATTGAACTTGATGCCGAGCGCCGTTTCGAGTTGGTACATCACCACCACTTCCATCGAGCCAACCTTGCCGACATTGGCGATCGTAAGCTTGCCAGGATTTTGCTTGGCAAAGGCGACAACGGCATTCCAATCGGGAAAGCGGTTATCGTCGGCGCGCGCGTAGATTTGGCTGAAGGTGATTTGCGTCATGCAGATAGGGATCCAGTCTTTCGCGGGGTTCTCTTTGATGTCGCCCTTCGCGTAAGCCGAGATCGCGTTGTCGATATGCTCGAGGACGGTGTAGCCGTCGGGCGGAGCGAGCATGAAGTCGGGAATAGCTGCCGTTCCTCCGCCGCCGGGTTTGTTCACAACTTGGAACTGGATGTCGGCGACCTTGTTCATGGCTTTTGCCATGGCTCGTGCCAGCTGGTCGGAGCCGCCGCCTGCTCCGAAGGGGACGATCATGGTGAGTGGGCGGGTGGGAAAGTTCGCGGGTTTCTGGATTTCTTGTGCAGAGACGACCGAGGGGAGGGTCGGCATAAAGAATGTTGCTGCCAGCGCGGCGACAACACAGGTCGCGACAGATTTTTTCGCGCGGCGCAAAGTTGTGTGGAATAGGGGCATGGGATTCTCCTTCGCTTGGAGGTTGGGGGATTGGGGGATTGGGGGATTGGGGGGAGGTTGTAAAGCAGGAAGTTTTGCCTATTTTGCTACAGGATGCAAGTGTTTTTTTGCAAGAGTTTTTTGATAAGGAGTTTTTGTTCTTGTTTTTTCAGCCATGTGAGCCGTTTTAAGCGAAAAAAGAAGAAAAACATTTTATTTTCACTACTTTTTTGCTATTCTGTTCGAGCTCACAAACTCGGACGAGAAAACCCAACCGAAAGATGAAGTGAAAGCACACGCCGACAAGAAAACACAAAAACTGAACCCCTTGCTCTCCGCCGCTGCGCTCGGCTTGTTGTTGGAGAGTTGTTATGGCAGCTCGTCTCCGTTGTCTCCGTCTTCTGCTGCGTCTCCGCCCCTATCGCCCCTATCGCCTTTATCGCCTTTATCGCCTGTTTCGGTGGGGGGAGGCACTGTTTCCGCCACAGGAAACGCCGAAGCCCTTACAGGCACTGACAGGCAGGACGACAGAGTCTTTTACGCCGTCGAGGGTGTCACGATAGACTTGCAAACGCCTGCGAACAACAGAGGCAATTTTGTCGAAAGATACAGATACACGGCTATCGAAGACCTTACAGACTACCCTTTTGACGATTATATCACTAGCTACAGCATGACGGAGAGCGGCAAGACGCTGGAGGGCGGCGCGGGCGATGACATCTTGGAGGGTGGCGCGGGCGATGACACCTTGAAGGGCGGCGAGGGCGACGACACCTTGAAGGGCGGCGAGGGCGACGACATCTTGGAGGGCGGCGCGGGCAACGACACCTTGGAGGGCGGCGTGGGCAACGACACCTTGGAGGGCGGCGAGGGAGACGACACCTTGGAGGGCGGCGTGGGGGCGGACGAAGCCGTCTTCAGGGAGGGCTTTGGCAACGATATCTTGCTAGGCGGCTTGGATGGGGACAAACTCTCTTTTAAGGATGTAACCGATCTAAAGGCGTTCTCCTTCTTGCACCCGAGTGGCGGCGATGTGGTCATCGCGGTCGGCAGCGACTCGGTCAGGATTTTGGCTGCCAACTACGCGCACGGGCGCTACACTCTGTGCTACGGACCAGACGACAAGCAGACAGGAAAACTTTATATCGGCACGCCTGACGAGGACGCGTCTCTGGCAGGCTCTGCGGAGGCAGACTGGATCATAGGCTTGGACAACGACGACCGTCTGTTCGGAGAGGGGGGGGAAGATATACTCTACGGCGGTGCGGGCGACGACACACTAGAAGGCGGCGCGGGCAACGACATCCTTGAGGGCGACGCGGGTACGGATACCTATGTCTTTCGCACGGGATTCGGGCACGACACCCTGCAAGGCGAGACGGACAACAGCAAACTATCCTTCGAAGACGCGATAGGACACGGCTCTTTCAACTTCAAGCACGAGGCCAACGGCGATGCAATCATCTCGGTCGGTAGCGATTCTGTTGTGATCAAGAGCGCAGCTTATGCCAACAATCGCTACGAGATATGCGCTAGCAACGATAGGTCATTCGGCAGGTTGTCGCTCGGCACGGACAGCGACGATGGAGCGCTTCAGGGAACGGCGGCGGTAGACTGGATGTTCGGCTTTTTGGGCGACGACACACTGCGAGGCGCGGCGGGGGGAGACAATCTTGTCGGCGGCGCGGGCAACGACAAACTCTACGGCGAGGCAGACAGAGACTTCCTCTTCGGCGGAGCGGGCAACGACGAACTCTACGGCGGCGCGGGCAACGACAACCTCCATGGCAACAACGGCAACGACGATCTCGACGGCGGCGTGGGCAACGACAACCTATACGGAAACGGCGGCGACGACGAACTCTACGGCGGCGCGGGCAACGACAATCTCCATGGCAACAACGGCAACGACGATCTCGACGGCGGCGTGGGCAACGACAACCTATACGGAAACGGCGGCGACGACGAACTCTACGGCAACGACGGCAACGACGATCTCGACGGCGGCGCGGGCAACGACAACCTATACGGCAACGACGGCAACGACGAACTATACGGCGGCGCGGGCGACGACACAATGCAAGGCGACGCAGGGGCAGACAGATATCTGTTCGAAGTCGGAGACGGGGAAGACACTATCAGCGATCAGCAGGGAGATAGTATCTTTTTGCAATTCGTAATAGGCGCTGCTTCTATCGCTTTCGCAGAGACAGATTTCACCACATCCACAATAAGAAGGGTCGACGACAACCTAGAAATTATATTAGACAAGGACAGCGGCGATGGCATCACCGACAAGGTAACGATCCTCAACGCCTACGATACCGACACCTCTACAGGAACGGGCAACGCTGCCTTCACGATCCATATCTCATTCGGCAGCGTCAATGCTTCTACGCAAGTGACCGATGAATTCTGGCACACCTTGTAGCCTAGCAAAGTTGCTTTTTAGAGCAGGGGGGAGTATAGCTTGAGCAGATTCGAGGAAGATCGAATAAAAAAAAGACTCTCTAAAATCACTCTAAATTCATTTTTCGCAATAAATAGTTGACTTTTTTTTCTTTTTTTTCTAATATTAAAGAATCCTTTGAAAGAAAGAGGAAAAAGAGATGAAAGAGGCAGATTCTTCCCACGAAACAGGCGAGAAAACAACGCAAGCAGCTGAAGAATTCTCCGAAGAATTTTCTGAGGGGTTCATCGATGGTTTTTCCTCGCTGGAAAGGCATGTCCTCTCGGTTGCGGACGCCGTTTTGCAAAGAAACTCGTCAAATGATTCGCTAAGTGATTCGCCAAATGATTTTTTTGGCGATACGATAGCGGGTATAGTCGTCTTGCCTCTGCCTGATGCGCTGACGCTCGCCAAGATTTCTCAACAGAGCCACGCGCGCTTTGTGCGCGAGGGCGACGATCTCGTCATCAAAACGGAAGCGGGTGTTGTCGTTGTTGAGGGCTATTTTCTAGCTGCTCCCCCTCCGACATTGACGACGGGGTCAGGCGGTCAGCTCTCGCCTGCGCTGGTGGCATCCTTCTTGGAGCAGGGGGGAGAGTTTCCTCAAAAGTATGCGTTGGGATGGTTGCGCGAGAGGCTCTTCGCAAGCGAAGAAGGAACGCAGGAGATCGGAGAGATTATCTCGACGGAGGGGTTAGTGCAAGTCGTGCGCGACGGGGTGGTGATGCGCTTGCGGGTGGGAGATATAATTTTGGAGGGGGACATCGTCAGCACGGGCGAGGGCGCAGAGGTATTTATGCGATTCACCGACAACATGGAGTTTCGTTTAGGCGAAGAGGCGCGGCTTGCGATCGATCAGTATCTGTACGACGAGGTGAGTTCTAGCGGTATTCAGGCTCTTTCGATCATCGCGGGCGCGTTTTCTTACGCGAGCGGATTGATCGCGGGAGCGAGCCCTGCCTCGGTGCGTTTGCAAACGCCGCAGGGTGTGATAGGGATTCGCGGCACGAAAATTTTGGGCGATGTTGGGGAGGGAGAACTTTCTGTGACGGTGTTGGAGGGCAGGGTTGCCTTGTTGCAAGATGGTCGAGAGGCTGCTGTTCTAGACGAAGCGTTTGAGACTTTGCGTATTGTGTCTAGCGATGCGTCTGGCGGGGTGTCGAGGATGACGACGAGCATTGCCTCGGTTGCGGAAGTGTTGGAGATCTACGACTTTTTGGACGGTAGCGAGCAGCAGTTGCGCGCCTTGGAGGCGGGCGAGCCTTTGGAGGACGAAGCTGTGCTTGCAGAGGACGAGGTGAGCGAGGGGGCTAGCGATGAGGAAACTGGCGAGCAGGAGGCAGAGGCAGAGGTAGCATTGTTGCCTAGCAACGAGGAAGTTTATATCAGCGCGCCTGTTGCGGAAGCGGGTGAGCGCTCCTTTATCGACGAGGGGGAGGGGGAGGTTACAGCAGAGGAAAGATCGGAGGAGGAGGTTGTTGAAGAGGAGATTGTTGAGGAAGCGGTTGTCGAGGAGGAAGCGGTTGTCGAGGTCGCTCCGCAATCCCCTGTCAACACTCTGTCTCCGTATTTTGACGCGAGCCTTTCTGCGGGCGAGCTGTCGTTTGGCGGCTCTAGCGTTGGGGTGGAGTTCGATTTTTCTAGCGGTGGCGATGCTACTTTTGGCAGGACTATTGTTTATCGTCACGGCGGAGATGTGAAGGTTAATCTGCAGACGCAGGAGGGCATCGGCAAGTTTGAGGCGACCGGTGTTGTCGATGCGACGGGCTCAGACAGCAGCGATATTCTCACGGGCGATGGGAAGGCTAATCGGCTGAGTGGTGGCGCGGGTGTAGATATCATCTACGGCAATGCGGGCGACGACACACTCTACGGAGGTGCGGGCGACGACATCCTCGACGGCGGCGTGGGCAGGGATGTTTATCGCTTTGCTATTGGCGATGGCACAGACACCGTCAAAGACAACACAGGAGATACCATGGCATTGCGATTCTATGACTCTTACTCAATCACGGATTTCACCGATGTTAACAACTTCAACAGAGTAGGCAACGCCCTTGTTATCACGATAGACAGGAACAGCGGTGACAGCATCACTGACAGAGTAACGATCGAAAACGCCTACGACACCGACCCCGCCACAGGGACGGGATTGGCAGCTTTCTCCATCCATATCGAATTTGGCAGCGACCTCGCCTCTATTAAAGTGACGGATATTTGGTCTGCACTAGTAGCCTAAGCCTCGCGCTTTGAATAAGAGGCGCGCTACGCGCGTAGAAGGCGCTATCGCGCCCCGCTGACGCGGGGTCTTCGTGGGGGGAATTTATCCCCCCACACCCCCCCGCCATAGCGCGTTGCTTGCAACGCGCGTCCATGATGTTGCCAGCACGCGATGTTTTGCGTCCGTCATCATACAAAGCAAGTCTGTTGCGCGAGAGCGTGTGCCTTTAAAAAGCACGAGCGCGTAGCGCGAAGTGCGTAGCGCGAAGTGCGTAGCCAAAGCGCCCGCCGACAATGTTGCAACAACCCCCCTTCTCCCCTACGATGTCTCCTCATCCCCTCCCCAAAATATCCCAAACCAACCCCGCAACCAACCCCGCAACCTCACCGAGGCAACAATGTCAGAAAACATGATGCGCACAGTAAAATGGCACAACGGAGAGAAAAGCTTTTCGCCCTTCTCCACAACCGAAATGGAACGTCGGCAGAATGCCGTCAGAGAATGGATGGCAAAAAACGATGTCGATGCCTGCCTGTTTACCTCGTATCATTGTATCAACTACTACGCAGGCTTTTTGTACTGCTGCTTCGGTCGTAAATACGGCTTTTTTGTCAATGAGAAAGAAGCAACCTCGATCTCCGCAGGGATCGACGGCGGTCAACCATGGCGGAGAACTTTTGGCGACAACATAACCTATACCGATTGGCGCAACGACAACTTCTTCTACGCCGTGCAGAACCTAGCAAATGGCGTCAAAACAAAAACTCTGGGCATCGAGTTCGACCAAGTGAGCATAGACTATCGCCGTCAGCTGGAGGAAGCTTTGCCAAAGGTGAAATTTGTCGATGTCGGACAACCCTCGATGTGGATGCGCACCATAAAGTCCGCAGAGGAGCATAAGGTCATCCGCGAAGGAGCGCGAATTTGCGATCTCGGAGGCGAGGCTTGCATAGCAGCGATCAAGGCGGGCGTGCCAGAGCATGAGGTCGCGCTGGCTTCGACAAATGCGATGGTGCGGGAGATTGCTCGCTCGTTTCCTTTTGTCGAGTTGATGGACACTTGGACATGGTTTCAATCGGGGATCAACACGGATGGTGCGCACAATCCCGTGACGAACCGTGTGATGGAGGCAGGAGATATTTTGTCGCTGAATTGTTTCCCGATGATTTTCGGCTACTACACAGCGTTAGAGCGGACTCTGTTTTGCGAGCGAGCGAGCGCGCGTCACTTGGATATCTGGGAGAAGAATTGCGCAGTGCATCGTCGAGGCCTGGCGTTGATCAAACCTGGCGCGCGTTGTTGTGACATTGCCCAAGAGTTGAACGAGATGTATCGAGGGTGGGATTTGTTGAAGTATCGCTCTTTCGGCTATGGTCATTCGTTCGGGGCCTTGTGTCATTACTACGGTCGAGAGGCGGGGGTTGAGCTGCGCGAAGATATTGAGACGGTGTTGCGTCAAGGGATGGTTGTTTCGATGGAGCCGATGGTGATGCTGCCAGAGGGGGAGGAGGGCGCAGGCGGATATCGAGAGCATGACATTGTGATTATCGGCGAGAATGCAGTAGAGAACATCACAGGCTTTCCCTTTGGACCTGAGCACAATATCATCGGGAGATAGGAAAATTGGGGTTTAGGACGCTACCTCTTCCTACTAGGTGGCGTTTTAAGAAAACGCAGCAAATCCTGTCTGCCGCAAACTGCTCCATCGTGGGACATGGCATCGAGAAGGCAATCCCAAAGATAGAGCGCAGAGGCGCTGTCGGCGAGCAGGTGGAACAAAGGCACTCCTGAACGACGCAACTTGGAGCTGGACGTGGGGTCGCGTAGCACCAACGCCCCCAACCGCGCCAACGAGGTTTGCGCTAAACTGCCGCGCGAAAAAATACCGTAGCCCAAATCGACCGCGCACATCGTCGCAAGAATATCGCTCGCTCCCTCGCCCGCGAGCGCAAGCCAACACAGGCTGTCCTGATACGGCACAGGAAAAACATTTCTTTTGCCGCGTTGCGCTTGTTCGAGGTTCTTGCGTAGCTCGACAAAATCGCGCGTGCCTTTGGAGTCGAGCGCGCTCAAGAACAACACTTCCTGCGTAGCCAACCGCAAACACAGCGAGCCGTCCTTTAGCACGACGCTTTCGTTCACCGCCTTCGGCGCGACCAACGCAGAGCGTCGCAACAGACCCTCCACGCCTTGTCCCTTCACGCCGATCCTCGTCAGCGGCGAGAGATCGCACAGCAGAAGCCTCGCCTTCGTGGCGGGGAGCGGGAGCGTCTCGACGAGCGCAGAGTCTTCACCGAATGGCGTAAAGACAGCCTTGCGATCGCGCAGAGGCGGCGCAAGCGGAGAACAACGGCGGGCAGAAGAGGCGGAAGAGGCAGAGGCGGAGGAGGAGGTCATCGTTACTTTTGTCTTATACCTTTGGGGTCGTAGAAGGGCAGGGGGACGATCTCGGCTGGCAACAGCCTGCCGCTGTCAAGTTTGACCTCAAGCGTCTTGAGGCTCTTCTCAACATATGCGAGCCCGATGATCTTTTGCAAGGTGGGCGAGTAGGCGATCGAGGTGACGCGACCGTCGATCTTCCCGTCGTGCATGACGAGGTTGCACTCCTTAGGGAGATTTCTACGAACACGCGCGGGCATCGTGAAGCCGACAAGACGCTTGCTAATTCCATTCTCTGTCTGAAGCTCGATCGGACGCTTGCCGATGAAGAAGGGTTTTTTGCGCGACACAGCCCATCCCATCCCCGCCTCGTGCGGTAGGGTGAGCCCGTCGGTATCTTGTCCGATGATAATGTGTCCCTTCTCAAGACGCAGCAGGCGTTGCGCCTCCACGCCGAAGGGTTTCAGCTGCCAGCGCTTTCCGTGCTGCATGAGCGCGTCCCACAATGCCTCTCCTTCTACGAAAGGAACATGGATTTCAAACCCCAGCTCGCCTACAAATCCGACGCGCAAAAGCCGAGCGCGACAGCCCGCGACTTTTCCCTCCCTGACCCCCATGTAGGGAAACGCATCGGGAGAAAGATCTACCCCTTCGCACAAGCCCTCCAACACCTTGCGTGCGAGCGGTCCTGCGACATTCACGCCAGCGTATGCGGCGGTGCTGTTGACGATCTCGACCTTCAGATCCCACTGCGACTTCCAAAACAGTAGCACGCGATAGACGGCATCGCTGCCCCCCGTCGTCGTCGTCAGATAGAGATGGTCGGGCGCAAGGCGACAACAAACGCCGTCGTCGGCAACGATTCCCGCCTCGTCCGTCATTAACAGATAGCGCGCGCGCCCCACAAGTTGCTTTTGGTACGACCAGCAGTAGAGTCTGTCTACGAACTCGGCGGCATCCTCGCCGTAGACATCGATACCGCCCAGCGTCGTCACATCGATCATGCCTACGGAATTCCTCACCGCCAAAACCTCGTCTTCGACCAGCGCGCGCACCTTTCTCTCGGAGGGCTGCCTCGTGGAGGAGCCATGCGAGGGATAGTAGGCAGGACGCAGCCACGCGCCTGCGATCATCGTCTTCGCGCCTGCCTGCAAGTGTCGTTGGTGCATCGGCGAGAGGCGCAGGGGTTGGAAGCTGCGGCCGGCGAGCATAGCGAAGGATTCGGGCGTAGCGGGAGGACGCGTCGTCGAGAGACCGAGCCGCGCGGGTTCTTTCTTCGTCAAGCGCGAGACGATTCTCAAGCCGTTGATGTTGGAATGCTTGCCTTGGCTCACCCCCATGCCGAGCGTCGTGTAGCGTTTCACCAGTTGCATGGAGTCGTAGCCGTCGCGCACCGAATCGTGAAGGTCGGAGATTTGCAAGTCCTCGTCGAGATCGACGAACTCTTTCTTTTTGCCGCGAGGGTGAGGAAAGATAGGAGCGTGCCAATTCTGCGCTCCGTCGTCGCAGAGCGTTGCTTTGGGCAAGGTGGAGAGCGGTGGTATCTTTTGAGGTTGGCTCGCAGTTTTGTTGTTCTTGCTTGCACCCTTGCGTTGCGACAAGAGTGCATGCGCGACAGCTTGCGCGGTCTGTTTGGCGTGTTGGCGGACGATGGCAGGCGCGAAGAGTCCTGCCGCGGCTCCTATTGCGTGCAACCCTTCGCCGAGGCTTTGCAGGCGTTGGCAGTTGTGTGCATCGAGGTAGCGTAGTTCAGAGCCTCCTTGCACGAGCAGCTCGGCGGCGGGGGCAAAACCTACGGCGATACAGAGGCAGTCGCAAGGCAAAATACGCTCCGCTCCCGCGATCGTTGCTTTGACACCTGTGATCTTCGCGTTGCCCGTATTTTTGCTTATGGCTTCGACGAGCGCCACGCCGTTAGCGCACACGATGCCATGGTCGCGGATGGAGAGCGCGTCGGGAATGTGCGGCACGGGGCGAGGGTCGAGCACGACGGGTTTGATACCGAGCGCCAAGAAATCGAGCGCGAGCCGATAGCCGAAAGTGTTGGCTGCGAAGATGACAGGCTGCTGTCCCACAGCCACGCCGTAGCGTCGCAAGAGTTTTCTTGCGGCGGATGCGAGCATGATGCCGGGCAGGTCGTTGTTGCGAAAGACGGCGGGCAGTTCCAATGCGCCTGTCGCAACGATGCAGGCATCGGCGCGAATTTTATGCAGCCGCCGTTTTTGTTCTTCGACGACGGCGAGAAAGCGGTCGGCGAACATGCCTGTCGCTTGCGCCCCTGTCATCACTGTGAGTGTGGCGGGAAGGTTTTGTAGCAAGTGTGGGTGCGATTCCTCTTTGTCTGTGCTACAGCCGAGTCCGTCCAAATATCCTCCTATGTGGGGATCGCGCTCGACGAGCAGCGTGCGCACGCCGAGCTGTGCTGCTTGCGCTGCTGCCGTGATACCTGCCAGCCCTCCGCCAACGACGACCAGCTCGAAGAAGCGGTAAGCCTTGTCGTGGCGAGCAAGGTCTTGATGCGCCACCTTTTGTTGAGAGAGCGTGCCTAAGCCGCCGAGCCTGCGAAAGACGCGCTCCCACAGCATCCACGCACCGCGCGGACGAAAGAAGCTGCGGTAGTAGAAGCCTGCAGGCAAAAATCGCGAGCAAAAATTAAGCAGGAAGAGGGGGTTGAAGCGTAGGCGTTGCTGCGCGTGCGCCTCCAATCCTTCGTGGAGAGGCACGCGCTCGGCAAAGAGGTTGGGGATGCCGTCGACGCTGACTAGCGTGTTGGCATCGGCGGCGTTCAGCGAAAAAATACCGCGCTTGCGACGATACTTGAACGAACGAGAAAAAACGCTAACTCCCGATGCCGCCAACGCGCTCGCTAGGCTGTCGCCGTGAAAGCCCGTATAGCGACGGCCTTGGAAACGAAACCCGAGCGGGCGTTTGCGATCAAGCCAAAGTCCCCATCTTTTTGTCTCGCCTTGCTTGGTGATTGCGATGCGTCTCATCGTTTTGTCTTGCCTCGTTGCTTGCCTTGTTGCTTGCGGTAAGCCTCGATCGTCCAGGTTTGCAGGATTTCGTCAGAGGTTGTGTCGCGCCTTGCGACAAACCACATACCGCTAGGTGTGTGCAGCCACCACTCGTCTACGATGCCCGCCTTGTTTTCCGCCAAGAACAGATAGCGCGCCCAATTTTCTTTCGATGCTTTCATGCTCGGCATGGAAAGGACGGGTCCTCTGCTGACGAACTCGGCGATGTTGCGCTCGCCGTGGAGGGGGCAGGGCATGCGTTTCATAGTTTTCGCCTCAGTGTCCGACGGATGCGGCACCCTTCTCTCCGACGAGCGAGAACCTCTCGAAGCGCGATAGGGCGAAGGGTTTCAACAGGTCGGGGGTTGTGTCGGTTGCGATGCATTGCGCCATGCGTTTGCCGCAGACGGGCGTTGCCTTGAAGCCCCAAGTGCCCCATCCTGCGTCGATGTAGTAGTTCTTGATCGGCGTTTTTCCCATCACGGGCGAGAAGTCGGGGGTCATGTCGGCGAGCCCCGCCCATTGGCGTAGCAGGTTTGCGCTTGCCAGTTGCGGAAAGAGCTCTAGGATATGCATCATGAGTTGCTCTTTGAACTCCAGCGTCGAGCGTGTGTTGTAGAGTTCTGATGGATCGGTCGCCCCTCCCATGACGAACTCGCCGCGTGCGCTCTGCGAGATGTAGACGTGCAGCGAGCCTGAGACGACGATCGGATCGAGGAAGGGTTGGTAGGGTTGCGAGACGCACGCTTGCAACGGCACGGTTCTTATCGGCAGACGGATGCCTATCTTGTTTGCCAGCAGGCTGGAGTGCCCTGCGATGGCTTGCAGGACTTTGTTGGCTTTGATTTCGCCGCGCGAAGTTTTCACACTGACCACGCGCTTTTTTTTGACGACGATGCCTTTGACTTCGGTATTTTGAAAGATGGCGACACCGCGCTTAGCGGCGGCTCGCGCGTATCCCCAGGCGACTGCGTCGTGGCGCGCGATTGCTCCGGGGGCGTGGTAGAGTGCGCCGAGGATGGGAAAGCGCACCTCGTCGGAGAGATTGAGTTGTGGGCAGAGTTTTCGCAGTTCGCGTTGTCCGACAACCTCGGAGTGCACGCCGAGATGTTTGTTCACCTCGGCGCGCCATCGTGCGGTACGGAGGCTGGCATCGGTGTGGGCGAGCGTTAGGTGTCCTCGTTTGGAGTACATGGTATTGATGTCGAGTTCGCCAGAGAGGCTTTCGAACAACCCTAGCGATTCCTTGTAGAAGGCGGTTCCTTCTTCCGTGAGGTAGTTGGCTCGAACGATGGTTGTGTTGCGCGCGGTATTGCCGCCGCCGATGTATCCTTTGTCGAGGACGGCGACATTCGTGATGCTGTGGTCTTTGGCAAGGTGGTAGGCGCAGGCGAGACCGTGTCCTCCTGCGCCGATCACTAGCACATCGTAGGGTTTTTTAAGGGGTTGGGGGGCAGGGAAGTGACTTGCGCGGCTTCCTAGTCCTAGGGCGTATTTGAGGAGGGCGAGAGGCATGGCAGCAGGATAGCATGCTTGCGGGCGCTTGTCTGGGCGAGGAGTGCCTTCTACGCACGCGCGAAGCGCGAGATGCGCAGCCTCTTATTCAAAAGCCAAGGGGAGTTCATCCCCAAGGGGAGTTCATCCCCAAGGGGAGTTCATCCCCAAGGGGAGTTCATCCCCCCCCAAGCCTCTAAGTTGCTGTTAGCAATGTTTCGGCAAGGCCTTCGACGATGTTGCCCTCGGCCTCGGAGTTGCGGTAGATCGTGTAGTCATCATCAGTGTTACTTGTGGCAAAGTAGTATCTGATGTAGACGATATTATCAACACCTTCAGTTGTAGTGTCTCTATCGACGGTGATTCGCAGACCAAGGTCCGTAGCCTCCTCGCCTGCTTCAAAGCTAGCGGCACTGACACGGGTTCCATCAGCAGAAGGAATAGTAGTTACAGTGCCTCTTTCGAAGGTAAAGTCACCTGCTTGGTATTCCGTCCCATCTGTTTCAACACGGAAGACCAGCTTGTTGCCCGTTCCGTCTGCCACGCCCAAAAGTAAGATTGTATCCGTGCCACCGCCCGCGTCGAACTGATAGGTGTCCGCACCCGATTGGCCGAGGAGGAAGTCGTCTCCCTCGTCGCCGTTGATGGTGTCCGCACCCCTGCCGCCGACGAAGAAGTCGCTGCCCTCGCCGCCGTTGAGGATGTCGTCTCCATTGCCACCGACGATTTCGTCACGGCCCGCGCCGCCGTCGATGGTGTCGTCTCCCGCGCCGCCGTAGAGGACGTCTCTGTCATCGCCGCCGTAGATCTTGTCGTCGCCCGCGTCGCCGTTGAGGGTGTCCGCACCCGCGCCGCCGATGAGGGTGTCAACACCATCGCCGCCGTAGAATTTGTTGATACCAGAGTTGCCAGTCAAGGTGTCATCGTAATTCGAGCCGATCAGGTCTTCGATGTCCTTAAGCCTATCGCCCGCAGCATGGCCGCCTATACCCTCTTCAGAGAGGATGCCAGCTTCAGCAAGAGTGATGGTGACACCTTTACCTTCGTCACCTTCAGGCGAAGCTGCGTAGATCGCCGTGTCCGTAGCCCCGCCGCCTTCCAATTTGTTGGCATTTTCATCGCCCTCCAGCCAGTCGTCTTTGTCTGAGCCTACGATGTTTTCGATGCCGTTGAGGATGTCGCCCACGGCTTCGTTGTTGGTGGCAGCTTTCGTAAAGCCTGCCGTAATTCCTGCCGTAACTCCAAATTTGTTTTGAAAGTCGTTGTTAAAATCTATTTGCGCTGGCGATCCTTCTCCTTGCAACAACAGGCTCACCCTGACCCCGAAGAGAGAGCTGCTATAAGAAACCTCGTCTTCATCATCACCACCGTTGATGATGTCAGCACCAATGCCGCCGCTGAGGGTGTCATCGCCCGCGCCGCCGTTGAGGGTGTCCACACCCTCGTCGCCGTTGAGTTCGTCCGCACCCGCGTCGCCGTTGAGGGTGTCATCATCCGCGCCGCCGTCGAGGGTGTCATCGCCATCGCCGCCGTTGAGGATGTCATCATCCGCGCCGCCGTTAAGGATGTCAGCACCATCGCCGCCGTCGAGGAGGTCGTCACCTCCGTCGCCACGCAAGGTGTTGGCATTTTCATCGCCCGTTAGCCAGTCTTTTTGAGCTGAGCCTTGGATGTTTGCGATATTGCTTATGGTGTCGTCTACGGCTTCGTTTTGGTTTGCGATAAAGCCATTCTCCTCATCAAAGTCCTGTTGCCCTCCTGATATGGTAAGGTCAACCCTGACCCCCTTATCAGATCTGCTATAAGAAGCCCAATCCTCACCTGAACCGCCATCAAGGGTGTCCCCACCCTCGCCGCCTTCGAGGGTGTCGTTGCCCGCGTTGCCGTTGAGGGTGTCGACATCCGCGCCGCCGTAGAGCGTGTCGTTGCCCCCGTCGCCGTTGAGGATGTCCTGACCCGCGTCGCCTTCGAGAGTGTCGTCACCCGCGTTGCCGTAGAGCTTGTCGACATCCGCGCCGCCGTAGAGCGTGTCGTTGCCATCGCCGCCGTTGAGGGTGTCCTCACCCTCGTCGCCGTTGAGGATGTCATTGCCCGCGTCGCCGTTGAGTACGTCTTTGTCCGCGCCGCCGTTGAGGGTGTCCCCACCTTCGCCGCCGTTGAGGATGTCCTCACCCTCGTCGCCGTTGAGGGTGTCCGCACCCGCGTCGCCGTTGAGGGTGTCCACACCCGTGCCGCCGTTGAGCGTGTCGCCACCCGCACCACCATTCAAGGTGTTTTTAAGATTGTTGCCAGTCAAGGTGTCGGCGTGAGCCGAGCCGGTCAGGTGTTGGATGTTCGTAAGCCTATCGCCCTCAGCATGGCCGCCTGAACCCCTGGTTAAGCCACCATCGTCAGCAAGAGCGATGCGGACACCTGCATCCGAAATTCTGTAGCTCGCCGTGTCCTCGCCCGCGCCCCCGCCGCCGTCGATGGTGTCCCCACCATCGCCGCCTTCGAGGATGTTGGCAATCTCGTTGCCAGTCAAGGTGTCGGCGTGAGCCGATCCGACCAAGTTTTCGATGCTCGTAAGCGTATCGCCCTCAGCATGGCCGCCCTCAATCGTGCTTGCGCTACCATCGGCATCAAGAGCGATGTTGACAGCCGCATCCGAACCTACATAGCTCGCCGTGTCCGCACCCCCGCCGCCTTCGATGATGTCCGCACCATCGTCACCATGCAAGATGTTGGCATCGTCATCGCCCGTCAGCCAGTCGTTCTTGTCTGAGCCTGCGATGTTTTCGATGTCGCTGATTACATCGCCCACGGCTTCGTTTTCGTTGGGGCTAAAGCCATCGGTCAATGGATTCGGTGTATCTGGATCCGGGTCAACAAAGTCCAGTTGCACTCCTCCTTGGATGGTAAGGTCGATCCTGACCCCCAGCTCAGAGTTGCCATAAGAAACCCAGTCACCAATAACCTCGTCACCCTCGCCGCCGTCGAGGATATCCGCACCCTCGTGGCCTTGGAGGAAGTCGTCCCCCTTGTCGCCGCGGAGGGTGTCGATATCGTCACCCCTGCCGCCGTCGAGGATGTCGTTACCCGCGCCGCCGGTTAGGGTGTCGGCACCCAAGTTACCACGAAAGGTGTTGTCATTGCTGTTGCCAGTCAATTCGTCGTCTTGATCCGATCCGTACACGTTGTTGAACCCTATCAGACTATCTCCCTCAGCCCAGCTGCCTGAAGTCGTGGCAGCAAACTTGGCAAGATTATCGACATCTTCAAGAAGAGTGATGGTGACACCGCTTGTGTCTGTTGTGTCTTCAGCATTTGCTTCCGTGTCTGCGTAGCTCACCCAGTCCAAGCTTGGCACATTGAATTGATTACCCTTGAAGCTGTCTGCCTCCGCCGTTCCCCGATACGGGTTGAACTCGCTACCCAGAGGACCAGAAATAGGAATAGGAGGAGTAGAGCCTCTGACCGCGGCTTCATCGCCGCCGCAACCCTCCAGAAACACGCCGAGCGCGCTCGCAGATAGCAAGGCACTCAAAATTTGAGCTTTCTTGTTGCGTTTTCCCTCATTCCCTTCGCTCGACGATGTAGCAAGGGACGATGTGTTAAGCGTTGTGATGTTTTCGTGTCTCATGACTTCCTCGAAGATGGTGTTCAACATGCAGTGCAATCGCACTCAACGCGCACAATGCCTATCCTATAAACACAAGTCAAGCTAAAAATGAAAAAAAAATCAAAAAAATTACACCACGAAAAATGGCAAGGATGGGATGGCAAGGGATGCGATAAAGCGAGGGGTAAAGCGAGCGCACCGCCTTGCGCTCCCAAAGCAAAGGGGCGAAGCTCTCGCTCCGCCCCTCCGCCCATCAAAGCCGCTCGGTTAGGAGCCGTTGGCATCGATGGCTTTTTTCAGCTTGTCGCCAGAGAAATGTTTTTCCTCCCTCGCGAGATTGCGGTTCTCGAAAACGATCTGCCACGCATGGAAGCCAATCCAAAAGATCAGCCCCAAGATGTACAGCAGACACTCGCTACCGAGCCACGGGTAGATCGCTCCGACTTGCGTCAGATCGACCGCCCAACTGGAGATTGTGGGAGACATCCTTGTTCCTCCTTACGGGTTAGGATTTCTTCGCCTGAGCAAGCTCGGCGTCTTTGAGCTCCTTAGAAGCCTTCGCATCGTCGTCGATGAACTGACAGTCCAACCCCGCCAACTCGACATTCTTCGGAATGCGCAGCATGCCAAGCATCTTGAGCACGCAACCTAACACATACCCCGGAATGAAGCCCAGCACAACGAACATGATCACAGCACCGATAGCCTGTCCCCAAGGCGTGATCGGAGCATAGCCCTCGAAGCCCGAAGAAGGATAGCCCCACAGCACAAAGCCCGCGATCACAAGTCCAACAACGCCCGCGTAACCATGGACAGCCACAGCACCGACAGCATCGTCGATCTTGAATTTCCTCTCAACCCAGCCGTGAAGCTTGTATGCCGAATAGGCACCGATCGCTCCGATGAACAAGGCTTGTAGAGGGTGGTAGAGATCGTTGCCGGCAGATGCCGCGATAACCCCTGCCAATCCGCCTGAGAAAGTCCAAAACGCATCGCCACGCGAAACCGCGTAGCCCACAAGCAGACCGCCAGACAGAGACATCAAGAAGTTGAAGGTGATCGCCGAAAGCGTCGTCGGCGTCAGGTAGATGTTCGTCCCCGTGAACACCTCCCCTTGCGCGCCGATCGAAGCCGCATCGATGATAGGCACGTTGCACGCCACATAAAAGCCCCAAAAGCCAGTGTAGATCAGAAACAATCCGATCGAAACTAGCCATGGGTTCTGCAGTGGAATGTCGCGCGGTGTGCCGTCTTTGCGGAACTTGCCGATCCTGGGACCCAAGTGGCAAAGCACACCGAGTGCCGTTCCGCCTGCAATCGCATGGATCACGCCTGAAGCGTAAGCGTCGTGGTAGCCGAGCAGCTTGACCATCCAGCCGTCCCAATGCCACCCCCAAGAGGCATCGATGACCCAAGTCACAGAGCCAATCATGATGGCGATGATCCAAAAGGCTTGGTTGCGAATCCGCTCGATCAAAGCACCGGAGACGATCGACGCCGCCGTCCAAGCAAAGAGCAGGAACGCCGCCCAAAACACGCCGTTGATCCTAGCCCAAAAGGCATTGTCGTCCGCGCTCGTCATGCTGCCTGAGGCAGGAGGACCACCGAGGTGCGCACCCATCAGCTCGCTCCAAGGAACGGCGTTCGGAGACGCTACAAGCCCTTTCCCCTCGAAAATGAAGGGACCATTGGGAAAGGCGAAGTAAATCCACCAGCCGAAGAAGTAGAAGGTGATCGTCACCAAAGGGATGAGCATCACATTCTTCAGAAGCGTGTGGGTCGTGTTCTTCCGTCTCGAGGCGCCTACCTCGTAAAGACAGAAGCCCACATGGATGAGAAACATCAAGGGAACCGTCAGCCAGTAGTAAAACTCTGTGAAGACGATGGTGAGAGCTCCTATGTCGGTATCCATTCGTTGACCTCCTTGTCAGGAATAGGGTTCAGGAAAAGCAGCAGAAAGGCAGTTCTCGCAAAAAAAAAGCGTCCGCGAGAAACAATCTCGAAGAACGCTTCGCAAAGGACTCCGTATTTCTTTGTCATCCTTCATCCCTTCTTCTCTTTAGTTCTCTTTTGCTCTTCCTATTCGTGCAGTCTCGCGTTGAGCGCGAGACAATCTTCTCCCTTGTAGACGGGATGGAGAAGCGTTGCAAGCTCCTAAAAAGAAAAAAAGAATGAAAAAGTGCAAAAAAAACTTGCAATCGCACCCTCACCCCTCCTATAGTGCCGCGAGAGGTTGCACGTCTAGCAAGCGCGCAGAAAACAAGGAGGGAGGGTCAAGTATGACGCTGCCAAAATCCGCAGACTATGTCCTGATCGGCGCAGGAATACACTCGCTGTCGCTCGCATGGCGACTGAGCGAACTGCTACACGCGCGAGGTAAAGAGAACGCATCGATCGTCATCATCGACAAAGGCAACATCGGAGCAGGAGCAAGCGGAATCGCCTGCGGAGTCGTGCGCAACAACTACTTCCAGCCCGCAATGCGCGAACTGATGGCGCACAGCGTAGGTGTATGGGAAAGCGATCCCGAAGCCTTTCACTACCACTCCGTAGGCTACATGCAGATCAGCCCGGAGGTCATGCACGAAAATGTCGCTCAAATATACGCCGAGCAAAAAGATATCGGATACGAATCAACCTTCGTCGAAGGAAAAGACGATTGCAGAAACTACATGAAAAACATCGTCGAAGACTGGCAGATGGAAGACACAACATCGGTGTTACACGAAAAACGCGGCGGATTTGCTCACAACAAAGCATCCCTCGAAGGTTTGGCGAAAAAAGCTCGCGACAAAGGCGTGCAAATCATCTCTCAATGCAAAGTCACAGGATTCCAGCGCGACAACGGATCGCCCGCCGTGCGCGCCGTAATCACAGACAAAGGCACAATCGCGTGCGAGCAGGTCGTCGTCGCTGTAGGACCTTGGGTGCGTGATTTTTGGGCAATGCTCGACTTGCCCAAAGAAATCTCCTTGTCGAACACTCATAACAGCAAAGAAAACAACGGCGACAACTCCACTACGACAAGCGTTCCCAAAAAAGTTCCCAAAAAAGTTCCAATGTGGCGATACTGGCAGCTGGAAGAAGGCGTGTTGCAAGTCGATCCCTCGTACCAGCAGACCAACGACGGCAAGACGCCGCCCGTGCTGCATGTGGATTCCGAGCAACCCCTCACCGACAAAGCCAGCGGCAAGACGATCTCAGAGGAAGGCTTGTGGGGCATCTACTACAAGCCCGACCGAAACTTCGGCGGTGTGCAAGGAGGAGCGGCTCCGTATGAGATCGACCTCCAAGCAGAGAAAGTTGCCGTCGACCCCTACGGTCCCGAATCGCCGCAGTTCATTGCGCGCAAAACATTTCCCGACATGTGGTGTGCCGCGCTCGCTACCTGCCAAAAACGATTCGAGGGGAAACGATCCCTCTACCTCGACGAACCATCAGGCGGCGTCGGATGCATGACTCCCGACAGCTTTCCCGTCTTCGACCGATTCTGCGACAATGTCTATGTCATCGCCGATTCAAACCACGGCTATAAAATGATCGGGGTCGGGCACCTCGTCGCCGAAGAGCTTTTGGGCGCACAAAGTGCCTTGCTGCAACCCTTCCGTTTCGCGCGCTACAAACGCGGCGATGTACACCCCACGAGCAAAAGCCCCTTTCCATGGAGCTGATGCTCTCCCTTTCATGTCAATACTAGGAGACAACCCATGAGTGATTTGGAAGCCCATGTCGAGGCAAAAGGACGCGCCGAGCGCGTCAAAGAGGTGAGAAAACTCATCGATAGTTTGAAGATCGAATATATCTACTATCAATTCATCTCCGTGACGGGACGCATCGTCGGCAAGGGTGTGCCTGCAGACCATTGGGAGAGCTTGGCGCAAAAAGGCTTCCAACTCGTCTATGGCTCGACCGCCAACCTGTTTACTGACAGGCACGGGCAGTACATCGGCTACGGTCCTGAGGCGTCAGAGTTGGTCGGCATTCCCGACCCCGAAACCTTCGTGCAACTGCCGTGGGACAAACGCGTCGCTAGCGTCTATGTCACCTGCTTCCGCAACCGCGAAGAAGAGGAAAACCCCGGCGGACACCTCACCTCCGATTGCCGAGGAAACTTGCGCATCCTCCACGAAGCCTTTCAGAAAAAACACGGAATGCAGATGCGCAGTGGCGTAGAGCCTGAAATGATGTGGCTCAAACGACGCGAGGATGGAAAACCTGGCGAAGGCTTTTCTAAACCCTTCTGCTATCACATCGACCAATTCGAATCCTTGCGTCCCGTCTTTATGAAGGTGATTCGCTACGCGCGCGCCATGGGCTTGGACATGATCCAAGGCGACCATGAGGACGCGCCAGGACAGCTGGAACTCAACTACACCTACGACGATTGCCTGCGCACCGCCGACCGCTTGGCTACCTATCGACAAATCTGCGCGCAAGTCGCGCGCGAAGAAAACCTCATCGCCTGTTTTATGAGCAAGCCCTTCATGGGCGTTTCTGCATCGGGTTGTCACCACAACCTTTCTCTGTGGAAGGGGGGCGAGGAAAAGACGAAAGAATCTCTGCAACGCGATGGCACGACGGGAATGTCGCAAGCATTCGCATACTGGCAAGGCGGCGAAAACTTCTTCATGCCCGACCCCAAGCTCGATCCGCGCAAGCCTGCCCCTATCGGCTTGAAGTCGATCGGCGGGGTCGTCGAGCATCTGCCTGCGCTCACCGCCATCGGCAGCTCGACGGTCAACTCTTACCGTCGCCTGTGGGATACCGGCTTTTGGGCGCCCGTCTATGCCGACTGGGGATACCAAAACCGTACTTGCGGCTTGCGCGTCTCCGCACCAGGACGTTTCGAATATCGCGCGGTCGATTCCATGGTCAACCCCTACCTCATGGCGGGCGCTATCTTGCAAGCCTTCGACGATGGCATCGACAAAAACATGGATCCGGGCGAGCCGGAAAGTCGCAACATCTACGAGGCGACCGAACAAGGCAAAAAGGTCAAAAAACTTCCTCTCTCGCTCGGCGAAGCCTTGGATCGGCTCGACGATGACGAGGTCATCAAGGCCTCCATGCCAGAAGACATGCTCAAGGTCTTCATGCACTACAAGCGCGACGAGTGGGAACGATTCATGGGCACCGTGACCGAGTGGGATCTCGATACTTACTGGGATTGCCTGCCTTGACACCTCGACACCAGAGATATAACAAACACAACTAAAGGAGAGGACTATGTGCGGCATAGCGGGACTCATTCACAAGGGGCGGCAGGCGAAGATCGGCGAGCAGATGACAAAGATGCTCATGGCGCTGAAGCATCGCGGACCGGATTCAACGGGCTTGGCGCTCTATGGAAACTCTGGAGAAAATGCGGGCAGCGACTATGTCATGCGCATCAAGTTCGCCGAGCAGGAGGAGACCTTGCACGGCTTTGGGATAACGAAGCAGATCGCCGAGCGCAGGGAGATCGTCGAGGCGCGGCTCAAGGAGCTGGGAGCTGAAAATATTCGAGCCGAAAAGGCGCGCGAATACGCCTATCGTTATCAATTCACCTTCGAGGGAGACTTGCGACTGCTCGCCAACTTCGTCGAAGATGTCGAGGGCGCAGAGATCCTCTCGCTCGGCAAGGCTTTGGAACTCGTCAAAGATCTCGGAGACGCACAGCAGATTGCAACGGGATACGGGCTTGAAAGTTTCAAAGGCTCGCACGCGATCGGGCATACGCGCATGGCGACCGAATCGGATGTCGACATACGCTCCGCCCATCCTTACTGGGCTTACCCCTTCGCCGACATCTCCGTCGTCCACAACGGGCAGCTGACGAACTATTGGAACTCGCGCCGCGAGATGGAACGGCGAGGGCATCGCTTCATGTCCAACTGCGACAGCGAACTCATCGCCGTCTATATTGCCGATCGTCTCGCTGAGGGAAGCGAGCTCGAAAAGGCGATGGAGGATTCGGTCGATGTGCTCGACGGCGTCTTCACATACCTCGTCGCTACCCACGACAGCTTGGGCATGGCGAAGGACTCCATGGCAGCTAAACCCATGGTGCTATACGAAAGCGACGACTTCATCGCGCTCGCATCCGAAGAAGTGGCGATCCGTAGCGTCTTTCCTCACGAGATCGACACAAGCGATCCTTACGAAGGGGAGGTCAGGGTATGGCGACATCACTAAAACAAACCTCGACAAAGGCGGGGACGCACGAGGCGATGCATCACGAGCGACTCAGCGGACGCACGCAGCAGACCTTCTTCGCTCCTGAAGAGGAAGAAAACTTCACCTATCCTCAGTCCTACGAGGTCGATTACAACAAACGCGCCACCCTCGACGTGGCAGAACTCGACGCTAAAGCCGTCAACTGCAAAATTAGGCAACTCATGAGCGAGGGCTACGGCACTATCGTGCTGCAGAACCCTGGAGCAAAACACTCGTTGGCGGTGGGTATTCTCAACCGCCTGAACTTGCAGATCGAGGGCAGCTTGGGATACTTCGGTTGCGGCTTGATCGACGGGCCAAATATCCGCATCAAGGGGCGAGTCGGGTGGTCGTGCGCAGAGAAC
This sequence comes from Alphaproteobacteria bacterium, assembly GCA_965216625.1. GTDB lineage: Bacteria > Pseudomonadota > Alphaproteobacteria > JABAAW01 > JABAAW01 > JABAAW01. Next base: position 439,685 of record OZ244186.1, read on the forward strand.
ATGATGGCAGGCTCTGTCGTCATCGAGAAAAACGCAGGATCAACCTTCGGCGCAGCTTTGCGTGGCGGCGATCTCGTTTGCAAGGGCGATGTCGGATCGCGCACGGGAATCGACATGAAGGGCGGAACGATCATCATCGGAGGAAAAACCGGAATCCTCTCCGGATTCATGATGCAACGCGGAAGAATGATCGTTTGCGGAGACGCTGGAAAAAACTTGGGCGATTCTATGTACGACGGTACCATCTTCGTCGGCGGAAAGATCGCAAGTCTCGGTGTCGATGCCGTCGAAGGGCAGATGACCGAACTGGACAAAGCGTTTCTTCAACGCAAACTTGCCATGTACGAGTTGCCTGCTCCGAAGAAGTGGAGCAAAGTTGTATCAGGAAAGCAGCTGTGGAACTACGACAACTTGGAACCCTCCGAGAAAAAACTCGTCTTATAAAACAACAATCGAACACGAGGAGAACAGGCATGGCGAAAGAACACAACGGCAAGCATAACTTTGGAGGGGGACGCAATCGGCACTCCTTGGGACAGAGCTTCATGTTTCCGCCGGAGGTGATCGACGATATTCACATCAAGTCCGAGCTCGGTCGCTATCGCATGCGCGGCTTTTCGCTCTTCAAAAAAATACCCACTTGGGACGATCTAACCTTTCTGCCAGGCACGCTCACGCGATTCGTAATCGAGGGCTATCGCGAGAAGTGCCTAACCAAAACGGTGTTGGGACCGCGCGCGAAGCGTCCGCTCGTGTTGGACATCCCCGTCTATGTCACGGGAATGAGCTTCGGCGCGCTTTCATACGAGGCGAAGATAGCCCTGGCGCGCGGTGCGACAATGGCGGGAACCGCGACCTGCTCGGGCGAGGGAGGAATGATCCCCGACGAGCGGCGTTATTCGTCGAAATGGTTTTACCAGTGCATTCAGTCTCGATACGGCTTCAACCCACACCACTTGCGTTTGGCGGATGCTTGCGAGTTCTTCATCGGGCAGGGTTGCAAGGTGGGATTAGGCGGACATTTGATGGGGCAGAAGGTCACCGATCAGGTAGCCGAGATGCGATCCTTGCCGGCGGGAATCGACCAACGATCTCCTGCGCGCCATCCCGACTGGCTGGGGCCTGACGATTTGGCGTTGAAGATCGTGGAGATCCGCGAAGCGACCGATTGGCAGATCCCGATCCAGTTGAAACTGGGCGCGGCGCGCGTTTATGACGATGTGCGGATGGCGGCGAAGACGGGACCTGACATGATTTACATCGACGGCATGGAGGGGGGAACGGGTGCAGGTCCGCACTTGGCGACTGAGGAGACGGGGGTGCCGGGGATTGCGGCTATTCGTCAGGCGAGGAAGGCTTTGGACGATGTAGGAAAGAGTGGGGAGGTGAGCTTGATCTATGCGGGAGGAATTCGCAACGGCGGAGATGTTGCCAAGGCGTTGGCGTTGGGAGCGGATGCGGTAGCTATCGGGCATTCTGCCTTGATGGCGTTGAATTGCAACAAGGATATTGAGGAAGCGAACTTTGAGGAGGAGATGGGCGTTGAGGCGGGCTATTGTTATCATTGTCATACGGGGAGGTGTCCTGTGGGAGTTGCGACGCAAGATCCCGAGTTGCGTAAGAGGCTAGATCCCGATCGTGCTGCGGAGCGAGTGTATAACTTTTTGCATACTTTAGCGATCGAATGTCAGATGATGGCTCGAGCTTGCGGAAAGACAAATGTGCATAGCTTGGAGCCTGAAGATTTGGCGGCATTGACGATGGAGGCATCGGCGTTGGCGTTGGTACCGTTGGCTGGCTCGCAGCATACTGTGGGACAGCCGGACATGAGTCGTTATTGAGCAATCTAACAAAATAAAAGGAGCGTATCATGAGTGAGAAAGAAGAAAAGAAGTTAGACACGCAGCAGCGTGCGAAGGACATTGGTCAGCATATTGGGTATCGCTATGATGTGAATCTTGTGCCGAACTTGGGCTTGCTGACTCCGTTTTTGAAGAAGTATATGGAGGTGATGGGGTGGGATGATTTGAACTGGTTAGAGGATGTACACATGGGCTATGAGGCGGATCTTCCTGCGGTGTTTGATCGGAACATTAATGCGTGGGTGCTAGTTCCTGAGGGGATGAAACTGCCTGAGGGGCAGCAGGAAAGGGATATGATTGCGAGGGAGTTGTTGGTGAAGTTTCAGATGTCTAGGCGGCATCCGATGGTAGCGCTGAGGGAGGCGTACGGAAAATTTTAAGCTGTGTTATAGAATGCAAAGTAACATACAAAATCGTACTATATTCTGTCATGATAATTTAGGGATTATGCAGGGCATGGATTCAGAGAGCGTAGATCTAATCTACCTTGATCCGCCGTTTAACAAGAAAAAAAATTTTGTTGCTCCGATAGGGAGCAGTGCTGAAGGTGCTGAATTTTTAGATATTTTCAGAGAAGAAGATGTAAAGGATGAGTGGGTGCAAACCATCAAGGAAGATTACGACGAAACATATAACTTTCTTATAGGTATAAAAAATATAGGCAACAAGTATAACTATTGCTATCTTTGTTATATGGCCATTAGAATGATTGAATGTCAAAGAGTATTAAAAGAATCTGGCAGTTTGTATTTTCACTGCGATCAAACTATGTCTCATTATATAAAGATTCTCTTGGATTGTGTTTTTGGCGAAAAGAATTTTATAAATGAAATTATATGGAATTACGGAACGCCATCTGGCGGACGTGCGGGTGGTAGGAAACCAGTAAAAGCTCATGACACCTTGTTTTCGTACGCTGTAAATCATGGTCATCATGTATATAACCGTCAATATACACCATACAGCAGTGAATATATCCTAGAATGGTTTCGTCACCAAGATGAGGATGGTAGGAAATATCGAACGAGAACAAGAACAGGAAAAGATGAAATAATTAAGCAGTATTTGGATGAGAGCAAGGGGGTTCCATTATCTAGTACATGGACGGATATAAAGCAATTGTACGGACAGAAAGGGTGGTTCCCTAAAGCTAAAGAAAAGGACGAGAACTTAGGATATCCTACGCAGAAACCCTTAACCCTGTTAGAGAGGGTAGTTCAATCTAGTAGCAACAAGGGCGACCTTGTCCTTGACCCCTTCTGCGGATGTGCCACGACTTGTGTGGCTGCCGAGAGGCTTGAGCGTCAATGGATAGGCATTGATGTTTCTCATAAAGCCTTTGAACTTGTGAATGAAAGAATAAGAAAAGAAGTTCCCGAAGACCTTTTTAGAGGCAAAGCCAACTACACAACAACGCCACCAAGAAGAACGGACACAGGAGAGGGTTACCTATTAAAAAAATATGTCTATATTATCTCTCATAAAAATTATAAAGGCGAATACAAGGTGGGCATTGCTAAAGATTGGCAATTAAGATTAAGCACTTATCAAACTTCTGACCCTGGCAGAAATTATAAAATTGAGTACAAAAAATATACACATAAATTTAGAGAGACTGAAACAATTATCCACGACACATTCCCAAATAGACACGAATGGGTAAGGGCTGATTTGTCCGAAATAATAAAAAAAATAGAAGAAGTCACTACCTGATTATTTAAACAAAAAAACTTTGTATCGATAGATAGGGCGTTGTCGCGCTTCGCGCGTTCTTCTTGTCTTTAGGGCGAGGAAAAACAATAACATCGTGCCGTGTTGTGAGGCTGTTGCGCATTGCTTCGCAATGCGCTTTGGGTAACAAGAGGCTGCGCGTTTCGCTACGCTCACGCGCAGTTTTTTTTGCGGGGGGAATTTATCCCCCCGCGCCCCCCCGCGCGCTACGCGCGCGTCGTTTACTCGTCAATACACGAGTCCCGTTTTTTGGGACACTACCGCCATCTGTTACAAAATTAAAAAAGCGTGTCTGCCTCTGTGAAGCGCGCTCCTTAAAAAGCGCAGGCAAGCAGAGGCAGACACACCTCCCACTCCGCAACAATATTTTAAAAAACACACGCAAGCAGAGACAAGCACACACCTTACCTGTTAATCACTCCCTCCGCACAACCCCCTCAATCCATACCCCAACAACACACTGCTCCCCCTGCACCGCAAATAATCTATTGTGCCACAAACTCCCCTCCCGCAACGCATCCCCCTTCTTTAGCTCCTCAACCCTCCCCATCACCTCAAACCCAAGCCCCGCCCCGCAACACGAAAATCTAACCCTCCCCGCATCGCATAACTCCCTCGCAATACCCGAACCCTTATGAAAAACCGCCGTCACAACACTCCGAAACATCGGACTGTTCTGATAGTAAGTGCTAGACAAAACCTTCAACCCACGATCCCGCCGCTCCTTCGGATCAAAACTGCTCTGTACAATAAAGCGAAACTGCGAAACATACGCATCCGCATCCTCTCGATGCAGCAAAAAAATAATCTTCGAGTTCAAACAACGCTCAGGCTCTAACACACAAGCTATCATACCCTCGCTCGGTCTGCCCTCACCACCACGCATCGCCTCCTGACGAACCCGACACTGCCATGCCAAGAAATCTTGCGAAACTTCGCTACTCGAAGCATCGATCTCCTTTCCTTCCTCCCCTTCTTTCACCCGTTGCCCCTCCGTTAAACTAATACTTTAATTTTATACCATAACGCATGCGTTAAGCTCGAACCCTCTCTTTTTTGGGATCGTAAAACGGAAAAGGCACAACACGAGCAGGAATCCGTTTTTGATGTCCGTCCAACTGCCCCACCTCGACTTCTCTGCCGTCGACGGCATAGTCGATCTCCAACCTTGCCAAAGCGATGGTTTTTCCCAAAATAGGCGATCGCATCGCAGAGGTGATCTCGCCTATCTGCGCGCGTCCCTCCCTGACACAATCGCCCCCCTTCGGCACGAGAGCACTCTCGGATTCCAATCCTACGAGTTTTCGTTGCGGCGAATCCTTGCGACGCTCTAATGCCTGCCTGCCGCAAAAATCGTCCTGCTTGCTCTTCAAAGGAACTGTGAAGCCAATCCCTGCCTCAAAGGGATCGGTGCGATCGCAAAACTCGCTGCCCGCAAACACTAGCCCCGCCTCGATTCGCAGCAGATCGAGCGCAGCAAGCCCCAACGGAACGATCCCGTGCGGCTCGCCCGCCTTCCAAACAGCATCGAAAACTGCGGTGGCATCCTTCGGATGACAGAAGATCTCATAGCCCAACTCTCCCGTATAGCCTGTGCGCGAGATCACCACAGGCGCACCATGGAAATCGCCCAAGCGCGCGACAGAAAAACGAAACCATCCCAACTCCTCTAGCGTTGGCTGCTGCGGAGCTGTCCAAAACAATGTTTTCAACACTTCTCTACTTTTCGGTCCTTGCACGGCAATGTTGTGCAAGCGATCGGTCGCGTTCTTCACCCAAACGTCGAGGTTTCGCTTTTGCGCCTGCTCTTTCATCCACAAGCCCGAATCGTCGCTGCCTCCGATCCATCGGAAGTTATTCTCGTCGAGTCGCATAATTGTTCCGTCGTCGATCATTCCTCCGTGCTCGTAGCACATCGCGCTATAGACGACCTGTCCGATGGCGAGTTTTTTCATGTTGCGCGTTGCGCACCATTGCAAGAGGTTTTCTGCGTCTGGTCCTAGCACCTCGTATTTTCGCAAAGGCGAGAGGTCGGTTACGATCACCTTCTCGCGGCAAGCCCAGTACTCGCTGATGGCGCCTTGCCCTGTGAAATCATCGGCGAGCCAGTAGCCGTTATAGTTGCCGAAGTTGCGCGTTTTTTGCGCAAAGCGTTTGTGGAAGGCGGTTTCCTTCGTGAGTTTTGTGTCGCTTTGGGTTGTCATACGTACTCCTGTTCCTGTATCGAAGGGGGTTTGTTTGGCATAGACCCGCACTTGCACTTCGGTGGGGTTCCAGCCGTTGGCGGGACCGATGTCGCTGGGGCAGGCGGTCGAGAAGCACACGAGATCTTCGAGAGCACGCAACAAGACATAGTCACCTGGTCTGCTCCAAGGCTCGTCGGAGACGAGGCTGTGGTCGCCCTCCAGCATTGTGTTGAAGAAGAAGTTGATGGCGGGCCAGCCTGCGCGCTCGGGGATGTCGTACGGCGTGGCTTGAGCGTTCAGGTTGTCCGAGCAATTGACATGCCCAGGATAGCCTGCGTCTTCGTAGTAGCGCGCCGTGCAAGCCAAGCTGAAGGAGTCGTGGCGACCGACGGTATCCTGCACAATTTCGATCAGCGCTTTTTGGTCTATCGAGAAGTATTTGGCGAAAAGCCCGGGGTTCGGATAAATGTTGCCAACCAACGAGCGAGTCGTCGTGGGGTCGATATCTCGCAGTTGTTTGCGCTCCAACGCGCGCAGGTCGTAGGCTTGGAAATCCGAGCATTCTCTTCCTCGTACATCGAGAATTTGTACGAGCTGTCCCTTTTTGACGACATAGGCTTTCGCCTCGCCGGGTTGCAGGGTGAAGTCTTGCAGGGGGTCTGCGAGCGGGGGAGGCAGACGGAAGGCGGCTTTTTGCCTGCTCTCGTCGGAGGCACGCTTCACATAAAGCAGTACGGGGGAGGGGGATATGCTTTCGTGCGGCGTAGATTCTCTGCCTTGCGCGCAGAGCAGCAACAGCGCGGGAGAGCGTACGGTGAAGGTTTTTTGCTCGCCCGCGCGTCCGTGCGCCGAGAAGAGTTCGCGTGTCTTTGTGCGGAGGTCGCAGCCACGCGCTTTCAGCTTGGCGCGCAGCGTGCGTGCGTCGGAGGCTGCGTCGTCGGTTTGGAAAAAAGTTGCAACGCTCTCGCTTTGAGGGAGGCTTGTTGCTCCTACCAGTCCTGTATCACTTTTTTGGGCATTGTTTTTGTCGAGGTGGAGTTCGAAGGCGGCGAGGTTAGCGGGTTGCAAGCCTTCTTCGTTGACGAAGGTGAGGACATCGTCGGGAAAGACTTCGAGAGCGAGATTGCCGCCTCCTTGGACAGTATATCGTTCGACGCCGAGGGGAAAGAGCGGCAGCCCAGGCATGCGCACGCCGCCGCGCAGCGTGGGTAGCAGCAGATTGGGTTGCGCGCCTATGCTCCCTGTTGGGAGCCCTATTTTGCTCTCTTTTTGTTGGGGAGGAGCGATGGGGCGGGCGGCAGCTACAAGAGGAGTAGTAAGAGTTTCTGCTAATGCCATCGTATTGTTCTCGTAGTATTCTCGCCGTTTTTTGCTTGCGAGATTCCCTTACTTCTGTGCTATCGTAGCAAAGGGGAGCTTTTGGGGCAAGTTTTTTTTGCCTTATCTTTTTTTCTTGCTTTTTCTCTGCAATCAACTATAGTGCGCTACAAAGAGTTGCTTTTTTCTCTTTGCTCTTTGCCTTTGGCTACTTAGTTTTCGCTTTGACCTTTGGCTTTTTGCTCCTTATAGAGGGTTGTAAGCACTCAACAAGGGAGAGTCTCGTAGGGGGGATGGCTCTCGTTGCAACCGTAAAGGAGACAGAAAAATGGAAATATTCAAAAAACCGCTAGGGTGCGTCGCGTTCGTGGTCGCCCTATCGTTCCTCGCCATCGGCGTTACTAGCTGTAGTAACGACGACGAGGACAAAATGATGATGCGCTCAGAAGCAGCGCCGATTCGCATTCCCGTCCACAATTGGTCGAGCCAAATCGTCGGTGCGCAAATCGTCGGCAAGATCTTGGAAGGCCAAGGCTTCAAGGTCGAGTATGTTCCCTCCGACAGTCAGGTAGTCTATACCTCGATGTGCGAAGGGGATATCGATGTCGTCCACGAAGTGTGGCAAGGAGCGTTCGGTGTCGCCTTCGAAAAGGTCGTCGAGCAAGGCTGCGTCGTCGATGCTGCGACCCACTCGGCTAAGACGCGCGAAGAATGGTGGTATCCAAGCTATGTGGAAGAAGCGTGCCCCGGTCTGCCCGATTGGGAAGCGCTCAATGCTTGCGCAGAACTTTTCGCTACCGCCGAGACAAAACCCAAAGGCCGCTTCTTGGCAGGTCCCGTGGACTGGCTGAAGCACGACGACGAGCGTGTCGCAGGCTTGGGCGTCAACTTCAAGGTCGTGAACGCAGGTTCGGCAGCAGCACTCTGGGCAGAGCTGAAGTCGGCATCTGAGCGTAAGGCGCCAATCGTCTTGTTCAACTGGACACCAAACTTCATCGAGGCGATCTACGACGGCAAGTTCATCGAATTTCCCGAATACGACGAAGCGTGTCAAAAGGATGCATCGTGGGGTATCAACAAGGAAAAAACCTACGATTGCGGCAATCCTAAGGGTGGCTATCTGAAGATCGGCATGTCGAAGAAGTTTCAGGAAGAAAATTCCGACGCCTTCGATATCATCAAGCAGATCGACTTCACAAACTTGGATATCGCCGTGATGGCAAAACTTGCCGACGTCGACGGGCTTGAGCCCGAAGCCGCCGCAGACAAGTGGCTTGCCGACAACGAAAAATGGAAAGAGTGGAAGTAGACTTTTTCCTAGCATGAGGCTTTTCTCCTCGCGTTGCCCTCAAGATAGTTCTTTGGACGATTCTTGAGGGTGGAGCGGGGAGAGCCTTTTGCAAAAAAAAAGGTCGAAAGGGGGGAGAGACATAGGGGCATAGGGGCATAGGGACATAGGGTGAGGGAGATTAAAGAGCGATGAACGAACGAGCGTCCGAAAAACCTTTGCTGTCTTGCAAAGGGCTGTGGAAGGTGTATGGCGCAAGCGCGCGTAGACTCTCGAACTTTTCTTTCAACCTCTCGGAGCTCGATGCCTTGCGCGCGATGGGAGGGGAGGCTGCGGTGTGCGATGCCTCGTTGGACCTTCATCGTGGCGAGATTTTGGTGGTGATGGGGCTTTCTGGCTCTGGCAAGTCGACGCTGATTCGTTGCCTCTCAAGGCTGGTCGAGCCGTCGTTCGGGACGGTCGTGTTCGAGGGAAAAGATTTTCTCAAAGCCAGCCGAGCCGAGACGATCGCTATTCGCAGGCATCGCATGGGAATGGTCTTCCAGCACTTCGCCCTGTTGCCGCATCGCACGGTGCTGGAAAATGTCGCCTTTCCCTTGGAGATGCAGGGGGTCGCGCGTGAAGAGCGCTTTCGCCGCGCGCGCGAGACGATCGAACTGGTCGGCTTGGCAGCACGCGAAGACTACTATCCCCGTTCGCTCTCAGGCGGACAGCAGCAGCGCGTCGGGATCGCTCGCTCGCTCGTAGTGCAACCCGAGCTGTGGTTTTTAGACGAACCCTTCTCCGCGCTCGATCCGCTGATCCGCCGCGAGATGCAGGACGAATTTCTCAAGCTTCAGAACCGCTTGAAAAAATCCATCCTGTTCGTCACCCACGACTTCGACGAAGCGATTCGCCTCGCCGATCGTATCGTGCTGATGAACGAGGGACTTATCGTCCAAACAGGAACGCCCGAAGAAATCGTCTTGTCGCCAAAAACAGCCTATGTGCGCGAGTTCACGCGCGGCATCGCACGCGAAAAAGTCGTCTCGGTGCGTAGCGTAATGGAGGCGGGCAAAGGAGTGGGCAAGGAAGTGGGCAAAGGAGTAGCTAATGCTTCGAGCGTTTCTCAAGATGCCTCGCTGGCAAGCGTCGCCGAGCGTGTTTTGTCGAGCAACACTCCCTATGCCGTCGTCGACGCTCAAGGGCGCAGGGTCGGTAGCCTTTCGCGCGAGGCTCTGATGAAAGTCATGTTTACATGACGGATCTTGTTGCCGCGAGGTCTGGCGTGTCGACTGCGTTGCGCCTCAAGTTTTGGCTTTTCTTGCTGGCTGGCGCGGGCGGCATCGTGGGTGTCGTACAGCTTCTGCCCGCTTGGACGCGCGTTTGGCCGCGCGAGATGGGCTTGCCCTTCATCGACATCATCAACGCCGTCGTCGAGTTTTTGAAAAGCACCCCTCTGCTGTTCGGCATCACTTTTCGCGATATCACACGAGGGATCGCCTCCGTTGTGGATGTGCCGCTGGGAATCGTGGAGGGCTTGTTGGTATCAGGTTTTTCTGCGTGGCACTTGCCGCCACTGCCTTGGACAGCTCTTGTCGGGCTCGCCTTTGTGTTCGGTTGGTGGCTGAGGGGGGCGCGGCTTGCTTTGCTCGCGGCGGGTTGCATCTTCTACATGGCACTCTTCGGAAAATGGACGCTGTCGCTGATAACCCTCTCGGTCGTTTTAGTTGCCGCTCCGATCGCGGCGGGCTTGGGCTTGGGCATCGGCATCGCTGCGGCTCGCTCGCGGCGAGTCGAGAGGATCGTCTGGCCATTTCTCAATGTCTTGCAATCCCTGCCGCATTTCTCCTATCTCATCCCCGTCGCCATCTTTATCGGCGTTTCGCACAAGGCGGGCGTGATCGCAACGATCTTGTTCGCCTTTCCGCCGATGGCGCGTCTTACCCTCATCGGCTTGCGCGGCGTCTCTAACGAGGTGCGCGAGGCGGGGCTCATGGCGGGATGCAGCGCGCGACAGATGTTGTGGCGTGTCGAGTTGCCATCGACGTTGCAAGCATTGCTGCTGGGGGTCAATCAGGTTGTCATGCAATGCTTGGCGATGGTTGTGATCTCGTCGTTCATCGGCGCTAAGGGACTGGGGCAGGATTTGCTCTTTCGCTTGCAATCGTTGCGACTCGGACAGGCGCTTGAGATCGGGGTCGCCATCGTTTTCATCGCCGTCACCTTGGACCGCTTGAGCATCGCGCTCAGCGAGAAAAAGCCGCGCGAACGCAAAGCAACAGGAGCGTTATGGAAACGTTTTCCTCACTCTAGCATCGCCGTCGTCGTCGTGCTGCTGTCGCTGGCGGGAGCGTGGTTGCATCCCATAGGACAGACCTTCCCGAAAAGCTGGACTGTCACGACGGCACCGATGTGGGACAGCTTCGTCGTCTACATCACCGTGCATTGGTTCGACGCGCTCAGCTTCTTCCGCGAGGGATTGTTGATCTATGTGCTGATTCCCGTGCGCAGCGCGTTCCAGTGGCTGCCATGGCCGTTTTATCTGTTTGTCGCCGCCGCATTCGGCTATCGGCTGGGAGGATGGCGGCTGGCTGCCACGGTCTCGTGCTTTGTTTTGTTCATCGTGCTTTCGGGATATTGGGCGCGCTCCACTATCACCGCCTATATGGTGTTCGTATCCTTGCTCTGTTGTGCGCTGATCGGATTGCCGCTGGGAATTTGGGCGTCGCTATCGCAAAGACGCACGCGCTCGGTTATGCTGGTGTGCGACAGCTTGCAGACTTTTCCTTCTTTCATCTACCTCATTCCGGTCATCATGCTCTTTCGCGTCGGGGATGTCGCCGCCATCATGGCGGTCGTAATCTACGCCTCGATTCCGATCGTGCGCTACACAATCTTCGGCTTGCGCGGCGTAGCCCATGAAACCATCGAGGCAGCACTCATCTGCGGTGCAACGCCGCGACAGGTCTTGTGGAAAGTGCGCATGCCGCTCGCATTGCCTGAAATCATGCTCGGCGTGAATCAGACGATCATGTTCGCGCTCTTTATGGTGACCATCGCTGCCTTCATCGGCACGACAGACTTAGGACAGGAGATCTTTCGGGCATTGACCTTCAACGACGCAGGCAAAGGGCTGGTCGTGGGTTTATGCATCGCTTTTATAGGTTTGACCGTCGATAGGCTCGTCGTCGCATGGTCGGATGCGCGCAAAAAGCAACTGGGAATCGCTTGAGAATCGGAGGAGGCTAATCCTCCAGTCTATAGGTTGTTAAAACCAGAATTGCTCCGTTAAGCCTCTCCTCGTGAGAGTGGCTCTAAAGCAAGGCACCGATTCGCACCGATTCGCACTGATTCGCAGCGATTCGCAACGATTTGCTCGTTTTTGGCTCTTTTTTCCCGCTTATAAAGGCTTTTATTGCGTATGAGCTTGCGTTATTAACATTTATGGTTGTATTCTTTTTAAGAATTGCTCTTTGCTTTAAAGTAGTCTTACAGGAGAAATGGCCATGAAACACGAAAACATCGCACCTTTCGCCGCCTCGAAGAGCGGGGGAGGGGAGGAAAAACATAACAGGAAAACCCAAATCTTAAGCGCCTTGCTGTCAGCGAGCGCGCTCGGCGTGTTTCTGGAGGGTTGCGGCGGAGACCCCGCGGGCAGTGGTGCTGGCGGTGGCGGTGGTGGTGGGGGTGCTACTCCTACTCCTGCTGTTCTGGGTAGCGAGCGCAACCCGAATCTGGCAACGGCGGGTGCCGACAGTTTCACAGGCACGCCAGGCGCGGACTGGGTGAGCTACGCAGGCTCGGATGCAGGTGTCGAGATCACTCTTGCGGGCGAAGGCATCGAAGTGAAGGTCACCCATGGAGATACGGAAGATACGCTTACAAACATCAACAACCTGATCGGCTCTGATCACGCCGACACCTTGAGCGGTAACGCTCTTGCCAACAGCTTCCTCGGCGGCGAGGGTGGGGACACGATCGACGGCGGCGAGGGCGAGGATACCGCTAGCTACGAGTTTGCAAAAGAAGGAGTCAGGGTGACCTTCGCTCTGACAACAGAGCAAGGAGACTTCGACGGAACGTTTGGCTTTGAGGAGAACAACAACGAAGCCGTGGACGACATTCTCACCGACATCGAGAATATCAAAGGCTCCAACTTCAACGACTGGCTGACAGGCGACGCCTTGAAAAACATCCTTCGAGGGCTCGACGGCAACGACCGGCTTGAGGGCGTAGAAGACAACGACGAACTCTACGGCGGGGCAGGTGAAGACTATCTGCTCGGCGGAGATGGCGACGACCTTCTTTTCGGCGACGCAGACAACGACGTTCTGTACGGAAACAACGGCAACGACATTATACACGGCGGCACAGGAGACGACATCCTCGATGGCGATGCGGGAGACGACTTCTTGGACGGCGGAGCGGGAACAGACACCGCCGAATACCGGTATGTCGGAGAAGGAATCAGAGTGAACCTCGCGCGGGCGGAAGCGCAAATCGACTTCGACGGAACGCATGGCTTTAGCGCCAACGACAACGACGCCGTGGGAGACACCCTCGCCAACATTGAAAACATCAGAGGATCCAACTTCGCAGACTGGCTGACAGGCGATGCCAACGACAACGAAATTCGGGGAGGAAATGGCAACGACCGCCTAGAGGGCGGCGCAGGCGCAGACACCTATGTGTTCGGCATCGACGATGGCACGGACACGATTGCAGACGACGGCGGCACAATCGTCTTCGACCAAGGGACAGGTAACGCATATGCGGGCGCAACCTACACCTTCGTTCGCGGACAGGGCGATGCTGTAACGCTCACGGTGAGGGATAGTAGCAGCAACACGCTCAACGTCCTAAAATTTGCGAGCGATCCCTCGTCTATCTTCACCTTCTACACGCGGAACGTCGGTAGCCCTGACGCAGCCATCGATCCCGCCTTGCTTGTTGTGCCCCCGAAACTGTTCGAGGGTAGCGAGGAAAACCCTTTTGTTGCAACCGATGACCCCGACACCTTCGCGGGCTCTGAAGGCGCGGATTGGGTGAACTACGCGGGCTCGGAAGACGGGATCACGATCTATCTCAGCGATGACCCCATCTATACCTCTGACGGCTGGGCTGACGGAGACGAGCTCAGCGGTATCAACAACCTGATCGGATCAAACGAGGCAGATGATTTGAGCGGCAACAGCGCTGCCAACATCATCAGAGGCGGCGGCGGAGACGACACGATCACGGGAGAAGAAGGAGAAGATACACTCCAAGGCGGCTATGGAAACGACATGCTGCAGGGCGACGAGGGCGCAGATACCATCGATGGCGGAGCAGGGACGGAAGACATTGCTCTCTACGGCGACTCTTCTGGCAAAGGTGTCAGGGTAAGCCTTTTGTTGCAAGGGCAGGGGCAAAAGCAAATAGATTTTGATGGAACGCATGGCTTTACCGCCAACGACAACGAAGCCGTGGGCGACACCCTCACCAACATTGAAAATCTCCAAGGCTCAATCTACGACGACTGGCTTACAGGCGACGACAACGACAACGAGATCCAGGGAGGCAATGGCAACGACCGCCTTGAGGGCAACGCGGGCGACGATGCCCTCTACGGCGGTTTTAACGACGACGCACTCTACGGCGGCGAGGGCGACGACTTTCTAGAGGGCGGGCTGGGTGCGGACATCCTCGACGGTGGTGATGGAGAAGACACGGCTTACTATGATTCCTATCCTCCTCCCACCTTTAGGAGAGGGGTCAGGGTTGATCTTTCTAATACAGGAGCGCAGCAGGACTTCGAAACAAACAGCTTTGGCTTTACCGCAAACGACAACGAAGCCGTCGGCGATGTTCTCACCAACATCGAAAACCTCGATGGCTCAAGTCTAAACGACTGGCTGACAGGCAACTCCAAGAACAACATCCTGCGTGGACTCGCCGGCAACGACCGCCTCGAGGGCGGCGCGGACGCAGACACCCTTGAGGGAGGCTTGGGCGCAGACACCCTCGTCGGAGGCGCGGACGCAGACACCTATCTGTTCAACGCGGGCGACGGAACGGATACCATAACCGACGACGGTGGTGCAATCGTCTTCAACCAAGGGACAAATGGCGACTATACGGGCGCAACATACACCTTCGTTCGCGGACAGGGCGATGCCGTAACGCTCACGGTGATGGATAGTAGCAGCAACACGCTCAATATACTAAAATTTGCGAGCGATCCCTCGTCTAGCTACACCTTCTACACGCGTGTTCAGGCTGCGGATGGCAGCTACACCGACACAGCAATCACCTTGCCTGCCGTGCCGGCAAGGTTGGGCAGCGAGGAAAACCCTTTTGTTGCAACCGATGACCCCGACACCTTCGCGGGCTCTGAAGGCGCGGATTGGGTGAACTACGCGGGTTCGGAAGCTGGGGTCAAGATCTATCTCAGCGATGACCCCATCTATGCCGATGGCGGCTGGGCTGACGGAGACGAGCTCAGCGGTATCAACAACCTGATCGGATCGAACGAAGCAGACTTATTGGTTGGCAACGGTGCGGACAACATCCTACGCGGCGGCGAGGGCAACGACACCTTTGATGGCGGAGATGGCGCGGACACACTCGACGGGGGTGAGGGACGAAACGTCGTCTTCTATCAGAGCGCTGGCAATGGGGTCAGGGTTGACCTTACCCTCGCAGGAGCGCAACAGGACTTCGAGGAGGAGAATGGCTTTACCGCAAACGACAACGAAGCCGTAGGAGACATTCTTATCAACATCGACAACATCGTAGGCTCAGACTACAACGACTGGCTGACGGGTAATGACAATGACAACGGATTTATCGGAGGAACAGGCGACGATCGCATAGACAGCGGCGGGGGGGACGACATCATCTTAGGCGACTTGGGCGCAGACACAATCGACGGCGGTGCGGGAGAAGACACCGCTTCTTATAGCGACTCTGGTAAAGGGGTCAGGGTGAACCTTTTGTTGCAAGGACAAGCGCAACAGGACTTTGAGACGAACAACTTTGGCTTTACCGCAAACGACAACGAAGCCGTGGACGACATCCTCACCAACATCGAAAACCTCTTTGGATCGAAGCGCGACGACTGGCTGACGGGCGATGGCGATAACAACGACCTTTTTGGCTACACTGGCAACGACCGCCTTGAGGGCGGCGCGGGCGACGACACCTATGCGTTCAATGTGGGCGACGGCACAGATACGATCATCGACGACGGTGGTGCAATCGTCTTCGACCAAGGGACAAATGGCGACTATACGGGCGCAACCTACACCTACACCCGCGCCGATGGAGGACGCGGCGAGGCTGTAACGCTCACGGTGAGGAATAGTAGCAACACCACGATCAATGTACTAAAATTTGCGGGCGATCCTTCGTCTAGCTACACCTTCTACACGCGTGTTCAGGCGGAGTATGGCAGCTACACCGACACAGCAATCACCTTGCCTGCCGTGCCAGCAAGGTTGGGCAGCGAGGAAAACCCGTTTCTCGCAACCGATGCTGCCGACACCTTCGTAGCCTTGGCGGGTGCGGATTGGGCGAGCTACGCAGGCTCGACAGCAGGGGTCACCATCGAGCTTGACACTGACCCCGCCACGGTCTCTGATGGCTTTGCTGCAGGAGATACGCTTACAGGCATCAACAACCTGATCGGATCGGGTCACGCCGACACTTTGAGCGGCAACGGCGCGGACAACATTCTACGCGGCGGCTTGGGCGACGACACGCTTGAGGGCGGCACGGGCGCGGACACACTCGACGGTGGTGAGGGACTAAACTTCGCCTTGTATCAGAGCGCTGGCAATGGGGTCAGGGTTGACCTTACTCTCGCAGGAGCGCAGCAGGACTTCGAGGAGGAGAATGGCTTTACCGCAAACGACAACGAAGCCGTAGGAGACATTCTTATCAACATCGGAAACATCATAGGCTCAGACCACAACGACTGGCTGACGGGTAATGACAATGACAACATCATTGTGGGGGAAGCGGGCAACGATCGCATAGACGGCGGCGGGGGGGACGACGGCTTCTTAGGCGGCTTGGGCGCGGACACCATCGACGGCGGTGCGGGAGAAGACACCGTTTCTTATGATAGCTCTGGCAAAGGGGTCAGGGTTGATCTTTCTAATACAGGAGCGCAACAGGACTTCGAGGCGAACAGCTTTGGCTTTACCGCCAACGACAACGAAGCCGTAGGAGACATTCTTACCAACATCGAAAACATCCGAGGCTCGAGGCGCGACGACTGGCTTACGGGCGATGGCGATAACAACGAACTTTTTGGCTACGCTGACAACGACCGCCTTGAGGGTGGCGCGGGCGACGACACCTATCTGTTCAACGCGGG
Organism: Alphaproteobacteria bacterium; assembly: GCA_965216625.1. GTDB lineage: Bacteria > Pseudomonadota > Alphaproteobacteria > JABAAW01 > JABAAW01 > JABAAW01. The sequence goes on from OZ244186.1 coordinate 456,413, forward strand.
CGACGGCACGGATACGATCATCGACGACGGCGGCAACATCGTCTTTGACCAAGGGATAAATGGCGACTATACGGGCGCAACCTACACCTACACCCGCGCCGATGGAGGACGCGGCGTGGCTGTAACGCTCACGGTGAGGAATAGTAGCAACACCACGATCAATGTACTAAAATTTGCGGGCGATCCTTCGTCTAGCTACACCTTCTACACGCGTGTTCAGGCGGCGGATGGCAGCTACACCGACACAGCAATCACCTTGCCTGCCGTGCCAGCAAGGTTGGGCAGCGAGGAAAACCCGTTTCTCGCAACCGATGCTGCCGACACCTTCGTAGCCTTGGCGGGTGCGGATTGGGCGAGCTACGCAGGCTCGACAGCGGGAGTCTCTATCGAGCTTGACGACAACAACCCCGCCACGCTTTCAGGCGGCTGGGCTGCGGGAGATACGCTTACCAACATCAACAACCTAATCGGCTCTGAGCATGTCGACACTTTGCGCGGCAACGGCGCGGACAACATCCTACGCGGCGGCTTGGGCGCGGACATGCTGGAGGGCGGTGCGGGCGCGGACACCCTCGAGGGTGGTGCTGACGCGGACGCGGTTTCTTATAGCAACTCTCTCTTGGGGGTCAGGGTTGATCTTTCTAATACAGAAGCGCAGCAGGACTTCGAAACAAACAGCTTTGGCTTTACCGCAAACGACAACGAAGCCGTGAACGACATCATCAGCAACATCGAAAACATCACAGGCTCAGACTACAACGACTGGCTGACGGGCGACGGCGTTGCCAACAGACTTGTCGGAGGAGCAGGCGACGATCGCCTTGAGGGCGGCGCGGATGCGGACACCCTTGAGGGAGGCCTGGGCGCGGACACGCTTGAGGGTGGTGCGGATGCGGACACCCTTGAGGGCGGCTTGGGCGCGGACACGCTTGAGGGTGGCGAGGATGCGGACACCTATCTGTTCAACGCGGGCGACGGCACAGATACGATCATCGACGACGGCGGCACAATTGTCTTCTTGCAAGGGACAAATGGCGACTATACGGGCGCAACCTACACCTACACCCGCGCCGATGGAGGACGCGGCGTGGCTGTAACGCTCACGGTGAGGGATAGTAGTAGCAACACGCTCAATATACTAAAATTTGCGGGCGATCCCTCGTCGATCTTCACCTTCTACACGCGGAGCGTCGGTAGCCCTGATGCAGCAATCACCTTGCCTGCCGTGCCGGCAAGGTTGGGTAGCGAGGAAAACCCGTTTGTGGCAACCGATGCTGCCGACACCTTCGTAGCCTTGGCGGGCGCGGATTGGGCGAGCTACGCAGGCTCGACAGCGGGAGTCACCATCGAGCTTGACGACAACAACCCCGCCACGCTTTCAGGAGGTTGGGCTGCGGGAGATACGCTTACCGCTATCCATAATCTGATCGGCTCTGCTCATGTCGACAGCTTGCGCGGCAACGGCGCGGACAACACTCTGCGCGGCGGCTTGGGCGCGGACATGCTTGAGGGCGGCTTGGGTGCGGACACGCTCGATGGTGGTGACGGTACGGACGAGGTTTCTTATAGCAACTCTCTCTTGGGGGTCAGGGTTGATCTTTCTAATACAGGAGCGCAAGCTGACTTTGATGGGGCTGATGCCAACGACAACGAAGCCGTAGACGACGTTCTCACTGACATCGAAAACCTTGAAGGTTCCGGCCACGACGACTGGCTTACAGGTGATAACAATGCAAACACCCTTGCAGGTGGAGATGGCGACGACCGCCTTGAAGGTGGTGCGGACGACGACACTCTCGACGGCGGCGCGGGTGTCGACATCCTAGACGGTGGCGCGGGCGAAGACACTGCTAGCTACAGCAACTCTGCTCTAGGAGTCAGGGTTGACCTTACCAATGAAGCGCAAGCTGACTTTGAGGGGGCTGATGCCAACGACAACGAAGCCGTAGGAGACAGACTTACCAACATCGAAAACATCGCAGGCTCAGACTACAACGACTGGCTGACGGGCGACGGCGTTGCCAACAGACTTGTCGGAGGAGCGGGCGACGACCGCCTTGAGGGCGGCGCGGATGCGGACACCCTTGAGGGAGGCTTGGGCGCGGACACGCTTGAGGGCGGTGCGGACGCAGACACCTATGCGTTCAACGCGGGCGACGGCACAGATACGATCATCGACGACGGCGGCACAATTGTCTTCTTGCAAGGGACAAATGGCGACTATGCGGGCGCAACCTACACCCTCGTCCGCGCCGATGGAGGACGCGGCGAGGCTGTAACGCTCACGGTGAGGAATAGTAGCAGCAACACGCTCAACGTCCTAGAATTTGCGGGCGATCCTTCGTCTATCTTCAACTTCTACACGCGGAGTAGCGATGGCACCGACACAGCAATCACCTTGCCTGCCGTGCCAGCAAGGTTGGGCAGCGAGGCAAACCCTTTTGTTGCAACCGATGCCCCCGACACCTTCGTAGCCTTGGCGGGTGCGGCTTGGGCGAGCTACGCAGGCTCGACAGCGGGTATCACCATCGAGCTTGACGACAACAACCCCGCCACGCTTTCGGGCGGTTGGGCTGCGGGGGATACGCTTACCGCTATCCATAATCTGATCGGATCGGCTCATGTCGACAGCTTGCGCGGCAACGGCGCGGACAACACCCTGCGCGGTGGCTTGGGAGCGGACATCCTTGAGGGCGGCGCGGGCGCTGACACGCTTGAGGGTGGTGGCGGTACGGACGAGGTTTCTTATAGCAACTCTCTCTTGGGGGTCAGGGTTGACCTTGCCCTCGCAGGAGCGCAAGCTGACTTCGAGGAGGAGAATGGCTTTACCGCAAACGACAACGAAGCCGTAGGAGACATTCTTACCAACATAGAAAACATCACAGGCTCAGACCACAACGACTGGCTGACAGGTAATGACGATGCAAACACCCTTGTCGGAGGAGCGGGCGACGATCGCCTTGAGGGCGGTGCGGATGCGGACACCCTTGAGGGTGGCTTGGGCGCAGACACACTCGATGGTGGTGCGGGAGAAGACATCGCTTATTATGGCAACTCTAGCAATGGGGTCAGGGTTGACCTTACCCTCACATTAGCGCAGCAGGACTTCGAGACGAACAACTTTGGCTTTAGCGCAAACGACAACGAAGCCGAGGACGACATCCTTCTCAACATCGAAAACATCACAGGCTCAGACTACAACGACTGGCTGACGGGGAATGACGATGCCAACAGACTTGTCGGAGGAACAGGCGACGACCGCCTTGAGGGCGGCGCGGGCGCAGACACCTATATGTTCAACGCGGGCGACGGCACAGATACGATCATCGACGACGGTGGTGCAATCGTATTCGTGCAAGGGGAGGAGAACAACGCCTATACGGGCGCAACCTACACCTACACCCGCGCCGATGGAGGACGCGGCGAGGCTGTCATCCTCACGGTGACCAAGGGGGGCGGCGACCCGCTCAACGTCCTAGAATTTGCGAGCGATCCTTCGTCTAGCTACACCTTCTACACGCGGAGTAGCGATGGCACCGACACAGCAATCACCTTGCCTGCCGTGCCAGCAAGGTTGGGTAGCGAGGAAAACCCGTTTCTCGCAACCAATGCTGCCGACACCTTCGTAGCCTTGGCGGGCGCGGATTGGGCGAGCTACGCAGGCTCGACAGCGGGAGTCACCATCGAGCTTGACGACAACAACCCCGCCACGCTTTCGGGCGGCTGGGCTGCGGGAGATACGCTTACCGCTATCCATAACCTGATCGGCTCTGATCATGTCGACACCTTGCGCGGCAACGGCGCGGACAACACTCTGCGCGGCGGGGGAAGCAACGACATCCTTGAGGGCGGTGCGGGTGCGGACACGCTCGAGGGTGGTGGCGGTACGGACACCGCCTCCTATTCGAGCTCTAGCAATGGGGTAAGGGTTGACCTTACTCTCACAGGAGCGCAAGCTGACTTTGATGGGGCTGATGCCAACGACAACGAAGCCGTAGACGACGTTCTCACTGACATCGAAAACATCCGAGGTTCAGACCACAACGACTGGCTGACGGGTGATGGCAATGCAAACACCCTTGTCGGAGGAGCGGGCGACGACCGCCTTGAGGGTGGTGCGGATGCGGACACCCTTGAGGGAGGCTTGGGCGCGGACACGCTTGAGGGTGGTGAGGGAGAAGACATCGCTTATTATGGCAACTCTAGCAAAGGGGTCAGGGTTGACCTTACCCTCACAGGAGCGCAAGCTGACTTTGAGGAGGAGAATGGCTTTACCGCAAACGACAACGAAGCCGAGGACGACATCCTTCTCAACATCGAAAACATCACAGGCTCAGACTACAACGACTGGCTGACGGGCAACGGCGTTGCCAACAGACTTGTCGGAGGAACAGGCAACGATCGCCTTGAGGGCGGCGCGGGCGCAGACACCTATCTGTTCAACGCGGGCGACGGCACAGATACGATCATCGACGACGGTGGTGCAATCGTCTTCTTGCAAGGAACAAATGGCGACTATACGGGCGCAACCTACACCTACACCCGCGCCGATGGAGGACGCGGCGAGGCTGTCATCCTCACGGTGACCAAGGGGGGCGGCGATCCGCTCAACGTCCTAGAATTTGCGAGCGATCCTTCGTCTATCTTCACCTTCTACACGCGGAGGGTCGGCAGCCCTGACACAACAATCACCTTGCCTGCCGTGCCGGCAAGGTTGGGTAGCGAGGAAAACCCGTTTGTGGCAACCGATGCTGCCGACACCTTCGTAGCCTTGGCGGGTGCGGCTTGGGCGAGCTACGCAGGCTCGAATGCGGGAGTCTCGATCGAGCTTGACGACAACAACCCCGCCACGCTTTCGGGCGGTTGGGCTACGGGAGATACGCTTACCGCTATCCATAATCTGATCGGCTCGGCTCATGTCGACAGCTTGCGCGGCAACGGCGCGGACAACACTCTGCGCGGTGGCTTGGGCGCGGACATCCTTGAGGGCGGCTTGGGTGCGGACATCTTGGAGGGTGGTGTGGGACAAGACGACTATATCTTTGGTGCTAACAGCGGTGCTGACACGATAAAATCCGACTCCGATGGCGGTAGACTCCTTTTCCGAGACACAGAGTCTCTGCCTGCTATTGTTCTTAGCCGAGATGTCGCGGGAGATGTGACGCTGTCGTTAGATGGCAAACTCGTCACCATTGATGACAGCGGTAGCGATGATGCCTACCAGCAAGGGAGTTACAGCGTCCATTACGGAGCAGCGGACTCTTTCTTCGTCAATATCCATATTGGCAACAACTCAAAGGACACCATTAGAGGCACTAGCGATGCTGACTTTATCGTGGGGTTGGCAAACAACGACACTCTGTACGGCTATGGAGGCAACGACCGACTGGATGGCGGAAGAGGCAACGATCGGCTGGATGGCGGGGGAGGGGCTGATATCTACAGATTCGATGCGGGTGACGGCTTGGATATCATAAGCATTGCCGTGAGCGATGGACTAGGCAACAGGCTTGTTTTCCGCGCTCAATTAGGAAGGACTTACACGGACGCGAGCTTTAAATTCGACAGGGGTATTGCGAATGATGAGGCATTTTCGGTAACGTCAAGAGGCAGCGATCTGCGCGTCGTTGTTGCGGGCGGGGGTCAAGGCGGCAATACGGTCTACATCGAGGATTATTTTTTGCAACAAAACAATGATGCTTATACGATCTACCGCACGACCTTTGGCTCACAGGAGGAGGGTCAGGTTGTCTCTACGATGGGTTACGACGAAACATTTTAGAGATAGTTTTTTTGGGGATACGGGATAGAAATGTGCGTTATAGATGCTATACTTTTGGAGGAAGGGGGGTAGCAAGATGAGGGAAATCTATCCCTGACTGGAGAGTGATGTCTATTTTGGGTTGGGATAATTTTCTTGCTTCGCTTGGGGAGTATTCGCTTGGAGGTATTGAGGGCTTACCTTGTCGGAGCGAGTTTAATCGTTCTTCTGGGTTGCGGCTTGTTGTTGTGGAGTCTGTGCTAGGGGGTAGGAGATGGCTAGACGCTCGATGGCGTGAGGCGTCTTGTGGCAATTGTCGAGTTTTGTTGTTGTTGGTAGCGGGGCGAGGTAGTTCGCGAGGCAGTCTTTGTTATGGCTGGGGTGGCGAGAATTTATTCTGCGAGATTGTTGAGGACGACTTGACGAGGCTTGCGGCGGTTTGCGAGCGTGCCTTGGCGGAGCGGCGAGAATTGGTAGTTTGGGATCGTCTAGAGGCTGCTTTTGAGGCATTAGGCAAAGAGTCTCGTCGTCGCGAGGCGATATTGGGATGCACTCATGGGGAGTTATTTTCGCGTCACTACATGGGTCGTCGTGCGTGGGGAGCGGCGGTTGGGAGGGATGGCTCGCTGGGGGGGTTGCTTCGGGCATTGAAGGACGAGGCGTTGGGGGGAGGGGAGGGCGCTGCGGAGGTGGCTGAGGGGGGAGAATTGTTGAGGTTGTTGGGTTTTGATATTACGGATGGGGGTGATCGGCGCGAGGCGGTGTTGTCTTCGGCGGGTGTTGAGCGTGCGTTTGCGCTTGTGTTGCGCGCGGGGGATCGAGCGGAGCATTCGGTTGCGGGGTTGAGCGATCGACGCACGGCGGCGGGCTATGCGATTGAGGCAGCGCGGGAGCGGGGGTTACCCTTTGCGCTTGTTGTTGCGGGGAGTGTGTTGCGTCTTTATGTGCGACGGGGTTTTGGCGAGGGAAATAGTTCGGGCGATACTTTGGCGGGCGATGCGTTGGCGGGAGATTTCTCGGAGCAGCGTTTTTTGGAGACGGACGTAGCTTTGGCAAAGGCGGTGTGGCGGCAGGCAAGAGGCGGAGATAGTGGCGAAGGGAGGGGCGAGGAACACGACGAAAAACATGATGAAAAATATGAGATGGGCTTACGAGCGGTAGCGATGTTATTTTCGGGGATTGCCTTGGCGGGGGGTGCTGGCAAGCCGAGTATTTTGGGGTTATTGTTGTCGCAATCGCGCTCGTATGTTGAGGATGTTGCGGAGAGTTTGCGGCGACGTATTTACAACGATGTGATGCCGGACTTGGCGAAGGCTTTGGTGGATGCGCGTGGTATCAAGGAGCCTAATCGTGAGGAGTTGGACGAGACTTACGAGATGGCGATGCGGGTGTTGTTTCGTCTGCTGTTTGTGGGCTACGCGGAGGATAAGGGATTGATTCCTAGCGCGGACGAGAGGCAGGAGGAAGAGGAGCAGGACGGGGAGCAAAGGGATTTATTGCAAGAGCAGCAGGCGCAAAAGGAGTATGCGAAGCGTTCTTTGAAGAGCAAGGCGCAGGAGTTGGCGGAGTCTTTACGGCTTGGGAAGGAGAAACCCTTTGACGATAAGAACGACAAATATTGGGGGGAGGTCAATCAGCTTTTCAAATCTATCGACAAGGGGGATCGTCAGATGGGCTTGCCTGCTTACAACGGCGGCTTGTTTGTGCGGGAGGAGCGGGAGCAGAACATTGCGCTGAAGGACAATATCTTTGCGCCGATTTTACAAAAGCTTCTTTTGGAGGAGAGCGACGAGAACGCTTGGGGCCCTGTTGATTTCGCGGATTTGAGCGTGCGCGAGTTTGGGACGATTTACGAGGGATTGCTGGAATCGGAGCTTTCCTACGCGGAGGAGGCTTTGACGGCGGACAAGAAGAGCGGGCTGTATCGTCCTATGCGTGGGGTTAAACAAGGGAGTGGCAAGCAGGGAAGCGAGGTTGTTGTAGAAGCGGGCAACATTTATGTTCATAACACTTCGGGTGCTCGCAAGGCTACGGGCTCGTATTACACGCCTGATTTTTGTGTTGAGCATTTGTTGGAGGGCAGCTTGCTACCTGCGTTGGACGCTCATTTTGCGAGAATCGACGAACGGCTTAATGCGCGGGAGCAAATTAACGGCGAGATATTTTTCGACCTGCGCGTTGCCGATATCGCCATGGGTAGCGGACACTTTTTGGTAGCGGCGGCGGGGTATATGGCGCAACGTTTCGCCGACTACTACAAGCAGCATAGGGGGAGGTTGTCGGGGGTTGCGACACACCTTGAGGAACTACGCACAACGGCGGAGCGGCGACTGCGGGATGTCTCTGCGCCGGTGCCGAGGTCTTTGAGGGTAAAGCAGAGAGAGAAGAAGGGAGCAAAGCAGGGGGAAAAAGAGAAGTATTGGGAGGGGGAGGAGATGCTGCTGCGTCGGCAGGTTGTCGGTCGTTGCGTCTATGGGGTGGATAGAAACGAGTTGGCGGTGCAGTTGGCGCGCGTGTCGTTATGGATACATAGTTTTGTGCCGGGCTTGCCGCTGTCCTACTTGGATAGGAATCTGCTTTGCGGCGATTCGCTGGTCGGGGTGGGGACGATGGCAGAGATTGAGGATAAGGTTCGCGCGGAGGGGGGGAGGCTTGGGGAGGTATTTGCGGAGGAGTTTTTGGGCGATGCGAAGGAGGCATTGCATAGTTTGGCGCAGAACGCGCAGTCTTCGGTTAAGGAGGTTAAGAAGGCGGAAGAGGAGGCGGAGGAGATTAGGGATAACTTGCGTCCTAGCGAGGTGTTTTGCGATGTGATGACAGCAATGCGTATCGACCCGAAGCAGCCGAATGTGGATATATCGAGATGGAGGCAGAAGAAGAAGGAATTGTACGGCGGTAGGGAGCATAGAAATGCACAGGATACGCTGAAGGGCTTGAAGCCTATCCATTTTCCTGTCGCCTTCCCTGAGGTGTTTTTGCGCGAACGGCAGGGCTTCGATGTCATCCTCGGCAACCCGCCGTGGGACAAGATATTTGCCGACGAAAGCGTATTTTGGACGCGTTATATTTCTGGCTTTAAGGGTTATCCGCAAGACGAAAGAAAAAAACTGGTGAAACAACGCAAAGAAGATTATCCAACACTTGTAGATTTGCTAGAACAAGAAAAAGACAAACAACAACGCCTGCTTACGGTGCTGAATAGAGGTACTTACGGCGAAAAAGACAAAGGATTTGGATCAGGACATCCAGATTTGCATAAAGTTTTCGCTTGGCGTTATTGGCAATTGCTCGTCGAGCCACAGGGCGAGCGTAACCAAGGCGGGCATCTTGGTATCGTTGTGCCGCGTTCTCTGTTGAACTCGGAAGGCTCAAAGGGTTTTCGTAAAACCATCTTTCGTAGCACACAATATATTTCTATCACTACCATCCTCAACAAAAATAAATGGTGCTTTACCGACCTTCACGGACAATATGTGGTCGTGTTGCTCGCCTTCCAAAAAAACTTACAGGGTAGCGATGCAATTATCGCCATGCATCCAGTTTGTGACAATCGCCCAACCTTCGATACGCTCGCCTCTGCCATCCCCATAGAAATAAAAATGTCAGAGGCTACGAAGAGCAACACTACCGCAACCTTGCCGAGTTTCACCTCCCCTCATTCACCCGCTGTTTTTAGCAAACTGCGCCTATCCCCTTCGCTTGGACTTGACGACCCCTCCTCTTGGCGTACTCGCCCCTACCAAGAACTTAACGCTACAACCGACCAGCCTTTCATGGACATGAAAATGAAACAATCATCGAAAGATAAGTGGCCAGTCTACAAAGGCGAATCTTTTGATATATGGCAAGCGGACACAGGCAGCTACTACGCTTGGGCGCAACCGCAACCCATCATGGATATGTTACAGAGAAAAAGACTGCGCAGAGTTAAAAACTCCCCTTCATCAGAATTTTCAATAGAAGACATCAAAAAACCCGAAACCCTACCTTGCCTCTCGCCGCGTATAGCTTTTCGCCTCATAACAAATGCGACCAACACACGCACGATGATTTGTTCTTTAATCCCTCCTAAAGTTTTTTGTCAAAATAGTGCGCCTGTTTTTCTTTTCCCACGCGGCGACGAACGAGAGCAAACCTACCTACTCGGCATCCTCTGCTCGCGCCCGTTGGATTGGTTTGCGCGGCGTTTTGTTGAGCTTAATATGAACCATCATATCATTAACAATTTTCCCATCCCTCGCCCTTCACGAGCCGACCCGTTGCGCTTACGAGTAATAGAATTGGCGGGGTTACTCGCCTGCCAGGATGCGCGCCTCCAAGCTTGGGCTACGACCATCGGCGTTGCGAGCGCGCCGCTCGATGAGGTTAAAAAGCAAGAAATGACAACGGAGTTAGATGCTATCGCCGCGCACTTGTATGGACTTTCTCGCGAGCAGCTGAAGCATATCTTCGCCACCTTCCACGAGGGCTGGCAGTCCCGCCCTGACTACAAACCTACCCTCGCCCAAACCTTAGCTCACTACGACGCTTGGCATACTTCGCTTGGCAAAAAACCCCCTCCTCCTGCTTAAAAAAAACCCTCCTCAAACCATTAAAAACATGAGGATAAATACGGGGATAAACCCCTTCCCCCTAATCCTCCCTCACATCCCCCCCTCCGCCTCTTCCGCCTCCTCCCCCTTAACGCTCAACTCCGCAAAAAAGATTGTTATTAAACAACAAAAAAGTCTTGACAACCCCATTTTCTCCCTCTAAAATGTAAAAACAACCTGAAAAACCCTCGAAAACAAGGAGAAAACCATGAAAGGACAAAGCCTCCCCCCACACCCTCTTTCTCCCCTCCCCAGCCGAAAAATCCTACGGAAAGCCTTCGAGGAGTTTTTGAAAGACGAAGCCGCGCTGAAAGACTTTTCTTCCTCGTGCGACTCTCGTCCCAAATCATGGAGAGTGGGTTCGTGGCTGAGAAAACAAGTCTCTAAGTGACTCGCTTGCCACCAGAAAAACGCAAAAAAGCCATCTCCCCCATCTCCCCCATCTCCTACTGAGCAATGAGGTCAGCCCCAATACCGAAACAAAGCAAGATAGAGAGAGCTGATGCACTTTGGTCTGAAATTGACATTCTCAAAAAATACTTCGAATCGTTAAAATTCCGCGATACCATCATCGGTCGCTTTGCTTTGGTATCCTCCGTTGCTTGGATATTCGTCGATTTGCCCGAAAGCCTGTACTGGCTGGAAATCCTACCCGCCTTCCTCTTCGTCATGCTCATCTACTGGGTTGCGCAAAATGGATACTTCGCAACTATCGCCGCCTTGTTCTCTATGGTTCTGGAGAACAACTTTAACCCATGGCTGAAAAATACAGACGAGCTTGACAAAGAAAATATAAAGCTTATCGAAGAAAAAAGAGTCCTGCTCACAAACTATGCCGCGGCTGCTCCCAATCTTCGCCTTTTGTATTTCATTCATAGAAATCGTATTAAAAAATCTATGTCTCTCTCGTATCGTTTTTACGCAGAGCATCCACGCTTCAAAAAAGAACTCAAGATAGGTTTCTGCAGGTATCTCATCGCCCATTTTTTGCCATGCGAAAGGTACACCGATAAAAAAATACGCGCCATGACTTCCATAAATGACATCATTCGTAAAATCAAACACAAGGAAGACTGACTATACCTTCCTCCCTTCCCTCGCTGCCCCTGCTCACCACCAACCGAGACGCGCGCACCCTCGCCCATACCCTCCGCGAACACCTAACACTCTTGCGGCAAAACAACGCCTCCCCACAAGAGCTCATGATAGCCACCAGCTACTTCACCGCGCAAGGATGGTTCACCCTCGCTCCCAGCATAGAAAGCCTTCCCAAAATCCGTCTGCTCGTAGGCTGCGAACAACCCCACCCTCACGAAAACGCCACATATCAAGAAATATCGCAAGAACACCGCTTCCGCGAACACATCCGAAACATCTTCTTCCGCCACGAACGATACCTGCTCGAAGAATACAACAACCAACCCTTCGAAAAAAATATCTCCGAACAATGGAGAAAACTCCCGCAAGCCCTCCGCAAAGGAAACTTCCAAGTCCGCCGCTATAAAAAATCTTTCTTCCACGCAAAAACATGGATTCTCAAAAATACCTCCGCAACCGCAGGCTCCTCCAACCTCACCTACGCCGGCATGCAAAAAAACCAAGAAGCCAACATAACCCTCCACAACAAATCCCTCCAACAACAACTCGAAGCATGGTACGAAGAAGTTTGGGCTGAGGCAGAAAACTACGACCTCGCAGCCGTCTACGATGAGTTCTTCCAAGAATACTCGCCATACGAAATCTACCTCAAAACTCTCTACGAATGCTTTTACGACGATATCGGAGAAGAAAGCGACGACGACACCCTCTCCCTCACAAACTTCCAACAACACGGCGTAGCACGAGCTAAACGAATCCTAAAGAAATACAACGGCGTCCTCATCGCAGATACCGTAGGCTTGGGGAAAACCTTCATCGCAGGCGCAATCATGCAACACTACCTCGTCCAGCGAAGACAGAAAGTTATGCTCGTCGTGCCAGCCTCCCTACTCCCAACATGGAGAAACTTCCTCAAAACATACGACCTCTCCGATATAGATCCCGTCAGCTACGAAAACTTTGCGCGGAAATCCGAAACTCAAGACTTCCAACACGAAAAAAAACGCTACCAACTCATCGTCATCGACGAAGCACATAACTACCGAAACCCCGATACCAAAAAATACGCCAAACCTTTAAGAGACTTCCTCGCAACCGAAGCCGCCCCTCCACGCGATCTCGTGCTACTCACCGCAACCCCTGTTAACAATTCAACCGAGGACTTGAAAACACTCTTCGGATACTTCCTCCAAGACAACAAGCTCGCAACGCACAGCCCACCCTATCCCTCCCTCAAAGCCTTCTTCAAGAAACTCAAAAAAGAGGAAAACGAAGCCATCAACACAAAAAGGCTCCAACCCCTCGTCGATGCTGTCACCGTCAAACGCACGCGCCACTTCGTCCAAAAAGAATACTCCGATGCAAAACTTCCCGATGCCAACGGAAATCTTCAACCCGTAACCTTCCCCACAGTGAAATTGAAAACGGTCAACTATAGCTTCGACGAAGTTCTGCCCGATATCTTCATGGAGCTCGAAGATATCCTCCTTACAAAAAACGGTGCCCCTCCTAAACTAACCCTCGCCCTCTACCAAGTCGGAAAATATCTCCTCGAACCCAAGCTCCAAAAAGACGGAACCTACAACCGCACCGAGCCTAACATCATCGGACTCTTACGCTCGCTCATTCTCAAACGCTTCGAATCCTCGCTCCACGCCTTCTGCCAAACCATCGGTGCTATGTGCAAAAAACACCAAACCTTCCTCAAAGAACTCGAAGGAGGAAACGTCCGCCGAACAATCTACCACAAAGCACCTCCCTCCGATAGCGACGACGAAGAATGGGAAAAGCAAACCTCCGAAATCGAACCCGCCGAAAACTACGATCGGGAGAAACTCAAACAAGATATCGAAAACGATCTGTCGCTTCTGCAAAAACTCGCAGCCAAAACCCTCAAGCCCGAACAAGATCCGAAACTGAAAAAACTCGTCGAAGAACTCGCCGAAATAGCTCAACAAGCCGAGCACGACGGCGGCTTTGAACGCCAAAAGAAAGACAATCGCAAAGTCCTCGTCTTCTCCTACTACAAAGACACGGCGCGTTGGATCTACGACTTCCTCAATGATACGCTGCAGAAAAATCCGCGTTTGTCCGCATACAAAGGAAAAAATTGTCTGCTCTACACTAGCGGTTCAGGCGATGGAGCAAAATCAACCAATCCCGAAAAAGCGGCGCAACGCTTCTCGCCTCAAACATCATCGACATCAACGGTTCTATCAAAAATCTCCGCTGCAGAAGAATGCGACATTCTCGTTACAACCGATGTTCTCTCCGAAGGAAAAAATCTACAACAATGCAGACATATCGTCTCTTACGACTTGCCGTGGAACCCAATGCGACTCATTCAACGCCATGGCAGAATAGACCGTCTGCAAAGCCAACACAAATTCGTCTTCATGCGTACGTTCTTCCCGGCAGACAAACTCGACCAATTTCTTAAACTTGAAAACAAAGTACGTAAAAAACTCTCTCTTGCGGATTCTGCAACGGGCATCGAAGCTACCCCGATAGAAGGCGGTGCCGAAAGCGATCGCATATACTCGGAAAGGCGCGAAGAATTGGAAAATTTGAAACTAGGCGACGCTTCTTCGGTAGAAGCAGGCAAAACACGCTTTGATGTAAAAACAGCCGAAGAATATCGACAGACCCTACGAAAAGCCTTAGAAGACCCAAAGCAGATATGGAGCGCGCGTCTGCTCTCCATGCCGTTTAAGGTGGGTTCAGGAAAATTTGCCAAGACAAGCGGTCATGTCTTTTGCGCTAAAGTGGACGACTATCCCCAAGCCTTTCTCCGCTTTGTTCCTTCGGGCGTATCCGCCGAGCCTGTAGCCGACTTTGACTATTGTCTGGAGTTGCTTGAATGTGTCGAGCACGCAGAGCGTGTTCTATCCGATCAGGAATGGAAGCAAGCCTTTCCCGCCTGGGCGAAAGCCCAACAAAGCATCGTTGAGGAGTGGAATACGTTTGTAAGAGAAATCTCTGTACAGCCCCCCAAAATCAACAGAGAGATCAGGGATTTTTTGTGCGTTTATCCTCCTTTGGGGGTAGGGGTTGAGGAGTTATCGAAGGTTATCAACAAATTGAAAATTCCTTGGGAACAGCATGATGAGAAAGAATTACGAAAGCTGTGGAAAGAGCAAAAAAAACGGTTACAAAAAAAAGGTGAGAACACAAAAGAGATTGCACGGAAAGTGTACGATTTTGTAGATAAAAAAAGCATGAATTTGCATGCCTATTCTAAGCGTTACGAACCTATTATCAAAGATTGTGTGCGTCCTGTCTGTTGGATGTCGTTACGCGCGGAACGTATCCGTTGACGTACGATAAAGGCAATCAAACATGATTGTCCCCTCTTACAACATCAAGTATTTCCTGCCCGTAGGGAAGCAGATCACGGACAGCTGTCAAGAGACATCCGCCGAATCGGTCACGAGTTGCGTTTTTCCCCCGAAAAATAGCCCCCATTGTAGGATTCCCTTAAACACTGCGGTAAACAGGGTTTTTTTCCCCTGCTTTTAAAAAAACAGGGACGCCCGAAGGCGCCCCTGTCGAGTCAATCTCTTTTGTCATGCAAGCCCTACGGAGCCTTCTGTGCTACACTTTCTTGCAAAACCAAGACTGATCCTCTAAACATAGAACGGTAGACTTTGTTTGTCAAGGATTTTTTATGAAAAAAAACATCCCTTACGTTATGGGCATCGATGGCGGGGTCGGAAGCCTCGCGATTGCTCTCTTGGAGCTGAATGAGAAAGGCGAAGCCTGTTCGATCCTCGATGGCACAGCACGAATCTTCCCAGCCGCAGAATCCGCCGCAGAGAGACGCGTGCAAAAATCTGCCATGCGCCAACACAGAAGAAAAATCCAACGGCTTGCTGAAGCACGCACCTTGCTCGGCGAAGTATTCGGCTTGGATGAAAATTTTCACAAGCGACAAGAACAAAAGGACAGTCTTGGAAAAACGATCTATGGCAATACCGACGAAATTGTCCTTTGGCGAGGAAAAGCAGCTTCAGAAAAAATCGATCCTTTGCCGCTTGCTCGTGTTTTGTATCTCTTGATGCACTCGCGCGGCATTCGCCTCGTGCGCGACAGCGAAAGCGGAAAAATGTTACAAGCCAACAGGAGAATGCATGAAAGCATGGAGGAGTTCGATACCGTCGGGCAGTTTCTTGCCAAGCAACACAGACAAGGGGAGAGCATCAAATCTCGTCCTGAGGTTGCTTTGAAAAGCGGTTTTGTTGCTACCCGCAAAGACATTCGTTGGGAGATAGAAAAAATCTTGGCGGAGCAAGGGGAACACTACCCTGCGCTGAAGGAGAAAGAAGAAGATATTCTCAAGCTGTTTGCATACGAAAAGCCCAGCAAGCCGCCCGCAAAGGGCAAATGCTGCTACTTACAACACGGCGACGAAGAGCGTCTACGCAAGTTTCATCCGCTTGCTCAGGACAAACGCCTGTTTGAGGAGCTTTGCAACATCACCGTCTATGACAAAAACGGCAAAAAACGAGCAGAAACCGAAGGAAAACTCACACGGGAAGAGCGCGAAAGGTTGTTTGAATTTTGCCGCGAGAGACAAGAGAACAAGGCAACGCAGATAGAAAAAATTATGAGGATGACAGACGACTACGACCTGCAGCTTCCCGCCTTCAGCCGTCGTCAGCAAAAAGCCGTCAAGGGTACAGAAAAAGAGGCGGCCATCAAGGGTAACCTCTTCATGTGTGCGCTCAAAGGAACAGCATTTTACGCTCTATGGCAAGACAGCAACGACCAAGAGAAGGAAGAACTGGCAGAGATTCTGTTGGAAGAAGACGAGATGGAGACAGCCGTAGACAAACTCGCTCCCTTTTTTCCTGACGACTTTAAACGCGAAGAGGTCGAAGACGCTTGGGAGGCCATCAAGGCGTTCCCTCGCGCCTTGACGCTTGTCGGTAGGAGTGCCACGGAAAAGCTGCTTCATGCCTTCCGCGAAGGAGCGACGCGCTTGAGGGGGGAGAACTCTGCCGAGTCACAGGCAGGGCTCACGCACAAGGAAGAGTGGAACGGCGTTTTGTATGATGCTCCTCCCAATCGTCTGCCCTACTACGGCGATGCCAAGGCGCTTGCGGAAGATTGCCTCGGTGCGACGCAACACCCCGCCGACCCCTTGGAGCTACGCTTCGGACGCATGCCCAATCGAGTCGTTCATCGTTTTTTGGGTGAGTTGCGCAAGGTGGTGAATCTATACATCAAAGAATACGGGATGCCGACCATGATCCATATCGAGTTGGGACGCGAGCTCTCGAAAGGAGAAAAAGAGCGTGAAGACATCCAAAAGCAAAACGCTGATCGCCGCAAGAAGAACGAAGCCTACGATGCCTTGACCCTAAAATACGGCAAGACTCCTTCGCGCAAATATCGTCGCAAGATGCTTTTGTTTGAAACACAACGAGCCTGCCCTTATACAGGACGCTCCTTTGCCGAGGAAGACATGTTCAACGGCAAGACCGATATCGACCATATCTTGCCCAAATCGGCGACACACGACGATAGCCTCAGCAACTTGGTGCTATGCCATGCGGATGTCAATCAATACAAAAAAAATCGCTCTCCCTATCAAGCTTTTGGGGGAGGGTTGCCAGCCTTCGACCGCACCTACGACCAAATTCTGACGGATGTGAAAAACAATCGCGATGCCTACCCTCCTGCCAAGAGGTGGCGTTTTCGAGAAGATGCTATGGAACGCTACGAAGACCAAGAGCGTTGGCAGCGTCGCTTTTTATCGGATAACGCTTACGCAGCCAAACGCATGCGTCGCTATTTGTTGCCCTTGATGGGAAACGACAAGCGTATCGTCTGCCTTTCCGGAGGACTGACGAGCGAACTTAGTTACCAGTGGGGATTGCGCAACATCCATAAGGAGAAGCAAGAGAAGCAGGAAGAGCAAGAAGGAAAAGAACCAGCGAAAAAAGTGCGCGACGACCATCGCCACCACCTTGTCGATGCCATCACGATCGCTTGCACGACGCGTAGTCACATACAGCGTCTGCAAACACATTTCGGCAAAAGGGAGAAATACAAACTCGGAGAAGAAGAAAAACCGCCACAATTCCAAGCTCCTTGGCAAGATTTTCGCGGTGATGTGAGAACTTTTGTTGAAGACCCTCGTCGCATTACGCTACGCACGGCACGGATCAAAACTGACCACAAAACGCAAAAAACGCCGCCTGCTGGTGCTTTACACAAAGAGACGCTCTACGGACTGGTTGCGCAACTCGATAGTGGGGAGTGTATTTATCGTCTGAAGAAATCTTTGTCCGACTTGATCGCCGACAAGAAGAAGATAGAGCATGCTCTTGCTTTTCCTCCTGCTGACCGCGATGCCATTCTCGAAGCCTTTGATCAACAACAAAAGGACGGCAAAAAACGGCTCTACTGGGGAGGCGACAAGATCACGCGCGTCGAGCTTGAGGCGCAGCTGGAGGCTGCGACAAACAAACTCACAACGCTCAAAGAGAAGATTTTTACGGCTTGGGAACAAGCACCTCACGAAGAAGATGGAAAAAAACTAGGCGAGAAACAACGCCTGCTACGCGCTGCCCAGTCGGTCTACGAGGAACGGAAGGGGGGACGCAGGGTGCGTCTGCGCCGCTACACCGAGTTCGGTAGGCGCAGTCTTGTTGTTATTGGCAAGGAGGGGAGAGGCAAGGCACAACGACCGCAACGACTCGTATGGGGACGCAACAACGCATGGCTTGATGTGTGGCACGATGCGGAGCTCGAATGGGACTGGGACGTACAGAGTCTGCTAGATTCGAGCCTTGGCAAGGTCATGCCTTGGCAAAACGAGGACGGCTCTGCAAAGGAAGGCTATCGGCAGCTGCTACGCTTGCAAAAGCAGGACACCATCGAGATGGAAAGTCGCTTTGAGGTAAAAAACAAACCCTACGGCTTTCGTTCGCTAGATGGACAAAAAGCCCATCGTGTTTTGGCGCGCGTGCAAGCTCTCTCAAAAGGAGATGTGAGTTTTCGCTTATTGGAGTCCTCTCGTGCGGACGATGGAGACAAGATCCGCCGTGTGTCGAGCCTTGAGGCTTTAAAACAGGCGAAAATTGAATTGGTGTATCGCAACCCTCTCGGCAAGGTTCTCAAAAGAACGAAGGTGCCGAGGAACTGACCTCTTTTGCCTTGAAGAACATGAGTTGGCGGATATGAGCTGGCGTGTTGTCGATATTGAGTCGCCGGATTTGCGTCTTTCTCTTGGCGACAATTCTCTCTGCGTGCTGCGAGAACGAGAAGAACTTGACCGAATCCCCCTCGCCGACCTTGCAAGCGTCCTCATCCACGCCGAGCAAGCGATTCTCACCAGACACCTGATTGCTGCGCTCGCGGTTGAGGGAATCCCTCTCGTCGTCTGCAACGAAAAACACCTTCCCACAGCCATCTCGCTTCCCTACGAAGGACACCATCGGCTTGCGCAACGCGCGAAACAACAAGTCGCCTTGAGCCTTCCGAAACAGAAAAATCTGTGGCAATCGATCGTTCGACAAAAAATTCTGCAACAAGCTCGTCTTCTAGAATATCTTGCAAAACAGCAAGAAACCTCCAAGGATATCCGACGAAATGTTACAGAGAAGGCGGAAGCCCTTCGCGCTCTCGCTCGAGCTGTTCGCTCTGGCGACCCCGAAAACCGCGAAGCGCAGGCGGCGGTTCTCTACTGGCGCGCTCTTATGGGGGAGAAGTTTCGCCGCAATGTTGCGGAAAAAGGGATCAACGCGCATCTCAACTATGGTTACACTGTGGTGCGCTCGTGCGTTGCGCGAGCCGTTGTCGGGGTTGGATTGCTTCCCTGTTTCGGCATCCACCACCGCAACACGCTGAATGCCTTCCAACTGGTCGACGATGTGATCGAGCCATATCGTCCTTTTGTCGATCGTCTTGTCCACGCCGAGCAATCGACTTGGTCGGGCGATGTTCTGCCGGCTGCCAAAGCTGGGTTGGCGAATCTCTTGCAGACGGAGGTCGCGTTTGAAGGAGAAGAAGTTTCTCTTGCCCATGCGGTCCTCTCTACGGCACAATCGTTGGCGCGCTCGGTTTCCGAGAAAACGGCACGAATCTTGTATCCTACTTTTAGAAAGGAGAGCAACGCATGAAGGATTATGCTTTCAGGGTATCGCAGCGTGTGGATGGTGGTGATGTTCGACTTGCCTGTCGTCAGCAAGAAGCAGACGAAGGCGGCGACGCGTTTTCGCAAGCTGTTGCTCGATTTGGGCTTCGGCATGCATCAGTATTCGGTGTATTTGCGCTTCAGCCCGCAACGCGACAAATGCATTCCGCTACAAAAGCGAATCGCCTCGGCAGTCCCGCCCGAAGGACGCGTTTCTGTTCTCTATGTGACGGACAAGCAATTTGGGCAAACGGTGAACTTCACGGGAAGAATTGTCGTCCCTTCTCCCAAAAAGCCACAACAATTGGCACTTTTTTGACGAAAAAGCCTTGCTATCCTCTTGAAATAGCAAGGCTTTCCCGAATCGTAGTGTAGCACAGAAGACTCCGTAGGGGAGCTATGACAGGGTTTGTAGGATATTGCCCTTTACCTGCAGTGTAGCACAGAAGACTCCGTAGGGGAGCTATGACACGCCGCCCGCCGCCCATGCTCCCATAACGAGTGTAGCACAGAAGACTCCGTAGGGGAGCTATGACATCCAACTCTCAGCGGGCGGGCGCGGGGGCAGTGTAGCACAGAAGACTCCGTAGGGGAGCTATGACTAACCTGCGGCGCGGACAGGCAACGAAGGCAGTGTAGCACAGAAGACTCCGTAGGGGAGCTATGACGCGCCGCCGTGTGTGGTGTCAGCCATTCAAAGTGTAGCACAGAAGACTCCGTAGGGGAGCTATGACCCCTCGCGTGTGTAGAAAATCGGACGCTGCAGTGTAGCACAGAAGACTCCGTAGGGGAGCTATGACGGGATACGAACGGCGGCGCGGGAGGCAGGAAGTGTAGCACAGAAGACTCCGTAGGGGAGCTATGACCCACGGCGACTTCGGCAGGAACAAAACTCAAGTGTAGCACAGAAGACTCCGTAGGGGAGCTATGACTCTGTATCATGCAGAGGATTCATGTAGAAAGTGTAGCACAGAAGACTCCGTAGGGGAGCTATGACGTGTCGTTGCCGTTCGGCGAGTATTCGCCTAGTGTAGCACAGAAGACTCCGTAGGGGAGCTATGACTCTAGCCACCCCTGAGGAGTTGCACGACGAAGTGTAGCACAGAAGACTCCGTAGGGGAGCTATGACTTGAGGGTCAGTACATAAACGTAAATGATGAGTGTAGCACAGAAGACTCCGTAGGGGAGCTATGACCTAACACTCGGCGAGTCCGCCGCTTGCGGAAGTGTAGCACAGAAGACTCCGTAGGGGAGCTATGACGCGGGAAAATGCGTGAAGCGTGCGGAATCCAGTGTAGCACAGAAGACTCCGTAGGGGAGCTATGACCCTGTATCAAAGCGCGTTGCCGAAGCGTAAAGTGTAGCACAGAAGACTCCGTAGGGGAGCTATGACGGCGCGTGTCAAGCACTTGCGTGCATCGCCAGTGTAGCACAGAAGACTCCGTAGGGGAGCTATGACAGTTGGGGTTGTTGCGGCAGGATTGGCAAAAGTGTAGCACAGAAGACTCCGTAGGGGAGCTATGACCGTCAAAGAACTTTCGAGCGACATAATCTAAGTGTAGCACAGAAGACTCCGTAGGGGAGCTATGACTTCCAACCGCTTGTTGATGGGCATAGGACTAGTGTAGCACAGAAGACTCCGTAGGGGAGCTATGACGGGTAGAACTGCTAGCGCAAAGTGCGCTGGAGTGTAGCACAGAAGACTCCGTAGGGGAGCTATGACCAATTTAACACCCGATACAAACTCAAATATAGTGTAGCACAGAAGACTCCGTAGGGGAGCTATGACCGCGAGATCGTAGCCGAGCGTGCGATCAGTAGTGTAGCACAGAAGACTCCGTAGGGGAGCTATGACGCAAAGCGCGACCGAGCCGCGCACTGATGAAGTGTAGCACAGAAGACTCCGTAGGGGAGCTATGACGGTGGTCACGCGATCAGAGAAAACCCAAATAGTGTAGCACAGAAGACTCCGTAGGGGAGCTATGACTGGAAAAGTTGCTTTGCGCTGCCCGCAAGAGTGTAGCACAGAAGACTCCGTAGGGGAGCTATGACCATGATCGTCGCCGCACGCATAACAAACTCAGTGTAGCACAGAAGACTCCGTAGGGGAGCTATGACGTTGTTTTTGTTCGGGGTTATCCACAAAAAAGTGTAGCACAGAAGACTCCGTAGGGGAGCTATGACACACGCGGGGCTGGGGCGTTTATTCGCAAAAGTGTAGCACAGAAGACTCCGTAGGGGAGCTATGACAGAAATCGTTCTAACCTTTGCCGGATCAACAGTGTAGCACAGAAGACTCCGTAGGGGAGCTATGACTCGGCATCGTCGGTTCTCGAACGACACACAAGTGTAGCACAGAAGACTCCGTAGGGGAGCTATGACTTAAAAAGCAACGGCTCAACACCCGTAGCCAGTGTAGCACAGAAGACTCCGTAGGGGAGCTATGACTCCGCTATGGAGGCGAAGTACCTTTTGCTGAGTGTAGCACAGAAGACTCCGTAGGGGAGCTATGACGAATTCCAAAACAAGCGTGATCGGCTGGTAGTGTAGCACAGAAGACTCCGTAGGGGAGCTATGACGTGCGGATCGCCAGGATAATCAGCTGGAAGAGTGTAGCACAGAAGACTCCGTAGGGGAGCTATGACCCTTTGCGTTCTCCTCCCCGCTTTACGGCAAGTGTAGCACAGAAGACTCCGTAGGGGAGCTATGACCTTCCGCGCTATTTCCGCGTTGCTTTTTTAAGTGTAGCACAGAAGACTCCGTAGGGGAGCTATGACCCATATCGCGTGCCTCCGTACGTCGTGTTTAGTGTAGCACAGAAGACTCCGTAGGGGAGCTATGACCTGATGAGACGCCCATTGCTTCATGGCTGCAGTGTAGCACAGAAGACTCCGTAGGGGAGCTATGACGTCGTGACTCGCGCGACGGCTGAGGGGGTGAGTGTAGCACAGAAGACTCCGTAGGGGAGCTATGACCATGTTGTGCATGTCGCCGCTCGGCTTTTCAGTGTAGCACAGAAGACTCCGTAGGGGAGCTATGACTGCCTTGCGAGCGATGTTGTAAGGCAAGGTAGTGTAGCACAGAAGACTCCGTAGGGGAGCTATGACTGTTGAGAGGAAGGCGAGAGGGCGAGCTGAAGTGTAGCACAGAAGACTCCGTAGGGGAGCTATGACGAGAAGTGGCGGGAGCATTCCGCCATGGAAAGTGTAGCACAGAAGACTCCGTAGGGGAGCTATGACCCATGCGGAGTTAGCAAACAACGGCTTATTAGTGTAGCACAGAAGACTCCGTAGGGGAGCTATGACTATCCTCTACAGCGACTCTCTCTTGGAAGGAGTGTAGCACAGAAGACTCCGTAGGGGAGCTATGACCGCGGCGGTTTGGCGGCGTTGCTTCGTCGGAGTGTAGCACAGAAGACTCCGTAGGGGAGCTATGACACTGAACTCTGTCCGCCCGGCGCAACAACTAGTGTAGCACAGAAGACTCCGTAGGGGAGCTATGACATAGAGCGATACGGCAAGAGAACGCGCTTGAGTGTAGCACAGAAGACTCCGTAGGGGAGCTATGACGGATTCGTAATCGAGCCGATATTCTGTTGAGTGTAGCACAGAAGACTCCGTAGGGGAGCTATGACATCCCCGCGTGCTACGCACGCGATGTTTTGAGTGTAGCACAGAAGACTCCGTAGGGGAGCTATGACTGCCGAAAAGCCATCGGAGCAACAGGAGCGAGTGTAGCACAGAAGACTCCGTAGGGGAGCTATGACTATCCGCTTACGCAGAAAAGCCTGATAAGCAGTGTAGCACAGAAGACTCCGTAGGGGAGCTATGACTGTTGTGAGTTCCTGCCTCGAATCCGCGCCAGTGTAGCACAGAAGACTCCGTAGGGGAGCTATGACCCTTTCTGAATAACAGCAATCGCGAGATTGAGTGTAGCACAGAAGACTCCGTAGGGGAGCTATGACGTTCGTCGAGGGCGGCAACTCGCCTGCCGCAGTGTAGCACAGAAGACTCCGTAGGGGAGCTATGACCAAGAAGTGCGTTGCATCTTTTGCATCGCGAGTGTAGCACAGAAGACTCCGTAGGGGAGCTATGACGGGAGGCTTGAAGGGCGCATCGACAATCTCAGTGTAGCACAGAAGACTCCGTAGGGGAGCTATGACACACAAGCCAACACGGGCGATCTGTTGCTAAGTGTAGCACAGAAGACTCCGTAGGGGAGCTATGACGGTATATCTGTTATTAGTGTCATGATAATGAGTGTAGCACAGAAGACTCCGTAGGGGAGCTATGACAGGTTGGGGATAAGGCGGGATCGCAAATGGAGTGTAGCACAGAAGACTCCGTAGGGGAGCTATGACTTGCTTGCTAGAACAGCGTGAGGCAAAGCAAGTGTAGCACAGAAGACTCCGTAGGGGAGCTATGACACATCCGAAACCGTACCGTAGCGTGGTTTGAGTGTAGCACAGAAGACTCCGTAGGGGAGCTATGACGCGTTGTTGAGGCGGGCAACCCCGAGCAGAAGTGTAGCACAGAAGACTCCGTAGGGGAGCTATGACATAATCTTCCCTTCGCGTATTTTGTGTTTTAGTGTAGCACAGAAGACTCCGTAGGGGAGCTATGACTAGAACCTTCGCTGGAACTACAACAAGAAGAGTGTAGCACAGAAGACTCCGTAGGGGAGCTATGACGTGTTTTTGCAAACCCTTCTTCTGCAATTTAGTGTAGCACAGAAGACTCCGTAGGGGAGCTATGACGCGGGTGGCACGCGCTAGACGGTAAGGATAAGTGTAGCACAGAAGACTCCGTAGGGGAGCTATGACCTACTCGGCGAAGCCAACGCTTTTGGCAAAAGTGTAGCACAGAAGACTCCGTAGGGGAGCTATGACTCGGTTGCTCACCTTGCGCGTTCCCGCCGTAGTGTAGCACAGAAGACTCCGTAGGGGAGCTATGACGCTGTTCTTTGTGGGAGTCTATACCCGCTTAGTGTAGCACAGAAGACTCCGTAGGGGAGCTATGACCCAATGTGAAAAAGCAAGCGAGGCAGATTGAGTGTAGCACAGAAGACTCCGTAGGGGAGCTATGACCGGCGGCGAACATCATCGCTGAGAGAAACAAGTGTAGCACAGAAGACTCCGTAGGGGAGCTATGACGCGGCTACTTGCGAGAAGGCAAGACTCGCTAGTGTAGCACAGAAGACTCCGTAGGGGAGCTATGACACTTTTTGAATCAAGAGCTAGAGGAAACGCAGTGTAGCACAGAAGACTCCGTAGGGGAGCTATGACTAATACTGGCGTGGGCGCAGTCTATGCAGTAGTGTAGCACAGAAGACTCCGTAGGGGAGCTATGACAGTAGGGGGGTAGAGGGATGAGGCTCAAACAGTGTAGCACAGAAGACTCCGTAGGGGAGCTATGACACTTTTTGAATCAAGAGCTAGAGGAAACGCAGTGTAGCACAGAAGACTCCGTAGGGGAGCTATGACAGTAGGGGGGTAGAGGGATGAGGCTCAAACAGTGTAGCACAGAAGACTCCGTAGGGGAGCTATGACGGTTAGCCCGAATCACCCCTTTTTATACCTAGTGTAGCACAGAAGACTCCGTAGGGGAGCTATGACTATCCGCTTACGCAGAAAAGCCTGATAAGCAGTGTAGCACAGAAGACTCCGTAGGGGAGCTATGACCTTGTCGATCGCTTCCACCAACGCTTGAAAAGTGTAGCACAGAAGACTCCGTAGGGGAGCTATGACAGAGTGTTGTCTGTAGCAGACGGCAACCCTAGTGTAGCACAGAAGACTCCGTAGGGGAGCTATGACCTTGTCGATCGCTTCCACCAACGCTTGAAAAGTGTAGCACAGAAGACTCCGTAGGGGAGCTATGACTGTGAGGTTTTCGTTCCGTGCCGCTTAAAAAGTGTAGCACAGAAGACTCCGTAGGGGAGCTATGACTATGCAAGCCAGATGGCACGCTTGTAAAGGAGTGTAGCACAGAAGACTCCGTAGGGGAGCTATGACCAGTATCGCATTGCCGACATTCACGGAAGGAGTGTAGCACAGAAGACTCCGTAGGGGAGCTATGACGCTCCAGCAAATTGTGAATAACACCCCTGTTGCAAAAAAGAGGCTCGGTGAATCATCACCGAGCCTCTTCCCAAAAACTTCATCCTTTCGTCGCTGGGCTACCTAGATAGGCTTCTGTTCAAAGCCAAAAACCGCCCGCGACGAGCAACGCACCGCCCCAACCAGAAGAACTGCTTTGGGGCTTGCATACTTTAGTTGACAGGCAGCAGAAACGACGAAAAATGGGATTTTTGGCACTGGTGGATAAAGAAAAGGGAATTACATACTTGACACCCCTGAATCGAGAAACGCACGGAATCCAACTTTTTTTGAGAACTTACATACGAAAATCCGCAAGCCTCTAGTTTTTGGGATTTTCGGGGATTTTCCACAATTTTTTACTCTCGGTTGGTGAAAATATTGCGTTTTTTTCTTGACAGACAGACTGGAATTGCAGATATTGACAATAAATTTAGAAAAATACGTGTGTTTTTACAACCAAAAATGAACTTATGTCAGGAATGGAAGCAATGGGAAGGGGGGGTTCAAACGCCTTGCGAAAGGCGAATGACCGTTATGGCACGATGACCCCTGATGAATTAATCTCTAAAATTGCGGATTTGGAAAACGATAAAAAATACGGCTTGGTATGGGAAGACACCCCTGAAGGTATTGTCACTCAATGTCAGGAAAAATCTCCTGTATTGCGAGAAGTTGTTTCGAAGGGAATATTTGCCGATTCCTCTATACCAACAAATCTTCTCATAGAAGGAGACAACTATCATTCTTTGTCTGTGCTGAATTACACGCATAAACAAAAGATTGATCTTATCTACATCGATCCACCTTACAACACAGGAGCCAAAGACTGGACATACAACAACGATTATGTCGACAAAGAAGATGGATTTAGGCACAGCAAGTGGTTATCCATGATGGAAAAACGCCTAATACTTGCAAAAAATTTGCTAAGCGAAATAGGTTTTATATGCTGTGCTATAGATCATAATGAACTTTTCAATCTAGGTATGTTGATGGACGATATATTTGGTGAAAAGAACCGATTGGGAATAATATCTGTAGTTAACCAAGCGCGAGGTCGCAATATGGACAAAGGATTTTCTGCAAGCAACGAATATATATTGACTTACAGCAAAAATAAAGCAAGCAATAATATACAAAGACTTGTTATTGATGACGAAAAACAAGCAAAATTTGAATTGGAAGATGCAAAAGGAAAATACTATTTGAAAAACTATATTATGGTACAAGGTGGGAGTGGAGGATGCACAAGATCTGATAAGCCCAAGTTTTGGTATTCCATTTGGGTAAGTCCTGATCTTAAAAAAGTTTCTCTAGAAAAAATTCCAGGGTATGAAGAAGTGTTACCAGTAATGAACAACGGACGCGAAATGACATGGGTAACAATATCTAGTACCTTTATTAAAACTTTCAAAAAAGGTGAAATTGTTATAAAAAAAGAAAGTGGAAAAATTGTTGTTCAAAGAAAATACAGAGAACAGCAAATAATAACAACTCATTGGATTTCTCCTAAGTACAACGCAACTTCATATGGAACAATTCTGTTAGAAAAAATTATAGGAGGAAATAAATTTCCTTTCCCAAAATCATTGTATGCTGTCATGGATTTCATAAAACTTATGACGCGAGAAAACTCTATTGTTCTTGATTTCTTCGCTGGCTCTGGCACTACAGGACACGCTGTAATGGAATTGAACAAAGAAGATGGTGGACAGCGTCAATTCATCCTTTGCACCAATAACGAAAACAAAATTGCCGAGGAAATAACTTACCCTCGTATTGCACACGTTATTAAAGGATATCAAGAATTTGTAAGAGATAAAAATGTACAGCAAAGAAAGCAAAATGAAATACCTTCTGGAAAAAGAATAGGAAAAGTAGTGGAAAAATTAGAAGGAAATCTAAAATACTACAAGGCTACTTTTGTGACAGGTGGAGATACCGATCCTGAAAAACGCATTCTTGCCAACAAAGCTGTGGAAATGCTCTGTGTAAAAGAAAACACTTTTGAAGAAATCAAGACAAAGCACGCCCAATATAAAATTTACCGCAACGATAAGCAATACTCTGTGATTATTTTGGACGATGCGGTTATTGCAGATTGTAAAAAAGAAATTGCAAAAACAGAAAACCCTTGTGTTGTCTATCAGTTTTCTCTTTCTAATGACCCTGACAAAGATGCCTTCGCAGAGTTTGGCAACAGGGTTAAGGTAAAACCTATCCCAGAAGCAATTTTGAGAATCTACAAACGCATATCTAGGGAGGTGGTGTGATGGAACTGATGAATTACCAGATAACAGCTGTAAAAGAGCTGCTAGGCTATTGTTGGAAATTGCTTGGTATAGGAGCGTCTAGTATTGTCTTTCAATCTCCAACAGGATCAGGTAAAACAGTTATGACCGCCGAACTTTTAAAAAAATTAGCAGGGAAAGAAGAACATTCATCAGAGAAAGATCACGTTTTTTCTTTTGTTTGGATCGCTCCTCAAAAATTACATCAACAAAGCAAAGATAAATTGCAAAAACATTATACTGACACGTATGTGTTGGAGTGCAAAAATTACAATGACTTGTCAGGTAATAAAATTGGAGAAAATGAGATATTGTTTCTGAACTGGGAAAGCATAAATAGTGGTGAAATAAACATTATAATGCAAGAGAACGAAAAAGGTAGTAACCTCGACAAAGTCATTGACAATACTATCAAGAATAAACATGAAATCATTTTGATTGTTGACGAGAGCCATAATAGCGCAAACACACCTAAAGCAAAAAAACTGATTGAAATGCTACGACCGAGCGTCATAATCTATATGTCAGCTACTCCTTCTGATCATCAAGCGTCTAAAATGACCACAGTGCCTATCGAAGATGTGAAGGAAGAAGGAATGATAAAAAAATCAATAATAATAAACGCGGGATTTAATAGCAACATCGTCGATATCGATGGCAAAATTAAAACTGATTTGCCTATAGAAAATCTAAAAAAAAGAGTTTTGAAAGAAGCCTTGAAAAAAAGAGAAGAGCTTGCAAAAGCCTTTCTGCAAGAAGGATACAATATAAACCCTTTGCTTCTTATTCAACTGCCTGACAAAACAAAAGGGAATAAAGCAGAGCCCGTAAAAGACGATATAATAGACATTCTCACAGGCAATGATATTACAGAGGATAACGGAAGACTTGCCGTGTATCTTTCAGAGGACAAAAAAAACTTGGAGAAAATAGAAAATAACGAAAGCAAAACTGAAATCTTGTTGTTCAAACAAGCTATTGTGTTAGGTTGGGATTGTCCTCGCGCTCATGTTTTAGTTTTGTTTCGTGAATGGCACAGCCACACTTTTTCAATACAGACTTTAGGACGCATCATGCGTATGCCATTACCTGAAATTGGTGGATATTTCAAAAATGAGATATTGAATCTTGCTTATGTCTACACAAGCCACAAGGATATTGAAATTGACAAAAACATAGACGAGAACTACATAAAAGCTTACGCCAGTGAGCGAATAGAAAATTATGATAACGTGTGTTTGTCTTCGGTCTATAGAAAACAACAACGCGACAAAACAAGATTGGATCCTAGTTTTATAGGCATATTCCAAGAAGAAGCAAATGAACACGATCTAAAAAATCAAATTAAGACTGAAGGACAGGTAGTCAGTCGTCAAATTATAGCGGGTCAAAGCTTTGAAGATGTTGATAAAATAGATTCTATTGAAAGCAACCTTGCCATCATTCAACATTCACCTAAAGATTTACAAAACTACTTCGATGACTTTGTAAAAGAAAATCTTCAATGCCTTGCTTTAGAGGACAGATCTATTGGACGTGTCAAGGAAGCGATATACAAATTTTTGCAAAAAGAATTTGATCTCTACGATGTTGATCCCTCTCGCCTTGTTACTGAAAGTTTTGAATATTTTGACGATATAAATTTCACTAAAATCATATCTATTATTATGAGCGATCATAACAATAGTTTCTTTGCTACAGTAATCATAAACGCTGTAGTAAAATACTCAAACATCAAAGATAAAAAAGAAGAAGAATTGGTAGAAAAAGACGACTGGGAAGTACCAGAAACGCTTGGCTACAGCAACAACCATACAAAAGAGCAAAGACAAAAATCTGTCATGCAACCTTTCTACAAATTTAAAAATTTATCGAACGTAGAGAAAAAATTTATCGACTACTTGGAAAAATCTTTGAATGTTAAATGGTGGTTCAAAAACGGAGATCATGGCTCTACGTATTTTTCTGTTCCTTACGAAGAAAACGGCAAGAAAAGACTCTTTTACGTAGACTTTGTTGTGCTACTCAATAATGGAAAAATTGGAATTTACGATACTAAAATGGGCATCACTCTTGAGGTGCCTAACGCTGCAGAAAAAAGGAAAGGATTAAATACTTACACGGATAATCATAAAAACGTTGTTGGAGGCATCGTAACTAATCACAATGGTTCTTGGCGAATCATGCCACAAGACGCATCCCAAGCTAAAAGTGAATGGGATATTCTCACAGAGATTTGATTCCCATGCCTAACTTACTCCCATCATAACCCCGATTCACAACCTTTCACTAGAGGACAGGAAGTAAAAAATCAGGCGAGAGGGAGGGACTTGCGAATTTTCGTATGTAATTTCCTTTTCAAAACCCATTAACTCCTCGAAGACGGAGACAAACTGTGGCTCGGAGACGACATCGAAGAAGGACGCTACGAAGACCATTTCGAACCTCCCGAAGACCCCAACTTCGAATGCGGAGCAATCACCCACGAAACCGAAGAAGCTTTCGTCCGAAACAGGGAACACGGGGAATTAATGGTTGGTATGTTTCCGACTACGATTGCGACTGGGATCAGAAAAAAGATCGCTGGTTGATAACGAGCGGACACAGAGCTCTGCTTGAGCCAATAGCGCAAAGAGAATACGAGGCTCTTCAAAAGCGTCTGTCCGATCCGCTCTCGACAGAGTCGAGGGTAGAGGAAGCGATGGCGACAGAACCCGAATGGCAGGCGATCTGGCGCAAGAGGCAGCAGCAGAGAAATACGAACACAAAGAGCCCGCAACACTAAGAAAGCGAACTAACAACCTTATTTCTTTGTCAACTCCCGATAAGTCAGCTTATTCCCGAACAAACCTCTTATGGTGCGGTCTATCTGTGAGATAGTATGCAATCGTCTTACGTTGTTTCTTTCGGAGAACTCGTCGATATAGCGTTGCAGATGCTTGGGCGACATCTTGTGATAGACGCCGTAATAGCCCCATTTCAACAGCGACCAGAAGGATTCGATGCCGTTCGTGTGTGCTTGTCCCTTTACATACTCGCCGACCGTATGCTTGACGCTCTGATGCTTGTAGCCTCACCTCGAAAGTCCCCAGTAGCCGCGATTGTCGTCGGTGTAGATGGTTGAGCCTTCTGAGACATTCCTACCCCTAGCGGAGAGGAAGCCGGAGGATTTTTTCTCCAAAAACAGAGAGTTCGCCGAATCGGTCACGATTTGCGTTTTCCCTCGAAAATTTGACACTAATCATTGCAGTAATCCGCAAAATTGACAATAAACGTTGCAGTGTTATGCAGATAAAACGCTTGTTTTTCAGTATGTTAGGGAAATTAGCAGGAATTGAGGCATTTGTTTCATCTTGATTTTTGGCGTGTTAAGAGAACTTTCTCGCTTCGTGACATGAGCGGACGATCGCCTCTGCCTGCTGGCATTGGGCTAGGTAGAGGCGATCTTGTTGGATGTAGTAGAGCAATCTTGTTTAATGTTCTGTGTCCTATCGTTTGCTTCGTTCGGACAAAACGACAAGGTTCTGGAAGATGTCACGCGTGGTGCGTTGCTCTACGGCTCCTGTTCGCTCATCCCAACTCGGAGGGACCATAGGCGAACGTCCCGTTTGCTGTCGAGCCAAACACTGAGTTGTAGATCGTAAACACGTCCTCGCCGTAGTAATCGACAATGTAGACTATGTTCTGAACGCTTCCCAACTCCCACGATTCGACCATAATTCTGAGGTCGTTTCCTTCACGGTTTGATGTAAACGGGTTGTTTGTGTTCGTGTCGTCGTAAGTGCCTCTTTTGTAATAAAAGTCCCAATCACTGTAATACGGGTAGCCGTTGGGAGAGTGGAAGATCACCTTGTTGTTACCCGTTGTGTCGTCGTCGATGATGACATCTGTGCCGTCTCCTGCGTAGAAGCGGTAGACATCGTCGCCTGCCCCTCCGTAGAGGGTGTCTTCCCCCGCACCGCCATGTAGCGTGTCGTCGCCTGTCCCTCCGTAAAGCCTGTCATCCCCCGCACCGCCGTTCAAAACATCGTCGCCGCTTCCTCCCTCGAGGGTGTCTTCCCCCGCGCCGCCTTGCAGTGTGTCGTTGTCTGCGTCGCCGTAAAGCCTGTCATCCCCCGCACCGCCGTTCAAAACATCGTCGCCGCTTCCTCCATCGATGGTGTCTTCCCCCGCGCCGCCTTGCAGTGTGTCGTTGTCGGAAAGTCCGTAGATAAAGTCATTCTCTGAAGTGCCACTAAATGTGTCACTATCATGCGTTCCCGCATACAACGTGCCTAGATCTGTCCAACTCTCCGAACTTGTCCAATCTTCCGTGTCGCCATTGCCCACACCGCTACTGCCAGAGGCAGCACTATCAGACGGCACAGATGTGTCGTAATAAATTTTGTAATGCCCTTGTCGGTAGGAGGCGGCATCAATCGTGACGCTATCATCGCTGTTTTTAATTCTAATGACTATGTTGCCGTCCTCGTTATTAATGTCAAAGTCATCCGGACCGCTTGCATCATCAAAATACAAACGCTCATCACCGTTTATGTCGTTTCGAATCGTATCGTGACCGTCGCCTTCACGAAAACGGTAGTAGTCGTTGCCTGCTCCTCCTGCAAGGATATCGTCGCCTTTCTTGCCAAAAAGCAGATCGTTTTTCAATGTTCCCACCACTACGTTCTTTTCATCGGAGCCAGTAAGCCGAACTCCTTGAGGAGTATTTCGAGTATTTTCTACTCCCACATACAAGCTGCCCAACAGCGTTCCGTAAGCATCGTCTTCGCTACCTTGATAGTAGATTTTGTAGCGACCGTTTGCGTAGGCATTCGTATTGTCGATGGTCACTGAGTCCAAAGCGATGTCAATTGTCACATCTCCCGTCTTGTCTCTAGAGATGGCGAAATTTTGTGAATCTGTTACGGAAGCGAACAACAATCTTTCGCTTTCTGTATCGCCACGGCTGTCCGATTCAATTATGTCTGCTCCGTCGCCTGAATAAAATATGTAGATATCTTCCCCTACCCCTCCCTTGAGGGTGTCGACATCTGCGCCTCCCATAAGCACATCGTTGCCTGCACCGCCTTCGATGGTGTCCACCCCTTCAAGCCCGACGAGAAAGTCTTGTTCATCCGAACCCGTCATTTGGTTGCTTTCGTTGTCGTTGTTTGCCGTGCCGATGTACAACTTGCCTGCCAAAGTGTCGTCTGCCCCGTAGTAGAGTCTGTAGATACCTTGACGATGAATGCTTGAGTTTTGGGTGTCTGGAGCAACCGCAACATTGTCGCCATTCGCTGTAACAAGGAAGTTTTCGTTTTCGTTCGAGAAAGAGAAGGCGCTGAGTGCATTGATATCGCCAAAGTACAACCCGCCGCCGTCAGAGTCGGATTGAATTGTGTCACCTATCCCGCTGTTGCTGTCTCCTGCGAAAAAGCGGTATTGATCGTCTCCCGCCCCTCCCTCAAGGATATCGTCTCCAGCCCCTCCGTAGAGGGTATCGTCTCCCGCTCCCCCCTCAAGGGTATCGTTGCCTCTCCCTCCGTCAATGATGTTTGCAGCTGAATCTCCTACTAAAGTATCGCCGTGACTTGATCCTAGAAGATTCTCGAAATTGATCGCGGTGTCGTCCGCTGCGTGTCCTCCTGATATTTCCCCACTCCCAAGGTTAACGGTCACTCTCGCGTCGGAGCCAGCGTAGCTGAGGGTGTCGCTGCCTGACCCTCCATCGAGAACATCTGCACCCGCACCGCCTTCAAGAGTATCGTCGCCGCCTAGGCCGTAGAGTCTGTCGTTGCCTTCCCCCCCGTAGAGCTCATCGTCGCTAACCCCTCCGTAGAGGGTATCATCCTCCGCAGTGCCGTAGAGGGTATCGTTGCTATTTCCTCCAATGTACAGTTTGACAAGTAGCACCCCGCCATTGCCGTAAAGACTATAGCGCCCATGCCCATAAGATCCTGCTTCGATTGTAACGCGGTCGCTACCTGCTATGATGACGACATCGTTATTGTCGTTACGAGAGATACTGAGGTCGCTTAGGCTTATGACATCGTTAAACACCAGCCGCTCGTTGCCGTAATAGTCGTAACTAATTGTATCATGGCCATCGCCTTGCGAAAAACGGTAGGTATCGTTACCAACAGCACCGTAAAGGATATCGTCTCCCGCTCCGCCCTCAAGGATATCGTTGCCACTTCCTCCGTAAATGGTGTTTGCTGCTGAATCTCCTACTAAAGTGTCGTCGTGCCATGATCCTAGAATATTCTCGAAATCATACACCCTGTCGCCCGTTGCGTGTCCTCCTGATACTTCCCCACTCCCAAGATTAACGGTCACTTCTTCGTCGGAGTCAGCGTAGCTGAGGGTGTCGCTACCTGGCCCTCCAGCGAGATAATCTCCACCCGTTCCCCCCTCAATGGTATCGTTGCCATTATTTCCGTAAATGATATCGTTGCCCCCCGCTCCGGCAAGAATATCGTTGCCGCCATTGCCGTAGATGCGGTTGTTTACTGCGTCGCCTGTAATTCTGTCGTTGTAGCCTGAACCCTCGATGTCTTCTACATTCGCCACATAGTCAACTTCGTTTGCTCCGACGTAGGCTATGACATAGTTATCGTTGAAACGAAACCAATGCCCATGGATATTAGTATTAGACCACCAGTTTATCGTAATTCTAGAACCAAGGTCCAATATGACGGCACCTCCAGCGTTCGCGAAGCTCGCTAAGTCGGTCCCCGACCCTCCGTTGAGGATATCGTTTCCAGAATCTCCGTAGAGCTTGTCGTTGTTGCTCCCTCCGTAAAGCCAGTCGTTGTCACTCCCCCCATGAAGCCAGTCGTTGCCGCTGTCTCCTATCAGTTTATCGTTTCCCGCATCTCCGTACAGTGTGTCATTCCCGTTGCCTCCGTCGATGTAGTCGTTGCCGCCACGTGCGTAGACGATGTCGTCGCCGCTGAAGAGTCTGCCCCAGTCGGTGTATCTACTGCCGTACCTTGTGTCATCGAAGATTGTGCCGACGATTATTGCCATTGCTCTGTCCCTCCGCAGGACTTGTTTCGGTTGATTAAACTAAAGACAGCCTCTTGGCTCTCTCAAGATTCTCCTTAAATAAGATTTTTCCAAGATTTTTTCAACTTAAAGTTGTAAATCTTTGTTGTTGTTTGTAATCTCCCGCTCCTTCGAGGTTTTCTGGCGATATTTGTAGGCTTTTTCTTGAGAGAGACGAGGAGGGGGTAATGTGGCGGGCTATGAGAGGATGCTTTCGGACATAGAGATACAGGAAGTGATTCGGTTGCTCGAGGTCGGCAAGCCTCTGCCTGAGCGCTATCGTTCTTTGGAGTTTGGGAAAGGGCGGCAGGTCGAGGCAGGCTACAACGGCAAGACGGGCTACAACGGCAAGACGGGCTACAACGGCAAGACGGACGAGGTGCGTCGGGTGCGTCTGCCGTTTCAGGCGAGCAGGTTGCCGAGCGAAGAGCCTCGTATTCTCTTTGCCCTGTGAGGCAAGTAGCGATTTCAGTCTTTCCGTTGTGTGAAAAAAAGAGAAGGGGAGCTGGCGTTTTTTGCTTGACAAGGCGAGAGAATGCGATATAGTCTGGAAACTTTATCAACTAGCAGTTAGGAGGCTATTATGGCTAAGATCATTGACGATGATGGTCACACGGATGTTTCTATTAAAGAACAAGGAGAACAGGGGGAGGAGGGGAAGGATAGAGTTTCTGTCAAGCGTTCTGGCGACTCGATTGCCATCAAGGATGGCACTACTCCCAAGACGGCAGCGGATGACGGGGAGGCAGCTCAACAATCTAACAAAGCAGGCTGGCATCCGCTAGCGGTGCTTGCGGCAGCAGTAGCAGCGATTAAGGTAGGAAAAGCAGTGCTTGGTTCTTCTAGCCCTGCCCGAAAGAAGCAGAATTCTGCTCGAAAAGAGCAAGATTCTGACTTTGTTTGAGACAGGATAGGGAAGAGGCTCGGTGTTTTACACCGAGCCTCTTTTTTTTATGCGTCCTCACTACCGCACGTGTTGGTATCGGAATTTTCCTTCAATGTATTGCCAAAAGTATTTTCCTTTGGAAGAGGCTTGCGTCATTCCTTTGAAAATACTTTCTGGAACATTGAAATATCTGTAAAGTTTTCCGCTTGTAAAAAGAATGTACAGCAAGCTGTTTTCAAGATCGTATCCTATCTTCCAAATATTGGAAGAGACAACAGGATATAGAGTGGGTATCGGTGTGTTCGACATTTTTTGGGGTTGTTTTCTACGCCACCTTGAAGGTTTTTGTGACTTCGTCGCCGTAGTGGTTTATTACCTTGACGGCGATTCTGCCCGAGGCGGGTTTTGCGAAAGGACGGCTGGTGTTGCTGTTGAGGGACTCCCACGCCTCTAGGCTGATGTTGCTGTTGAGGGCTTTTTGTAGCTGTTTGTATGGATTTTTTTCTCCTGTGAAGTATGCGTGTCGGACGAAGAAGCACTCTCCTGTGTAGTCTGTGTCGATGAACCAGCAGGCGATCTCGTTTGGCGAGCAGGATGTTACCTCGTTGGTGATGGGGTTGAAGACATCTACTCCCTTGATGGATACGACAAGCAGCTCGGGATTTTCTGCGGGTGAGAGATCTATGTCGGGTTCTCCCCAGACCATGAAGAGGTTGT
Source organism: Alphaproteobacteria bacterium (assembly GCA_965216625.1). GTDB lineage: Bacteria > Pseudomonadota > Alphaproteobacteria > JABAAW01 > JABAAW01 > JABAAW01. Next base: position 493,027 of record OZ244186.1, read on the forward strand.
CGCTTTTGCCTTTTTGAGATTGGAGGTGCTGTTCTGTGTCGGCGAGGGTTGCGTCCATTTTGGCGAAGAGGACTTTGAGTTTTCCGTAGCGTTGTATTTCCTCGTGTAGATCGGGAGCGAATGCGAAGCCGCAGAGGATGAGCAGCTCGAAGCCTTTGGGGTGGTTGGGGAAGCTGTGGGCGGCTTTTTGAGCGGCCTCGCGGAGGAAGGATTCGTTGAGGGTGGAGTATTGGGGACCGAAGGCGATGGCGGCGGTTTTCTCTGCCCCCTGTTCGTCGAGAAAGTATCCTACGGCGGCTAGCAGCGCATCGGAGGTTTCTTCTAGGCGCGAGAAGGTGAGGCGGTCTTTTTTGCGTCTGTTTTCCACGCCTGCCTTCAGCAGTTGTTCGATGAGCGTCTTGGTGTAGCGATCGTCGTTGCGCGCGTTTTGCTCGGCTGTAGAGGTGTCTTCTAGCGAGGCAGTGGTAGAGGTAGATTTGCTAGCGGTAGAGGTAGATTTGCTAGCGGGCAGTTTGAAGGGCAGCAGGGATTCGACGGTGAAGGGACCGGCGACGCGCACGATGCTTTTGTCTTCTAGGGGTTGGTCGTAGAGGGTCTCAAAGGAGGCATTGGCGCGGATGGCGGCATCGATGGCGGCTTGACGCGCGCGGCGCAGGCGGTTGTAGGTGATGAGGTCTGGGCTGGACTCTTCTTTTGGCACTTGCCAGTCTTCTTGGAAACCTAGTTTGACGCGCAAGGGTTGGAGATTGACTTCATACTCCTCCCATAGTGCGTCGATGCTCTCGTTGTTGGCGATGTCTTTGAGGGTGATATGGGGAGCGGTATTGTAGTGAAATCCTTCGGTAGTGTTGCGGGGATTTTTGAGCTGGTAGTGGGGGTATGTTGCGCTCATGATGCGGGTGCGGGCGAGGGCGAGGGCGACGCGCGAGGTATCGCAGGTGATCCAGCGTCTGGCCCACTGCTCGGCTACATAGGCGGTCGTGCCAGAGCCGCAAGTGGGATCTAACACGAGATCACCGGGGTCTGTTGCCATAAGCAAACAACGTTGAATAACACTGTTTGTTGTTTGAACAATATAAATTGGATCGTTAGCCCCATATGTATCAACCCAAAGGCTGTTAAGAATTTTAACAGGAAAATCTGTAAAGTATGGGGTAAAACGAGGGATTGTACCAGATGCTATAATGCGGTCTGCTTTAATCAATCTCTCAATGCCGCTCTCTGTTGTGCGCCAGCTTTTTGCTCCGCATTTATACAAGTTTCCTTGAAATTTAAAATCAAACATACAAGATGTTGTGTATCCTGCGGAAGATAATTTTTCACTAGAAAAAACAATATATTTTTTTAGAATATCTTTATCTTTAAGTTGTTCTTGTGTCATTAGAATTTTATTTCTTTCTTTATCCATAGTCATATTAAAATGCGACCCTTCTCCAAAATCTTTTGGTGTGAAAAGATTACGAATTTTAGCATTGTTTGCATCTTTAAAATACCAAAGAATGTAATCAACAACGCCTGTTAATTTTTTGCTTCCAAGGGGTGATGATTTTCTAAAAACTATTTGACTATTAAAATTTTCTGCGCCGAAGATTTCATCTAAAAGATTTCTTATAAGGTGAACATTTTGATCGCCAATCTGTACGAAGATCGATCCTGTTTCCTTCAGCAGCTCGCGTGCGACAAGAAAGCGGTCGCGCCAGTATTCTAGGTAGGAGTGAATCCCCAAGTTCCAAGTGTCGCGGAAAGCCTTGACCGCCTCAGGCTCCGCCGTCATCCCCTCCTGCGTATCCTTCACATCACGCCTGCGCGTGGAGACTTGCCAGTTCGAGCCAAACTTGATACCATACGGAGGGTCGATATAGACGCATTGCACTTGCTCGCGCATAGCCTCGCGCTCCAACAGCGATGCCATCACCGAGAGCGAATCGCCAAAGATCATGCGGTTCTGCCAAGAGTGATCGTGGCGATAGAAATCAACCTTCTCCCTGTCGCCCAAGCCGTCAAAGTCCCCCTCAAACATGGATGTCGTCTTCCCCAACTCCCCTCCTTTGTTATCGCTGTCCTCCGCTAATGTTGCGCGCAAGCCCTCGATCACCATCTGCGGCGAGATGTTCTCCTGCTTGTAGATCACCGGCGCGTCCGCCCACAATTTCTCCGCCTCCAAACTCTTGCCCGACCACAGCAACTGAGGATCCGCCGAGGGATGCAAGGCAAACGCACAACGCAAGTCGCCTCGATCCTCCTCGTTCAAAAAGCCGCGCGTCTGCTCGCTAGGAATGTTGCGCCGCGAGGACTGCTCGTGCTTGATCGCCTCAATATCACGCTGCGTCTTCTTGGTTTTCGTTGTTTTTGCCATGATCTCTATCTCCTAATTGGTTGCTGTTGTTGTCGCCGCCGTTGTCGCCGCCGTTTTTTTTCTCTCAGCCAAGAAAGCGCGCAACTCGCCGCCAAAGCGTTTGTCGTCGCTGAGCTCGACAAAATCCCAACGACCAAACCGCTTGAGGCGATTAACCGCAGGAAGCCAAAACCTCCGCGTCGTCTCTACCTTGCTCGCCTTGCGCTGCTTGCTCTCCCCCTCAAAGCGTCCCGACACTTCCACGATCAACTTCAGAGGATCCTCCCGTCCCCCGCCATCATCAACATAAACCACAAAGTCAGGAACATACATCGACTCCTTCCCCGCTTGCTCGTAAGGAATCCTGAAGCCCAAGTGCATGTCGTTCTTCACATAGCACAAAACCTCCTTCATGTCCTCCAACAACTTCGCCAGCTTCTGCTCCCAAGCGCGCGTGTCCGCAACAACATGCGAAAGGTGACTCTTGTGCGTCTCCATAACCTCCCGCGCCGTGTCAAAGGAAACGCCGTGCGTAGAATGCTCCTCATAGCGCTCCAACTGCGCCGCCACAAAAGACCCCGGCTCGTCAGGAGGATCAGCAATCGCACGATAAATTTTCTCAACCGCCTGCGGAAGATATTCCTCGATCAACAGCAGTGCCAAAAAATGCTCCTCGTTATAAGTAACCCAGCCCCGCATCCAAATCCGAACAATCCTCAATAACTCAGGAAAACGCCACGCCTCAACCCCATCACCATACAGCGTCGCATCCTCTCCCCTAAACCGCTGCAAAAGACGATACGCTAAAGTATAAGCAACACGAGCATCGCGAGTCATTTTCAATTCCGTCAAGGTGACATCCTCCGCATCCCTTGTACCCAAAAGAGGCTTCACCCGAAAACGAACCCTCGCAGGAAGATTCGTCAAGTCAAACCTAGAGTTATCCGTAAAATTATACTTCAGAGAAATAGACTCGAACATGCGAACATAACCCCCAACGCAAGGAAAACTTATCGCATACTCCTCGCGCTCCGCTAAACTGCCAACCCGCGTCGTCTCCACAGGCTGCGGAGGATCAATAGGAACAGGCGCAACAGGAAAATAAAGATCAAACGGAACGCCGTAAATATCCGCATACTCAGGCGTGAAAGCCTCTATCTCCTCCCACTTGCCATCGCCTAAATCTATCGTGCGCCGCGTCAAAGCATAACTCGTGCGCCGCAACGCGCGACCCACAACCTGCTCGCACAACAACTGCGAGCCAAACGCGCGAACCCCCAACACATGCGTGACATTGTTAGCATCCCAACCCTCCGTCAACATCGCAACAGAAATGACACAACGAATCTCCGCACCTAACTTATCCCGCTTGCCGACCGTGTTCATCACCTCGCGTAAAATGTCCTCAGGACGAACCTTATCCGCCCTCATCCCTGGCATCCCCGCTATCTGCTCGCGCGCCTCTTTTTTGAACGCCTCGCCCAATCCCTCCGCCTTGTCCATCTCCTTCGAGTCTACCAGAATCGTCCTCAACGCCGAGCGGTTGCTAAACAAATCACACTTGCCTTCCTCCCAACGATCCTCTCCAAAATTCTCCTCAAGCTTTTTCCCCCGCGCATAACCCGCAATGTGATCCCTCACAAAACGCGAAATGCCCGTGTTCTGACAAACAACAATAAAAACAGGAGGAATGTTCCCTCGCTTAGAAGCCTTCTCCTTATCCTTAAACCATCGCTCATAAACTTCTCGATACTTCCCAAACAACACGAGCAACGGAATCTCCAGTCGAGCTGGAAACACCTCGTCACCACGCCGCTCCGTCGAACGAGTAGGTAAGTCCGAGCGAATCTTGTCCCAAAAATAACAATAGTTGTCGTCAGGATTGTCGCTAGATAAAGGCACACGAGGAACCTTCACAATGCCGCTCTCAATCGCCTCGGTCAGAGAAAAATCGGAAACAACCCAAGGAAAAATCAACCCCGCCGTCTTGCCAGACCCACTCAAATACATCGGCGTCGCAGAAAGATCATAAACTAACCTCACCCCACGCTCCTTCTGCACCGCCTCCAAACCCCGCAACCATATCTGAGCCCTCTCCCGCTCATCTCGCTCCTCCTTATCCATCTTGCTACCCCCCTCCGCCTCCTTCTCCTTGTGCCGATAGCAATGGTGAGCCTCGTCGTTCAACACAAGAATTTCCCCACGCCGTCCGCCACAAACACGCCTCACCATCGCCGCATCGTCCTCCCGAAAAGTACCCCCGCGCGTCCCCGCCTTCTGCCGCACAAGAGCGCTGCCATCACCCCTATCCTTGTGCCGCAACGTGTGATAGTTGATAACCTCAACACGAGCCCGACGCATCTCCTCCCTCATCCCCGATGGAACAAGGTTGTGCTGCTCGTAGTAGTTGTCCTTGCTGTTCGGCTTCAAAACCTCCAGCCGATCCTTGATCGTCAGATTCGGCGCAACAACAAGAAAACTCTCCGCAAAACGCTTGTCCCTCGGCGTAGCACGACGATTCAAGTAGTGGTAGGCGATCAGCATGCCCATCACCAAAGTCTTGCCCGTTCCCGTCGCCATCTTGAAAGCAACGCGCAACAAAGAGGTCATCTCATCCTTACGAGTAGCCTCCAACACCTCGGCTAGAGATTCTCCCTCGATCGCACTTTTCCTTTTCCGCACCTCAACCTCGTTGATATAAATCGCCGTCTCAAGAGCCTCTATCTGACAGAAAAATAACCGAGGAGACCGTGTCCTATCACGCCAATGCAGAAGAAGGCGTTGAGTCGTTCTCGTCACACCAGAAGGAGCCTCCTCACGACGCCACTCCGCAACATCCTTGCGAGCGCTGTTGATCAGTCCATGCTCGTGCTGCTCTCCCGCCAACATGTCAGACTGCTGCTGCGAAGCGCTGCTAGAAGGCTTAATGTAGTAATAACTCTTGCGCCGCTTAGGACAAATCTCATCGGTCGCTCGTCGATGCTTTTCGTCGAACCTAAAGTGTCGCCCTGGCTCCTCAAAAGGAGAGCAGATAATCGTATCGTTGGTCATAGCAGTAGCGTTTTCAATACTCTTGATTTAGTCTGCTTCTACGCAATGTTTAGTGTCATTTTACGGTTTGGCAGCAAAAGATGCCGCAAGGAGGAATCGAACCTCCGACCTCACCCTTACCAAGGGCGTGCTCTACCACTGAGCTACTGCGGCAAAATAACAACCCCCTGAAGACCAACCAAGACCAAGAATAAAAAACAAGACTAGACAAAAACATCTCCATAGGCAACAACTCTGCTCGCTTGCCCCTCGAAAAGCCGCTCTCTGCCCTCTTGGAAAGAAAACTGCTCGCCTTAGCAAAAAATCTGCAAAAAAAAGATTGACTCCGATGCCAGCGAAGGCTAGAATCAGGCATCCGAAGAAGACGGAGAAACCGGAGAAAGAAACTCAAAGGGCAAAAGACCAGAGGAAGGACAAGAGTATGAACACATCTATGAAAAATGCCGACAAAAAAAGGACGCGATCGAGCTCCTACTCGAGCTCCTGCTCTAAATGGCAGGGCTGGCGAGTGGGCAAAGCTTCGAGCAACAAAACCCTGACGAGGTGGTGTCATGGCATCGATTGACAATAGCGGCGGACAGGGCGTCGGCGATACGCTCGGTGCCGTCCCAGAACAGGCGCGCGCGCAAAGACAGCCAACAGAGCAATCCGCGCCACAAGACACAACGCCGCGGGTCGAGCGTGATGTGCTCTCGTTGAGCACTGAAGCTCTGGCAAGGCAGAATCAGCTGGAAAACGCCTCTTTCGATCGCAATATCGACGAAGAAAGAGCAAGCCTGCTCGTCTTGCAAGTCCAGCAGAGCATCGCCGCTCAACAAAGCGGATCGCTCATCGGCGCAAGCGGAGACAGCCAAAGGCTCATATCCTTCCTGCGATAAAGCCTGAAAATAAGCCAAAAACCAACCCCAAGCAAACTCCAAACCCAAGCAAACTCCAACCCCAAGCAAGCCCAAGCAAACCCCAACCCCAAGCAACTCCAAGCAAACTCCAAGCCCAAGCAAGCCGAAAGCCGCTCTATTCAAATCCAAATCCAAATCCAAATCCAACGCCCAATCCAACGCTATGACACGAGAAAAAACATGACACCAGATTTCGTCCGATCCCCCGAAGACAGAGTGCGACTCTGGCAATCCTTTAGTCGCGGCATGATGATCGGAGGAGGAGCTATTCTTCTCTTTCTTTTCCTGCTCGCTGTCATCGCGGTTTGAAATCGATTGAGCTAGCTATCTAGCTAGCTATCTATCTAGCTAGGGCGTAGCAGTTCTCTAACCTTGATGCGCTCTGCTTGGGTGTGCGCGAGCAGGCAGATGCTCGCCTCGTCTGCGAAGAGCCCATGCTCCAGTACGCCTGCGATCTCTTTGAGCGAGCGGGCGAGGTGTTCGGCGCTGTCGTCGTTCCACTCTCCCCAGTCGCAATCGAGCGTGTAGTGTCCTCCGTCGCTCAGGGATGGGGAGTCCTCTCCGCCGCGCAGGGTGAGCTTGCCTTGACGCTCTAGCGTTCGTTCGAACAGGGCTTCGATAGCGCGCGCGGTGAGTTGCCAAGCGAAGGGATCGATCTCTACGGGCAGGGGGAAGGCACCGAGGCGGGGGGTCAGCTTTCTTTCTTCGGCGAGCACTAGTAGCGAGGAGCTATTTTGTGCGAGAATTTTCTCACGCAGCAGGCAGCCTCCGCCGCCTTTGACGAGACGCAGGCGGGGGTCGAGCGCGTCCGTGCCGTCTATGGTCAGATCGAGCGGGCGCGGGGAGTGCGGAAGGGGAGGGCGGGTTGGCTTGTTGGCGAAGAGGGTATCGGGCGAGAGGACGGGGAGGTTCAGGCTTTCTGCCAGTTGGTGGCTGGCTGTCGAGCTTGCTATGCAGAGGCGCGGACGTTTTGCTTTGTCCTCGCCGAGTGCTTGGATGAAGGCTTCGGCTGTGCTTCCTGATCCCAGCCCTAGGGTCAGGTTGGGTTTGATGTGATGGTCGAGCGCGTGGTGTGCCAGAGCTTGTTTCGCTTCAGCTTTTTGCGCTTCAGCTTTTTGGGTTAGGGCTTTTTTCGCGGCGGCTTGTTGTGCTTGGGCTTGGGGTGTTGCGGACGGCATGAAGTTTGCTTCTTGGAGTGGGAGATGTTGTTTTCATTATAGACGAAGAGAGGAAGTGTCATGGATATAAAGGCGAGCGGGGGGGAGACATTGTTGACGGGTTCTGCTAGGGATACTCGGCGGGGTTTTCCTTTGAAGAAGTCTACTTTGGGGGTTACGGCGGCGGGACGAGATTTGTCATCGTATCGTCGCACGGCGTTTCCTGCTCGTGTTTCTTCGGGCATTAATGCGGTGGAGCGGGGGCGGGGAGTTGGGGGAGGTGCGGAGAGTGGGGGTAGTGTTTCGAGGTTTGGTGAGGTTTTGTTTCGTAGCCGCCAGATGGGGGGGAGTGTTGCGGGGGGGAGTGCGGGGGGTATTAGCGGGGATGGGGGAGGTTTTGTTCGGGGTATTAGCGGGGATGGGGGAGGGATTGGTGTTGGGCAGCGTGCTGCGGCGTTGCGGAGGACGGGGGGTATTTTGTCGGAGCGATTTTTGGGGAGCAATCCGTTATTGTCTCCTGCTCCTGTGCCTTTGCCGAGTTTGGAGTTGGGGTCGGTTGGGGGTGGTGTTGTGGGTTTGCCGAACGGGGAGATTGGGGGTGGAGATTTGTCGGTAGATTTGTTGCGTGCTTTGCAGAAGTATCGGGTTGCGGCGGAGGTGCAGGGCTAGGGGGTGCTTGGTTGCGTTGTGTGTATCTGGCTTTGTTTGCCTGCACTTTATGAGGCGCGCGCGCTTGTGCTTTTTGACTAGCACGCGCTCACGCAACAGACACGCGCTTTTTATATTGACGGGCACAAAACATGCGCACGCCAGTATCATTGACGCGCACGGCAAGCCGTGCGCTATGGCGTGCGCGGGGGGTGTGGGGGATAGCGGTTAGATTTTACGGATGCAAAACATCGCGTGCGTAGCACGCGGGGAGCGCGAGGGAGTAATCCCTCGCAAAAGACCCCGCGTCAGCGGGGCGCGTAAGCGCCTTCTACGCACTCGCGCGAAGCGCGTGTGCGTAGCCTCTTATTCAAAAGCGCGTTTCGCAGAAACGCGCAAGCTGACTCGCAGCATGGTACGGCGATTCTGTTCACATCGCCCTAGCGACAAGAAGAATCGCACGCAGTGCGCCTCTTATTCCAAAGCGCGAGGCTTTGCCTCGCGCAAGACTGACTTGTAACATGGTACGGCGACAATGTTTTCCTCGCCCTAGCGACAAGAAGAACGCGCCTAGCGCGCCTCTTATTCCAAAGCGCGAGGCTTTGCCTCGCGCAAGCTGACTCGTAGCATGGCACTGCGATTCTGTTTACCTCACCCTAGCGACGAGAAGAACGCGCGTAGCGCGCCTCTTATTCCAAAGCGCGAGGCTTTGCCTCGCGCAAGCTGACTCGTAGCATGGCACGGCGACAATGTTTTCCTCGCCCTAGCGACAACAAAAATCGCACGAGGAGAATTTATCCCCACGTGCGCCTCTTGTTCAAGAGCGCGTTTCGCAGAAACGCGCAAGGGGAATTTATCCCCAAGCTGACTCGTAGCATGGCACTTTGTCGCGCTCGCGCTTGTGCTTTTTGATTAGCACGCGCTCGCTCGACAGATACGGGTTTTGGCGGTTTCTACGCGCGTAGCGCGTAGCCTCTTATTCCAAAGCGCGAGGCTTTGCCTCGCGCAATACTGACTTGTAACATGGTAGAGCGCATCTGTTCCGCTCGCGCTTGTGCTTTTTGATTAGCACGCGCTCGCGCAACAGACACGGGTTTTGGCGGTTTCTACGCGCGTAGCGCGTAGCCTCTTATTCCAAAGCGCGTTTCGCAGAAACGCGCAAGCTGACTCGTAGCATGGTACGGCGACAATGTTTTCCTCGCCCTAGCGACAACAAAAATCGCGCGTAGAGCGCGCCTCCTATTCCAAAGCGCGAGGCTTGCCTCGCGCCAACGAGCTCGTAACGCGGTAAGAAGTTTTTGTGCTGAAAGCCTCTTGTTTCTTCCTTGACTTTCGCTTGCAAGGGGTTTAGAATCACATTGCTTAGGTAGGATGGGAAAACAATTCAAAGGAAGAAATCCATGAGACAGAATATTTTCAAATCCATCGCGATTGCGGCGATCGCCGTTGCGATGCTGGGCAGTGGCAAGAGTGCGAAAGCCGAAAAAATCGGCTTGGGACTAGGCTACGAGTTCGACAGAGATCTTGTTGCGATAGATTTTCTTTTTCCTCTCGAACGCCATGGTGCAAAACGCCCGCGAGGAGGCGTGCTGAACTTTGGACTACGCATTATGGGGGTGAACGATACACAAGATGGAGCTTACTCGGAAGAATGGATCTCCTTCGCTTTGCCTATCCTCTACGAGCATGTCTTCGAGCGAGGACTTTCCGCCAGCCTAGGCCTAGAGTATCGCTATTACGATGCGGTAGAGGGGGAAGCTTCCTCTCCAACAAAAACTTCCTTTATGGGAGGAGGAATCGTAGGGGGGTCGAACTATTTCTTCAAAAACGGAATCTTCTTCGGGTGGAAGATCGCAGCGGGAGTTGTATACCAGCAGACCTCTACAGCAGGAGGAGACCTTTCTAGCACTCATGGTTACATTGCGCCTACGCTTTCCTTCGGCTATATGCTCTGACAAGCATTGCGCCTCTTGACTCTTGCTGGGCGAGGGGTCTAGGCTGGGCTTGCCCCGATAGGATGGGCAAACACTTTAAAGGAGGGTATCCATGAAACAGAATCTTTTCAAAGCTATCGTGGTGGCGGGGGTTGCCGTCGCGATGCTGTCCGCTGGTAAGAGTGCGAAGGCGGACATCGTCGGGGTCGGGTTGGGCTACGATTTTGGCAGAGAGTTCATTGCGGTGGATTTTCTTATCCCCCTCGAACACCATGGCGCAAAACGCCCGCGAGGAGGTGTGTTGAACTTGGGGATCAACATTAGAGGAGGCTTTCGTAAAAGGGGCATAGAAGGAACGAATTTCGATTGGATTGGCTTTTCGACTCCCGTTACTTACGAGCATGTTTTCGGTAGCGGCATTTCCATCCTCGCAGGAGCAGAATTTAGATATTATTCCAGTGACGAAGATCGTGTCGACAACGACCAATACTCCCTCGACACCTCCAACGAAAAACGAACAGAATACGGCGGGGGTATTGTCCTTGGCACGCACTATTTTTTCAAAAGCGGTGTCTTCCTCGGCTTCAGAGTGTCCGGGGGAGTCGCCCACTCGACATACGCTTACGAAAGAGCCAGAGTCCATAGTGAAGGGATAAACGGAACGGATACGAACTCAAGCGAAGGACATACAACTATCTACGGCTACACTGCGCCTACGTTTTCTGTCGGCTATATGTTTTGACAAGCATTGCGCCTCTTGACTCTTGCTTGGCAAGGGGTCTAGACTAGCCTTGCCCCGATTTGATGGGCAAACACTTCAAAGGAGGATATCCATGAAACAGAATATTTTTAAATCCATCGCGATCGCGCTGGTTGCCGTTGCGATGCTTGTCGCTGGCAAGAGTGCGAAAGCTGCTATCGTCGGGGTCGGGCTAGGCTACGACTTTGGCAGAGATCTCATTGCGGTGGATTTTCTTATTCCCCTCGCACCGCAAGACGCAAAACGCCCGCAAGGAGGCGTGGTGAACCTTGGACTACGCATTGGAGGGTTTAGCGATGCAGGTTCTCAGGAGGAAGAAAAATGGCTCTCTCTTGCTGTTCCCGTTGCGTACGAGCATGTCTTCGAGAATGGTATTTCCATCATCACAGGTGCGGAGTTTCGCTACTACAACAGCGAGATAACAACGAAACAACCCATCTACAACAACGAGTTAATAATAAGGACTGTAACCATCCAAGCGGGCTTTTCTTCTTTGGGGGGAGGAATTGTACTGGGGTCGGATTATTTCTTCGAAAGCGGGGTCTTCCTTGGGCTAAGAATTGCGGCGGGAGTTGTGTCCGGCAAAACGGACACGGGTAGCTATACGAACATCCGTGGCTACGCTACGCCTACGCTTTCTGTCGGCTATATGTTCTGACAAACTTTGCCTCGTGCTTTTGAATAAGAGGCTACGCATCTCGCGCGTAACCCTTCTCGGGTTTCGCGCGAGTGCGTAGAAGGCGCTTACGCGCTCCGCTGACGCGGGGTCTTTTGCGAGGGATTACTCCCTCGCGCTCCCCCATAGCGCGTTGCTTGCAATGCGCGTCCATGATGTTTGCTACGCGCACGATGTTTTGCATCCGTCATCATACAAAGCAAGTCTGTTGCGCGAGTGCCATAGCGCACGGCTTGCCGTGCGCGTCAATAATACTGGATTAAAAAGCACAAGCGCGAACGCAACAGACACGCCATACCGCGTTACGAGTCAGCTTGGGGATAAATTCCCCCCACACCCTCGCGCCAATCCCCCCCTTGCCTTGCCTCCTAGCCTATAGTAGGCTATCTCCCTCACCGCTATACTCCCTCCCCTAACCAACAGCCCCTCCCCAGCCCCCTCTCATGTCCTACAATATCGCCGTCATCGGCGCCACAGGTAATGTCGGACGAGAACTCGTCTCCATCCTCGCAGAAAGAAACTTTCCCGCAAATCGCATCGACGCACTCGCCTCCTCGCAATCCATCGGAACAGACATCGCATACGGAGACAAAACACTCAAAGCACAAAAACTCGAAGGCTTCGACTTCGCTCAAACACACCTCGCCTTCGCCTGCGCAGGAGGAACCCTCTCGGCAGAACTTCTGCCTGCCCTCGCCTCGAAAATTCCCCTCGTCATCGACAACTCCTCCCACTTCCGCTTGCACAAAGACGTCCCCCTCGTCATTCCCGAAGTGAACCCACAAGCCCTGCAACAACTCGGCAAACAAAAGCTGGTCGCAAACCCAAACTGCTCGACCATCACAGCCCTGCTCGCATTAGCACCCCTCCACCGCATCAACCCCCTCCACCGCGTCATCGCCGCGACATACCAATCCGTCTCAGGCGCAGGACGAGCCGCCATGGACGAACTCTTCCAACAAACAAAAAAAATCTACACCAACGAAAAAACTCCCTCCCAACACCACACTAAACAAATCGCCTTCAATGTCATCCCCCATATCGACAAATTTCTCGATAATAGGAAAACTAAAGAAGAAGAAAAAATGCACCTCGAAACAAAAAAAATTCTCGACGAAAGCATCAACCTCTCCGCCCTCTGCGTCCGCGTGCCAGTCTTCGTCGGACACTCCCTCGCCATCTTCGCTACTTGCACCGAGCAAGTAAACCTCTCCGCAAGCCAACAAGCCCTCGAGGAAGCAGACGGCGTCGTCCTCTTCGACAAACAGCAGGACGGAGGATATATCACACCCGTCGAGTGCGCTGCCGAAGATGCCGTCTTCGTCAGCCGTTTGCATATCGACCCCTCCGACCCCAAAACAATCATCCTATGGGCAACAGGCGACAACCTCCGCAAAGGAGCCGCACTAAACGCCGTCCAAATCGCAGAACAAGCGCTCAAAGACAATATACTCTAACAATTTCCTAACCAATCTCTACACCCGCTCATGCTCCTCAAGAACTACGACCCCTTCTTTCCCGCCTTCGTCAAAGGCGAGGGTAGAACGCTCACCGACAGCAAAGGCAACACCTATCTCGATTTCGCAAGTGGCGTCGCCGTGACAGGGCTCGGACACTCCGACCCCGCGCTCGTGCGCGCGCTGTCCGAGCAGGCAAAAAACATTTGGCATGTTTCGAACTTCTTCCACATCGAAGCGCAAGAAGAATGCGCCGAACAAATTCTAGCAACCTCTCCCTTTGCCAAAGCCGTCTTCTTTTGCAACTCGGGCGCAGAGGCGAACGAAGCCATGCTCAAGCTCGCGCGCCGCACCCACTACATCGAAGGACAGGCGCAACGCTACCGAACCATCACCTTCCACAACGCTTTCCACGGCAGAACGTTTGCGCTCATCGCTGCTACCGGCAAGCCTGAGCATCTGGAAGGATTCGGCCCCCCCATGGACGGCTTCGACTGCGTGCCGATCGACGACGACAAAGCCCTGCTCGATGCCATCGATAGCGAGACCGCCGCCATCCTGATCGAGCCCATCCAAGGCGACGGCGGAGTGCGTGTCATCCCTCCCGAGAGGTTGCGCTTTCTGCGCCAAGTCTGCGACGAAAAAGGACTGCTGCTACTCTTCGACGAAATACAATGCGGATGCGCTCGCACGGGCAGATTTTGGGCGCACGAATGGGCAGGGGTGCAACCCGACATCCTCTCCAGTGCCAAGGGCTTGGGGAATGGCATTCCCGTCGGTGCTGTCTTGGCGGCGGAGCGTTGCTCGGATGCCTTTGCGCCGGGTTGCCACGGATCGACCTACGGCGGCAACACGCTTGCTATGCAGGTCGTCAAAGCAACCCTGAAACGACTTACAGAGCCTGCTTTTCTCGAAGGCGTTGTGGAACGCTCTGCTCTGTTAAGGCGCAACCTCGAAGCCTTGCAACAACGCCACAGCAACCTCATCGCAGAGGTGAGAGGCATGGGATTCATGATCGGCTTGGCACTGACGAGATGCTCGGCGCAGCAGTTTGTCTTGCACGCCTTGCACGAGGGACTGGTCGTCGTGCCGAGCTCAGACAATGTCGTGCGCTTGCTGCCGCCGCTCACCATCACCGAGCAGGAAATCGAACAGGGACTAGAACGGCTGGAGAAAACCTGTGTCGCAAGCTCGCAGTAGAGAGACATCCGCGCTTTCGTCCGCGTCTTCGTCTGAGAGCAAGCGAGATTTTCTCGATCTGGAGGCTGTCGGGCACGAGACGCTGCTCGATCTCTTGCGGCAGGCGCGCGCCTTGAAGGCGGATGCGATGCTCGCGCGCGAGGCATTGCGAGACAGGGTTTTGGTGATGGTGTTCGAGGCACCTTCGACGCGCACTCGTGTGAGTTTCGATATGGCGATGCGCAAGCTTGGGGGAGGTGTTTTGTCTCTATCGGCGCATGACATGCAGTTGGAGCGCGGAGAGACTCCTGCGGACACGGCGCGTGTTCTTTCTCGTTATGCGGATGCTATTTTGTTGCGCACCGACGATCCTTCGCGGCTTTATGCGATGGCGGAGGCGGCGTCTATTCCTGTGATCAACGGATTGACGACGGCGTCGCATCCGTGTCAGATCCTCGCCGACATCATGACTTTCGAGGAGCGATTGGGCTCTATCGAGGGACAGCGCGTTTCGTATTTAGGCGATGGGACGAACAATGTTGCTGCGACTTGGCTGGAGGCGGCGGGTTTGTTTGGATTAGAGTTGCGGATAGGCTGTCCTGCCTCGCATTCTCCTAGCGAGGAGTTGTTGTTGCGATGGCGTACGAAGGCGCGGGAGCGAGGGGGTGATATTGTTATTGAGCGCGATCCGATGGAGGCGGTAAGGGGCAGTCGAGCGGTGATGACGGATGTTTGGGTTTCTATGGGCGAGCGAGGGGCGGGCTCGAAGCATAATGCTTTGTCGCCGTATCGGGTTGATGAGCGAGTGATGGAGGCGGCGAATGGGGATGCGATTTTTTTGCATTGTTTGCCGGCGCATAGAGGCGAGGAGGTTAGCGAGGGAGTTATCGATGGGGCTCGATCGGCGGTATGGGACGAGGCGGAGAACAGGATGCACGCGCAGAAGGCGATCCTACTATGGTGCTTCGGCGTGGAAATTTGAAAAAAATAGAAATTTGGGTTGACTTGCCACCAATCGCAAGGTACAAAAAAAGCACATCTTTTCACATCTCTACAAGGAGGCAATCATGTCATCAGAAAAAGAGCCCAAATCCCCACCCCCATCTGCCCCTACTCCTACCCCCACTACTCCCTCGTCGCCGCCTTCTAGGGATGATAGTAAAATAGACTTTGGACTCCGTCAGACCCCTCCTCCCCCGAAAGAAGAAGGATAGAATAACCATGTCCGATACAGAATCACAACCGCCAGCGGATGAGCCGCTTGTTGAAGGTACCAGGACCACTCCCCCTGCAAAAACCAGTGGAACGATGAGAGGTCGTTTCCGACCACTATCACCGACACGACCTCACCAACCTATTCAGAAGGGCTTTAGGCAACGTCCTCCCTCAAAATAAAAGAGGAAAAATGGCGAAAGAAAAACAAACTGCAGAGGAAAAAAAATCTGACTGGGATAGGCATGTTAGGAAGCGCTGGATAGAAATGTGCACCCTGAGAAAGTACTTTGAATCCCTTAAAGTCCGTGACCTTATCATCGGACGCATTGCTTTGTTTCTCTTGCTGCTTGTGTCCACACTCACAATAGTAGTCCACGATCTGACAAATAATTTTTGTGGGAAAATAATAGTGTCTCTTCTGACCGTCTTTCCTACTGTTGCTCTCTACTGGGTTGGAAAAAATGGCTATGTTTTATCCATAGCAGGTTTGTTTCACATGATTATAGACAAAAATTTTTCCCCATTAAAGAACATGGGAGATATCGCCGATAAAAAAATGAAATGCGTTGAAGAACAAAAGCTCCTGCTAAGTAATTATGCTGCAGATTGTCCTGACCTAACTCTTTTGCAGGTTCTCCATGGAGATCGTATAAGGAAAGATGCGAACGATAAATATCGCCATCTAGCAAACAACCCACGCTTCAGAAAAAAATTAGAAGTTAATTGTTGTATATTTATTTTGGCTCATTTTTTTGCTTGCGAAAGAATCGCCGACAAAAAAATTCGTATCATGGGCGTTATAGAGGACGAGGTTAATAAAAAACAAGAAGAGGAGGATAAAAAGAAAAAACAGCAACAAGAAAGCAACACAAATCCCAACCCAACGCCAACCTCATAACCCTCTAACCACAGGAGAACTGAATCATGGCTAAGTCCACCCCTCCCTCACAAGAACAAGTAAAGGCTTTGCATATTCAATTGACTGATATTTTTAATAAAGTGGGTCTGATGATTTCTTACCATAACAAAAGAATGATTTTTTTTAAAAAATGGAATTTCGTTTTAAGATTTATTGATTCTTTTGTTGTTGTAGGTGGGTTGGTAATTATTGGAGTTTTTCCTGAAAAAGATCTTTCTTTTCCCGTAGCTGGTGCAGCGGTTATGCTATTGATTCTTAATATTATTTTTGACTTTAGCAAAAAAGAAGAAACCCATCGTTGGCTTATATCTTCTTACACGAGTATTAATAAATTAGTTGCTAATATAAATATTGAAGATTGGGGTAATTTTTCTAGCGAAAACTATAAAAAATACAAAAAAATGCTTTTCGATGCAACTGAAACAATGAACAACTTAAAAAAAGAAGAATATCCGATGCTTGATTTTCTTCTTTGTCTTTCCGATATTTTAAAAGCGCATCGCGACGGAAACTCTGTGAGTATTATTTTTCGTGTTAAATGGTGGCAAATTCTATTGGCCGACTATTTTTCTATGCCTAACGCGATGATGAAATTACTTGAAAAATTTAGAAAAGAAGAGGAAAAGAAACAGCAACAACAGCAACAACAGCAACAAGAAACCAACGAATCCAAAACCCCATGACGCGATTCCTTCCCCAACATCCCAAGCATCTCCCCCCTGATAGAAAAAGCGAACGCAAGCACAAAGTACAAAGTAAGAGATGGTAGGAAAGTCTTACCCCACAAAAGCTACTTGCCGTGTTAAGAGTCAGTATTGCGCGAGGCAAGCCTCGCGCTTTTGAATAAGAGGCTGCGCTCTACGCGCTACGCGCTTGAGCGCAGAAAAGCGCACTGCGTGCGCTCCGCTGACGCGGGGTCTTTTGCGAGGGATTACTCCCTCGCGCTCCCCGCGTGCTACGCACGCGATGTTTTGCGCCCGTCAATACAAAAAAACCGTGTCTGCCTCTGTGAAGCGCGCCCGTAAGGAAGCGCAAGCAAGTATAGGCAGACACACACAACCCCGAAAATCAAGCCAAAAACGCCTGCGCCTCCAGCGCCGCCATGCACCCCAGTCCCGCCGCCGTCACAGCCTGCCGAAAAACCCGATCGCTAACATCCCCCGCCGCAAAAACTCCCTCAATATTAGTCCTCGTCGAATCCGCCGCCGTCACAAGATAACCCCCCTTATCCATAGCAACCCAACCCCGAAACAATCCCGTCTCAGGAACATGCCCGATAGCTACAAATACACCCGAAATACTCAATATACGCTCCCCCTCATCCCCATTTATACGCTCCCGCAACCTAACCCCCGTCACCTCATCATCTCCCAATATCTCTGAAACAACACTGCACCACAACATCTCTACCTTCTCATGCGAAAATAACTTCTCCTGCAAAATCTTCTCCGCTCGCAACTTATCACGACGATGCACAACATAAACACGAGACGCATGCCGCGTCAAAAATAACGCCTCCTCAACAGCCGTATTCCCTCCCCCCACAACAACAACTTCTAAACCCTTGAAAAACGCTCCATCACAAGTAGCACAAGCCGAAACGCCAAATCCCCGCAACGACTCCTCTCCAGGAACACCTAACCATCTCGCCGTCGCTCCCGTCGCTATAATTAAACTCTTGGCGACATAAACAACCCCACTATCCGCAACAACACGAAACGGACGCTTGCTCAATTCACACGAAATAGCACTCGACGCTTGAATCTCCGCCCCCACCTTCAAAGCCTGCGCTCGCATCGCAGCCATAAGATCAGGTCCTAAAATAGCCTCCGAAAAACCAGGGTAGTTCTCCACATCCGTCGTGATCATCAACTGACCGCCCTCCTGCAACCCCCCCAACACAACGCAATCTAACCCCGCTCGCGCCGCATAGATCGCAGCCGTCAACCCCGCAGGACCAGAGCCCAAAATTAATACAGAGACCCGAACAATCTCACTACCTTTCGCAGCAGGAGTTAAGGAAGCGGAAGTAGTCATGCTCGTCCTTTCGGAGTTGGAATTGGAGTTGCAGAAAGAGAGTCAGGCTCGTCGGGTAGAAACTCTCCCGCCTGCCCTTCGGCGAGGATGGCTTTACGGCTGGACCGCGCTTGCTTGAAGAAAGCGATGAGCTCTTCTCCCTTGCCTTTGGTAACGGCTCGTTCGATCTTGTCGAGCGCGGCTCGAAATTGCTTGAGCGATCGTTTCAATTCTTTCGGGTTGGCGAAGAAGACATCGTGCCACATCTGCGGCGACGAGGCGGCAATGCGCGTGAAGTCTCGAAAGCCGCCGGCAGAGAGCTTGGCGAGATCACCTCGGCGGTGAGGACTCTCCAACGCAGCCAGCACCAGCGCGTAGGCAATCGCGTGCGGCAAGTGCGAGGTGAGCGCAAGGATCTTGTCGTGTTCGGCGGGAGGAAGAAGCATGACGCGCGCGCCGACCCTCTGCCACAACGCTTTGACGAGGCGCACTCCTCCTGCCAACTCCCTTGCCACCCCTCTTGCCGTCGAGCCCGAGCCATAGTTCGGCGTGAGGATGGTGTATCGATTGCGGAAGAGGTTGGCTCGTGCGTTTTCGGCGCCGGAGTGTTCAGTGCCAGCGACGGGATGGGCGGGGACGCAGACAACGCTCGGCGGTAGCAACCGAGAGAATTGTTGGCAAACGCTGTCTTTGACCGACCCCACATCGCTGACGACGCTACGGGGAGGGAGCTTGGGGGCGATCGTTTTCAGAAGGTCGGGGTAGGCGCTGAGCGGGGTGGCGAGAATGAGGAGGTCGGCATCGAGGGCGGCATCTTCCGCTGAGCCCGTGATGCGGCAATCGGGAAACAACGAGCCGAGCGTCCTTCGCGCTCGGCGATTATTGTCACAGAGCGTCAGCGTGCCGCAAGCGCGCGTGGCGAGAAGGTCGTGCGCAAGCGAGCCGCCAATGTGTCCGACACCAACAATGCTGATGTTACGAACAAGGGGAGCAAGCGTCAAAGGCATGATTCTTTGGGACACGATTCTTCACCAGAAATATCTAACGGCACTTCGCGCAAAGCACGCATCTCTTTTTCTGTGCCGATGGTGACGCGCAGCGCGTGCGGCAGTCCGTTCTGCGCGCATCGCCGCACGAGAAAACCCGCTTCCTCCCACTGCCCGTACAGGGAGCGCGCGCGTGCCTCGCTGCCGCAGTCCAAGAGCAGGAAGTTCGCGTGTGATTCTACAGGACGCAACCCCGCTCCTTTGATAATCCCTTTTGCCCAGTCGAAAAATTTCGTGCGCTCTTGCCGATTGCCTTCGCAGGAACGCAGCACATGCTCCTTGTCCTTCAAGGCGGCACTCGCCGCCGCCAACGCCGCCGCATTGACGCTGAAGGGCAGGCGTAAGCCTTGCAAGGCGGCAACAAGCTTGCGGCTGCCGACAGCCCATCCGAGCCGTAAAGCCGCGAGCCCGTGCACTTTCGAAAAAGTACGCAACATCACAACCGATTCATCGAGGCACGCCATCTCAAGACCGCTGTCGTAACGCTCGGAGGTGACATACTCCGCATAGGCAGAATCCAACACCAGCAGCACAGAGCGCGGCAAGGCAGCGCGCAAGGCGTTGAGCGTCGCTCTGTCCTCCATGCGTCCCGTCGGATTGTCGGGGTTGGCGAGAAAGAACAGGCGCGTGCGATCGTCGCATAGTGCCGCGCAACGCTCGACCGACAAGGCGTAAGAAGGGGCTGTGCGGGCAACTTCGCGCACCTCGCCGCCGTGCGCGCGCACCGTCAGGGCGTAGAGCGGGAAGGTGTGGGCGCAGACGATGGCATTACAGCCGCGCTCGATCGTGGCGTGTGCGAGCAAGCCGATCAGTTCGTCCGAGCCGTTGCCCAACAAAATTTGCTCCGACGAAGGAGACGCGCCCTCCCGTTCCTTGCAGAAAGTCGCCAAGTTTGCGACCAATGCCTCGCGTTGTTCTGCATCCCCGTAGCGATGCAGCTTGCCCTGCTCGGCGTAGTGCGCAAGCGCGCGTTGCGCGTCGGGCGAGCAGCCGTAGGAATTTTCGTTGGCAGAAAGAATCGCGCGCAGCTCCTTCGTCTCGTCTGCCAGACGATGCCGTCCCGCTTGATAACGCGGCAGCTGCTCAACGACGGCGCGTAGCTGTGGCGCGCTGTCAGGAGTCATCATCGGAATTGGGAGGGGGGGCGGTTGTGCTTGTCCAGTCGTCGTGCGTCGAGCCGATGTGGCGCGCTTCTCCCAAAGCCGAGAGTGACTCGGCAAGGACGGCGCTCGTCAGACGGCTTGCCTCGCTGTAACAGAGGAGAATCGTCTTTTCGTGCCGTCCCAGCAGTGAAGGTTTGGCAGCAGCAAGTGTCTCATGCGGTGTGTCGTGTTTGTGAAGTTTTTGTGCTAGGTCGGCGAGGCTGCACTCGGCGTGCGGGTCGTTGAGGTTGACGAGGAAGTATTTGATCGCTGCGCCCTCGTCGAGGAAGGAGCTCGGCAATCTTCCCAGCAGCAAGACACGTTGTGTCGTGTTTCGCTCAGGCAGGGTATGGCTCGGCAAAGCCTGCAAGATCCGCGGCGCGTGCGTGCTGAACAGATAGCGCCACCACGGAACGCTTTCCTCGGCTTTGATCAGAGGGCGCGGCGTAGACAGGCTCACGAGCGCGAAGGCATTCACCTCCTGCGAGAGGACGGCGATGACCTCGCCTTGTGTCGCTTGCGGCAGCGGGGTGATGGACGGCGAGAAACAGGCACCGAGCGCGACCAAACACAGAGCGTCGTCTTTCATGTATGAGACACCGTAGGGTCTTTGGACGAATGCTGTCGCGCTCATCAGCTTTCGCCACAGTTGCACGACGAGCGCTTCGGGCAGTCCTCTCTTGCGGCTGCGTGCGAGCAGGCGGGTGAGAATGTCGTGTTCGCGTTGCGGTCGCAGCGCGGGCAGGGATTTGGTCGAGAGTGTCGTGGCGACGTTTCCTTCGAGGGGTTTGTTGCCGAAGGATTGAGCCAGCAGGAAACGCTCTGCCAGCAAGTCGAGTATGCGTTCGTCGAGCGCATCGATGTCGCGGCGCAAGGCGGCAACAGAGGGCTTCGAGGAGGAGGGCGCGGCGGCGGCTGTGTTCATGGAGGAAACGCTAATAAAAACGCTGGAATATTAGGAAAGCGCGCCGGTGCGCGAGTCGTGTTGCGGCTCAAGGTTTGGATTGGGATAGAGAGGCTTCTCGACAAGGGTTGCGACATAGGCGGCAGCGCGAGCGAGCACGGCTTGGAGGCGCACGCGCAGTTCAACGGCTTCGGCTTTGAGCGTGGCAGTTGTTTCGTCGAGGTAGAGCGCGCGATTGATCTCGACTTGCAAGGCTTCGCGGCGCGCGTTTTTGTTGGCGTAGGCTTCGATGAGGTGCGCTCCCTGATAGGGATCGTTGATGGCGATGGAGAAGCCTTCTCGTTCGAAGGCGTGTTGTATGCATTGCCGCCAAGCGTTCGAGCAGCTGTCGCCTCTGCGATCGCCGAGCACGATATCGGCGCCGCCGCGTCCGACGGCGGAGGCGGGCATCGAGTGTGCGTTCAGATGAAAGACGCACCCGAACTCGCCTTGCAGGCGATCGTAGAGTTGTTTGAGCGTGCGGTGGTAGGGCTGCCAGTAGTTTTCTTTCCGTGTGCGCACTTCTGCGCCTGAGAGCTTGCGGTCGTACAGAGGCAGCCCTGGCGGACAATATCGCCAGATCAAGCCGTATCCTTGCTGTGTTTTCGCGCTGGGAGAGAGGAGCTGGCGGGGTTCTCCATCGGCGATGTGGAGGAGATCGGCGTCGAGATCGTCTTCGGCGCGGTTCGGATCGATGTAGCTGCGCGGAAAGTGTGCTTGCAAAAAATAGGCGCCGCAGCGCGGACTGCCCTCGAAAAGCCAGTCGACATGCCTGTCTTCGGCGCGCTCTAGCAGTGCCTGTGAGGCGAGCGTGCGAAAATCTTCGGGGTAGTCGCGTCCGCTGTGCGGCGAGTCTACTATCAGCGGCAGGGCTTGCTCGGTTGCGGGAGCGATCAGGGTCAGCACAGAGGGAATATGAAGCATGGTCGTAAGAAGGGCGAGAGGCACGAGATAGGCTAGCCTAGTGTAGTTTCGCAAGCAAGAACAAGAGCAAGAACAAGAGGCAGCGTTGTATCGAGGCGTAAGGTGGTCTATACTGCCTGCGAGGCTACTATGGGGGAGGCAGGGGGGAGAGAGGGGGAAATCGTATCGGAGGTTTTTATGTCGGAGATAGAGAAAAAACTGGAAGAGTTGGGGATCGTCGTTCCGGACGCGCCTCTACCTGCTGCCAACTATGTGCCTTTTGTCGTGAGCGGGGGACTTTTGTTTGTCTCGGGACAGCTGCCGATGCAGGGCGGAGAGATAGCGGTGCGCGGTAAGCTGGGCGCAGAGGTGTCGTTGGAGCAGGGGGTTCGTGCGGCAAGGCTTTGTGCGATCAATGTGTTAGCGGTTGCCAAGAAGGCGTTGGGGGGCGATTGGCAGAGGATTCGTGGCCTCGTGAAGGTGGGGGGATTTGTTTCCTGCGTCCCCGAGTTTACCAAGCATCCCTTAGTTGTCAATGGCGCGTCCGACTTGCTCGCGGAGGTTTTGGGCGAGCGAGGCAGGCATGCTCGGTTTGCGGTGGGCGCGCCGTCCTTGCCGTTGGATGTCGCCGTCGAGGTCGAGGCGATCTTCGCTGTGAAAGACTAGGCTAGCAAACCAACTTACGAAGAAACCCAAGCAGAGATAACCTTAAGTACACGATGGAGAATTTTCATGAAGAATCAAGATAGCGAGTATCGCTTATACCCCTTTATAAGCGATTTACTGAAGGATGTTGGGTGGGATGTGCGTTCTCCTTCCAAAGGAGGGCAACTTTACACTCAAAATGAAGTCAGGCAAAATGAAGATTTGAAATCTGCCCTTGGGTTAGAGCGTCCAGAGTTTGTTGTTGACTTAAAAAACAATCAGTATTGGGTCATCGAAGCAAAATCTAATCTTGGCAAACTTGAAGAAGCATTAGAGCAGGCAAAGCAACGTGCTGAAAAAATTAACGAACAAGAAAACATCTCATGTAAAATGATAACTGGTGTTGTGGGTAGCCCTGATACTACGCATTATATTAAAACACAATTTCTTGTGGGTCATACATGGGAAACTTTTGTAATTAATAAGCGTGAGTCAACTGGATTTGTCGCTCCTCATCAAGTGACAAAAGTTTTATCTCATGGATATGCTAAACTAGATGAGTACGAAATAGATGATAAACTTTTTGTAGATAAAATAACAAAAATAAATAAAGTTATGCACGAAGGAGCTATAGATCAAAAAGGTAGAGCTGAAGTGTTGGCGTGCCTTTTGCTTGCGTTGGCTAACGATCAGAGCATGGCATTAAGCTTTGATCCGTTAAGATTAATAAAAGATATAAATACTCGAGCTGAAATAGAATTAAAAAAACACGACAAGGATTCGTTCTTTAGTCAAATTCAGCTCAATTTGCCTTCATCGCAAGACAATCATGTTAAAAACAAAAACGCATTAATACAGTCAATAGGGATATTGAGAGATTTAAATATAGCTTCAGCTATCGATAGTGGTCGCGATGTTTTGGGTGAGTGTTATGAGCGATTCTTAAAATACGCTAACGACGCTAAAGAAATTGGTATTGTGTTAACTCCAAGGCATATCACTAATTTTGCGGCAGAAGTTTTGGATGTTAAAAAAAACGATATTGTTTTTGATCCAACATGCGGAACTGGCGGCTTTTTGGTTGCAGCTCTTGATAAAGTTAGGCGTGATAACAAAGGAGATATTGACAATTTTAAAAAAGGAAACCTTTACGGAATAGAGCAAGACGCAAGAATCGTAACGCTCGCGATTGTTAACATGATCTTTCGAGGGGACGGTAGTAGTAATATTATCGAAGGTGATTGCCTTCAGAAAAAAATAACAAGCAAACCTCGTTTAGTATTGATGAATCCGCCTTTTGCTCTCCAAGAAGCTGAATGGAAATTCGTTGATCATGCATTGGACAGCATGGAAAGCAATGGCTTGCTCTTTGCTGTTTTGCCGACAACAACAATGAACGCAACCAACGACGATAGAGGAGAAATAACTTGGAGAAAACAAATGCTTAATCGGCATACATTAATTTCAGTAATTAAATTGGCGGAAGATTTGTTTTATCCAGTGGTAAGCAAAGGAACCTATGGAGTTATAATCAAAGCACATAAGCCGCATAATATCAAAGAAGATAAAATTATTTTTGCGGTTTTGCATGACGGAATAATCAGAACTAAAACTGAGAAGCTGAGTAAATATACAAATACAGATATGGTTGCCAAATCTATTAAAAACTATTTTTCTACAAAAACTGTGCCGCAATATATCCCAAAAGAAATCGATTGTCATGTTATAGAAAAATTTGCGAACGGCAATCTTGATCTTTCTCCAGAAAATTATATTGGAAAAATTGACGAAGCTGGAAGACCTGATGTAAGAGAAGTATTAAGAAACATTGATGCCGCGAAATTAAAAATTCAACCTTCTAATGAAAACGATAAAATTAAAAATTGGTCTATTTTTTCTGTAAATAAATTTATCGAACTTAACTTTGATCGAGGAAACAGTGGCCGTAAAAAATATTTGCCAGAAGGTAATCTTCCATTAATAAGCACGTCGCAGAAAAACAACGGTATTTCGGCAATGGTAGCCGAAAACAAAGTTTTTGCTGTGTATCCTCCTAATACAATAACAGTTTCTGCTAATGGCGGAACATGCTACGCTTGTTATCATGACTATAGGTTTGCTGCCAATTCGGATGTATATGTTATCAATCTGCGAAAAGAGTTTCAAATACGGGAATTTGGTATTTTTCTTTGTGCTGCAATAAATAATGAGAGCTGGCGTTACGGGTATTTTCGCAAACTAAGTCAAGAGCAGCTTTCTTCTTTGCCAGTGCGCATTCCTGTCGACTTGAATCAAAATATTGATTTTGAAAAAATAAAAGAAATAGTAAAAAACAGTGATTAGCATTGTCTTTTGTATTATGATTGACGAGAAAAATCACCACCTTGATTTTCAGTCTGCTTGCCTTCTTGTCGGAAGCAGAGCGGGCAGAGGAAAGATACGCAATGGCTATACACATTAAACCAACCATCCAATACCTCAACGACTTGAGGAAAGTTAACCCGCATCTTACGGGATTGGTTAAAGAAAGGTGCGTTGAATGTGCTTTGCACAAAAAAAAATTAGACGTGTATATTGATGGTTACATGTATATCTCTTTAGCAAAAATAGCCAATAAAAGAGGATACAAAGGATTTTATTCACTAACCCCACCAAAAATGATTTTTTATAAAATAAAAAATTATTTTGAAATGCGCGCTTGCCACCGAGCTACAAGAGAGTATAACCTGAAAGATGAGAAAATGTGGGTTGCCGTTCGTAAAGCCCTCCACCCAAACAACAAACTCGAAAACGTCGGTCGTGTAATAGAAGGACTTGTCGACCAAGAGAAAAAAGCGCATAAAAAAAACTTGTCGACTAATAGGAGAAAGCGCATAAAACAGAAACAAGCAGACTTATGGGAAAAATCTATCCTATCACCAAAAAATTCATCTGATAATTTTTTCTGCAAATTATGTCGTAGAATTTTCTAACCCTATGTCTTCTCCCTCCCTCGCTTCCTATGTCAAGCCCGCGCCTTCCACCCCCGCGCCGCCCATCGTCGAGCCACCCATGCGCGAAATCTCCCTCCCTTTTCCTACTCCTCGTTACTGCGGCGACTTCGCCATCCACATCCGCCGAGACGGAACTTGGTGCTATCAAAACTCTCCGATACGAAGACAAGCCCTGTGCCGCCTCTTCGCATCCGTCCTGCACAAAGACGCCGACGGACAACACTGGCTCATCACCCCCGCCGAGCGAGGCAGAATCACCGTCGAACTCGCCCCCTTCCTCATCGCCCAATGCCGATACAAAGACAGAGCATTGCAACTCAAAACAACCCTCGACGAATGGAAACCCGTCGACAACAAGCATCCCATCTTTATGGAACAACGAACGCCACAAGCTCCGCAAACTCCACAAGCTTCTACACAACTTCCTCCGCAGGATTTTTCCGCATCCTCTGAAGAGAGTCTTCCTTACTTTCGCCTCCACCCTCAGCGCCGCCTCGATGCCTTGATAGCCCGCTCGGTTTTTTACGAACTCGCCGAGCGCGCAGAATACGACGAGCAACAAAACCTCTTCTTCATCCGTAGCGGAGAGGATCGCTTCGCGCTGGCTGCTCCCAGTCCAGATTGAAGTAGAAGGTCGGCTGCCATCGCTGTTGACGCCCCTCGCAAGTTCTCGCTGCACGATATCGACGGCTCGGCAGCCTTTCTGCGCCGTCCCTTCTTTCGAGCAGTCGTCGCTGCCCTGCAAGACAAGACGGCAGAACAGAGTCTCGTTCGTTTTGTCGGCGGAGCGGTACGGAACGCTCTGTTGGGCTTGTCTTGCAAGGATGTAGACTTGGCAACCCCTCTACAGCCTCAGGAGGTGACCGAGCGATTACAGGCACGAGGTTTGCGCGTCCTCCCGACGGGCTTGGCGCACGGCACGGTGCGAGTGGTGGAGGAGCGCGCGCGTCTTGCCGAGGGAGAAGGTGTCAGGGAGAGTTGCGAGATCACGACTTTACGGCGCGATGTTGAGACTTACGGTCGTCGCGCTCGCGTGGCTTTCACCGACGACTGGGCGGCGGACGCTTTACGGCGAGATTTCACGGTGAATGCTTTGTCGTTCGACCCTACGACGGGGGAGGGTTGGGATTATGTGGGCGGACTTGCCGATTTGCGCGCCGGTCGGCTGCGATTTATCGGCGTTGCTTCGGAGCGGATTGTTGAGGATTACTTGCGTATTTTGCGATTGTTTCGTTTCACCTCGCAGTATCCTCGATTTGTTGCGGAGGAGGCTGGGTTGCGTGCTTGTTGCGAGCATCAGGGGGGCTTGTCGGGTTTGTCTGGGGAGCGTATAGCGAGCGAGTTGTTGTTGTTGTTGGGCGGGGAGGATCCTTGCGGCGCGTTGCGCTTGATGGAGAGCTGGGGGGTGTGTGCGGTCGCGGGCTGGCGTTTTTCGGAGCGGGTTCTTTCTGCTTTGGAGCGGATGATTGCCTTTGAGCGCGAGATGAATTGCGAGGACGCGTCTCGTCGCTTGCTGTTTCTCGTGGCACTCAGCGAGGGGGAGGAGGAGCAGGAGGGAGGGGCAAAAGAAAATGAAAAAAAACTGAAAAAAAAGTTGACAAACAGGCTTATTTTTGCAACTATGTTGCGAAAGCGATTCGCATCGCTTGACGCGAGATTGGAGAAGGGCTTGTTTTGAGGGAGTCGTTTTGACGATGAGGCTCGACGACAAGGGTCTCAGACGTGGCAACCATCGAACGGACACGGGCAGTGTCAGGAGGACGAGATGGATGAAGTAGAGAGTACATCTGAATCTGATATCCATAAATCTTTTGCAGAAGCCAAAGAAGGCGAAAGTCTTTGGGAGAAAACCAAGAATCTCTTGCGCAAGAGTTTTTTGCTTTTGCTGAGGATATTGCGCTATATCATTGAGGTGATTTTGTGGCGTGTTATTGCTTTGGCTATCACTGCGGGGTTGAGCTACTTTGGACTTGCGGAATGGAATGAGATAGGAAATTTTCTTACAAGTAGCGATAAAGAAGATACATTTCAGTTAAATAATGATGGACAGACAATATTGAATAATGAGCCTTCTGATAATTCAACTATTTTGGTAAAAAAACCTTTAAAAGGTTTGAACAAAAAAATTCGTAAATGGAAAACGATCAGCTTTGATGAGTTGAAAGCAAAAGCTGAAAAATCTAACAAGAGGGCGCAGTATGAGCTTGGTCTTTTGTATTTTACAGGAGATTACTATCGAGCAACGCGTAATCTGCCGATGGCTGTCGACTGGTGGGAGAAGTCGGCAGTGCAAGGTTACGCGGCAGCGCAAAACGCCTTGGGGTTTGTTCATTGGGAGGGCGAGGGAATGGAGAAAGATCGCGTGGAAGCTGTCAAATGGTACGAACAAGCAGTAGAAAAAAATTTTCGATTAGCCCAGTATAACTTGGGTGTTGCCTATTGGAAGGGGGAAGGAGTAGCCAAGAAAGATTTTGCTGAGGCTGTGAGGTTGTGGCGTTTGGCTGCCAAGCAAGGCTTGCCTGAGGCACAATACGACTTGGCGGAGGCTTTGTGGCTTGGAGATGGTGTGGAGAAAAAATCAGCGGAAGGCGTGAGAGAGCAAGCCGTCACGTGGTACAAGAAGGCTGCCAAGCAGGGGTATGGAACAGCTTCGGTGTATTACCGATTGGGATTGACTTATATTGAGAGCGAAGACTTGGAGCTCAATGATAGCGATGCCTACTATTGGTTATCCTTGGCTATTAAGGTAGCTCAGGAGGAAAAGAGTATTGCCGACAGCATTGCTACGATCAACAAGACAGAGTACGAGGATGCCTTACGGAAAATCAGTGAAATTGAGGAACGCCTTAATACCAAAGCCATAGCCACGGTCACCAAAGATGTGGATGCCCTTGAAACAAAATTTGTTAAGGTACGTGAAAACAAAAAACAAACACAGCTTCTTGTTGTTCGGTAGCCTGAAAAAAGTCAACTAAGGAGTTACGAACCATGAAAAAATTTGACAAAATTTATAAAACGCTTGGAATGGCAACCATTGCGATGATGTTGGGTCTTGTCTTGTCGCTGGGTTTGGCAGGACTTCAAGCGCAAGCTCAAGTATTAATGACGCAGAACTCTGAATCAGGTGATATTTCCTCAGATCAGTTAGAAGAAGAAGCCTTGGCTGGAGACCGTGAGGCACAATACGAGCTGGGAGAAATGTATATTGAAGGGGTAGATGGAGTTGACAGGGATGTTGCCAAGGGGATGGATTTGTTGATACAGTCAGCTAGCCATGGGTACGACATTGCAGAGTATCGTCTGTGTGCTATCTACGGGAAGGGTGAGGGGGCAGAGGTGCCACAAGATAGCGAGGCGGCGATTTATTGGTGCTACAGAGCTGCTGCTCTACGAAATTATAAAGTTGCCCAACATGGTCTGGGTCTTCTCTATACGCGTGGCAAAGGCGCGTTTCGTGGTACGGATTGGGCTCGAAATACCACCATAATTAGTAGGGAGGGTGTATTGGAAGATTTGGGGCTTCTTGATATATTTGAAAAAAAAGAGATAGACAAAAACCACAAAATGGCTAAAAAGTGGTTTGAAAGAGCAGCAATGCAAAATTATCCGCCTGCCCAGATCGATTTGGGTTTTGCTTACTGGAAAGGCAAGGGAGTGCGAAAGAATCGTGACACAGCTATTTCCTGGTGGGAAAAAGCAGCTAAGGAAAATCAAAAACACTGCTACGCCGAGCATATCTTGGGTTTAATCTACTGGAAAGGTAAAAGGAAAAAAAAGGATCGCGAAAAAGCTGCCGACTGGTTTGAAAACGCAGCCCAGCAAGGAATCGCCGAGGCTCAATACTACTTGGGGCGCGCCTTTGAGAAAGGAAAAGGAAGAATCAGGGATTATCCGACAGCTTATATTTGGTTTGCGGTCTCTGCCACAAGGGGAGACAAAAATGCCCAGAAAAGACGCGACAAAGTAGAAAAAAAGATTAGTAGAGAGGAACAAGTAGAAGCTGACAAGACGATAGACATAATCGTCAAGCGTCTGGAAGAAGAAAAGAATTGCCTCTAGTCATCAGATTTTTTGGAAGGTAGTAGGAACTCGCGTCCGAGTTTGACGCGCTCTTCTCCGTCGTAGCTGACGATGTCGGCGGTCGCTTGGGTTTCGCTCCATTTCTCTGGCAAGTAAGAACCCGTCCCGATCGTCTCTACCGGCGCCTCTGCTAAAGCAAAAGCCGCACACTTCTCCGCCGTGAAGCCGCTGGAGGCTACCACTCCTACCTTGTCAAAGCCCGCTCGGTTTAATTGCTCGCGCATGTACCACACGGCAGCCGCCGAGACGCCCGTTCCGATCAAGTGTCTCAACACGGTTTCGTTGCGATAGCCGCGCAAGGAACGCGGCGCGTTTCGCTCTAGGACGGCGTAGCTGCGGGCAGTATCTAATCCCTCGACGAAGCGTCCTCCGTGCGTATCGATGCGCACGTCGAGTTCTCCTTGTGCGGCTCGCTCTGTGAATCGAGCGCACACTTCGAGCGCATCTGTGATCTCGCGTCCGAAGTAGTCGACGAGCACGACGAGTTTTTGTTTCGGAAATGTTTCGGCGAACATCTCGGCTGCGCGCAGTGTCGATCCTGCGTATCCGATGAGTCCGTGCGGCATTGTTCCTGCTCCTTCTTTTTGTGCGAAGAAGTGAGCTGTTGCGTGCGCTGCGCATCCGATGAATCCTCGTGCGCCTTTTTCTTGTACGGCTTTTCGAGATCCTACGGATGCTCCGTAAGCTGCCATTTCGGTCATTTCTATTCCTGCGCAATGTCGCGCCTCCATGGCGAGGAATGCTACGCGCGGTAGGGAGAAGCAGATATCGAATGCGTTGTTGGCGGTGACCGAGCAGAAGCCGATTTTTTGTAGCAGCAGCGTTTCTAGCGGAGCGAGGAATGCGTATGATCCTTCGATGTAGCATAGGGTTTCTCCTGCGCCTGCCCAGTCTCCTTCTTGGAAGCATTGTTGTAGGGCGAGTTTTTCGCCTTGCCGTTGCGCGACGCGTTCGAGCCAAGCGAGCGCGAGGGCTGAAGCGCACAGGACAGGTCTTCGCATGAAGATGGCGTATCGCACGCGCGCGTCGCCGTATTGTCGGACGACTTGGCGTGTTCTGATGAAGTATGAATCGCTCCACCCCTCGAGCGTCTCGTCGTCGGTGGCGGAGAGTTCTTCGCTGAACCTCGTCTCAGGGGTTTTTGTGCCTTGTAGTGTTTTGTCTCCCGCCATACTTATTTTGAATTCTTGTGTCGAGGGGTCGAGGTTTTCAAGCTGCGTTTTTCTGGTGTTTAGCGAGCAGGTTTGCGACGAGGAATCCTACCTCTAGTGCTTGTTCTGCGTTGAGTCTGGGGTCGCAATGTGTGTGATATCGGTCGGCGAGATTTTCTTCTTGGAGCGCGCGTGCGCCTCCGATGCATTCGGTGACCGCCTCGCCTGTCATTTCGAGATGTATTCCTCCTGGCCATGTTTTTTCTGCTTTGTGTATGGCGAAGAAGTTTTCTATTTCTTGCATGATTGTTTGGAACGATCGGGTTTTGTATCCGTTAGTTGCTTTGATGGTATTGCCGTGCATGGGGTCGCAGATCCATAGGATTTCGCGTCCTTCCTGTTGGAGTCGTCGGAGCAGGGGGGGTAGTGCTTTGTTGATTTTTTCTGCTCCCATGCGGATGATGAGCGAGATTCGTCCTGCTTTATTTTGGGGGTTGAGCAGGTCGAGGAGTTGTATGAGTTCGTCGTGCTTTGCGTTTGCGCTGCATTTTACGCCGAGCGGATTATGGATGCCGCTGAGGAACTGTGCGTGCGCGCCTTGTGGCGATCGGGTGCGTTCGCCGAGCCATAGCAGATGGGCAGAGCAATCGTAGTATTGTCCGTTGATGCTGTCTTTTCGGGTGAGTGCCTCTTCGTAGTTGAGGAGGAGGGCTTCGTGGCTTGTGTAGAAGTCGGTTTCGCGCACTTGTGCGACGGCTTGCGAGGTGATGCCGCAGGCTTCCATGAAGGCGATGGCTTCGGTGATGCGTTGAGCTATATCGCGGTAGGCGATGTGGGGGGGGCTTTCTTTGACGAAGTTGTGCGTCCATTGATGGACTTTGTGGAGATCGGCGAATCCTCCTTGCGTGAAAGCTCGGAGCAGGTTTAGCGTTCCTGACGATTGGTGATAGGCTTGGATCAAGCGTTGCGGATCGGGGGTGCGTGCGGCTGCGTTGGGGGCGAGGTCGTTGATCGAGTCGCCGAAGTAGCTGGAAATTTCTTGTCCGTCGTGGGTTTCGGTCGGCGAGGAGCGGGGTTTGGCGAACTGCCCTGCCACGCGACCGATTTTGACGACGGGGCAGGTTGCCGAGAAGGTTAGCACGACTGCCATTTCCAGCATGACTTTCAGCAGGTCTCGAATACTTTCGGCGGAGTATTGTGCGAAGGATTCGGCGCAATCGCCGCCTTGCAGGATGAAACTTTTCCCTTGGGTAGCTTGTGCTAGTCGTCGTTCCAGCGCTCTTGCTTCGCCGGCGAAGACGAGGGGGGGGAGTTGTTTCAGTTGTTGTTCGGCGGCGACCAGGGCTGCGGGGTTGGGGTATAGGGGCATGTGGAGGCGCGGCAGGTTGCGCCAGGAATCTTTTGTCCAGTTGGATTCGCTCTTGGTAGCGGAGGGGTTGGCGGATTTTGTCATGGCTTGAGGTTAGCGGGGTAGGGGCGATGTTGCAAGTAACACGCTATTTGGATTTTTTGGATGGGGGTTACTGATAATCTTTACGGATGCAAAACAAACGCGCGCTTGTGTGTGTCTGCCTCTGCTTGCTTGCGCTACCTTGCGGGCGCGCTTCGCAGAGACAGACACACACTTTTTTTGATTAGGTAACACACGCAAGACGAGCGAGCCGTAGGCGAAGTGAGTTTTGCGCATGGGGGGTGTGGGGGGACGAAGTTCCCCCGCAAAAGACCCCGCGTCAGCGGAGCGCGTAAGCGCTTTATCTACGCGCGAAGCGCGTAGCCTCTTATTCAAAAGCGCGTTTCGCAGAAACGCGCAAGCTGACTCGCAACATGGTAAGGAGGTTTTCTTATGACTTGCGCTAGAGATAAAAAGAACGCGCGAAGCGCGCCTCTTGTCCCCTTGCGCGAGGCAACGTCCCATGCTATCCTGAAGCCATGCCAAACTTTCGCGAGCATCTCTCCCAAAACAAAACCTCTCCTTGCGCATCCCTCGGTGTCTGGGCTTCCTCTTGCAGCCCGAACGTCGTCGAAGTGCTGGCAGAAGCAGGCTTCGACTGGATGATGCTCGATTGCGAACACGCACCACGCGATCTGACAACCTGCCTCCAAGAGCTGCGTATCCTCGAAGCCTCGCCAACCCTCCCGCTCGTGCGCGTCGCGTGGAACGATCAGGTGCTGCTTAAACAAGTCCTCGATATCGGAGCAGAAAATATCATGGTGCCCATGGTCAACTCCGCCGAAGAAGCACGCCAAGCTGTCCAAGCTGTCCACTATCCTCCGCGCGGCATCCGCGGCGCAGCCTCAGGGATTCGCGCCTCGCGCTACGGACGCGACAACAAAACATACTTTCATAACGCCAATCCCTTCCTGATCGTCCAAATCGAAACGCAACTCGCCCTGAAAAACTTGGAAGACATCGCAGCAACCGAAGGAGTCGATGCCGTCTTCTTCGGTCCCACAGACCTCTCGGCAAACATGGGACTCTTGGGACAGCCCGCCCATCCTCAAGTCGTGGAAAGTATCGGCAAGGCGATCGCAAGCGTGCAAAAAAATAATCCTTGCTACACAGGAGTCCTCTCGCCCAACGTCGAGGCGCTAGAGGCCTTCTTGGCAACCAACGCAGACTTCGTCAGCGTTACAAGCGACTTGGGAATGCTGCTGCGCGCCGCAGAAAAAACCCTGCTTGATACAAGAAAAATACAGAAGTAGAACGAGTATCGAGCCTCTAGGCTCGCGTCAAGCTTTGTTGATGGGGGCTACAGGAGTGTCGAGATAGGTGGCGAGAGCTTGGCGCACATCTTTCGTGTCCTGCACCAACTCTCCTTGAGAAATATGGATGACGCGCGAGCAGATCTTCGCGATGGCATCATTGTTGTGGCTGACAACTAAGATGGTTCGTCCGCTTTTGGAGATCTCGCGAATTTTTCGCGCGCACTTTTCACGAAAATCGAAGTCTCCTGCGGAAATGACCTCGTCGACGATAAGAATTTCTCCGTCGACATGCGAGGCGATTGCGAAGCCCAAGCGGGTTTGCATGCCTGAGGAATATCGCTTGATCGGCGTGTCGATAAATTCTTCGACCCCCGCAAAATCGATGATGGTATCCATCTTTCGTCTGATACTGCGGTCGTTTTCGCCGAGAATCGTCGCGTTGAGAACAAGGTTTTCGCGTCCCGTGAGTTCGGGGTGGAAGCCCGTGCCGAGCTCTAGCAGAGAAGCCACTCTTCCGCGCAAGCGAATGCTGCCTGAGGTTGGCAGCGTCACGCGCGAGAAGATTTTCAAGAGGGTCGATTTTCCTGCTCCGTTGCGCCCGACGATGCCGACGCATTCTCCTCTGTCGATCGTCAGAGAAATGTCCTTCAACGCCCAAAATTTTTGAACAATCCCATTCGAGCGGTTGCTAAAAAAATTCGCTATGCTATCGCGAAAAGTGCGGAACTGCGCATCAGCATGAAGGCTGTACATTTTGCTGACGCGCTCTGCGGTAAGGATGGGTTTCATAGAGATGGCACTCTTGTGTTAGATTTTTGCGTTAGATTCGTGCGTTAGATTTGATCGATGTAGCGTGTTTCTAAGTGCCGAAAGATGCTCATGCCCGCCGCCAGCAACAGCGCGGTCGAAGCAATCGAGACTCCGAGCGCAACCGTAGGAAACTCTCCGTATCCGAGCGCCGCCCAGCGCATGCCTTGCACGATGCCTGTCAAGGGGTTGTAGATCAGGAGGCTTTGCAATAACGGAGGCAAGATGCTCAAAGGATAAATGATCGGAGTCAAGTACATCCACATGGTGAGCGCGAATCCGAAGAGGATCCCGATGTCTCGAAAGATGGCTTGAGGTCCTGCGATGCACAACGAAAGTGCCAATGCGAACAAGTACATCAGCAAGACAAAGCATGGTAGAAAAACAATTTGCGGCGGCGGCGTTACCCCGTAAAGAAGCATGACAACAAGGAGGGCTACCATACCGACCGCCAAGTCTGCCAAGGGGGCTATCAGCCTGCTGATCGGCAGCACCACACGAGGAAAATAGATACGCGTGATGATATGGGCGTTGCCTTGTAGAGAGTTCATCCCTTTTTGCAAGGCATCGGAAAAATACAACCACGGCACGATACCGCACATCACGAACACGGCGTAAGGGGTTTCGCCTGACGGAAAACGCACGATGTAGCGAAAGATTGTTGCGAAGATGGCGACGGTCACCACTGGTCGCAGCACGAACCACAGGATGCCGAGTATGGTTTGTTTGTACTGAACCGCCACTTCTTTTTTAGTGAGAATCAGACCGATCTCGCGTGCTTGCCACAGTTCTCTCAAGGTTTGGCGCCAGGGTGGGGGTTTCGAGGTGACGAGCACATGGAAGGGCGGCGGGGTTTTCGAGCTACGGAAAGGTTTCGCGCGGGCAAAAAAACGCAAGAGGGAAGGAAACACGAGAGCAAGTCCGAGTGAGTAGGCAGATTCAAGCGATGGCAAGTTTCCGATTGTTGCGTTTTCGGAAATTCTTGTCAAGAAAAAACGAGGTGAATGAACAAGCAAAAATAAAACAAGATTTCTTGTCTCTATTTCTTGTCTCTTGCTGTCAAACGTTGTAGGATATGTCGGTGGCTTTGTTTCCTGTTGCCGATTCTCCTGAAGCTTGCGAACCTCGTGGGGGTGTTCGCGGGCAGGATGTTGGGACGGCAACGACAACAGCGATGGCGGCGGACGATGGAGACTTAGCTGATGACTTAGCGGAGCGTTTGTTTTTTGGCAAATCTGGCTCTGTTTCTGTGTGTCGGGGCGTGTTCGAACGTTGCCGCCTCCCTGTGCTGGGGGAGGGGTATATTTTTGTACGTCTGCGCTTGCGTTCTGAGGGAAAAACACCGATACTGCAAGTTGTTATGGAACGAAACGATGGAGCACCGATGACTGTTGGCAATTGCGCTACTTTTTCTCGCTTTCTCTCGCCTATGCTGGAGGGGGAGGGGTTGGTCTCTGCCGAGATGCGCCTAGAGGTGAGCTCGCCAGGGATTGAACGACCTCTGACGCGCCTGTCCGATTTCCAGCGCTTTGCGGGAGCCTGCATCGTGCTCGCGCTCGACAAGCAGAAGGCTCAAGCGAAGCGAGCTCAAGATAAAAAGAGCGAGAAAAACCATGACGCGACCTTGCCCTTGTCGTCTCTGGACTTGTCGCGAAATTTTCGCGCCACCCTCGTCGGCATCGAAGGGCGGAGCGTCGTCGTCGAGAGAGAGGGGGAACGCCTGTCGATTCCTGTAGAGGATATGGTGAAAGCGCAGCTTGTTGCCGTTTTTGCGACAGATTCTTCCTCCGCCTTGAAGTCTGCCGCGCGCTCAAGGAGGGAGTAATGTTTCAG
Organism: Alphaproteobacteria bacterium; assembly: GCA_965216625.1. Lineage (GTDB taxonomy): Bacteria > Pseudomonadota > Alphaproteobacteria > JABAAW01 > JABAAW01 > JABAAW01. The sequence goes on from OZ244186.1 coordinate 529,522, forward strand.
AGAGCAGACATGCTGTTGATCGCCGAGACGGTCGCACGCGAAAAGAGCATCGACAAGGAGAGAGTCTTCGAGGCGATGGAGCAAGCGGTTGAGAAGGCTGGGCATAGCAAGTACGGTAGCGAGCATGACATTCGCGCTGCGATCGACCGCGAGTCAGGAGCCATTTTTCTGCATCGCTATCGGCTGGTGGTCGAGGGAACAGCTTCTTCGCAAGACGAGGTGTCGCTGGAAGAAGCGCAACGATACGAGGGAGCGGTAGAACTTGGTGGATATGTCAAAGAAGAGCTGCCGCAGCCCGACGATTTCGGACGAATCGCTACGCAAATTGCAAAGCATGTGATTGTCCAGCAGGTGCGCGAGGCGGAGCGCGAGCAGCAGTACGAAAAGTTCAAGGATCGCGTAGGCACCGCAGAGAGCGGTACCGTCAAGCGCATCGAGTACGGAAATTTGATCATCGACTTGGGGCAGGCAGAGGGTGTCATTCGTCGCGAACATCTGATTCCGCGCGAGCATCTCAAACGCGGCGATCGCACGCTTGCCTATATCTACGAGGTCAAGCGCGACAACAGAGGTCCGCAGATTTTCCTCTCGCGCACGCATCCGCAGTTGATGGTCTTGCTCTTCCGTCAGGAGGTGCCTGAGGTCTATGACGGCGTTGTCGAGATCATGGGCTGCGCACGCGACCCCGGATCGCGTGCTAAGGTGGGCGTTCTCTCTAAGGACTCGTCGATCGATCCCGTCGGTGCCTGCGTCGGCATGCGCGGTAGCCGTGTGCAAGCGGTCGTCAGCGAGTTGCAGGGCGAAAAGGTCGATATCGTTCCCTTCTCCGAAGACATTGCAACCTATGTCGTCAACGCTCTCGCTCCCGCCGAGGTCACTAAGGTGGTGCTCGACGAGGAGAAAAAGAAAATCGAGGTCATCGTCGAGGAAGAGCAGCTGTCGCAAGCCATCGGACGCAGAGGACAGAATGTACGCTTGGCTTCTCAACTCACTTCGTACGATATCGATCTATTGAGCGAAAGCCAAGACTCGGAGCGACGCGAGCAGGAGTTCTTGAAACGGCGCGACATGTTTGTCTCGGCGCTCGATGTCGACGATGTGATCGCGCGCCTGCTCATCACAGAGGGCTTTACCAGCATCGACGAGGTGGCGGAGGTCGTCGTCGAAGAACTGACAACGATCGAGGGATTCGACGAAACGCTTGCGAACGAGCTGCAGAGCCGAGCACAGAAATTTGTCGAGAAGCGCACGAAGGAGCAAAAGAAGCGTCTCAAGGAGCTGCAAGTCGAAAAGCAGCTGATCGATTTCTCGCTCCTGAACTTGACGAGAGTAGTCAAACTGGCGGAGACAGGAATTCTTACACTCGAAGACTTTGCAGGGCAGACACCCGAAGACTTGCTCGACGCAGAGGAGGGAGCCTTGAACGACGAGGAGTTGCAGAGCGATGCCGTCGGAAACATGATCTTGCAGGCACGACTAGCTTTGGGATGGATCTCGCAGGACGATTTGACACCAAAGCAGGAAGAAGAAAAAACCGAAGAGCAAACAGAAAAACAAACGCCCGCAGAAGATGCTTTGTCCATAGCGGCGGGCGCAGGATCGGGCGAAGGTCATGACGAATCACTTGCTCCAGAGTCGCCACAGAGCTGATGGCGCGGCTTTTGTCCGCCGTCGCCGTTGTTTCGTCTCGCGCGAGACGCGCGATAGGCGCGACCTTTTGCGCTTCGTCTATGACAGCGAGAAGCAGCTCTGTTGGGATGCCGCCGAAAAACTGCCAGGGCGGGGGTTCTGGCTTGCTTTGGAAAAAGATGCGCTGATCGGCGGAACACGAAAGCTGATCGCAAGGCAGGATTCAAAAAAGCAAGAGAGGAAAAGAGAGCAAGAAGAGGGGGAAGAGCCGATGGCGACGGCAGAAGAGTTCCTTAGTTCCTGCGCGCTCTTGTTGGAGCAACGTTGCCTTTCATTCATCGCGCTTGCAAGACGCGCCGGACTGGCGGTCGCGGGTGGGGGACGCTGTCTGGACATGGCGTGTGGGGGAAGCTTGAAAGTTCTGATCACAACGCCGCAATCGTCTCTGGAAGAGCGGCGAAAAATTCTCAAAGCACACAGACGCTCCGAGCCTCCCGTGTGTTGTGCGCGCTTTTCCGCGCTCGCGTTGGGACGCGTGTTTGCGCGCGAAGAAGCCGTTTATGTCGGCGTGGGCGGCAAGAAGGCGGACGCGGCGGCGGCTATAGGGCTTGTCGAGCGATTGTTGCAGGAGATCGATCGTTTCGAAAAGCTCTTGCGTATTCTGGAATGCGAATCGACGGAAGATTGCAAACCCTTTTCAAATCCGCCGCTCGGCATTTCATCAACGAAGGAGGCATAGGTATGTCAGACAACAGGGGATCAAGTTCAGGAGCGGGGCGGCGGGGCGGACGCAACTTCGAAACCGGACAGGTCAAGCAGAGTTTTTCCAATCGCCGTACGCGCACCGTTCAGGTCGAGCGTCGCATTCGCAAAGGGGTAGCGAGCGACGACCCCTCAAGCAACGCAGCCGCGAGCAGTGCTGCTAGCGGAGGCGAGGCTCAGCGCACAGGCGGACAAGCGACGCGGGCAGGGGGGATGCCGCATGCGATGCAAAGAAGCGCGGGGGCGGGCGCAGGAGTTGGAGTTGGAACTGGAGTTGGCGAGGCCTCTTCTGCGCCGCGCGAATCGGAGCTGCGCTCTGCCGAGGAGAGGGCGCAAAGGGGGCAGCAAAATGGACAACAAGAAGTACAACGAGACGGACAGCGTCCGACGCGTTCTTCCCGTCCTGCACGCGAAGGAGCAGGACGGACGCCGAGCAAGGGAAAGGGGGGTGCTACCAAACCCCGAGCGGCGATGCCGAAAGTGCGCGAGCCTGCGAAGCGAACGAGCAGCAGCAAGAACACGCTGAAGAAGGTCAAGCCTACTTTTGAAAAGCGTCAGGGTAGGCTTACGATTCGCGACGCTTTGGACGAGGTGGATCGAGAGATCGAACGCCGTCGAGGAAAGTCGCTTGCGGCGATCAAGCGCGCGCGCGAGAAACAGCGCGAGGAGATATTAGAGAGGTTGAAGAGCGGCGAGAAGGTACGCAGGGAGGTTGTGGTGCCTGAGTCTGTCACGGTGGCGGATCTCGCCAATCGCATGGCGGAGCAGCTCGACGATGTGGTGCGTGTGTTAGTCGGCTTGGACATCGGGGCTGCGGCGCACGAGGTGCTTGATGCCGACAGCGCCGAGTTGGTCGTCGCCGAGTTTGGTCACAAGGCAAAACGGGTTGATTCGTCCGATTTGGAGACGCGTTTGGAGGCGGAAGGGAGGAAAGAGCACGAGCGTTTTCCGCGTCCTCCTGTTGTTGTCGTGATGGGGCATGTTGATCATGGCAAGACGAGTCTTTTGGATGTATTGCGAAAATCTCGCGTTGCCAGCTCTGAGGCGGGCGGCATCACGCAGCACATCGGTGCGTCGCGCGTCGTGCTTGCGGACGGTCGTAGCGTCACCTTTTTGGATACGCCTGGGCACGAGGCTTTTTCTTTAATGCGCGCGCGTGGTGCGAGCGCGACCGACCTTGTTGTTCTTGTTGTTGCTGCCGACGATGGCGTGCGTGCGCAGACGGTGGAGGCGATCAACCATGCGAAGGCTGCGAATGCGCCGTTGATCGTCGGCATTTCCAAGTGCGACCTGCCTGGCGCGGATATTCCCAAAGTTTTGAGTGCGTTGGAATCGCGCGGTGTGTTGGTCGAAGACAAGGGGGGTGATGTGCTTTGCGTTCCTTTCTCGTCGCAGACGGGGGAGGGTATCGACAAGTTGCTGGAGGCGGTGTTGTTGCAAGCCGATTTGGGCGAGATGAAGGCGGCGCGCGAGGGCACTTGTCGGGGGGTCGTGATCGAATCGCGCACCGAGAAGGGACACGGCGTTTTGGCGAGCTTGCTCTTGCAGGAGGGAACTTTACGTAAAGGTGACATCGTCTTGGCGGGCGCGCACTGGGGACGCATCCGTGTCATGTTGAACGAGCACGGCAAGCCTTGTAGCGAGGCGTTGCCCTCGCAGCCGGTGCAAGTGACGGGGTTGCAAGGACATTTTCAGGCGGGCGAGACATTTCGCACGGTTGCGAACGAGGCGCGGGCGCGCGAGGTCGGCGAGCATCGTGCTGAGCAGCGCAAGGCGAAACGCCAAGCGAAGAGTTTGGCGAGCCAAAGCCAGCCCGAGTCGGTATTGCAGATGCTGGAGCAGGCGGATCTTGCGGCGGGTGTTCGTCGCTTTCCGTTTCTTGTCAAGGCGGACGCGCACGGCACGTTGGAGGTTGTCTTGCAGTCGTTGGAGAACATCGTGCTGGAGGGGGCGGAGTTGCTTGTCTTGCACTCGGAGGTTGGCGACATCTCCGAATCCGATATTTCGCTTGCTGCTGCGTCGGGTGCTCAGGTGTTGGGCTTTAGCGCCAAACCCACGGCGAAGGCGCGCTTGCTTGCGAAGGGGCTCAAGGTCGAGATGCGGTTCTTTACCGTCTTGTACGAGCTTTTGGAAGCGGTCGAGGGAAGGCTCAAACAGACGCTTGCTCCCAAGACGCGCGAGGTGCGGCTGGGCTTGGCGGAGGTAAAGCAGGTCTTTCCGATTGGAAAGGTTGGCAACATCGCCGGTGCGGCTGTCCTTGAGGGGATTGTGCGGCGCGGCGTGCGCGCGCGGGTCTTGCGCGGCGAAGAGAGGGAGGTTGTCCACGAGGGGCGCGTCAAGCAGCTCAAGAGTTTCAAGGAGGAAGTGCGTGAAATCACGAAAGGGGCAGAGTGCGGAATCGCCTTTGAAAACTTCCAAGACTTTGCTGCTCAAGATCGAATCGAATGTTTTGCCGTCGAGCAGATCGAAGAAAATCTTGTCGCAGAGGCGTGATGAAAAACGCGCTGTAATGTGAACGAGGGATGAGTTTGCCGAAAAAGAGAACCAGCGTAGGTTAAATTGGGAAAGAGAGCGAGGAAGGAGTGAAATGGACAAAAAGCGATTGAAGAGGTCTGGACCTTCGCAGCGTCAGCAGCGCGTAGGCGAGCTTTTGCGCCATACCCTTTCCGAGACGTTGATGCGTGGCGAGTTGCTTTCTGAGGAGCTTTACGATTGTCCGCTGTATGTCGGCGAGGTGCGCATGACGGCGGACTTGCGTTGGGCGCGCGCGTATGTTTCGTTTGCGAAGCAGGAGCAGACGACTTTGGAGGAGCGGCGGGCTGTTCTCAAGGAGTTGCGGCGACTTGCGCCGATTTTGCAGAAGGGTTGTGCGGCGCCTTTGAGTTTGAAGTTTACGCCGCGCATTGCTTTCGAGTGGGATGACTTGGGCGAGCGTTCGGCGAGGATTGAGGGACTTTTAAGAAAAACTTCGGCGGCGGCGACGGCGAGGCAGGACAAGACGGCGACGGAGACGGGCTTGTAGCAGGTGACAGGAGTGTCCCAAAAAACGAGACTCGCGTTTTGACGAGTAAACGTCGCGTGCGTAGCACGCGGGGGGGCGCGGGGGGATAAATTCCCCCCGCAAAAAAGCACGTAGTGCTATGCGCGCGTAGCGCGCACTCGCGGTGCGCTTTTCAAACAGCGCGGATGAGACTGCCTACCTCCGTTTCGGTAAAGAGCTCGAGCAACAAGGTGTGCGCGTAAGCACGCTTTACTGCGCTCAAGCGCGTAGCGTGAAGAGCGCAGCCTCTTGTTACCAAAAGCGCATTGCGAAGCAATGCGCCAACAACCTTGCGTCACAGGAACTGCTTGCCGTGTTGTGATTCAGCTTGCGCGTTTCTGCGATGGGATAAATTCCTCCCGCAAAAAAGCACGTAGTGCTATGCGCGCGTAGCGCGCACTGGCGGTGCGCGTTTCAAACAGCGCGGATGAGACTGCCTACCCCCGTTTCGGTAAAGAGCTCGAGCAACAAGGTGTGCGGTACCCTGCCGTCAAGGATCACGACGCTCACCCCCTTTCGGCTCGCCTCCATGGCTGTGTCGATTTTCGGCAGCATGCCGCCATGCACGACGCCTTTGGCTACGAGCTCCTTGAGTCGTTTCTCGTCGAGCTCTTCGAGCAAGTTTCCCTTCTCGTCTTTCACCCCCGCAACATCGGTCATGAGCAGTAGCCGTTTAGCTTCCAGCCCTATTGCGAGCGCGCCTGCAAAAGCATCGGCATTGACATTGTACAGCTCCCCCTCCTCGTCGGCTGCCACGGGAGCAAGCACAGGGATGTAGTCGGCATCGATCAGCAGACGTAGCAGGGTTGCATCGACCTTCTTGGGTTCTCCGACGAATCCCAAGTCGATGGTCTCTCCGTTCTTCTGCTTTTTCGGCGACAGCTTTTCGACGCGCATGATTGCAGCGTCCTGTCCGCACAGCGCGAGCGCTTCTCCCCCCGCGCCCTGCAAGAGGCGCACTACCTTTTTGCTCAAGCGCGAGAGAGTCATCGCGGCACAATCTCGCGTTTCTTTGTCGGTGATGCGCAACCCCTCGACTCGCTTTTGTTCGAGGTTGAGTTTTTCGGCAAAGCGGTCGATCTGCGGACCGCCTCCGTGTACGATGACAGGATGGATGCCTACCTGCTTCAGCAGCACGACATCGTGCGCAAGGTGGGCTGCTAAATCTTTTTCGGCTTCCTCCAGCGCGTTGCCTCCAAGTTTGATCACGAGCAAGCTGCCCGCATATAGTTGCATGTAGGGCAGGGCTGCTGTCAGGATGCCTGCTTTTTGCAACCATCGGCGATGTCGTTCGTGCGCCGTGCTCGCCGCGTGCTGCGAGCGTTGTTTCGCCTCAGGCGGTTTTAGGTTTGCGCCGACTGACATGGCGAGTAATCACCCATTGTTGCCCGATCGTGAGCATATTGTTCCAAGTCCAGTAAATGACAAGCCCCGCGGGAAAACGTCCGAGCAGGAAGGTGAAGAGGATGGGAAGGAAGGCGAAGATCTTCTTTTGGATGGGATCGACAGGCGCAGGGTTCATTTTCTGTTGCAACCACATGCTCAAGCCCATTGCGATCGGCCAGAGTCCCAAGTTGAGAGGCTGGAGCAGTTGCGGGATCTGCCACGGAATCAGTCCGAACAGCGTCAGCACACCCAAGGGGTCGGGCGCGGAGAGATCGTGAATCCAGCCGAAGAAGGGAGCATGACGCATCTCGATCGAGACGAAGAGAACTTTGTAGAGCGCGAAGAAGACAGGAATCTGCAACAGAATCGGCAGACAGCCCGCGACAGGATTAACCCCATGCTTCTTGTATAACCCGAGCATCTCTTGCTGCAGGGCTTTTTTGTCGTCCTTGTGGCGATCGCGCAAGACGGTCATCTCGGGCTGCAGCGTTTTCATCTTGCTGATCGAGACATAGGATTTGTAGGACAAAGGCAGGAAGAGAAACTTGATCACGACGGTGAGCGCGAGAATGGCAAGCCCGAAGTTGCCGAGTAGGCGCGAAAAGTAGGTGATCGCGTTGTAGATGGGCTTCGTGATGAAGTAGAACCAGCCGAAGTCGACGGCAAGGTCGAAGCCCGCAATATCGTGCTCTTGCGCGTAGCGATCGAGTAATGGCACGCTCTTCGCGCCCGTGAAAATGTGCGAGAGCTGCTCGCTCTCGGCTTGCGGCGCAAGGCTGCTCGACGCGTAGAGGATGTCGGCTTGAAACACATCGATAGCGATGCCGTCGCGTTGGCGCGTGGCAGCGCGAAACAGCGCGGTCACAGGCTTGCGAGGGTCGGGGATGAGCGCCGTCATCCAGTATTTGTCGGTGATGCCTAGCCAGCCGCCCTTGCTCTCGTAGGCGAGACGTTGTTTTTTCAACGCCTTCTTGTAGGTGATCTCCTCCAGCGACTCGTTGAGGTAGCCGATCAAACCCTCGTGCAAGATGTAGAAATCCAGCGTCGGAGGTTTCCCTTGCCGTTGAATAACGCCGTAGGGTTGGACGGCGATCGTACGCGCGCTACCGTTCGCAACACGTTGCTCCAGCGTAAGCATGAAATGCTCGTCGATCGAAAACAGCAGCTCGAAGCGCACCCCCTCTCCGTTCGTCCAGTGCAACAGCAACGGTGCTTGCGGCGTGAGCCTCCTCTGCTCGCTGCTCCAAAGCGTGTTGTGGTCGGGGGCTTCCACGCCTTCGCTCACGCGCCAGGAAAACTGCACAAAGTACGGCGAGGGATCCTCTTGCAGCAGCGTTACGGGAAGCGAGTCTTCTTCTTGCGTCTCGTAAAAGTTGCGTAAGACGATGTTCTCGATTTTGCCTCCCCTCAAGGCGATGCTGCCCGTCAAGGCGGGTGTTTCGATGATCACTCTATCACTCGTCGCATTGCTCGTCGCACTACCTGTATCCTTTGTCGCGTCAGGGACGGGGAGGGAGGAGGCATCGCCCAAAGGCGCATCGTCCTTTTGGAGCTCGGATTGTTGTGCGGGGGTTGGTAGCGTGTTTCCTTCAACAGGCAACAGCGCGCCATCCGTTGTAGCTCCGTTTTGACTTTGACTTTCGCTCGCGTCGGTCTGTCGGGAGGACTGCTGTTCGGTGCTTTGTTGTTCGCGTTGCGGCGCTTGGAAGAGGAACTCCCAGCCGAAGAGAATCGCCGTGCATAGCACGATGGCAATCAGTAGATTTTTGGGGTCGCCTTGTAGCATGGCTTTCTTTAACTAACGCGCCTCCTCGTCCTGAGCTGGAGAGACGGGATCGAAGCGGATGCCTTGCTCGCGGGGTGTTGTGAAGAGCAGCGGTCGGCAGCGCGAGAGTCTTCGCAAAGCGAGGAAGAATCCTTTCCAGCCGTGCTGCCGTACGGCTTCTTGTGCGTACTCGCTGCACGAGGGCAGGAATCGACAGCAGGAGGGCATCGTGCCAAACAGCAGCAAGGCGGGAGCGAGCAGCCTTCGGTAGCAGACGAGCAGCAGGCTCATCGTTGCAATCGCGCACTTCGTTGCAAATTGCAACTCACCTTCGAGGTTTGGCAAAAGCGTCACGAGGTTCTCGGCTTGCTTCGTAGCAGAGCCAGTTCCAGCTGTTGGCGCATCGTTGCGAAATCGGCGTCTAGGCAGGCTTTGCGTGCGACCAAAACTATACGGCGCGAGGGCGAATGCGAGCGCGAGGGTAGAGGGTCTTTGATGCATGTTTGATACAGCAAGGCACGCAAGCGTCGTTTGGCGCGATTACGCGCGACGGCGTTGCCGACCTTGCGGCTTGCTGTGATGCCTAGTGCCATCGTTGCGCTTGGGGTTGTGCTTGGGGTCGTGCGGTTTGCTCGGCTTTCTCGGCTTTCTCGTCTGTGTTTTTGAGCGAGCGACGCGAGGTCGGGGGCGTTATCTGGCACTTTTTGGACGATGAAGTATGGCGTTGCGACGGAGCGGGCTATGCGCGTTGCTTGCACAAACTCTGCCCGACGTAGCAAGCGAGCGGCTTTCGGCAGCATAGGCAAGATCACTAGGAGGCGGTCAGTGGGTCAGGCGCGAGCGTCCGCGTGAGCGGCGCGCTTTCAAGATACGACGACCTGCTTTACTCGCCATGCGGGCGAAAAAACCATGACGGCGTTTGCGTTTCAGCTTGCTGGGTTGCCAGGGGCGTTTCATAAAAAAATCTCTTTTGTTGTTTGTTTCGTCGTTTGCGTTGTGAGTTTTCTTCAAATAGCTTTCTTGGCTTTTGTCGGGGAGGAGTTGTCGGTCTATCGTAAGACACGGCAACGCTCGTCTGACAGCAGTCACTTGCTATGCTCGTTCTTTTAGCGTAGAAACGGACAAGAAGTCAAGTTATGTTCTTTGTTGTTTTGCGTGTCGAGGCAATTTTTTGTGTTAAAGCATTCTCCGAAGTTTTTTTGTCGAGTTTTTTGTCGGTTGCCTCTGCTTGGGTTGCTGGGTGCGGGCGTGTTTGTGGGTGTGTTGTGGGGTTGTGGGTCGGGGGGGCAGGCTTCGGGTGGGGGCGAGTCGAGGCGCGATCCGCATGAGATTCTTTCCAAGACGCGCAAGACGACCTTCAACCTTTTAGGCACGCCTGATCTCAACCGACGCGAGGGACGCACGATGCAGTGGCAGTATCGCGGTGATTCTTGCACGCTGGATGTTTTCTTTGTTGGGAGGGGTTTCGAGGCGATCCGCAAAAACGCGGCGGTGGAGCATTTCGAGTTGCGTCCTTCGTCGTCGGAGGCGCGGATGAATCGGGGGGAGTTGGAGCGTTGTTATGCTCGTCTTGTGAAGACGCGACGCAAGAGTGCTCGTGCTCGTGACAGGGGGTAGGGGGATGTGATGTTGGGACAAGATTTTTTAAAAACGGCGGCTCGCATGGGGTCTGGGGCGAGGGATTTGATGGGGTCGATGGCGGGGGAGATCGAGCGGCTTGTGAAGGCGTGTGTTGAGGCTCGTTTGAGGGGGTTGAATCTTGTTTCGCGCGAGGAGTTTGAGGCGGTAAGGGTGTTGGCGGAGGAGGCTCGTAGTAGGGTTGATGCGTTAGAGAGGCGGCTTGGCGAGCGGGGGGGGAAGGCTACTTCGGGTGGGACGGGTGCTACGACGAAGAAGAAGGAGAAGAAGGTGTGAGTGTGGTTGATGCGCTATGGCGTGTGTGTGGGGTGTGGGGATTGCTTGGTTTTGCTGTTGTTTGCTTGCGCGAGATGAGTTGAGTGTATTTGTCGCGTTCGCGCTTGTGCTTTTTAATGGCACGCGCTCGCGCAACAGACTTGCTTTGTATGATGACGGATGCAAAACATCGCGTGCGTAGCACGCGGGGAGCGCGAGGGAGTAATCCCTCGCAAAAGACCCCGCGTCAGCGGGGCGCGTAAGCGCCTTCTACGCATATCGCGCGTAGCGCGAGATGCGTAGCCTCTTATTCAAAAGCGCGTTTCGCAGAAACGCGCAAGCTGATTCGTAACATGGTACGGCGATCCTGTTTTCCTCGTCCTAGCGACAAGAAGAATCGCACGAAGTGCGCCTCTGAAGGGTTACGCGCGTAGAGAATTGTTTTCTATAGGCGATTGACAAGGTCATCGGATTTGTGGCAAAGCAAAGATGCTGCCTCGGCAGCAAACGTTGAAATCCGAAGGAGCTTTATTCCGCCATGGGCGAATACCTTTTTACGAGCGAGTCCGTCTCCGAAGGACACCCCGATAAGATTTGCGATCGTATCTCCGATTCTATCCTCGATCTGTATTTGGAACACGACGGCGCATCTCGCGTCGCCGTCGAATGTATGGCGACGACGAATCGCGTCATCTTGGCAGGCGAAGTGAGCTCGCGTGCGCCGCTCAAAGCCGAGCAAGTTTGCACTCGCGCGCAAGAAGTGGTGAAAGCACTCGGCTACGAGCAGAAAGGGTTCCACTGGCGCAATCTGCAGATCGATAACTTTATTCACGAACAATCCGCCGATATCGCACACGGCATCGGCGACGAAGGAGCAGGCGACCAAGGCTTGGTGTTCGGCTACGCCTGCGACGAGACAGAAGAACTCTTGCCCGCAGCACTCTGCTATAGCCACAACATCCTGCGCCACCTCAGCGAACAGCGTCAGGCAGGACGCTACCTTGAACTGGGACCTGATGCGAAATCGCAACTCTCGCTGATCTACGACGAAGAAAGCCGCCTGCCGCTGCGTTGCCACTCGATCGTCGTCTCGACGCAGCACAGGCGCGATGTGCCGCTAGCGCGCGTCCAAGAGATCGTGCGCGAAGCAGTCGGAGAAGTCCTGCCCGAGGGGTGGCTCTGCGCCGACAAAAACTTTCACATCAATCCGACAGGGCAGTTTGTCATCGGAGGTCCCGACGGAGACGCAGGACTGACCGGACGCAAGATCATCGTCGATACCTACGGCGGCGCAGCACCGCACGGCGGCGGAGCGTTCTCAGGTAAGGACGCATCGAAGGTCGATCGCTCGGCGGCTTACGCAGCGCGCTACTTGGCGAAGAATATCGTCGCCGCTAAACTCGCACGACGCTGTCTGATTCAGATCGCCTATGCAATCGGCGTTGCCGAACCCGTCGCCTTCTATGTCGATCTGCAAGAGCGCACGACGAAAGCGAGCAACGCAGAAGTGGCAGCCGTGTTGCAGAAGATGATGATCCTGACTCCGCGCGGCATTCGAGAGCATCTGCAACTGACACGCCCCATCTTCGAGCCATCCAGCAACTTCGGACATTTCGGTAGGAAACCACGCGAGGACGGATGCTTCTCGTGGGAGAAACGCGATCTCGTCGAAAAATTGAAGAGCGCGCTCGCTTGACAGAAACTCCCTGTGCCAAACCGCGTGGTTTCTCGCGTGGTTTCTCGCGTAGTTTTTCTCGTAGGATTTCGCGCAAGCTCTCCGCCTATCGAGAGAATCTGCTTGCAGAAAAGCTGCCTCCGCTCGCCCTCGACCCCGCGCAGCCCTTCGGCGGAGACAAGGCTTTTTTCGAGCGTTACCAAGAAGATTTGCGTCTAGAGATCGGCTTCGGAGCAGGCGAGCATTTGGCGGCGCAAGTAGCACGCGCTCCGCAGGCGGGCTTTATCGGCTGCGAGCCTTATCGCAACGGCGTTGCCGCCTTGCTCGCAGCCTTGGAAAATGGAGAGGCGGTGGAGGCAGGCGAGGCTCAGGAAAATATTCAGACGAGTTTAACCTCCTCAACGGGTTCTGTAGCGAATTTGCGTCTTTTTCCCGACGATGCCTTACTGCTTCTGCCCACCTTGCCTGAGGGTTGCTTGAGTTTTCTCTATCTGCTTTTTCCTGATCCGTGGCAGCGACGACGGCATCGTAAGCGTCGTCTTTTGCGCGCGCAGGTCTTAGATGTTTTTGCACGCTCGTTGCGGGCGGGAGGCGTGTTGCGTTGGTCGAGCGACGAGCCTGCTTTCATCACGACAGGGCTTGCTGCCTGTTGTGCGCATCCGTGTTTTGCGTGGCAGGCGAGTTGTCCGAACGATTGGCGTGTGCCTCCTGCTTCGTGGGTTGCGACGCGTTATCAGAGGAAGGCGGAGCGTGGGGGTCGCTCGGTTTTTTACGCCACTTTCCAGCGGCGGTGAGTCGTTTCTATCCGACTCTTGTTGCGAGAAATCCCCAGTATGCGATGTAGCAGAGGATGCAGCTTGCTCCGATAGCTAGTCTCCATCGTTTGTGGCTTTTGATGCCGAGCAGGAAGAGCGCGAAGGCGATAGGGGCGAGGATGAGATCCGGCAGATTTTCCTCGACCTTGAGGGGCAGGATGAGCGCGCACAGAGGAAGAATGAGCCAGCTGTTGAAGATGGTGCTACCGAAGATTCCTCCTGTTGCGAGCGCGAGGGCTTTGCGTCTGACTGCGACTAGGGTTGCGACGACCTCAGGCAGCGAGGTACCGAGCGCGAGGATGGAGAGTCCGATAAGCGTTTCAGGCACGCCGAGCATTCTAGCTAGGGTTTGTCCTCCTGCGACGACGGCTTCCGAGCCTACGAGCATGAGGACGAGTCCTCCGAGGGCGAGCAGTATTCCGTGTTTGAGCGCGTTTTTGGGTAGTTTTTCGTTATTGGGCGGGGGAGTTTGTTCTCGCGCGGCTTCTTTGAGCGCGAGGTATGTATAGATGGCGAAGGGGATGAGGAGGGAGGCTCCCAAGGTTGAGGGAATATTGCCGAGGGGAGCGAAGGCTGAGAGGGTTAGCAGTGCTATTCCTGCGGCGGCGGCGTGTAGGGTGGAGGGTTGTTTTGCTTGTTGTTTTGGGGTGAGATGGGAGAGGAGGACGATGAGTCCTCCGATGAGCCAGACGTTTGCTATGTTGCTACCGATGATATTTCCTGAGGCTAGTCCTCCGCTACCTTTCAGGGCGGCTTGGATAGAGAGGAAGAGTTCGGGGGCGGAGGTACCGAAGCCTACGATGGCGACGCCTGCGAGGGCGGGGGAGAGGCGGAGTATTTTAGCTAGGGCGAGGCTACCTTTTATGGTGGCTTCGCCGCCGATGACGAGGATGAGGAGGCCGATGAGGAGTTGTAGGGAGGGGATGAGCATGGGGTTATTGTGGTGTGTGGGGGGGTGGGAGTCAACAACGGATGGTATCTGGTTTTGTTTGTCTGTTCGGCTTGCGGGAGTGCTTGCTTGTTTGTCTTGTCTTTGCTTGCTTGCTTTACGGGCGTATCTGTTCGGCTTGCTTGCGCTTCCTTGCGGGCGCGCTACGCAAAGGCAGATACGGGCTTTTTATAATGACGGGCGCAAAACATCGCGTGCGTAGCAAACATCATGGACGCGCATTGCAAGCAACGCGCTATGGGGGAGCGCGAGGGAGTAATCCCTCGCAAAAGACCCCGCGTCAGCGGGGGGAATTTATCCCCTCGCGCACGCAGTGCGCTTTCTACGCGCGAAGCGCGTAGCCTCTTATTCCAAAGCGCGTTTCGCAGAAACGCGCAAGCTGACTCGTAACGCGGTAGAGCGTCTTTAATTTTCCTAGAAGATAGAGGCAAAAAGAATCGCGCGTAGCGCGCCTCTTATTCCAAAGCGCGAGGCTTTGCCTCGCGCAATACTGACTTGTAACATGGTACGGCGATTCGAGTTTTCCTCGCCCTAGCGACAAAAAGAACGCACGAAGTGCGCCTCTTATTCAAAAGCGCGAGGCTTGCCTCGCGCAATACTGACTCTTAACACGGCATGGCGATTGTGTTACGCTTGTGTGTATCTGCCTTTGCTTGCTTGCGCTTCCTTGCGGGCGCGCTTCGCAAAGGCAGATACGGGCTTTATTTAATTAGGTAACATACGCAAGACGAGCGAGCCGTAGGCGAAGTGAGTTTTGCGCATGGGGGGTGTGGGGGGACGAAGTTCCCCCGCAAAAGACCCCGCGTCAGCGGAGCGCACGAAGTGCGCTTTTCTACGCATATCGCGCGAAGCGCGAGATGCGTAGCCTCTTATTCAAAAGCGCGTTTCGCAGAAACGCGCAAGCTGACTCGCAACGCGACGAAGCGATTCTGTTTTCCTCGCCCTAGCGACAAAAAGAATCGCACGAAGTGCGCCTCTTATTCAAAAGCGCGAGGCTTTGCCTCGCGCAAGCTGACTCGTAACGCGGTAGAGTGGTTATGTTATTATCTACTTATTCTTTTGTTTGTTCGCTTCTATGACTTGTTCCCATTCTCTTGCAATTTTTTGACCTGCCTCGATTTGTTTCGTTGTTAATAATTTTCTTAGTTTATTTGCGCTGTCTCTTGATTTTTCGTTTCCTTCTTTGGTAGCGACTAGAGCTAAAGCATAAGCAGTAAGGTCATCTTGTTTAACGCCATGACCAAGCAAATGCATGCGAGCTAAATTGTTGAGCGCACCAGCATGACCTTGCTTTGCAGCTTTATTATACCACTCGGCAGCCTGTTGATAGTCTTCCAAAACTCCTTTTCCTTCTTCATACAGAAAGCCTAATTTGAATTGCGCTGCAGCGTCTCCTTGTTCTGCTACCTTACGATACCACTTGGCAGATTTCGTGTTGTCTTGTTTGACACCTTTGCCTTTTTCATAAAAAACACCCAAATTATTTTGCGCCGCAACATATCCTTGTTCTGCTGCCTTACGCCACCATTCGATAGCTTTCTTGTCGTCTTGCTTAACGCCTCTTCCCTTGGCATAAAAAACGCCCAAGTTATATTGCGCCTCAGCTCGTCCTTGTTCTGCAGCCTTACGATACCACTTGGCAGCCTGTGTATAATCTTGTTGAACACCTTTTCCTTCAGCATATAGCACACCTAAATTGAATTGCGCTGCAGCATATCCTTGTTCTGCCCCCTTACGAAACCACTTGGCAGCTTGCTTATAATCTTGCTTAACGCCTTCGCCTTCTGAATACAGAAATCCTAAACTGGTTTGTGCCACAGCATCTCCTTTCTCCGCCGCCTGACGCAACAAAGAAGCGGCTTTTTCGTAGTTTTTCTCTTTGTAGAATTTTTGTGCTTGCTTCCAAATTTCCTCTGCGCTCTGCCCGCGTGCGTCAGAGGCGAGCGGTAGAGATAGAGGCAAGGCGAGGGCAAGAGCAGTAGCAAAAACTGCCAACCAGCGAGGGAACTTACGGGACATGGAAGGACTCCTATTTTTTGTGTCGATAGACAAGAATGGCAAGTGTCTCGTGCTTTGTCAACAAGGTAGAGGTGCGCTTCGTGCGATTTTTCTTGTCGTTGCTCTTAAGTCTGTCTACGTCAGGGTTGCGGTTGGGGTGTATCGCTTAGACTGCCGCGCGCGTCAATATCAGGAAGAATGGCTTGAGGTTTGAAAGTAACTCGGTAGTGATAGGCACTCACATCTGCATCGTGAATCTGCTCGGCGAAATAGGTGGTATTGTCTGACACTCCTAGAAAATGTTTCTTGTAGCTGTTTTCACCAGTCTTACAAACAACCTCTAATTGCTTGTCTCTCTTATCTTTAAAAAGCGAGCAGTTGCCCTCAATCGTTAAAATATAGCTATTGGTAATGCCGTTGTAGAAGACAATCCTCCTAACGACTTCAAAGTTGTCTGCAGCTTTTGACAGATTGCGAGAAGCTATATTGGCATCATCACAAGCAGCTAGCCCAAAAGATAGCAACGCTGCAATTGCTGTTGATGTTTGTAGTTTTTTCATGGTTCGATTCCTCACTCGTCGGGGTTGTTGGCGTTTGCCTGCTTCTCGCTTATAAACTTCGCCAAGCCGAAAAGCAAGCGAAAACAAAAAATCCTTACCGCGTTACGAGTCAGTTTGGGGATAAATTCCCCTTGCGCGAGGCAAGCCTCGCGCTTTTGAATAAGAGGCTACGCACTTCGTGCGTAGATAAAGCCCGTGTCTGCCTTTGCGATGCGCGCTCGTTAAAAAGCGCAGGCGAGCAAAGGCAGACAAACACAAACTCTCTACCATGTTACGAGTCAGTATTGCGCGAGGCAAAGCCTCGCGCTTTTGAATAAGAGGCTGTGCGCTTCGCTTCGCTCGCACACAGAAAAGCGTACTGCGTGCGCGAGGGGATAAATTCCTCCCGCTGACGCGGGGTCTTCGTGGGGGGAATTTATCCACCCACACCCCCCATGCGCAAAACTCACTTCGCCTTACGGCTCGCTCGTCTTGCGTATGTTCCCTAATTAAATAAAGCCCGTGTCTGCCTCTCCCCACATTCTCCCTTGACTTTTCCTCCCCCTCCCCCTAAAAACAACAGAAACAACAAGCTTCTCGTAACTTCCTCCCCTCACAACTCCCTCCTCGCCAAACCCCGCAAGCACCCTCCCCAACAAGAGTAGCCCCATGACCGCAACAACTTGCACCGCAACAACCTGCCGCGCCGCCGTCGCTCACTCTGCTTCTCAACCCCTCTCCATCGAAACGATCTCTGTCGCTCCTCCGCAAGCAGGAGAAGTTCTCGTTCAACTGAAAGCAACCGGCATCTGCCACACCGACGCATACACCCTCTCAGGCAAAGACCCCGAAGGACTCTTTCCCGCCATCCTCGGACACGAAGGAGCAGGCATCGTAGTCGAGGTAGGAGCAGGCGTCACCTCGCTGAAGAAAGACGACCATGTCATCCCCCTCTATGTGCCCGAATGCCGCGTGTGCGAATACTGCACCTCAGGAAAAACTAACCTCTGCCAAGCCGTCCGAGCAACCCAAGGAAAAGGAGTCATGCCCGACGGAACCTCTAGGCTCTCGCTCGACGGCAAAACATTGCTCCATTATATGGGAACTTCTACCTTCGCCGAATACGCCGTCGTTCCCGAAATAGCCCTCGCCAAAATTCGCAAGGACGCGCCCTTCGACAAAGTCTGCTACATCGGGTGCGGCGTGACGACAGGTATCGGTGCCGTCATCAATACCGCCCAAGTCGAGCCAGGAGCGCATGTCGTCGTCTTCGGCTTGGGAGGCATCGGACTCAATGTCGTGCAAGGCGCAAGCCTCATAGGCGCAGCGATGATCGTCGGAGTCGATACCAATCCGCAGAAAAAAACGCTCGGCGAACAATTCGGTATGACACACTTCGTCAATCCTAATGAGCTCGGCAAAAACGACGATCTCGTAGCCCACCTCACCGCCCTCACCAAAGGCGGAGCAGACTACTCCTTCGAGTGCATCGGCAATACGACGACGATGCGCCAAGCCCTCGAATGCTGCCACAAAGGATGGGGCGAGAGCGTCATCATCGGGGTCGCGCCCGCAGGCGCAGAAATAACTACCCGACCCTTCCAACTCGTCACAGGGCGCGTCTGGCGAGGCACCGCCTTCGGAGGAGCCAAGGGCAGGCGCGATGTTCCCAAAATCGTCGATTGGTACATGGACGGCAAAATCCAAATCGATCCCTTGATCACGCACACAATGCCGCTTCCGAAAATCAACGATGCCTTCGATCTCATGGAGCGCGGAGAGTCCATCCGCTCGGTCGTGCTGTTCTAGATTTCCAAAAAATATGACTATGCGCATCAAAAGCGAAAGCCTCTGCTTCGGAGGAAAACAACTCGTCCTGTCGCACGAAAGCGAGACGCTCGGCTGCTCGATGACGCTCGGCCTCTTCCTGCCGCCGCAAGCGGAACAACAAGCTGCTCCCGTTATGCTCTTCCTGTCAGGGCTGACCTGCACTTGGGAGAATATCTCGACAAAAGGAGCAGCGCAAAGTGCCTGCGCACAACACGGGATAGCCTTCCTCGCGCCCGACACAAGCCCGCGCGGCGACAACATCGCCGACCACGAGGATTACGATCTGGGACAAGGCGCAGGATTCTACTTGGACGCAACACAAGAGCCTTGGAGACAAAACTTTCGTATGCGCTCCTATATCGAACAGGAGCTGTTGCAAAAACTCGCGCAAAACTCCTCGATCCCGCTCGATGCCACAAGAGTTGGCATCACAGGACACTCCATGGGAGGACACGGTGCGCTCACCTGCGCCTTGCGCAATCCGCAGAACTATCGATCGCTCTCTGCTTTTGCTCCGATTGCCGCGCCTTCGCAATGCGCCTGGGGACAAAAAGCCTTCAACGCATATTTGGGCAACGACAAAAAAACATGGCTGCCATACGATGCGTGCGAACTCGTCAAGACGACAATGTGGAACAAGCCCATCCTCGTCGATCAAGGCGAGGCAGACGACTTCCTCCAAAAAAATCATGGCGATCAACTGAAACCTCATCTGCTGGAACAAGCTTGCAGAGATAAAGGAATCCCCCTCACAATGCGGATGCAACCAGGCTACGACCACAGCTACAACTTCATCGCGACCTTCATGGCAGATCATGTCGCGTTCCACGCAAAACAACTCGGATAGAAATCCCATGCCTCTCACAAAAACCATGCTGACGATGGTTGCGTTAATATTTGCCTTGTTGCTCGCTCCTTCTTCGGCGCAGGCGTTGGTCTATGGCAAGCGTGTGCATGGGCTTGCTCTCTACGGCGAGGTTGCGCTCAAGCGCGGCTACAAGCATGTTCTCTACGCTGATCCTCGTGCAAGGAAAGGAGGAAAGGTTGTTTTGGGAACGCAGGGCGGATTCGATTCGTTCAATCCTTACAGCCTGAAAGGACGCACGCCTGCCGCGCTCGGGTTGCTTTTCGAAAGTCTTACTGTCGCCAACGGCGACGAGGTTTTTTCGCGCTACGGCAAGCTCGCCTCCTCGATGCAGATCAGCAAGCAGGGGGACAGCATCACCTACTTTCTCAATCCCAAGGCGCGTTGGCACGACGGCAAGCCCGTTCTCGCCGACGATGTTCTGTTCAGCTTTCACTCGGCACTCGCCGAAAGTTCCAACCCCCTCTATCGCCAGTATTATGCGGGGATCAAAGGCATCGAGAAAAGCGGCGAGCGCGCGGTCACCTTTCGTTTTGCCAAAAGTATTGCGAATGGCAGCCGCGAGTTGCCTCTGATCATCGGCGAGCTGCCGATCGTTGCCAAGCACGACTGGCAGAGACGAGATATTGCTGCGACGACCCTCGAGCCTCCGCTGGGTAGCGGTCCTTACAAGATCGGCAGCTTCGAGGCAGGGCGCACGCTGCGCCTTGAGCGCGTCGAGGATTACTGGGGAGCGAACGAGGGATTCGCACGAGGACTCTACAACTTCGACAGCATCCGCTACGACGATTACCGCGACGCCAATGTGATCGTCGAGGCAGTGAAGGCGGGCAAGATCGATTATCGCAACGAAAACTCTTCTAAGGCATGGGCGGTCTCTTACAAAGGCGATGCCTTGAGGCAAGCGCGCTTGATCAAAAAACTCGTTCCGCTCGACCTGCCGCAAGGCATGCAAGGCTACGCCTTCAACCTGCGCCGCGACCTGTTTCGCGACTCCGTCTTGCGCGAGGCGATCGCCTATGCCTTCGACTTCGCTTGGTCGAACAAAACCCTCTTCTACGGTCAGTACAAGCGTACGCGGAGTTATTTCGACAACTCGTCGCTGGCAGCAACAGGCGTGCCGAAAGGCAAGGAGCTCGAGCTGCTCACCCCGTACCGAAACCTTCTGCCCGCGCGTCTGTTTTCGCAAGCTTACCATCCTCCGAAAAGCGACGGCACGCAAGGGTCTTTGCGCAAGAACCTGCAACACGCCGACCGCTTGCTCTCGAAGGCAGGCTACAAGATCGCAGACGGCGTGCGTTTGACCCCACAAGGAAAACCTATTGTCTTCGAGCTGCTTTTGTTCGATCCCTTGCAAGAGCGTATCGCCTTGCCATTTGCCAAAAACCTGCAACGGCTAGGGATTACGATGCGCGTGCGCACGGTGGACGCGGCGCAGTATGTGGCGCGCCTGGAGAAGTTCGACTACGACATGCTCGTGACCTCTTGGGGACAGAGCTCTTCGCCGGGCAACGAGCAGCGTGCAATGTGGACATCGCAGG
The DNA here is from genome assembly GCA_965216625.1 of Alphaproteobacteria bacterium. GTDB lineage: Bacteria > Pseudomonadota > Alphaproteobacteria > JABAAW01 > JABAAW01 > JABAAW01. Next base: position 550,209 of record OZ244186.1, read on the forward strand.
CGGCGGGTGTGCGCGGCAGTCCGAACTATACGGGTGTGAAGCTTGCTGCGCTCGACGCGTTGGTCGAACAGGTGATCGCCGCCAAGGACAGAGAAGAGCTGGAGACAAGAGTGCGTGCGCTCGATCGCGTCTTACAATGGCAGTTTCTCGTCGTGCCGCACTTTCACATTGCAAGCGCGCGTATCGTCTATTGGGATCGCTTCGGCATGCCGAAACGCTTTCCTCGAAAATCTTCTCCCAGCATTCTGACTTGGTGGTCGCGCGACCCAACCTAGCTGCGGAGCCTGCCTCTTCCAGAGCATCCTACCTATGCGCACCTATCTACTGAGACGCCTTTTGTTGATCTTCCCAACTTTGTTGGGCGTGTTGTTGCTCAACTTTGCGATCGTGCAATTTGCGCCTGGCGGACCTGTCGAGCGTTTGCTCGCCCGCATGCACAACGCCGAGATCGACTCCGCAGTACGCCTATCGGGAGCGAGCGCGGGGGAAGTGCGCTCCTCGTCCGCAGGCTCGGCTACGGGCGGGAGCGATTCCGCATATCGCGGCGCACGCGGGCTAGATGAAAAATTTGTGCGCTCGCTTGAAAAGCAGTTCGGTCTCGACAAGCCTGCGCATGTGCGCTTCTTCACGATGTTGAAGAACTACCTGACCTTCGACTTCGGTTCGAGCTTCTACCGCGACCAAAGCGTGCTTGGCTTGATCGCGGAGAAGCTGCCCGTCTCGATCTCGTTGGGGTTGTGGACGACGCTGCTGGTTTATGGAGTGTCGATTCCGCTCGGTATCCGCAAGGCGGTGCGTGCGGGTTCTCCATTCGATGCTTGGAGCAGCTTTTTTCTCGTGATTGGCAACGCGATCCCCGCCTTCCTATTCGCCATCCTGCTGATCGTGCTTTTCGCCGGCGGCTCCTTTTGGTCGCTGTTTCCGTTGCGCGGGCTTACCTCCGAGAATTTTTCCGAGCTGTCTTGGGCAGCGAAGGTTCTCGATTATTTCTGGCATCTCACGCTGCCGCTGATCTCGATGACGATCGGAGGATTGGCGAGCCTCGCCTTGCTGACGAAGAACGCCTTTCTCGATAACATCACGGCACTCTATGTCACCAGCGCGCGTGCGAAGGGGGTGGGGGAGCGAAGAATTTTATACGCGCATGTTTTTCGCAACGCCATGTTGATCGTGATCGCGGGCTTTCCCGCCGCCTTCGTCGGTATTTTCTTCACGGCGACCGCCTTCATCGAGATCGTCTTCTCGCTCGACGGCTTGGGACTTCTCACCTACCAGGCGGTGGTGGAGCGCGACTATCCCGTTTTTTTTGCGACACTCTACATTTTTTCGCTGTTGGGTCTGTTCTTGGGAATCATAACCGACCTCACCTATCGTTGGGTCGATCCGCGCATCGACTTCGAAGCACGCGCCCTGTGAACTTTCGCTTGAGATTTCTCATGGCTCGTATTCGCTCCTTGCGCGCTCAAGGACGAGCGTGGTTTTCGGTTCCGCATCGCCGAGCAGCCTTCGCACGCTTTCGCAGGAACAGGCGCGGCATGTGGTCGTTGCGCATTTTCCTGCTGCTGACGCTGGTGAGCCTTTTCGCCGAGCTGTTGGCAAACGACCGTCCGCTCGTGGTTTTCTACAAGGGCGCGCTCTACTCTCCTTTGTTGACGGACTATCCTGAGACGACCTTCGGCGGCTCTTTTACGACGGCGACCGACTACCACGACGAGTTTGTCGCCTTGGCGATTGCTCGCGACGGCTTCGCACTCTGGCCGCCGGTGCGCTATCACTACGACAGCCACAGTTTGGATTTGCCAGGTCCCGCTCCCTCGCGACCATCAGCTCGACACTGGCTGGGTACCGACGACCAAGCGCGCGATGTGCTCGCGCGTCTTCTCTACGGCTTGCGCCTATCGTTATGGTTCGGATTGACGTTGGCGCTGTTCGCATCGCTGATCGGGGTGGCGGTGGGTTTGATGCAGGGATACTTCGCAGGCGCGCTCGATCTGTGGGGGCAGAGGGTCATCGAACTATGGAACGCTATGCCGCAACTCTACATCCTGATCATCTTGGCGAGCATCATAACACCATCGGTGGCGTGGCTGCTGTTTCTTATGGTGCTGTTTAGCTGGACAGGACTCGTGAGCCTCGTGCGCGCCGAAGTGCTGCGCGTGCGAAACTTCGACTATGTGCGATCCGCTCGTGCATTGGGCGCGTCGCACACGCATATCATGCTGCGTCATGTCCTGCCAAACGCGCTGGTGGCAACGCTCACATTCGCCCCGTTCATCGCCGCAGGCGCGTTGGTGACCCTGACAGGATTGGACTTCTTGGGGCTAGGACTGCCGCCAGGCTCAGCGTCGATCGGAGAGATGCTGGCGCAGGGAAAGAACAACTTGCAAGCACCGTGGCTGGGGCTGACAGGCTTTTTTGTGATCGCATCCCTGTTGAGCCTGATGGTCTTCATTGGAGAGGCATTGCGCGATGCCTTCGATCCCCGTCACCAACACGAGCCGACAAGATGAATAATAAAGATGAGTAATAAAGATGACTAGCAAGACGATCGCTAAAGATGCCAAGCCCCCTCTGTTGGAGGTGCGTAATCTGTCGGTTGCAACGGGGACGCGCACGCTCTTGGAGGAGGTGAGTTTTCACTTGCGGGCGGGAGAATGCTTGGCACTCGTCGGAGAGTCGGGAGCGGGTAAGTCCTTGACGGGCTTGAGCCTGTCGCAGCTGCTACCTGCAGGATTGCGGATGGAGGGCTCCGTGCGCTTCCAAGGCGAGCAGCTTATAGGAAAATCGGAAAAAGCGCTCCGCGCGTTGCGCGGCAGAAAGATCGCCATGATCTTTCAAGAACCCCTGAGTGCCTTGAACCCTTTGCATCCTGTCGAAAATCAAATAGCCGAGTCGCTTTTGGTGCACGACGTCTCTATGAGCAAGGCGCGCGCGAGGCGCGAGGCACGGGAGTGGATGCGTCGCGTCGATATTCCCGATGTGGAGCATCGAGCGCGTTTTCTACCGCACATGCTCTCTGGCGGGCAACGCCAGCGCGTGATGATCGCCATGGCGCTCGCCAATGCGCCCGACCTTCTGATCGCCGACGAGCCGACGACGGCACTCGATGTGACATTGCAGGCGCAGATTCTACGCTTGCTCAAAGACTTCCAACGCTCGCTCGGCATGGCGATGCTGTTCGTCACCCACGACTTTAGCGTCTTGCGCAGCATCGCCGACAGGGTGGCGGTCATGCGCTTCGGACGCATCGTCGAGCAGGGCGCGCTGCAAGAGGTGTTGCGTGCGCCTCGTGCTGCCTATACGCGCCAGCTGATCGCAGCCGAGCCAACAGGCAGCAAGGCGAGAGGTAAGACGAAAAAGCAATCCTCAAAGCGTACATCGCGGCAGATCGTAGACCCTCTGCTTTCGGTGGAGGAGCTGCGCGTCTCATTTCCTTTGGCGGTGGGGCTTTTCGGACATGTGCGTGAGAACTTCGAGGCCTTGGCAGGCGTTGGCTTGTCTCTTTCTCGCGGTTCTTGTTTGGGCATCGTGGGGGAGTCGGGATCAGGCAAATCGACGCTGGGGCTTGCATTGTTGCGATTGGTCAGGGCGCAGGGACGTGTTCTGTTCGGAGAGGCGCGCGAGGATTTGTTGCAGGTATCCAGCGCGCGTTTGAAGCGTCTGCGTCGAGATGTGCAGATCGTCTTTCAAGATCCTTTCGCATCGCTCTCGCCGCGCATGGCGGTGGGGGACATCATCGCGGAGGGTCCAGACATTCACGGCTTCTACAAATCAGCGGCTGAGCGTGAGCGCGCCATCGTCTCAAGCCTGCACGAGGTGGGTTTGGAGAGCGAGGCGGCGTCGCGCTATCCGCACGAGTTCTCAGGCGGACAGCGTCAGCGTATTGCGATTGCGCGTGTGTTGATCATGCGCCCTCGGTTGTTGGTCTTGGACGAGCCGACCTCGTCGTTGGATGTGACAGTGCAAGCGCAGATCCTCTCGTTGTTGCGCGACTTGCAGGAGAAGCTGGGCTTGGCGTATTTGTTTATCAGCCACGACCTACGCGTCGTGCGCAGCATGGCGCAGGAGCTGGTGGTGATGAAGGAGGGCAGGATCGTGGAAGCGGGCGAGACAGAGACGGTGATCGCTCGCCCGCAGCACGCTTACACCAAGACGCTCATTGCCGCGGCTTTCGATTGAGGAAGTTGAGATAAAAAAGAAGGGTCGTTGCTCCACCCCCGACAAAGCTGTAAACCTTTTCTAGTAAGGATTCGATGTCATTTACCCGTAAACCTTCAAACAATCCGATCAAATAGCCGACATAAACCAACCATATCAAGAGTAAGGAAGAGGCAAAAACAGTGAAAATGCTAACCAGCCAAGGTATCCCCAAGAAAAAAGCCAAGCGCAGAGTCTTTCTAGATAAGACCTTGAAGTCTGTTTTGGCACGAGAGTCCTCAAGAGCGTAGAGTTGTTCTTGTTTTTCTATTTCGTCGAGTGTTTTGTTCCTTTCTGTCGACTTCGGCTCTCGCTCTCTGTCCGCTTTTATGGATTGAGCAATAGATGGAGGTAGACTCTCGTTATCGTCGTTGCCCATCGGCTTAGCTCTGTTCTTTGCCGAGCTAAATCTTCGCTTTGAAGTATTGTGCAATTTCCTTTTTGTCCAATCTGGCATCGCCGCGCTTGTCAGCTTTGTCCCACGGCGAGTCGTCCTCGTGCGTCATGGCGATCAAATCACGATTCTTCAGCGCTCCGTAACCTTTCCATACCTGCTGAAGAACCTCGTAGACCTTGTTCCCAGCACGGATTCTTTTTACCTCGAACTCACCGTCGTTGTTCAAGGAGCGCGAATAGCGATCGATCGGACGGTTTTTCAAAAACTTGTATTCCCAATAGAGCGACTCCAAGACAGGGCCATAGCGATAGCGTCGGATCGGATGCTCGGCCGTGTCGAAGAGCTCTTCTCCCAACACGGCGAGCGTCCAGCCGTAGGCAAAATAGACAATCTTCTGCAGCTTCAGCATCGTCAAATTGTTTCCTTCCTCCTCCGCGCAGTCGAGGAAGAAGTTCGCCACATGCGAGGGCGTGTAAGGGAGTTGTTGCTTGTCCGATTTTGTCATGGTCGTCTCACCTCCTACCATTAAGGTTCATTCTGTAGCCTAGTCTGCCTTCCAGCAGAGAAGCCTACAAGGGGAAGACTAGCAAGAACATCTCCAACGAGGCAAGAAAAAAGTACAAAAAAACCAAAAAACTTACAAAGCAAAAAACTGAAAAACAAAAAAAGCAACGAGAATCAAGAGATTTTCACGAGAAATGGCACAAAATATGCTCTCTATAGACAGAAAGGTCGCAAGAGCGACCGAATCAACTTGACGTTACGCGAATCAGCAGGCATGAATCTCCTAATATCGCATGAAAGATGGATAGTATGCCCACTTCCGGACTCGAACCGGAATGGCGATTCCTCGCCGAGGGATTTTAAGTCCCTTGCGTCTACCTATTCCGCCAAGTGGGCATGAGAAAACAAGTTGAGGGACATAGCTTTGGGTTTGGAGCAAGCGTTTTGTTGTCGATGCTTTCTCTGCGCCAGCACGAAAGCCAATCCTAACCCGACTATACCCCACCCAGCACGCCGATGTCGACAAGTCATAACCCCTCCGCTCCTTTTCCTTTGTCGCAACAGAGCAAGGATGCTGCAAGCATGCCGAGTCACAAAATTGTCGTCGATGATTTTGAAGGCGATGCCTCCGTCGCGCATGGGCATGGTCAAGAAACTGTCGTAGAGCCTGTTGTAGAGGCGGCTGTGGCTCGGAGCGGACTTTTGGCAGGCGACGATTTTGAAACGGCGCGCGCTGTCTTACAGCGCCGCACGCTCTTGAAGAAACGCTGGCTGTATGGATTGGTGTCGGCGGCGGCTGTGATGTGGCTGGGGTTAGTTAGTTGGTGGCTTTTTCTGGGAGTTTTGCCGCTGAGTGCACCGCGGGGTGCCCCGCTGAGTGCCATAGGTTTCGATGTATTGGCAGCCTGGTCGCTTGCGGCGTCGCCGCTGTTGTTGTTGGCTTTGGTGTGCGCGGTGTCGCTGCGTCAGGCGCAGTCGCAGGAGCAGAGCGGACTCTTTGCCTTACAGCTGGATCTGCTGACGCAGGGTGGTGATGATGCGCGTGTGCGTTCTGCCGGCGCTTTGATGCTGAGCCAAGCCGAGGCGTTGCGCAAAGCCAGCATCGAGGCGGAAAAATTGCTACAGGCCTCCAGCGAGGGCGTCTGCCAAAAGACCATCACCATGAAAGAGCTGGCAGAGCGCACCCAACGCGAAGCGCGAGAAATCATGGAGGTTTCCAGCGCGCTGCTAAGAGAGCGTTTATCGGCGATGGACGAATCGACACGCGGCTCGCTCGAATCCATGACGCGCGTCGTCGATCGGTTGCAGAACAAGGAAGAGACGCTCTCTGTCATCACATCCCGCTTCGAGACGCTGAAAGAGGACATGAGCGGCTTGCTGGCAACGCGGCGCGGCGAGTTCGTCGGTGCCTTGCAAACAGAGGTTGAAAAAATGGGCGCAAGCTTCGAAACTTTTCGTGAAGAGATCGCTCGCAATCACACAAGCCACTTGCAGCAGATGCAAAACAACGGCTCGGAGGTCTCCAAACAGCTGCAACAGATTGCACAAGACAACAGCTCGCGGTTGCAGAACTTTGAAGAGAGCATCGCAGGACAGCATACGCAGATGGTTGAAAACTTTTCGACAGGACAGAACAGTCTCTATACGCGCGTGCGCAGCGTGCTGCACGACATCACGACGGGGGTCGATCAGCTTGTCAATCGCATCGAATCGCGTCAGGTTCAGATCCGCGAAACACTCAGCGATCAGACCAAGAAGTTGCAGGGAATCTTGAGCAAGTTCAACGCGCAGCACGAAGCTGAGGTGCGCCAATCCGCGCACACTCTGATCGAGGCGGGAGAGCAGGTGAAAAAGAGAATCTTCGAGCAGAACTCCGAGTTGAAAGGGCTCTTTGTGCGAACGCTCGAATCGCAGAAGGAGCTGCGAGAAGCCGTGACCGAGCGGCTCGAGCAGGATCGAGAACTCTTGGAAAGCGTCGTCGTCGAGCAGAACGACAAGCTGCACGCCAAACTGCGCGGAAATTTCAGCCACCACAGCGAGTGGCTAAATCACCTCGTCCTGTGGCTCGAACAGCAGAACGAGAGCTTGCAAGCGCGGACGCAGGATTATGAAAAATTGTTTGAAGGGCTCTTGGCGCGTACGCTCGGCGCGTTGGACACATCCGGACAGGCGATCACGCAGCGCCTGCAGGACCTCAGGCAACACTCCGACAAGACGGGGAGTGCGATGGGACGCTTGTCGGGAACGCTCGGCACAGCACTGGCGGCGATTGAGAAACAGAGCAGAAAGGGTTTGTCGGTGGCGGGCGAGCTCAGCAGCAAAATCACCGAGGGCGCGCACACCTTGGACAAAACGACCGACGCGCTCATCACAACGGGACAATCGCTTTCCGAAAACCTGCGCGAGCAGGCTGAGAAAATCGGAGAGGCTACCGCTTACATCCGCACCGAGCAGGATCAGGTCATCGATGCAATCGCCGAAAAGGCGATCGTGCGCATCGAAACTTTCTCATCCAATGTGCAAGAGCAAACGCAGCACCTCAACGATGCGCTCGCGAAAAGGCTCAAAGAGCAGGGAGAGATCCTGCATCAATCGATGGCGCACAACTTGCGACAATTCGACCGCTTGGGCGAGAACCTTTCCCATGCGCTCGTCGAGACTAACAACAAGATCTTCGAACGATTGTTAGAACAGACGGGGTTGTTGGAAAAATCGACGACAGAGCTGGTTTCGCAAATCGCCCAGTCGACGAAGGCTCTCGATAGTTCGATCGATCACATGCAGGGGGCTATCACAGGAAACGATAGCAGGATGCAGGATGTCAAACTCTTGGCGCAGAAACAGTTGCAATACTTCGAGGCACTCTTGGAGCGAATCGAGGGTTCCAGCGCGCAGGTGCGGGCGCGTTTGCTTTCTGATCAGCGAAAGATTTTCACAGCCTTCGAGAGTGTTCAGGGCAAGAATATCGAGGCGAGCGGAACTCTCCTTGACACCAGCGAGCATGCTCTCGCGCGCGCCGAGCAGGCGGGCGATGTTTTGAACACCGTGCAAAAAAGTTTGCAGGGGCACTTGGCGGCGATGAGCGAGGTTTCCAACCAAGCGCGCATGCATGTGAGCAACTTGGAGGAGAAGATTCGCGCTCAGGTTGCGCATATCGGACAGGCGCTAGAGGGACACAACAAGACGCTTTCGATCGCCTTCGACCCGACGTTGCGACAGGTCGGACGGATCGTCGAGGCGATGGATCTGCAGGCGGAGAAACTCTACAAGGGGTTTGAGGAATCGCATGCGCGCGTCCACAAGACGAGCGCGCTTTTGAAGCAGCAGGAGGTGCAGATACAGACACTTTTTGCTGCAGCCAGCGAGACTATGGGCAAGGCGGAGCAAAGGCTTTTGGGTAGCGCGCAGACGATTGCCCGCTCGGCTACAAACTTGGAGCAGCAGTCGCAAAAGATCGCACTGCTGTTGCACAAGCAGACGCAGGCGGTCGAGCAGAGCGCGTCGGGATTCGAGGGACGCTTGAAGGATATGGGAGGGGCTTTGCTCCAGCATCTTGAAGAGTTGCGCGCGAGCGGCGAGCAGTTTGCTTCGCGCTTTCGCAACACGGGCAGCGATTTCCGTTCCATCGCAGAGGAGTTGGAGGGCGTCTTGGAGCGCACCGTCGGAAATCTGGAGCGCAGCGGAACACGATTTTCGGAGAGCAGCCAGCGGCTAGTCAAGGGATTGGAGCATACCGATCGTCTGCTTACGAACCAACGCGGCGCGTCCGATCAGGCGGCACGCTCGTTCAGCGCGTTTGGAAAACGGGCGGGCGAGACTCTTGTTGCTGTCCAAGAACGCTTTGGGGATACGGAGCGGTCTTTCGACAAGGTTGCTGAGGCGATTAGAAACAACATTCAGTCGCTCAGCCGCGCGGTCACCGACGACAATCGCGGTGCTGCTGCCTTGACCGAGCAGCTGAGCGTTTTGCGCACAGACTTGCATCGCCAATGTCGTTCTCTTGAGACGTTGACGAACAAGGCATTGGATCGTTTCGAGGCTTTACCTGCGGATTTGGAACGACATGGAAAGACGATCTTGGCGAGGGTCGACTCGCTCAGAAGCGAGACCGAATCTCTGTCGCAGACTATTGCCGACGATGTGCGCAAATTGAAGCGCGCGACCGACCCTATCCGCAAGGACATGCGCAATCTTTTTTCGGGAGGACTTTCTGATCCGCAGGAGGCTTTTATGAAAAATGCGCGCTCGGTCGTTGATACCTTGCACGCTCAATGCTCCGAGATCGCCCAACACCTCTTTGACGACGAGGAGGAAGAGAGCCGCATTCGATTCGACAAGGGCGAGCGCAACGCCTACACCAAGCGCATTTTACAAAACACTACACCTGCCATGCTCGCCAAGATGAACTCTCGCATCGAAGAGCAGCACGAGATCGGGCGTAGCGTCGACTCCTACCAACGCATCTTTGAGGATCTGTTTGAGGGAGCGCAAAGCGTCGATCCCGACAACTTGTTGCCGATGGCGTTCATGTCCTCCGATGTCGGCAAGCTCTACCTTGTGTTCGCGCGCGTCTGCGGGCGAGAGCCGATCGGATTCGAGCGCATGCATTGAGCGGCAAATAGCAGAAAACTTGTGAAGAAATGCGGATTCCATGTCGGAGGAGAACGCACCCTTTTTTGGGAACTTACATACATAAATCCGCAAACCTCTAGTTTGAGGGCCTATGTATTTTCCTTGACAATGGGTTGAAACTGGCTATCATGCGAAGTTATTCCACCATTTTGTCGAAAAGATATTGGAAAGAACAAGAAAAATCTTGACACTTTTGAAGGTCTTGGCAGAATGCCCTTTATGGTGCGAGTCTTATTCGCCAAAACATCAAAAATCCTCTCATTCCACCGTAACGCTAGAACATCACAAAATGACGACTATCCTTAGATATGATTTCCATGCTTGAAAAAATCAGCAATGCTATCATCAGTTTTTTTACTGATATTAATAATCCCAACCCACTTACTATAGCTGTTGTAGGAGGAATTATTGTATCGGCGATCTTCTTGATAATATCTCATTTTAACAGAGTGTTGATTTTAATGACTTATTTTTTTGATATAATCAGCAGTGTTACAATCGGTTTTCTCAAATATTTGAATAAGGCTAGAAAATGGTATAAAAGAGCAGATAAAGGAGGAAACGTTCAAGCTCAATATAGTCTTGGACGCATGAAAGGTAGGGAATGGTATGAAAGAGCAGCTAAAGGAGGAAACGCTCAAGCGCAATTATATCTTGGATCAATGTACTACAATGGCGAAGGCGTTCCCCAAGATTTTAACAAGGCTAGAGAATGGTATGAAAGTGCAGCTAAAGGAGGAAACGCTCAAGCGCAATTGTATCTTGGATCAATGTACTACAATGGCGAAGGCGTTCCCCAAGATTTTAACAAGGCTATAGAATGGTATGAAAGAGTAGATAAAGGAGAAAACGCTCTAGCACAATTGTATCTTGGATTAATGTACTACAATGGCGAAGGCGTTCCCCAAGATTTTAACAAGGTTAGAGAATGGTATGAAAGGGCAGCTAAAGGAGGAAACGCTCAAGCGCAATTGTATCTTGGATCAATGTACTACAATGGCGAAGGCGTTCCCCAAGATTTTAACAAGGCTAGAGAATGGTATGAAAGAGCAGCTAAAGGAGGAAACGCTCAAGCACAATATAATCTTGGATCAATGTACTACAATGGCGAAAGCGTTCCCCAAGATTTTAACAAGGCTAAAGGGTGGTTTGAAAAAGCAGCTAAAGGAGGAAACGCTCAAGCACAATATAATCTTGGACACCTTTACATGAAAGGTATTGGAGTTGCCCAAGATTTAAATAAGTGAACAATGGGTGAAGGTTGTGAGGTTGGAGTTGTGGTAGTGCTAGACAAGGCAATCAAATCTCTGCGCAATGGTCTGGAAGAACTGCGCGAACAGCATCGTCAGATGCTATGTAAGGCGTGTAATCGCACTAAGGCGGGAGCTTGACAAATTGCCAAAATTACTTAACTTGCCTTTCCCTGCCGTTGTGCGAGCGCGTTTTCGCGTCTTTGAAAAGGGCTGGGTGTGGCTTGCGGGCGCAGGACCAGGCGATCCGACGCTCCTCACCTTGCAACTCTACGATGCCTTAGAGCAGTTGCAACAAGGCGATTGTGTCGTCTACGATTTCTTGGTGTCCGACGAGGTTTTGTCGCTTGTGCCACCGCAAGTCGAGCGTCTATACGCGGGCAAGCGTGGCGGCAAACCCTCGCCTCGTCAGGCGGACATAACGCAGAAGTTAGTTGCGCGCGCGCTAGAAGGGCGGCGCGTCTTGCGTCTGAAGGGTGGCGACCCCTTTCTCTTTGCGCGCGGCGGAGAAGAAGCATTAGGCTTGGTCGCGGCTAACATACCCTTTCGCGTGTTGCCAGGGCTTTCGGCTGCTCCTGCGGGATTAGCGTATGCGAACATTCCGCTCACCCATCGCGACCATAACTCCAGCGTTACCTTTCTCACAGGGCAGGATATGACGGGCGAGCTACCGCGCAACATTCGTTGGAAAGAGCTTGCACGCAGCGCAGAGGTATTAGTTTTTTACATGGCGCTCAAGCCGATCGCCGAGCTCTCGCGCTTGCTACTCAAGGAGGGACGCTCAAAGCAAGAGCCGATCGCGTTTCTACAGAACGCAACCCGCCTAAACGAGACGATCGTCGTAGGAGAACTCAAGGACGCAGCAACGCTCGCGCGCGGCTTGAGCCCGCCGGTTGTTTTTGTGGTCGGTAGCGTGGTAGAGTTGCGCTCGAAGCTTACTTCATAAAAACAAAGAACCCTCGCAATAAGCCATGCCTTCCTCCGACATCGTTACTTTAGACGACATCGAAGCCGCACACGCGCGCATCCAAACGGGCATCGTACGCACGCCTTGCCTACGCTCGGCGGCACTTTCGGCGTTCTGCGATGCGGAGGTGTATCTAAAATTGGAAACCCTTCAGCGCAGCGGCTCTTTCAAAGACCGAGGAGCGTTGAACTATCTGTTGCAAATGACGGACGAGCAACGCGCGCGCGGCGTCGTCGCCGTGTCGGCGGGCAACCACGCTCAAGCGCTCGCCTACCATGCGAGCCGGCTCGGCATCGAGGCGACGCTCGTCATGCCAACAACCGCACCCTACGCGAAGGTGTCGCGCACAAAAGCCTTCGGAGGTAAGGTGATCCAATGCGGAGAAACCCTAGACGACGGCATGAAGATGATGCGGCAAATCCAAAAAGAAAAAGGTGCGCTGTTCGTCTCTCCCTACGACAACGCGCAGGTGGTCGCAGGGCAAGGCACGATCGGCTTGGAGATCGCGCAAGACACCGAGGAAGTCGATGCAATCATCGTTCCCATCGGCGGCGGCGGAATCATCACGGGTATCGCAACCGCCCTCAAGACGGAGGGAGCAAAGACATGGAGAGCAAAGACGGAGTTGATCGGTGTCGAGGCTGCGATGTATCCCTCCATGTACAACGCGGTGCGCGGCAAGCAGGCGGAGGTGGGCGGACAAACCTTGGCGGAGGGTATCGCCGTCAAAAGTCCTGGCGAGAGGAATATCGAGGCGGTAAAAAAATGGGTTGCAGACATCCTGCTCCTGAGCGAAGACGCGCTAGAGCTGGGCGTTGTCACGCTGTTGGAGCAAGGGCGTGTGCTGGCAGAAGGAGCAGGCGCAGCACCCCTAGCAGCGTTGCTCGCCTATCCCGAACGCTTCAAGGGCAAGAGGGTTGTGCTGGTCATTTGCGGTGCGAACATCGACACGAGGCTGCTGGCATCCGTCCTGACAAGAACGATGGCGAGAGGTGGCTCGCTCGCCCATATCGGCGTTTCTATCTCCGACCAGCCCGGGGTATTAGCTCAGGTGGCAGGAATCTTCGGCGAGGGAGGAGCCAACATCGTCGAGGTATCCCATCGACGCATGTTCGAGGCATGCGCCGCAAAAGAAGCCAAACTCGACATGGTCGTAGAAACAAGAAACAAAGAGCATACCCAGGAGCTACTAGCAACGCTCCGCGCGCAAGGCTTTCCATCCTCGCGCTTGCACAAGTTCGACTAAGGAGTTAGACGGGGGGAGCTTATAGATAGGGGAGGAGATTATAGATAGGGGAGGAGCTTATAGCGTTGTTATGAGTTTTCCGAGCTTGCCTCCACCGCACACATGAACATGGAAGTGCGGAACTTCCTGCCCTGCATCCTCGCCGTGGTTGGCGAGCAGGCGATAGCCGCTTGTCTCCAGTTGCAACTTTTCTGCGCAGGTGCGGACAGCGCGAAAGAAACCCTCGCGCTCGGCGCTGCTTGCCTTCAAAACAAAATCCGAGAAGGAGCGGTAGGCACCTTTCGGAATCACGAGCGCATGGACAGGGGCTTGTGGGGTTACATCGTGAAAGCACAAGGCATGTTCGTCCTCGTAGATTTTGTTGCAGGGAATCTCGCCGCGCAGAATCTTGGCGAAAATGTTGTCGGAGTCGTAGTCTTTCATGGGAGTAGCAAGGAGGGCTATGGATAACGGTTATGCATCAAGGACGATGGGTTGTTTTGTTGCGGCTGCGTTGTTCTAGCACAGCGCAGACCTCTTCGGGAGTTGTATCGCAAGCATACCACAGCAGGCAGAGGTGGTAGAGCAGGTCGGCGCTTTCCTCGCAGAGTGCTTGTTTTGCTGTCTCTGCCTGCGCGTTGTTCTTGCAAGCGAGGGCTGCGATCAGCGTTTCGGTTGCCTCTTCGCCAAGCTTTTGCGCAAGGCGTTCGATGCCTTGCTTGAGGCTTTGTTGTGTGTAGGAGCGATGGTCAGCGGAGGCTTGCGCGCGCTCGGCAACGAGGTTGTAGAGGCTTTCGAGGGTGAAGGGGGAGGTCAAGCTCTGGTTGCGACTTTCGGCGAGCGGACTCCTATCTGCAAAGCATCGCTTAGATCGTCAAACCACACAAAAGGAAAGGGGTCTTTTTTGTCTACAGAAAACTCTTCGCCCAAGCGCGAGGTGTAATATATGCGATGTTCGTCCTCGCGGTCTTTGCGGTAGCCGTAGAAGGATTCCAGCTGGTTGAGTTTTTTTCGATCAAGACGCGCGAAAAACTCTTCAGGTCGCATGGCAGGCTTGTTCGACCGTAGAGTGTGTTGCCTGTTGTTTCCCTTGCGCTTTAAATTCTCGCTGCGATGCTATGGCATCTCGCGCCTCTTGTTCGGCTTCGGCTTTTGTAGGACGCTCGATGCAAAAGCGCAATGGTCTTGCGTAGCTGACCGCAAGGTAGGTGTCGTCTTTGGTACCCTCGATACGAAAGCTGTACTCTCCATCGCGACGATGTGTCACGCTGGCGGGGATATGTTCTTCCAGTGTGTCTTGTTTCATGGTGTTCTCCTTTGTTCAATCGCTACGGAAGGGTAGCGAATGCTTTATTAGACAGATTTTTTTGTTGTTTGTCAACCGCGTTGACAACTTTTTAATCACTCGCGAGTCCTATCCCTCTTCTTCTCGTCTCCATGCGTCCATCGCACCTGCATGCCCTCGCTCGCCAGGTAGTCTTTAAGCTGCGGGATCGACAGCTCCTCATCGTGAAACAGAGAAGCCGCTAATGCTCCCGTCACCCTCGGGATCTGCAAAACCTCGAAAAAATGCCGAGGCTCGCCCGCCCCCCCCGACGCAACAATAGGAACAGAAACCGCCTCCGCAAGCTTGCCCAACAACGGCAAGTCGAAACCCCGCTTCCGTCCATCACAATCCATCGAGGTCGCCAGGATTTCTCCTGCTCCGCGCGCCTGAACCTCCTTCGCCCATTCGATCGCATCGCGTCCTGTAGCACGCCTGCCTCCGTGCGAAAAAACCTCGAAACCACTACCCCTGTTCTCGGCAGAGCGTTTGACATCGATGGCAACGGTGATGCATTGCACGCCGAAGCACACCGCCGCACGCGAGACGAGCGTCGGATCCATCAGCGCCGCCGAGTTGAGCGAAACCTTGTCCGCACCCGCGCGTAGAAGATTTTTGATGCGCTCGATACTGTCGATGCCGCCTCCCACAGTCAGAGGTATAAAGAGTTCTCCCGCAACATCACGCACGATCGATGTCATCGCCTCGCGCGCCTCAAGGGTGGCGGTGATGTCGAGAAAAACAAGTTCGTCTGCACCTTGCCGTTCGTATCGGCGCGCAAGCTCTTGCGGATTTCCCGCATCGCGCAGATTCTCGAATTGCACGCCCTTGACCGTGCGCCCCTTATCCACATCAAGGCAGGGGATGATGCGCGGTAGAAGCATCGGTCTATCTCCTTAACCCCTGTGCTTGTCTTTTGACATGCTTGTTTCTGCGCTCGCCTTCTCGACAGCCGCCAACGCCTCCTCACACGAGAACCTTCCTTCGTACAACGCCCTCCCGCAAATCGCGCCTTCAACGATACCCGCGCGCGCAAGCAGGCTCAAATCTTCGAGCGAGGCGATGCCCCCCGAAGCGATAACAGGGCAAGGCAAGCTACTCGCAAATTGGGTGCGCGCAAATTGGAAAGTCATCTCATTGTTGCTTCCGGCAAGCGTGCCGTCGCGCGTGATGTCGGTGACGATGATCGCGCCGATTCCACGTTCAGGCTCAAGGAAAGGCGCGAGCCATGAACGCACATCGAGGTCTTGTTCGACCAGCCATCCTCGCGTCGCCACCTTGCCCTGCCTGAGATCGAGCGCGATGGCGATTCTCTCGTGCCATTGCTCGCACAATTTTAAAGCGAGAGGAAGATTTTCAAGCGCAAGGGTGGCGATGACAACACGATCGACCCCCGCCTCCAGCCATCGCTCGATGTCTTTCTTCGCGCGCAACCCCCCGCCGAGTTGCACGAAAGCGTTGTGCTTTTTTGCCTCGCGCACGATGCGCTCGACGACGGGAGCGTTCTCGCTTCGTCCGTCGAAGGCAGCGTCCAAATCGACGATATGTAATGCTCGCGCACCTTGCCGCAAGAACAGCCTCGCTTGCTCTACGGGGTCGGGGTTGTAGAGTTTCGCCTGCGCTCTTTCTCCATGCGTTAGTCGGACGCATTGTCCCTCCAACAAATCGAGCGCGGGAAAGAGGATCACGGCTTCCAAGCCAGAAAGTTTTCTAGCAATCGTCGTCCCACGCCTTGGCTCTTCTCAGGATGCCACTGCACGCCTGCAAGCGAACCTTGTCCCACCGCAGCCACGATCGGCACTCCGTAGCAGGCTTGCGCCAAAGTCGTTGTTGGCTCGTTTTCTGTGACGGCAAAGCTGTGGACGAAATAGACGGGGTCTCCCGTAGCGATGCCATCGAAGAGAGGGTGGGATGCAAGGATGCGTAAGGCGTTCCATCCCATGTGTGGTATCGGTAGGCTCTCGTCTTGCGGGGCGATGCGTCTGACCGCCCCCCTCATCCATCCGAGCGCGCGCTGATTGCCATGCTCGAATCCCTGCTCGACGAGCATTTGCATGCCGACACAGATGCCAAGCAAAGGTTTTCCCTTGCGCCTCACCTGCTCGTCCAAGCACTCGAGCAAGCCCTTTTTGGCACGCAGTTTCTCCAAGCACACGCCCAACGCCCCTACGCCAGGCAGGACATAACGCTCCGCCTTGCACAAGACAGCGGGGTCTGCTCCGACATAGAGCTCTCGCGCGCCGCTCGCCCTCAATGCACGTGTCGCCGAGTGCAGGTTTCCGCAACCGTAGTCGATCAACGCGGTCAGAGTAGGCATGGAAATGGCAATAACACTTTGAGCGTCAAGATTTCGCCATGCCCTCGATGCCCGCTAGCGTCCCCTTAGTTGATAGCACGCTGCCCTGCAAGCGCGCGTCGATGGCAACGGCTGTGCGCAAAGCCTGCCCCAAGCCCTTGAAGATGCCCTCGATGCGGTGATGGTCGTTCGCGCCGTACAGGCTGGTGAGATGCAACGCCGCACCCGCTGCAGATGCAAAGGCAGTGAAAAACTCACGAAACAGAACGACCTCGCAGCTGCCGATACGCTCGACTTGGAAGGGCAGTTCGAAGTGCAAGGCAGGGCGGCCGCTGAGATCGACGGCAACCCTTGCCAAACTTTCGTCCATCGGCAGCAACGCCGCGCCGTAGCGCGCGATGCCCTTGCGTTCTCCCAAGGCGCGCGTGAGGGCATGTCCGAGCGCATAGCCGCAATCCTCTAGCGTGTGGTGCGCATCGATGTGCAGGTCGCCCTTTGCTGCAAGCGTGAGATCGAAGAACGCATGGCGCGCCGTTTGCTCCAGCATGTGATCGAAAAAGCCTATCCCCGTCTCCACGCTCGCCTTGCCTTGCCCCTCCAGCAACAGCGAAGCCTTGACGGCAGTCTCTGTCGTCTCGCGTACGGCCTCGCCATAACGCCGCGGCTCGGCGCGAGCAGGGGCAGCAGCGCTCACTCGGAGAGCTCCAAAGTGATACGACGTGCCTTCTCCGCATCCATCGCAGCCAAAATCGGAGCAACCCTGCGCGACGGCATTTGTCGTAGCAACGAGACAACGATATCCAAGTCGAGATCGTTGAAAATAGCCGCCGCGCGTTTCGGCTCGATCGTCGAGTAGATGCCGATCAGCTGTTTCAACCCCCCGCTCTGCTCTCCATCGTAACGCTCCAGCAGTGCCTTTATCTCCCCCCTCGTTTTTTGCAAAGACCCCTCTCGCTCTTCAACCTTCTTCTGCAAAGCTGCAAGCACAGTCTCGCGTGCTTGCACAGTTTTTTCACGCTCCGCCAGCCGCTCGGTGCGCTCGGCTAGGTTCTGCAAAAGCGTGTCGTTGACCGTAACCCTCTCGTAGAGCGAGCGCAACTCCACAGTGCCGACATTGTCACCCCCTCCTGGCTCGCGCTCTGCCGAGGGGGTCGGTGCTTTTTTTTCCAACGCTCCGAAGATGTCCTCATCCTCGCCCTCGTCATCCGCCTCGAGTTCTTCTATCGGTGCAAGCACTCTGCTTGCTGCTCCTCCGTTCTCGCCTTGAGCTACGGCATGGGAGAAAAAATCGTTGAGCTTCTGCCATTGCGCGTTGCGACGCAGACTGTCTACGCGCGACGCTATGCCAACGCTGACTAGAATAATGAGCAACAAGACAGCAAAGATTCGCATCGTTTTTCCTTAAGTTTTTCCTTGAGGTTTCCTTTCGAGAAGTCGAAGACGAGCTAACTAACGCAAGTTGTGTAAGTTCGGTATGCTCAAAGCCGCTCTTGCGCTACCTGTGCTTGCTCGCTGGCCCTCGATGGTCTCGGCAGGTTTGTCCCCTAAGCTGTTTTCAGCGTTGTTTTCTGCATTTCTACGGCGTCCCTTCTTGGCTATGGATGTTTCTTTTGCGATGCCGATGGTCTCTTCGAGATGATCGGCTAAGCCGTTGCCTTTTTCGATCAGATAGCCGATATCGTTAGCGAGCCTGTCGGTCTCTTCCTTGCGTCGCAGGTAGACTTCTTGTGATTCGAGCGCAGATCTTTTCATCTCTTTCAGCAGTTTTTCTGCTCGCGCGATGTTTTCTGCAAAGCGAGCGAACAGCCATGCCAGCTCGGCTTTGCCGCGGTGTATTGCATTGACGGCACGGATCAAGCGCACGGCGTAGAGAACGACGCAGAGCAGCAGGAACAGCAGCATCCCGTCGAGCAACAGCGACGGCCACGACGAGAGCAATGCGGCGATGAGAGCATCGGAAAAAGAGGGCGTCATGATCTGCTTGTACTCAAACGTTAGGGTCTTCGTTGTCTTGCAGGTTTTCTCGTTGTGGCAGCAAGTCTTCGTCCTGCTCTTGATCGGATATAGCCTCTGTCGTCGAGGTGGTGCTTTGCGCAACTTCTGTGTGCTCGGCTTGTTTTTGAGCGTGTGCAACTTTTTCGCTTTCGCCATCGGCTCTTCTGAGCAGTCGGAGCGCGAGGTGTCCCTCTTTGCGTCCCATGCCAGCCTCGAAGAGTGGTATCCCGCCGCTACGGACGGTGACCTGCGGATCGAGCGGCAGATCGATTTCGATCTTGCTGCCTTGTTTCCACGAGAAAGCTTCGCCCAGTGTCGATTGGAACTCGGAGAGGACCGCTTCCAGTTCGATGTTGGAGACGCGCAAGGATTCGCTGAAGTGTCGTGTCCAAGTTCCCGATTCACCGAAGCTTTCGCCCAGCAGTTGTTGCGAGAGCGCCGTTTTGACGGGTTCCAGCGTTCGGTATGGCATTATGATGCGCATGGTTCCGCTGCGTCGATCGATGCCGATCGTGAAATCGGCGACCACCGCCGTATTCGACGGCAGAGCGATCGCGGCGAAACGCGAGTCGTTTTCCATGCGCTCGTAGTGGAAGTTGACGATGCTGACGGGATCGAATGCTTGTTCCAAGTCTTTCAGGGCGCTGTTGACCAAGCGCTGTATCATGTGCATTTCGATCACGGTGTAGGGTTTTCCCTCGTTCGACTGCAGTTGGCGCGTGCGTCTGCCGCCGTGTAGGATATCGACGATTGCGTAGATGAGTTGGTTGTCGAGCACGATGAGTCCTCGGCTTTCCCATTGTTCGGCTTTGAAGATGACGAGAAGGCTAGGCAGCTCGACCGAGTTGAGAAAATCGCCGAAGCGCATCGGCACGATTTTGCCGAAGGTGACATCGACATTTTCGGAAGTGAAGTAGCGCAGGCTACCCGACGAGATGCGAGCAAAACGTTCGTAGATCCCTTCCAACGCCGGCAATCGTTCGGCGGTGATACGCTGGCTATCCACCAGCACGCCGAGTCCTTTCTTCGTCGTCTCTTCGCCGTCGTCTTTCTTTCCCCACAGCGAATCCACCTCGCCTTGGTCGAGCAGGGGGCTATCGGGGTTCTCGCCCCCTTCGTCGCTCAGCAGGGCGAAGTCGCCCATATCGGGTGTGGCAGAGGGATTTTGAGACTTGCTCGCGCCGCCGCCGAGGTCTTGCGCCCAGTTCGCCCCGAAGACGACACCTTTGTCACTTTCGTCGCTCATTCCGGTTCTCCTGCGTTGCTCTCAAGGGGTTGCAAGCTGGCGCTACTGAAGTTGCAACGCGGTGATATAGACATCCTCGACGCGCACCGAGCCGGTCACCTTGTTGATACGAAACAGCAGCTCTTCGCGCAGCAGGAAGATGCCGCGCGATCCTTCCAGTTCTTCCGGACGCAGCTCTTGCAAGTAGGGAATAACGGTGTCACGAATGGCGGGCTCTAGATTGCGCACGAACGGCACATCTTGCGGACGAGCAAGCTTGAAGGCGAGCGAAAGACTCAGATAAACACGATCCTCCCGACCGCTGTTCAGCACGATCTCCAGCGCGTCGCGCATGTCGTAGGTCACGACGGTGCTGATCTGCGGATCGGCACTATTCGAACTGTAGTCGCTCGTCGTTGGCAGGAACTCGCTCAAAAACGCGAGACGACCCAGAAAAAAGGTGAGAAGGATACCAACGACCAACAGCAACAGAACAACGACAACCCACAGCGAGCGGCGACGAGGACGCGCTTGAGCAGCGGAGGAAAGGGGGTGGGTCATAAGATGCTCTATAACCTTAATGGAAACCTGAATTGAGACTCATTCACTATCTATTCTGCCTTCTTTTTTCTCCAAAAGCAAGCGCTTTTCGCTTCGAGCGGCAGAACAGGGGATCTTATCCACAAATTTTTCGCCAAACTTCTCTCGCTCTACTCTCACCTTGCAGAATAACTAATAGCAATTGGCACAAGTCTTGCTTCAAAGACTCTTGTATGAACTTGCTTGCAGGACTTTGCTTGCAGGACATTATTAAGAGGCGACGCTGGAGAGCTATCATGGAGAACGGACTTTACATAGGCTTGTCGCGTCAGCTCGGATTGCGCCAGCAGTTGGACATGGTGGCGAACAACTTGGCGAACAGCAACACGGGTGCCTAT
The DNA here is from genome assembly GCA_965216625.1 of Alphaproteobacteria bacterium. Classification (GTDB taxonomy): domain Bacteria; phylum Pseudomonadota; class Alphaproteobacteria; order JABAAW01; family JABAAW01; genus JABAAW01. Next base: position 571,159 of record OZ244186.1, read on the forward strand.
CGTGGCGATCGTATGGCGTTTCACGATTTACTGGTGCGCACGCAGGCGACGCAATCGAGCGGCAACCTTGCATTCAACGAGGCGGTCAATATTTCGCGCGATCCTCGCGAGGGCTCTTTGCAAATCACGCGCGACCCCCTGGATGTAGCTTTGCGCGGCGGCGGATGGTTTTCGGTCTTGGCGCCGCAAGGCGTGCTGCACACGCGCTCAGGAACGTTTGTCATCGACAACGAGAACCGACTGGCACTGCCCGATGGCAACCTGCTCCTCGACAGGGGCGAGCAAACTATCGATCTGCCTGAGGGTTGGGAGACCATCTCGATCTCCCCTGAAGGCGTCGTCTATGTCGATAACGACCGCGTAGCTCAACTCTCCGTCGTCGAGTTCGACGATGAAAACGCCTTGGAAAAACTCGACAGCCTCTACTACCGAGCAAACGACGGGCAGGCGCGAATCTTCGCCGAACAGACCGTGATCGTGCAAGGTGCACGCGAACTCTCGAATGTCGAGCCGGTACGCGAACTAGTGCAACTGATCGAAGTCGAGCGCAGCTATCGACAGATGGCGACATACCTCGAACTGGAAGACCGACGCGCCCAAGAGGCGATCCGAACCCTGACACGACTCTAATCCGCCAAGACAACTAAGATCACCGCAATGACATCACCCCTCACGATACCCCCAATAACAAGGACGGCTCGCCCGTCCGAAGGAGACGAACAATGATGAGTGCCTTACACGTCGGCGCGTCGGGAATGCTGGCACAGCAGTTTCTCGTCGAGACGACCGCGAACAATATCGCCAACTTGAACACGACCGCATTCAAAAAGAGCCGTCCCGTCTTTCAAGACCTGATCTACCAAAACATTCGACAGGTAGGATCGATCTCGTCGGAGCAAGATACGATCGTTCCCGTAGGCGTGCAACTCGGGCTTGGCACGCGCATCTCAGGCGTCTATCGCATCCACAACCAAGGTAATTTGGTCACAACGAACAACGCGCTCGACTTGGCAATCAGCGGACGAGGCTATTTCCGAGTCGATCACCCCAACGGCACAGAGGTCTACACACGATCAGGCTCCCTGCAACTGAGCGCAGACGGCGCTTTCGTCACCGTCGACGGCTACCAGCTCTTGCCCGGCATCACCGTGCCTGAAGATTCTATCGACATCACGATCAACCGAAACGGACAAGTCTATTCAAGCATCGAGGGAGAGGTGCAGCCTCGATTCCTCGGACAGATGGACCTGGCGACATTTCCCAACGAAGCAGGGCTAGAAGCCTTGGGCGACAACCTATACTCGCAAACCCCCGCATCAGGTGTCCCCAATGTAAACACTCCAGGGGCCGCAGGATACGGAACCCTGCTACAAGGATACCTAGAGGCTGCAAATGTCGAGGCGGTCGAAGAACTTACCGCCATGATCTCCGCTCAACGCGCATACGAGATGAACTCGAAGGTCATCGAAACCGCAGACCAAATCTCCGCAACAACAACTAACATTCGATAATGAATCCTTTGCTACCCTCGCTACCCTCGCTGCCTTTGCAAGACAGCGCGCAAGATAGCGTGCAAGATAACATAGCGGGCTTCAACGCTCACAGGCAGCCTAGCCCATGGCGAAAGGTCGGAAGGTTTTGTGAGAAAATTTTGATCGTCTGTTGCCTGATGCTCTTTTTCTCCTTGCTGGCGGCGGCACTCTTCAACGCTTCGGCAGCAGCAGATTCGAGTAGGGTTGCCAACGATGCGCGCTTCGCTTCGCACAGAGAGGTCAAAACGCTGCTGTTGCAAGCGATACGCAAAAAAGCATGGAGCGGACGCTACGAGACAGGAAGGTTGCGTCTCACCCTGCCATCCGACTTTCCAGCCAAAGGACGACTCCGCCTGCACTCCCTGCTGTGGGACGAGCCGAGCAGACGATTCTCCGCGCTGGTCGAGGTGAGCAGACAGCACCAATTCACAACGCTTGACTTCAAGACGCAACGCAAACAAAAAATCTCTTCAAAAAAATCTTTTGGAAAAGTCTCTCTTGTAGGCTTAGCGATACCCTATGTGCGTGTGCTTGCAGCCCGACGCGCGCTGCTCTACGGCACGCGCATCACGCACGCAGATTTGAAGATGGTCGAACTGCCGATGAGCAGAAAGCTGCGCGCCGCCCTCACCGAGCCGCGCCAAGCGCTCGGCATGGAAATACGCTTTCGACGCAAGGCGGGCGAAGTCTTGCGCGCGAAAGACCTGCGACCGGCTAGGCTTGTGCAACGACGCTCCATGGTGCAGGTCGCATACCAACACGAGGGCGTTCGTGTCGTCTTGCAGGCACAAGCCTTGAACGACGGCGCGCACGGACAGACGGTGCGCTTGCGAAACAAATTCAGCGGACGCGAATTCTCGGCGGTCGTCGACGGAGCAGGGCATGCTAGAGTAATATCCGAGACAGCGATGCTCGACCCCTTGGCAGGGCAGGGAGATCGTGCGCTCAAGCTATCTACCAACGCATCAACCGACGCATCAACTTTGGGGGCGACAGGCGAGCAGAACCCGCTTGGCAACAATCCTTTTCGTGCCGATAGGCAACGCCGCTACGACACCCTGTTGAACCAACCCTTGTCTAATAGGAAAAAACAATGGAGGGAAAAATAATGTCGCGTCTTTTCTTGTGGCTCGTTTTTCTGGGGGTTGTGACGCAAGCGGGTTGCGCGGGGCTTACGCGTGTTGGCGAAACGCCGCCGCTTTCACCCGTCCAAGATCCGACGACGCGCAAGGACTATCGCAAGGTGGAGATGCCGATGCCCACACCGCAGACCATGCAGCGCAATCCGAACTCGCTGTGGAGGGCGGGCTCGCGTGCCTTCTTCAAGGATTTACGCGCAACAAGGATCGGCGACATCGTCACGGTGCTGATCGATGTGCAAGATTCGGCAGAGCTGAACAACGCAACGCAACGCGCGCGCGCGAGTAGCAAGGAGACGCAGAACGGTGCCTTAGGGGCGATCGATTCGACGGTACGCACTTTCTTTCCCTTGGCGCCGCCGCTGAACGATCTTTTCGACGGTGCCTCGCAAAGCTCGACGCAAGGCACAGGCACGATCTCGCGCGACGAGCGCATCACGATGCGCGTCGCTGCCGTCGTGACGCAGACGCTGCCGAACGGCAATTTGGTCGTCTATGGCAGGCAGGAGTTGCGCGTCAACGCTGAGGTGCGCGTCTTGCATGTCGCGGGCGTCTTGCGTCCGCAGGACATTGCGAACAACAACACGATCGCCTTCGACAAGATCGCCGAGGCGCGCGTCGCCTACGGCGGACGCGGCACGCTCAGCAACCTACAGCAACCCAAACTCGGGACGCAAATCGCCGATGTGCTGCTCCCCTTCTAGAGATCGCGCGGGGGGGGTTGGCACTCATGGTTGAGCGTTTGTCGAACGCGCGTACCGCAGCTTTTCATTGTCTCAACAGCGTGTTGTTGAAGCGCAAGCCCCTGCATCAGGCTTTCGCCGACAACAGGAGCATGAACCTTCTTGAGCCGCGCGAGCGTGCTTTCGCTCATCTGCTGACGAACAGCGTCCTCAGAAACTTGGGAGCGCTCGACGAGGCGATCGACCTCTTGCTCGCCCGTCCGCTCGCAGGTCCCGACACGGTACGCTTACGCATGGTCATGCGCTTGGCGGCAGCGCAGCTGCTGCTGTTGGAGACAAAAGATTATGCCGTCGTCTCCAACGCTGTCTCGATGGTCGAGACGCTCGGCGGAGGACGCTATTGTTCGCTCGTCAACGCGCTGCTGCGCAACATGGCGCGTCGCAAGCAGAGCCTGCTACCCGACCGTCAGAAGCATTTGCGTCTCTCAACCCCCCACTGGCTATGGCAGAGCTGGGGACAGACATTCGGCGAAGAGGCGCGCGACAGCATCGCCGAACAGCACACCCTCTCGCCGCCGCTCGCCGTCAGCGTCAAGGGCGAACCCGAGCAATGGGAACAGCGTTTGCAGGCACGGCAGATCTTTGGAAACTCATTAGTCCTCTCGGAGGGATCGCGCGTGCGCGAGATCGAGGGCTTCGCAGAGGGCGCGTGGTGGGTGCAGGATCCGGCTGCCGCCTTGCCGATACGGGCATTCGACAATGTCGAGGGCAAGGAGATACTAGACCTCTGCGCCGCGCCAGGAGGAAAGACTTGCCAACTCGCCGCGGCGGGAGCAAGCGTGACCGCGCTCGACTATTCTCAAGAGCGCCTGAAGACGCTGCAGGAGAACTTGCAGCGAACGGGTTTTGCCGAAAAAACACGCTCGGTCTTGGTGGACTTGGAAGATTTTTCCGAAAAAAAGCTTTACATGGGGGTGTTGTTGGACGCGCCTTGCTCCGGCACGGGGACGATCCGCCGTCATCCCGACATCTTGCACTTGAAGTCGCAGGACGAGGTGAAGAGGCTGCAAGCTTTGCAATGCCGACTGCTCACAGCCGCATGGCGTTCGGTTGCAAGCGGAGGCTTGTTGGTATATGCTTGCTGTTCCTTGCAACGCGAGGAGGGGGAGGCGGTCATCGAGCAGTGCATGCCGAAGATGGGGGGAGCGCAACGCGTGCCGTTCTCGCTAGAGGAGGTCTACGGACGCGAGCATTTCATCACAAAGGACGGATGCTTGCGCACATTGCCCTTCTTCGAAAAAGATAAGGGAGGCATGGACGGATTCTTCGCCGCTAAAATTAAAAAAACATGAGGAAATAAATTGTGGATAACTCTGTGGATAAATGTTGTCAAAAGCATGGAAACATTGTAAAAAAGAACAAAAGCAGAACAACCTGACACAGAACAAGGAGTTTTACCGATGCCGAATGACAAAATATCTCTGACAGAAGAACAGGGGGAGCAGAAACGGGCGCACGGCTGTTACTACACGGCGGGGCAAGTCAACCCTTTCGAACTCGAGGCTTTTAAGGGGTGGGCGCATCGTGCCGGCTTGCCGCAGAGCCGTCTTTTGGAGCCTTTCGCAGGGCAGGCAGACCTTTTACGAAAGCTTGCGAGCGTCGGCTTGTTGGGCGACTCGCGCGCTTTCGATATTGTGCCGACGGCGAAGGAGGTAAGAAGGCGCGACACGCTGAAAAGTTTTCCGCAAGGCTTCGATGTGTGCGTGACCAATCCGCCGTGGCTTGCGCGCAACTCGGCGAGCTTGCGCGGACTGCCTTTTCCTGCCTGCGCGCACGACGATCTCTACAAGCACGCGCTTGAGCAGTGCTTGCAACATTGCGCCTATGTGGCTGCCTTAGTGCCTGAATCTTTTATCCGTTCTTTCTCGCGTTGTTCGCTGTTTGGCGAGCGTCTGCACAGCTTCGTCTCGCTGACGGGCGCGCTGTTCGAGGAAACGGCGCATCCTGTCGGGTTGGCGATGTTCCTTCCAGAGAGGGAACGAGGCGATGATATCTTGCTCTACCGCAACGATACATTGTTGGGTAGATACGAAGAATTACAGGCGGGCATTCCATCCGCCACTCAAAAACAGCAAATACGTTTTAACGATCCGCTTGGGGACTTGGGGTTGTTTGCGTTGGACAATACGAAGGAGGCATCGATTCGATTTTGCCATGCTGATGAAATTAAAGGATACCAGATAGACACTTCTAGCCGCGCAATTACGCTAATTGATATTGAGAAAAAAATTAGACCACAATTTATCAAAAGAGTCAATGCCATGCTTAAAGAATTTCGAGATGAAACTCAAGATGTGTTTCTGACGGCTTACCGTGGATTAAGAGCAGATGGAATGTACAGACGTAGGCTTGATTGGGGACAAGCTAGAAATATTATTGAAGCTGCTTGCAGTTAAAAATTTTCCATGAACAATTATCCTTCACCACCTAATTACGAGGAACTTGAATATCAGCGATGGATCAAGAATCGGAACGATGTTAAAAAAGATTTAATAAAAAGGAATGAAAATCTTGACAAAAAAATTCGTACATTTTCAAATACTTCCATTTTTAGTGTTGACGAAATTAAAGAAAAAATACATAACGATAGCATGTTTGCAGCGACTTTTGCTGTAGCTCCTATGAAGCAAGTTTTTCACCAAAAAATCGCCAGTGATTATATTCAAAGTTTACCAATAGTTAAAAAATTTCAATCTTTACCAGCGGGTGGAAAAAATGCTTGGTACGTAGATGCTCATGGATCTATAGTGATTAGAAAAAATCTGCCTAAAACTGCTCCTCCAACAAAATCTTTAGATTTTTTTTGGCAAACTTCTGACTACAGATGTTTTGCCACACATAAATACACAAGAGGTCATGGCGGGGCTCAAGATAACCAATATCAAGATTTATACAAATCGTTAAATATTTTTTTACAAGGTGGAGCTAATGATAGTGATGTGTTGTTTGCAATTTGTGATGGTCCGTATTATACTGATGATAGCTGTAGACAATTAAATCTTTTGAATAAAATAACAAGAGATAAAATACCCAAAAGCTATGTTGTCACTATCCATGATATACATAAAGTTTTAGAAGAGCTTGCCAATGAATAACACTTTTCTTCGGCGTGGTTTTTTGTTGATTATCTCCTCCTCGTCGGGGACGGGAAAGACGACGCTCGCGCGTAAGTTGCTCGCAGACGAGCAAAAACTGGCAGAAGAGCAGGCGCAATCGCGTCCTTCCGCGTTGGTGATGTCGGTGTCTTCTACGACGCGTCCGCGTAGCAAAGGCGAGGTCGAGGGAGAGGATTACCATTTCCTCGACACAAAAACCTTCGAGGAGCGTCGCAGTCGCGGCGAGTTTCTCGAATGGGCGGAGGTCTTTGGCAATCTCTACGCGACGCCGCACGCTCCGGTAAGCGAGGCTTTGGAGCGGGGACAGGATGTTCTCTTCGATGTGGATTGGCAGGGCACTGAGCAAATCAAGACGCAGATGGATCCTTCGTCAGTGGTGAGCGTCTTCCTGCTGCCGCCCTCGTCGGCGGTGTTGGAGGAGCGGCTTGTCAAGCGTCGCCGCGACGATCCCTCGACGCTCGCCTTGCGTATGGAAAAAGCCTTCGAGGAGATCTCGCATGTTAAAGACTACGACTACATTATCGTCAACGGCGAGTTAGAAAAAGCCTTCGCGCAGTTGAAGGCTATCCTGCTCGCCGAGCGTTGCAAGCGTCATCGTCAGCGCGAGCTGGACGGCTTCGTCGAGAGTTTCGCGCCGCTTACAGCCGAGCGGCTTTAGTTCAGCAAGGGTCTCTCTGGTAGGGCGTACGATGGGTTGTTCTTGTGGAATTGTTGGCTTGCCGAATGTTGGCAAGTCGACGTTGTTCAACGCCTTGTTGGCGTTGGAGGCTGCGAATGTGCAGAACTACCCTTTTTGCACGATCGAGCCGAATCGCGGACGCATTCCTGTTCCAAGTCGTGCTTTCGATGACTTGGTGGCGGGTGTTCAGCCGCAAAAGGCTGTTCCCAACTTTGTTGAGATCGTTGATATCGCGGGGTTGGTGAGGGGGGCTTCTAAGGGCGAGGGGTTGGGAAACAAGTTTCTCTCTCATATTCGGGAGGTAGATGTATTGTTGCACCTTGTGCGTTGTTTTCCTTCTTCGCGTGTTTTGCATGTTGAGAAGTCTCCTGATGCTTTACGCGATGCCGAGTTGTTGGAGGTTGAGTTGTTGCTCGCCGACTTGACGCGGTTGGAGGGGTTGCGGGGACAGGGGGCAAAGCGAGCGCGTGGGGTTCTTTCGCGCGAGGAGAAGCGACAGCATGCGATTCTCAAGCAGTTGGAGGATTTGTTGAATGGGGGCAAGCCTGCTCGTACTTTGGAGGTTGATGCGGACGATGTTGCTTTTGTGCGGGGGTTGGGGTTGTTGACGGCGAAGCCGATGCTTTATGTGTGCAATGTTGGGGATGGGGGAGAGGGGGAGGAGGCTTTTGTCAAGGCGATTGAGGAGCGGGCGGCGGCGGGGGGGTCGGAGGTTTTGCGGCTTTCGGCGATTGAGGAGGCGGAGTTAGCGGTATTGTCGGAGGAGGATCGGGTGAGTTTGTTAGGTGATGATGACAAAAAGCGAGTGAGTGGGTTGGAGCAGGCGGCGGTTGTATTGTTTCGGTTGTTGGAGTTAAGGACTTTTTTCACGGCGGGCAAGCAGGAGGTTAGGGCTTGGACGCTCAGGCGGGGGCAGACGGCATTTGATGCGGCGGGCAAGCTTCATTCGGATTTTCAGAGGGGATTTATTTGTGCGGAGACTATTGATGTGGCGACTTTGTTGTTGCATGGCAGTTTCGAGCAGGCTCGTGAGGCGGGGAAGGTGCGGCAGGAGGGGAGGGGATATATTGTGAGGGATGAAGATGTGTTGCTGTTTCGGTTTAATGTGTGACCGCGTAGAGGCAGACACGGGCTACGCATCTCGCGCTTCGCGCGAGTGCGTAGAAGGCGCTTACGCGCCCCGCTGACGCGGGGTCTTCGTGGGGGGAATTTATCCCCCCACCCCCCCCGCGCACGCTTCGCGTGCGCATGTTTTGCATCCGTGCGAACAGACGCGCTCTACCGCATTGCTTGTAACGCGCGTCCGTGCCTCAAGCGAGATTTTCCTCCAGCCAAGTCTCCAGCGCATGCCTCCCCTGCGCCCCCACGCTCACCGCAATGCGCTTCCCCCCCCGAAACAAAAGCAAAGTCGGGATTCCGCGAATCTTATACTGCTGCGGCGTGTCAGGATTCTCATCGATGTTAAGCTTGGCAATCACTAACTCCTCACCCCGCTCGGCAGAAATCTCCTCCAACACAGGCGCAATCGCCTTGCAAGGCGTGCACCACTCCGCCCAAAAATCCACCAAAACAGGCTTGTCCGATTGCAATACCCGCACCGCAAAATCTTTGTCCGAGACATGAATGACAGCCATAAAATCCTCCTCCGTGTTTCCCGACGATGCCCTCGACACCACCCCCATTCCCCATTCCCCATTCTGCACTCCTCACACCTCGTGCGTCAAGCAGAAAAAGAAGCATCGTCCTCAGGAGGCGGCATGTCCTCCTCGCTGAGCCTTCGTACCTCGCCCGTCTCAAACCACAACACATAGCCCTCAACAAGCTTCCTCGGCTGCAACGCCTCCAACAACGCACGATAAATACCAAACTGCGAAGCGTAAACTTGCGGCAGCCGTTGCGGAACTATGGCATCGGTCTTCAAATCTCCGAACAGACGCGTGCTAGCATCCTCTCGTAGCAAGTCGAGCCTTCCTATAAAACTGCTAGAAAATTTGTTGGGAGGCAGCTTGCCTAAAAGTTCGACCTCGAAGAGCGGCGCGCGCTCCGAGCCAAAGAAGGGAGGCTGTTCGAGCAAGCGTAGCGTTTTCCCAACCCAGTCATCGATAAGCACCTGCCGCTCTTCTTCGTTCAACGCGAAAGGCTGCAAGGCTCGCTGCAATAATCTTTGCGCCTGTTCCTCTCGTTTTTCTTTCCTTTGCTCCTTCTTTTGCTCCTTCTTTTGTCCTTGCTCGACGAGTTTTTGCACGAGGCTGTGGAGGATGATACCGCGCTGGCGTTGGTCGAGTTTTCTCTTCCCTCCTGTCTTCACTGCCTCCCGCTCGCGCGCTTGGTCTGCGCGCGTCGCTTGCCGTGAAGCCGCACGCGGTTGCGACAAGGGTGTTTCGCTTGCAGGCTCGACGAACAAAAAAGGAGCAGCAGACACAACCGCAGCTACTTCAGACGAGCCTGCCTCTGCCGTCTCTGCCTTCTCTGTCTTCTCTGCGTCGCTTTGCGGAGTTTGCGGTATCTGCCACTTGTGCGTCAGGGCGGTTTTTTTTAGGTGCTTGCTCCAAGTTTGCGCGTAGTGCGGGGAGGCGGTGTCCTCTTCAGGTGCGAGTATCACGAGGCGGTCGCGCGCGCGCGTCATGGCGACATAGAGCAATCGTTGTTGTTCCTTTTCCAATTCTTCTGCCTGCTGGTTTTTTTGCTGCCGCAGACGGCTGCCGAGGCTCGTGGGGTTCTCGTCGCCCTCAAGGATGGTGAGCGAGTCTGCGGGTAGGTAGAGGTTGGTCGGATTGTCCTGCTCCTGAAAACACCAAGGTGTCAGGATGTCGCTGCGCGTTTTCTTGAGGTAAAATAGCGGTAGCACGACGATTGGTGCCTCCAATCCCTTCGCGCCGTGGATGGTCATCAAGCGCATCTTGTCGGTGGGCTGCGTGATGCTCTCGCGCTTGATGGCGACTTGCAGCCCCTCTAGATGCTCCAAAAACTGCGGCAGCGTTGCCGTAGCGAGGTTCTGCGCAAAGCCTAGTGCCTCCTCGCATAAATTCTCGGCAGGGTCCAAGTTGCGATGAACTGCAAGCAAGGCTGCCGTGCCGCTGCTCGCGCGCGGACAAGGACGCTCCAAAAGAAAGCGCAAGGCTTCAAAGGGTGAGAGGCGGCAGGCTTTGTTGCGCGCATCCTTGAGCCACGCGGCAGCTTCCCGCTGCTTGTCGTCGTCCGCTAGCCTATGCCAAAGGTTCTGTTGTGCCTCCAAGCGCGCGAGGCAGAGGGCTTGCAGCTCTTCTTCTGTAAGGGCGATGAAGGGCGTTTTCAGAAGGCTCGCGAGGTTTAACTCGTCTTCGGGCAGGACGAGAAATCGCAACCACGCCAAAAGGTCTTCGGCTTGCAGGGTCGCGGTGAGGTCGAACTTGTCGATATCCTCGCACGGCACTTTCTTGTCGGCAAAAACCGTGAGCAGAGGCTGCATGAGCTGGGTGCGCTGCGGTAGCAGTAGCATCACATCGCCCGCGTGCGGTTTTCGAGAATCAGAGAGGAGGGGGGCTTTTTCGCCTAGCACATGCTCGGCTACGAAGGCGGCGATACTATCGGCTCGTTTTATTTTCTCCTCTGCTGCAGACATGGGAGCATCGGCATCGTCCTTGTCGAGCGCGAGCAAGTGTAAGGATGCGCTGCCGCCTGCCTCTTCTCGCTGCGCCCTGTGGTGCAAGGGGCGAGGTGCGTGTTCTTCGTCGAGCGCGGAGCGTGCGGGGGCGAGGGCTTGTAAGCTTGCCAGCATCGAAGGGGTGTTGAAAGTTTGGTCGACCGCCTCCAAGACGGGCGCAAGGCTACGATAAGAACCCGCGAGGGTCAGCTCGAAGAAGGGCATGTTGGCGTTGCTTGCGCGCTCTCGAAACTGCTCGCGTGCGGCGGTAAAGCGTCGGAGGTCGGCTCCTTGGAAGCTGTAGATGGATTGTTTCTCGTCGCCCACGACGAACAACGAGCGCGCCCGCTGCTCCGCCTTAGGCAAGAGCGCAGGCTTGGAGAAGATTTCTTCTGTCAGCTGCTCGACGATGCTCCATTGTGCGTGGTTGGTGTCTTGCGCCTCGTCGATGAGGACATGGTCGAAACTGCCGTCGAGCTTGTAATGCACCCAAGGCGTTTGCGAGGAAGCGAGCAACTCTTGCGTCTTGTCGATGAGGTCGTCGAAGTCTAGAACGGCTTGCCGCAACCGCCGCGTCTCCAGCACTTTCGCGCTCTCTTCGGCGAGCGTGTAAAGGGCGAGGTTAATCTCGCGCAGGCGTTGCTGCTCTTCGTCGCGTGTGAGGCGCGCCAGTCGCTGGGCTTCGCGCTGCAAGGCTTGCGCCGTGCCGTCGTCAGGGAGGAGAGCGAGCGTGCCTTTTGTCAACAACGCGCGTTTAGGCAGCAAGCCTTGCTTTGTCAAAAACAGGTTGCGGTAGGCTCCTGCATCAAAACTCTTCAGCCAATCTTCGAGCTGTCGCAACTTTGCGAGGTCGCTCGTCTTGAGTTTCTCTCGATGCTGTACAAGGACGCGTTGCAACTGTGCCAATATCTCGTGCGCCAACGCTGCTTGCGCCGAAGGGGTTGCTTGCGGACAAGCGAAGAGCCGCGCTATCACCGCCTTGGCGCGTGCTAGCTCCTTGGGCGAGCGCGCCCGCGCGGCAATCTCGCTGATGCAGGCAACGCTTGTTCCCAACGGCATGAAGTCGTTGATGGTTGCGAGCTGCTGCGGGCTTGTCGTCGTTGCGAAGAGGGCGTCCCTGCCGAGCTGCTGCTTGCGTCCCTGCTCGACTAGGCGGAAGTGAGGCGACACGCCGCTCTCCAACGGAAACTTGCCCAAGACCGATTGACAAAAAGCGTGGAAGGTCATCACGCGCAATCCTCCCTTGCAATCGAGGCTGCGCGTATGTAAGGCGCAAGCGCGCCGCTGCTCGTCTTCGCTAGGCTCTCTCTCGAAGAAGTTGCGGTAGAGGCGGGCAACTTCTTGCTCGTCTGTACAGCTTTTGAGTGCCTCCAAGATGCGGCTCGCCATTTCGGCGGCGGCGGCGCGCGTGTAGGTGAGGCAGAGAATACGCTCCGGCGCAGCTCCATCCAGCAGCAGTGCCAAAAAGCGTTGCGTCAGCAGCATCGTCTTGCCGCTGCCCGCAGAGGCGGTAACCCAAAAACTTGCGTGGGTCTCTTGCAGCGCGCGCTTCTGCTCCTTATCAGGAGGCGGTAGCAGGGAGGAGGAGCGGGGAGGAGGCATGCTATTCTTCGCCAGACGCAGCTGCTGATTCCAAATCCGAACTCCACGCCTGCCTGCGCGCAAGGTGACGATAGGGGTCGTATTGCGCGCGCGGTAGCGAGAGCACACGAGCGGGGTAGGGAGTCTCCGCGCGGTCGAAGTGTTGCAATAACGCCGCGTAACGCTCAAAGCATGCTTGAGCAAAACTCTGCGCCGTCTCAAAGGTTTTTTCTTCGTTTTTTGCCCAGACCTTCTCGTCGAGGGCAAGCATGTTGTTGTCGGAGCGTCTGCCCGAAAATCGCCAGTAGCAGGATTGAGGCAAAGATTGTGCGCATGATTGAGGCGGTGTTACGGGTTTGAGCGTTTTTTCCTCCGCCTTGAACGCGCCCTGCTGCAACAGCCACGCGCCAAGCACGAGTTGCGGTTGTTCGAGATTGCTCAAGCTTGTGCGTGTTGGCAGCGCGCCTGTTTTGTGGTCGATGAGCCACCATGTGCCGTCTTGTGCTTCGACGACGAGGTCGGCGCGCGCGGAAAGCGTGAGGCTGCGTCCGTTTTCTAAGGCGATGCGATGCTCGCCCCTTACCTCGCACCACAGGCGTTGCGGCTTCAGCGCGTCCACGCGAGCGAGCAGCCGCTCGGCGCTGCGGAGCAGGGGTTCTTTCCAAAAGGCTTGAACAAAACGCGAGGGCGCAAAGTACGCGAGTTTCTTCTCGATGATGTTCTCCAAGAATGTAGCGAGCTGTTCTTTGTTGCGTGGGGGTGTTTGAAGAATCTCCTCGAAGCAGGCGTGCAAGCAGCTGCCGTAGAGCGCAGGCTCGTCCTTGGCAAGCAGCGTCTCCAACGGCGCAAGGCGCAGAACTTGGCGCGCATACAGGCTGTAGGGATCCTCGATGAGCGTTGCCAAACTGGTGAGGCTAACGCGCAACGGACGCGACGCTTGCGGGGCTTGGGGCGCAGGAGGAAGCAGTGAAATTTTCGTGCCTGCATTCTGCTCGCCGTGTTGCAAAGCCGCAAGCCATGCGCGCAGCGTTTTACTGTAGGCATGCTCGAGGCACGGATGGCAGGTTTGCAGGCGTTGCAGAAAGCGCGAGGGTTGTTGGGGTTGTCCGTTGTGGCGGGCGGCGTAGGTGAGGACAACCCTTTGCGGTGCGCTGGCAAAGTTGACGAAGTCGAGCGCGCTGAGCCCGATATTGTGTTCCAAGGGCTTTAAGCCTACCTTCGCACGCAGGCTCTCAGGCAGGAAGGGGCTTTTGTCGGGTTGGGCAGGCCAGCTGCCCTCCGTCAAGCCGCCAAGCACGAGCAGGTCGAAGGAGAGCAGACGGGCTTCCAGCGCGCCCAAGATGGCAAGACGCGGGTGTGTTGCATACAACCCTCGGCGTGTTTCGGCGGCGAGCAGCGCCTCCAGCGTGGGGAGATAGTCTTGAGTATCTCCTTGTGCGTTGTTCTTTTGTGTGTCCTTTTGCGAGTTTTCTTGCCAGTGACTCTCGAGGGTATCGCAAAAGCGTTTGAGTTCTCTGCCGCCTTCCTCGCGGTAGAGGGGGGGGAGGGCGGAGGAAGCGGCGGCATCGGCGGCATCGTCGTTATCGGCGTGGCAGAGGGCTACGAAGTTCTCGGCGCATTGTCGGTGGCAGCGCAACAGCTCCAGAGATGAATGTTGGGATGTGGCGGGGTTCTTGCCAGACAGCAACGCTGCCAGGGGAGCGAGCGTGGCAAAAGCTTGTGCGAGCGATTGGGAAAACGATTGTTCGAGTAGCGTTGGGTTTTTTTCCTCGCTACGGCTTTGGCTTTTTTCTAACAGCGCGTTTAGGGCGTGCAAGCTCGAAGCGGCGCGTTGTGTTTTTGTGGGCTCAAGGCGGTCGGGCTTTCTGAGGATATTGCCCTCGAAGTTCTGCCAGGCGAGGGCGAGCGTGCCGCCTGCGCGTGCGAACAGGGCTTGGAGGCAGACGATGTCTAATGTTTTTGACGGGGCTTCGGATGCGCTTTCTTCCAATGCGCTTTCTTCAGGCACGAGGGCTTTCAGGGTGAGCAGGAAGAGTTGAGCGGCGCGGCTGGCTGCAAGCGGTTGTTGCGCCGTATCCTCGATGGCGAGATTCCAGCGTCCCTTCAGTGCGCTGCGCACGCGGCGTGCGAGCGTGCGGTCGCGCGTGATGAGGGCTGCGCGTTGTCCTTTTTTCTCCAGAGCTTCGCGCAGGATGAGCGCGATGAGGTCTGCCTCCTCTTGGGCTTCGCGGCAAGGCAGCACGCTCAAGCCCACATGCTGCTCTATTGTCATCGGTGTCGGGCGTTGCGAGAAGGCTTGCGCGAGCAAGGAGATGCGCTGCAAAGAGGAGGAGGAGGCGGGGGCGGAGGGAGTAGAATAAGGCTCTAACAGACTTGCCACTTGTTCTTGTGTCATGTTCCACGAAGCGAACAGCGCAAGGAAGGGATGTAGCGGATGGGTTGCCTCCTGTCCTTCCTCGAACAGGGCGTGGCGCGAGGAAGCGTCGAGCGGCGCAGGGCAGCCCGCGAGAATAACCTGCCCTTGGTTAAGCGAGAGAACAACCCGCATCAAACGCGCGGTCGCCTTCAAGCTGCCGGTCGAGCCAGCGACGATGACGGGAGCTTTGTGCTTGCGTCTCGTGATGTCTTCTGCGTGCTGCGCGAGGGTGCGGATGCGCTCTAAGTTGGGGTCAGAAATCTTCTCATCTTTCAATATCTGCGGCCATTTCTCGATGATGATGCGTAGAAAATCGAGCGCCTCGCTCCAATGCGCAGCGCAGTTCGCGGGAACCATGTCGGCGGTGAGCGTTTCTTGCGGGTTGGTCTCTTCAAGCACAAAATCGGCTTGCAGCCTTTCAAGCGCGCGCGCGAGCGAAATCGTCGCAGGCGCAGCGGGGGAGGCGGGGGACTGTGCCGCCTGTTTGCTCTCTCTGCTTGCCCTGCTCTCTAACCACTTCTCGATGAGCTGGGCGAGCAGCAGGCGGCGTTGTAGCGCAGAGACAGCTTCTCGCTCGGTCTTCTCTCCCATCGCATCGTCCGCCTCATCGTCCATCTCCTCCCCCATCGTGTCGTCCATCGTATCGCTCGTGACATCGCCTAGCGGCACAAGACGCGGCAGCAACACAGCGTGCGCAATGTCCTCTGCTTGCGACGCAGCAGGCGCGCTCAAGCGCAACAACGCCTGTCGCAGCTCAAAGCAGGCACGGCGGGTCGGCAGGAATACAAGCCATTCCGCAAAGGACACATCGTCAAGCGAAGCCTCGCTACCCCTCGCCTGTTCCAGCAAGCCGCGCGCCAGCGTCTCGATGAAGGGGTAGGTAGCAGGAATGCTGTACAGCTTGCCGTGCAAAGGAAGGACAAGGTCAGGAGGAGTGTCGCTCATGCTTGCCTCCCCAGCCGTCGCCCCGCTCGGCGCGCTTCTAGCAAGCCTGCTCGGTCGCCCACATGCAGCCATCGTCCTCGCCATCGTTTCTCAAGCGTTACGCCGAACAACCTGTTCGCCGCCGACTCGTGCGCGTAAATCTCGGTGAGCGAGTACGGCGTTGGGCGATTGGAAACAGACTTGTTAACAGATTGGGCAATAGACATAGAACGAGCACGAAAAGCGCGCGCGGTGAGAATCTGCACGCCGATGTAACGAAAAGCAAGAGGCATGGCTTCGTGTTTATCTTCCGCATGCTCGCACGGCGGCACAGGAAAGACGAGGGGAAAGGCAAAAGGAAAAGTTTTGTGAGCCTCGTGACTTGCTTGCATATCGCGTGCTTGCACATCTTTTGCCCCCTGCTGCTCGATGAGCGCGAGCAGGGCTGTCGCGTCATGCTCTTGCTTTTGCTCCTGCTTTTGCGTGAGGTGCTGCCACGCCTCCTCAAGGCACGCGAGCAACGAGGGAGCGTCGTTTGCGGAGGGCGGGTCGTACCATAAAGCATCGGCGTTGAGGGCGAAGAAGGGCTGGTCTTCCAACAAAGGCAAGGCGCGCGCTATGCCGCCGCCGGTTTCCAACAACTCAAGCTCTCGCAAAACCACGACTCCCCGCAATCCCTCGCACGCGGCAACGAGGGCATCGGCGCGGTAGTGGGCGTTGACGAAAATCTGCTCGACCCCGTGCGCTTGCAGTCGCTCGATTGCGTGCAACAACAAAGGCTTGCCACCCACGCTCACTAGCGGCTTGGGTTTTTGCGTGTGAGCGCGCATACGTGTCCCCAAACCCGCAGCCAAAACGAAAGCGCGCGTGATGGCAGGTTTCATAGCAGACTTGTTTGCAACTTTTTTTCCTCCCGCCAAGTCGAGCAATTCTCGTGTCGCCAACCCCCGCCGCAAGGTCAGAACAGCAGAGCGTCCCGCGGTATTAGTATCGGTGTAGGCAAGGCGTAGGCAGAAGAGTTCTGCTTGCTCCAACAACCGAGCCTTCAGGGCAGGATGAAGCCGCTCTGCCCATTCTATCAAGACAAAGCCCTCGCTCAAGGCTTCCTCCAACCCCAAGTCTAGCGTCTGCTCCTGCTGTAGGCGGTAGAGGTCGGCGTGAAGCACCACACCGCGCGTCGTCTCGTAGGGCTGCAACAGCGCAAAGGTCGGGCTGGGAACGAGGGGAATCGCCTGCTCTTGATTATTTTTTTGCGAGTTTTCTCGAACAAGCTCTTGGATGAGCGCGCGCGCAATCTCCGTCTTGCCTACCCCCAGCGCGCCTTGCAGAAACAGCAGGCGGCGCGGCGCAACAAGAGGCTTGAAAGCTTTAGCGAATTTTTGAGAAAATTTTTGCGCAAATGTTGGTCGCTCAAGTTCTGCTGCGGAAGCGTCGTCTTGAGGGTTGTCGCCGAAGAGATAGGTGAGGCTTGTTGTTTCGCAGCGCATCTCCTCCGCCCCTATGCCGCTATTAGAGCGTGCCGAAGCTTTGGATGAGCGAGCCTACGACGAGATTCCACCCATCGACGAGAACAAAGAAGATAAGCTTGAACGGCAAGGAGATGATGATCGGCGGGATCATCAGCATGCCCATCGAAAGCAGGATCGACGCAACGACCATGTCGATAATCAGAAAAGGAATGAAGAGCAAAAAACCGATTTCGAAGGCGCGCCGTAACTCCGAGATCATAAAGGCGGGGATGAGAATGCGCATCGGCGTTTGCTCGGGCGTATCGACATTGTCGATGTTGCCGATGTCGAAGAAGAGACGGAGATCATTCTCTCGAACTTGGGCGAGCATGAAGCTGCGCAAAGGTGCGCTGGCACGCTGGAAAGCTTGCTGTTGATCGATGCGCTCTGCGATCAGAGGAGCGATCCCCTCGTCGTAGGATTTCACCAGCGTCGGCTGCATGATGAAAAACGACATGAAAAGGGCAAGGCTGACAAGAACGCTGTTCGGAGGCGTCTGCTGCGTGCCGATGGCAGTGCGCAGAATAGAAAGCACGACGATGATGCGCGTGAAGGAGGTGACCATAATCAACAACGAAGGAGCAAGCGAGATGACGGTCAGGAAAACGATCAGCTGCACCACTCGTCCTGTGATGCTGCTTCCCTCGCCCAGGTCGAGCGAGATGCTTTGCGCCAAAACCTCAAAGGGCAACAGCAAGCCCGCAAGCACGAGCGAACCCAACACAAGCAGCAAAGCCAGCTGCGCTACTCTTCTCGTTTTTTCGCGTCTTGTCTTATGCGTTGTCTTAAGCATTGTTTTTCACGGGGGTCGTTTGTTTTTGTTTAGGCTTCAAGATAGGCAGCGTGTCGAGCAACTGCTCGCTTTGGTGCGAGAGCAGGAGAATATAGCGTTTTTCTCGGTAATCGACGGCGATGATTCTCCTGCGCGCATCGATCATCCGCACGGCGGCGATAGAAAAACCCTCGTCAAGGCCTGTCGCTTGCAAGCGCAAGGCGCGAGGCAGAAAACGCCGCAAGCCCGCAGGCAAGGCGTTCGACAAGCCGCGCGTGCGCACACTGCCCTGCGTCACCTGCCGCATGACAAGGGCAAACAGCCCCAACAGCAGGAAGACAGCAAGCAGAGCGCTGATGTAGGTGATCATGTCCATCGGTTGTCGAGTTTTCTCTTTGGATTTTGTCAGCGTTGTTTTAGCGGTAGCGGGGGGTTTTCGCCTTTTAAGGCATAGACATAGCGCAGAATTTCAGCGACGGCGAGAAAGGCTTCGGTAGGGATCTCGCTGCCTGTTTCTACCTCTGCCAGCAGCTCGGAGAGTTCGGGATTGCGCAGGACGGGAATGTTGTATGCCTCCGCTTGCTGCAAGATGGCTTCGGCGATGCCGCCCTCTCCCTTGGCTACGACGCGCGGTGCAGAGTCGGCATCCAAGGGTTTGTAGGCGAGGGCGACCGCGCGTCTCTGCTGTGAGGAGGAGGGGGGCGAGGGCGGCGAGGAGGAAGAGCTGTTCATGCGTCTTGTGGTCTTTTCAAAGCGCGCCTTCTCAGCGCTACGCCGAGGGCGACGGGAAAGACGCAGTGGAAGGTTGTGCCGTTGGCGTTGCTTTGCGCGAGCGTGAGGCTTCCGTTATGCTGCTTGATCAGTTCCTGCGAAATGGAGAGCCCTAGCCCGCTTCCTCCCACCTTGCTACTGGGAGCGAAGGGTTTGAACAGCGAGCGTTTGGCTTGTGTCGGGAGTCCTGGTCCGTCGTCGGCGATATCGATGTGGATGTTTTTTTTGTCGCCCTTGAGGGTAATCCGCAAGCTTTGTGCGTTCGCCTCGATAGCGTTCTGTCCTAGGTTCCTGAACGCGCGATAGAGCTCGTCGGCATCGCCTTGTATCGGGAGGGTGGGGGAGAGGTGGGTTGTCACTTTCGTGCCGTCTTTAGCGTGGAGTTGCAGGTCTGCGCCCAACGAGTGTAGCAGGTTTTCCAGATTGACTCGCGTGAGGAAGATGGTTTTTTTGTCTTCGCGCACATAAGCCAAAAGTTGTCCGCACAGCGCGATCGCGCGCTCCAGCGCAGATTCGAAGAGGCGCATTTTGCTCCGTATCTTGGGGTCTTGCGCCTTGTGCAAGGCTTCGCCTGCGATCAGGGCGGTCGAGAGCAAGCCTTTCAGATCGTGGTTGATTCTCGACACAGCTCCTCCCAAGGCTGCGAGGTGTTGGTATTGCTTGATGCTGATGCGATAGACGACTTGCATGCGTGTGAGTTCGCGTTGCAGGAATCCTATTTCGTCGGCGCGATCGGAGGCGATCAGCATCGTCATAAGGTTGCCGGGGTCGTCGGTGAAGCGATGGATGGCGTGGACGGTATTTTCCAGCGGTACGACGAAAACTTGACGGAACCACAATACCAACGCTACCAGCGTTGTCAGCGCCAAGAGTGCCGTGATGACAAGATTCAGCCGCCAAGTTTTTTGTAGAGTTTTTTGTAAAGCTTGGAGTCTCGCGTTCGAATTCAGCAGGAGTGCTTGTTGTGACTTGCTATCGGTGAGCAGCAGTTGTCTATCGGGGTTGAGCGGGGGAGCGTAGAAGGTTTTGTATGCCCAGGGTTTGTCGAGTCCTAGCGTTGGCGTTTCGGGGTGTTGTGCGCGTAGTGTTGCGAGGGGTTGTAGCGCGCCGAGTTGTTGTTGTTCTTGCCATAGGGCAAGGTAGAGGGATTGGCGGTTGTTGGAGGAGACGAGCAGGGTTGTCGTTGCGAACGAGAGGAGCAGGCAGAAGGAGGCGAAGAGGGCGAACTTGTTGCCGAGGTGGCGTTGTTGCCGTGATTTCTTTTGTTCGACGAAGATGAGTCGTTTCTTGCGGCGGAAGAGGTGGGAGAGGAAATCGGGAAAATGCGGCGAGTGTTGCAGTCCTGCGGGAAAGGTTGGATCGGCGGGAGACGACTTCTTCTTCGAGGTGTTGGGCGGAGGAGACATTGTAGGATGATACTATGCCTCAAAAAATGCTCCCCCAAAAAAATGCCCCGAAAAAATGCCCCGAAAAAATGCCCAGGGGCGGAATCGAACCACCGACACGAGGATCTTCAATCCCCTGCTCTACCGACTGAGCTACCTGGGCTTATTGTGGGGGGTGTTTGAGGTGGGGTTGGACTTTGTGGAGTTGTAGTCTGGGTGGGGGAGAATGTCTAGCGATTTCTTGGGCGTTGCTTGCTTGGGCGACAGACGGGCTTTTTGTATTGACGGGAAAACGCAAGACGAGCGAGCCGTAGGCGAAGTGAGTTTTGCGCATGGGGGGTGTGGGGGGATAAATTCCCCCCACGAAGACCCCGCGTCAGCGGAGCGCACGCAGTGCGCTTTATCTACGCACGAGCGAAGCGAAGTGCGTAGCCTCTTGTACCAAAGCGCGAGGCTTTGCCTCGCGCAAGCTGACTCGCAACGCTGTAGAGCGTCTTTAATTTTGCCTCTAGGACGAGGAAAACATTGTCGTCGTACCATGTTACGAGTCAGCTTGCGCGTTTCTGCGAAACGCGCTTTTGAATAAGAGGCTGTGCGTTTCGCTTCGCTCACGCACAGAAAAGCGCTTACGCGCTCGCCTGCGGCGGGCTTTTTGCGAGGGATTACTCCCTCGCGCTCCCCGCGTGCTACGCACGCGATGTTTTGCACCCGTCATCATACAAAGCCCGTCTGTTGCGCGAGCGCGTGCCTTTAAAAAGCACAAGCGCATAGCGCACGACTTGCCGTGCGCGTCAATAATGCAGAGCAACAGACACGTACAAATTTTGCAATGCGCGTTGCTTGCAACCCGCGCTAGCTACACAATACCGCCATCATGTCCGCCCGCCCCCACAAGTCGCACAAGTCCTCCTCCTATTGGATGTACGGCATGCACCCCGTAGCCGCCGCGCTCGCCAATCCCAATCGAACCTGCCTTCCCCTCCTCGCTACAGAGCAAGCACTGGCAACGCTTGCATCCTTGCTCGAACGCTATCCCGCCTCGCACCTCGCGCAAAAACGACTCGCACAAGCAACGCTCGTCGACAGACAAGCCATCGACAAGCTGCACAAATTCGATACAACCCATCAATCCCTTTCTCTGAAATGCAGCCCTCTCCCCTCGCAACCCCTAGCGAGCCTCATCGATAGTTTGAGCGAGAAAAAAACGACGACGCTCGTCATGCTCGACCGAGTGCAAGACCCGCACAATATCGGCGCAATTCTGCGGAGCGCACACTTTTTCAACGCACAAGCTCTTCTGCTTGCGAACGGGCATGCTCCTCAAGAGAGTGCCTCTATCGCCAAGGCTGCCTGCGGTGCGTTGGAGAGAGTTCCTATTCTTTATGCGAATCTCGCTCAATCGCTCACGCTGCTAGGAAAGAAAGGCTGGAGCAGAATCGCCTTTGACTCGCAGATTGAGGACGCACGAGACGAGGACAACAAGGCGCAAAAAAGTATCTTATCTGCCGAGCATAGGGTTTTTGTTTTTGGGGCGGAGGGGAGTGGGTTGCGAAGGTTGGTAAGGGAGCATTGCGACCTTGTTACGCGAATCGAGGGGGGTAGGGAGGGGGGAGATGGCTTTGATGACAATGTAGAGAGCCTTAATGTTTCTAATGCTGTTGCTGTTGCGTTGGCGTTGGCACGGCGCGGATGATTTTACGGGCGCAAAACATGCGCACGCGAAGCGTGCGCGGGGGGTGTGGGGGGATAAATTCCCCCCACGAAGACCCCGCGTCAGCGGGGCGCGTAAGCGCCTTCTACGCAAGAGCGAAGCGAAGTGCGCCTCTTCCTGTGCCGCTTTGCATCCGTCTGCTCGTCGTGCTATCCTCTGCCTATGCCCCTCCGTCTCAAACTGCCGCATGGCGACCGCATCATCGTCAATGGAGCTGTTATGGAAAACGGCGGCGAAGCAGCCATGCTCGTTTTCCATAACCGTGCCGACATCATGCGCCGTAAGGAAATCATGCAAGAATCCGATGCGCTCTCTCCGTCACGACGCGTCTACTATGCTCTACAATGCGCCTACATCTTCGAACAAAAACGAGCCTCCTATTTGGAAATTTTCGAGCGTTACCTCTGCGAATACGAAAAAGCTGCTCCCTCCTCCGCGTCCATCGCAGAGAATCTACGAGCAAACTTGGAGCTCGACAAAATCTACCTTGCGCTCAAAGAATGTCGCAAACTCATACAGCACGAAAGCGACATCCTCGCGCTTTCCGAACTGCAACAGGAAATTCCGTCCGCAACTCCGTCCGAGCAATCCACCTCTACTCTAACGAATCTAACGAAGCAAGACGATGCCTCCTGATACCTCCGATGCGGGTCCTGTCGAACGGCGATTGCGCCAAAAAATCGAGATGGCATTTGCGCCTGAAGAATACTCGATTGCAAACGACTCTCCTGCGCATCAGGGACATGCGGGCGCAGAAGATGCTGCGAACAGGGGAGAGAGTCATTTCTCGATGCGTATTGTATCGAAGCATTTCGAGGGATGCTCTCGATTGGAGCGAAACCGAGCTGTCCATCGCTGTCTTGCCGAGGAGATAAAGGGCATCCATGCGCTTGTGCTTGAGTTGAAAACGCCGACAGAGGTTTTGTAGCGAGAATTTTGTGATGATGCATTTATTTTGAGCGGGGTGTTCTATGATGAAAAAGCGTGAGGAGGGGGTTAGGGAGCGTCGTGAGCGATTGTTGCGCGAGCGTGCGTTGCGTGATTTGGAGGGGTTGAAGCATGAGGGCGGGGGTTTTGGGGGTGGATGGACGCATTCGGCGTTAGTTCGTTCGTTGTTGCGCACGCGGAGTGATAGGGATGATTTCACGACGGGGTTGCGGAGGATTGTTGTGGGGTTGCGGATTGTGGTGTTTGTGATTTTGAGTGTGTGGTTTTTGGGGGTACTGGCGGGCGGGTGAGGGGCTGTTTGTGTTGCTTGCTTGCGCGCTATGGTGGCATTCCTCGCCCTCGCAAGACGAGCGAGCCGTAGGCGAAGTGAGTTTTGCGCATGGGGGGTGTGGGGGGACGAAGTCCCCCCGCAAAAAGCGCGCAGCGAGCGGGCGCGTAAGCGCCTCCTACGCACTTCGCGCGTAGCGCGAAGTGCGTAGCCTCTTATTCAAAAGCGCGTTTCAAAGAAACGCGCAAGCTGACTCGCGTCACAAAATCTGCTTGCCGTGTTACGAGTCAGCTTGCGCGAGGCAAGCCTCGCGCTTTGGTACAAGAGGCTACGCGCTACGCGCGTAGATAAAGCGCGCTTACGCGCGCTCCGCTGACGCGGGGTCTTCGTGGGGGGAATTTATCCCCCCACACCCCCCCGCGTGCTACGCACGCGATGTTTTGCATCCGTTAATACACGAAGCCCCGTTTTTTTCACGCGATAACCCCTCCCATGCTACACTCCAACACGCCCGCCCAAAACACGGGGCTGTAGCTCAGTTGGCAGAGCGCCTGCCTTGCACGCAGGAGGCCGTCGGTTCGAACCCGTCCAGCTCCATTCCATACCCAATCTTCCCAATCTTCCCCATGCCCCAACCCCTCACCCTCCGCAAACCCGACGACTTCCATCTCCATCTGCGCGACGGAAAACTGCTCGAAGCCATCCTCCCCCACTCCGCACAAACCTTCGCCCGAACCCTCGTCATGCCTAACCTAACAAAACCCATCCTCAACGCCCAACAAGCTACCGCCTATAAAAAAATCATCCTCCAAAAATACCAACAATTCCAATCCCTGCCAAACACCCCCTCACCCTTCCTCCCCCTCATGACCATCTTCCTTACCGAAGAAACAACCATTAAAGATTTCTATCTCCAAGATTTTCATTTCAAGGACTCCGAACGCACAGCCCCCCCCACAACACCTCCTTTGGAACGAAGCGTGTTCGCAGCCAAACTCTACTTCGCTACCGCCACAACAAATACAAAACACGGCGTGAAAAACCTACCCCAACTCTTTCCCCTCTTCGAGCAAATGGAGAAACACAACCTCCCCCTCTCCATCCACGGCGAGATTGCCGACGACACAACCGATGTCTTCGACCGCGAAAGCCTGTTCATCGACAAATACCTAACCCCCCTCATCGCACGCTTTCCCGCACTCCGCATCACCCTTGAACATATCTCCACAAAAAAAGCCGTAGATTTCGTCAGAGAAAAAGCGCACTCCAACAAACTCGCCGCCACCATCACCCCCCACCACCTGCTGCTCAATCGCAACGACCTGCTAGGCTCAGGCTTGCGCCCGCATCACTACTGCCTACCAATCGTCAAACGAGAAGAAGACCGCATCGCCCTCCTCGAAGCGGCACAAAGCGGCGAGCGATGCTTTTTTCTAGGTACAGACTCCGCCCCCCACACACGCTCGCACAAACAAGCCGCCTGCGGCTGCGCCGGAATTTTCAACGCCCCCTACGCCATCGAGTGCGTCTTCGCAGCCCTTAAGCCCAACACGCCCTCCGCGCTTGAATGCCTCGAACGCTTCACCTCCGAAAACGGCGCAACCTTCCACGGCCTCTCGCTCAACCTTGAGCGCATCACCCTCGTCAAACAAACCCAGCCCTACCGCAGCTCGCTCTCCGTTGCCGATGAGGACATCATCGTCTTCACGCCCCCCAACCCCCAAAACAATACTGAAGCGTTGCAGGTTTTAAGGGGATAACTAGAACAATGGCTTGACGAGCAAGCGCGCGCCGTGCAAAATCGTTCCACGATGAGCGAAACGCTAACTGATTCTGAAGCCGATTCTGAAAAGACAGCGAGTGCCCCTCGCTTGAACGGGGAGAAGCATCTGCTCGCAATGCAATCCTCCGTGAGCGCGGCTTCGCGCAAAAAGCTGGCAGACGAGACGGTCGAGCGTCTGTTACGCATCCAAGCCGTCAATTTCAAGGGCGAGCCTTACTTCACGCTCACCTCCGGCAAGAAAAGCCCTGTCTATGTGGATTGTCGCAAAATTATCTCCTACCCCGACATATCCTCCTTCATCACTAACTCCGCCTGCCGCTTGCTCGCGCACAAAGACTTCGACGCCATCGCAGGCGGCGAGACAGCAGGTATCCCCTTCGCAGCGTGGATTGCCGCCAAAATGAACAAACCCATGCTCTATGTGCGCAAAAAACCCAAAGGCTTCGGACTCGGAGCAAGAATCGAAGGCGTGATGCCTAATGGTCGGGGTCGCGCAGAAAACAAACCTCGCGTCCTGCTCGTCGAAGACCACGCAACCGACGGAAAAAGCAAAATCTCCTTCGTAGAAGCCCTGCGCGAAGCAGGAGCAACCTGCAACGATGCATTCGTCGTCTTCTACTACGACATCTTTGTCGAAGCAGCTAAAGCCCTGGTCGATAAAAAAATTACCTTGCACGCGCTCGCTACATGGCGCGACGCGCTCGCAACCGCAGAGCAAAAAGGCTTCCTCGATTCTCCCGACACCGCGCGCGATGTAAAAGCCTTCCTCAACAATCCAACCCAGTGGCAGCAGGCGCACGCATAAAAACCCGAAGCTGTCGAGCCCACGCTCACCCCTTTTCCTTGACACTGGGCAGAGTGCGAATATGCACATCCTGCTGCGGATAGGGAAACTCGATACCCGCATCCTTGAACTTGTGCCAAATCGAAAAAAGCAACTCGCTACGCGGCTGGAAGATGTTCAAATCGATACGCTCAAACCAAAAGCGCAACTCGAAAAGAACCGCGCTGTCGCCGAACTCGGTCAGATAACAGAAGGGCGGAGGATCCTTGGCGATGCTTGCGTGTTCGCTCGCAGCCTCTAACATGAGCTTTTGCGCCAACGCCAAGTCGCTGTCGTAAGCAACGCCGATACGGATGATCCATCGCGCGCGCTTGTGCGAGTAAGTCCAGTTGATGACACGCTTCGAAATGAACTCTTCGTTGGGAATGAAAATTTCCTTGCCGTCGAAGGTCTCGACCAAAGTGTAGCGCGCCTGCGTCTTCTTGATCGCACCCCAGCTGCCGTCCTCGAGCTCGACGATGTCCTCAGGCTTCAGCGTCTCCTCCATGAGCATGATGATGCCGCTGATGAGATTGGCGGCGATACGCTGAATGCCAAACCCGACCCCGATCCCAACAGCACCGCTGAACACAGTCAGAGAGGTCAGAGGCACCCCGATGATGTTCAAAAGCCACAGAGCAAAAATGAGATAAAGAAAAATCTGAAAGAACTTCATCGCCAAAGAGCGCAACGAAGGACGAATGAAACTAGCGCGCGCGATGCTGTCTTCGGCGACAAGCAGAATCTTCTTCGCTCCCCAAAACAGCAGGACAGCGATGACAAGCGATTTGACGATGCGATAGAACGATATCGAAACGCTGCCGAATTGAAAAGTCCATCCGTCCAAAACGCGCACAAAATCGCCCAACAGCGCATGGTTCAGCAACACCGCCAAGGGCAAGACGATCAACAGAATCAGCCACACCGCCATCGTGCGGCGAAAAAGAATCAGGAAAACATGCGCGACAATCCAAGCGAATAAAAAATTCTGCGCGTAGAAAAATACTTGACCGCTCATCCCCAACATCTTCGCAGCCAAAGGACGCAGCAACGACAGCGACAGCACCATGAGCAGGACGGGAAAAATTTTAAAACTTCGCAGGAAAAAATCCTTGTTGAAAAAAACTCGTTGCCGCTTTACGATAGGGGAGAGCTGTCGTTGCACAATCTTGCCGACGACGAACGAAATCACCAACACGCAGACAAGCAAAATCCCTTCGGAAACGCTCGTCTCGAATTTTGGCAAGATCGTCCTCGCCAATCCGGTAAGAATATCTTCCAGTTTGAACTCCATCATGTCCTCCATTCTAGACTTTTTGCCGACATTCTGTAGCCGAATCTTGCTTTCCGTTTTTTCCCTCGTTTGATATTGTGTCGCCCGAACGCGTTCTGATCACCGGCGGAGCAGGCTACATCGGTAGCCACGCCGTGCTGGCTTTCATGGACGCAGGCTACGAGGTCGCCGTTCTCGACGACCTGTCGAATGTCCAACAAAATTTACTTCCCTCCTCCGTAGCCTGCCATGTGGGCGATCTGCGCGACCCCGTCTTTCTCAAGCAGACCTTCGATGCGGTTAATCCCACAGGCGTGCTGCACTTTGCCGGCGCGGTCGTCGTGCCCGAATCGCTGAAACATCCCCTGACCTACTACAGCCGCAACTCCTATGCCACCTTGCGCCTGTTGGGCGAGATGCGTCGTCGTTCGATCGACAAGCTCGTTTTTTCCTCTACGGCTGCCGTCTACGGCGTGCCTGCAACAGGCGAGGTTGTCGAGCAATCAACGCTGGCACCGATCAATCCTTACGGGCAATCGAAGCTTTTCTCGGAAAAGATCATCCTCGACGCCCAAGCCGCGAGCCAAACCGCGAGTTCTGGCGCGAGTTCTGGCGCGAGTTCTGGCGAAAAACCTCTGCGCACGGCAATCCTGCGCTATTTCAATGTTGCCGGCGCAGACGCGAGCTTACGCACCGGACAGCAGGGAAAGAGTTCTACGCATTTGGTTAAACGCATCGTCCAAACGCTGACCGGGCAACGGCCGCATCTGGCGGTTTTCGGAACAGAGTTTGATACGCCCGACGGCAGTTGCATACGCGATTACATCCATGTGTGCGATCTTGTCGATCTGCATTTACGCGCCTACCGCCGTCTCGAAGCCGATCCTACGCCGTTGCTCTTCAACTGCGGCTACGGGCAAGGTACCTCTGTCCTCTCGATGGTGGCTTGCGCCGAGCGTGTCTCAGGGCGCGCGCTGCCCGTCGTCGCAACGCCGCCGCGCGCGGGCGATCCCGTAACGCTGGTCGCCGACAACAGCAGGATGAGAAGTTTGTTTCCGAATTGGAAGCCTGTAGAAAATTCTCTACAGACGATCATCGCCTCTGCTCTGGCATGGGAGGAGAAGGCACTCGCGCGGGGATGGCTGCGTGCCGCCGCCGAGCAAAGTCAGGACGCGCTGTCGAAGTAGGTTTTCAGGTATCCGAAAGTGTCTTGCAGGTCGTGGTTCATGCCGTGAAAAACTAGCAAGCTACGGTCGAACCAGCGATCTGTCTCGCGTGTTTGGGTCGCCACAACTCTGGTGCGGCTGTTGCCGAGCGATTCCAAACGAAACTCTGTTGTCGTGCGGCTGTTGCGCTCCTGCGAGGACTCATCGAAGACGACGCGCGTGGGCGCTTGCGTCGTGATACGCTCGAACTGGCTGAGCTTGCCGTAGCTCGTCAGCGCCTCCCACCGCAAGGCTCCATTGTGGTCGCGCGACGAGACTTGCACCAAAGACCAGTCCGCCTGAAGCTGGTTGCGAGAATCAACATCCAGCAAAGCATGCCAAACCTCGCGCTGCGAGTAGGGAAGGTCGATTTGTCCTTGGCTGCGATGGGTCGCAGACGAGACGATGCCTATCATGACAAAACTACCGAAAGCTATCACTGCCAAAAAGACAACGACCATAAACAAGCTCAGTAGCACATGTTCGTGTTTCTGCCGTACTACCATGTAAGTCATATTCCTTTGCTCCACTTAAGGGAGGCAAGCGGGATGCCCGCTACTCTCCCCATCCTTCACCAGTAGTATGTTGCTTTGGCATCGAGTAGGCAAGTAACTTTTTTGTGATATTCTCATCTATTTCGTTCTCCTTTTGTTCTGTTTTTATAACGAGCCTTGTGCTTGACGAACACTCCATCATGCCATAGAGATAGGAAGGTTTGTCGAACGCTTGTGCGGTGGCTGTAGCTCAGTTGGTTAGAGCGCCTGGTTGTGGTCCAGGAGGTCGTGGGTTCAAGTCCCATTAGCCACCCTTTATTAAGCACCTCTTTTCAAAAACTCTTTTGCAAGCACCCCTAATTAAAGTAAAGACAGAGGTATTGTGTCTTTGATCATCTCGTGTCCTCTTCGCTGAAGGTCGACCTTGCCGTCGTGTTCGCGGCGGGCAAGGGCACGCGCATGCGCACCGATGTGCCGAAAGTTTTGCACGAGGTCGCAGGTCTCTCGATGTTGGAGCATGTCGTGGCGAGCGCAAGCATATGCGCACGCCGTGTCTTGCTGGTGCTGTCGCAAGAGACAGCAGAAGCAGTGCGGACGCGCTTTCTACAACCCCAAAAACACAACGATGCCAAAGACGATACCAAGAATGATATTTTGCAAACGGTGCAACGAAGGCAAGACGGAACAGGAGGCGCTGCTGCTTGCGCGCTCGACTACGCTGCGGAGCAGGGCTTGCCCGCCGCTAGCATCGTCTTTCTCAACGGAGATGCGCCGTTGGTATCCAAGGAAAGTTTGCGGAGGCTCGTGCGTTTGACCCAACTCCCCCTCTCGGGAGCAGACGGGGGCGAGGCATCCTTCGCGCTGTTGGGCTTTGCCTCCGACGCTCCTTTCGGATACGGAAGGCTGCTGGGCAGAGGTTTGAGCGCAACGCTCGACGGCTCGTCTCAAGAATGCGTCGAGGCGGTGCGCGAAGAGGTGGATTGCACGCCTGACGAGCGCGCGCTGCCCTTTTGCAATGCGGGCGTCTATTCGACCCGTCTCGGGCTTGACGAACTACGGGGGCTGCTCGCGCGCCTGCCTGCGCGGGAGACGGGCAGAGCCAAATCGCTGCCAGAGCGAAGGATGACCGATCTGGTGGAAGCGTACGAAGGGAAGGTTGCGGTCTGTTGGACCTCCGAGCAAGAGGCGCGCGGCGTGAACACGCCAAGCGAGCTCGAGCAAGCCGAGCGGTTGTGGCAGGAGCGTAAGAGGAGAGAAACAACAGAGCAAGGCGTGCGAATGCTCGCTCCGCATACGGTGTTCTTTTCTCACGACACAGCGATCGGCAAGGGGACGGTGATCGAGCCTTATGTCGTCTTTGGCGAAAAGGTTTCGATTGGCGAAGATGTAAAGGTAGGCAGCTTCTCGCATCTCGAAGGCGCGAAGATTGCCGCGCACGCCAGCGTTGGACCATTCGCGCGTCTGCGTCCGACAAGCACGCTCGGCTATGGAGCGAAGGTGGGAAACTTCGTCGAAACGAAGAACGCGACGCTGGGCAGACAGGCAAAAGCATCGCACCTCGCCTATTTGGGAGACTGCTCGGTAGGCGAGGCGGCAAACATCGGCGCGGGTGTCATCACTTGCAACTACGACGGAAAGAACAAGCACCGCACGCAGATCGGCGCAGGGGCTTTCGTCGGGTCGAACAGCAGCCTGATCGCTCCTCTCTCGATAGGCGAGCGTGCTTGCATCGGCGCTTCCAGTGCCATCGCAGACGATGTTGCTGCCGACACGCTCGTCTTCGAGCGGAGCGCCGTTTCCGCAAAACCGCTCGGTAAAAAGAGCGCGTCCGCAAGCGGCAAGGAATAGCAGAGACAGGGAGCAGATCAACAATGTGTGGCATCATCGGCATGATCGACGCGAAGGCGGTCGCACTACCGCTGCTCGCAGCCTTGCGGCGGCTGGAGTATCGCGGCTACGATTCGGCGGGCATGGCAACGCTGGACAGAGGGCGCATCGAGCGCAGGCGAAGCGAGGGAAAAATCGCTCGCTTGGAGAAAGTCTTGACGGAAAATCCTCTGCGTGGCACAACGGGCATCGGACACACGCGCTGGGCGACACACGGCGCGCCCGTCGAGAAGAACGCCCATCCGCACGCCAACGCAACGCTTGCCGTCGTCCATAACGGCATCATCGAGAACTTCGCAAGCTTGCGCTTCGAGCTGGAGGCGGAGGGACGGCGTTTCGAAAGTGAAACCGATTCGGAGGTGATCGTGCATCTGCTCACGCGCGAGGTAGAGCGATGCAAGGGCGATCTCGCTCGCGCTTGCCGAGAAGTTTTACCGCGGCTGAAGGGAATGTTCGCCTTGGTCGCCATGTTTGCAGGCGAGGAGGGGTTGCTGTTCGGCGCGCGTTGCGGATCGCCGCTCGCTATTGGGTTCTCTTGCGGGAGAGATGGCGAAGAGGAGGATGCGGGCGAGGATGTCGCCTACTTCGGCTCGGACGCGCTTTCGCTGAGCGGGCTTGCCGAGCGCATCGTCTATCTGCAAGACGGCGAGTGGGCTTTGTTGCGCGCAAGCGAGAAGCACTCGCAGTTGTTCGGGGCGGACAACAAGCCGCGTCCTTGGACGCTGCAACCCATGCCTATCGCGGCGGTGGCGATGGGGAAGGGGAACCATCGCCATTTTATGGAGAAGGAAATTGTCGAGCAACCTAGCGTTTGGGGTGATGTTCTCTCTGCGCGTCTTGATCCTGCGACGCGCCGTCCTCGTCTTCCTGCCTTGCCCTTTTCTTTTTCCGACCTGCGCACCTTGCATATCACGGCTTGCGGCACGGCATACTACGCAGCCCTTGTCGCAAAATACTGGATGGAGGCGTTTGCCAATATCTCTGTTGAGGTTGATGTCGCCTCCGAGTTGCGCTATCGCTCGCCGGTGTTGCGCGCTGGCGAACAGGTGGCGATGTGCATCAGCCAATCAGGAGAAACCATGGATAGCCTCGAAGCCTTGCGACTCTATCGCGAGGCAGGCTTGAAGACGATCGCCCTCGTCAATGTTGAGGAGTCCTCGATCGCCCGTTTGTGCGATGTCGTCTTGCCCACGCATGCAGGTCCCGAGATCGGCGTAGCATCGACAAAAGCCTTCACAACCCAGTTACTCACCCTCGCTTGTTTCACTCTGACGGCGGCAAGCGAGAGGGGGACGCTTTCAAACGAAGAGACGGCAACCTTTGTCGAGGCGCTCACTTGTTTGCCGAGCCTCGCCGCGCGGTGCTTGGAGGGGTTTGGCACAACCGACAGAAATTTTGCCGATGCTGCGCAGCTCTTGGCGCACGCGCGCGACGCTCTGTATTTGGGGCGCGGTGTCAGTTATCCGATTGCTTTGGAGGGGGCGTTGAAAATCAAAGAGATCTCCTACATTCACGCCGAGGGTTATGCAGCGGGAGAGATGAAGCATGGGCCGATCGCATTGGTCGATGATGCTGTGCCGATCCTTGCTGTCGCTCCTTACGACCGATGGTTTGCCAAGACTTTGTCGAACTTGCACGAGGTAGCAAGTAGGGGGGGGAAGGTGATTCTGCTCTCTTGCGAGCGTGGAATCGCTACGGCGCGTGAGGGGGGGATTGCTCTGGCGGCGACGGTGTGCTTGCCTGATTGCAGAGAGGCGGTGGGGAAGGGTGGCAAAGACAAAGACAAAGACAAAGACAAAGACAAAGGGAAGGGAGAGGAAATTGTTGGATGGAGTGTTTTAGAGATGATGCATCCGATTCTTTATAGTTTGCCGATGCAGATTTTGGCGCATGATGTTGCTTTGTTGAAGGGGACGGATGTTGATCAGCCGCGCAATTTGGCGAAATCGGTAACGGTCGAGTAGGGGAGGAGGAGGCTTATGTTTTTACGGCATAATAAGTTCTCGCAACGGCTTTTGGAGTGGAGCGGGGTTGGGACGGCGATCATTTATTCGTTGGCGGTTGCTTTGAATGTGGGTTTGGAGTTTTGGGGATTTTTTTTGTTGGTAGTTTCGTCGGGTTTGTTGGGGTTGTGGGCGTGGTTGGGGGGGCATCGGGGTATTTTGTTGTTGCAGTTTTTTTACGCGAGCGCGGGGATTGTGGGCATGGTCAGATGGTTTTAGGGGGCTTGCGCTCGCCTTGCGAACAAGAGACGGGCTTTTTTGATTAGGTAACATACGCAAGACGAGCGAGCCGTAGGCGAAGTGAGTTTTGCGCATGGGGGGTGTGGGGGGGCGAAGTCCCCCCGCAAAAAGCGCGCCGCGAGCGGGCGCGTAAGCGCCTTCTACACACTTTGCGCGTAACCCTTCTCGGGTTACGCGCAAAGTGTGTAGCCTCTTAAGGCTATCGTTGCGGCTTAATAGTCTCCAAGAATCGGATGATCTCGTTGCCCATAGTCTCCGAGTGCTTGCGCAATGCCTCCGCATCGCTAAACACCGCGCCCGCCATCTCTCCCGTTCGCTTAGCCGCATCCGAAACAAAGTTCAACCCTCCCAAAACCTCGCGCGTGCCAGTGGAAGTCTCCATGGCATTCTTGGAAATAGCCTGCGATGCCTCGTTCTGAGCCGCAACAGTAGAAGCAACCCGCGTCGAGATTTTACTCATGTTCTGAATCACATCAGTAATACGGTGAATCCCATCCACCGCAATCTTCGTCTGGCTTTGCACCTCTTGGATCTGCTTGGAGATCTCCTCTGTCGCACGGCCCGTCTGGTTCGCCAAGTTCTTCACCTCGCTAGCAACAACAGCAAAACCCTTCCCGCTCTCTCCCGCACGAGCCGCCTCAATCGTAGCATTCAAAGCAAGCAAGTTTGTTTGGTTGGCAATGTCGTTAATCAAATCAACAACCTCGCCGATTCGTGCGGTAGATGCCGCCAAGTCCTCAATACGCTCGTTTGCATTCTGCGCCTCGACCGCCGCCGCCTCGGTTATTCCATGCGATTGCGTCACCTGTTCAAACACCTTGTTGATCGCCGTCGAAAGCTCTCCGCCCGCAGACGACACCGCCGTGATGTTTTGCGCCGTTTTCTCGGTGGAGATCGCCATCTGTCCGATCTGTTTAGTCGTCTCCTCCGCGTTCTTGGAAAGTAAGTCGGCAGAAGTATGCAGCTTCTCAATAGAGTTGGTGATCTCGCTGAAACTGACGGTGATGCGATCGTCGAACTGGTCGGCAACATCCTGAATTCTGTCGGCTCGTCCGCGCTTGTCCTCGCTCTCCTTGCGCTCGAAGTCGATGAGCGAATCACGCTCGACCATATTCTCTTGCAAGACAGAGAGCGCCTCCGCCATTTCTCCGATTTCGTCGCGTCGTCTGAGCGCAGGGATTCGGTCGGTGTAGTTTCCTGCGATAATATCCAGCATGATCGTCTTCATGCGCACGATGGTGCGTGTCATGCCGAGAGACCAAATCCAACTAATCAGCGTGAGCAACGATCCGAAAGCAGCAAAGCCCAAAACAACGGTTTGCGAGGCAGCGTTCCAACTAGCAACCTCCTCTGTAATATCGACGTTGACCTCGATTACTCCTCGTGTGTCGCCTAAGCTCCATCCTCCGATCGGCGACAAGGGGTGGGTGTTGTGGCAATCGACGCAGCCCTGCTCGTCCATGATGTCGGCGCGGGAGACGCGTACGAAGATTTCGCCCTCGTTGGTCTCGACATAGTTTTCTACCGCTCCTTGCGGCGCATTGACAAGCTCCTCCCATGCGCTTTCCTGATGCTCATTCAAAACGCGCTCTTGGCGATTTGGCCAAGGGTGCGGAGAGTACAGACTGACGAAAACGCCTTGCTGCGTAAAGGCTTCGCTCAAGTCGTGGAGAAGCGTGGCAGGCGAAGGGATGGTGCCGATCGTTTCTTTGTGATCAACGCTGGCTTGCAGACCTGCCTCCAACGCCTCTCCAACAACGAAGAGCGTGTAGTAACGGCGAACCTCTTGCACCTGCGCGATCGTGCGGTCGCCGTTCAGCACCGCTTGTTGGAACAAGAAGGAGCGCACAAAGGGCGGAGACGCAACCATGATGATGACAACCATCACCATCGTGATCAGAGGAACGGGCAGCACCACCTTCCACTTGATACCCAATCCGCTACGACGCTTCCTTTGTGCTTCCTCGGCGTGCGTACGCGAGGTTTGCATCGCATCGTCAGGCGACAGATAAGATGAATCTTCGGGAGGCGTTTCGTCAGACGAAGAGGAGTCGGTCATAAGAGGGGTTGGCTTTGAACTTTCGGGTTTGGCTTCTTACAAGATTTTTTTCGCAAAGTTCGCACTTGGAACATTACAACGAGCATTCTATCATAAAAAAGGGTATTAGCAAGAGAATTATTAAGAGAATTTTTGTAGAGTGTTTTTTGTGTTTTTTTGTTCTATGAGCGTTCGGGTGTTCGAGTGATGGCTTTTGGGGTTTCTGTGGTGGCGGTCTCGTGACGGAGGGCGCGAGGGAGGGCTATGCTGGGGAGGAGGATGTTGTTGTTGTCGAGCCTGCTCGTGCGGGCGCGGGGGGAGGGGGAGGGCATTCTTTGTTGTTGTTGTGCGACCATGCTTCCTATCGTATTCCCAAGGAATTGGGGGAGGGTTTTGGGGGAGTTCCTGAAGGGATATTGTTGGATCATTATGGGTGGGACATTGGTGCTTTGGGTATTGCGCGTGTTGTTGCGCGGGAGTTGGGTGTTGGGTTAGTTCGATCGAATTTTTCTAGGTTGGTGATCGATCCGAATCGGGGATTGGAGGCGGGAGATTTGATACGGCAGGATTTGGGGATTGAGATGAATGCGGAGATTGGGGATGAGGAGCGGGCGCGGAGGATTGCGTTGTTTTACGAGCCGTATCATCGAGCGATCGATGCTGTTTTGGATGCGGATGGGGATGCGGGAGGGGAGATTTTGGGAGTGATTGCTGTTCATACTTTCACGCCGTCTTTGGGGGGAGTGTGGCGGAAGTGGGATACGGGATTGATTTACGATGTGGGGCGGGGGGATGATATTGATTGCGCTCGGTTTTTGATGGAGTTTTTGCGGAGCGAGGGTTTTTGTGTTGGGGACAATGAGCCGTATCCTCCTTTAGCGGGGGATA
The DNA here is from genome assembly GCA_965216625.1 of Alphaproteobacteria bacterium. Lineage (GTDB taxonomy): Bacteria > Pseudomonadota > Alphaproteobacteria > JABAAW01 > JABAAW01 > JABAAW01. The sequence continues at coordinate 606,908 of OZ244186.1, forward strand.
GTTTAGGTTGTCATGGGGGGGGACGGGGGTTAGTGGGTGTAGGGATTGAGGTAAGGAATGATTTGGTGCGGGTGGGGATTATGCAGGAGGAATGGGGGAGAAGGTTGGCGCGGGGGCTGGCGGGCTGGCTGGAGAGTTAGGGGGGGTGTTTTGTCGTTGCTTGCTTGCGCTTGTTGTGTGTCTGCCGTTGCTCGCCTGCGCTTTTTAAAGGCACGCGCTTATGCAACAGACTTGCTTTGTATGATGACGGATGCAAAACATGCGCACGCGAAGCGTGCGCGGGGGGTGTGGGGGGATAAATTCCCCCCACGAAGACCCCGCGTCAGCGGGGCGCGATAGCGCCTTCTACGCGCGCAGCGCGTAGCCTCTTATTCCAAAGCGCGAGCCCGACAGGGTTCGAACCTGTGACCTACTGATTAAAAGTCAGTTGCTCTACCAACTGAGCTACGGGCCCACAACTCCAAAACAATACACCCCACAATACACCCCCCCACAACTCCGTCAACTACGGATACAACCGACAACAAGAAAATTTCCCCGCACCCCCCTCAACCTCCTCAAACACAAAACGATCATGCAACCGACCCTCACCCCCATCCCTCCAAAACTCCAACCGCTCCGCACGCAATACATACCCCCCCCAAAAAGCAGGACGCGAAATCTCTCCGCAAGGATTCTCCTCGTTATTCGCCCATCGCTTTTCCTCCCTCGCAATACGATCCTCCAATATCTCGCGCGACTCCAATACCTCCGACTGCCTCGACGCCCAAGCCCCCAATCGCGCACCCCAAGGGCGCGAGGCAAAGTAAGCGTCCGAAACCTCCGCAGACGCACGCACAACAGAACCCTCAATGCGAACCTGCCTCCCCAAAATCCGCCAGTGAAAAAGCAACGAAGCACAAGGATTCTCCGCCATCGCACGAGCCTTCCGACTGCCGTAGTTCGTGAAAAAAACAAACCCACATCGATCCCAATCCTTCAGTAAAACAACCCTCGAAGAAACACGATACCTCCCCCTCGCAGATGCCTCCACCGTCGCTAACACCATGGCATGCGGCTCGCCCGCCTCGACACGCCTTGCCTCAGCAAACCACTCTCCGAACAAAGCGAACGGATCGCTCCCCGCCTCCTCAACATCCAATCTCGACACAAAAAACCTCCACAAAAAAACCTCCCTTGCCCCCGTAAAAATAACAAAAAAAGATTGACACAGCAGGAAAAACTATGCTACCTTGTAAAGAACCTCGCGGCAATCACCGCGAACGACTAGCTCAGACCAAAAACAAGGACGCAACAACAGGCAGAAAGCCTCAACAGAAGTCCGAGAATAAGGTCTCATCAGAAAGAGGAGAAACCATGGCAGATATAGCTATCACACCCGGCGTCGCTCAACAAGTGCAACCCGCACCCCAAGCCGCCGCCCCCACAGTCGATCTCGGCAACGCCAGCGAGCAGAGCCGAGCCGACCAAATCGTCAATGTGCCTCCGCAAGTCAATGCCGACGGAAACGGACAAGCTCAACAAAGAGCAGCGCGCGACGATCTCGCTCCCCCCGCGCCCGACGCAGAGCAAGCATCGGCAAATATCGTGCTCAACCGCGAAAGCATCGAGCAGAGCGTCGTCGTGCGCTTGCGATACTCGGTGTCAGAAGAACAAGTCTACCTCGAAATCGTCGACCTAGATACAAACGCAACCGTAGGACGCATCCCGCGTGAAGCCGTCCAACCCCCCGCAGACGACGGCGTGCCTCTGACAACAGAGCCGCTAAGCGCAACCGATACCGCACCCCTCGCGGCGCAAGCGCAACCCCCGCGCGTCCAAGCTCCCGTAGCCGATGTGAATCCAACGCTCGCGCAATTCTTCGAACAACAATAAAAAACGCCCAAAAAACGCCTCATCTAACGCTGTTGGCAATTTTGCGCTTTTTTGCCTTAAGCACTTGACTCTTGTAGCCCCTCCCCTACAATAAGGGCGATAAGTCGCTTGCGTCTTCCGCATGCGATAAGGTAGCGCACGCTTGTGCCTCATACACCATTGCTAAAGGGAGATAAATCCATGGCAAAATCAAAACATGTGGCGAAAGGCGGTCCTCTCAAGGGACTGAATATCGCCGTTTCTTTATGGTCGAAAATCATCGTGTTTTCGCTCGTTATCTACGCGATGGTGTGGAAAGAACACGCGGGCGGCATGTTCAGCACCGTCAATACATGGATATTGAGTGCCATGAAGTGGTACTATATCGGTCTCGTCGCCGCTCTGCTGTTCTTCGTCGTCTGGCTGATGCTGAGCCGATTCGGAAATATCCGACTGGGTAAAGACAGCGATCGCCCCGACTTCTCGTATTTCTCATGGTTTGCAATGCTCTTCGGCGCAGGCATGGGAATAGGGTTGGTCTTTTGGTCGATCGCAGAGCCCATCTACCACCTCCAATCCAACCCCTTCATCACAGAAGACATGGCAGGAACCGCCGAGGCAGCTCAAGTCGCCATGCGTCTCACCTTCTTCCATTGGGGATTGCATCCTTGGGCGCTCTATGTCTTCGTCGGACTGACGCTCTCCTACTTCGCATACAGAAAAGGCTTGCCGCTCACGATCCGCTCGTCGCTCTATCCCCTGATCGGAGATAAAATCTACGGACCAATCGGACACACCGTCGACATCATGGCCATCATCGGTACCGTCTTCGGTATCGCTACATCGCTCGGCTTGGGAGTACAGCAGATCGGCGCAGGGCTCAGCGAACTAACAGGAATCAACTACTTCGCTACAACAAACGCGCACCTAATGCTGATCGCCGTCATCTCCGTGATAGCGACAATCTCCGTCGTGTCAGGAGTAGGAAAGGGTATCCGAATCCTCTCGGAGTTCAACCTATGGCTCTCGATCACCATCCTCGCCTTCTTCATGCTCTTCGGGCCGACGCGCTATCTGCTCAATTCCTTCTTGCAGAACCTCGGCGACTATATCGGGCATGTCGTCCCGCTCAGCTTTTGGTCAGAAGCCAACAGCGACGCAAACTGGCAGGGAGGATGGACCGCATTCTACTGGGGATGGTGGATCTCATGGGCACCTTTCGTAGGTATGTTCATCGCCCGAATTAGCAAGGGAAGAACAATCCGAGAGTTCGTAGCCGGCGTCTTGCTCGTTCCTACCTTGCTCGCCTTCGTGTGGCTCACCCTCTTCGGAGGAACAGCGATGCATATTCAACTGCTCGGAGGAGGAGGAATCGTCGAGGCGGTAAATGAAGATGTCACTCTCGCTCTCTACTCAACCTTCGACAATATGGATATATCAGCGCTGCTAGCTAAAATGGCGGCGACGCTGGCAACCCTGCTCATCGCTACCTACTTCATAACTTCGTCCGACTCCGGAACGCTCGTCGTCAACACGCTCATGTCCATGGGAGACGAAGACCCCCCCGTCGTACATCGCGTGATATGGGGACTCGGCGAGGGACTGGTCGCAGGCGCGCTCTTGTGGGCAGGAGGATTGGGAGCCTTGCAAACCGCCGCCATCGCAGGGGCCTTGCCGTTCGCAATCATCATGCTCTTCATGGCGTTCGGACTCGTGAAATCCCTCAGGCAGGAAAACTTGGGAGGACTAGCCGCTCCTCTCAAAGCAGGAGGGCGTAAAAGGTAAGGAAGGCAAAAAAAACTTGTCTCAGCAACTAGACGAAGCCTCGCTCTCCTCAAGAGAGCGGGGCTTTGTTGCTTGACGAACGCTCTGAATAAGGCTATTTTTTGGGCTATGGATTAAGCTATAGCTTGTTAGCTTTGGGCTTGTGAGTTTCGTTCAAAAGTTTTTGCTTGTTGTCTTCTTTGCTCGCCCTCGTTTTTTCTGCTTGCCTTCTCGTCGTCAGGGGGGGCGCGAGCCTTGCTGCTCCCGCGCTGGTGTTGTTGCTGTTCGCCTTTCCTCCATCGACGCCTCTCGACTTTTTGACGAGCGCGCCGATCGCAAGCACCATCCTTTTGCTCGCGCTCGCGGCGCTCGCAGATTTCTGCGGAGACCTGTGGAGGTTGCGCACAGCACAGCAAGACGAAAGACGCTTTTTAACCTCGACCTTGAGCGGCATGGCGGTCACCGCGGAGTTGATCCGCCTTGAGCGCAGCGCGCGCTGGAGGAGCTTTCGCAGACGAGGCGAATGGCTTTTCGTGCCGATGTGGCTGACAGCAGCATTGTGGATACACGACGAGGCGGCGCTGCCTGTGGTGGCAGGCGCGTTGTTGGCGCTTGTCTTGCTTCTATTCTTCGGGCTGATTGCAAGGGCGGACAGCGAGCGGCGCGAGCGGCGCATTGCTGATAGTGCCATGCGCGCGGCTGCTTCGCTGGGCTTGGCGCGGTTGCTCGGACGCTTCAAAGCGTTTGCCGAGAGCAGTCGCGCTCGCAACGCCACCGCGCGGCGAGCTGAGCGGGAACTTGCCCTTATCTCTGCTACCTGCTTGCTTTGCTTGCGCTTTGTGGCAGCGGCGACGCTCGTCCTTTTTCTGCTCTACGCACTCAGCCTTGTCGGCAGCGAGCAGGCGAGCGTTGGCGAGCTTGTCGCCATTCTTTTGTTGCTACGCACCTTGTTCTTTTGGCTGGAGCAGCGTGCTCGTGCGATTTCTTTCTATGCTCCACGACAAAGGCGCGGGGATTTTATCACTCTTTCTGCAACCCCAACTGCAACTCCCAAAACAGAGCCGCCGCTCTCTCAGCAGCAAGACGATGCTACAGAAGGTGTCGAGGCTGGGGGTGATAGTGCGAGCGTGCCGATTCTCCAAGTCGAGCAGGGGGAGGTGTTTTCTGCCGCGCAAACTTTGTTGACTTGCGATGCTCTGCTGCTGCGACAGGGCGAGGCGATTGCCTTGGCGGGGGAGAGCGCGAGTGGAAAATCCTTGTTGTTGCAAGCCTGCGCGGGCTTGCTCGAGAGCAAGGGATTTCGTTTGGGCGGAGGAGATGTGGGGGCTTCTGCCTCGTCTTCCGCCTCTTCCGCCTCTTCGCCCTCGTCTTTGTTTTGGGCTTCGGGAGGGGTGTGTTATGTCCCGCAGGAGGCGGCTTTGTTGGACGGATCGCTGGGGGAGAACATCGCGTCCTTTCGCGCGCCTTGCGACGAGGCGAGGGCGATGGAGTTGCTCGTGCGGCTGGGGGCAGAGCGCACGCTCGCGCGCTTGCCTGAGGGATTGGCGACGCGCACCGATCCTTTCGATACAAGGCTGCCGTATACCTTCAAGGTGCAGATCTTGCTGGCGGCGGCGTTCTACTCGGAGCCGCGCTTGTTGTTGTGCGATGCTTCCGTCGATGCCTTGGACGCTAGGGGAATCGAGCGATTCGCGCGGGTCTTGCAAACATTTTGCAAAAGAGACGCAGCTGATAGAGGCGCATTTGCCAGAGCAGCGGTCGTCGTCACTCGACAGCGCGCGTTGTTGCAGGTTTGTCATCGTGCTTGGATTTGTGCGGACAACAGGGTTCGGGTTCAAAATCTCACGACGCGCCAAGAGCAGAAGACAGAAGAGTAGGGGGAAGGTGGCATGCGTGTTGTGAAGGCTCGATTTGTTGTGGCGTTGTTTTTCTTCTGCTCGGCGCTCGTGCTTGTGGGAGGAGCAGGATCGATATTATTTCTGCCTTGGGTTTACAGCGCAGAGGTTTTGGATGGCGAGGCGATCGTTGTGATACGCGCTCCGCAGGGGGGAATCCTCCGCTCATTGCGCGTGGCTAAGGGGCAGAAGCTGCGTGCCGATACGATCGTAGCCGAGATCGTAACGACCGACATTCAGCCTCCTGATAGGCTTGTCGCGCGAGAGATTTTGTATAAGCGGGTTGAGAATGCTCGTCTTGAATCGCAGAGGGGGGGGTTGAAGCAGATCTTGTTGAAGCCTGACTTACGGGCGCGGATTGCGCTCGATCGGGATTATTCTCGGTTTGTCGGGGAGCAGCGTCGTTTGTTTCGGGCTTTTCAGAACAGGATGAAAAAGGCTACGAAATTGTTACGCGAGGAGCGAGCAAGACTAGATGTTCAGGTGAGGGGTATGCGGGGGGAGATCGCATCCTTGGCAGAGAGGCAGATTTTGTTGGAGCAAGAGTTGGCAACAAAGGGGGGAGCGGAGTTGCGTGCGGAGACAAAGCGGAACCGTCGATCGGCTCGGAGGGCTCGCAAGCAGTTGCGGGGGTTACAGCGGAAGGTTCGCTCTAACGCGCAGGCTTTGTTGGATAAAACCTTGCAGGTGCGGCGTGAGGAGAGCATCGACATGGAGGCGGTAAGGGAGCAGTTGAATGCGTTGTATGCTCGGATTGGCTTGCCGAAAAATGCTTTCGACAGGTTGGGGCTTGTTGATGTTTCGGGTGGCGGGCAGCGATTGCGGAGGTTGATTGCGCGGAAGGCTGGTCGTGTTGTCAGGGTTGCGGAGGGAGTGTTGCCTGGCGATGCGGTGGATCGCGGAGAGGTTCTTGCGGAGATTTTGCCGAGCGGCAGACGTTCAAGCTATCGGATGAGGCTGCAGGATACGGAGGGGTTGTTGGCGGGGGTGATGGAGGAGAAGAGGGTTAGGGTTCGCTCAATGCGTTGCGAGGATTTTCCTGAGGCACTTCTTTGGAGTGGGAATATTGAGAGGGGGGGGATATTGTTATTGAGGCGCAGTATGTTGCGGAGCGTTGATTTTCCTTCGGTGAGGAGGGGGGGGCGTTGTTCGGTTGTGGTGGAGTTGGGGGGTGGAATTAGGGAGCGAGGAGATTTTGCGATGGGGTTTGTTGGGGGAATTTTTGGGGGCGGGGTAGATTGGCGTGGTGTGTGGGGGGGGTTGGGGGGGGTGAAGGATTTGGCGTGGGGGGGAGGGGAGGGGTTATGGGGTAGGTTAGATTTCTTGCGAGGGGAGGGGGGGGAGGTTATATGGAATAACTTTGTTGATGATATTAATAATGCGCGCGATAAATAACATTAATATTATAACAAAAATATAACTTATTACGAACGTAAACGCAAGACGAGCGAGCCGTAGGCGAAGTGAGTTTTGCGCATGGGGGGAGGGGGGGGACGCAGTCCCCCCGCAAAAGACCCCGCGTCAGCGGAGCGCGTAAGCGCTTTTCTACGCATTTCGCGCGTAGCGCGAGATGCGTAGCCTCTTGTACCAAAGCGTGCTACGCACGCGATGTTTCGCATCCGTCAAGACTAGCCGCACAGCCTCTCCCTCACCCGCCTCTCCCCCAACAGCCCCATAATCCCCCCCACATCCGGTCCGCGATCACAGCCCAACAATCCCCTCCGCAACGGAACATACAACAATCTACCCCCAATCCCCAATACCTCCCCCATATCACCCAAAAATCTAACCCAATCTATACTACTCTTATCTTCTCCCCCATCCCTTTTCTCCCCTAACAATTTCCTAACAACAACCCTCATCTCTTCAGAAGGTAACTCCCGATTAATAACCCCGTCATCCTCCGCAAAACAACGACCAACCCAATCGCTAACCCCCAAAACATCATCACAATTTTCACAAAACAATCGCCAAAATGTCTCCCCATCCTCCCCTTTCAACAATTTAATCTCCCCCTCTCCTAACCTCTCCCGAACCTCCCCCCAGCTCATTTTAGAAACAACCCGCCGATTCACCTCGCGCAAATGCCCCATGTCAAACATCGGAGAAGCACGCCCAAAATCCGCAAACGAAAAATCACGCACAACCCCCCCCCAATCCTCATCCCCCCGCGCCGTCTTGCTACTGCCTAACTTCGCCAAATATAACAACAACGCCCTCGCCTCAATCCCCCCCCTCCGCAATCCCCGCAACGACAAACTGCTGCCCCCCTCACGCTTTGACAAAGGAGAGTCCCCCCCCTCCCCATCGCCGCTCCGCAACAGAGGAACATGCGCCATGCGCGGTACTCTATACCCCAAAGCCTCGAACAGCTGAGCCTGCACCGCCGAGTTCGTCGCATGATCCTCGCCGCGAACAATATGCGAAACCCCACACTCGCCATCATCGACAACCGAGGTCAGCGTGTACAAAGGCTGCCCGTCCTCGCGCACCAACACAGGATCGGAGGTGTGCGCAAAGTCAAACCTGCTCTCGCCGCGAAAGAGATCGCGCACCACAAGCGAGCGATGCTCCAACTTGAACCGCCAATGCGGCTTGCGTCCCTCACCCTCGAAAGCACGCCGCTGCTCAGGGTCGAGCGAAGCGCGATCATAAACAGGAGGACGCTGCGAGCGCACCATCAAGCGTCTTGCCAACGCCAACTCTTCTGCCGTCTCGAAACAAGGGTAGAGCCTGCCATCGTCGCGCAGTTTCTCCCGCGCCGCAAAGTAGAGCGCAATCCGCTCCGACTGACGAAACTTCTTGTCCCACGCCGCGTCATTCCGCCCCCGCTCCCGCGCCGTCAAGAATCCCGTCAAGAGCCATGTCAAGTCTTCCTCGATCGCTTCCTCATACACCACCTCCGAGCGCGCCTTGTCCGTGTCGTCTATCCGTAGCCAAAAAGCCCCCCCATGCTGCCTCGCAAAAATAAAGTTCAACACCGCAACACGAGCATTCCCCGCATGCAAGTATCCCGTCGGGCTGGGAGCAAAACGAAGCAAAACCTCGTTCGCAGATTCCTCGTTCAAAGACTCTTGGTTCATTTAATCCTGCTCCTGCTCTTTGTCGTTTTCCGAGCAAAAACGATTGACGATCGGATAGCGTCGATCGCGTCCGAACGCGCGCGCGCCCAACTTGGGTCCAGGCGGAGATTGGAAACGCTTATGCTCGGCTCTCCGCAACAAGCCCGCCACCCGCCGCCGCAAAGTGGCATCGAAGGTAGCATCGACAGAAACATTCTCGTTTTTTTCGCCCTCGATCAGCTCGCGCAAAACAGCATCCAGCTGCTCGTAGGGCGCGAGCGTATCCTCGTCGCGTTGATCGAAGCGCAACTCTGCGCTCGGTGCTTTCGTCAGAATGCGCTCAGGAATCACCGCAGCGGATCCTGATTGTCGTGCGTTGCTCCAATGCGCCAAAGCATAGACCTCCGTCTTGTACAGATCCTTCAACGGAGCATATCCGCCTCCCATGTCTCCGTAGAGCGTCGTGTAACCGGTCGCTACCTCCGACTTGTTGCTGGTCGCAAGCAGCAGCGCGTCGTGGCTGTTCGCATACGCCATCAGAAAGACCGCGCGCAACCGCGCCTGAATATTTTCGACAACAACCCCCTCGCACGCCTCTCCCAACGCCTGCTCGAAGCCTCTTGCAACAGAGTGCATCGCCTCCTCAATCGCAAGCTCCTTGAGCGACATCCCCAAGCGCGTCGCCAACAAACGCGCATCCTCGCAGCTCGCCTCGCTCGTGTAAGGGGAGGGCAGAAACAGCGCACGAACACGCTCCGCCCCCACAGCCTCGCAGGCAAGCACCGCGCACAAAGCAGAATCGATCCCCCCCGAAAGTCCCAACACAACCTCGCCCAAGCCGCTTTTGCGCGTGTAGTCTCGAATGCCCAGCCTTATTCCCTGCCAACCGAGCTCCTCCCATGGCGGTAGCGAGGTGGATGTTTTGTTTTTGTCGAGAGCTGTAAGCCGTCCGTCGTGAAAGCGAAAGACCTCGATCGCCTCCTCAAAGAAGGGCAGGCGGCAAGATTCTTCTTTCTTCGGATTGAGCGCAAAGGAGCCTCCGTCGAAGAGCAGCTCGTCCTGTCCGCCCACTTGGTTCACATACAGCAGAGGCACGCCATGACGGGCGACAAGCGCGTTCGCCACCTTGAAGCGTCGCAACGCCTTGCCGTGTTCGAAGGGCGAGGCGTTCAGCACAAGGAAAAGATCTACCTCGCGACGCGCGAGCGATCCTGCCACTTCAGGTTGCCACATGTCCTCGCAGATCATAATCCCCAGCCGCAAATCCTTGAATAGCAGGGGAGTGCTTTCCGTGTCGCTTGCTGAGAAATATCGTTGTTCGTCAAAAACGCCGTAGTTCGGAAGCAGCCTCTTGTCGCACCAACTTGGCGGCGCGTGCGGAGTGAGCAGCACGGCTGAATTGAACAGATTTCCTATCGAAGGGGAACGAGCATTTTTCGTCTCGCGGCGCGGCGCGCCTAGCAGCAGGCTCGCGCGTCCGTCGGCATCGATGGCACGCTGCAGGGTTTGCAAGCCTGCCTCGCAAGCGTCGAGGAAGCTGTTGTCGAGCAGCAGGTCGTCGGGCTGATAGCCGCAGATAGCGAGTTCCGAGCAAACTGCCAAATCCAGCTTCGGCTCGACGCGCAAGCCTTGTTCGCGCGCACGCAACAAGGCATCGACATTACCCTCGATGTCTCCCAGCGTCGGATTGCTCTGCACGCTAGCGACGAGCAACGCGGGACTGTCAGTGCCGATGCTTCGCCTCGAGCGGAGGATTTTGCGGATACTTCTCGTACGCTGTCTTGACCTTCTCCCGCTCCCCCATACGCGCAAGCCATGCTGCGATGTGCGGAAAATCTTCGAGCCTAATGCCTTGCGCCGCGTGGCGAGAGGGGTTTGTCCAAGGGTAGGCGGCGAAGTCTGCGATCGAGAGCTCCCTGCCGCCGAGCCACTCGCTTTCTTGCAAGCGACGCTCCAAAACACGATAGAGCCGTTGCGCTTCGGCGCTGTAGCGTTCCAAACCATAGGGGATGCGATCAGGTGCGAAGACGGCGAAATGGTGCGCCTGTCCCAGCATGGGGCCTAGGCTGGCGTTCTGCCAAAAAAGCCACACGAGCGTCTCCATACGCTCCTTCGCATCACTGCTGAGAAATCGTCCCGTCTTCTCGGCGAGGTAGAGCATGATCGCTCCCGATTCGAAGAGCGCGAGCCTGCCGCCGTCCATAGTTTTGTCGTTGGCATCGTCGTCGGTCAGGGCGGGAATCTTGTTGTTCGGGCTGATCGCCAAGAAGGATTCCGAAAACTGCTCGTCCTTGGAAAAATCGATTGCAACCATTTTGTAGTCCGCCTCCAGCTCCTCCAGCAAAAGAATCACCTTCATGCCGTTGGGCGTCGCCGTATTCGTGTAGAGGGTTAACATAGTTGTCTCCGTGTTTCTCTTAAAGGGTTAAAAAAGTTCTTGCAACGCAACAAAAAAGTGCTAGAGTCAACGCAGACAGAAACGATGAGGGTACAACGAGGCTACAAGTGGAGGGGAACAGACACTTTTGACGAGAGGAAACGCAACAAAGAAGAGTCAGAAGAGCTCGCGGTTGCAGGGAACGATACAAAAAATGCGGACAAGCATTCGTCTAGATTAACACGGTACTCTAGCCCCCGCTCCTTTTTGTGTCAACTCCGTCCCGCAAGAGACGGATACAAGCCAGAAGGCTTTGCAAATCTAGGAGAAGTGCCATGACCGAGAACATTCAACAATCGTTTTTGAACACCGTCGTAGACAGCAAGGTGAGCGTGACAGTCTATCTGACGAACGGAGTCAAGTTGCAGGGGCGCGTCGTGTGCTACGACCAAGCCTGCCTACTTCTTTCTCGCCACGAACACACGCAGCTCGTCTACAAGCATGCAATCTCGACGATCTTGCCCGACGAAGCCGTCTCCTTGTAACAACACCCCTATCACACATCGTGGATGGCATCAAGAAAGAAAACCCGTCAGAACAACACCGAAGCGAAGGACAAGGCGATCGATCTCCTCGTTCCTCGACGCTGTTGCGTCGTCTATGTCGATCTGTCTCGGGCAAACTACCGCCAGAGCGACCATCCTAAATCGCCAAAAGAATCTCAAAGAGAACCTAAAAACTGTCTCGAAGAAATGGAGAGGCTTGCTCGCTCGTCGGGATTGTTGCTCCAAGTCGTCTCAAAGCAAACGCTCGTCGTCAATCGAGCATCGGCAGCAACCCTGCTCGGCAAAGGGCAGGTCGAAGCCCTGCGCAGGCTCGTCAAAGATTTGACTCTCGAAATCGTCTGTCTCGACGCGACGCTCGGTGCGCTGCAGCAGCGCAACCTAGAACGCGCGCTGGATTGCAGCGTGCTCGATCGCACCGCGCTCATCCTGACAATCTTCGCTTTGAACGCGCAAAGCCAAGAAGGACGCTTGCAAGTAGAGCGAGCCCAATGCGCATGGCAGAAATCAAGGCTCGCCCATGCATGGCAACACCTAGAACGACAAAGGGGAGGAAGAGGATTCCTCGCAGGGCCGGGAGAACGACAGATAGAACTCGATAGGCGCACGCTTGAAAAAACTCAACAAAGCCTCGATAAAAAACTCCGAAAACTCAACGCACGACGATCGCTGCAACGCCGCGCGCGCAGAGGATGCACGCTCGCCGCATTGACGGGTTACACAAACTCAGGTAAATCGACCCTGTTCAACCGTCTGCTCGCCCTACCCCAAGCCATGCGGCAAGCCGTGAAACAACAACCCTTCCTCACTCTCGATACGAAGATCGCGCGCTGGCGCGACGCTTCCCCCACGGCTGTAGGAAACGGCGGCACAACATTGCTGCTGGCAGACACCGTAGGCTTCATCGCCGACCTGCCGACATTTTTGATCGACGCCTTCAATGCCACGCTGGAAGAAGTTGTGCAAGCCGACATCGTTTTGCATGTGCGCGACATCTCCGCTTCAGACTGCGCCGAGCAGAAGCACGAGGTGCTGCGCGTCTTGCAACGACTAGGCTGCAAAGGCAGAATCGTCGAGGTATGGAACAAAATCGACAAGCTGCCACACTCGCAACGCTTTGCTACCCTCGAAGCTGCTAGAGCCTGCGATGCCGTTCCCGTATCTGCGCTTTCAGGCGAGGGGTGCGAGGCGTTGCAAAGTCTTGTCGCAGGATTCTCTCTTGCCGAATTTTCTCAAGTAAGCGCGCTCTAGAATCCTTTGCGGCACACCCATCGATAGACGACGAAGGCGAGCAGCCCTGAGGCGAGGTTGGCTGCGATCTCGCTCAACAGAATGCCCTCGACACCTAGCCACTTCGAGGCAAAGTAGGCGATCGGCACATAAAGCACAAACCAATGCACTGCCTCGCTAGAGAAGGCGTAGAGGGGTTTCGCGATGCCGTAGAAGAAAGAGCCGAGCAGCATCACAAGTCCCGCAAAGGCGAAACTGCAAGGGATGTAGCGAAAGTAGAAGGTTGTCCAAGCGACGAAGTCGTCGCCGTTGCCGAACAGCTCGGCGATCGGTCTGGCAAACAGGAACAGAGGCACAGTGCTGAGCGCTCCCCACAGCAAGGCAGCGCGGGTTGCAAGCCTTCCCGCTTCTTCGACGCGCGCGCGATGCGTTCCTCCCCAGTTTTGTGCGACGATCGGAATCAGCGCCGCCGCCATCGCGTAGTAGGGCAGGAAGACGATGGCGTAAAGGCGCGTGACAACGCCGTAGGTGGCAACCGCTTGCGTGCCGAAGCCGGCGAGAAGGGCAACCATGTAGATCTCTGTCGCAGGCTGGACGATATTCTGTCCTGAGGCAGGTATGGCGAAGCGTATTAAGCGAACGAAATCGGCGGTCAGCTCTTTGAGGCTTCCTCGTATTTTACCCAATACCTTGTAGTGCTTCAGTCCCCACAGCAAGACGAGGCATCCCACCGCACGCGCGATCAGGGTTGCCCAAGCAGCCCCTGCGATCTCCAAACGAGGAAAGCCCCACAAGCCGAAGATCAGCAGAGGATCAAGGACGATGTTCATCAACGAGGCGCACAGCATGACCATCCCAGGAAAAACGGCGATCCCGTGCGCGCGCAGAACATGGTTGACGACGATCAGCAGCGTCAGCATGGGAGAACTCGCATACCATATACGCATGTAAGTTTTGATGAGCGGTAGTGTCTCGGCGTTGGCTCCCATGGCTTTGAAGACGGGTTCGATCGTGAAAAAGCCTAGCGTGGCAAGCGTGATCCCGTAGAGCAAGGCGAGCAGCACGGCAGAGCTACCCAACCCGTAGGCTTCTTGCGTTTTGCCTGCGCCGAGCGCTTGGGCGATCAACGCTGTCGCCGCGATGCCGAGCGCAATCGAGAGCGTGATGAAGCCGAAAAGCAGAGGAAAGACAAAACTTATGGCAGCCAGCGGTATCGTGCCGAGTTTGCCGACGAAGAAGACATCGGCAAGGTTGAAAAGAAAGATCCCCAAAAGCCCGACAACCATAGGCAAAGCCAAGCGCAAAATGTTGCCGACGAGACTACCTTGCGTCAGCCTCGCGTGTTTGTTCTCGCTTTGCGTTGCGCGGCCGCTCGTGATGCGAACGCCGCGCCGTCTAGAATCGCTCATATATTAACCGAGCAATACCAAAGACCGATTTGTTCATCTCGTTCCCTTTCTCCAAGAATAAGAGTATTTGTCATCCGAAGGCGACGCTTTCGCCGCACCCGCAGCGCGCCGTTGCTTTCGGGCTAGTAAAGACAAACCCGCTGGAGAGGTTTGTTTCTTTGTGATCGATTTCTGTTCCTAGCAGGAACATCGTTGCCATGGGGTCGATGTGCAGGTCTACTCCTTTGACATGTTGGCGGATATCGCTGCTTTGTGTTTTTGTTGCTGCTACATAGTTCAGATCGAAGCTCATGCCGGCGCAGCCTCCTTTTTTCAGAGAGAGGCGGAGCGCGCAGATCTTTTCGCCGCGGCGGGTTGATTCTTCTGCAAGCATGGTACGAAGACGTTCGAGCGCTCGGTCGGTCACGACGACGATGGCTTCGTTGTTTGTGTCTGTATGCTCCATTTTTTCCTTGTTTCTTCCTCGTTTGCGTCTTCTTGTGTATTGTATCATTCTTGTCAAGCTTTGGGGGAGGAGATGGTTATGCAGTCGCTTTTGCAGCCTTTAGTTGATCAGTTCAACGTGTTGTTGCAGCCTATATATGATGCGTTGGAGCAGGTGCGTTTTTTCGCGGCGCTTATTCTGAATGCTATTGTGGCGTTGTGTTTTGCGCAGACTTTTGAGAATCGTGCGACTGTTCTTTCGCGGTTTGTTTATTTAGTTGTGTTGTGGTTTTTGTTGCCGACGGCGCTTTCGCTTGTGGACTCTTTCTATCGGTTGCTTTGGTTTTCGAGCAGGGAGAATTTCACGGAGTGGCTTTGGCTTGTGGAGTTGGTTGTTTTTTCGTTGTTTATTTGTGCTTACCTTGCGGCTGCTTTTTTTGCGGTTCGCAAAAAACTTGTCCTTGACTACCTGCTTTTTGTTGTGGCTGCGGGGCTGATGGTGCATCGGCTTTACGGCTACTTTGCGGCATGACCGCGAACAAATGACGGGCTTTTTGTAATGACGGCAAAACGCAAGACGAGCGAGCCGTAGGCGAAGTGAGTTTTGCGCATGGGGGGTGTGGGGGGGCGAAGTCCCCCCGCAAAAAAGGCACGCAGTGCTATGCGCGCATAGCGCGCACTCTGCGCGTGAGCGTAGCGAAACGCGCAGCATCTTGTTACCAAAGCGCGAGGCTTTGCCTCGCGCAAGCTGACTCGCAACATGGCAAGCTGCTTTTGTGACGAAAGGCTGTTGGCGCACGGCAAGCCGTGCGCTTTGGAATAAGAGGCTACACACATCGCGCTACGCGCAAAGTGTGTAGAAGGCGCTTACGCGCCCGCTCGCGGCGCGCTTTTTGCGAGGGATTACTCCCTCGCGCTCCCCGCGTGCTACGCACGCGATGTTTATGCCCTAACGTACAGAAGTTTAGTTCCTTGTTCGCCAGACCAGACTACATGCCCAGCGCGTAGCGCGCGTCCTCAGACATCATCTCCGTTGTCCAAGGCGGCTCCCAAGTCAGACTCACACACACCCTCCCAACCCCCCCCAAACACGCCGCCGCATCCGCAATCTGCTGCGGCAACTCCCCCGCAACAGGACAAGCCGGCGCAGTCAATGTCATCAGAATATCCCAATCTCCCCCCCGCCCCTCAACAGCCCTGATCTCATAAATCAACCCCAAATCATAAATATTTACAGGAATCTCAGGGTCGAAAACCGTCGATAATGCCGCCACAATCGCATCCATAGAAGCAAACTCAACACCTTCACCCAATTTCTCGTCCAATGTCTCCCCACTAACAAACTCGCTGCCCTCAGGAACGCTGGGCTGCATAGAATCCATCGCGTAAGGATTCGTAAAGTGTGTCATCGCATCTACTCCGTTAAGTAAGCCGTCAAGTAAGCATAGCGCGTGCCTTCGCCAAAGCCTCGACGAAAGCCTCGCACTCCTGCTCGCTGTTGTAAAGAGAGAGCGACACACGCAAACAACCCTCAAGCCCATAGTGCCGCACAAGAGGCTCCGCGCAGTGAAACCCCGCTCGACAACAAAAACCCTGCTTGTCCAAAAGTGCGGCGAGATCAAAAGCGTTCAGCTTGTCAAGCGCAAAAGAAAAAATAGGCGCACGCTCCCTCGCCGCGCCAAGCAAGGTCAATCCCTCGATCGCTTGCAAACGCTCTCGCATGAACTCGCCGAGTCGACTCTCGTAAGCCGCAATAGCCTCGATGCCAATGCCCTTGTCTACGCTTTGAACGAACTTCAACGCCGCGCCCAACCCAACGGCCTGTGCGATCGGCGGCGTTCCCGCCTCGAACTTCCACGGCAATCGGTTCCAACTCGCCTCCTGATAAGAAACCCGCTCGACCATTTCTCCGCCGTACTGCCACGGCGGCATCGCCTCCAACAACTTCTCCTTGCCATACAGCACGCCGATCCCCGAAGGAGCAAAAACCTTGTGTCCCGTGAAAACATAGAAGTCGGCATCCAACGCTCGCACATCGACAGGCGCGTGCGGAACAGCTTGGCTGCCATCGACCAACACCAATGTATCGTGTCGATGCGCGATTGCGATCAGCTCGGCTACAGGGTTCTTCGTCCCCAATACATTCGAGATATGCGCGAGCGCAACGAGTGCTATATCGTTCGTCTGTAAAATATGCTCGTAAGCCTCCAAGTCGATCTCGCCCGCCTCGGTGATAGGCATCACCAAGAGTTTTGTATCGCAGCGCGTAGCAAGCCTCTGCCACGGCACAAGGTTCGAGTGATGCTCCATCATCGTTACAGCCAGCGCAGGCTTCCGCTTGAACTCGCGCGCTAAAATGTCGCCCCAGCTGTTGACGACCAAGTTGATCGCCTCGGTGGCGTTGCGCGTAAAGACTATCTCTTGCACCTCCCCCGCGCCTAAATGTTGTCGCACGGCTTCGCGTGCACCCTCGTAGCGTTCGGTCGCGCGCTCGGCAAGCGCATGCGCGCTGCGATGGACGTTGGCGTAGTCGGTCGCGTAAAACTCGGCTATAGTGTCGATCACCTCGCGCGGCTTCAGCGCGCTCGCCGCACTATCGAAATAGACGAGCGCACCCCCCTGCTCGTTTTTCTGCTTCAAGGCAGGAAATAGCTCGCGCAAAGAAGCCAGAGGAAAATCCTCCGCTCGATGGTTGACCGGCTTGTCCTCTTCTTTGCCTTTTTGCGTTGAGGCTTTAGGGTTCTGCTCGGCTACTGCGATGTTGCTCATGCTCGTCGTGCCTATTCGGATTGCATGTGCGCTTGCAACGCCTCGGCGCAAGTTTTCTGTTGGCAGCACAAGGCTTCCGTCAAAAACGCCTCGAGCAAGAGAGCCTCCGCCTGCGCCTGAGCAATCCCGCGCGAGCGCAAGTAGAACATCTGCTCCTCGTCGAGCGCACCGATGGTCGCACCATGGCTGCATTTCACATCGTCGGCGTAAATCTCCAGCTCGGGCTTGTGATAGGCTTGCGCCCGCTCGGAGAGTAGCAGCGCGCGGCTCATCTGATAGCCTTGCGTCTCCTGCGCTTCTTGGGCGACGAATATCTTGCCGTGAAAAACGCCGCGTCCCGCGTCCTCCAACACACCCTTGTAGAGCGCATCCGATGTACAGCGCGCTCGGTTGTGAAAAATTTCCGTGTCGTTGTCGATATGCCCCTTGCCCCGCGCGCGATAGCCACCATGCAGCTTGCACGAGGCCTCGACCCCCTCCAAGGCGACGCTCACCTCTTGGCGAGTCAATCCCTCGCCGCGCAAGGCGGAGATGTGGGCGTAAGAACCCTTCTCGGCAATCCGCACAAGCGTGCGCGAAAAGCCGCAACTACCCTCCGATTGGGCTTGCAAGACGACATGCTCACAATGCGCTCCTTCCGCTACCTCAAACTCGATGAGATCGTTGCTCCAGCAAGGGACAGCAAACTCTCTGCTTTGGACAAGCGTCGTCGAGCCAGACGCAACCTCGATCCGCAAGCGCGTTTGCAACAAAGCAAGCGAGTGAAGAGGCGAGGAGACAGCATCGTCCGTTTCGCTCGCAAGAAAGAGCACATGCAAGAAGGGCGTGCCTTCGTCCAGCACAACGCGCCACGCCTCGCAGCGCGACCCCACATTGAGCGCAGCCAAAGGTTGGTCTGCGGTAACGCGCGGCAAACCCGCGTAAGGCGTGATATTAGGCGCGCGAGCATGGTCTTGCAACCTCCCATCCACGAACAGCAATAAGCTAGCCTCAGGAAAGCGTTCGATCTCGTCTCGTTTGTTCGCGATGGTATTGGTAATTTTCGAGTCCGCCTGCCCCTCGTGCGGCAGGTGCAAGCGCGTCCCTGCCATTTTTCCTAGCAGTGTGTACTTCCAACGCTCCGCCGCAGGCGAGCCGCGCTGCGGCAATCCGTGTCGTAAAAAGAGGTCGCGCGCCTCCCCCTTGTCGCGCAACAGCCCCGCAGGCAGTTCAGGCAGCAAGACAGCGGAGGCGGGCGCGGAGGAAGGGGAGGACATTGCCTCTTTTTCAAACCCGCGCCGACACTTCTGTCTCGCTGTGCGTCTCGTTTTGTTTTTGTAGCAGGGGTGCGTAGCCCTCGGCTTCGAGCTCAAGGCACAGCGTCTTGTCGCCCGTGCGTACGATGCGCCCATCCAACAAGACATGGACACGATCGGGTTCGATATATTCCAACAACCTTTGGTAGTGGGTGATGATCAGAAAACTGCGTTTGCCATCCCGCATGCTGCTCAAGCCCTCTGCGACGCTGCGCATGGCATCGATATCAAGCCCCGAATCGGTTTCATCGAGGATGGCGAGCTTCGGCTTCAGAGCGGCGAGTTGCAGCATCTCGTTGCGTTTCTTCTCGCCGCCGGAAAATCCTTCGTTGACACCGCGTTTCAACATACCCTCCTCGATGCCTAGCTCACGCGCAAGCGCGCGTACACGCTTCACTTGGGCGATGCGGTCTTCTGGCTCCTCCACGCCGCGCGCGCGTGCCTGTGCGTCCAACGCCTCGCTGAGGAAACGCATTCCTTGCACGCCTGGCAGGGCTACGGGATACTGGAAGGCGAGAAAAAGCCCTTTGTGCGCACGCTCTTCAGGCTCTAACGCGAGCAAGTCCTCGCCATCGAACAGGACGCGCCCTTCGACCTCGAAACCCTCTCTGCCGGCGAGAATGCTGGCGAGCGTGCTTTTGCCAGAGCCGTTCGGTCCCATCACGGCATGCACCTCGCCGTGCGGTATCTCCATCGAGACACCGCGCAAAATCTCTTTTTTCGCGCCCTCTTCTTCGAGGCGCACGCGTAGGTTTTCTATGGAGAGCAGGGCGGACATTTATCAGGCTTTTGCTTGAGTAAGAATGTTTTTGCGGGAAGGGGTTGAATAAAAACTTATAATAAAATGCTTGCGCTTTTTTGTCAAGCGTGGTTTAAGGAGTGTATGGCGAAAGGTTTTCGACTGCTCGCGGGCTTTCCCTTGTTTTCCTTGAAGAACTGGGGAGTGATGTTGTTATTCGTCTATTGCCTTGCGATGGGCTACCGTCTTTTTTACGGCGAGAATCGTCTATCGGAGCTTTCGCGCTTGGAGTTGCAGCAGTCTCGTTTGGAGAGCCTAGTTGCGGGGCTGCGTTTCGAGCGCGCTGCGTTGGAGGAAAACATCGAGCGTTTGCAAGAAGACAGCCTAGATCGCGAGTCCTTGGAGATGCTTTTGCGCTCCAAACTGAAGATGGCGCGCGAAGACGAGGCAGTATTGATCCTGCCCGAAGCCCAAAATTGAACTCCGATGCCAAACAAGCCCCCAAACAAAACTCCAAACAAACCTTTGCCTGCCCGCATGCCAAAAACCTCTTCTGGCGACAATTCTAAAAAGGCAATCTCGGCAGAGGAGGCGCTCGGTCTTTTTCAGAAGATGCTGCAGATACGACGCTTCGAAGAGCGCGCAGGACAAATCTACGGCATGGGAGAGGTTGGAGGGTTCTGCCATCTCTATGTCGGACAGGAAGCCGTCGTCGTCGGCGTGAAAAGCGCGCTGGCAGCAGACGACAGCATGATCACAGGCTACCGCGAGCATGGTCACATGCTCGCCTGCGACATCGAGCCTGAGCGCGTAATGGCAGAACTGACAGGAAGGGCGGCAGGCACAAGCGCGGGCAAGGGAGGCTCGATGCATCTGTTTGCTCCCGAAAAGGGATTCTTTGGCGGACATGGGATCGTCGGCGCGCAGGTATCGTTGGGAACGGGCATCGCGCTCCGCCATCAGTACGATGGCACGGGCGGCGTTTGCGCCACCTTCTTCGGCGACGGTGCTGCCAACCAAGGACAAGTCTACGAGTCCTTTAACATGGCGGCGCTGTGGCATCTGCCCGTGCTATATGTTATCGAGAACAATCGCTACGGCATGGGTACCAGCGTTCAACGCGCCGCCGCCGGCACGACTAAAGACGGACATCGCCTCTTTGCGCGAGGGAACGCTTATGGAATCCCAGGCGAAGAGGTCGACGGCATGGATGTGCTTGCCGTGCGCGAAGCCGTGGCAAGGGTCCTGCCGCATTGTCGTGAGAAAGGTCCATACATACTGGAGGTGGAAACCTATCGCTATCGAGGGCATTCCATGTCCGATCCCGCCAAGTATCGCAGTAAAGAAGAAGTTCAAGGCATGCGCGAGCAGCACGATGCTATCGAAAACATGCGAAAACACTTGCTGGCTAAAGGATGGGCAAACGAGCCACAACTCAAGGAGATCGACAAACAGGTGCGCGAGCAAATGAAAAAAGCCGCCGATTTTGCCGTCCAAACTCCCTTGCCCGCCGAAGAAGAACTGGCAACCGATATCTACGCCTGACGCAAAAAGATAAAAGAGACAAGACAAAACGATGCCTACCCCCGTGCTGATGCCAGCCCTCTCCCCCACCATGACGGAAGGGGGGCTCGCGCGCTGGTGCGTCAAGGAGGGGGATATCGTCGAATCAGGAACAGTGCTCGCCGAGGTGGAAACCGACAAGGCGGTCATGGAGGTAGAATCCATCGAAGAGGGAAAGGTCGAAAAACTGCTGGTCGCAGAAGGTACAAAAAATATCAAAGTCAATACGCCAATCGCTCTGATCGCAGGCGACGACATCGAACCAATCACCGCTCCGACACCTAGCTTCGAGATAACAGCAGGGATAACAGCAGAGAAAGCAGGCGCAAAACAAAAAGCAAAGTCAAAGCCAGAGCCAGAGCCGCAAGCCGAAGAAACCGCAACGCCAGCTGTGACTACGGGCGTTCGTCCAAGCGAACAACCAAGCGTACAACAAAGTGTGCGCGAATCCCTGCGCGACGCGATGGCAGAAGAAATGCGCCGTGACGAGCGTGTTTTTCTCATAGGGGAAGAGGTGGGACAATATCAGGGTGCCTACAAAGTCAGCCAAGGGCTGCTGGAAGAGTTCGGCGCGAAGCGCGTTCTCGACACGCCGATCAGCGAAATGGGCTTTTGCGGCATCGGCGTAGGAGCAGCCTTGGCAGGCTTGCGTCCGATCGTCGAGTTCATGACCTTCAACTTTGCGATGCAAGCGATCGATCATATCGTCAACTCTGCCGCTAAGATCAGCTACATGTCGGGAGGAAGCTTGCGCTGTCCGATCGTCTTTCGTGGGCCCAACGGTGCCGCATCGCGCGTAGCAGCACAACATTCGCAGTGCTACGCAAGCTGGTACGCGCACTGCCCAGGCTTGAAGGTGGTCGCTCCTTATTCGGCGCGCGACGCCAAGGGGCTGCTGAAGGCGGCTGTACGCGACGACAATCCCGTCGTCTTCTTGGAAAACGAAATGCTCTACGGGCAAGAATTTCCCGTCATCGATACGGAAGAGCTGATACCGCTCGGCAAAGCAGCCCTGTTGCGTGCTGGCTCTGATCTCACCATCGTCTCCTTCTCGCGTATGATAGGCTCTTGTCTCGCGGCGGCAGAAGAGCTTCAACAGCAAGGAATCGACTGCGAGGTCATCGACTTGCGCTCCTTGCGACCGCTCGACACCGAGTGCCTGCTGCAATCTCTGAAGAAAACTAATCGCATGCTCGTAGTCGAGGAAGGCTGGGGATTCGCGGGAATCGCTAGCGAGATCGCCGCCTCCTTGAGTGAAATGGCGTTCGATTGGCTCGACGCACCGATCGCACGTCTGTCAGGTGAGGATATTCCAATGCCTTATGCCGCAAACCTCGAAGCACTCGCGCTGCCATCGCTAGAGAAAATCTGTCGCCGCGCATTGCAACTCTGCAACAAGGCATGACCGCATCAACCCCTTGTTCCTCCCCGCGCGCCACTCCTTTGGCGCGGAGGCTCGCGCAAAGCAAAGGTATTGCTATCGAGACGCTCTCCTCGGCAGAGAAAGGTCAAGGCAAAATCAAAGCGGCAGATGTCCTCGATGCGCTGGAGGCTCGGCAAGGAAAAAGCCAACAAGGACAAAGCGAACAAGAAAAAAGCAAAACCAGACTCTTCGCCTCCCCACGCGCGCGCGTTCGCGCCGACGAGGCAAGCATCGATCTCGCGTTGTTGCAAGGCAGAGGCAGCGGGCCGCGGGGTCGTATCGTTCAACAGGATGTCGAACAAGCAGTGAGACAAGGTTTGCCGCAAGGTGTCTCGCCACCTTCCTCCCAACTTTCTGTCGAGCCTCCCTTCGTGTTGCGCCCCCATACGAGAATGCGCGAGGTGATCGCAGAAAGGCTGACGCTTTCCAAGCAGACGATCCCGCATTTCACGCTGACAATCTCGTGTCGTATAGACGCGCTACTCTCGTTGCGCGAGCAGATCAACCATCGTTTGCACGAGCAGCATCGTCTTGATGGTGCTGCGTCCGAAAAACCCTTCAAGGTATCGCTCAACGATCTGCTAGTGAAAGGGTTGGCACTCTCCATGGAGATGCGCTCACAAGACGATGGCACCGTCAATGTTGCCTGGACAGACGAGGGGCTGAAGCATTTCCAACGCGTCGATGTGGCAGTCGCCGTCGCCGTCCCCGGCGGGCTCATAACCCCCATCGTTCGAGACGCCGCGAACAAACCCCTGCTTGTGCTGGCGCGCGAGTTGCACGAGCTGATCGCGCGCGCGCGCCTCGGCAAGTTGCAACCCGAAGAGTATACGGGCGGTACCGTCTCGATATCGAACTTGGGCATGTTCGGCATCCAAGCCTTTCAGGCGATCATCAATCCGCCGCAGGCTGCCATCCTCGCTGTCGGGGCTGGCGAGAGGGTGCTGACAAAAAACTCTTCGTTTGAGATCGTCGAGGAAACGCGCATCTCGGCAACCCTCTCCGCAGACCACCGCGCGATCGACGGCGCTGCCGCCGCACAACTTTGCGAGCGATTCAAGCAGGTAATAGAACAACCCGTCGGGCTTATTCTCAATCACAAAAATGTGATGTGAAAAAAATAAAAAAAGTGAAAAAAAAGAGTTGACAAGCCTGCGCGCAAAGGCGTAAGGTGATTGGCATCTCGGCAAGAAAGCGTGGGCAACA
Source organism: Alphaproteobacteria bacterium (assembly GCA_965216625.1). Classification (GTDB taxonomy): domain Bacteria; phylum Pseudomonadota; class Alphaproteobacteria; order JABAAW01; family JABAAW01; genus JABAAW01. The sequence goes on from OZ244186.1 coordinate 630,480, forward strand.
GCGCGAGCGAGATACAGAGCGGAGGATGTGGAATAAGCCAGCGTCAATAATTGAGGTCTGGTTTGTTCGTTTGCATACTCTGTTCGCACTCTTTGAGGGACTTTCGGTGAGACGACAAGTCTCGCGGAGATGGAGGATATAGGGCAGGAAGAAATGACAAGGAAAGCGATATTGTCGAAAATGACATTGTCGCGATCCTTGTTTCCTAAGCTGGAGCAGAATAGCTCCATGTCTTCTCTTTACGCTACCCGAGGCAATGCTCGCGGGAAGTAAGGCGGGGGACAGCCGAGTGTCAAAGGAGGATCAGCCGTGTCGCTGACCACCCCGCCCCCTGAAGAGGGAGCGTTTAACGGAAACTCAAACGGCGATGCAAGCGCATCGCGCGTGCGACAAGATAACAAGCGTGCGCTCAGAATAAGTGCGTTGCTCTCTTCGAGCGCTCTCGCCTTTCTGCTCGAAGCCTGTGGCGGCGAAGGGGGGACAGAAATCCCCGTCGATTCCAGCATCCCCCCCCCAAAAGATGCCAACTTGAATGCGTTGCAGCAAGAAGTTATCAACAGCGACGACCCGAACGCAGCCCCAGAGTTTTACCAAGTCACTACACGGAAGATCGAGCCAGGCGAAAAGCCCCTAGGAGACTTCGCCTTGCCAGGTCTCGATGGGAGACTGACCGAACTGAGCGTTGCCGAAGGAGGCACCTTCGACAACGACGGCAACTTTGCGCCGAACGCACTGCCCAAGAAGACAACGGCCACATTCGAGGCTCAGGATATCGAGATCGATCTGTCGAATCTTAACCCGCCGCTCAAGCCGCTGATTGTCGGGGCAAGCTTCGACGTCGAATTCACCTCCGCAGGGACGAACAGCCAGGGACAGGCAGTTGCAGAGAAGAGAACGCATGTCAGCACTCTGAAACAGAAGATTACAAACAGTGATCCCAATATCAATGAAGAAGAAAAAATCATCATACGACAAGTCTACACTCCGGGCAAGGACGAGCCGGATGGGGTGGAGGTGTACAGGGAAATCACCAGCGAAACCACGAACGCAGACGGAATAGTTGTTTCGAGTGTCAAAACTGTCGAGAAAATTCCCCAAGACCCCGACAAACCAGGACAATTTACCTTTCCTCTGTCCTTCTATGTCGATGATGATGAAGACGCTAGCACTCCTCTCGTGCAGTTGAAGGATGTTTCGGTCACACTCGACACGAACGCCTTGACATTGTCCGAGAGTGGGAGCTCGCTGGAAGATCGCCTCCCCCAAGTCTTTGCTGTCACAGATGGAGATCCTAATGCTCCGCCTCCGCCTCCGGAACGTACATCGGTGGAGACGAACGTCGTCACAGCCTTCAACGCGGACGGGACACCTAAGGAAGCAACAATCACACGCGGCAACAACTTCGATGTGGTAGGAGAGCCGGACCAAAACAATGGAGGAAGGAACACCTTTGAAGCAAACGACATGCCAGTGCCGCAAAGGTTTAGAGGCACAGATGAAAATAATGAGGATACCGTCGACTACGGAAATTACGATGACCCCATTGCCGTCGACCTAGAGAATGAAGGAGTTCAGAGGGGCGCGTTGCCTGACGGCTCGACATCAGCAAATGCGGGCGACACGCTCACCTCCATCGAAAATGTGCGGGGCGGCAAGGGAGACGACATCATCAAGGGCAACGACCAAGCAAACACGCTGGAGGGAGGCGAGGGAGACGACACGCTCGAGGGCAGAGGCGGCGCAGACACGCTCAAGGGAGGAGCAGGAGACGACACCTTGGCAGGCGGAGAGGGGGTAGACGATATGGACGGCGGAGAGGGGGTAGACACGCTTGATTACAAGGATGAGGACACAGGTGTCGGGGTTAGAGTCGACCTCTCCAACGATGCCAATGAGCAAGAGGCGCGCAACAACGATGTGGATCGTGCTACGCGCGATACCATCGCAAACTTTGAAAATGTGATCGGCACGAAATACGCCGATGTGATCAAAGGCGATGCAGGGGACAATGTTATCGCAGGCGGCGAGGGGGTAGACGAGCTGGACGGTCGAGACGGCACAGACACCCTTTCTTACCAAGGTGAGGAGGAAGGGGTTGATGTCAACTTGGCGGTGGTGGACGCGAACACGGGAAAGCAGACGGCAGTCAACAATGATGCGGATCGTGCTACGCGCGATGACATCGCAAACTTTGAAAATGTCATCGGCTCTAAAGATAGTGACATCATCACAGGCAATGAGAAGGACAATGTCATCGCGGGCGGCGGCGGGCTAGACAATCTCTACGGCGGCGACGGCGAGGGCATAGACACGCTTTCTTACGAGGGCGAGGACGGAGGGGTTATCGTCAATTTGGGGGATACGGGCGGAGGACAGACTTCTTCGCGCGACACGATCGGCGGTTTCGAAAATATCATCGGTTCCAAGGGCGACGATATGCTAACGGGGGATGCGGGCGACAATGTCTTCGAGGGCGGAGCGGGCGCAGACACCTTGGACGGCGGCTTGGGCAAAGATACGGCATCCTACGAAAACTCCGAGATGGCGGTCAATGTCGATCTCAATCTCGAGGGGGTTGCGCAGCCAGAAAAATACGATAGCACAAATCCCAATAGTCCTGACAACGGAGACGCTGCGGGCGACATCCTTTCCAACATAGAAAACCTCATCGGAAGCGTCGGCGCAGACAGGCTAACGGGAGACGACGAGGACAATGTCATCGAAGGGGGAGAGGGTAAAGATAGGCTCGACGGAGGCGCGGGTTCCGACACCGTCTCTTACGAGAACGAAGAGGAGGGACTAACCGTCGATTTGAACGACGGAGGAATACAGAGGGCGAGAAGAGCGGGCGAGGGCGGGCGCACCATTAATGTCGACGAGAGCATCGAAGGATTTGAAAATGTCATCGGAGGAGCGGGCGACGACGAAATCTACGGAGACAGCTTTGACAACATTCTCGAAGGGCGCGCGGGAAAAGATATCCTCGAAGGGAAAGAGGGCGACGATCGGCTTGAGGGCGGCGACGGCGAGGACACATATGTCTATTACTATAGAACCGGTCAAGGCGACAGAACTGACGGCATCGACACCATCGTCGACAGCGGTGCGAACACAATCCAAATTTACCTTGACGATAACTACGCTTCCGATGGGGCAGCGAATGATCCGACCTTGCTACAGCAATTGCAGAATAACGGTGTCCTGTTCGAACGTACCCCCGTGCTCGAAGAAGGAGGTATGAAAGATTACCTCCGAATCAAATTCGACGAAGCAGACGACGAAAACTACATCCTCGTGTCAGTGGAAGGCATCGGTGAGGCAGGATTCCAGCTGGAGATTTTTGACGGAAACAATGTCAAACACATCGTCTCGGCGACAGACTTGGCGGGCAGCTTTCGCACAATCGGCAGAACCTTTTACGATGAGGTCGATCCCGACACAAGTCTGCCCAAACCCGACACTTACTATGGGGGTGATTTGGTCGATGATAGGTTTCTGGATACGGTCTCGTACGAAAGGTCGCTCATACGGGTCGCAGCCAGCCTTGCAGACGATAGTCGGTCAGCTGGTGGGGCTGCGGGAGACACCTTCGATCAGATTGGCAACCTCATCGGTTCTGATCTTGGGGATGTACCTCCCGCAGACGACCCCGATCTCTACAAGGACATCCTGATCGGCGATGACAGGGACAACACACTCAAAGGGCTCGGCGGCGACGACACACTGGAAGGCGGAGACGGCGGAGACACCTTGGACGGCGGAGCAGGCAACGATACCGCAAGCTACGAAAACTCCGACGATGGTGTCAACGTCGATCTCTCTGACGAACTCCAAGAAACAGGCGGACACGCGAACAAGGATACGCTCACCAGCATCGAGAACATCATCGGTAGCTCAAAGGTCGACGAGCTCACAGGAGACGACGAGAATGGAAACATTTTGCGTGGCGGGAGCGGTGGGGACACCTTGCGAGGAGGCGGCGGCAACGACTTCCTCTACGGCGACGCAGATAACGACTTCCTCTACGGCGATGAGGGCAACGACATGCTCTATGGCGGTGGCGGCGACGACGAACTCTACGGCGGCACAGGTGAAGACAGGCTGGAGGGCGGCGACGGGACAGACAGGCTGGAGGGAGGAGCGGGTGATGACACGCTCTACGGCGGTGCGGACGCGGACACATTGCGAGGCGGTGCGGGAGACGACGAACTCCACGGCGGCGACGGAGACGATGCCATTATGGAAGGCGGTGCGGGAGAAGACACTCTCTACGGCGACGCAGGCGACGACACCTTGAAGGGCGGCGGCGAGGACGACACTCTAGACGGCGGAGACGGAAAAGACAGGCTGGAGGGAGGAGAGGGAGAAGACCACTACAAATACGAATACAGGTCGGGCAGCGAGAACAACGAAGACACGATATACGACTTGGACCGCGACATCGGAACGATCTCAATCGATATAACAGACTTCTCCCTCAGCGACCTTGCAATTGAAGCACTTGACACTGCATCGACGGGATTGGAGTTCCTATTAGAACTGCGCGAGCAGGGTATCGAAACCAGCAGAGATGGAGCAAGTCTCATAATATCCTTCGAAGGCAACGACAAGAACACACTCACCATCGAGAACTTCGACGTTCTGTCGGACAGCGCAGAATTGAAATTTGACTACGGCAGCACCCTTAGTAACCCTCCTGTTAAGCAAGGGATTGTCGAGCTCAGTGTCTTACAGAATTTGAAAGTGATCGATATTGCCGAGAATGACACTCATATTTTGACAAGCGACGAACTCGCTCAGGGCCTCCTCATCGTAGGGAAAGCAAACTCCGTCGTGAGCTACGAACAGAGCAAAAGTAGAGAGGGGATTGTTGCCGATTTGGGAGGAAAAACAGTCTCGCGATCAGAAGGATTCAGGCAAGACTACACGGACGCTCTCAGCTCGATCGATCACATCAAAGGGAGCGATTTTGCAGACACTATCACAGGCAGCGAAGAGGGCAACACTATCACAGGCGGCAAGGGAGCAGACACGCTAACAGGTGGGATGGGCGAGGATGCTTACATCTATCGATACACTTCCGATACCAACGATGACAACGTAATCGACCATGACGGAAAAGACACGATCTTGTCGGAAGGAAACGATACGATAGCGGGAGTCAACATCGTCAACACCATCCACATCGTTCTCGACCAAGGTAGATTTGGCGGTAACCCAGACTGGAGAACATCCTTCGTTAAGGGCAAGACCGACCGCGAGGAAGGTACGCTGACGCTAACATTGAGGAATTCCGATGGAACACCGAACACTAACGACAATAGCATCACACTGCAACTTGACGATGTGTTGGCGAAAAAATTCTCTATCCAATTCGGCAGCGACGAAGACTTGGACAACGCCGATGCCTTTGTCACTGCCACAGAGCTGGGAGATTACCTAGGCGAGATCGATTTGCAAGGAGACGGTAGCCTCACAACCCTCACCGTCGTTCGCGGCGTGACAACCACCGCGACAGGAGACAGCGCCGCAACGACACTTTCTTTTGCAGAGTTCAACGATGTAGATAATCCTTATTCGGTTGCACTCGACCTTTCGCAAACCAGTCCGCAAAAAGCCATAATTACCGACAGCAATGGTGCTGTTTTCCAAGAGATCGATGTGGCAAGAATACAAAATATCATCGGTGGTACGGGCGCAGACACGCTAAAGGGCAACCGCGAAGGCAGCACGCTCATCGGCGGCGCGGGAGACGATACTCTCGAGGGCGGCGCGGGCGTAGATACGCTGGAAGGCGGCGACGGAGCAGACACGCTCACAGGTGGCGACGACAACGACATTCTCCAAGGTGGGCGTGGCGCGGATACCTACATCTTCGAGGGTGCCTTCGGCGACGACACGCTCACGGACGCTGACGAGGTGGTTGGAGGAGACCGAGTCGTCAACATCCTGCGCTTCGACGACTCTCCGAGCAACAGGGGCGCATGGCAGGAAAAATTCTCCTTTGCCTTAGAAGACGACGATCTGACGATCACATTTACCGACGGTAGCGACACGGGGTCGGTCAAGATCGAAGACTATAGCAGAGCGGGAGACTTCAAGTTCAAGCACGGAGATGGGGATAACGACGACCTCGGCATCGTTCTGGGATCGACAGGAGGAGATACATTGACAGGGAGCGGAGAGAAGGATTACCTGCTCGGATTCGACGGCAACGACGAACTCTACGGTGGCGAAAACGAACTCGCTGGCGAAAGCGACACAGGCGAGGATTTTATTTACGGCGGCGACGGCGACGACGAACTCTACGGCGGCGACGATGACGACAAACTCTACGGCGGCGGCGACGACGACAAACTCTACGGCGGAGACGACGACGACACCCTAGAAGGCGGCGAGGGCGACGACACGCTTGAGGGCGGCGACGGCGAGGATACCTATGTCTATTACTACATAGACACGGCGAATGGCAGAAAAGACGGAATCGACACGATCAATCAAGAGGCGGAGGACGACAACACCATCCGCATCGTCTTGAATCAGGTCGCCAATAGAGGCGCATGGGAAGATTATATCAAAATAATCAATGATCCCGATGACCCCAATGGTGATTTCGTCCATATCGTGTTTCTTATCAACGGAGGCAGCGACGTGGAATCTAGCCACTATATTCGTGTCTACAGAGCAGACATTGCCGCCGCCGCCGAAAAATTTGAAATTAGTCTTGAAGATGCCGCTGGCAACAAAATCACCGTTTCGGCGGAAGACTTGATAACAGAGCTGCCGAGGCTGGAGGTTGATGTTACCCTCGCCGACATTCAGAACAGCGAACCTTTGGACGGCAACCAAGAGATTTCTAACAGTCTCGCCGACGATGATCGCGGCGGCGAACTCGACTTCAGCGGCTTCAGCTCTAGTGACGACAGCCTCGTGGTTAATCTCGACGATGCTCCTGGTTCCTCTACGAACGCTGAGATTACTGCGGGTGGCGTCACAAGGAATATCAATATCGTAGGGACGACCGACATCATCGGCACCGGCGGCGACGATATAATTATCGGCAACAACCAGGCTAATGTCATCAAAGGCGGCGATGGAGACGACACGATCGGCGGGGGAGAGGGTAAAGACGACCTCGACGGCGGAGATGACAAGCGCGACAGCGGCGGCGTAGGCGACATACTAACTTACGAGGACGAGGACACAGGTGTCGGCGTCGCCGTCAACTTGGGAGATGATAAAGCGAACGACTACCGTCTGAATCCGGATGGGAATCTTGGGGAGCTAGAACGCATTGAGATTGCCGATCGCGATCTTATCGAGAACTTTGAAAATGTCATCGGCACCCAATACGACGATCGACTTGTAGGTGACAATTTTGCCAACATCCTTGAGGGTAGGGAAGGAGACGACATCTTGCGCGGCGAAGGCGGCAGGGATACGCTTTTGGGCGGAGACGACGACGACAAACTTTACGGCGGCGACGGAGCAGATGATCTGCAAGGCGGCGAGGGTAACGATATCCTCGAAGGTGGCGAGGGCATTGACATCCTCGACGGCGGCGAGGACGAGGATACCCTTTCTTACGAGGGCGAGAGGGACGCTGTTTTCATCAATCTCAAGGACGACGGCAACAAGCAGACGGCAAAGGATAGTGATGGCGGCGCCACGATCGACACGATCTCCAACTTTGAACATGTTACCGGCGGCGAGGGAGACGACACGATCAGGGGCGACGATGAGGACAACACCCTCAAGGGCGGCGAGGGTGAAGACAAGCTATACGGCGGCGAGGGAGAAGATACACTAGAAGGTGGTGAAGAGGAAGACGAGCTTTACGGCGGCGAGGACGACGACACCCTCTACGGCGGCGCGGACGACGACAAGCTTTACGGCGGCGATGACAACGACGAGCTCTACGGCGGCGAGGGCGACGATACACTCGAAGGTGGCGAGGGCGACGATCTCATCGACGGTGGCGTAGGCGACGAAGACGATGGTGATACGGTAAGCTACGAAAATGCCAACAATGGGGTCGATGCAAACCTCGAGGCAGAGACAGCCACAGACAGAGGCGGAGGAAGAGATGTAGGTAGCGACACGCTCAAAAATATCGAAAACATCAGAGGCTCGGCTTTCGGCGACATGCTCACGGGCGACGACGATTCCAACAAGATCGAAGGCTTGGCAGGCGACGACACTATCAAAGGCGGCGGCGGCGAAGACACCCTCGACGGCGGCGTAGGCACAGACACCCTCTCCTACGCGGGCGAGGACGAAGGGGTTGCCGTCGACTTGGGCGCGGGTAGTACGGGTAGAGCAAGAGACTATGATAGGGAGGCAGATGATACTGGCGCTAATCGAGACGATATCGATAACTTTGAAAATGTCATCGGCAGCGATGTCGGCGACAAACTCACGGGCGACGACGAGAAAAACACCCTAGAAGGCGGCGGCGGAGACGATATCATAGAGGGTGAAGGGATGGACGATGTTCTCTACGGCGGAGACAAAGTAGAAGATGACACAGGAACAGGCGACGACGATCTCGACGGCGGAGAGGGCGACGACAAGCTATACGGCGGCGACGGCATCGATACCTTGAAAGGGGGCGACGACAACGACGAACTCTACGGCGAGGACGACGACGACATCCTCTACGGCGGTGACGATAAACGCGATGACACAGGAACGGGCTCAGATGCGCTCGACGGCGGCGCAGGCAACGACGAACTATACGGCGGCGACGGCATCGATACATTGAAAGGGGGCGACGACAACGACGAACTCTACGGCGAGGATGACGACGACATCCTCTACGGCGGCGACAACGAAGACGAAAACAGCGGCGGAGCAGGCGAGGACAAACTATACGGCGGCGCAGGCAACGACGAACTCTACGGCGGCGGCGGCAACGACGAACTCTACGGCGGCGACGGCATCGATACATTGAAAGGGGGCGACGGCAACGACGAACTGGACGGCGGCGAGGGCAACGACATTCTCGACGGAGGAGAGGGCGAGGATACGGCAAGCTACGCAGATTCGGACGCGGGTGTACGGGTCGACCTTAACGACGAGGGTGTGCCGCAGGACACCAACAACAACGGAGACGCTGCGGGCGACACGCTCACAAACATAGAAAATGTTATCGGATCAGACGAAGCAGACACGCTCACGGGCGATGGTGAGAAAAACATCCTTCAGGGCGGCGAGAAAGATGACATCCTAAAGGGCAATGCGGGCAACGACGAACTCTACGGCGGAGACGACGACGACACACTAGAAGGCGGCGCAGGTGAAGACAAACTCGACGGCGGCGACGGGGTCGATACCGCCACTTACGAAAACGCCACTGCGGGGGTCGAGGTCGCTCTCGGTACAGGTGACGATGTAGGCAGAGGCACAGCGGGAGAGGCAGACGGCGACACGCTCACAGACATAGAGAACATCAAAGGCTCGGCTTACGATGACATACTCACGGGCAACGACAATACCGACAGCGACAAGACCAACAAGATCGAAGGCTTGGGAGGAGACGACACTATCCAAGGCGGTGCGGGACGCGACGACCTCGACGGCGGCTCACACGGCGTGAAGGGCGACACCCTCTCCTACGAAGGTGAGGGTGATGCAGTTGTCGTCAATCTAGGCACGCAGACTTCTTCGCTCGACGATATTGAAGGCTTTGAAAATGTCATCGGCAGCAGTGAAGGCGATACGCTCAGGGGCGACGACGAGAAAAACACCCTAGAAGGCGGTGAAGGCGCAGACGAACTCTACGGCAACGGCGGCAACGATGTTCTCGTTGGCGGCGCGGGAGACGATATCGTTCTTGAAGGTGGCGATGGCAACGACATCATATACGGCGGAAACCAAGGCTCAAACGATGGAGACACGGGTGAAGACATCCTAGATGGCGGTAGAGGCGAAGACACCTTGCACGGCGGCGGCGGCGGAGACACCTTGCGCGGCGGAGATGACAACGACGAACTCTACGGAGAGGCGGGCAAAGACATATTGGAAGGCGGCGGCGGCACAGACACCCTAGAGGGTGGTACTGGTATCGACGAACTCCACGGCGGCGGCGACGACGACACTTTGCGCGGCGGCGACGACAACGACGAACTCTACGGCGATGCAGGCGCAGACACTCTGGAGGGCGGAACAGGCGACGACAGGCTTGAAGGTGGTGCGGGCGCAGACACTCTAGAAGGCGGCGCGGGCGCAGACACCTATGTCTATCACTACACAGGCGCAAGAAAAGACGGAATCGACACCATCAAGGAAGAAGCGAGTTCAGGCAACACCATCCGCATTGTAGTCGACGATACTAACGCAGAAGATTTGTGGGGGGTAGGCAAGACAGTACAGTTCAAGAAGCACGACAGCGATAGTGATTTGGTGCTTCTTTCCTTCGATAGTACCAACTATATCGTTTTGACCAGAGACGACCTCGATAGCAACGGAGACGCTGACGGAGGTACTTCAAAGTTCAAACTGGAAATTCAATACGGAGGCGACAAGCAATTCGATCTAACGGACTCTCAACTACGAGAGGATTACGATGCATTTGCCAACCCCCCGCCTCCGCAATTTCATAACTATCTGTCAGGCGGTGCAAGTTCAACCCTCGATGACAAAGGCGAGGTGGTAATACAGATCGGTTCTTTAGTTGACACCTTTACGACAATCCAAGCCTTGTTAGCGAGCGGAAGGTTCTCTTACCAAAAAATCGGCGACAAGCTCACGCTCACCCTCGGCGACGGTAACACTAAGGCAATAAATACGATCACCCTCAATGATCCGCCGCCTAAGATCACTATAACAGACGCCGTCGGAACGCCCGCTGAGCTCGTCGTAGATAATGAAGTGGTGCTACCAGCAGGTAGCACAAGGCTGGTGTATGACAGCAACTTTATCACGAGCTTGGATGGATATGTCGTTCGCGCTCCCAACCAAGTCACAGATGCCGACACTTACCTCGTTTTGGGGTCGGGTAGCGACATCACAGCCGACTTCTCGGCACTATCGGAGGCTGTCGAGCTCGCCCCTGCGGACGGAACAGGAACGCTTACAGGAAGGTTTACAGGAACGCTTGGCTCGCACGATATCGCCGTCCTCGATATCGAAAACATCAAAGGCGGCAGCGGCGCAGACATACTCACCGGCGACAACAATGCCAACACCCTAGAAGGAAACGCGGGCGGCGATACCTTGAGGGGAGGCTTGGGCGGAGACACCCTCATCGGCGGCGCAGGCAACGACTTCCTCTACGGCGGCGAGGGCGCAGACAACCTCGACGGCGGCGCGAACAACGACGAACTCTACGGCGGCGAGGGCGCAGACACCCTCGACGGCGGCGCGGGCAACGACAGGCTTGAGGGTGGCGAGGGCGGAGACACCCTCGACGGCGGCGCGGGCAACGACAGGCTAGAGGGTGGCGCGGATACAGACATCCTCACGGGCGGCGCGGGCGCGGATACCTATGTCTATCACTACTCCAACATAGCGGGCGGCAGAAAAGACGGCGCGGATACCATCAATGCGGAGGTCAATACAGATACCAACATCATCCGCATCGTCGTCGATACGACCTCGGGGCTGCAGTGGAGAGACTTGATAGAGATAGATAAGAATACAGCTGGCGACAAGCTGATCTTGACCATGAAGAATAACGCAGGAGTTGCACAGACAGACCATACCATCTCGCTGACCTACGGAGATGTTTCCACAAACAACAGGTTCTCGCTTGAGTTCGCCACCACCCCGACGGGGTCAGCCTCCATCACCGAGAACCTGAAAGGCTTGGTGGATAAGATCTTCGTTACAAGCCAAACAACGGGTCAGGAAGATCTCGAAGTCGACCCTCTAGACACAATCTCGGTTGACGGAGAAAATGTCGATACCGTTTCTTTCGCAGCCTTTGGCGATGCCAACGACAAGGTGACCCTCGCCCTTTCTGCTAATTCTGCTGTTGCCAGCCAAGCCACGATAATAAGCGGGGGTAACACGAAATCCATCGATATCACAGGCGTGCAAAACATCATCGGTAGCGCGGGAGCAGATACGCTCACCGGTAACAACCAAGGCAACAAGATTGAGGGCGGCGGCGGAGTAGATACCATCGACGGCGGCGCGGGCGACGACTTCCTCTACGGCGACGCGGGCAACGACATGCTCGACGGTGGCGCAGGCGCGGACACTATAGAAGGCGGCGCGGGCGACGACACTATCATAGGCGGCGTGGGCGAAGATACGCTCGACGGAGGAGTCGGTGGAGCAGACACCATCTCCTACGCGGACGAGAGCGCAGGGGTTGCTGTCGACTTGAATGTTGTGGGCGGCGCACAGACAGCGACTTATACAGGAGGAGGCGTGCTCGACAATAGGATCTCCAACTTTGAAAATGTCATCGGAAGCCAATACGGCGATACGCTCATCGGAGACGGCGCTGCCAACCGCCTAGAGGGCGGCAAGGGAGCAGACACGCTAACGGGCGGCGCGGGCGCGGATACCTATGTCTATCACTACACAAACGCAAGACAAGACGGAGCGGACACCATCGCAGCAGGCGAGGATACAGGCAACATCCTTGAAATCCTTGTCGATACCCCCTCAACAGCATGGGACACAACTACAGACCCTAACGGCGTGCCGACAGGGTTGATAAGATTTGATCGGCATGACTCTGACAATGTTCGCCTCGTTTTCGACATAGACAGTAGCGACCCTGCAACCAACGCCGATGCTAACAACTATATCGTTTTAAACAAAGCCGATCTCCGTGCTGCAAAATTCTCTCTGCAACTCTTCGACCCCGACGGTGCGCCAATCCCGCCGATTGAGGCGGTAGTTGTTAGTACAGCCTTCGCTGCCTATGAGGCTAACATCCCTGCGGACTTTGCCTACGACAACGTGAACTCTAACACGCCAGATAAGTCAGGCAGCTCTCTCGTCGACGAGTATATTGTCGACTTGTCCGATCTCAGCGACGACATCTACGGCTTCGAGGGTTTCGCAGAGCTAACGGATCTTTTGGCTTCTGGTCGAGTCGCCTTCTTTAGAACGGGCGATACGAACCAACATGTGAAAATAGTCTTTGTGAACGCCAACGGCAGCTACGATGACACAAACTCTCTGACCTTTACCGATGTCTATGACGCAGGAGGCAACTTGCTCGAAGCTTTCAGAGACGTGAAAATCATTTTCCGCCAAGACGGTCGACAGTTTGAAGTCTCTACTTTCGGAACAGCAATTACTAATTTGACGGGAACAGTGATCGATGCAGACCCCTCCTTGACCGACTACTTCATCAACGGCAACGGCACAACAACGAATGCAAACTTCGCAACCTTGTTGGGTAGCGACAAAACGCTGGAAATAACGCCTGTCGCGGGCGAAGGTGTGTTGCTGGCGGTCGTCAGAGATGCAGCCCCTCCATTCAATCTTGTCGGGAGCTACATCCTGCGCGGCGTTAAGACGATCACGGGCGGCGACAGCGCAGACACCCTCACGGCAGACGATACGGGCATAACTCTCCAAGGCGAAGGCGGCGTAGATACCCTCACGGGCGGCGCGGGAGTAGACACGCTTGAAGGTGGTGACGGCGGCGATACCTTGCGCGGCGGCGACGAGGGCGACACCTTGCGCGGCAACAAAGACGACGACTTGCTCTATGGCGAGGCGGGCAGCGACACACTTGAGGGCGGCGCAGGCATAGACACGCTCGACGGCGGTGCGGGAGACGATACCCTTAAAGGTGGTGACGGCGATGATATCTATCTCTTTAACTCACAAAGCGGTTCGGACACCATAGAAGATGCCGATGGCTTCAATATCCTGCGCTTCACAGACGCTGCAGGTTTGGGATACTTCACCTTATTTGCGCTCGCTGACACCACGCTCAAGATCACATACGGCACCCTCTCCTCGATATTGACCATCTCGGATTTCGCGCCAGAAAAATTCATCTTCCAGGGAACGGGTGATGTTGCCCTCAATATCGTGCTGGGGACGAATGACCTAGGCATCCCAGACACACTTTTGGGAAGCACGGGAGACGACTACCAACTCGGCTTTGCGGGAGACGACATCCTCCTAGGCAGCTTGGGCGCAGACACGCTCGATGGTGGCGAGGGAGCGGATACGGCGAGCTATGCCGACTCCGCTGTTTTGGGAGGTGTCCGTGTCAATCTCAGCCTCACAGATGAGCAGGCATTATACCGCCGCGATTCAATTACTGTAGTTAACAACGGAGACGCAACAGGCGACACGCTTAAGGACATCGAAAACCTTATCGGAAGCCAATACGATGACATGCTAACGGGCGACACAAATGACAACAAACTCGAAGGCGGCTTGGGCAACGACATCCTCGAAGGAGGCTTGGGCGACGACATTCTCGAAGGCGGCTTGGGCAACGACATTCTCGAAGGAGGCTTGGGCGAAGACACGCTCGACGGCGGAGGAGGAATCGACACCGCGAGCTACAAAAATGCTGCAGAGGGTGTCACTGTCGATCTCGGCGAACTGACAAAACAGACAATAGGATCAGGAGAGGCATTAGGCGACACGCTCACAGGCATCGAGAACCTCATCGGCTCGGCTTACGGCGACACGCTCACGGGCGACGATCTCCTCACCACCCCCCACAACCTCCAAGGCGGCGCGGGCGACGATATAATCACAGGCGGCGCGGGAGACGACTTCCTCTACGGCGGCACGGATGCCACCGACGAGACAGGGACAGGCGACGACGAACTCTACGGCGGCGCGGGCGCAGACACGCTAGAAGGTGGAGACGGCACAGACACGCTAGAAGGCGGCTTGGGCAAGGATACCTATGTCTATCACTACACAGCCACAAGAAAAGACGGAGTGGACTCGATCACGGAAGACAATGAGATCATCGCCAACACCCTTGAACTCCATGTCGAATCCCTCACAGGTGCGTGGATACCCGATACGGCAGTCGGGACAGAAAACTTGCCGATAGGCTTGATACGCTTCCATGCAGAAGAGGGCGATGCTCTTGGCACGGTGCGCCTCGTCTTCGACACAGACACTACCGACCCCGCTACCAATGCCGACGCTAACAACTATATCCTTCTCAAGACAAACGACATCACTAATGGAAGATTCAAACTAGAAATATCCGATGCTTCGGCAACCTCGATGGAGGTTGACGCAGCAGATTTGGCAGCAGCCTACGCAGCCTTCGCGCGTGCTAATGCGCGTACAGACTTTAAATACATCTCCAGCGCCGATCCTGCCAACGAGATAGAGGTGCTAGATGATGCTCTTGGTAGCAGTTTCTTCATCGATCTCTCCGCGCTCATCCCCGACTTCGCCAGCAGCGACACGCTAGCGAAGCTTTTGGCTTCCGGTCGCATCGCATTCTTCAAGGAGGGTGCAAACTTGAAAATCATCTTTGTGAACGAAGACGGCAGCCACGATACCACAAACGCTCTGACCTTTAACGATGTCTATGATGCAGATACAGGTGTCCCGATAGCAGATTTCGCCGCCTTGCCCATAATCTTCCGCGACGGGCTTTTCAATGAGGTGGCCTCCTTCTCGTCAGACTTCACGAATGCGACGGGAACAACGATCAGTGGCGACACCTCCTTCTTCATCGATGGAGACAGCACAACAACGAATGCAAACTTTGAAACCTTGTTGGGTAGCGACAAGACGCTGGAAGTCACACCTATTGAGGGGGAGGACGGAGTGTTGCTGGCTGTCGTCAAGGATTCTTTGGGAAATCTTTACAGGAGCTACATCCTAAGCGATGTTAAAACTATCAAAGGCGGCGAAGGCGCAGACACTCTCACGGGCGACGGAAATGATAATACGCTTGAGGGAGGATTGGGCGTAGATACATATCTCTTTACGGGAATAAGCGGCGAAGACACCATCATAGAAGCAGAGGCAGGAGTCGACAGCGTCCTGCGATTCACAGAGGCGGAAGCGGGAGTGAACTGGCAGAGCCAATTCAAAATCACGCTCGCTAGCGACATACTCACGATTACCTTTGATAAAGAGGACGGCATAAGTAAATCCATCGTGAAGATCGAAAATTTCCGCTCGGCAGGAACTTTCCAATTCGAGTACGGAACAACACCAGGCGATACGCTCAATATCGTGTTGGATCCAGCAGCGGGTGACAACACACTGACGGGAGGCGCAGGAAGCGAATACTTGGCAGGGTTGGACGGAGACGACACCCTCATCGGTAGCGCAGGCGCAGACACCCTCGACGGCGGAGACGATGAGGATACGGCAAACTACGCAGGTTCAGGCGCTGCTATTCAGGTCGATCTTAACAACAAGGGCAAGCAGACATCAACAGGAGACGCAGACGGCGACACGCTTCTGAACATTGAAAACATCTTCGGAAGCATCCACGCCGACACGCTCACGGGCAACGACAAGGTCAACAAAATCGGAGGTCTCGCGGGCAACGACGAACTCTACGGCGGTGTAGGCAACGACGAACTCTACGGCGGTGACGACGACGACATCCTCGAAGGTGGCGAGGGCGAAGATATGCTTTACGGCGACGGCGGAAGCGACACCGCAAGCTACGCGGGGTCATTGGATACGGATGGGAACAATGCAGGTGTTACGGTCAGCTTGGTTACAGGCGCGGCGAACACAGGAGACGATGCCGAGGGAGACACGCTCACAGATATCGAGAACATTAGAGGCTCGGCTTTCGGCGACACGCTAACGGGCGACAACAATGATAACCGTCTAGAAGGCGGTGTAGGCGCAAGCGGAGGCACAGACACGCTGGAGGGCGGCGGTGGTGACGACACCTTTGTCTATTACCATACACTCGAAAGACAAGACGGCACAGACGACATCACAGATACAGGAGCAGATACCGACACGGACACGCTGGAAATCCGCGTCAGTGCAAACGACTATGCCCGAGCTAAGGGTGAAGTTACTACTTCTACGGACCCGACTATAAGGGCAGACGCAACCACAGCGATACTCAGAGCCATCGGCATCGATTCTGTCTCGGAGGCGGATGGCGGCACCGCCTTCGTCTTGACTTTTAGCAATGGCAATCAGATCACGCTGCACAAAACCGCCGCCGATGCGTCTCAGATAGAAAATATCAAGATCGTCAACAACGACGTCCGCGGCGAATCCTTCGATATTATCGAGGATGATATTAACGCACTCGTTGTCTACGATGACCCCGAGCCGACGTTGAGGGTTGATCTGTTCTCGGAAGACTCTGTGTCGTTGGTAGCAGACGATTTTAATAATGTCCTCATCGACATCTCGGCTTGGTCTGCTACGGGCGCGTCTGCCATCACGACACTGGCAGAAATGTTGGCGTTATCAGATTTTGCTTTAACGAAAAACGGAGAGGATCTCGTTTTATCTTTCGAGGGCAGAGCAGACGGCAAGGATCCTCTAACGCTCACGATCGAGGATGCCTACGTTGGTGATACGATAAAGGACTTCGTCACGAATGAGATCATCACCTTCCGCTACGGCAATGCGGATACATTCACATGGGATATGGATAGCATCCTCTTCGCGCCTACCAAGACAGAAGGCGGGGAGGATATCTACGAGTTCAATCAAGGAACCTCTGAAAATACCTATGCCGTTGAGGATTCGACACGGACAAACAACAAGGTCGCCGATTTCAGCGCAGCATCTGGCGGTGACCTTGAAAGAGTTCAAGTCTTGCCCAACAGCGATAATACTTTTACCGTTACACTTACAAGACCTACTACCGTAGGCACCACTCCCTTTGCTAGTCCCGATCTAGGTAGTCCTCTGTCGTTTCCAGCAATTGTTCTGAAGGACTTCGGTGCCACCGATACTATCGTAGGTAGCATAGGCTTCGACTTGCTTGTAGGAAACGATCAAGCCAACTCCTTCAAAGGAGGAGCGGGGGACGACTGGATCGAAGGCGATGAGGGAGACGACACCTTGGAAGGAGGCGTGGGCAATGATGTATATGCCTATTACTACATAGAAGGAGACGAGGGCAGAAAAGACGGAGCAGACACGATCACAGAAGCAACAGAGCCAGGAGTCGTCAACACAATCCGCATCATTGTTGCAGACACCTCCGCAGGGACATGGGAAGATTGGATAGCGTTGGCGCAAGATACCGAGGATACCAACGCTGTAAGATTGCACCTGATTAACGGCGAGGGAAATAATGACCCCCATCATTACATCATCCTGAAAGATGCTTATGATCTTAATGATATAAAAAACTTCAAGATTGAATTCGCTCAGATCTCAAATCCTGCTATGGTCGAGCATACACTCTCTCCCATCGAATTGAGTGTTGCGCTGTTTGGAGCAGAAACCATCTCTGGCAGCGTTGGTTTTGCCGACACTCTCACCGTCATCCCTGAAGAGACAACCTCGGTTGCAGGAAACGATGGAGACGAAGATACCATTTCGTTTGAAAACTTTGATAATGCGAACGATAAGGTTAAGCTCATCCTCATGGACGGCAGCGGCGTTGCCGAGAACACTCGAAAAGGGGTTGCCCAAGACGATATCATCGTTTCCAATGTGCGCCATATCACGGGTAGCGCGGGAGACGACGAGCTAACGGGCGATACAAAGGACAACACGCTCAAAGGCGGCGGCGGCGAAGACATCCTAGACGGCGGCGCGGGAGACGACACGCTTGAGGGCGGCGTGGGCGCAGATACTTATGTCTTTAGCGGAGTAAGCGGCTCGGACACGATAACAGAAGATGCAGAGGTTGCTCTCAACATTCTGCGATTCGAAGACGCGACAGGCGGACAAGATTGGCAGGAAGACTTCACCTTCTCGCTCAACGGCAACAAGCTCACGATCGTCTTTGACGACGGCACTAATAGTTCGACCGTGAATATTATTGACTACACAGAAGACAGATTCGAATTTCGCTACGGAGCAGTACCAGGCAATAAGCTGGGTATCGAGCTGGGGACAAATAGGGACAACTTCATGTTATCGGGAACTGGAGGAGACGACTATCTAGCAGGATTCGACGGGACAGATAGTATCACAGGAGGAGGAGGCGACGATTGGCTCGTTGGCGGCGCAGGCGACGATACATATGTCTTTGGAGGAGCAAGCGGAACGGACACAATCATAGAAACAGATGCTAGCGGCAACAGTATTCTGCGCTTCACAAACGCGACAACGAAGGACCAATTCACCTTCTCGATCGATAGCGATGAAGTACTCACGATCAACTTTAAAAATGGCTCTTCGACATCGACTGTAAAAATTAACGATTTCTTCGATGCAGGGACTTTCCAATTCCACGACAGTGCAAACGACCCTCTCTCTGTTCTGTTTGGTACGACGGGCGACGACGACGTAGCAGAGGGAGGCGTTTCGTTAGCGGGTACAGCAAGAAACGACTACCAGGTTGGGTTGAGCGGGGATGATATCCTCCTAGGCAGCTTGGGCGCAGATACGCTCGACGGCGGCGAAGGAACGGATACGGCAGACTACTCCGCCTCGACCGATGATATTCAGGTCTATCTCTCGGGCATCACTCCCAATACAGGCGCATTGGCTGCAGGCGACAAATTTATTGGCATAGAAAATCTCGTCGGAGGTTCAGGAGACGACATGCTAACGGGAGACGACGAGGACAACATACTAACAGGTGGCGAGGGCGACGACGAACTCATGGGCGGTGCGGGCGACGATACCTATATCTACAGGACAGGAGAGAACGAAGGTGTAGATTCGATCGCGGATAACGAAACAAACATTGGTGGTGTCAATACGATCGAAATCTATGTGTCCGACACAGGACTTTCGGCCATAAGCACAGAAGTATTTACAAAAGAGAACTTCTTGTCAAGACTCAAGGATCTACTGCCCTCTCTCAATGTAGCTGATAGTGGAGTTGTAGATGGCGTATTAAGGTTTGCTTTTGGCAGTAGCGATCTCGTCAAAATCCAAGGCAAGAGTATCGATGACGCTGCCATCGAAATAAAATTCATCAACAAAGACGACGAAACTAAGACAGGGACGATTGCTGCTAGCACATTGAAAAATATCTTCTTTGCCGACCAAGATTTCATCTACTCCGACGGGGCTGGCGATAGGCAATTCCTAGGCTCAGGGGGTGTGACCATCGATGTAGATGGATTGAGCCTTACTTTGGCAGGGAGCGATCTGCAGGCAGACCTCCAAGAATTGTTGCAGAGCGGAAAGTTCTCTTACGAAGTGACGAACGACAACAAAATCGTTCTCAGCTTCGGCAACGGCACAGATCTTCCGATAAGAGAGGTCACGTTCAATAACCCGCCGCCGGACATCAAATTCATAAATGGAAAAGATATAGCAGGGCTGGATGTAGCCACAAACTTGGAATTCACGGACACGAACCCCTTCCTAGATGCTTTGGACGAACATACCCTCCGTCACACGGAAACAGTCGACCCCGCTAAACTCGCCGACATTTATCTGATCTCGGGTTCCTCGGCAGGAACAACCGACACGGTGGACTTCTCAAGTGTGACGACGGGTAGTATCGTCCTCGACCTCAAGACGGGAGAGGGAAGCTTGGGCGGAAACGATGTGAAGGTGCGCAACATCGAGAACATTATCGGCGGCGGACGAGCAGACACGCTCACAGGCGACGACAATCCCAATACCCTCATCGGCAACAACGGTGCCGACATCCTAACGGGCGGTAAGGGCGCAGACACGCTGGAGGGCGGCGCAGGCGCAGATATATATGTCTATCGCCATGTAGACGGCGATGGCGACGACACGATCACAGAGATGGATGCGGGTAACACCATCAGAATCCATGTTGCCGACAATACCTTCGAATGGGGCAAGGGCGAAAAAATCTATTTCGGGCGGCACAATGTTGATTCCGATACCCTAGTGCGCATCGTCTTTAAAGATGACGCCAGCAACTACATCGTCTTGAACAAAGCCGACCTTGAGGGCGACGGCACGGATTCATATTTCAAACTGGAAGTCCACTATGAAGACGGCTCACCAATCGCATTGATATCGGCAACAACGATCAAGAAAGATTACGACGATTTTCTCGACAGCGTAACCCCTCTGGACTATAACTACGCTACAGAAACCTCCGACGTGGTGGAGCATTTAGAGATAGGAGATGTGACAATCGATATCGGTGATATCGGTACGGATGCGGGCTTGGGGCTTACTTTTGGAGGGGGAGATATACAGGCAGACCTCAAAATCTTGCTGTCGAGCGGACAATTCTCTTACGAAGTGGATGCAGACAATGACAATATCGTTTTTACCTTCGGTGGCAATGACGGCAAGGATGAAAAGACGCTCACGATTAACAACAACCCACGCCCTGACATCATTTTCAAAAATACAGCATTGATGTTCACGGCATTAGGTGAAGACTTACTCGACACTTTCGACGCGCATACTATTAATGCTCGCACTGATGACGGCAAGTACAAAGTCACCGATCTGACGAACGATGCCACGGGCACTTACCTTGTTGTAGGTTCCTCGGATCCAATAGATGGCACGGACGACACGGCGGATTTCTCAGGACTCATCTATACTACACATTTAACAATCAATCTTTTGACGAACACTATAATGCGAGACTTTGACCTTAATACGCCGGCTATTTTCGGCATCGAGAACATCATAGGTGGCAATGTAGCTAACATATTCACGGGTGACGATAAAGACAACAAGCTCACGGGCGGCACTATGGGGGACAATCTCTCTGGCAATGCGGGCGACGACACACTGACAGGCGGCGGGGGATACGACACGCTAACGGGCGGCAAGGGAGACGATAAGCTTGAGGGCGGCGCAGACCAAGATACATATGTCTTTAGAGGAGCAAGCGGAACGGACACCATCATAGAAACAGATGGTAGCGGTAACAGCATTCTGCGCTTCCATGACTTGAACTTGGCAGATACCCCTGCTTGGCAAGAATACTTCCAATTCGAGATCAACAGCGGTGATCTCGAAATCACCTTTGATAAAGATGATGGCGTAAGCAAATCGGTCGTTGTCATCGACGATTTCTTTTCGGCAGGAACTTTCGACCTCCGCGATGATGGAGACGCTCGTATACCTATCGAGTTCGGGACAGCCAACGACAGCTCGCTCGTGGGTGGTATAGGAAACGACTACTTGCTGGGCTTTGGCGGAGCAGACACCCTCATGGGCAACGGAGGCAAGGACTGGCTGGAAGGTGGCGCGGGTGCAGACACGCTCGAAGGCGGCGCGGACGAGGACACCTATGTCTATCACTACACGACCGACAGAAAAGACGGCGCGGACATAATCACAGAGGTGAGCGAAGGTAACATCATCCGCATCGTCGTCGATGCTATCACCCCGACGACGACATGGAAAGACTTGATAAAAATGGAGAAAGTTATCGACCAGCTGGTCTTGACCATGAGGGGTGACACCCCAGGTCATACCATCACGCTGAACCTCAACGATGTCAGAAACAATAATAGGTTCTCGCTTGAGTTCACCGACATCGATGGAAATAACTCCATCACCGAGAACCTGCAAGACTTGGTGACAAAAGCCTTCGTTGTAAGCACTACCAGTGGTGCTGAGAATCTCGAAGTCGTGCCTCTAGACACAATCTTGGTTGACGGAGAGAGTGTCGATACCGTTTCCTTTGCAAAGTTCACTAAGGCTGACGATGAGGTTACGCTCGACCTCGTTGATGGCACTGCCACTGCCACTGCCACTATCGCTCGAGTCGGAGAAGACCCCCAAAGCGTCGAGGTCACAGGCGTGCTAAACATCATCGGTAGCGCAGGAGCAGACATGCTCACGGGCAACGGCGAAGACAACACGCTCACAGGCGGCGCGGGAGACGACGAGCTCTACGGCGGCGCGGGCGCAGATACCCTCACGGGCGGCGAGGGAGACGACACGCTTGAGGGCGGCGCGGGTATGGATACCTATGTCTTTACACAACCCAGCACCTCGGAGACGGACACAATACAAGGCGAGAGCGGTGCCAACATTCTGCGCTTCGATAGTGCGACGGGGTTGCAAGACTTCTCCTTCTCGCTCAGCGGTTCTGATCTCACGATCGTCCTTGCCAATTTGACAGTGATCATCGAAAACTACACGGCAGGAACTTTCCAATTTCAGTATGGAACAGGAATCCCCCCCAGTACCTTCAAGCTCGTGCTGGGCAGTGACGACATAACCCTCCCAGACACGTTGTCGGGTGAAGCAGGAGACGATTACCAACTCGGCTTTGCGGGCGACGATACGCTTAAGGGCAGCGCAGGCGCAGACTTCCTCGACGGCGGGGAGGGCGACGATACGGCGGATTACTCCGACTCCACCGATACGGATGGTGTCAAGGTCAATCTCCTTACGAACATTAATACAGGCGGAGACGCAGCAGATGATACGCTTAAGAACATCGAAAACATCATCGGCTCGGATTATGGCGACACGCTCACGGGCGACGGCGGCACCAACAAACTCGAAGGCGGTGCGGGGGCAGACAAGCTCTACGGCAATGCGGGCGCGGATACCCTCGAAGGCGGCGACGGAGACGACACAGTCTTGGAGGGTGGTACGGGCGCAGACACCTATGTCTATCGCTACACAGGCACAAAAGACGGAATCGACACGATCACGGAAGTCAGTGAGAACATCGTCAACACCATTCGCATCTACATTGCCGACTTTGTAGTAGGCAACGGATGGGGCGAGGGTAAAAGAATCTACTTCCAACAGGAGGGCTCGGAGCTGCGCATCGCCTTCTTTGACACGAATGACAACCCCGACGTTGCCAACTATATCATCTTGAATAAGAACGATCTTGGCGATCCTAACGATCTTAATAACAATTCAAAATTCAAACTGGAAATCTTCGACGACGGCAATACAAGCACGACAGCCGACGAGACGATCTTGGCGGATGCTCTCTCGACAGCTTACGGTAGATTTGTCGCTTTGACGACCCCCCAAGCCTACGACTACGATAATCCAGGCTTGTCCCCCTCTCTGACGGGTGTGGGACCAGCGACAATTGACCTTGGCGACTTGCTCACTTCGCTCACTTTTCGTGAAGACAATGCCGATGTGCGCCTCCAAGATTTGCTGTCGAGCGGACTATTCTATTACGAAGAGACTACAACGACGATCATGCTCACCTTCGGCGGTACTACCGCCGACGGGGTAGTCAAGAGATTAAGTACGCTCTCGATTTCCAAACCACCGCCTGGCATCGACTTCGACATCACTTTCTCAGGCAAGGACGCGAACAACATCGACATAAACTTGCCGTTCACTAGCACGAGCTTGATATCGGAGTTGGGTCGCTATGCTGTGGTTTCGCCTAGCTCAGGCAGCATTTACACAGCACAAGACGACACCTACCTTATCGAAGGCTCTGAAACGGGGACGGACGATACGGCGGACTTCAGAGGAGTGTCCGCTGCGGTTAATCTCGAGCTTACGGATGGAGCGGGAACGGGAACCTCTAACAATCACGCGGTTGCTGTGCGCAACATCGAGAATATCACAGGTTCGAATCAAGACGACACGCTCACGGGCGATGACAATAATAACACCCTGACAGGATTAAGTGGAAACGACATGCTCTTCGGTGGCAAGGGCGTAGACTCGCTGCAAGGCGGTGCAGGCGCAGACACCTTGGAAGGCGGGGAAGGGGCAGACACACTCGACGGTGGCGACGGCGAAGACGATACGGCGAGTTATAAGAACTCTGGCGATGCTGTTCAAGTCAATCTCCATACAGGGGTAACCACAGGCGGAGACGCAGCGGGCGATGTCATTTCGAAAATTGAAAACCTTATTGGCTCTAATGAAGGCGACATGCTCACGGGCGACGGCGAGATCAACACGATCGAAGGATTAGCTGGCGACGACACGATCAAAGGCGGTGCGGGAAGCGACAAACTTTACGGCGGCGAGGGCGACGACACCCTCTCTTACGAGGGCGAGGCTGAGGTGGTTATAGTCAACTTGAACGCTGCGGGCAACACGCAGACTTCTTCGCTCGACAGCATTATTGACGGCTTTGAAAATATCATTGGCGGCACGAAAGCCGACACGCTCACGGGCGACGGTAACTCCAACACGATCGAAGGCGGCGAGGGCGACGACACGATCGATGGTGGTGCGGGCGCGGACATCTATGTATATCGCTACACAGACACAAAAGACGGAATCGACACGATCACGGAAGACACTGAGATAATCGTCAACACCATTCGCATCTACATTGCCGACTTTGTAGTAGGCAACGGATGGGGCGAGGGTAAAAGAATCTACTTCCAACAGGATGGCTCGGAGGTACGCATCGCCTTCTTTGACACGAGTAACAACGCCGACGCTTCCAACTACATCATCTTGAATGGGAACGATCTTCGAGATAAAAAATTCAAGCTGGAAATCTTCGACGACGGTAATACAAGCACGACAGCCGACGAGACGACCTCGGCTGATGTTCTCGCGTCTGTTTTCATAGAGTTCAGCGCCAAGGACTACGAATACACCACAGGCGCTGAACCTCTCGCCGACCTGACTGGCACAGGGGATGTGACCATCGATCTCGATAATTTGGGGTTGGGGGGTGATTACCAGGTAGCGACGACTTTTGACGAGCGTCTTCAAGTCTTGCTGTTGAGCGAAAAGTTTTCTTACAGAAAGAGCGGAGATGACATCATTCTCATCTTCGGCGATGGCACTACTACCTATCCCATAAAAGAAGCTACCCTCAGCAGCCCGACACCTAATATCACTCTCGCCGTCGCGGGAGGGACTGATTTGTCTGACGAGAACTTGCTCTCGAAGCTGGAGCTCTATGCTGTGATTTCGCCTAGCTCAGGCAGCACTTACACAGCCACAGACAGCACCTACCTTATCGAAGGTTCTGAAACGGGGACGGACGATACGGCGGACTTCAGAGGAGTGTCCGCTGCGGTTAATCTCGAGCTTACGGATGGAGCGGGAACGGGAACCTCTAACAATCATGCGGTTGCTGTGCGCAACATCGAGAACATCACAGGTTCGAATCATGACGACGAGCTCACAGGCGATGACAATAATAACACCCTGACAGGATTAAGTGGAAACGACATGCTCTTCGGTGGCAAGGGCGTAGACTGGCTGCGAGGCGGTGCAGGCGCAGACACCTTGGAAGGCGGGGAAGGGGGAGACACACTCGACGGTGGCAACGGCGAAGACGATACGGCGAGCTACGAAAATTCCTTGATGGGTGTCGATGTCGATCTCAGTATCGGAATTAATTTGCAGGCAACCCACTTCAATGGTGTCGCCAATGGAGACGCAGCGGGCGACAGCATTTCGAAAATTGAAAACCTTACTGGCTCTAATAAAGGCGACGAGCTCACGGGCGACGGCGAGATCAACACGATCAAAGGATTAGCTGGCGACGACACGATCAAAGGCGGTACGGGAAGCGACAAACTTTACGGCGGCGAGGGCGACGACACTCTCTCTTACGAGGGCGAGGCTGAAAAGGTTGATGTAGACTTGAGCACGCAGACTTCTTCGCTCGACAGCATTATTGACGGCTTTGAAAATATCATTGGCGGCACGAAAGACGACACGCTCACGGGCGACGGCGAAGACAACACGCTCGAAGGCGGTTTGGGAGACGATACGCTCGCAGGCAATGGGGGCGCGGACACCTATATCTATCGCTACACAAGCGTAAGAAAAGACGGAATCGACACGATCACGGAGGTGGATGCGGATAACACCATTCGACTCTATGTCGACAACCCTGCAACCGCGTGGGGTCCAGGCTCAGGCAATATAGTTTATTTCGAGCATGACAAAGACGGAATGGGCAAGGTGCGTATCGCCTTCACAGGCGACACCGCCAACTACATCGTCTTGAACGTGGCCGATCTTGGCGATCCTAGCGATCCTAGTAACAATTCAAAGTTCAAACTGGAAATCTTCGACGACAGCAATACAGGCACGACAGCCGACGATACGATCTTGGCTGATGCTCTCTCGGAAGCGTATACTGATAGCACGCCCAAGATTTACGCTTATAGTGCAAGCGTAGAAGATGATGTCGACCTGACTGGCACAGGGGATGTGACCATCGATCTCGATGATTTGGCGTTAGGGGGTGATTACCAGGTAGCGGCGACTTTTGACGAGCGTCTTCAAGTCTTGCTGTTGAGCGAAAAGTTTTCTTACAGAAAGAGCGGAGCTGACATCATTCTCACCTTCGGCGATGGCACTGCTACCTATCCTACAAAAGAAGTTACCCTCAGCATCCCGACCCCTGATGTCACTCTCTCCGTCGCGGGAGGGACTGATTTGTCTGTCGAGGACTTGCTCGCGAAGCTGGAGCTCTACGCTGTGGTTTTGCCTGATATAAACACGAGCACTTACACAGCCACAGACAACACCTACCTTATCGAAGGCGGCGCGGGGACGGACGATACGGCGGACTTCTCAGACTTGTCCGAGGCGGTCGTGCTAGCCCTTACGGATGGAGCGGGAACGGGGACATTGGGAGCGGAAAGCCCTCCGCGCGAAGTATTAGTGCGCAACATCGAGAACATCAAAGGCGGCAGTGGTGAGGACACGCTCAGAGGCGACGACAATTCCAACAAGCTCTACGGCGGCGCGGGCGACGACAAGCTCTACGGCAACGATGGCGACGACACCTTGGAGGGCGGCGCGGGAGCAGACCTGCACGACGGCGGTGGGGGTAGCGATACGGCAAGCTACGAAAACGCCGCTGCGGGCATCACGCTCGACCTTTCGAACTCCAGCAGCAACACTGGAGACGCAGCAGGCGATACTTTTATCGACATCGAAAAGTACCTCGGCTCGGCTCACGATGACATCTTCAGGGGTACGCTAGTAAAAGACGACCTCGACGGTGGTGCTGGCTCAGACACCATCTCCTACGATGACGAGAGCGTTGGGGTTGCTGTCGATTTGGGTGCGTCAACGGCAAAAGACTATGCGGGTGGTGTTGTTGACGATAAGGAGCGCGACACGATCGCCAACTTTGAAAATGTGGTCGGCACCAACTACGACGATATGCTCACGGGCGACAGCGGAGTCAATAAGCTCGAGGGCGGCACGGGCGACGACATCTTGGAGGGTGGTGCGCTCGGCGACACGATCGACGGAGGCGGCGACAAGCGCGGCAACGGCGGCATAGGCGATACGGTGAGCTACGCTAATTCCTCCGCGGGTGTTGCTATCGATCTCGAGGAAACAGACAAGCAACCAGACGAGCACCGTTACATTTATGATAGGTTCGTATCGGGCGTAGTGGTACAGGTAACGGTAATCTATCAATCTGGAGATGCAGCAGGCGACATCATTTCGAATATTGAAAACATCCTCGGCTCTTCTCACGACGACTACCTCATAGGTGATAGCAATGACAACATCATCGAAGGCGGCGACGGCAACGACGCGCTCGTAGGCGGCGACGGCGACGACATGCTCGTAGGCGGCGGCGGCGGCGACACGATCGACGGCGGCGGCGGCATAGGTGATACGGTGAGCTACGCCGATTCTACCAGTGGTGTCGAGGTCGCTCTCAATCTCGGCTCGGGTGTAGCACAGAATTCAACAGGAACTGACGCAGACGGCGACATCATTTGGAACATTGAAAACATCCTCGGTAGCGGACATAACGACAAATTCTATGGCAACGACGAGGACAACATCATCACAGGCGGCAAGGGCGCAGATTTCTTCGAAGGTGGTAGGGGCGAGGACACCTTGCTGGGAGGCGAGGGCGCGGACGAGATCTACGGACAGGAGGACAACGACCTCTTGCGGGGTGGTGCGGGCGCAGACATGCTATACGGCGGCACGGGCGATGATACCTTGGAGGGTGGCGATGGAAAAGACACGCTTGAGGGCGGCGATGGTAACGACATCTTTGAGGGCGGTAAGGGCGGAGACATGATCACGGGCGGCGCGGGCGAAGATACGGCGAGCTACGAAAACTATGTAAACCCTAACGCTGACTCTACTACAGGAGTTACTGTAAACCTCTTGCAGGATAAGCAGCACAATGTGATGGGCATCGACCCTACAGACGCACACGAAGACGTTTTGAATGGCATTGAAAATCTTAGAGGCTCGATTTATGACGACGAGCTCACTCTCAAGTCGCTGGGGGGTAAAGCGTTCGGCGGCGACGGCGACGACAAGCTCACGGGCGGCTCGGGCAACGATCTGCTCAATGGCGGCGAGGGCGAAGATACCTATATCTTCAACTACAAACACCAAGTAGACACCATCGTTGATATAGCAGGAGACACCATGAACTTGCGCTTTAGCGGGGATGAATTCGAGGCTAGCGATTTCCTTGCAGCATCCGGTAACTTTGCAAGAGACGACAACAATCTTGTAATCAAAGTGGACAAGAGTGCCGACCTTTATAATGAACAAATAACGATCGAAAATGCTTACGACTCAAGTGGCTTGGTATTTACTATCAATATCTCTTTCGGCGACGACAATACTGCTGTCACTGATCTCGGTTTCTTGGGTAGTCTTCTTCCTTGACTATCCGCAAAGCCTCAGCTCACAAGCCCGCTCACAAGCTTAATCTGCGCTCCAACGCCTTCAGTGCCAACAGCGTAGCCGCCCGCCTAACCGCATCTCGCCCTTCCTCCGCCCTCAGCCGATGCTCCGCAACGCTTATCTCCGCCTCTCCTTCCTTCTCCGCAAACCCAACCCCCACAAAAACTAGCCCAATCTCCTCCCCCGCACGCACATTCCCTCCCGCCGCTCTTCCCATCGCCACTCCTCCCGCATAACCCGTCACAGCCACCCCCAAAAGCCTCCCCCCTCCCCACATCTCCTCCCGCGCAAGCACCCCCCGCACCATCGCGCGCGCAACGCACGCGCTCACCGCTCCCTCGCGCGCCAACGCCGAGCGCGAAACCCCCAGCAGCCCAACCTTCGCTCCATCCCCGTAACTCACAATTCCTCCCCCGTAAACCCTCGACGCACCCACAACCCCCGTCAGATACACCCCCACCATACCCCCCGTCACAGACTCCGCCGTCACTAACCGAACACCTCCCGCCACCGCCTTCGCAACAACACGAGACGCAACCCCCGACAACTCATCCTCATTCCTCACAAGATTCCATCACAGAAAAAACCGATACCCCCCCAACCCAAAATATCCGTCCGCCCCCAACAACACCTCTAAAAGCCACAGAAAACCCACCGCCCAAACGCCCGCCGCAACATCGTCCAACATCACTCCCCACCCATTCTTCCAGCGTCTGTCTAGGTAACTCGCAGGAAACGGCTTGACAATGTCACAAACCCGAAACAATACAAACGCCGCAACCCAACCCCACAATCCTCCCAACCCCTCAACAAACGCAGGCGCAACAAACGCAGGCGCAAAAACAAGCACCCCCGCCATCGCCGCAAACTCGTCGATTACAATATTCGAATGATCGGCTTGTCCCGTGCGCTCGCCGTAGTTCTGCGCGCTCGGAACGCCTAGCGCAAAACTCGCCATCGCCAAAAGAGCGCAGCCAACCTTGCCTCCGCCCGCCAACTCCAACAAGGCGCAACAAACAACCGCCGCTCCAGAGCCCCAAGTGCCAGCGGCAGGGCGCAAAAAACCCACGCCCCCACAAGTCGCCAAAAAAGTGTTAAAAAAAGAGCGCAGAGAAAATCCTAGTCAACCGAAATTCTCACCGAAATTCTAGCCGACGCTGCCCTCCAGCGAGATGCCCACCAACTTCTGCGCCTCGACGGCAAACTCCATCGGTAGCGTTTGCAACACCTCCTTGCAAAAGCCGTTGACGATCATCGATGTCGCGCTCTCTGCATCCAGC
The DNA here is from genome assembly GCA_965216625.1 of Alphaproteobacteria bacterium. Classification (GTDB taxonomy): domain Bacteria; phylum Pseudomonadota; class Alphaproteobacteria; order JABAAW01; family JABAAW01; genus JABAAW01. The sequence goes on from OZ244186.1 coordinate 661,346, forward strand.
CCGCGTTGACGGCAGTAAAAAAGCTGATCCTCGCCGATCCTGCTCGTCGAGGCTTCATGCTCTACCATAGCGCTCGGGTTGCGGCTCTCGATATACGGCACCGTATGCGCACCGCAACGATCTCCGATCAACAGCGAGTCGCATTGCGTGAAGTTGCGCGCTCTCGCCGCCTTCTCGGCAATGCGCACCAAGCCTCGATAGGTTTGATCTGCTCTGCCCGCCGAGATACCCTTCGCGATAATCCGCGAGCGTGTCCCCTTGCCTAAGTGCAGCATCTTCGTGCCTGTGTCCGCCTGCTGCCTGTTGTTCGTGATGGCGACCGAGTAGAACTCGCCGCTGGATTCGTCTCCCTGCAAGATGCAGCTCGGATACTTCCAAGTGATCGCCGAGCCTGTCTCGACCTGCGTCCAAGTGATGCGCGATCCGTGCCCGCGACACGCGCCGCGTTTCGTCACAAAGTTGTAGATACCGCCGACACCGTTCTCGTCGCCCGGATACCAGTTCTGCACGGTCGAGTATTTAATCTCGCCGCAGCCCAACGCCACCAACTCGACGACGGCAGCGTGCAGTTGGTTCTCGTCGCGTTGCGGTGCGGTGCAACCTTCCAGATAACTCACATACGAGCCATCCTCCACGATCACCAACGTGCGCTCGAATTGTCCCGTGTCGCGCGCGTTAATGCGGAAGTAGGTCGAGAGCTCCATCGGACAGCGCACACCTTTCGGAATATAGACGAACGACCCATCCGTAAACACCGCCGAGTTCAGGCAGGCGAAGAAGTTATCGTTGTACGGAACGACGCTGCCGAGATACCTCTTGACGATATCGGGATGCGTCTTGACCGCCTCTGATATCGAGCAGAAAACGATACCCTGCTTCGCCAGCTTTTCCTTGTAGGTCGTTGCCACCGAGACCGAATCAAAAACGGCATCCACCGCAACGCCAGCCAGCCACTCCTGCTCTTTGAGCGGAATGCCCAACTTCGCGTAGGTAGCAAGCAAGGTCGGATCGACCTCGTCCAGAGACTTCGGACCTTCCTTCTGTTTCGGCGCGGCGTAGTAGTGAATCGCGTTGTAGTCGATGGGCTTAATCTCCAACTTCGCCCATTGCGGAGCGCGCATGCTCTGCCAGCGTTGGTACGCCTTCAGGCGAAAATCCAAGAGCCATTGAGGTTCTTCCTTCTTCTCCGAGATAAAGCGTACGATACTCTCGCTAAGCCCTTTCGGAGCTTTTTCCATCTCGATTTCTGTCTCGAAGCCGTACTTGTACCGTTCGGCAGACAGGGCTTGCACTTGGGCAGTGGTCTCGGCAGTAGCTCCGCTCATACTTCGACTATACAACCCTTCCGCTCGACAAGCAAGCTAAATATTGTTAGCCTCGAAGCATGTCGAATCTCCAAGAAAAGCCTTACGACATCGCCATCGTCGGCGGAGGACCTGGCGGGTATGTCGCCGCCATTCGCGCTCGACAATTGGGATTGCGAACCCTGCTGATCGAGCGCGAGGCGTTAGGCGGAATTTGTCTCAACTGGGGATGCATTCCTACTAAGGCTCTGTTGCGCACCGCCGAGTTGTGGCGCAGCTTGCAGAAGATGGAGCAGTTCGGCTTGAGCGTCAAGGCAGGCAGCAACTTTGACAGCAAGCGAATCGTTGCGCGCTCTAGGGCTGTTGCTGCGAAGCTGAACGGGGGGGTAGAGATGCTGATGAAGAAGAACGGCGTAGAGGTTCGCTATGGTAATGCGAGATTGGGCACTGCGAGATTGGGGGGGATGGGAGAGCTTGTGGTTGCGGAGGCTGCGGGAGGCAAGGAAGAAGTTATTAAGGCGAAGCACATTATTTTGGCTACGGGGGCGCGCGCTCGTGAGTTGCCGAGCGTTCCGATCGACGGAGATTCTGTGTGGGGCTATCGGGAGGCGATGGTAGCCGAGAATTTCCCTAAGCGTCTTCTTGTTGCGGGCGGAGGAGCGATTGGGTTGGAGTTTGCGAGTTATTTCTCGGCTTTTGGCGTTGAGGTGATCGTCGTGGAGGCGGCAGAGCGCATTCTGCTCCACGAGGACGAGGAGGTCGCCGCCATTCTAAAAACCTACATGGAGAAAGAGCAGGGCATTAAGTTTCTCTTGGGGGTTTCGATCGAGAGCGTTGCGAAGCAGAAGGCAGGGAACAAAGGAGGAGGTGTTGTGGTGAAGTTGGGGAACGGAGATACTCTAGAGGTTGATCGTGTTTTGTCTGCGGTTGGGGTTGTGGGAAATGTGGAGGGATTGGGGTTAGAGGAGGCGGGGGTTGCGTTCGATAGCGATCGAGGCGTGATTGGGGTTGATGGGTTATTGCGGACGAATGTTGAGGGAATTTATGCGATTGGGGATGTTGCGGGCGCTCCGATGTTGGCGCATAAGGCGTCGCACGAGGGGGTTGTGTGCGTCGAGTCGATTGCGGGAGAGGATGTTGCGCCGATAGTAAGGGAGCATATTCCTAGTTGTGTCTATACTTCTCCGCAGGTTGCGAGCGTTGGGATGAGCGCTCAAGATGCCGAGCGGGAGGGCTGTAAGGTAAGGATCGGGAGGTTTCCATTGGGGGCTAATGGGAAGGCGATTGCGATGGGGGAGGAGGTTGGGTTGGTGAAGGTTGTGTTTGCGGAGGGGAGCGGGGCATTTTTGGGGGCGAGCATGGTTGGGAATGAGGTTGTGGAGATGGTGCAGGGATATGGGATTGCTTTGGGGATGGAGGCGACGGAGGCGGAGTTGATGGGGACGGTGTTTGCGCATCCGACGATTTCGGAGGCGATGCATGAGGCGGTATTGGATGGATGGGGGAGGGCACTGCATGTGCCGCCGAGAAAATGAAAAAAGCAGTTGACTTTGTTTCTGTTGTATTAGAGAATAGGGAAAAGAAGGATAGCCTTTTGATAGGAGATGAGAGTCATGGCTGTTTTTGACACACAAGCGTATGTGCAGCGATTACGCAAGGGGGGGGTTGTTGCGAAGCAGGCGGGAGCGCATTCGGAGGGGTTGCATGAGGCTTTGAAGGAGGGGGTTGCGACGAACGCTCAGTTGCAGACGGTTGAAATGAATCTGGTGTCACTGGATGTGAGGATGACGGCATTGCAGAGGGAGGTTCAGTTGAATCGGTGGCTGATTGTATTTTTGATGGCGTTGGTGACCCTGCTGGATTTATTTTAGGTTTTAGGGATGGATGGGGAAAGACACTGCATGTGCCTCCGAGGAAATAAGACAGATAATTTTTCTGTGGATAACTTGGGTTTTGTGGTTGCCTTTGTTGGAGATTTAATCGTATTGTTGCGAACAACGCACGCGAAGCGTGCGGGGGGTGTGGGGGGTGTGGGGGGATAAATTCCCCCCACGAAGACCCCGCGTCAGCGGAGCGCGCGTAAGCGCGCTTTAACCTCTAGGAGAAAAACATGTCTGGAATTGTCTACATACTCACAAACCCTTACATGCCGCAACTTGCTCTTCTTGGGTATTTTGATGTTGGCACTGTAGAGAAAGAGATGCAACGCTTGTACAGCGAAGGAGTACCTGACCTTTTCGAATGTGAGTACGCTGCGGAAGTGGAAGACGCTGAAAAAGCAGAAGAGGAGATGCGTGAAAATTACGCCGATGCTTTTGTGTCGCATGAGCGAGGGTTTTTTAAGAAAGAATTTGTAACAAAAGCTAAAGCAATGATTGAAAAAAAGAAAATTAAAGATGTTACGCCTGATTCTCATACAGATGAAAATAATGAAGATGACGAAGAAGCATCTTCGCGCGAAATGTTTGATTTTTACAAAGTAGGAATTAAAAAAGGAGCGGTGATTAATTTTATTAAAAATACAACAATAGTGTGTGTTGTACATGATAATAGAAAAGTTGAATTTCAAGGAAGAGTTAAGAGTTTTTCTGTTGCAACACGAGAAGCTCATAGAATAATACATAAGCCCACGAAATCAGAAGCATATGCTGGACAACAGTATTGGAATTATAATAAAATACCACTTTTTAAGCTTTGGAATGATTACAAAAACGGAAAAAATAACTAGGTATTAAGACGAATCGTTGTACTGCGTTTCTAGGTTGTTGCGCACGTTGCGCGTGCGCCTGGTAAACAAGAGGCTACGCGCTTCGCTTCGCTCGTGCGTAGAAAGCGCTAACGCGCTCCGCTGACGCGGGGTCTTTTACGAGGGACTGCGTCCCTCGCGCTCCCTATGCGCAAGACTGCGTCTTGCGAGGGCGAGAGAAACACTAATGCGCTCCCCTACCGACTATCGTCCTTGTCCCTCTTTACCCGCGTCTCAACCCCGTTGATATACTCCGCGATTTCCTCCTCCTGCTCCTTATTCAGCATCGTCTCTGGACTTTTTGCGACAACTTCCTTCCATACCTTATTCGCCCTCACATCCGCCGTCTCCGCCCCATCCTCATTCCAATTCTCAAAGTTACGCCAATCGGATAAAATAGGCTCGTAAAATGCCTTGTCATACCTCTCTAATGTATGCTCCGCCCCAAAGTAATGTCCCCCCGCACCCACCTCCCGCATCGCATCCATCGCAATAGAATCCTCATCTACAGGAATTTTTGCAAAAAATCTCGCCATCATCTGCAACATCTCAACATCTATAATAAATTTCTCATACGAAGCAACTAATCCCCCCTCCAACCATCCCGCCCCATGCAGCAAGAAATGACACCCCCCCAACATCGCTCCCCATATAGACATCTGAGACTCGTAAGCACTCTGCGCATCAGGAGCATTAGACGCATTAACATTCGACGACCTAAACGGAACATCATACATCCGACACAACTGCCCCGTCGCAATCGCAGCCTGCGTATACTCAGGAGTCCCAAACGCAGGAGACCCCGAACGCATGTCAACATTGGAAGTAAATCCTCCATAAACAACACAAGCCCCAGGCTTCACAATCTGCGCTAATACCATGCCCGCCAAAGCCTCCGCGTGCTGCTGCGTCAAAGCCCCCGCAAGCGTCACAGGTGCCATCGCGCCCGCCAAAGTAAACGGCGTGACAATAACAACCTGTCCCAACTCCGCCATCACCATAATACCCTGCGCCATCAACTCGTCTAACTGCAACGGAGAATTCATGTTCACAACCGTATAACAACTAGGCTCTTTCAATAACTGCTCCTTGCTGATACCTCGTATCAAGCGCACGAGATCGATCGCCTCCTCTATCTCCTTCCTGCGCTGACTGCGCACAAAAGGAACCTTGTCGCTGTGCGTCATATAACAACGAACCGTCTCGACATGCCGCATCTTCACAGGGATATCCAACGGCTCGATCAAAGTTCCTAAAATGTGAATCACATCGTAATACTGAGCCATTTTCGCAAGCTCGATAAGCCCCGCCTTGTCTCCGTCACGCCGCCCTCTATCCAAGTCGGACAAAAACGGCGTTCCCGATACCGTCCCGAACACAACCCGCGAGGGCTCTCCGCCCACACCTCCGCCCATCGTCACATTGCGCGTCGGATTCCTCGCATACATCGAAAACTTGCTCGGCGCATGCTTCATCCAAGCATCGATCATCTCGCTAGGAAAACGCACCTGCCAGCTCTCTTCGTCCACATCCGCCCCCCCTCGCAAGTAGTGCGCTCGCGCCTCCGCCGAAAGCACCTTGATCCCAACCTCCTGTAACAATGTCTTCGCTCGCTCATCGATGAGAGCAACCTCGTCCGAAGCCAAAATCTTCAGCGGAGGGTAGGGGTTCTCCAACTGCACATAGGGCGACGCAACAGGAGAGGCTGCCAAGTTCTCGCGTCGCTCGCGCAATCTCGCGAAACGCTGTCTCCGTCCGCTCGTCTCGGTTCTCGTCATCGTTCTCTCTTCTCTCTCAAGCAATTGCCTCATACTTGAAAGGAGTGTAGAATCACTCGCAACAAAAGTCAAAGGAGAGAAAAAAGGAGAAACGCATGACAAATCCTCCCGAGCCGCCAACCCAAGAATTATCTAAGGAATCATCTCAAGAACTGCCTACTATGGTGAAGGTTGCGGTGATCGGCGGCGGCGTTGTGGGCTGCAGCGTGTTGTTTCATCTCGCTAAAGCGGGGCTGGAGAATTGCGTGCTTCTAGAGCGCAAGGAGCTGACGGCAGGCTCCAGCTGGCACGCGGCGGGAGGCTTCCATGCGGTCAACTCGGACTTGAACATTTCTGCGCTGCAAACTTACACGATCGAGCTCTACGACGAGATACAGGAACTCTCAGGAGTGGATGCCGGCATCCACATGACTGGTGGCATCAACATCGCGGCGACGGAAGAGCGGTGGTTGTATTTGCGCTCGGAGTGGGCGCGCCATCGGGTGCTGGGGATCGATTCGGAGCTGATCGACGCCGCCGAGATCCGCCGTCGCTGTCCGATCGTCGAGACGCACGGCATCAAGGGTGGTTTGTTCGATCCGAAGGAGGGCTACTTGGATCCCTCTGGCACGACGCACGCCTATGCGAAATCGGCGCAGAAGTTGGGAGGGCGTATTTTCTTGCACACGAAGGTCGAGGCGTTGGAGCCTCGCAGCGAGGGCTGGCTTGTCAAGACGGACAGAGGCGAGGTTGTAGCCGAGCATGTGGTTAATGCGGGCGGCTTGTGGGCTCAAAGGGTGGGAGCGATGGCAGGCTTGCGTCTGCCGGTCGTCGCGATGGAGCATCACTACTTGATCACAGAAGCCTTGCCGAGCTTGACGGCGATGGACGAGGAGATCCCTTTCATCATCGACTTGGACGGCGAGGTTTATTTGCGTCAGGAACATAAGGGTGTTCTGTTGGGTATCTACGAAACTCCTTCGACGCCGTGGGCTGTCGCGGGCGCGCCCTGGGACTATAAGGAAGACGAGTTGCTTCCTCCCGCTCTCGATCGACTGGGAGAGACCTTGTCGAACAGCTTGAAGCGTTTTCCCGAAATCGAGCGTGCGGGGATCAAGCGTGTCGTGAATGGTCCTTTCACCTTTTCTCCTGACGGCAATCCTCTAGTCGGTCCTGTGTTGGGAGTGCGGAACTTTTGGTGCGCCTGCGCTGTGACAGTGGGATTTGCGCAAGCGGGCGGCATCGGTCGTGCCTTGGCCGAGTGGCTGATCGAGGGCGAGCCGAAGGGTGATTTGCTGGGCATGGATGTTGCTCGCTTCGGCGATTTCGCAACCCTGTCCTACGCTTTGGCGACCGGCGGCGAGTTCTACGAGCGTCGTTTCCGCATCGCCTATCCGAACGAGACATGGCCTGCAGCGCGTCCTAGCAAGACGACTCCGTTGTACTCTCGCTTCAAGGAGCGCGGTGCGGTCTTTGGCGATTCCTTCGCCTTGGAGGTGCCTCTGTATTTCGCGCGCAAAGGAGAGAGCGCGGAGGAGACGCCGACCTTTCGACGCTCGAACGCCTTTCCTGCGGTAGGAGAAGAGTGTCGGGCAGTTCGAGAAAACGTCGGCATCACGGAGCTAGCGTCTTTTTCCAAATACGAGGTGACGGGCAAAGATGCGAAGGCTTTCTTGGACAAACTTTTGGCGTGTCGATTGCCGCGAGTAGGGGAGGTGCGTCTTGCGCCGATGCTCTCGCCGAAGGGCTTTTTGCGCGGCGACCTGACGGTGGCTTGTCTTGCAGAAGATCGATTTTGGCTGTTCGGCTCAGGCTATTTGCAAACCTTCCACATGCGCTGGCTCAAAGAGGTGGCAGAGGAATTCAAGGTTGCGGTGCGCAATTTCTCCGACAGCGTCATGGGATTCTCGCTGGCAGGTCCTCGCGCGCGCGCGGTGCTGGAGCGCTTGGTGTGCGACGATCTGTCGAACGATGCCTTTCCCTTCATGGCGATCAAGGAGTGCGATGTCGGGCTTGCGCCAGTGATGTTGACGCGTCTGTCCGTGACGGGAGAGTTGGGCTTCGAGCTCTATACGCCTTTTTCCTATCACGAGGCTCTGTACGACGCGCTCAAAGCTGCGGGAGAGGTAGAAGGGAAAGAAAAAGGTTTGCGCGATTTTGGTAGCTATGCGTTGAATTCGTTGCGGATCGAGAAGGGTTTCGGCATATGGTCTCGTGAGTTCACGCCGGACTTTACGGCGGGGGAGAGCGGTTTGTCGCGTTTCGTCGATTTCGAGAAAAACGCTCGCTTCATCGGGCGCGACGCGGCTTTGAGCGAGCGCGACGCAAGTAGCAGCCGCGGCGTGTCGAGGCGGCTGGTGCTGTTGGAGATCGAAACAGAGGATGCCGACGCATGGCGTTACGAGCCAATATGGTTCGGCGAGAAGTATGCGGGCTTCGTCACCTCGGGTTCGTACGGTCATGTTGTCGAGAAGAGCTTGGCGTTGGGCTATGTGAACAGCGATTTTGTCGCGCGCGCACAGAGCGAGAAACATGGCGATGGTTTGGGAGTTCACATCTTGGGGGAGAGGTGTCCCGCGCGGATTATCGGAGGAGCGGCTTGGGACGCGCGCGGCGAGCGCATGCGGAAAAGTTGAGGCGCAAGAGAAAAACGTGAAGAATCTTGATTTTTTTCACTTTTTCACTTTTTTTTTGGAAAAAGCATAAAAAACGCTTTTTTTGCTTGCCCGCGCAGTATTGCTGCTCTATAAGGGTAGAAAGGGTAGGGAGTGGCTTCCTACCGCCAAATTTCTCTTTGATTCTATAAGGAGTCTCTCATGACAGAAGAAACCCCCAACGAGCATATCGACTCGGTGAAACGAGACTATGCGGAAGGACATGCTTCGCGCCGCGAGTTTCTGCGCTTTGCGACGCTGCTCGGCATGTCGGCAACGGCGGCTTACGCCTTCGTTGCGAAGGTTGAAAACCTGAACTTCGTCCCGACGGTAGCGCAAGCTGCGAAGATGCCGAAAGGCGGCACGCTGAAGATCGCGATGCGTTGTCCGAAAATCTCCACGCCTCACACTTTTTCGTGGATTTTCGATTCGAACATCTTCCGCCAAGTAGGCGACTACTTGACGCAAACCGGACAGGACAATGTCACCCGCCCCGCCCTGTTCAAAAGCTGGAAGCCCTCGAAAGACCTGAAAACTTGGACTTTCAAGGTGCGCAATGTCAAATGGCACGATGGGCAGAAGTTTACAGCCGAACAGGCTGCGTGGAATATCAAGCATGTCTTGGATCCGAAAACTGGCTCCTCGGTGCTGGGACTGATGAAGTCCTACATGCTGAACGACGAAGGGACAGGACTTTGGGATGCAAATGCGGTCGAGGTTGTCAATACCTCGACGCTTCGTCTGAACTTGAAGATTCCGCAACTGACCGTGCCAGAACACTTGTTCCACTATCCGTTCGGCATTCTCGATCCGAAGGAAGGCGGAAACTTCGGCGCAGGCTCTAACGGAACGGGTGCCTTCCGGTTGAAAGAGTACGATGTGAGCCGTCGGGCTGTGTTGGAAGCGAACAAAGGCGGTTATTGGGGCGCAGGTCCGAACTTGGATCGAATCGAGTTCATCGACTTCAGCGATAATCCAACGGCGGTCGCGCGTGCGCTCGAATCGAAGCAGGTGGACGGCATCTATATCGGTGAAGTTGAACAATTTGAGATCTACAAAGGCATGTCGCATGTGAATGTATACCGCGTCGCCTCAGGCGCGACAGGCATTGCACGCGTGCAAGTGGATCGCCCTGAGTTCAAAGATCCGCGCGTGCGCAAAGCGATGCGTCTCTCCATCGACGGGGACGCGATTCGCAAGATCGCCAACCCAATCGGCACGGCAGCCGAGCATCACCATGTCTCGCCCGAGTTTCCGGACTACCAAAAACTACCGCCCTTCAAGCGCGATGTCGCCGCTGCCAAGAAGCTGCTCGCCGAGGCGGGATATCCGAAAGGCATCGATTTCGAGATCTCGATCAAACCTGATCCAGCTTGGGAGGGTAAGGCTGTCGAAGGCTTGGTCAACCAGTGGCGAGACGCAGGGATTCGCGTGAAGATCAAGCAGCTGCCATCAGCTAAATTTTGGGGCGTGTGGGACAAGGTACCTTTCGGTTTCACCGAATGGGCGCACCGTCCGCTCGGCTCGATGCTGTTGAACCTCGCATATCGCTCAGGCGTGCCGTGGAACGAATCGCACTACAACAATCCCGAGTTCGACAAGATCCTCAATCAGGTCGACTCGACGCCGAGTATCAAAAAACGCAGAAAGCTCATGGGGAAGCTGGAGAAAATCATGCAAGAGGATGGTCCTATCATCCAACCGCTGTGGCGCGGGTTGTTCATGGCTCACGACAAAAAAGTCTTGGGCTTCGTTCCTCATCCAACCCAATACATCTTCGGTAACGAACTGGCTGTCAAAAGCTAGGCCTCGTTTTCGGGCTACGCTCCTCTTCTCTTCACGGGAAGGGGAGCAACCGCCCCCGATTGCTTGTCCGTGAGATGCGGAAAAACTTATTGTAAAGACATCGCTCGCAAGCGATATGTCAAAACGGGGGGAATCTCCTATAGGGGAGCAAGGGTGTGATCAAGCTGTTTTTTCGTCGTCTGTTGTCGATCGCGCTGATCGGGCTGGTGATCTCCTTTTTGCTCTTTCTCATCTTCGAGAGCGACAAGCTGGAGGTGGCAGGCAAGGTCTTGGGTGCTTACTCGCTACCCGAACAACGCCTGCTGTGGCTCACACAAAACGGCTACGACGAGCCGTTCTTGTGGCGTTATTTTCAATGGCTCGGCAAGTTCTTGCTGGGCGACTGGGGCACATCGCTACAATACGACACGCCCGTTCGTCCCTACCTCATGGCTCAGTTGAAAAACACGGCGATCTTGGGGGGACTCGTCTTTTCGCTGACGCTCGTCTTCTCGCTGACGCTCGGCGTGATTTCAGGCGTTTTTGAAGGTCGCACGACGGATCGTCTGGTCTCGGGTTTTGCGGTTCTGACAACCTCGGTGCCAGAGTTCGCCTCGGCGACGCTGCTGACGGCGGTCTTCGTCTTTTGGCTCGGTGTCTTGCCAGGCACCTCCAGCTTTCAAGACGGCTTCAGTTGGATCGAACTCATCCTTCCCACAGCCGTGCTCGTCATCTACAACTTCGGCTACTACACGCGCATGACGCGCGCATCGATGGCAGAGGTGATGACCTCGCAGTATGTGCGCACGGCAATCTTGAAAGGCATGCGCTTTCGCCGTGTCGTGCTGAATCACGCGCTCCGCAACGCGCTGATCGCACCCTTCACGGTGATGGTCTTGCAACTGAACTACCTTCTATCAGGGGTTATCGTCGTCGAGGTCTTTTTCGGATACAAAGGCTTCGGCAAGATGCTGTACGACGCTGCATTGTTCGGCGATCTTTATATTTTGGAAGCAGCGACGATGATCGCCGTCGCCGTCGCCGTCATGTCGCAGTTCATCTCGGATATCGGCTACGCGCTACTCAACCCTCGTATTCGCTTCAGCTGAGCGATGACTGAAAAAACCACCAACGACGAACAGAAAGAGGTAGCACCGCAAGTCAGCCGCTTGCTCGGCTTGTGGCGCGGGATAGCTCTTTTGCGCGAATCGCGTATCGGCATGATCGGGCTGACGCTGGTCATGTTTTGGATTCTGCTCTCGATTTTCGCACCCCTGCTGCCGCTGATCGACCCTCTACAGCAGTACTCCTGTTGCGTCCAGCTGGGAGTGAACAGCCACGGCGACGAGGGGCAGTTCTTTCTGCTCGGCACAGACGACCGAGGACGCGACATTCTCTCGCGGCTGGTGTGGGGCGGTAGGCTCGTGCTGTTTTGGTCTGCGTTCGCGATGCTGGTCGCCTATGTCGTGGGAGGCTCGATGGGACTCGTTGCGGGTTACCTCGGCGGATGGTGGGACGGGGTGCTTTCTTTTCTTGCCAATATACTGCTCTCATTTCCCGTCATGGTGATGTACCTTTTAGTTATCACCTACTTGGGAGGTGCTTCAGGAGCGAATGTCGTTTTTGCCGTGACCTTTGCAACGGCGCCTGCGATCTTCCGCATCGTGAGAGGCTTGATTTTGGACATTCGGGCGCGCGACTATGTTTTTGCAGCCCAAGTGCGTGGCGAACATCCTGTACGCATCATGCTCGTGGAGTTGTTGCCGAATGTTCGCGGGCCGCTGATCGTGGACATGTGCCTGCGCTTGGGCTACACGACGATCACGATCGCCTTGTTGGGCTATTTGGGTATCGGCTTGCCGCCGCCGTCTCCGAACTGGGGGACGATGATTGCCGATGCGCAGCAGTTCGGACACTTCGGAGTCAACGCCATGCTTTGGCCTGCGATTGCCATCTCGACGTTGGTGCTGGGGCTTAATCTTTTTGCCGATGGCTTGCGCGAGGTTTCCTTGCGCGACTGACGCGCCCAACAGGAGGATCGATTTTATGTCTTCAAACCATCAGCGCCAACAACCCGTTTTGGAATGTAAGGATCTCTGCCTTTCCTACGACACGCGCGGCGGCGAGGTGGAAGCCGTCGTCGATTTCAACTTGTCGATTATGGCGGGCGAAGCGGTGGGGCTAGTTGGCGAATCGGGTTGCGGCAAGTCTACGGTCGCGCTTGCCATCATGCAACACTTGGGCAGAAACGGCTCGGTCGTCTCAGGCGAGATCAACTTCATGGGGCAAAACCTCTGTGAGATGAACGAGGCGCAGCTGCGTCGCCTTCGCGGCAAAGAGATAGCGATGGTCTATCAGGAGCCGATGGCATCGTTGAACCCCTCGATGAAGATCGGCAAGCAGCTGGTCGAGGTTCCTGTTCGCCACGAAGGTTTGTCGGTTGAGAAGGGTTACCAGCGTGCGATCACGCTTTTGGACGAGGTGAATCTGCCCGATCCCGATATGATGATGAAGCGTTTTCCTCACCAGTTGTCGGGAGGACAGCAGCAGCGTGTGCTGATTGCGATGGCGCTGTTGTCGCGTCCGAAGCTGTTGCTGTTGGACGAGCCGACGACGGCGTTGGATGTGACGGTCGAGGCGGGAATCGTCGATTTGATACGAGGTATCGCCAAGAAATACGGCACATCGCTGCTGTATATTTCGCACAACTTGGGATTGATCTTGGAAACTTGCGACCGTATCACGGTGATGTATTCGGGGCAGGCGGTCGAACGAGGCTCGATCAAACAGGTGTTCGATCAAATGCGTCATCCCTACACACGAGGTCTTTTCAGCTCGATTCCGTTGCCTGGGGCGGATCGCCATGAGCATCCTCTTGTTCCTATTCGTGGTCAGCTGCCGTTGCCGCAGTCTCGTCCGAAGGGTTGTTATTTCTCGCCGCGTTGCGATTTTTTCCAAGAGGGAGTCTGCGATCAAAAAAGAATTTCCATGCAGGCGGTCGCAGGCAAGCAGGGACATGTCGTTCGTTGCGCGCGCTATGCCGCGATCGACTGGTCGAAGTACAAGCCTGAGGGTATAAAGCAACCCCTCTCGCGGAGGGGAGGGAAGGTCTTGGTGGTCAAGGATATGAAGAAGTATTACGAGATCAAGGATCAATCTTTACGCGCCTTGTTGACGGGCAAGAGGACGCGTCAAATCAAGGCGAACGACGGCTTGAGCTTTGCCGCGCACGAGGCGGAAACGGTGGCGATCGTGGGGGAGACGGGCTGTGGCAAGTCAACGCTGGCGAAGGTTTTAATGGGCTTGGAGTGTGCGACGGAAGGCAGTATCAAAATCAGAGGCAAGGATATTGCGAGCTTGCCTGTCCAGCAACGCAACCCGCAGATGATCGGAGCTTTGCAGATCGTGTTTCAGAACCCGTTTGAAACTTTGAATCCTTCGTATTCGGTTGGCTCGCAGGTGGAGCGTGTTTTGAAGAAGTTTGGTATCACGCGGGGTCGAGCGGAGACGCGGCGCAAGATGCACGAGATGTTGGATATGGTAAAGTTGCCGAGAGCTTTCGCAACGCGCAAACCCAGACAGCTGTCGGGTGGTCAGAAACAGCGTATTGGGATCGCGCGTGCCTTTGCGGGCGACACTTCTGTGATCGTTGCGGACGAGCCTGTTTCTGCGTTGGATGTTTCGGTTCAAGCGTCGGTGACGGCTTTGTTGAGCGACATTCAACACAAGAAGCGGACGACCTTGTTGTTCATCAGCCATGACCTGTCTTTGGTTCGCTATCTTGCGGATCGTGTTTTGGTGATGTATTTGGGTCGTATCGTCGAGAAGGGAACTACAGAAGAGATTTTTTCTCCGCCCTATCATCCTTACACGGAGGCTTTGTTGTCGGCAGTTCCTATTGCGGATACCTCGGTGAAAAAGAAGCGGATCGTCTTGAAGGGGGAGTTGCCTTCGCCCAGCAATCCTCCTAGTGGCTGTCCGTTTCAGACGCGCTGTCCTCGCAAGATAGGGAAGATTTGCGAGACCGAAGTGCCTCCGATCAAGGAGATCAGCGCTAGCCATTCGGTGGCGTGTCATTTGGACGAGGAGGTGTTGCGGGCGATGGAGCCGGTGATCGAGTTGGGGGGCAACAAGAAGGCGGCAGCATAACACGAGACGCAAGGACGCACGCCCCGCGCGGCTAGGGGTGGCAGCGAAGATATAAAAAACATAAAAAACACAGGACTTGCTTGTCGTCTGTTTACGTCAAGCACAAGAGACTCAGCCTCAAATACAAGACTAGAAAAACAAAAGGAATTACATACTTGCTCCCCCACTTTTTTCTTGCTGATAGAAAGAAAATTCTATCGGCGCGGGAGATGTTTATAGGATGCATGAAATAGCATCATGGCAGGGGAATTTATCCCCGACTTGGCGGATTAAAACATGCGCATAAGCACGATGATAGGCAGTATTGTCTGCCAAGTCGCCTCAATCTGCCCAAAAAGCTCTTGCTTCTTGCTACTTTCTTGGGTTAAGGCTTCTTGAAGTTAGGGCGATTTTGGTTGAAATGTTTCGCCAAATAGCCCAACACCTTAGCTCTGTCGGCAGCCTCCATCGGCTGCATCTCCTGCTCTTCGATCATCCAATCCAACAGGTCATCCCAATCCGCACGGCTCAAGCCTTGTTGCACGACCAACCTCAACGAGTGGCACGCCGAACAATAAGCCTCCGTCTCAAAGCGTCCCACACCCGCAGGCAACAGAGAAGATTTCGCCGCAACACGTGTGCTAGAGCTAGTACCAGATTTCTTGGGTTTTGTCTTACTACTCTTGGTCTTACTGCTTTCGGTTTTGCTGTCCTTCGTGAGGCTCAGGTTTATTGGCTTGTCGCTCTTGCTGTTCAAATAGGCGATCACATCCGCCCTCTGCTTCGTGTCGGGCAGTCCGACAAAAAGCATTCGGCTACCCGGCACGATCGCGTTGGGTTTCGCCAGGTAAGCGTCTAGGGTTGCGACATCCCACTTCTTGCCGAACTTCTTCATCGCCTCCGAATAGGCGAATCCTTGCCTCGTTCCCGCCTTTCTTCCGATAACCCCCCAGAGATTCGGTCCGATGAGATCGACACCTTTCTCCTCGATGGTGTGGCAACTCTTGCATCTAAGGAAGGTTTTCTTTCCTGCGACGGGATCGAAAGCCTGCGCGTCGAGAAGAAGGGAGGGAAGGGGAGAGGCTTCTGCTAGTAGCAAAAGCATCCCTCCGCATATCACTCGTTTGAGAAGGCTCGACCTGACCGCATTTGCCAATTTTTCGGATTGGCTCTGACGTTCGAAGGAAGCGAGGCGAGGCTTACGACACGCGAACGGCAACACGGAACAGGCTGTTATTCAGATAGCCCTTGGGGTTCCAGGCGATCGCGTGCGGCTGGCTGTCGCCTGCCTGATCGGTCGCGCGCGCCCATACCTCGTAATAACCGCTCTGCGGAAAGGTGATTTGTCCCGAGAAGTTCTGCCATGCGCCTTTGTTTGCGGGAGCGTGCAGTTTGGCTTTTTGCCAAGTTGCGCCGAAATCGTGGGAGAGATGCACAGCCTTGACCTTACGGTCGCCTGACCAAGCGTGTCCTCTGACTTCGATTGCTTTGCCGCTTTCCGCGCCTGATTGCGGATGGGTAATCAGCGACTTGACGGGCATGCGTTCGATGATGACGAAGTCTTTTGTCTCGACCTTTTCGCCTGCTGCGACGGGATGATTCGGCACGCGATAGGCTTTTCCTGTCATCTTCGGTCCGTCGTGGACTTGGTCTCGGATTTGGATTCTCTGCAGCCATTTCTGCGAGCATGAGCCAGGCCATCCTGGCACGACGAGCCTCAGCGGTGCGCCGTTCAGGGGTGAGATCGCTGCTCCGTTTTGTTCGAAGACGATCATGACGCTGTCGTCCATGGCTTTGTGGATAGGCACACCTCGCGAGATAGCCAGTTTGCCTGCTTTGCCGGAGAGGTGTGTGTCTGCGCCGTAGTGAGCGGTATAGACGGCTCCGTCTTGGATTTTCGCTTTCTTGAGCACGTCTTTCAGGCGGACACCTGTCCATTCTGAGCAGGCGACTGCGCCGTATGTCCATTGGTTGCCTTTGGCGGGGGGGTCGAAGGCGGCTCTTCCGTTGCCGCCGCACTCGATCAACAGAGCTTTCGTGTAGACTTTGAAGTTGTTTTTCAGGTCTTCGATCGAGAGTTCCATGGGATTATCGACCAATCCGTCGATTTTGAGCGTCCAGGTAGAGGCGTTCGGGCTTACGGGTGGGATGCCGTTATTGCGCACGAAGTGGCGGGGGGTAGGAGTGATTGCGTCATCGAGCAGATGCGGTGGTGTTTCTGCGTTGATCGGGCGATCGTTCAGTATGGTCAGACCGTCTTTATCGGGCAGGGTCATCATGTTTTCGGCGAGTGCGACGGGAATAAACCCGGAAGGCATGAAGCGGTGATAGGGAATGGTTGCGCCGACGAGCGCGCTCATGGCGGCTAGCCCTGCGCCGTGCAAGAAGCCTCGGCGGTTGCTATCGGCGACTCTTCCGAACAGGCGCAAGTCGCCTTGCTCTGCTCCTTCGGCGTAGACATCCGAGAGGTTTGGATGTGCTTGGGGGGCGGGGGTTGTGTGTTTTGTTTTTTCGAGAGTAGCCATTGTTGAGTCTCCTTCGGTGATAGGGGGGGCGTGATGGGGTTTTCACTTGGCTGGGTAGACTTTGCCATTATTTGCGCGTGGGAGTCAAGCTTTTGGGTTAATTTTAGGAAGTTTAATTGGAACGCTTGTTGGCTTTGCCTTGCTTGCGTTTTTTAAGGAGCGCGCGGGGGGATAAATTACCCTTTTTGATTAGGTAACATACGCAAGACGAGCGAGCCGTAGGCGAAGTGAGTTTTGCGCATGGGGGGTGTGGGGGGACGCAGTCCCCCCGCAAAAAGCCCGCTGCGAGCGAGCGCGTAAGCGCTTTCTACGCACGAGCGCGAAGCGCGAGAGCGTAGCCTCTTATTAAAAAGCGTATTGCGAAGCAATACGCAAGCTGACTCGTAACATGGCAAGCAGCTCCTGTTCCTCAAGCCAGCAGAGTTTTTATAGTCTCCCCCAACAAAGCAGGGTTGTCCAATACCTCAATGCCCGCACGTCGCATAGCCTCAACCTTCTCCTTAGCCCCACCCTTGCCCCCCGAAACAATCGCACCCGCATGCCCCATGCGCTTGCCCTCAGGCGCCGCCGCCCCCGCAATAAATCCCGCCATAGGTTTGCTTTTGGGCTTGTTCGCAGTGTCTTTTTTCTGTCGTTCGAGCAGATAGTCGCAAGCCTCCTCCTCCGCACTTCCCCCGATTTCTCCTATCATTAAAATGCCCTCGGTCTCGTCATCGTCCATAAAGAGTTTCAGACAATCGACGAAGTTCGTGCCGTTGAGCGGATCTCCCCCGATGCCGATACAAGTGGATTGTCCCAACCCAACCTTCGTCGTTTGATCGACCGCCTCGTAAGTGAGAGTCCCAGAACGCGAGACGATGCCGATGTTACCCTTTTTATGGATGTGTCCAGGCATGATGCCGATTTTGCACGCCTCAGGCGTGATGATGCCAGGGCAGTTCGGACCAATAAGCCGCACCGCAGGACTCAACGCAAGTGCCGTCTTTACCGCCGTCATGTCCAACACAGGAATGCCCTCGGTGATGCAGACGATGAGCGCAACGCCCGCATCGATCGCCTCCAGTATGGCATCGCCAGCAAAGGGCGGAGGAACAAAGATGACGCTTGCATTCGCTCCCGTCTCGCGTTTGGCTACCTCCACCGTGTCGAAGACAGGTAGCCCCAAGTGTTTCTGTCCGCCTTTGCCAGGCGTGATGCCGCCGACCATCTTCGTGCCATACGCGATCGCCTGCTCAGAGTGGAAAGTTCCCTGCGCGCCCGTGAAACCCTGGCAGAGAACGCGCGTGTTGTGATCGACGAGAACAGACATAAAAAGAGAAGGGGAGTGAGGGGGGGTATCAGTGTTGTTGCGCGGCTGCGACGGCTTTTTGTGCAGCGTCCGACAAGGTTTCCGCGGCGGTGAGGTTGAGTTGCGACCGCGCGAGAATCTCGTTTCCCATCTCGAAGTTTGTGCCTTGCAATCGCACGACGAGGGGGACATGCACATCGAGGCTTTTGGCAGCGGCGACTATCCCCTCGGCGATGACATCGCAACGCATGATGCCGCCGAAGATATTCACGAGAATGGCTTTGACAGCTTTGTCCTTGAGGATGATGCCGAAAGCGGTTTCGACGCGCTGCTTGTCTGCTCCGCCGCCGACATCCAAGAAGTTTGCTGGCTCGCCGCCGAAGTGCTGGACGATATCCATCGTCGCCATCGCCAACCCCGCGCCGTTGACCATGCAGGCGATGTTGCCGTCAAGCTTGATGTAGCTCAGCTCCGCAATGTTGGCTTCGCGCTCGGATGGCTCTTCCTCTCCCTCGTCGCGCAGGGCTTCGAGGTCTTGCTGGCGGAAGAGCGCGTTGTCGTCGAAGGTCATCTTCGCATCCATCACCAACAGTTTGCCGTCGGGCTGGACAACTAGCGGATTGATTTCGATGAGGGCAGCGTCTCGTTTGCGGAAAAATGCCGAGAGCTTCCGCAACAACTGCGCGAATTCCTTAACGCTGTTGCCTTGCAATCCGAGCGCGAAGGCGATTTTTCTCGCTTGCCATGGCTTGAATCCGTCGATGCCGATGTGGGTTTGTACGATGCGCTCAGGCGTTTTGGCGGCGACCTCTTCGATGTCCATGCCGCCGCTCGCAGAGGCGATGACGGCAAGCGAGGCTTTGCTGCGATCGACCAACAGCGAGAGGTATAGTTCGCGCTCGATGTCTCCTCCTGCTTCGATGTAGAGCCTGCCCACCTGTTTGCCGCCTTTGCCCGTCTGCTTGGTGACCAAAACCCGTCCGAGCATGCTTTCTGCGGCTTGTTTCACTTCGTCTTGGCTTTTGCAGAGTCTTACTCCGCCTTTTCCTTGAGGATTGTCGGCGAAATGTCCTGCGCCTCTTCCTCCCGCGTGGATTTGCGCCTTGACGACGACGAGGGGAGCGTTCAGCTCTTTCCAAGCGGCTATGGCTTCTTCGACGGAGAAGGCGGGCTTGCCGTTGAGGATGGGCAAGCCCTCTTGGCGTAGCAGCTCTTTGGCTTGGTATTCGTGGATATTCACTCAGAGTTTGCCCTGTTTTTGTAGCGCGGCGAGAACATCGTTGAGCGCGCTGACGGCATCGATCGATTGTTGGAAGAGCGTTCTTTCTTGCTCGGCGAGTTCGATCTCGACGATCTTTTCGATACCTCCCGCGCCGATGAGCGCAGGCACGCCGACATAGAGTCCGTCGACGCCGTAGCTGCCTTTGCAGTATGCGGCGCAGGGAAAGATGCGTTTCTCGTCGTGCAAGTAGGCTTGCGCCATAGCGACAGCTGAGGCGGCGGGTGCGAAGTATGCGGAGGTTCCCATGAGTCCCACAACTTCTGCGCCGCCTTTTCGAGTTCGCTCGACGATTGCATCGATTTTTCCTTGGGTTGTCCAACCCATGCGAACGATCTCGGGCAGGGGGATGCCTGCGACGCTGGAGTATCGTGCGAGCGGCACCATGCTGTCGCCGTGTCCTCCGAGCACGAAGGCGGAGACATCTTGCTCGGAGACGCCCAGCTCTAGCGCGAGGAAGTGTCTGAAGCGTGCCGAATCGAGTATGCCTGCCATGCCGACGACTTTTTCGGGTGGCATTTGCGCTTCGCGTTGGAGGTGTCCGACCATGACATCTAGGGGGTTGGTGATGCAGACTACGAAAGCCTCGGGGGCTTGAACTTTAATGTGTTTAGCGATCGAGGAGACGATCTTCGCGTTGCTTTCCACCAGATCGTCTCGGCTCATGCCGGGTTTGCGCGGCAGACCTGCTGTGACGATGATGACTTGCGAGCCTTTCAGGATAGCGG
Source organism: Alphaproteobacteria bacterium (assembly GCA_965216625.1). Classification (GTDB taxonomy): domain Bacteria; phylum Pseudomonadota; class Alphaproteobacteria; order JABAAW01; family JABAAW01; genus JABAAW01. The sequence goes on from OZ244186.1 coordinate 681,540, forward strand.
GATCGTCGCCTCCTTGTAATGTTGCGTGAAAGCCTTCGACGGCGGCGCTACTGGCGATATCCAGTGCTTTTCCTTGCGCTGTTCCGGGGTTGATGTCGAAGATGGCGACATCGCCCAGATTCTTTTCGCAGGCAAGTTGGGCGAGGATACCGCCGATATTTCCTCCTCCGACTAGACCGATTTTCGCTCTGGAGCTTTTGCTGTTGGGCATGGGGTTACTCTTGTTTTGGGAAGTTTCGGGGATTGCTTCCGAGTTGGCACTAGGCTTGCTTATTATTGTTTAGCGCGGTGCGGTATTTTTTGCAAGGTATTTTTACAAGGTATTTTTAGTAGAGATTTTTCTATGAAGATTATTGTACGCGAGGGGATTATTTCTGATGCGTTATCTTTGTGTCGCTTGCGGCGTCGTGTTTGGCTTTCTTGCTATGTGTGTGCGGAGCGGGGGTTGACGGAGGAGCGTATTCTTGCGGAGTATCGATTTACGGATGCGGAGAGTATTTTTTCGATGCGGACGATGTTGGCGGGTGGCGAGCGGGGGGAGGTTGGTGTTTTTGTTGCTGAGGCGAGGTTAGGGGGGGGGAGCGGGGGTAGTCGCAAGGTGATGGGATTTGTTGCGGGGGAGCGGCAGGAGAGTAGTTTAGAGAGTAGTTTAGAGAATCGATTGATGATGTTGTATGTAGATTCTGTTTTTCAGGGGAGGGGGATTGGGGGGATGTTGTGGGATCGGATGCGGGATTTTTTGGATGGGGGGAGTGGTGGGGTTAGGGATATTGTTTTGAGGGTAGTTGATTTTAACGAGGGGGCTCAGGCGTTTTATGGGAGGCGGGGGTTTGTGTTTGATGAGGGGGTTGGGGAGGGGGAGGGGTGTGAATCGTTGTTTGGGTCGAGGGGCATGCGCTTGCGGGCGGGGGCTTGCTTGGGGTCTTGACGGGCGCAAAACATGCGCACGCCAGTATCATTGACGCGCACGGCAATAGCATGGACGCATACGGCAAGCCGTATGCTGTTGCCGTACGCTATGCGCTTGTGTTTTTTAAAGGCACGCGCTTGCGCAACAGACGGGCTTTGTATGATGACGGATGCAAAACATCGCGTGCGTAGCACGCGGGGAGCGCGAGGGAGTAATCCCTCGCAAAAGACCCCGCGTCAGCGGAGCGCACGCAGTGCGCTTTTCTGTGCGTGAGCGAAGCGAAACGCACAGCCTCTTATTCAAAAGCGCGAGGCTTGCCTCGCGCAAGCTGACTCGCAATGCGGTAGAGCGTCTTTAATTTTGCCTAGAAGATAGAGACAAAACAGAATCGCCGTACCATGTTACGAGTCAGCTTGCGCGTTTCTGCGAAACGCGCTTTGGTACAAGAGGCTACGCGCTACGCGCGTAGATAAAGCGCGCTTACGCGCGCTCCGCTGACGCGGGGTCTTCGTGGGGGGAATTTATCCCCCCACACCCCCCGCGCACGCTTCGCGTGCGCATGTTTTGCATCCGTAAAGACTAATCGCTACACCCCACACTCCCCAACTAGTTTTTCTCTTGACTCGTGCTTAAAAGATAGGCATTGTGCGCGAGAAAGGCACTTCCAGTTAACCACCACCATCGTAGGACAAACCATGAGATTTGAAAATATTACAACCATCTCTGCCTCGTCGAACGAAGGTAGCGAGGGAAAACGCAACAAGAAAACCCAAATCTTAAGTGCCTTGCTATCAGCAAGCGCGCTCGGCGTGTTTCTTGAAGGTTGCGGCGGCGGCGACACAGCTGCTGCCGGCGGCGGCGGTGGCGGCGGCGGTGCTGGCGACATAGCTCCCCCTAGCGCGTCTGCCCGCGAGCAAAACGCACTTGTGGCAGCAGCAGGAGCGATAGAAACCTTCGAGGCTAACGATGATACAGATTGGGTGAGCTACAAAGGCTCGGATGCAGAAGGTGTCACCATCAACATCGACCTTAGCAGCGGTGGCTCTGTCACGGGTTCAGGTGGCTGGGCTGAAGGAGATACGCTGATAGGCATCAACAACCTGATCGGCTCCTTAACTCAAATCAACATCTTTAGAGGCAACGACAATCCCAACACATTTCGTGGCGGCGATAACGGCGACACCCTCAACGGCAACGAGGGCGACGACACCCTTGACGGAGGTAAGGGTGAGGACACCCTCAACGGCGACGGAGGCAAGGACACCCTCTACGGCGGCGAGGGCAACGACAAACTCAACGGCGGCGAGGGCGACGACACCCTCTACGGCGGTGCAGGCGACGACACGCTTGTGGGCGGTGCAGGTGCGGACACCCTCGACGGTGGTACCAACAGAGACGAGATTTCTTACAGCAGCTCTGCTCTGGGGGTCAGGGTCGATCTTGCCTTGACAACAGCGCAACAGGACTTTGACGGAACAGACGCAAACGACAACGAAGCCGAGGGCGACATCCTCAGCAACATCGAAAACATCGTAGGCTCAAACCACGACGACTCGATTACAGGTAATCGCGGTACCAACATCCTTGAGGGCGGCTTGGGTGCGGACACCCTCGACGGTGGTGGCGGTATAGATACCGCCTCCTATGCGAGCTCTAGCAAAGGGGTCAGGGTTAATCTTGGACTCACAGGAGAGGACGCTCAACAAGTTGACTTTGGTACACCCAACCTAAACGAAGCCGTGGGCGACATCCTCAAGAACATCGAAAACATCCTAGGATCAGACCACAACGACTCGCTGACGGGTAATGGCTATGCCAACATCCTTGAGGGCGGTAAGGGCAACGACCGCCTTGCGGGCGGCGCGGGTAGCGATATCTATCTGTTCAACGCAGGCGACGGCACAGATACAATCAGCGACGACAGAGGTAAGATCGTCTTCTTGCAAGGGGACGCGGGAGATGCCTATGCGGGCGCAAACTACGCCTTCGCCTATGAAGGCAACAATGTCAGGCTTATAGTGACGAAGGGGAACGACACGCTCAACACCATCGACTTCACATTCTATCCTGATAATTACACCTTCCACACGCGGAGCGGTAACACCGACACACTAATCCCTGCTGCCGATCTTACCTTGCCAACAGAGTTAGGCAGCGAGAGCAAGCCGTTCTTGGCAACGGCAGCTACTGACGGCTTCACGGGTTCGACAGACGCGGACTGGGTGAGCTACGCGAACTTGGGAGGAGTTACCATCGACCTTGCTAACAGCAATGTTTTAACAGGCATCAACAACCTGATCGGCTCGGATGGAGTCGACGAATTTACTGGTAACAGCGATGCCAACACCTTGCGTGGTGGCAGGGGCAACGACATCCTTGCGGGCGGTGCGGATACGGACACCTATCTGTTCGGCTCAGGCGACGGCACGGATACGATCACCGACGACGGCGGCAACATCGTCTTCTTGCAAGGGACAGGCAACGCCTATGAGGGCGCAACCTACACCTTCACGCGCTCCGAAGCAGGACGCGGCGATGCTGTAACGCTCACGGTTAAGAATGGTGGCGACAACACGCTCAATGTCCTGAAATTTGCGAGCGATCCTTCGTCTACCTTCACCTTCCGCACGCGGGATAGCGAAGGCAACCTCGCAACAATCGCTGCTGCCTCGCTTGTTGTGCCACCGCAACTGATCGCGGGTAGCGAGGAAAGCCCGTTCTTGGCAACGGCAGCTGCTGACAGCTTCACGGGTTCGGGAGACAATGACTGGGTGAGCTACGCGAACTTGGGAGGAGTTACCATCGACCTTAGCGCACGCGATGATTTAACAACCATCAACAACCTGATCGGCTCGGATGGAGTCGACGAATTTACTGGTAACAGCAATGCCAATATCTTGCGTGGTGGCAGGGGCGACGACACCCTTACGGGCGGTGCGGATACGGACACCTATCTGTTCGGCTCAGGCGACGGCACGGATACGATCACCGACGACGGCGGCAACATCGTCTTCTTGCAAGGGACAGGCAACGACTATGAGGGCGCAACCTACACCTTCACGCGCTCCGAAGCAGGACGCGGCGATGCTGTAACGCTCACGGTGAAGGATGGTGGCGACAACACGCTCAATGTCCTGAAATTTGCGAGCGATCCTTCGTCTACCTTCACCTTCTCCACGCGGAGCGTCGGTAGCCCCGACAGACCAATCGATAACTTTCCTGCCGTACCTCCGCAACTGCTCGAGGGTGGCGAGGGAAGCCCGTTCTTGGCAACGGCAGACAGCGACAGATTCGCGGGTAAGACAGACGCGGACTGGGTGAGCTACGCAGACTCGCCTAATGCTGTCAAGATCAACCTTGGCACTCTTGTCGAAATTGATGGTGTCGCTGATGCTGCCACTGTTTCAGGCGGCTGGGCTGCGGGAGATATTCTTACGGGCATCAACAACCTGATCGGATCGCCTCAAACCGACACCTTGCGTGGCAACAGCGAGGACAACACCTTGCATGGCGGCGGCGGCGGCGGCGACCTTGAGGGCGTCGACCAGCTCCACGGCGGCGCTGGCACGGACACCTATCTGTTCGAGAGGCGCATCGATAGCCTCAATAATAATAATATCCTTTCCATAAGTTATATCGAAGACGACGGCGGCAAGATCGTCTTCTTGCAAGGGACAAATAACGACTACGATGGCGCAACCTTCCAAATCGTAAAAGCCACCTGCGGCGATTCTTACAATCTTAACGTGATGCATGGTGATAATGCTGAAGATTGGAGCAACATTATATATCTCAGTGTATATCCTGTCGGCTACACCTTCTACCTGCGTGATAGCGATGGCGTGGACACAGAATTCTCTATTACCTTGCCTGCGCAAGAGAACCCCGGGCGAGATTCGTTTCTGGCAACGGTAGCTGCCGAAAGCTTCACTGGCACAGCAGGCGAGGACTGGGTGAGCTACGCAGGTTCGGATTCAGGTGTCACCATCACTCTTCCTGCCGATGGCAAAACTACCACGGGTTCAGGCGGCTGGGCTGCGGAAGATACGCTGACAGCCATCAACAACCTGATCGGCTCAGACTTAGTCGACGAATTGACTGGCAACGATAATGCCAACAACTTGCAAGGCGGAGAGAGCAACGACAAACTATACGGAAAGGAGGGAGACGATATCCTCAACGGCGGCGAGGGCGACGACACCCTAGAAGGAGGAAGTGGAGCAGACACATATCTATTCCACGGCGGCGATGGCACAGATATAATCAACGCTCTCACCGACGAAAGCGGCAACAAGCTGGTCTTCCACACTCACGAACACAGGGAGACCTACACCAAAGAAGACTTTAACTTCTACAGAGGCAATATCGATAGTAATGGAGAATTCTCAAACGCAGCAGGAGGAGACCAAGACGATCTACAAATCGTCGTCTCATTGGCAGGGGAAGAGGAGAATGTCGTCTTAATCGAATCTTATTTTGATATAGATGGCGAGGCTGCCTATACGATCTACCGCAACGACGAACACACAGAGGAAATCGTCGCTGTCGTTCTAGAAACATAGAGGCTTGAAGACAGACGGGGATGAACTCCCCTTGGGGATGAACTCCCCTTGGGCGAGGAGTGCGAATGATTGCGTGGAGTGGAATTCTCCCTAGCCAGTCCCTGATAGCAAACTCGCCGACACAGCCACTACCGCCATTAATGTTGCGATCATTGTCGCCATGACGGAAAATCCTATCACCATCAACTGACGCAACCCCTTGATCTGCTCCTGCATCGCCTGATTCTCCGCCGTCGTCTCTTTCCTCAACGCCCCAATCTCCGCCGTCGTCTCTTTCCTCAACGCCCCAATCTCCGCCTTCACCTCTTTAATCTCCGCCCTCACCCCCCGAATGTCCGCCTTCAACTCCGCCTTCACCCCCCGAATGTCCGCCTTCAACTCCGCCTTCACCCCCCGAATGTCCGCCTTCAACTCCGCCTTCACCTCCCGAATGTCCGCCTTCAACTCCGCCTTCACCGCGTGGGTCTCCGCCTTCACCTCTTTAATGTCTGCCTTTGTTGAAACCCCTCGCAAAGCCTCTTGCAAGCCATCGGCATTTGCGTTTGCCTGCTTTTCGGTGAAACTGCCTTCGTGCGTCAATGTACGAACGTACTTGCGCGTGTCAAAAACAGGTAAGCCCGTCAGAGCCTCTTTTGTCATCGCCATGATTTTTTTCCTCTCCTAAATAGAAAACCCCCACTCCCAAAACCCTAAAGCCAACAAAGAAAAAAAGCAAGAAAAAAATACCTGACCTCTAGGACGAGGAAAAAAGGATCGCCCTACCATGTTAAAAGTCAGTTTGGGGGGTGTGGGAAGTTTTAACGGCACACGCTCGTGCAACAGACGGGCTTTGTATGATGACGGGCGCAAAACATGCGCACAACAGTATCATTGACGCGCACGGCAAGCCGTGCGCTATGGCGTGCGCGGGGGGTGTGGGGGGATAAATTCCCCCCACGAAGACCCCGCGTCAGCGGGAGGAATTTATCCCCGCGCGCACGCAGTGCGCTTTCTACACACTTTGCGCGAAGCGCAAAGTGTGTAGCACCTACTCCTCAACCATGCGTATCTTCCCATCCTCCGCATACAGCCCCAATCTCCCGCCCAACAACGCCTCCGCACGTCTCCCAAATACCCCATGCCGCCATCCCTCCAAAAAAACCGCCCCCCCACCCCGAACAAACGATACCAACTCCGCCTGCCCGCCCAACAACTCAACCGCAATATCCTCCCCCTCCCCACACGATCGCTGTAAAGCACGCAAAACAGACATGAGCGAACGCTCCTCCTCACGCACCACAAGAGACTCCTCCAACACAATATCCTCATCCTTTCGGCTGGAACAAACCTGCTCGAAAATATCCTCTAGCGTCCTCCGATTGTTAGCCACTCCCCCCAAAGCACGGCAGCTCCTTACCTCATCAATCGAAGAAGGACGCGACTTCGCCAAAGCCACAAGCGCAACATCCGAACATATCCACTGCCTCGGTCTGTCCGAATGCTTCGCACGCCCCTCACGCCACAAACACAGCCTCCGCAAAATTTTGTGAGCCTCCTGCCCCCGCACCTTCGTCGCAAGACGGACAAACGCTTCCTCCCCACTCTGCTCGTAGCTCCCCGTATCTAACAAACCCGCCTGAATCTCCTCCAGCCACGCCAGCCTGCCGCGCTCCTCTAGCCGTCCTCGTAAAAGAGGGTAGAGCCGCGACAAATAAACAACATCTCCCAAAGCATAGAGAATCTGCTTCTCACTAAGCGGACGCTTCTGCCAGTCCGCATACTGCCCCGCCTTGTCCACCTCCACCGAAAGACAAAGACGCACCAAACGCTCGTAGCCACATTGCCCCCCATAACCCAACAAGGCAGCCGCAACCTGAGTGTCGAAAATAAGGCTCGGCAAAGTGCCGAAATGTCGCCACAAAATCTCCCAATCCTGCTTCCCCGCATGGAAAACCCTCACTCCCCCACCCTCATACAAAACAGAGCGAACCATTTTCTTGTCCGTCCGCTCGTCGAGCAAATCAACAACGCAAGCAAGCAACCTACCCTCCCCATCGAGTGCCGCTATCTGAACAAGACACCACACAGCCCAATAGGTGCGCTCGCGCACAAACTCGGTGTCCACGCTGACAAAAGATGAGCCCTTTGTACGCAGCGCAAACTCCGCCAACTCTACCCTTTCGTAGTCGTCAACCTGACTCACGGACGCTCGCTCCTTGTCCAATGGACTCTCTTGCGAAGGGTTGCGATGTAGTTGAAGGAAAGGCTTGCGGGTTGCAGCAGGAAATCTCCACTCGCAAGGCGATAGCGCATGCCGCACAAGTTTGCGACCTCTAACCCTAATGGTTCGCTCCATCGCTCCAACTCTGCAGGAGCAACGAACTTTTCCCACGCATGCGTGCCGCGCGGTACAAGACCGAGAAGATGCTCGGCAACAAGGATGCCCTTCACCCACGATTCCGCCGTGCGGTTGAGCGTAGACAAAACGATAATACCCCCATCCTTCAAAAGATAGCTAGCACGCTCCAAGAAACGCCGAGGATCGGCAACATGCTCGATGACCTCCATCGCGCAGAGCAAGTCGAAGGTTTGCTCACCCCCCATGTCCTCCAACGCCATGTTGCGGTAATCGATAGAAAGACCGCCCTCCTCGGCGTGCTTGCGAGCAACAAGCAGAGACTCCTCGCTGCTGTCGATGGCGGTCACTTTCGCCCCCAACCTCGCTAACGGCTCGCTCATAAGCCCGCCGCCGCAGCCTATATCCAAGACTTGCAACGCTCCGCTTGCGTCTCCAACCGCCCCCTCGCGCAAATTTCCTTTGCGGGGTGCGAGGTTGTGCTGGAACAGCTGCTCGCGCAGGTAGCGCATGCGCGTTGGCTGCATCCTGTGTAGCATCGAAAAAGCTCCGTCAAGCTGCCACCAACTCGAAGCATGAGTATTAAAATTGCTATCAAATTCGTCCGAAGAAGAACGAGCATGCGAGGAAGAAGACATGACCCCATCTTGTAGCACAATCGACAATCTTGCCGCACGCGAATCTGGCGAACCATAGCGTTTTCGGTTTTGTGTTCGCGCGAAATCCTGTAGATAGAGTGGTATGTCGCGCTTTGTTCAAAAATTCGGAGGCAGCTCGCTCGCCGACCTCACCTGCATGCGTCGCGCAGCCCAGCTGGTAGCCCAACGCTGGCATCAGGGCGACCAAGTGGTGGTGGTCGTCTCGGCGATGGGAGCGCGCACCGATCGTCTGCTCGCGCTCGCCTTGGAAGCATCGAAATCGCACGCTTCCGCCAACGCCGAGACCGACGCGCTGCTCGCAACGGGCGAGCAGCAAGCGGCAGCCTTGATGGCACTCTGCTTGCAGAATATCGGATTGAAAGCGCGCTCGTTCGCAGGCTGGCAGATCCCCATCGAAACTTACGGACAGCACGGCAACGCGCAGGTGAAACAGATCGCTACAACAACCCTGCTCGAAACGCTGCGACAAAAAGCCATCGCCGTGTGCGCAGGATTTCAAGGCACGATGAGCGGCGATAGGCGCATCGCAACGCTGGGCAGAGGCGGATCGGATACTTCTGCCGTGCTGCTCGCTGCCGCGCTCGAGGCGGATCTCTGCGAGATATTTACCGATGTCGAAGGTGTCTTTACCGCAGATCCAAAAATCGTTGCAACAGCTCAGAAAATTGATACTATAGACTACGAAGAGATGCTCGAAATGGCGGCGCTCGGCGCACGCGTGTTGGAAACACGCGCTGCTTCGGCAGCGATGCGCTATCGAGTGCCGCTGCTCGTTCGCTCAACCTTCTCCGACGCACCAGGAACATCCGTCTCTGCTACCGACAAAACGATGGAACAACGCTCTGTCACCGCGCTCGCTTATTCCGACAAGGATGCGAAGATCGCCCTCATCGGTCTCGATAACTCTCCGGGCATTGCCGCGAAGATCTTCGCACAGCTCGCACTCAAAAACATCTTGGTCGACATGATCATACAAGGCACGACTCAAGACGAGAAGAAAGCACACATTACCTTCACCGTCGAGAAAACAGATTTGGAACGCGCGTGCCAAGCTCTCGAAGACATTCGCGCAGAGGCGCCATTCCAAGAGTTGCGGAGCGACGATAAGGTTATCAAAATTTCTCTGATCGGAGCAGGCATGAACTCTTACGCAGGCGTCGCATCGCGCATGTTCCGCACGCTCGCGGACAAGGGGATCAACATCCAGATCATTGCAACCTCGGAAATCAAGATTAGCGTGCTGATCGCAGCCGACTATCTCGAACTGGCAATGCGCAGTCTACACGCCGTCTTCGAGCTGGAAAAAGACGGATCGCAACATTCTTCCTCACAAAATACGGCTTGATGGCGAAAAAAGACGAAAGTCCTTCGGGAGAAATGTTGCTCGAAGCGATCGGAGAACTTCTGCGCCAGCAGCGCGAGCAAAAACAGCTCGCACTGCAAGACTGCGCCGAGCAGTTGAAGATCAGGCATCGCTATTTGGATTCCTTGGAGCAAGGGAAACCCGACGACCTGCCAGGCGACGTGTTCTACATTAACTTTGTCAAAAGCTACGCAACCCTGCTCGGCTTGGATGGAGAAGAATTTGCAAGCAAGGCGCGTCAAGCACTTCAGGCGCAGGGGCGGTTGCAAGAGCTCGAAAGCGTGATGCAGCATCGTCTTGGCGCGAAGAAGGCGAAGAAGACGCCCCAAACGCTGTTTGAGGACAGGTCGGATGTCGCGTTGAAACTTGCATCGAACCTTGCAACAAGCCTTGGAGAAGGGGAGGCGTCCAGAGTGTCTTCCTTGTCTGCTCCCGCCAATCTTTCTGCCAATCTTTCTGCCAACCCTTCTTCTTTGCCTTTCCCCGTGGATGGCAAGCTTCCTATGACCTCGATGGCGAACCCCGATACCGAAAAGCAGCTGTTGCGCGAGACGCTGTTGAGTCCTCTTGTCATCGTCGGAGGATTGATCGGGGTTATCTTGATCTATTTGGGAAGCGTGATCGTCCTCGATCTGCTGGGGGAGGGCGGGGGTGTTGTGTCTACGGACACCGCCGTTTCGCTCACGGCGGGCGAAGAGCAGGAGGAGGAAGAGACGCGGGTCGAGGTTGTCGAGGAGGTGCGGCAACCACGAATCTACGGTGCGCTAGGCTCGGCGCGAATCGAGGTGTGGGCGAAGGAGACTTGCGGGATTGCCGTTTTTGCAACCGACACATCGCTGGCGAGGCGCGAGCAGGCAGAGCTGCTGTTTGCAGAGACGCTGTTGGAAGGAGACCGTTACCGCGTTCCTGCCGAGTTAGGGATCGTCTTGAAGGGAGGCAATCTTTCCTGCCTGACCTTTGTTGTTCAGGGGGTTGTCGTCAATCCGTTTCGCATTCCCAGCCCGTCGGGTTTCATATCCTTGGAACCGTCGCATTTGCGAACGCGCACAGCGATCCGAGAGGGCGGTATCTTGGCGCGCGAACGTTTACCCGTCGTGCTAGAGATCGAGTTGTTGCGCCAACAACGCGCCGAGCGCGCCTTGGAGTTGGAGGGAGGAAATCCTTGAACGATGCTCGAGCCTCCTGACAAAACGCTGGCAGCCCACGAGGCTCTGCCCGTTGTTCGGCGTAGGTCGAGGCGTATTTCTGTCGGAGAGGTTTTCGTGGGAGGAGACGCTGCCATATCTGTTCAGTCCATGACGAACACGCCCAGCGAGAATGTCGAGGCGTGCGTAAGGCAGATCGATGCTCTCGCGGCGGCGGGGGCGGATATCGTTCGTGTCTCGTGTCCGAGCGAGGAGGCTGTGCGTGCGTTTGCTCAAATTGTCAAGCGAGTCTCGCTCCCCTTGGTCGCCGACATCCACTTCCACTACAAGCGTGCGTTAGAGGCAGCGCGGGCGGGAGCGGCGGCCTTGCGAATCAATCCAGGCAACATCGGAGGAGCTACGCGCGTGAGAGAGGTGGTGAAGGCGGCTCAAGGCGAGGGCTGTTCGATACGCATCGGCGTGAACGCGGGATCTTTAGAGCGCGAGCTGTTGGAAAAATACGGAGAACCTTGTCCGCAGGCGATGGTAGAGAGCGCCTTGTCGCAGAGCCGTTTGTTGGAAGATTGCGGCTTCGATGCATTCAAGATCAGCGTCAAGGCATCGGATGTGCGTTTGGCGATTGCATCCTATCGTCTGTTGGCGAGCGCTTGCGACCATCCGTTGCATTTGGGAATAACCGAGGCGGGAGGGCAGATGGCAGGCAGCGTCAAGTCCGCGATAGGCTTGGGAACCTTGTTGTTGGAGGGCATCGGCGACACCTTACGAGTATCCTTGTCTGCAGACCCCGTCGAGGAGGTAAGGGTGGGCTTTGCAATTCTGCAGGCTTTGAAACTGCGATCGCGCGGTGTGAATATCGTCGCTTGTCCTTCTTGTTCTCGCCAACGTTTCGATGTGATCAGCGTTGTGCGCGAGGCGGAGATGCGTTTAGAGCATATCCGTGAGCCGATCACCGTTTCGATCATCGGCTGTGTTGTCAATGGACCGGGCGAGGCGCGTGCCAGCGATGTCGGCGTGACGGGCGGAGGAAAGGATACCCATCAGATTTATATTGGGGGCGGCAAGGACCATCGCTTCAATGCGGGGGAACGGGGAGGGCTGGTCGAGCATATCGTAGAGCTCGTCGAGAGCAGGGCAGAGCATTTACGCAAGACGAGGAAGAAAAAAGAGGGCGTGTAGCGAAGGTATCGCGTCCGTATCGCGCCCTGCAAAATTGGCAGTGCTACTCCAGCGTCTCTCGTACAAACAGCCTCTCCTCGATTCTGCCAAAAACCCGCTCGTACAAAGCGTTATTCACAACAATTTTGTCGCCATAACGGCTGTTGACATCGACAACGATCAAACGCAAGTGCGTGTACTTGCCAATGCGCTCCATCGTAAAGGTCAACCTGCGAAAGAACTGATAACGCTCGCCAGGCTGACAATGCTGCACATTGATCTTTGCCACAGGATCCCACACGCTTCGACAATCGTCCGCCGCACGCTTCTGTCGAACCAACCCCTTCGCCTCGATGAGCGTCTTGTCCGCAAGATCGCTCGTGATCTGATAGCCAAGCCCTCGCAAGACAAAGATGCCAGCCTTGTGGATATCCTCGCTCGAAGCCTCCCACTGACGCGATTGGATTTCCTCCTTTTGCGCCTCCGTCAAGGGTGGGGCAGGTGCTAAAGATTCAAAAAAGGCACAGGAGGGCAAAAACAGCAAAACGCACAAAAGTCCATGCCCCTTGCAGAAAATTTTACGAAGGGTTTGCATAACGAACAAGGATATTAAAAGCTGCTGGTGCGACTCTTGAAATCGCTGACAATTTTCCTGTCGTTGAATTTAATAAGCAAAGTCATCCTTCGCTGCGTGTTCTCTGACGAGGAGGTGTTTCGGTTATAACCCCCCAAGAGAAGAAAAAATCCGCCGCCGCTCGTTCTAGCACGGCTGACCGAAGCCGATCTCTTGTAAGTCCAAACCTCCCTTCCGCCGCCGTCGATGGTGGCAATGTCGGGAGAGCCGAACACATCCAACACCTGCGCCTGCGAAGTTTGTCCCACCCTCAGATGCAACTGGACATTGCCGTGCGTCAGAGGATTTCTCTCCTCCGCCGTAGGGCCTTGCTCTCGCGGAGTGCAACCCGCAACCGAAAAAGCCAACAGCACAAAAACAAAAAACGACAATCTCGACAATAATCTCAACATGGCAAACTTCCTTACAAAGGGTTTCTTTTTGAAGATTCTCTACTGCACTCTAGACTTGTTTTCTTCCTTGCGAAAGCTTTTAAACAAAAATTTTTGCGAAGCGCAATCATAGAAAAAAAATGCTAGAAGAGAAACGACGAGAGAAAAACGATCCTTCAGCCAAGAGAAAAATAGGAACAAGCCTTATGCCCGCAACCCTCATCGATGGAGCCTCCGTCGCCACATTGCTCGTAGAGCGCATCGCTGTTTTGGCATCGCGCTTCGCAGCCCAAGCAGGCAGGAAGCCAGGACTCACCGTCTGCATCGTCGGCGACGATCCTGCCAGTGCTGTCTATGTGCGCGCGAAAGAAAAACGCGCGAGCAAAGCGGGTTTTGAAAGTCGCGTTCTTCGCTTTGACGCTTCGCTCTCGCAAGCCGATCTTCTGCGCACGATCGCTGCGCTGAACGCCGAGGAAGCGACCGACGGCATTCTCGTCCAGCTGCCTCTGCCGCAAGGCATGCGGGAGCGGGCGATCATCGAGGCGATCGATCCGCAGAAGGATGTCGACGGCTTCCACACCGAAAACAGCGGCAAGCTGCTCTGCGGCATCGACGACGGATTCGTTCCTTGCACTCCTTTCGGATGCCTGCATCTTCTGCGTCGTTATTTCACAGAGCAGGGAGACACGTTGGAAGGAAAACGCGCGCTCGTCTTGGGACGCTCCAACATCGTCGGCAAGCCGATGGCGCTGCTGTTGCTGGCAGAGCATGCGAGTGTTACCATCGCGCACTCTCGCACGCGCGACCTGCCCGATTTGTGTCGAGAGGCGGAGATATTAGTCGCCGCCGTCGGACGCGCCAACTTTGTTCAAGGCGACTGGATCAGGCAGGCGGCTGTCGTCGTCGATGTCGGCATCAATCGAGAGGGGGGGAAGCTGGTTGGCGATGTCCGCTTCGCAGAAGCACAAAAAAGAGCGGCAGCCATCACCCCCGTGCCAGGCGGCGTAGGGCCGATGACCATCGCAATGCTGTTGTGGAACACGTTGGTCTCCGCGCATAGAAGGGCAGGGATACCCACTCCTCGTTTGGAGGCAGAACAAGACTGAACCCGAACTTTAGCCAAAAGTCCCAAAAAAAGCGTTGCTAGAGAAGAAGGGCGAGCCAAAGCGTACAGGCAAGCATGAAAAGAGAGCCTGAGATGATAAGCCTTTTAAGGCGGAGCATGGCTTGACGGATGGCGGCGATATCCTGTTGCATGACGAGCATGCGCGCTCGGAGGGCGGTGATGGCGGCGTTGCGAAGATTGATTTGGGTCTTGACCTCAAGGCGAAAAGCTTCGAACTCGGCACGGGAGACTATCTCCGAGCGCTCTATTAATTTCTCTATGATTTTCTCGGGGCGCTGAGGGACGTTGCCTTCCTCATTTTCTTCTTGAAATCCTTCTTGAGATTCTTCTTGAACTTTGGGGTGCAGCAGTTGCGACAGCTGTTCGGGCAGGGGAAGAAAGTGGATTGTCAATGTCGCTTTTTGTGTTGTTTTTTGCGCCTGCGGGGCGGTTGTTATGATGAGCCCGTCAAGGTTGATGCCGCCAGACTTCGCGCCAGACTTCGCGATGGTCTCAAGCATTTTGCCTGTTTGCATTCTCCGAGCAAAGCGGAAGATCTTGCGGGGGTCGAGGGTATCCATAAGTTTGAACGCTACTCTAAGAACAAGAATTCTTTGAAGATGATCAAAAAGCCTAACATAGCAAACCCCAATCCCATGATCGTAAAACCACCAATCATTAAAAGTCGCGATCCTTCTATCCTTCCTTCGATTCCTACTAACCTCCCTTCCATCCTTCCTTCGATTCCTACTAGCCTCCCTTCGATTCCTACTAGCCTCCCTTCTATCCTTTCTTCCATTCCTACTATCCTTCCTTCGATCTTCTCTTCAAGCCTTTTTGTATCGGCAACGCTCGAAAGCCCGCGCGTGACCTCGCGGAACACATCGCACAAGGCAACAGCTTGCTCTTCGTTCCATCCCCCCTGTTTCAACCGCGCGACAACCCATTCCGTGTCGAAACGCGGCACTTCGCTTTGTGTTTGCAACATCCGTCTCCCTTTCGTCCCCTTTCTCGTCCATTGCCCCGATTCTCTCTATTTCCTCCCATACTAGCCATCGTCTTGAGAGAGTCAAGGAAAAATAAGGAAACGATTCTCGCTATTTCTCTTTTTGTCTGCTAGCATGCTCTCATGTTCTCTCTCTCCTCCAAACGAGCCCTCGTCACGGGTGCTAGTGGTGGCATCGGCTCTGCTGTTGCACGCGTGCTCGTCGCACGCGGTGCGCAAGTCTTTCTGACAGGGCGCAATGAAGCCAAACTCGACAGCCTAAAACAAGAGCTGGGAGAGCAAGCGCATGTCTATCCTTGCGACATCTCCGATGCCGAGGCACGAACTTCGCTCGCTAAAACAATTCTCACCGACTTTGAGACGATCGATATCCTCGTCAATAACGCAGGGCAAGCACAAGACGGGCTCGCGCTCAACATGAAAGCCGAGGCTTGGAGAGAGGTTCTCGAAGTCAATCTCACCGCTGTCTTCCACCTCACACAACAATTCCTACGCCCCATGCTGAAACAACGATGGGGCAGAATCGTCATGGTTGGATCCGTCGTAGGCTTCACAGGAAACAAAGGACAGACAAACTACGCAACCTCCAAAGCAGGGCTGGTCGGCATGGTGAAAAGCCTCGCGCAGGAACTCGCGTCGCGCACGATCACCGTCAATTGTGTCGCACCGGGCTTCGTTACGACCGCCATGACTTCAAACCTCTCTGAGGAGGTCAAACAAAAGGTGCTAGAACAAATTCCGCTCGGACGCTACGCAACAAGCGAGGACATCGCGCATGCTGTGCTCTATCTCGCAAGCGATGAGGCAGCCTATACGACAGGACAGACACTCCATGTCAACGGAGGATTGGCTATGGTATAAGATGCGGCTTGGGCTTGGGTGTCATGCTTGGGTGTCATGCTTTTCTGTCATGTTTATCTCGAGTGTTTTTTGTTGTGCCGTGTCAGTTTCGTGCTAGTCTTCTTCGCAGACTTTTCTATATCCCCCCTTCCGTTAAGGAGAATCCCCATGAGCAACACGCTTGAAAGAGTAAAAAAGATAGTCACATCGCAAATTGATGTCGACGAGTCGTTAGTCAATGAGGAGGCGCGCTTCATCGAAGACCTGAACTTGGACAGTTTGGATACCGTCGAGCTGGTCATGGCTTTCGAAGAAGAGTTCGATTGCGAAATCCCCGACAGCGAAGCCACCAAAATCCTGACGGTCAAGGATGCCGTCACCTATATCGACGAGCATAAAAAGAAAGACTGACAAAGAAAAACCGCTGCGACATCTCCTCGTACAGCACGAAGGGGAGGCTCGTTTTTGTGCGCTCCGTCCTGCCTTGTGTGAGGGCTTTGTCTCGTCTGGAAAAATCCATGACTGGAATGTCTGTTGTCAATCTACTTGTCGTCATTTTTTTGGCATCGATCCTTGTCGTCGATCCTTGAACAAGATGCTAACAAAACTCGTCGGCAAAAGCAGTAGGCAAAATGCGTAGAGTTGTCGTAACAGGCATGGGAGTGGTGACCCCCTTGGGCAGCAAGCTGGAGGAGGTGTGGCAGCGTCTTCTTTCAGGGCAGAGCGGCATCGCTCAGGTGGCGAAGTTTCGCGCTGACGAATTTTCTTGTCGAATCGGAGGCGAAATTTTCACATCTGAAGAACTCGAAGCCCTTCCCGCCGATGTACCTCAAGGAAGCCGTTTTGCAAACGACTTGGAATTGACAGCAAAAGAACGCCGCCGTATGGATCCCTTCGTACAATACGCGGTTGTTGCCAGCACGACGGCGATTGCCGATGCGGGATACGCGCCCGATAGCGACGAGGCGCGTTGTCGCACGGGTGTTCTGATAGGCTCTGGCATCGGAGGCGTGCGCAGTTTCAACGAGACTTCTCTTTTGTTGGAGAGCGAAGGGGCGAGACGCATCGGTCCTTTCGCGCTGCCTTATTCGCTGATCAACATCTTGAGCGGCGAGGTTGCCTTGCGAAACGGGTATCGAGGTCCGAACTTCTCGGTCGTCAGCGCCTGCGCAACAGGCTCGCATGCATTAGGCGAGGGCGCGCGTCTTATCGCGATGGACGATGCTGATGTCATGGTCGTCGGCGGCGCGGAGTCGAGCGTCGAGCGTTTGAGTTTCAGCGTTTTCTGCGCCGTGCGCGCCCTCTCGACGAGCTACAACGAGCGTCCCGAAGAGGCATCGCGCCCTTGGGACAAGGCGCGCGACGGCTTTGTCATGAGCGAGGGGGCGGGCGTGCTCGTGCTGGAGTCGTACGAGCATGCCAAGCAGCGCGGTGCGCGCATCTATGCCGAGCTGCGAGGATACGGCTTGAGCGGCGATGCCCATCACATCACCGCGCCCGATCCCTCTGGTAATGGGCCCTTTCGCGCGATGACGCAGGCTTTTCGTCGAGCAAAACTATCGCCCGAGCAAATAGGCTACGGCAACGCGCACAGCACCTCGACGCCTCTAGGCGACGACATCGAGTTGCGGACGATCGAGCTTATCTACGCGGCAGAGGCTGAGGGGTTGAGCATATCCTCGACGAAATCGTCGATCGGACACGCTTTGGGCGCAGCGGGTGCTTTGGAGGCGATCTTTGCAATCAAGGCTCTGCTTTCGGGAGACCTGCCTCCTACGCTGAACTTGTACGAGCCTAGCTTGCAGACAGCCATCGATCGAGTCGCATTGACAAGCCGTCAGAAGAGGCTGGAGGCCGTCTTTTCCAATTCGTTCGGATTCGGCGGAACGAACGCTTGTCTTGTCTTCGCTCGTTGTTGAGCATGCTCGAAGGGGATGCGTGGATTCGCGCAATGGTTGGTGTTAAGAGCGAGCTTGCTCGCCGTCTTGCTTGCTTGTGCAGGCGCGGGTTGGGCGACTTTCGAGATCACCCGTCCAGGTCCGCTGGAGAAGCGAAAGAACATCCTCTTCTCGCGCGGGACCAGCTTGCGCGTCATCGCCGCACAACTCAAGCAGGAGGGCATCGTTGCGAGCGGTCGTCTTTTCGTTTGGACAGCGCGCTTGACGGGCAAGCAGCACGGCTTGCAAGCGGGCGAATACACCTTTGCCCCGCGCGCCTCCTTGTCGAGCGTCTTGGGACAGATGCGACGAGGCGAGACAATACGCTATTCGGTCACGCTGCCTGAGGGGTTGACAGTGAGGCAGATCGAGCAAGTTTTGAGGCAAACCCCCTATGTGCAAGGTAGTTTGGGGGCATTGCCGCAGGAGGGCACTCTTTTGCCCGATACTTACGCCTATCGACGCGGCGAGGGTATTGAGAAGATCTTCGAGCGCATGCGGCGTGCGATGGAGAAATATGTTGCGCGCGCGTGGAGGGATCGTAGCGTCCATCCTTTGGCGCGCCGTTTTCTGAAGTCGGAGCGCGAGGTTCTAATCTTCGCCTCCCTCGTCGAGCGCGAGACGGGAAAAACAGCCGAGCGCGGGCGAATCGCAGGCGTTTTTTATAATCGCTTGAGGCGAGGCATGAAGCTGCAAACGGATCCGACGCTCGTATATTGGGAGAGCAAAAAACTCGGCGTGTTGGGACGAGGGTTGCGCAGGAGCGAGTTGTTGCGAGATCATCCTTACAACACCTATGTCCACAAGGGATTGCCTCCAACGCCTATCGCCAATCCTGGTCGTTTGTCGATCATTGCTACCCTGCACCCCGTCGAGAGCGACGACATCTACTTTGTGGCAGATGGGAAGGGAGGGCATCGTTTTGCCAAAACCCTTGCACAGCATGCTCGCAATGTCGCGCTGTGGAGAAAGGTTGAGGCGAAACGTCGTCGCTCGCAATCTTCTCAACCTTCGCAACCTGCGCAATAACGGAGGTTGCCATGCTTGCGCCGCATCTTCCCTCGCAAAAAACTAAGCCTCCCAAAGCAGCAGACTTGAAGGCAACAGACTCGAAAAGGGGGGAAGTGCCTGCGGTATCCTTTACCGATGTGGGTTTTTCTTACGAGGGGCGTTCTGTCTTACGAGACTTAAGTTTCGAGATTCCCAAGGGCGATGTCGTCTGCCTGTTGGGACCTTCGGGTTGTGGCAAGACGACGGTGATGCGGTTGCTTGCGGGCTTGGAGTGTTGCGATGGCGGGAAGATATTGTTGGGCGGGGTCGAGGTTTGTTCGCGCACGCGCTGTGTTGCGCCGGAGGAGCGTTGTCCGATGGGCATGGTTTTTCAGGATTTTGCCTTGTTTCCTCACTTGACGGTGGCTAGGAACTTGTCGTTGGCGTTTCGCGGAGGGGACAATGGAAGAGGCAGGGGGGGAGAGGAAAAAGGTAAGGCGAGCAAGGGAGAGCAGAGGGAGAGGGAAGAGATCGAGCGGGTTTTGGCAATGGTCGAGTTAGAGGGATTTGCCGAGAGTTATCCGCAGCAGTTGTCGGGGGGGCAGCAGCAGCGCGTAGCTTTGGCGCGTGCGTTGGTGTCTCGTCCTCGTTTGCTGTTGTTGGACGAGCCTTTTGCCAATTTGGATGTGCGGTTACGCGACAGGATTCGTGATCGAACGCTGCATTGGATTCAGTCTGTCGGATGCAGTGTTTTGTTGGTGACGCACGATGCGGAGGAGGGCATGTATATGTCTGATCGGCTTGTTGTGATGGACGATGGGGGGAGATTGGTGCAGAGCGGCACGCCGCATGCGATTTACGGAAGGCCGTGCGATGCTTATGTTGCCTCTTTGTTGAGCGAGGTGAATCGTTTCTCGGTGGCTGTCGAGGCGGGGAGTGCGGTGACGCCGTTCGGTCGGTTTCCTGTCGATTTCGGAGGAGATTCTGCCGAGGTTGTGGTGCGTCCGCAGAGCTTGCGTCTTTCCGTGATGTTGCGGGGGGAGAAGGTGCGGGAGGGAAGTTGTGTTGGGGTTGTCGAGGCTTCGAGGATGATTGGTGGAGACAGTTTGGTTCATTTGTCGAGTCGGCTCAGGGGTACGGACAGAAAAAGCAAGGGCGGGGAGGTTCATTTGCATGCTCGTGTGGCGGGTTGTTTTCTGCCTGAGGTTGGCAGTCGAGTTTTGTTGGCGGTGAGCAGTGGAGAGGTCTTGTTATTTGCGCGGGATTGTGTTATAGGGTAGGCTTCTCGGGGATAAATTCTCCTTGGGGTATTGTTTAACTTTGTTTTGGAGGATGGGCAGATGGGTAGTTTCAGTATTTGGCATTGGCTGATTGTTTTGGCTGTTGCGGTTGTTTTATTTGGGGGTGGGGGCAAGTTATCTCGGCTGATGGGGGATTTCGGTCGTGGGCTGCGTGAGTTTAAGAGCAGTTTAGATGGGGAGAAGGAGAAGGGGCAGAAGCGTGTGGGGACGGAGGGGGTGAAGGTTAAGGCTAATACGAGGGCGAAGAAGAAGAGCTGACGCGCTTGAGCACTAGGGTTGGCTTTTGTGAGCTACGAGCAGGTAGCGGTAGTGTCCCAAAAAACGGGACTCTCGCATTGACGCGTACACGGCGTGCGCGTAGCGCACGGGGGGGCGCGGGGGGATAAATTCCCCCCGCATTAAACTGCGGGCGAGCGAAGCGAAGCCCGCAGCCTCTTGTACCAAAGCGCACGGCTTGCCGTGCGCAAAACAACCTCGCAACGCGGTAGAGCGTCTTTAATTTTGCCTAGAAGATAGAGACAAAACAGAATCGCCGTACCATGTTACGATTCAGCTTGCGCGTTTCTGCGAAACGCGCTTTTGAATAAGAGGCTACGCACTTCGCTTCGCTCGTGCGTAGATAAAGCGCACTTCGTGCGCTCCGCTGACGCGGGGTCTTTTGCGAGGGATTACTCCCTCGCGCTCCCCGCGCGCTACGCGCGCGCCGTGTACCCGTCAATGCGCGAGTCCCGTTTTTTGGGTCTACACCGCTACCTGCTCGTAGCCCCTTGCAATCCTCCCACCCCCCCCCTACAATCCCCCCATGTTCGACATCGGCTGGCAAGAACTCATCGTCCTCGGCGCCGTCGCGCTCGTCGTCTTCCCACCAAAAGAATTTCCCAATCTCCTCAAAACAATCATCTCCATCACAAATAAAATCCGCTCTACAACCCAAGAACTCCAACACAATATCCATAACTTCTCCAAAACCCATCTCGAAGACATCACCACCGAAACAGCCAAAACACGAAACCTAATCCACGATTCCTCACACCGAATCAAAAAACAAATCCAAAACCTCGAACAAAGAGCCAAAGACGCCGCTAAAAATCCATCCCCTAAAACATCTCCTAAAGTAAAAATCTCCAAAGCAAAATCTCCCAAACCCAAAACGACAACCCCCAAACCCAAACCCAAAACGACAGCCCCCAAAACCCCCAAAGTCAAAGCGGCAACCCCCAAAGCCGTCCGCCCAACGCGCACATCCTCGTCCAAGTCCTCGCCTTCCGCAACCTAAAGCGATACTTCAACAATGACCGAAAACACCAAACAAGACATATTCTTTCATCTGCGAGAACTGCGACAAAGACTACTCATCGCCCTCGTCATTTTCTTCCTCGCCTTCATCGCCGCCTTCTTCTTTGCCAAACCCGTCTTCAACTTCCTCATGCGACCGCTCACCCACCTGCTCGGAGACCAAGCAGGGCGCGGCATGATCTATACCGCCATGCAAGAGCAGTTCCTAACCGAAATCAAACTCGCCATGTTTACAGCCCTGCTGATCGCCCTGCCGCTGATGTGCGCACAAATATGGCTCTTCGTCGCACCTGGGCTATACCGAAACGAAAAAACCGCCGTCTGGCCCTTCATGATCGCAACCCCACTCCTCTTCTACCTCGGCGCAAGCTTCGTCTACTTCCTCGTGCTGCCCATCGCCTGGAAGTTCTTCCTCGGCTTCGAACAAGCCAAAGAAGCAGGACACCTCGCTATTCGACTAGAACCCAAGGTCGGCGAATACCTCTCGCTCGTCATGCGACTCATGCTCGCCTTCGGTGTCTGCTTCGAGCTGCCCGTCCTGCTGATGCTGCTCGTCAAAGCAGGAATCACAACAGCAGATTCCTTGCGTAAAAAACGACGCTACGCAATCCTCATCGCCGTCGTTATCGCCGCCGTCCTCACCCCACCAGACCCCCTCAGCCAAATCGCGCTCGCGCTGCCAATCATCCTGCTCTACGAATTATCGATCTGGGGAGCCGTCCTCATGGCAAGAGCCGCTAGAAGAAGAGAGCGGACGCGCTGACATGCACGACATTAAAACCTTACGCGAGGCGCAAGAACATTTCGACGAAGGAATGCGCAAACGAGGAATGGGACAGCAGGCGCAAGCAATCGTCGTAAAACACGACGCTTGGAAGGAAGCAGTCAAAGCACTGGAGGGCTTGCAAGCAGAGCGAAACGAAACAGCGCATCTCATCGCTAAACTCGCCAAGCAACAAGACGAGGAGAATCGAGCGCGAGCAACCCGTCGAGCCATCGAGCTGAAGACGGCCATTGTCAAAGAAGAGAGCAAGGTGCGTGAGAAGGACGAACAGCTGCAGCTTGTTTTGTCCTTGTTGCCGAACATTCCCGACGACGATGTGCCTGAGGGCAAGGACGAGACAGAAAACAAATTCTTGCGCGAGGTGGGCGAAGTGCCTACCTTCGCCTTTGCTCCGAAAGCGCACGACGAGATCGGAGCAAAACTAGGCGATGGCGATATGGATTTTCCTCGTGCTGCGAAGATCGCAGGGGCGAGGTTCTCGCTGCTCTACGGAAACCTAGCAAAGTTGGAGCGCGCCTTGGCTACCTTCATGCTCGATACGCACACATCGGAGTTTGGCTATCGAGAGGTGTGCGCTCCTGTGCTGGTGCGCGAGGAGACGCTGTTCGGTTCAGGGCATCTGCCGAAGTTTCGCGAAGACTTGTTCGCAACCCAAGACGGGCGTTTCCTGATCCCGACCGCCGAGACAGTACTGACAGGCTTGCACGGCAGCGAGATATTGGAGGAGGAAGCCTTGCCGAAGCGTTATGTAGCTTGGACAAATTGCTTTCGCGCCGAAGCGGGGGCTGCGGGCAGGGATACGAGGGGGTTGTTGCGTTTGCATCAGTTTTCCAAGGTGGAGCTGGTGAGCTACACTAGCCCCGAAAAATCTCGTGAGGAGCATGAACGCATGACGAACTGCGCAGAGGAGATTCTAAAACGCTTAGGTTTGTCCTATCGCGTGATGTTGCTGTGCGCGGGCGACATGGGCTTTTCTGCCCAGAAGACCTACGATTTGGAGGTATGGATGCCATCGCAAAAAGTCTATCGAGAGATTTCCAGCTGCTCCAACTGCGGCGCGTTTCAGTCAAGGCGACTCAACGCTCGTTTTCGCAGGAAAGGGGTCAAAGGCACAGACTTTCCTCATGCCTTGAACGGGTCGGGTTTAGCGGTCGGGAGGACGATGGCGGCTCTGTTGGAAAACGGACAGCAGGAAGACGGCTCGGTGCGACTGCCTGAGGTATTGTGGAATTACATGGGCGGGCTGAAAGAACTGCGCAGAGAAAAAACGCAAAACGTGGCATAACATTTCTCGAGCTTCTTGCCTCTCTGCTTGCCTAGACCCCATCGCTCCGTTACAATAGAGCGCATGCTCCGTCCTACCCTTCCCTTGTTTTTCTCCGCTGCCTTTTTGGCGACGCTTCTTCTTGCCGCGTGCCAAAAGGGAGGAGAAGTCCGCCTTCGTCCCGTCTCCGCCGACGAGCGCATCGAACGATACCAACTGCCACGCAACGCCAGCATCCCCTCAGTGAGCGGAATCGTGCCGGGAGATTCCGATATCATCGGCAGCAATACCCAAACCCAAGCTGCCACGGCTCCCTCTATAACGACACAACCGCAACAAACAACGACGCAGACGACGGGAAGCACAACAACCCATCGTGTCCAAAAAGGCGAAACGCTTCTCTCCATCGCGCGACGCTACGGCATCTCCCTCTCGGAACTTACGCGCCTCAACGGAATTTCCAACCCGAACCTTCTCGAGATCGGACAAAAACTCTCCGTCCCCGCCACAGGAAACTTTACGGCAATCGAAACGCGACACATCATCAAAAAAGGCGAAACCCTCTATAGCATCGCTAGAAAATACTCCACCTCCGTACAAAGGCTGAAACAGACAAACCGCATCCAAAACGCCAACAAACTCAATGTCGGACAACTTCTCATCGTTCAAGGCGGCACAAGCCAAGTCAAAAGCCAAGCCGCTCAAGGACAAACGGCAAGCACCGCCGCTAAAAAACCCGCCAAAAAACAAAAACTGGCAACCAAAAAACAAAAGCTGGCAAAAGCTCCGCAACGCCAACGCAAAGACTTCCTACGACCTCTGCAAGGGAAGGTCGTCACGCGCTTCGGGGAAAAAAGCTTCGGACAGCGCAACAACGGTATCGACATCGCCGCTAAAGAAGGCAATAGCGTCAAAGCAGCGGAGAACGGTGTCGTCGTCTATAGCGGCTCTGCGCTAAAGGGCTTCGGAAACCTGATCCTCGTGCGACACGCCGACGGATACCTCTCCGCATACGGATACAACAGGCAAAATCTCGTCGAACGAGGAGACCGCGTAAAGCGAGGGCAGGTGATCGCAAAGGTCGGAAGCTCAGGAGACGCACGCAAGGCGATGCTGCATTTCGAACTGCGAAGAAATTCTCGACCTATCGATCCTCTGAAACACTTCTCGAAATCCTGATCCAAGTAAAAACTTGACCTCCCAACCTGATTCTTCTCGCCTGCCTACCTACGCAGCCATCTCTGTCCGCCGAGTAGCTCTCAAAGGCGAGGGGGGCAGCGCGCACAGAGAAATCGTCTTTGGCAACGATCAGCCCCTCGTGCTGCTCGCAGGTCCTTGCGCCATGGAGAGCCTAGCGCACGCCATCGAGGTCAGCGAGGCGATCGCCGAGATTTGCGCAGCCCGCAAGGTAGAGTGGGTCTATAAAACATCCTTCGATAAGGCGAACCGAACTTCTCTTTCCTCACAACGAGGAATGGGGATCGAGCGCGCGCTCGAAGTTTTCGAAGCCTTGCGTGAAAGGGGTCTGCTCACCATGACCGACATCCACGAGGCGTGGCATTGCGAGCGCGTGGCGAGCGTTGTTGATATCTTACAAATACCGGCTTTCTTGTGCAGGCAGACGGATTTGTTGTTGGCGGCGGGAGCTGCGGGTAAGGTGGTGAATGTGAAAAAGGGGCAGTTCTTGGCTCCGTGGGACATGGCTTATGTGGCAGAAAAAATCGAGGCAGGAGGAAGAGAAGGAAGGGCAGAAGGAGGGGGAGTTGGAGTTGGAGTTGGAGCGGGCGTTTTACTCTGCGAGCGTGGCACGAGTTTTGGTTATAATCGGCTTGTTGTTGATATGGCGGGTTTGTGGGAGATGGCTTGCTCGGGTCGTCCTGTTGTGATGGATGCGACGCATGCTGTGCAGCGTCCTGGCGGGGGGAGTGGGGTGAGTTTAGGCAATCGTGCTTCTATCGAGTCGTTGGTGCGTGCTTCGAGCGCGGTAGGTGTGGCGGGGTTGTTTTTGGAGGTTCATGGTGATCCTGACAAGGCTCCTAGCGATGGGAGTAATATGTTGCATATCAAGGACTTGGGGCGCGTTTTGGATGTGGCTATTGAGCTGGATAGGGTCGCGAAAAGGCTGAGCTAGTCGATCGATGACGATGGCGAGCAGGCATATTCTTGAGGTTCAAAGCGAGCGGGTTTATCTGCGCAGAGAGGCTTCGCCCAATGCTGCCATCGACACGGAGTTATTTTTTGGCATGCCCGTAACCCTTCTGAAGAACGAGGGGAAATGGTCTCGTATCCGCTCACACCTTGACGGCTACGAGGGTTATGTCGAAAAGGCGAGCCTCGCTTCTTTAGCAAGTTTGGAAACTCACGACACAAAAGCGTCGATGGTCATAGTTCCGCTTGCTTTGGGCTACAGGGAGGCGAAGGACACGGCTGCGGCGACCTTCGCCTTTCCGATGGGCAGTCGTTTGCGTGTCAGCGAGAATGGCGACGGCGGCGCGAAGGAGGGGACATTTGTCGTGCTTCGTGTTCAGAAGGAGGAGGAAGAAGAGAAGACGGAGGAGCGGGTTTTTGTGAAGAGGCATCAGCTACTTGCTCTTGCGGAGTGCGGCATAACGAACGGGCGCGATTGGGTTTCTACGGCGATGAAGTTTTTGGATGTTCCTTATCTATATGGGGGGGGGTGTTATGCGGGGATTGATTGCTCGGCGTTGTTGCAGGTATCGATGGGGGTTCATGGAATCGTTTGTCCTCGTGATTCTGCGCCGCAGGAGCGAGAATTAGGGAGGGCGTTGGATTGGACGGGGCGCGGGGGGAGGGGGGCTTTGCCGATTTTGGAGCGGGGTGATCTTGTTTTTTGGAACAGGCATGTTGGGGTGATGGTGGATGGAGAGACGATGCTGCATGCGAATGCGGGATCGATGACGACTTCAAAGGAGTCTTTGGCGGGGGCGAGGGAGAGGATTATGGGCGTGGAGGGAGAGATACGCTGTATAAAACGCTTGCAACGTTAAGTGCTACACACTTTGCGCTTCGCGCAAAGTGTGTAGAAGGCGCTTACGCGCCCGCTCGCGGCGCGCTTTTTGCGGGGGGACTTCGTCCCCCCACACCCCCCATGCGCAAAACTCACTTCGCTTCGCTCGCTCGTCTTGCGTATGTTCCCTAATCAAAAATACCTCTGCTGCCAAACGCGAAAGACAGCAATACCCATGTTCAACAGCCCAACAACAAGCAAAATGTAAAGCATCGCAATCACCCCCGCCCTCACAATAATCCCGCCCGCCAACAACGGAAATCCAAACACGCCAACGCAATAAGAAAGCCCAAACAACAACAAAGCCTGAGGCATCAATCCCTCAGGAGCCTCGTTGGCAGCCAACCCGTTAATCACCGAATAAGTCAATCCATAACTAACCCCCAACACCACCGCCGAAAGCACATACAAAAAGGCAGAATCGGTAAAGACAGCAAACATCCAAAGCGAAACCACAATCATCGAGGTCAGAAAGAAAGAAGACCAGAAAGGGCTGTATCCGACAATGTAACGGACAAGCAACAATCGAGAGCCGATCGCCGCCAGCATAAATCCGACAAAATACAGAGCGTAATCAAATCCAAAAGTCTGAGCGTAGGTCGTTTGAAAGCTGGACAACCCTCCGAAAATACATCCTCCCAATCCAACCATAATGATCGGAAAAATCGCGTTGGAACGCACAACCCTAACAAAAGTTTTCGTGGAAAGCCGCGTGACTTGAGGAACGATATTCCTGTTCTTCCGCAACTGACGATCCAAACAAAAGCACAAAGTGCTACCCGTCAGACCGAAAGCCGCCGCCGCCAGAAAGGCACTCTCGATGGGAAGATTGAAGAAGCTCACCAGCCGCCCGACAAGAGGTCCCGTGCCAATGCCCGCCATCATGCATCCCGACAACAGAGCCATGAAATGAATCCGTCGAGCAGGCTTGACGATGGCAGCAACGACGATGGGCGCCAAAACATAAACAATCCCCCAACCCACGCCGAGAAGAAAACCATACACCAACAAATCGTATCCAAGCCCTCGGCTGAAGAAAAATCCCAGCATCGACAAGGCAAGAAAAAAAGCCGACACAACAACCGACCTGACCAACCCCAACATATCGGCAAGATGTCCCGACAAAACGACCGACGATACAGTGCTGATCGTCGCCGTTGCGATGATAGCACCCGCAAAAGCCTCGTCGCCGCCCCTTTCTCCCACCATCAGAGGAATCAGAAAGGTAACTCCATAGGTGATCGACAACAAATATCCCCCAAAGCACAACAGGATGAAATTACCGCGCGAGACCTCGATAGAATCTCTCGCCGTTGTTTTTTGTGTCTTCTTGGGAGCGAGCATCTTTTTACTTTTCGATCACGCTCTTCGGAAAGAAGGCATGAAAAGCAAAGGCAAAATCGACAAAATATACGACGGCGACCCGCGCTCCATCCCTCTCTCGCCAAGCGTAGACCGAACCTATCTCCTTGCCCTTCTCCACGAGCCCATGATCCAACGCCGAGGCTTGTCCCTCGCGCCACTCCAAAACAACATCTCCTCCAACCCCGCCGTCAACCCCGTTCCAGCGCACGCTGCCCTCGCGTCTCAACTTTGAGAGAGCAATCGCACGCTTTCTGTCCGCCAAAGAGACAACCCTCGCCAAAGCAGGAATGCCCTCAGGCAAAGCACCGCGATAGAGAAAAGGGCGCGCTAACGAGTCGTAACGCGCGTAAGGATTTTTTCCGTAAGCGCGAGGAAAATCCTTCGGCGGCAGGGCTATCGTGCCACGAGGATGTCTTTCTTTGAACTGCGCCCACGACTCCAACTGCGAGGGAAGAATCGTCAGTTTCTTTCCTAGCAGCTTGCCGATCACAGCCTCGCCCAAAAATTGCTGCCACCAACTCTCGGTCTCGCGGTCGTACATAAGAAGATCGGAGTTACGAAGCCTCCCCGTCGTCGAAAAAGAAAGCGCACGCCCGTCGACCGAAGCATCGAAGACGATCGCCGAATTACAAAGAGGACAGAAAGTCGCAACGATCTTCTTGCCGCCCAAAGTGTCGTTGACGATCTCGTGCCATATCAGAAAACGCAACGGATAGGTGCGCGCCTCACCGTTCAGCATGAGCGAAAGAACAGGCTCACGCGCCTTGATCGCCAAAACCTCAGGCGCAGAAGAATCTACAAGCAGAATCCTCGGCGCATCGATGGGCGCAATCGCGTCGCGCGGAGGGCCGCCGCTCATCACAGAATCCATTGAAATCGAACGCCTCGTAAAATCGGTCTTCGGAAACTCGCGCTTCCAAGAACTCGGCACAGAATCCGCAGAAGAAACGGCGACGAGCCAACTCGGCGCGTAGAACGAGAGACTCAGCAGAAAGCAGAAAAACAAACGCAACATCGAAACAAGCCCAAAAAAGGTAAGGGACCGATAGGCAACATAGCACCCTTGCTTGCCCCCAACAACTAGAAGGGTGTAGCGCAGGCGCACGCGCTTTGCTATGGTGGAGGGGTCATGTCTCGCCACGCCATCAGCCAGCTCTGCGCCCGCGAGATTCTCGACAGCCGTGCGACACCCACCCTAGAAGTTGCGGTCACGCTAGAGGACGGCACAGAGGCACGCGCCTCCGTTCCTTCAGGTGCTTCCAAGGGAAAGTGGGAAGCCCTAGAAATCAGAGACGAAGACCCCAAACGATACCGAGGCAAAGGCGTGCTCAAAAGCATCGCCCTTGTCGAAGGAGAAATCGCATCCCTCGTCAATGGCATGGAGGCTTGCGAGCAGGCACAACTCGACGCAAGCCTATGCGCGCTCGATTCCGCAAACCTCGCCGTCAATCCTGACAACGGAGGAACACGTGTGCCGAAAAGTCCTCTGAAAGGTTATTTGGGCGCACAAGCCTGTCTAGCAGTTTCGCTCGCTTGCGCACGCGCTGCGGCTGTCTCGCTCGGCATCCCGCTCTATCGCCACCTCGGCGGAATCGAGGCGCGCACGCTACCCGTGCCGATGATGAACATCCTCAACGGCGGCGCGCACGCCAACAACGCGCTCGATGTGCAGGAGTTCTTGCTCGTGCCTTCAGGCGCAGCCGACTTCCCCGAAGCCTTGCGCATGGGAGCGGAGTGCTACGCTGCCTTGAAAGCCTTGTTGGAAACGCAAGGACTCTCCAACGCCTTGGGCGACGAGGGAGGATTCGCTCCTCCATTGAAAAACACGCGGGAAGCGCTCGACATGCTGATGCAAGCCATCGACAAGGCAGGACTAAAGGCTGGCACGGATATAAACCTCGCGCTCGATTGCGCCGCAAGCGAGTACATCGGAGAGCAACAAGGAAAACAAGGCTACGCACTCGACGGCGCGTTTCACGATCGCTCGTCATACAGCGCATTGTTGAAAACTTGGATCGACAACTATCCGATCGTCTCGTTGGAAGATCCCTTCGCAGAAGAAGACTGGCAGGGCTGGAGCCTTGCTACAAAGGCGTTGGGCAAGCAAATCCAGCTTGTCGGCGACGATCTCTTTGTCTCGCAGGAGGAACGGCTGCGGCAGGGATTCACATTAGGGGCGGGAAATGCTCTTTTGCTCAAACCCAACCAAGTCGGCACGCTAAGCGAAGCCATGGCTTGCGGCAGGCTAGCTATGGAGAGCGGATGGGGCTGCGTCGTTTCGCATCGATCAGGCGATACGGAGGACACCTTCATCGCAGACTTGGCAGTCGGCTTGAACTGCGGACAGATCAAGACGGGCGCGCCGGCGCGATCGGAGAGGGTTGCCAAGTATAATCGTCTGCTACGCATCCACGAAGAGCTGGGAAGCGAGGCGCGCTATAATAATCCCTTGAACAATTCCGGCGTGAGGCTTGAGGCTTGTGGCAAAGTTTAACATCGTTTGCGGCGACATCACTTTGATGCGTGTCACCGCGCTGGTGAATGCTGCGAACGAGGGTCTTCAAGGCGGCGGCGGCGTAGACGGTGCCATTCACCGCGCGGCGGGACCTGAGCTTCTACGCGAGTGCAAGAACTTGGACGGCTGTCCGACGGGACAGGCTCGTCTGACGGGTGGCTATCGTTTGTTTGCCGACTATGTGATTCACACGGTCGGTCCTGTATGGCGCGGCGGGGGAGAGGGGGAGGCGGCTTTGCTGGGAAGTTGCTATGCGAATGTCCTGTCTTTGGCGGCAAAGAGCGGCATTCGAAAGTTGGCATTTCCGGCAATCTCGACCGGCGTCTACGGGTTTCCTAAGGACAGAGCGGCACGGATTGCTATTGGCATGTGCAAGTTGTTGGCAGCACCCGATTCGCCCTTCGATTCGTTGGTCTTCTGCCTGTACGACGAGGAGGCGACTTCGCTGTACAAGGATTGCTTGGCAGACGTTTTATAGGCGGGTGTAGCTCAGTTGGTAGAGCGTAAGCTTCCCATGCTTAAGGTCGCGGGTTCGATCCCCGTCGCCCGCTTTTACTCTCGACTTTCATTGGAAAGGACAGGTTGCTTTTAGCCTTCGCTCCAGCTCTTCACGCGATACTTGAACTCCCTCTTGCTCCATGGAGGTCATAACATCTTCGCTGCCTAGCCCGCAGGCGACTATACCGCGATAGAGGGAGAGGTCTATTGCTCGGTTGATCGAGACGCCGTGCGTGACTATGCCGCGCGAGACGCGAAAGCCCATCGAAGCTATTTTTTTATCCGCCACCCATACGCCGATCGCTTCCTTGTCGGCGTGCGCCTCGATGTCCCAAGTAGCGAGCGTCTCGCAGATCCATGCTCCCACCTGTCCGACGAAGGCGCGGATGTGGAGGTCGCGTTTGCGCAAACTCAGCGCAAAGTAGACGATGCTTTGTCCTGGCGCGTGGCATGTCGTCTGCCCGCCGCGCGAGCTACGAACAACGGGCAGCTTGTTGTGCGGCAGGATGTCGCTCGAAGAGCCTGTTCTGCCTATCGAGACGAGGGGAGGGTGTTCTAAAAGCCAAAGGAGTTCGGCTTGGGCAGGCTCGGTTGTATCCAAGGAAGTTGCGCGGGCAAGCTTTTCTGCGCGACACTGCATGGCGTGCATCGCTTGGCTGTAGTCGACGAGTTCGGAGACTTTCCACTCGATTGGAGGACTAGCGTATGTTGACATAAGATCAATGAGGAGAATTTATCCCCAAGGGAAATTTATCCCCGAGTTAGCATGCGGTCGAGAAGACTCGAACTTCCACGGGGTCTCCCCCACAGCGACCTCAACGCTGCGCGTCTACCTGTTCCGCCACGACCGCATCCGAGCAACCCTAGCAAAAGGCTCTTGCGTCTGCAACAACAACAAAAAGAGTTAAGAAAGAAGGTTAAGTCGGCAAGATACGAATTGCCAACAACGCGCGTTTTTGCTATACATGCCAAGAATACATGCCAAGAATAAGAAGAGAATTTCTCCCCCCTCGTCCCGCAACAGCCATGACCGCTCAAAGCCCCAAGAAAGCCCGCGAAGCTGCCACGCTCAGCAAAGCGGCGCTCGCCTACCACCGCGCTCATCCCGCAGGGAAACTCGCCATCGTGCCGACGAAGCCGATGGAAACGCAACGTGATCTCGCACTCGCCTACTCGCCCGGTGTCGCCGCCGCCTGCCTTGCGATCAAAGAAGACCCCGCCCAAGTCGACGAGCTCACGGCGCGTAGAAACCTCGTCGCTGTCATCAGCAACGGCACAGCCGTGCTGGGGCTAGGTGCTATCGGCGCGCTGGCTGCGAAACCCGTCATGGAAGGGAAAGCCGTTCTATTCAAAAAGTTCGCCGATATCGATGTCTTCGATCTCGAAGTCGACGAGCTCGACCCCGACAAATTTATCGACATCGTCGCCTCGCTGGAACCCTCCTTCGGAGGCATCAACCTCGAAGACATCCGCGCGCCAGAATGTTTCGCTATCGAAACGAAACTGCAAGAGCGCATGAAGATCCCCGTCTTCCACGATGATCAACACGGAACCGCAATCATCGTCGCCGCCGCCGTTTCGAACGCACTCGAACTCGTCAAACGCAATCTCCAAGATACAAAAACCGTCGTGCTGGGCGCAGGCGCCGCCGCAAGCGCGTGCATCAATCTGTTGTACGAGATGGGACTTTCCCCCAAAAACCTGCTTGTTTGCGACTCAAAAGGTATCCTCACCACATCGCGCGAGAATCTATCTCCCGAAAAATCTCGTTTCGCTGTCGAAACAAACCTCACAACCCTGTCCGATGCAATGCACGACGCGCATCTTTTCATCGGTTTGTCCGTCGCAGGAGCAGTTTCCGCAGAACAAATCGCAACGATGGGAGACAAGCCAATCGTAATGGCACTGGCAAACCCCGATCCCGAAATTCGACCCGAAGAGGTGAGGCGCGTCAAACCCGATGCAATCATCGCAACAGGACG
This sequence comes from Alphaproteobacteria bacterium, assembly GCA_965216625.1. Lineage (GTDB taxonomy): Bacteria > Pseudomonadota > Alphaproteobacteria > JABAAW01 > JABAAW01 > JABAAW01. The sequence goes on from OZ244186.1 coordinate 714,585, forward strand.
CTCCGACTATCCCAACCAGGTGAACAATGTTTTGTGCTTTCCTTTCTTGTTTCGTGGTGCGCTCGATGTCGGCGCGACCGCCGTCAACACCGCCATGAAGACCGCCTGCGTGCACTCCCTCGCCGACTTGGCAAAACAGGTGGTACCTGCAATCGTGATGCACGCATACGGAGCAGACGAGATGACCTTCGGCGCAGAGTATGTGATCCCTAAACCTCTAGACCCTCGGTTGATGCTCGCCGTCGCGCCGGCGGTCGCCAAGGCGGCGATGAAGACAGGGGTGGCGAGGCGTCCGATCGAAAATTTCGACGACTACAAACGTAGTTTGATGCAGTTCATACATCGATCAGGGCTGGTGATGCGTCCGTTGATGGAACAGGCGCGCACAGACCCCCGCAGAGTCGTCTTTGCAGAGGGCGAAGAACCCCATGTCTTGCAAGCCGTCTCGACCTTGTTGGAAGAGCAGCTGGCTAAACCCATCCTCATCGGAAGACGCAGCGTCTTGCAGGCGCGCGCCAAACGTTATGGGTTAGATTTGGGATTAGATTCGGGGTTAGCTTCGGGAGCGGAAGCAGGAGCGAATGTAGCCTCGAAGACGAGGGTGGAGGTTTGCGATCCCGAATCAGATCCTCGCTACCGCGAGTATTGGCAGTTGTACCACGAGCTTTTGGGTCGTAGCGGTATCACTCAGGACGCCGCCAAAACGGCGGTGCGCACAGAGAACACGGTGATCGCAGCCTTGATGGTGCGGCGAGGCGAGGCGGAAGCCATGGTTTGCGGTGCGGTCAAGCCTTATCGACATCATCTGCGCCATATCGATCAGGTGCTCGGCACGCATGGCGATTGTACGAAGATGCTATCGCTCACACTTTTGGTGACACCTAAGGCGAACATCTTCTTGGCAGACACGCACATCGGCAGCGCGAGCAGCGCCGAAGATTTTGTCTCTATGACTTTGTTGGCGGCAGCCGAGGTGAAAAAGTTCGGCTTGGAGCCAAAGGTAGCCTTGTTGTCGAGCGCAAACTTCGGCTCGCACGACGACACCTCGGCGCGCATGATGCGCACGGCGGTCGCCTTGTTGCACGAAAGGCATCCTGAACTGGAGGTCGACGGTGAAATGCAAGCCGACACCGCGCTCGACGAGGGCTTGCGCGCTCGATTGTTTCCGGCAAGCAAACTGAAAGGACAGGCAAATTTGTTGATCCTTCCCGATCTCAACAGCGGCAACATCGCCTACAACGCGCTGAAAATCTTGGCGGACGGAAAGGTTGTTGGACCGATGTTGCGCGGGTGTGCGTATCCTGCGCATATCGTGTCGAACTCGACCGATGTGCAAGGCATCATCAACATGACAGCGGTTGCGGTCGTCGACGCGCAACAGAAGTCGCGTCGCAGCTGATAAACGATGGCGGAGTCCTCGCACACGCCAAGTCATCCTGCTGGAACTCATCCAGGCGCTTACGAGGAAAAACGCGAGCGCACACGCCAAACCCTGCCGCAACTGCTGGCAGAGCATCGTCACAAGCGCATCCATACTCTGTTGGCAGAGCTCTACGCCGAGGATCAGGCGGAACTCTTGAGCGAACTCTCGCCCGACGAGAGGCGGGTTGCATTGCGCGCGCTCGGCGGCGGCTTGCTGGCGGACACGCTCACCCACTTCGAGCCTAGTCTTTTGTCGGATGTTGTAGGCTTTTTGCCGAAGGTGCGCTTGGCGAGCATGCTCTCGTCGCTGCAGACGGACGATTTGGTCGAGCTGTTTGAAACGCTGCCATCCGAGACGAGCCATCGCTTGCTCGACCTGCTGCTGCCGCGAACGAGGCTCTTGATCCGACAGGGGCTCGGCTACGCCGAGGACAGCGCAGGAAGACTGATGCGACGCGAGATCGCTACAGTGCCAGAGCATTGGTCGGTCGGACAGGTCATCGATTATTTTCGCGGCGCAAAGGTGCGCGGCACGCAAATGCGTGAAGCCTTCTACGCGATCATTCTCGTCTCGCCAGGATTGCGTCCGGTCGGAACGGTGCCGGTCTCGCGTCTGCTCAGCTCGAAGCGCACCGTCAGGGCGGCGGACATTGCCGAGCGTGAAATGCATCTCATCGAGGCAACGATGCATACGGACAAGGTAGCTCACCTCTTCCATAAATACGGACTGGTCGAACTGCCCGTCATAGACGAACGAGGAAGACTCTGCGGATCCATTACCGTCGACGATGTCGTCGAGGTCATCGAAGAGCGCAACGAAGAAGACATTCTCAACCTAGCAGGTGTCAGCGCACACGACTTCTACGCCGATCTCGCGCAAATCCTACGATCGCGCGTACCATGGCTCGCGCTCAACTTGCTCACCGCATTCCTCGCATCGCGAGTCGTCGCAGGCTTCGCCCAAGCAATCGAGCAACTCGTCGCACTCGCCGTGCTAATGCCAATCGTCGCATCCATGGGAGGAAACGCAGGAACGCAAACCCTCGCCGTCACAGTGCGATCGCTCGCATTGCAACGCATCAGCGGACGCAATGTGCGAAGACTCATCGGAAAAGAATGCTTGCTCAATCTCATCAACGGCATGCTGTTCGCAACCCTGACAAGCATCGTCGTATGGTGGTGGTTCGAGGATACAGCCCTATCAATCGTAATCTTCCTTGCCATGTGCGGCAACATCATACTCGCAGGAATCGTAGGCGTATGCACGCCACTCTTGCTACAACACCTAGAGCAAGACCCCGCCGTAGGCTCCAGCATCATCCTCACAACTTGCACCGATATCTTCGGATTCTTCAGCTTCTTAGGAATCGCCGCTTGGCTCTTGCTGTGAAAATTTCCCGCAATCGGCATCACAAATTCTGCTAACATCCGCTTTCTAGCTTGCTAAGGAGTAGCCGCATGCCTGACAAAATTCCTCCAAAGTCTCAAAAGAAAAAACTTGATAAAAATCTTGCCAAAAAAGCTGTAGCACCTCGTGTTGCCTTCGTCCTGCCCTGCTACAACGAGGAGGAGGCGCTGGCAAAAACTATCCCGACGCTACTCGAACTTCTTGCGACGCTGGAGCGGCGAGGCTTGGTGCACTCTTCCAGCTATCTGTACTTTTGCGACGACGGCTCTAGCGACGCTACTTGGGAGGTCTTGCGCTCTTTTCGCAAACGCGATGCTAAGACTCGCAGTGAATCTCGCAAGCGGTCTCGTGTGTGCGCCTTACGCTTCGTCGCCAACTGCGGGCGCGAGATGGCTCTCTATGCGGGCTTGGTCAAGCAGGTGGGGGCGTGCGATTGGGCAATCTCCTTGGACGCCGATTTGCAAGACGACCTGTCGCTCGTTCCGCGAATGCTCGAGATCGCTCGAAAGGGCGAGGTGGATATCGTCTCGGCAATTCGCAAGGATAGGCATAGCGACGGGCTCTTCAAGCGTCTCAGTGCCAGCCTCTTTTATTTCTCGTTGCGCTTTTTCTTTCGCGTGCCGGCAGAGAACGAAGCCGATTTTCGTCTGATGAGCCAAAGCAGTCTGCGCGCGCTCGCTCTCTACCGCGAGCGGCGTATTTACCTGCGCGGGCTGGTTTCGCGGATGGGCTTTCCCACCGCCAAACTCTACTACGAGCGTCAGGAGCGCATTGGCGGAGAAACGAAATACACCTTACGCAAGATGATCGGTTTGGCGCTCGATGGCATCACCTCGCAATCGACGCATCCTCTGCGAGTCGTCTTTTTTCTAGGGGTCGCCATGTTCTTCGGATGTCTCAGCTTGGCGGGCTACTTCTTCTACCAGTGGTTCTCAGGACAGACCGTGGCGGGATGGGCATCGGTCGTATTGTTGATCTTGTTTGTCAGCAGCATGCAGTCCTTGGCATTGGGAGTCGTCGGAGAGTATTTAGGCAAGGTCTTCTTGGAAGTACGAGGCAATCCTCGTTATCTGGTCGAAGAAGAGATGACTCAAGAGCTGGCGCGTGAGGAGAATACGCGCAAGGCATGACCTCTCCATAGCAGAAGGCTCACACAGAGCGCGAGCAGTTGAAATAGGATGCTGGCGCTCATCGCGTAAAACAGCGCTGTTTCAGGGGCGAGCAGCAGTTGCTTTTGCAGCAGTTGGCTCAAGCCGCCGATGGCGACTTGGAAGAAGAAGGATAGGATGAAGACGCAGAAGTTGAGGCTGGTATTGACTCGCCCTGTCAATCGTGCGTCGAAGTTGGCGGCGAGCGCGGCGTAGGCGACGGTGATCCCTGCGCCGAAGAGTCCGAACAGGAAGGCGTAGAGCAGCAGCAGGGGCGTACTGCTTGTTAAAAGGAGCAGGGTTTGAATGAGACAGAACAGCAGCGCGCAGACGATGGGGGTTGTCATGAGGGGTGTTTGGTATCGTTTTTGCAGGAGGGATGCGAGCAGTCCCATGCAGGCGAAGCCGCAGAGCAATCCGAAGGCGGCGGTGCTGACGATCTGTGTTGCCAGCGTGGTACTTTTCTGCAAGCCTTGGCTGACCCAGGCGGGCAGCCATAAGCCGATGATACCTAGCACGGCGGCTTGTGTGACGGCGGCGAAGGGCAGGGGGATGAAGAAGCGCGGATCGTGGAAGAGGCGCATCATTTCTCCGACTTGTCTTGTGAGGTCTTGCAGAAGTGTTGGCGCGTAAGGATTTGTTTCTGCTGATACTTTTCGTTTTTTTCGGGAGAGATTGTTTTTCTCTCCTTGTGCGAAGGGATTATTGGGGACGAAGCAGGCGACGGAGAGGGCGGCGAGCAGGGTGAGGGCAGCCAAGCCGAGGTTGAGGTTTCGCCATCCTGTGATATTCAAGACGAGGTCGGCGGGCGTTCCTGCGCAGAGCGCGCCGAAGGCACCGATGGAGAGGAAAATACCTGTTGCGAGTGGCAGGCTGTGGCTTGGGATGCAAAGTTTGAGTGCTTTCAGCGCGGACATGAAGCAGGCGGAGACGCCGATGCCGACGAGCAGGCGAGCGAGAAAGAGGGCATTCAGCGATTCTGCTTTAGCGAAGAGGAAGGCGCCGAGGGCGGCGATACTCACGAGGATGACTTGCACGGGTTTTGCGCCGTAGCGATCGAGCAGGATACCGAGTGGCAGTTGGCACAAGCCGAACGAGAGGAAGTAGGCGGAGGCGAGATAGCCTACGGCGAGGCTGTCTAGTTTTAGTTCTGCGGAGAGGGATGGCTCTAGCGTTCCCATGATTGTTCGATAGAGCATCGAGAGCGCGTAGGGGAAGGCGAAGAGCAGCAGGATACGCCAAGATGAGAACGAGGAGGAGGGCATGGAGAGGGTAGGGATGGAGTCTTGGATTGGTGTATCTTATATGGAACAGGTGGCGGTGTAGACCCAAAAAACGGGACTCGCGCATTGACGCGTAAACGAACGCGCGCTCGCGCGCGTGGGGGTGTGGGGGGGCTTTGCCCCCCCGCAAAAGACCCCGCGTCAGCGGAGCGCGTAAGCGCTTTATCTACGCGCGAGCGAAGCGAAGTGCGTAGCCTCTTGTACCAAAGCGCGAGGCTTGCCTCGCGCAAGCTGACTCGCAACGCGGTAGGGCGTGTCTGTTGAACTTGTGTGCGTTTGCCTTCGCTCGTCTTGCGTTCCGTCAATCTTTGTGCTATCCTCATCTCCCATGGCACAACCTCCCCCACAGCTCCCACCCTTGCGCGGCATCTTTACCGCCCTCGCAACACCCTTCAACCCCGAAGGGAAAGTCGATGCCAACTCCTATAGAAAACTCATCGACTATCAAATTCAAGCCGGCGTGCAAGGACTCATCCCCGTCGGAACAACCGGCGAATCACCAACCCTCAACCCCGAAGAACACAAACGCGTCATCGAACTCTGCATAGAATACACCGCAGGACGCATCCCCATCATCGCAGGCGCAGGCGCAAACGCAACAGAAGAAGCCGTCAACCTCGCGCGATTCGCCAAACAAGCAGGCGCACAAGCAACCCTGCAAGTCACCCCATACTACAACAAACCAACGCAAGAAGGCATGTACGCTCATTTCTGCACAATCGCAGAAAAATCCGACCTGCCAATCATGCTCTACAATGTGCCAGCACGCACCTCCGTGCATCTGGAAGTGGATACCATCGTGCGACTCGTCGAGGATTGTCCCCTCATCGTCTCCCTCAAAGACGCAGCACCACACGACCTCACACGCCCAACGCAAATTCTAGGCGCAAGGTTAGGCAAAAGCCTACGCGAGAACTTTACCCTCCTCTCAGGCGAAGACGCATCCTTCTGCGCCTTCTTGGCAATGGGCGGCGAAGGATGCGTTTCCGTCGCCTCTAACCTCGTTCCTCAAGCGATGGTTGAAGTCTACAACAGCTACAAGGCAGGCGACGAGAAAACAATGGCAAGCATCAGAAATGCACTCATGCCTCTGTGGCTAGGGCTGTTCTGCGAAACAAGCCCCGCTCCCCTCAAATACGGCTTGTTCCAAGCAAGCCTGTTCCAAACCCCAAACCTGCGCCTGCCACTCGTCGAGGCAACGCCCAAAGCACAAGCGAGCATCCAACGCGCGATGGCAGAGATCGCACGCTATAACCCATCCTTCGTGCCAAACAAAAAAGTAGCCCAAAAGGCAGCCTAGCTAAGGTAGCCCAAAAGCTCCCTAAGCAAGCTGGCAGAAAAAGGCAGAGCAAAATCGTGTCCGCCAAAAAAACTGAGGTTACAAAAGCCACAATTCAGAAAGCCAAACCTCAAAAAACCAAGTCTAAAATAACGAAGTCTAAAACAACGAAGCCTAAAAAAAAGCAATCTCAAGAAAAAGCCCACACAGGACCGCGCTTTGAAAACAGAAAGGCTCGACACAGATTCCGCATCGAAAAAGAACTGGAAGCAGGAGTGTGCCTCACCGGCAGCGAGGTCAAATCCTTGCGAGCAGGGCAAGTGTCGCTTGGCGACAGCTTCGCCTATTTCAAAGAAGGAGAACTCTTCCTCATGAACTGCCATATCGGTGCTTACGCACAAGCCGTCAAGGGCTATCGACACGCTCCGAAAAGACTGCGCAAACTCCTGTTGCACAAACGCGAAATCAAACGACTCATCGGAGCCGTGCAACGCGGAGGAATAACGCTCGTTCCCCTCGCCGTCTTCTTCAACGCAAGAGGATTTGCCAAGGTCATGCTCGGCTTGGGCAAGGGCATATCAAAAGTAGACCGCCGCAAAGACATCGCAGAGCGAGACTGGCAGAGGCGAAAAACTCAACTCTCTCGTCGAACAATCTCCAGAGGAGACGCATGACACACCGATTGACGATCCTCCTGTCGATTTTGCCGCTGCTTCTTTTTCCGCTGCTTCTTTTTCCTCTTGCGGCTTGGTCGCAGGAAAAGTTTTCAAAGTCGTTTCTAGACGGCTTGGCTAATGACGCAAGAAAGGCTCATGTCTCTACCGACTTATGGAAGCAGACAAGAAAACTCCTGGAGCGCGAGGGAATCTTGGCAACCGTGGTCGAGCGTGATCGCTATCAACCCGAGTTCTTGGAATCCCTGCATCGATACACGACGCGTCGATTGGACGCGAAGCGTATCGAGCAGGGAAAGCAGCAGTTGGAAAAACACGCAGCATTGCTGCAACGATTGCGCATAGAGTACGGCGTGCCGCGCGAGATCCTCGTCGCCATTTGGGGCTTGGAGAGCGGATACGGCGACATCACAGGAAAATTTCCTGTCCTGCACGCAACCGCAAGCCTCAGCGCCGAGGGACGACGCGCAGGCTTCTTTCGCCAGCAGTTCCTGACAGCATTGCTCATCGCCGAGCGAGAGGGCTTTGCTCCCCATGAGATGCTCGGATCATGGGCAGGGGCGATGGGACAGATGCAGTTCATACCAACGACATACTGGCAGTACGCGCGCGACGGAGACGGCGATCAGAAAATCGATGTCTGGCACAATACAGACGATGCCCTCACCTCCGCAGCCCACTACCTCAAGCGCAGCCGTTGGCAAGAGGAAACCCCCGCTTGGGGGCTGGAGGTACGCCTGCCGAAGACTTTCAACTTCGCCCTTGCCGACAGGCGATGGCGAAAAAATGCCTTCTGGCGAAAAAAAGGAATCAAGAGCGCCCACAAAACACAAAAAACGAGGCTGCAAAACAACGGCAAAAGCAGGTTGCTTCTACCCTCAGGCGCGGCAGGACCGGCTTTTCTTGTCTCCGAGAACTTTCGTAGCCTGCTACGCTGGAACAACTCGACCATTTATGTGCTCGCCGTCGGATTGTTGGCGGATAGGCTGAACGACGCTCCTGCATTGTTGCAAAAACCCCTAGAGCAAACCTTGCGACGAGAAGACATTCGCCGTCTGCAACAACGCCTGAATGCGCTTGGCTTTAAGGCAGGGATTCCCGACGCTATCTTCGGAAGCAAAAGCCGACAGGCTTTGCAACGCTACCAACGACGGGAGGGAATCGTGCCAGACGGCTTTCCTTCTACTGAGACCTTACAAAAACTGGGACTCTAGTTATACTCTTCTTGCCTAATACGACAAAAAAGGCTAGCAAGGACTATGAGAAAATGTTTCCTCCCTCTCGCTCGGGGTTTTCCCTTCCTTGCTGCAGCGTTCGTCGTCTTGTCGCTTGTGGGTTGCGGACAATCGCTCTACCTGCGCGAAACCCATCGAGGCGTTGTGCAAGGGCGCGAAATCGTCAAGGGCGAGCCTGTCTACAAAATCGGCAACCCCTACCGTATTCGAGGCACGCTCTACACGCCGCGCGTCAACTACGCCTACAAGGAGACGGGAATCTCCTCATGGTACGGACCGAAGTTTCACAATCGACGCACCGCAAACGGCGAGATCTTCAACGAAAACGCCATGACCGCAGCACATCGAACGCTGCCGCTGCCTTCCTATATCTTGGTGACAAACTTGCAAAATAACCGCTCGGTGCGCTTGCGAGTCAACGACCGAGGACCCTTCGCAAAGGGACGAATCTTGGATGTCTCGAAAAAAGCAGCGCGCGTGCTTGGCTTCGAAAAAAAGGGAACAACGCTCGTGCATGTACAAATCCTTGGTAAAGAAAGCAAACGCCTCGCCGAACAAATGGAGCGCGGCGGAAAGGCAACCCTCTACGGAGAAAGAAAAACCGCATCCCTCGCCCCCAGTATCCTGCCGCAAGCTCAAGCTGCAGTCCCAAAAGCAAAACCCGCCGCAAGCACCACAGCCCTTGTCGGTCAAGTCAAGGCGGGTTGGCAGGTATATGCGCAAATCGGCGCGTTCCGCGAACAAGCCAGCCTAACGCGCGCGCGCAACAAACTCCAGTCGCTCGGTTGGGAACTGCCCGTCGTCACCAAACCCGCGCCCGATCCCACCCTGACACGCTTGTTGCTCGGTCCTCTCCAAGCCTACGACGACGCGAAGATCGAATCCCTGCTCGATCGACTCCACACGGCAGGCTTTCCTGACGCACAAGTGCGCGTGCTACGCTGATGCAAGCAAAACAAGCGCAAGCAAAACAGGTCATGCCCAAAGATGGCAATGTGCGCGGGAGGTTCATCGTGATCGAAGGAATCGACGGCGCAGGCAAAAGCCTGCAAACGCAAAAGTTACAGCAGCTCATCGCACAGACAGGCATCGAGTGCATCGCAACCTTTGAACCAGGAGGATCGCGCTTGGGCGAAGAGATTCGCGCATGGCTCTTGCAACACGAAACCGATGCAATCACCGAAGCCTTGTTGTTCAACGCCGCTAGGCGCGAGCACGCGCGCAGCCTCATCGTGCCAGCTCTGTCGCGCGGTGCGTGGGTCGTCTGCGATCGCTTTGCCTTGTCGGGCCTTGCCTATCAGGGCGCAGGGGGAGCAAACTTGTCCGCGCTCGAAGAGTTGCATCGCATCGCTTTACGCAACATCGTTTGCGACCCTTCGTGCGAGAACAACGCTAAGATAGATATGGGCTTCCTGCTCGACCTGCCGCCCTTGGAGGCGCGGGCGCGGTTGCTCGCAAAGGCAAAGGGAGGAGCAAAGTCAGGGGGAGGAGCTGCCGACCCCTTTGAACGACGAGGACTCGCTTTCTTCGAGCAAGTTCGTGCGCGCTTCTTGGAGTGCGTTAAAAAAGAAGGCGATACATGGCATATCATCGATGCGCGGGCGAGCCGCGAAGATGTAACAAAGCAGATACACAAAACGATGCGGCGCTTTCTCACGCACACAAAGTCGAATGACTGACGCGACCTTGTCTTCTGCCGAAGACGAAACGCAGCGTTTCTCTTCGCCGCGTTTCTCCTCGCAGCTGTACGGACAGGAGGAGGCTTCGATGACCTTCCTGCGCGCTTGGCAAAGCGGCTCGCTGCCTCACGCTTGGTTGCTGCAAGGCATGCGCGGCGTTGGCAAAGCCACCTTCGCCTATCGAGCGGCGAGGGCGCTCTTGAGCCGCCACAGCGCGCGTGCGGACGAAGATGTTGCCTCAACCCTTGCTGCTGCCTCGATGCCCTCCAGCGTCGTTTTCCAACAAGTCCAATTCGGCACGCATCCAGACCTCGCCGTGATAGCAAGCGAGGGCGAGAAGGAGATCACCGTCGATCAATCGCGCGACCTCGTGCGCTTCTTGCACAAAACACCCGTCGCGTCGCGCTATCGAGTGGGGATTGTCGATTCTGCTGACAGGCTCAACCGCGAGGCGGCAAACGCGCTACTAAAGGTGGTCGAAGAGCCAGGCAGGCGGGTCGTGCTGTTTCTCGTTTGCCATGCAAGCGAGGCATTGTTGCCGACATTACGCTCGCGCTGTCGAACGCTACTCTTCCGAACGATTGACGACGAGAAGATCGCAGATTTTCTCTGCACACACGGCGAGACGCAGGCAATAGCTCGTCGAATCGCTGCTCTGGCTTGCGGATCGTTCTACTACGCAGGGCTGCTCGCGGATTCGGGCGGCGAGAACTTCGTCAAGGCTTTCGGAACAGCTCTCTCGGCGCGTCTGACAGGAGCCACCCTCAAAGATGCTACGCAACAAAGCGCAACGACCTTCTCTGCCATGCTGGGAGAAAAGGCGTTCAATGAAAAAAGACCCGAGGCTTTTCGTTTTCTATGGCAGCGTTTCCTCTCGTCAGCCGTGCGTGCCGAGACGAAAGTAACAAATGTGTCTGCTCGCGCCTCTTCGGACGAGGCTCTGTTGGAGCTGTTGTCTCTGAAAGCGCGCGAGGTGGTCGTGCGAGCGGGGACGACTTTTTGGCAGTGCTTATGGCAGCGTAGCGTGCCGCATCTGCTCGCTAGTCGAGCAGCACGCGGCGGAGACTTTGGCTTGTCTGCCGACTATGCGCTCGAGGGTTTGCGGGAGGCTTGTTGAGACCATGGGAATTGAAACCAAGGGAATTGAAACCAAACTTGCGAAGAAGCGTTTTTATCTGACGACGCCGATTTACTATGTGAACGACAAGCCTCACATAGGGCATGCTTACACGAGTTTGGCGAGCGATGTTGTCGTGCGTTACAAGCGGTTGCGGGGTTACGAGTGTCATTTGCTCACGGGAACGGACGAGCATGGTCAGAAGGTTCAGCAGGCAGCGAAGAGGGCGGGTGAGGATACAGAGATATTTACGAGCAAGGTTGCCGAGAACTTTCGCTTGATGGCGGAGCGGTTGCAGATTGAGTTAGACGGCTTTGTGCGCACGACGGAGCCTCGTCACAAGGCGAGCGTGCAGGCGCTTTGGGCGAGGTTGCAAGCGAGCGGCGACCTGTACGACAAGGACTACGAGGGATGGTATTCGGTGCGCGACGAGAACTACATTGATCCCTCCGAGTTGATGGAGCGAGCCGACGGCACGAAGATTTCAAAGAGCGGGGGGGAGGTGGAGTGGGTTATCGAGCCGAGCATCTTTTTTCGTTTGTCCAAGTATCGAGATGCTTTGTTGCGGCATTACGACGCGCATCCCGACTTCATCTTGCCGAAGGCGCGAATGAACGAGGTTCGCTCTTTTGTGGAGGATTCGTTGTGGGATCTGTGTGTTTCGCGCACTTCTTTTTCTTGGGGGGTTCCTGTTCCTCAGCGGGAGGGGCATGTCATGTATGTGTGGGTTGACGGGCTGACGAGCTATTTGACCGGCTTGGGCTTTCCTGACGAGAGCGGAGAATTGTTCGATTTTTGGCCTGCCGACATGCACATGGTTGGCAAGGATATTGTGAGGTTTCATGCGGTTTATTGGCCTGCGTTGTTGATGTCGGCGGGGTTGGAGTTGCCGAAGCGAATTTTCGCGCATGGGTGGTGGACGAACGACGGAGAGAAAATCTCCAAGTCGGTTGGCAATGTGATCGATCCGATAGCGTTAGTGGATGAGTATGGATTGGATCGGGTGAGGTATTTTTTGTTGCGCGAGGTACCGTTTGGCGAGGATGGAGATTTCTCGGATGTAGCGATGGTGAGGCGAAGCAACGAGGATTTAGCTAATGGGTTAGGAAATTTGTGTATGCGTGTTTTGACTTTGGCGAAAAAGTGGTGGGGGGGACTTCCTGTTTGCGAGGGGGTGTCGTTGGGGGATGCGGATCGGGCGTTATTGGCGAAGTTTGACGCGGGGGAGGCAATGTTAGAGAAGTGGATGGAGGGTTGTTTGTTTCATCGGGCTTTAGCGGGGGAGATGGCTTTGGTGGGGGATGCGGATCGTTACATTACGCGGGAGGCTCCGTGGAAGTTATTGGGGGAGGGGAGTGAGGAAGCGAGGGCGAGGGCGGGGGTTATTTTGTGGGTTTTGTGTGATTGTTTGCGGATGGTATCGATTGATTTGTTGTGTTTTATGCCGAGTTCGATGGGGAAGATTTTGGATATGTTGGGGGTAGGGGATGGGGAGCGTGATTTTGCGCATCGTGCTAATAGATTGCCACGAACGGGGGGGGAGTTGGGGGAGGTGGAGGCGGTCTTTCCGAGGATTGAGAAGGGGTAGGGGGCTTGGCTTGGGTTTTGCTTTGGGGGAGAGAGTAGGGGGCTTGGCTTGCGATGTGTGTCTTCCTCTGCTTGCTTGCGCTTTTTAAAGGCGTGCGCTTGCGTAACAAACGGGCTTTGTATGATGACGGGCGCAAAACATCGTGCGCGTAGCACGCGTGGGGGGAATTTATCCCCTCGCGCTCGCGAACAGATACGGGCTTTTTGTATTGACGGATGCAAAACATGCGCACGCAAAGCGTGCGCGGGGGGTGTGGGGGGATAAATTCCCCCCACGAAGACCCCGCGTCAGCGGAGCGCACGCAGTGCGCTTTATCTACGCACTCGCGCGAAGCGCGAGAGCGTAGCCTCTTATTCAAAAGCGCGTTTCGCAGAAACGCGCAAGCTGAATCGTAACATGGCACGGCGATTGTGTTTTCCTCACCTTATCAACGACAAGAACGCGCGAAGCGCGCCTCTTATTCCAAAGCGCGTGGGGGGATAAATTCCCCTCGCAGAAACGCGCAAGATGACTCGCAACACGGCAGAGAATTTTTGTGATGGCTGTGTCTGTCGCGTTCGCGCTTGTGCTTTTTAATGGCACGCACTCACGCGACAGATATGCGCTTTTCTACGCGCGGAGCGCGTAGCCTCTTATTCAAAAGCGCGTTTCGCAGAAACGCGCAAGCTGACTCTTAACACGGCACGGCGATTCGAGTTTTCCTCGTTCTAGCGACAAGAAAAATCGCGCGAAGCGCGCTTCTTGTACCAAAGCGCGAGGCTTGCCTCGCGCAAGGGGAATTTATCCCCAAGCTGACTCTTAACACGGCACGGCGATTCGAGTTCTCCTCATCCTAGCGACCAAAAGAACGCGCGTAGCGCGCCTCTTGTACCAAAGCGCGAGGCTTGCCTCGCGCAAGGGGAATTTATCCCCGAGCTGACTCTTAACACGGCACGGCGATTCGAGTTCTCCTCACCCTAGCGACAAGAAAAATCGCGCGTAGCGCGCCTCTTGTACCAAAGCGCGAGGCTTGCCTCGCGCAAGGGGAAATTATCCCCGCGCTGACTCGCAACACGGCAAGGAGGTTTAAAGGAAGAAAAAGGGGAGCAGGGCTATCCCAATAAATGTCGTATGTGCTTTTCAAAATGCTCGACAACAGGTTTCCGTTCCCTCACATTTTGCCATAACAAGAAATGCCCCTCTATCCCCTTAAACCAATGCGTAATCTCCTGACGGTAGTATTTGTCCTTAGCAATTCCGTTGGTAAAAATCCACCAAAAGGGAATCACCGATTCAGGTTGCCCCGCGATTTCACGCACAGAAGCCAGTATGCCAGGCATCATGTATTTGCAAGCCCTCTCATGCGCATTGCCCTCAGCCCTCTGACGCTTGATTTCTACAAAAATTGCTCGATTCGTTCGCTGATTCCTAATCACATACTCAGGGTGTATTCCATGCGGTCTTGTTCTGTTACCTGCTATCCTCTCTCCGTAGATAGCCTGAAGATTCTTGGGTTTGTGCTCCGTTGTCAATTCAGACTGTTCTAAATGCATGTCCATGATTGTGTGAAACACATCCTCCGCCCCTTGCCCCCTAGCAGCACTTTTGCCTTGCCAATTGGCACGCCCTGCTAAATGCTCACGAGCCATCCGTATCCAACCCCCAGCAAGCCCATCCTCTTGCTTTCTGCCGCGCAAACAGCTCTATCTTCTGTTGCTCAGGAAACATCAACCCAATCCGCTTCCTCGCCTCCTCAGGCTTGCGACTGTGCTTGCTCCTCGGATGAAAGATCGTTTGACGGATGTTTCTAGCCCCCCTCGGTCTCGGAATCTTTCCCCGCTTGAACACCAAACAAATCTCGTTCTCCGACATCGTGTAAAAACCAGGGTTCGGCTTGCCCTTGTTCCAAACAAACGCAATCGTTCCCCACGCAAAACCCCACGCCTTCCCCAAATCGATCGCCTGATCCAAGTGCGGCGAAGTCGCCCACATGAACAACAAACAATCCTCCTCCGCAATATCCCAAACAGGCAGCCCCTTCAAATCTCTCGTCTTCACCGTCGGATAATGACGCATCGCTCCCCCGCTGTCACTTCCGCCAGCTCCCGTATGCTGCAACTGACCCTTATAGTCCCAAGGCGGATCCGCATAGACAACACCAAACCTACGTTTCGGCAAAGGGGGAAACAAGCTAAAGTGAATTGGAAGAACAGAGGCTCTATCCTTTCCGACACCGCCGACAACAGAAAGCTCTTTTTGTTCGCTCAACGACATGGGCGAAATGTAGCAAAAAAACATAGCATCTGCTACGAAAACAAGGGATAAAAAACAAACAATCCACAATTCTTTAAGTTTGATTCTCTTCCCCTCACACCCCCCAAACTCTACAATCATGCCATCATGCAAGCCTCGCGCTTTGGAGTAAGAGGCGCGCTTCGCGCGTTCTTTTTATCTCTAGGGCGAGGAAAGCAGGCTCGCCGTACCATGATATGATTCAGCTTGCGCACGCTGCGCGTGCGTTTTGGAATAAGAAGCGCGCTTCGCGCGTTCTTTTTATCTCTAGGGCGAGGAAAGCAGGCTCGCCGTACCATGATATGATTCAGCTTGCGCGAGGCAAAGCCTCGCGCTTTGGTACAAGAGGCTACGCGCTACGCGCGTAGATAAGCGCACTTCGTGCGCGAGGGGATAAATTCCCCCCGCTGACGCGGGGTCTTCGTGGGGGGAATTTATCCCCCCACACCCCCCGCGCACGCTTCGCGTGCGCATGTTTTGCGCCCGTAGAAATCGTTAGCCATCGTCTCTACTCTCCATGTGCGCCATATTGCGCCCGTAGAAATCGTTAGCCATCGTCTCTATGCTCAACCCTCGCCATAGCGCGTCCGTAAGACAGCGCAACACGCACAATATCCCCTCTTCCCCTCACACCCCCCAAACCCTACAATCATGCCATCATGCAAGCCTCGCAATTCTTACCCGTACCCCAAACCCCATCATATCCCCTCGTCGACTCCCATTGTCATCTCGATTTCTTTCCCCAACTCCAACCCCAACAACAACCCCCCCAAAAAAACCCTCTCCCCAACCTCGCCACTATCCTAGAAAGAGCCGTCTCCTCCAATATCACCATCCTCCTCTCCATCGCAACATCGCTCGCACAACAACAAAACCTCCTCTCCATCGTCTCCAACACATACGCCAAACAACCCCGCCTGTTTTGCTCCGCAGGAACACACCCCACATACCTCTCAGAAACAATCACGCCCCCAACTACCAAACAACTGCTCACCTGGCAACAAGCACACCCCGAACGCATCATCGCCTTCGGAGAAAGCGGACTCGATTTCTTTCGTCCCACAAATCCTCTCGCTTCCTTGCAAGAAATATCCTTCCGCAACCACATCCTCGCTTCGCAAGAAGCGCAAATTCCGCTCGTCATCCACAACCGCTCCGCCGACCTTGAACTCGAACGCATCCTCCTCGAAACACAAAAAGAAAAACCCTACCCCTGCATCCTCCACTGCTTCGCAGCCTCACAACGCCTCGCAAGCATCGCCTTGGAAATAGGCTGCCTCCTCTCCTTCGCCGGACTCATCACCTATCCCAGCGCACGCAATCTAGAGCCTATCGTGCGCTCAACACCCCTCGAAGCCCTGCTGCTAGAGACAGACTCGCCCTTTCTCCCTCCGCAAGAATCCGCAGTAGTAGCATCCCCAACCTCCCCAACCCCCTCATCCTCCCGCAACAAGCGACCCTCCTACGCCGAGCCATCCATGATGCTCGTCACAGCACGACACATCGCAGCTTTGAAAAATCTCTCGTTGGACGAGGTCGCAGAGCAGACAACGCAAAACTTTCTCCGAATCTTCAATATCGAAGGATGATGCCTCTCGCGACAACTTCTTTTGCTTGCACGGTCTTGGGATGCGGCACTTCCTCAGGCGTGCCTGTGCCAGGGATCGGCTGGGGAAGATGCGATCCTGCCAATCCTAAAAACCTCCGCAAGCGATGCTCGATCCTGCTGCAGTGGCAGGAAGCAGAAGAGGTGGCAGGGCAGGGCGCAGAGCAGCGAGCAGAGCAAAGAAGAGGGGGGTTGCGTAGTTTGTTGATCGATTCCTCGCCTGATTGTCGAGCGCAGCTGTTGCGTGCGGATATCGATCGTCTAGATGCTGTTCTTTACACGCACGACCATGCCGACCATTGCCATGGTATCGACGATCTGAAATGGATGCGTGGCGAGACGCCGATCCCTGCCTATGCCACTGCCTCGACTTTGGAGAGTCTGACGCGCCGTTTCGGTTATATTTTCGATTCTGTCTCGCGTCCTAAAACGTCCTTGTATCGTCCTGTCTTGTCGGGGATTGCGATCGAGCCGTGGAAGGAGTTTTCGCCTGTCTCTGCGACTGCGGCTTCGTCTGCTTCTAGAGTATTGCCGATGACGCTCGATCATGGATCTGCGGGCGAGGTGTTGGGGTTTCGCCTTGGAGATTTTGCTTATACGACAGATTGCGTTTCTCTGTCCGAGCGTGCCTTCGAGGCTCTAGAGGGCGTTCGAGTATGGATTGTCGGCTGTTTGAGGCGTGAGGAGCATCCGACGCATGCGCATGTGTCTCGTGTGGTGGAGTGGGCGGAGCGGGTGCGGGCGGAGCGCGTTTATTTGACGCATATGAATGCATCGATGGATTATGCGAGGCTGTGCGAGGAGTTGCCGTCTCACATTCGTCCTGCTTACGATTTTTTGCGGATTAATGGCGAATTCTAGATATTTTCTTTAGGCGCAAAAAAGGTGATTTGGCGAGGGGGCTGACAAGCGGTTCTTGTAGCGAGCGGTTGGCTAGTCGAGAAAGTCCTTATTTTTCGGCGTTAATCGGAGAATATGAAAATAGGGGGAGGAGGCTTTTCCGAGAAAACTTTGTTTTTCGCTCTATTTCCTGAAAAATATGGATTTTTGTTTTTTGGGGAGTGATGGGGTAATTTCGGAGCGGGGATTTTGGAAAAATTAGAAAAACGGCTTGTTTGTGGGGTTTTAGGGGAGTTTTATGATCGGGAGGTGGAGAGAGGGGGAAAACGCTGGGGTTGAGGTGTAAGATGAGGTTGCTCGCTGTGTCGTTAGGCGCATAAGTAGTATTATGGAAAATAGAGAGAAGATAGAAATAGCGGAAGTTTGGTATGTAAGGCGTTGATATGGGGTTGTTTTTTGTGGAGCGGGATTTGTTGGCAGCTGAAGTGGTATGGGATGGTGTGGTCGATCGCTTGAGGCGTTAAAAAGCCACGCCTTCACAAGCCGAAGGCTTATGAAGGCGTGGAAAGCGCACTTGCGTGCGCTCGCTCGCGGCGCGCTTTTTGCGGGGGGAATTTATCCCCCCGCGCCCCCCCGCGTGCTACGCACGCGATGTTGACTCGTCAGTACACGAGTCCCGACGCGCAGTAAGCAACTAAAAAACTACAAACGAAGTTCCACCTTCCGAACAGATTGCCCCGCCTACTCCTCCTTCTCGTCCCCCGCCCCCAACAACACCAGCAACGGCACCGCCAACCCCACCGAAGAGTAAGTCCCCACAATCACCCCCCAACCCAAAGCCAAAGCAAAACTCCCAATCACAGAACCCCCGAAAAATACCAACGCAACAATCGCCAACAAAGTCGTCACCGAAGTCAAAACCGTCCGAGATAAAGTCCGATTCAACGACCAGTCAAACAATACCAACCGATCCTCCTTCTTGTACTTGCGCATCATCTCGCGAATGCGGTCGAAAATCACAACCGTGTCGTTGATCGAATAACCCGCAATCGTCAATAATGCCGCAACACTCGACAAGGCAAACTCAATCTGCAACAACGCAAAAAATCCCACCGTCACAATAACATCATGCGCCAACGCCAAAACCGCCGCTAACGCAAACTGCCACTCGAAACGCAACCATATGTAAAACATAATCCCCGCCAAAGAGAAAGCCACCGCCAAAGCCGCCGCACGACGCAACTCAGCTCCTACCGCAGGGCCAACCGTCTCAACACGACGATACTCCAAAACCGAAACAACCCCCTCCAAAGCACCCTTGATACGATCAATGCTACGCTGAGGATCCCATTCCTCGCCACTAGACAATTTTGGCTTCTGAACACGCAAAAGCAAAACTCGCTCCGAACCAAACTCCTGCACAACAACATTTCCCCCCACAACACCCCGCAGCGTCGAACGCAACGCCGAAAGATCAGGCGAACCCTCCGTCTCAACCTCCAATAACAACCCTCCGCGAAAATCAATGCCGAAATTAATGCCCCGTCCCAAAACTCCCGCAAACGAAAGAACAACAAGACAAAGCGAAAACAACAACATCCCGCGCCGCCAACGCATGAACGGCAACAAAGTCCCCTCCTTCGCAGACAAAGGTCTCGACGTTACTAAAGAAAGAAAACGCCTAATAGAACTCATAAAAGAATCCTTGTAAAAGTTTTTCTTCATCGCTCGTCCTATATCGTGAGCCTAGGCGCACGCGACGAGCGAAACCACCACCCCACAAGCATGCGCGTCAGCATCACAGCCGTAAAAAGCGAGGTCGCAATCCCAACCGACAACGTGACCGCAAAGCCTCGGATAGGTCCCGATCCGAAAGCAAACAGAATGAGCGCCGCAATCAAAGTCGTGATGTTGCTGTCTACGATGGTGGCAATTGCGCGTTTATAGCCCGCCTCGATGTTGGCAAGAACGCTGCCACCTGCCCTGCTCTCCTCGCGTATCCGCTCGAAGACCAGCACATTGGCATCAACCGCCATGCCCGTCGTCAGCACGATGCCCGCAATCCCCGGCAGCGTGAGGGTCGCTCCCATTAACGACAGCACCGCCAAAATAAGAACAAGGTTCGCCGAAAGAGCCGTCGCCGCAAAAAGTCCGAAAAGCCTGTAGCGCACAATCATAAAGCACAAGACAAGAAGAAATCCAATAAGCGCAGCCCTCTTGCCCGAACGCACCGAATCCCTGCCTAAACCCGGTCCTACGCTACGCTCCTCCAATATCTCCAGCGGCGCCGGCAGCGCGCCAGCACGCAACAGCAGAGCCAACTCGTTGGCTTCCTCGACAGAAAAATCTCCGGTGATGATGCCACTGCCTCCCAAAATCGCAGACTGAATGCGCGGCGCGCTGACGACACTCTCGTCCAAAACAACCGCCAAAACCCTGCCGACATTCTCACGCGTAACCCTGCCGAAACGCCTTGCACCACGCGCATCGAAACGAAAACTCACCACAGGTCGGTTGTCCTCGAAGACTGTTTGCGCGTCCAACAAATGCTCGCCGCTAACATAGGCGCGACGCCGCACAATATAGTAACTCTCAGGATTGCCATCGGGGTCGCGCTCGTAAGAGGGAAGGCGAACAGAATCAGCCGACACCCTACCCGCCGTATTGCCCTCGCCCGTCGCACGCTCGTCCAACAGGTGGAAGGTCAGCTTCGCCGTCTTGCCAAGCAACGCCTTCACCTCCTCAGGATCTCGAACACCAGGAATCTCCACCAACACACGCGCCGCACCCTGTCGCTGAATCAAAGGCTCGCGCGTGCCGCTCTCATCGATGCGCCGCCGCAGAATCTCGATCGTGTGCTGCAACGCCGAAGACAACAACTCCTGCTTCGTCGCATCGGACAAGCTCAAGCGCCACTCCTGCTCCGAAGTTTTGTCCACATCGAACCCCCACTGCCGCGCAAAAGTCCTCAATACAGCTCGAGGCGTTTTTTGTGCCTCCTCCCCCTCCTCCGTCTCCTCCGTCTCCGCTTGCTTCGCCTTCAGGGAGAGCAAGATACTCTGCTCGCTTCCTTGCCTCGAAGCCGAGCGCGTGAGCTTCGGCGGCGCGCTGAGAGGGATCTTGTTGTCGCGCAGCTCCTTTCTGAGCGCGAGCAGGCTATCCTCAAGCCTCTGCTGCCAGATGGCCTCGCGCTCGATCTGCAAGAGAATGTGTATGCCGCCCTCCAAGTCGAGCCCCAGCACGACCCGATGCAGCAAGGCATCGAAGACGGAGGGTAAGGCATCCCTCTGCTCCTGAGAGAAGAGGTTGCCGCTGGCAACCAGCGCGCCGCCCAGCAAGACAGCAAGGACGCACGCACGCTTCCACCACGAATAGAAGAGCATGGCAGCCTCAAAGAGGTTGCGGCAGGGGAAGCAAAAAAGCTAGCGCTTTTTGCCAGAATTGGAGCTAGCAACTATCTCAAGGACGCTGGAGCGTAGCATCTTCACCTTCAGCTTGCCGGCGAGTTCGACCTCGATGTCGCGCTCGTCGATCGCACGCGAAACAACGGCGTAGAAGCCGCCGCTAGTGAGAACCTTGTCGCCGCGCTTCAGCCCAGAGACGAGCTCGCGGTGCAGGCGCTGACGTTTCTGTTGCGGACGAATGAGCAAGAAATACATCACCGCAACGATGAGCAGCAACGGCATGAGCCCTTGCAACAAAGACCCTCCTCCCGATGCACCCTGCGCGTGAGCCTGCGGAGAAACAGCGAGCAAGCCGAGAAAGGCGAGAAAAATTGTGGATCGTATACTTTGAGCAAAAAGAACGGGCATAGGGGTACCTTAAAAAGAAAACAGGGTTGTTCTCGCCACAGTATACGACTTTGCGCGATGATTGCAACAGAAAGCTAGAAAAAATAAAATAGTTGCACACAACAGGTGAAAAGTATATAGTTCTGTTAGGATGCTTATCATCAGGGAGGGAACCCTATATCATGAGGAAGCAGAAGAAATTGGAAAAGGGGGATAGCATGACAAATGTCATGGCACGTTGCTTTTTTGCGTTGCTTTTTCTTTGTCTGCTCGCCCCGCTGTCGAGTTTTTTCTCGACGGCGCGAGCGCAAGAATCGGCACAAGAGGAGGATGAAAGTTACCCCCTTCACGATGCAGTTCGAGCAGGAAAGACCGAGGAGGTGCATCGTCTGCTTGCCGCGCAAGGCAAGAAAGCCCTGTTGCAACCCGATGGCTACGGCATGCTGCCTCTGCATTATGCGAGCTCGACGGGCAACTTCGAGATCGGTCGTATTTTGCTGGAACGCTACAGCGCAAACCCGAACGCCAAGCCTCCTGAGGGCAACGACTGGATTTTGCGCGGCAGGACCCCCTTGCATATCGCCGTCACCTCTGCCAACCTCGACCTCGTCGCCTTGCTGATCGACAAAAAGGCTGACCTCTACGCTGGCGATAGGAACGGTATCCTACCCCTGCACTTGGCAGTTCAGTACGGACGCATGCGAGCAGCAAAGATTCTCATGGTGCGCATGGGCAAAAGAGTTCACACCCCCGACGCTAACAAAACAACGCCGTTGCACTTGGCGGCGCAACACGGAAGAGGCGTCCTCGCCGCCCAACTTATCGCTCTGAAAGCCAAGGTCAACTTATCCAACGGATACGGAATGTCACCCCTGCACTTCGCAGCCGCAGGCGGACACGAGGATGTAGTCGAACTTTTGATCGAAAACGGAGCGCGCATCAACGCAACTGACAAGCAGGGCGTAACACCGCTCTATCTGGCGGCACGCGACAATCGAAGGCGCGTCATCGTGCTTCTCGTCTCCGAAAAGACGATCAACCTCGACATCCAAAACAACGATGGCTTGACCGCACTCACCATAGCACTTGCAAACGGAAACGCAGATATCTCAAGCAAACTCTTGCAACGCAACTTCAACGCACGCCAGCTTGACAAGACAGGAAAAACGCTCTTGCATCACGCGGCTAGTGGCGGTGACAGAAAGGCTTTGCGAACTATCTTGAGGGCGGCGAGTGCCGACATCAACAGCATCGACAACCTCGGCAACAGCCCCCTGCACTACGCGACCCAAGCAGGTAAAAAAGAGGCGGTCAAACAGCTGCTACAAGCAGGAGCAAACCTCAAATTGCGCAACAAGGATAATGAAACAGCACAAGACATCGCAAGGGCACTCGGACATGACGATGTTCTTACCATCTTGCGCTAACAACAACGCGAACAACAAGGACTTTTAGAGAAACATGACGATGACAAAACAACACGGTTTTTGCTTCTGTGCGCTCTTGTGCATTCTGTTGTGGAGCGCAGGGCATCAGGGCGTAGCGCAAGCGCAAGAGATCGATTATCCCTTTCACAACGCGATTCGTCTTCAAGACTTCGCTGAGGCGCGTCGCCTTTTGGACAAACAAGGGCGATCGTTGCTGACCGAAACAGACAGCTTCGGCAGGCTTCCTCTACACAGTGCCACCTCAATAGGTTCTTTGGAGGCGGTCGAGTTCCTCATCGACGAAGGAGTGGATGTTCGCTACATTCCCCAAAATGGCTACTCCGCACAGGTGCGCGGACGATCGCCATTGCACTTGGCGGTCGCAACGGGCAACACGCAGCTTGTCAATTTGCTCGTCGAGTCCGGTGCCGACGTTTTCGCTCGAGACAACGCTGGGGTCACGCCGCTGCATTTGGCTGTACAATACGGACGGATTCGAGTCGCAACAACGCTGATCTATTTCTCGCGTAGGCTTTCTCATTCGGGCGACAAAAACGGAACAACTCCACTTCACCTTGCAGCAAGGCACGGCAGAAGCATCATCATCACAAGGTTGCTCTTTTTGGACGACAGAGAAAAAACTACTTTAGGCGGACGATTGCAAAGGTTGCTGACTGGAGAGACAGGGATTGCTAAAGGATTCGATCAACGCTGGAGGACAGGAGTCGTGAATACACAAAACAACTTCGGACTATCGCCTTTGCACTACGCAGCAGCAGGCGGACACGAGGAGGCGCTCGAACTGCTCTTGGAACAGGGCGCAGAGATTAATGCCACCAGCAATCAAGGACTAACACCCTTGTTTATGGCAGCGCGCACAGGGCGTAGCGAGGTCGTCGAGCTGCTCTCCAAGCGTCGTGGAATCAATATGGAAAGAGGCGACGAGATGAATCACTCGCCTCTGTTCATTGCCGTGATGAACGGACATATCCCTGTATTCGAAACACTCTTGAAGAGCGGGGCAGACCTCCACTCGAAAAACAAACACGGACTCACACCACTACATGCTACATCAAAACAAGGAAATCTGAAAGCGGCCAACGCGCTGCTCGAAGCCTTGAAGAAAGAAAACAGCAACATCAACGAACGCGACAACGCAGGAAACACGCCCCTGCACTACGCAACACAAGCAGGGAAAAAAGAACTGGTCGAAAAACTGCTAAACGCAGGCGCAGACAGCAGATTGCGCAACAAGAAAGACGAAACACCGCACGACATCGCCCGAGCACTCGGAAACGACGAGATCCTATCCGTATTGCGTTGATTCTCTTGCGTTGATTCTCTTGCGTTGATTCTATTGCGTTGACGCAACTAATTCTTGTAGAATAGCACGATGACAAAACAACACACCGCCCTCGCCCTTCCTCGTCGAAAATTTTTTGGAAGATTTTCTCTCTATGCGCTCTTGTGCCTCCTGCTCTGGAGCGTAGGAGCTCTAGGACAGCAGAGCGGCGCACAGACGCCGCCGCAAGAAACAGTTAATGCGTTCCACGAAGCCCTTCGCTCGCAAGACTTGGACACAGCCAAACGTTTGTTCTCGACAGGCGGCAAGAAACTCTTCACGGAAACAAGCGACTTCGGCATGCTGGCTTTGCACAGCGCCGCTTCTGCGGGTGCTCTGGAATCCGTTCGCTTTCTCACGGACGAAGGAGTCGATCCCAACTACAAGCCTGAGGGAGGCTACTCTGCCAGAATACGCGGGCGATCCCCGTTGCATTTCGCGGTGGAGACAGGAAACGCAGAGATCGTCTCTTTGCTCATCAAGGCAGGCGCCAGTGTCTTCACAACCGACAGCAACGGCGCCACTCCCTTGCATGTAGCAACCCAGTACGGACAGAAAGCCCTGGCACAGATCCTCATCAAAATCATGGGAGCGCGCGCGCATATACGCGACAAAAACGGCACAACCCCCCTGCACATCGCCGCAAGACAGGGACACCGCGATTTGACCGCTCAGTTACTCTTTCTGCAAAACCAAGGGCTGCGCCAACGTGTCGAAAAATTTCTGAAATCATCGACGAAATCTGCCGACTTGTCGCACTTGGTCGATGTCAAAAACAAATTCGGACTCTCCCCCTTGCACTACGCAGCCTTGGGCGGACACGAAGAGGTCGCCAAACTCTTGCTGCAGCAAGGAGCAACCATCAACACCTTCAACGCGCAGGGACTAACTCCCTTGTTTCTGGCGTCGCGCGACGGACACGAGGGAATAGTCGAGTTGCTATCTTCCCAACAGGAAGCAAACTTGGAAAGCGGCGACGAAGAAGCGCACACTCCATTGTGCGTTGCCGTGGCAAACGGGCATTTGCGTATCTTCGCAAGACTCTTGCGCCGAGGGGCCAACCCCCACGCCAAAGACAAAAACGGCATGATACCACTACACATCGCAGCCAAACGCGGCAACACCGATGCCGTCAAGTCCCTCTTGAAAACTTTGGACAGAGGAAAAAGAGGCAACATCAACGAACTTGACAACGCGGGAAACACCCCCCTCCTCTACGCTACCGCAACAGGAAAAGAAGACTTGGTCGAAGCTTTGGTTGCCGCAGGTGCCGATGTCAGCGCGCGCAATCGCAAGGGAGAGACTTCTCTCGATGTCGCACAAAGACTCGGACACGATTCTATCCTACCCATACTGAGATAATCTCACCTAGCTGTTCCTGCGCGGGGGTGTGGCTTGTCGACTTTGCTTCGCGAGTAGGTAGCGTAGTTTTCTCATCGCAACGGCTTTAAGAACCTCGACATCCTGTCGCGCGTCTCCGACGATAACCGCTTCCGTGAAGGTGTGCGGGTCGAGCGCGCTCACCTTAACATGGCGACCTCGGGACACAAACTCGAAAAGAACCTCGCGCATGCTAGAAAAGTCTAGCGCGAAAAACCTTTCCGCGCTATAAGAGGGAAAATTATCTCCGATTTGACAAAAAAGTCGAGAAGGTGTGTCGATGGAGCATTCGGAAGTCCTGACCTTTTGGTTCGAAGAACTGAAGGGCAAGCAACGTTTTGAGGCGAACGACGAGCGCGACGAGCTGATCAGAACGCGTTTCGGCGCGCTGCAGGCTCAAGCCTCGCGCGGCGAGCTGTTCGCTTGGCGCGCGACAGCGGCGGGACGCTTGGCGGAAATCGTCGTGCTAGACCAGTTCTCACGCAACATTCATCGCGGGCTACCCGCTGCCTTCGCGCAAGACAGCTCGGCGCTATGCTTGGCGCAGGAGGCGGTGGCGATGGCGGCGGACAAGGCGCTAGAGCCCTCGCAACGCATGTTCGTCTATATGCCCTACATGCACAGCGAGTCGCTCGTGATCCACGATGCCTCGCTTCCTCTGTTTGAAGCCTTGGCGAGGGAGGGCAAAGAGTTCGCCATGACCTTGGGCTTCGAGCATCGCCATCGTGTCATCGTCGAGCGATTCGGTCGCTATCCTCACCGCAACGCCATCTTGGGACGCGCCTCTACGCCGCAAGAAGAGGAGTTCCTCAAAGAGCCAGGATCAAGCTTTTAGTCAAGCTTCTAGCTCTCGTCCCTCTCGTCCCTCACTCCCATTCTATCGTGGCGGGCGGCTTGCCGGTGCAGTCGTAGAGGACGCGGTTGACCCCTGCAACCTCGTTTATGATCAAGGCTGCAACCCTCGCCTGATAGTCGGCGGTGAAGGGGTAGGGTTGCGCGGTCATGCCGTCTTCCGAGACGATGGCGCGCAACACGCAACAGGCTTGGACGCTGCGCGCGTCTCCCATCACGCCTACGCTAGTGATAGGCAGCAGCACGGCGAAGGCTTGCCAAATCTCGTCGTAGAGCCCTTCATCTCTCAGGCTGCGCAGAAAGACTTGATCGATACGACGCAAGAGCGCGCAACGTTCTTCCGTCACCTCGCCTGGTAGGCGCACGGCGAGCCCTGGGCCGGGAAAGGGATGCCTTGCGAGAAAGTGTTGCGCAACACCGAGCTTCTTGCCGATGGCGCGCACCTCGTCCTTGAACAGAAAGCGTAGAGGTTCGACGAGGCGCATGGTCATGCGTTCGGGCAAACCACCGACATTGTGGTGCGACTTGATCGTTTGCGACGCAGAGGCATCGCGCGCAGGTAGCGATTCGACAACATCGGGATAGAGCGTCCCTTGTCCCAAAAATTCTATCTTTCCATGAGTTTTTTCAAGCTCTTGCGCGATCTCCTCAAAGCACTGCACGAAGAGATTGCCGATCGTCTTACGCTTCTGTTCAGGATCGGTGATCCCTCGAAGTGCTTGCAAGAAACGCTCGCTTTCGCATACGCACAGCAGGTTCGCTTTGAAGTAAGGGCGCAAGGCGGCTTCCACCTCCTCCGCCTCGGCGGCGCGGAGCAGTCCGTTGTCGAGAAAAACAGCGTGCAGACGATCGCCGATCGCTCGTTGGATCAGCAACGCCGCCACAGTCGAATCGACCCCGCCCGAAATAGCACACAACACCCTCCCCTCTCCGACAAGCGAGCGAATGTCCGCTACCGCCTTGGCGACCGCCTCCGCCGCCTGCCAACCCCCTGTGCAAGCGCACACCTTGCGGGCAAAGTTGGCAAGCAACCTTTCTCCCGCTTGCGTGTGCGAGACCTCGGGGTGAAATTGCAGTCCGTAAAACCGCCTACCCTCGTCGGCGATGACGGCGTAGGGAGATTTCTCGGTGCGCGCAACCGCACGAAAGCCCGCAGGCAGGCTTGCTATCTTGTCCGTGTGGCTCATCCAAACAGGCACGCGCGCACCTGCACGCCAAACGGCAGGCTCTGCCTTGTTCGCTGCCTTGTTCGCTGCTTTGTTCTCTGTCTTGTCGAAGAGGAGGCAATCTTCCAAGATATCGAGTTGTGCGGGTCCGTATTCGCTGTCTTGCGCGCGCTCGAGCTTGCCGCCGAGCTCAAAGCAGAGGATCTGCTCGCCGTAGCAGATGCCGAGCAGAGGCACGCCAAGAGCAAACAACCTTTCGTCGATGTCGGTCTTTTCTTCGAGCAGGCTTTTCGGTCCACCTGACAGCACGATGCCCTTAGGGGCGAAGGCTTCGAGGCGTGTCAGCGCATCGCAGGTGTAGGGAAAGATATGGCTGTAGATGCCGACTTGGCGCAGGCGGCGAGCGATGAGCTGGGTGACTTGGCTACCGAAGTCAAGAATAGCGATACGGTTGTCTCGCTGAAAGTCCTTTGTTAATCCTTGTGGCAAAGCTTGTGGCAATTTTTCTCCGCTAGACAAGTTTTCCATACTCGCTGGCGGCTTTGACGAAGTGGCAGAAGATCGGATGCGGAGCGCAGGGACGCGATTTCAGCTCGGGATGGAACTGCACGCCCAAAAACCACGGATGCAAATCTTGTGAAATTTCCATGATCTCAGGCAGCTTGCCATCGGGCGACAAGCCTGAGAACAGCATGCCTCGCTGTTCAAGACGCGCGCAGAAGGTGCTGTTGATTTCAAAACGATGCCTGTGGCGTTCTGAGATGCGCTCGTCTTTGTAGATGCGATGGGCGAGCGTGTTCTTTCTGATCGAACAAGGATAGGCACCCAAGCGCATGCTGCCGCCCAAGTTGCCGTTCGCAGAACGGCGTTCCGTGTGCTGTTCCTTGCTCCATTCTTCGAGCAGGCAGACGACGGGTTCGATCTCTCGCTCGCTACCGTTTTGAAACTCCATCGAGTCGGCGTTCGGAATACCCAACACATGGCGTGCATACTCGATCACCGCCATCTGCATACCGAAGCAGATACCGAAGAAAGGAATCTTGTGCTGACGAGCAAAGGCGATCGTTTCGATCTTGCCTCGACTACCCCTAGAACCAAATCCTCCTGGTATCAGGATTCCTCTTACATTTTCAAACAATTCCGCAGGAAAGGTAGAAGATTCCAGCTGCTCCGATTCCAACCAAGCAATGTCCACCTCGGTGTTGTTGTCCAGTCCGCCGTGTCGCAAGGCTTCCACAAGCGACATGTAAGCATCCCCATGCTCGGTATACTTGCCGACGATGGCAATGACGACGCGATCTTTTTTGGTTTGGGTCGCGTGAAGAACTTTTTGCCAGCGAGCGTCAGGAACTTTCGTCTGCGGGCTTTTGCCAAAGTGTTTCAGTAGCAAGCGGTCGACGCCCGCTTTCGTGTAGGAGACAGGAATCTCGTAGATCGAGTCCAAGTCTGGAGCGGCAATCACCGATTCTGCCTTGACATTGCAAAAACGAGAAATTTTCAACCGAGCCTTGTCCTCGATGGCACTCTCGGCGCGGCAGATCAGCATGTCGGGTTGGATGCCAACCGACAGCAGCTCCTTGACCGAATGCTGCGTTGGTTTCGTCTTCAACTCGCCGGCAGCGCGCATGTAGGGCAGCAGCGTCATGTGGATGTAAAAAACGCGCGCGCGTCCCAAATCATTGCCGATTTGTCGGATCGCTTCCAAGAAAGGAAGACTCTCGATGTCGCCCACCGTGCCGCCGATCTCGCAAAACACAAAGTCTTCGTCCGTCAGCCCCGCCATGACGAAATCTTTGATCGCGTCCGTCACATGCGGCACGATCTGCATCGTGCGTCCCAAAAGTTTTCCGACCCCTTTGCGCTCCTCGTCCAACAAGTTCTTGTAAATCTGTCCCGTCGTGATGTTGTCGTTCTTCAACGCCGTGACATCGGTAAAACGCTCGTAGTGTCCCAAGTCGAGATCGGTCTCCGCGCCGTCCTCTGTTACGAACACCTCGCCATGCTCGTAAGGACTCATCGTGCCGGGGTCGATGTTCAAGTAGGGATCCAGCTTGCGCGTGCGCACCTTGTAGCCGTGCGCCTGAAGCAAGGATGCAATCGCCGCCGCAGAGACCCCCTTGCCGAGCGAAGAGACGACGCCTCCTGTCACAAAAACAAAATTCGTCGCCTGTTGTTGCTTCATTCTCTCAAGATCGTCCTGGCAAGAAGACTCTTGGGGTCAGCCTCGGCAGGCGAGGAATAGAGAACTATTGAGCGAGGGGAACATCGTCAGGGGATTTTTCCGTGTTGCCGTCTTGTGAAGAGCCTTCTTCCTGCGCTCCCTGCTCGATGCTTTCGATGATCGAGGAGGGATTGTCCTGCTTGGCGAGGTAGGCGAGACCAAGGCTGGTCGCAAAAAACAGTGCCGCCAACACCGCCGTTGTGCGCGTGAGAAAGTTTGCCTTGCCGCGCGCGCTAAATAGTCCGCCTCCGCCGCCACCGATGCCCAAAGCGCCGCCGCTGTCGCCGCGTTGGATCAGCACCACCAAAACGATCGAGCAGGCGAGAAACAGATCGACGACGAGCAAAAAGGATTTCATTGAAAATTCCGAATCGATTGAGATAAAAAACAAAAAACTCTTCTAGCCTGTTTTTTCTTTGCACGCAAGTTTTTCTTCTAGAACAAATGACCTATCCGCCCCTCCTCTGTGCTATGGCTTGTGTTATGATAGAGGAAGTCGATATTCCCAGCCGCCAGAGCGTCTCCGACTTGCTCAGTGGCTGCGTAGAAAAAATCCTGCTGCCGCGTTTTCGCACGCTCAAAGCTAGCCAAATTCATCGCAAAGGAGACGACTCCGTCGTCACAGACGCCGACTGGGAGGCAGAACGCTTTCTCGAACAAGGACTGCGACGTATCCTGCCGAACGCGATCGTGCTAGGCGAAGAAGGCATCGCCAACGACAAGAAACGCTTGATAACCTTCTTGCAAGAGCGTCGGGAGCGTCCCGTTTGGCTCGTCGATCCGCTCGACGGCACGCGCAACTTCGTCAAACGCTCGCAAGTTTTCTGCTCCATGATAGCACTCGTCTACGACCAGCAGATTTGCGCAAGCTGGATCTACGCGCACAGCGACAACTGCATCATGCACGCGCGACAAGGAGGCGGCGTTTTCGTAGACGACACTCCTCTCGCCTCCCCCCCCTCCGCCCCCTCCTCTGCCCTGCCGCGCGGTCGCATCTCATGGACAAAGCAGCCCCTCTCATACGACGAGCAGCGCATCGAACGCCTCCCATCCGTGCGGTGCGCAGGGCAGGACTTCGTCGATTTGACACGCGGGCGCACCGATTTCTCTTACTACAACAGCCTCTGGCCATGGGACCACGCCGCAGGAGGATTCCTCCTAGAAAGCGCAGGAGGACGAATAGCGCACATCAAAACAGGCGAAACTCCATCCCCACTCGAACGCACAGACGCCTTGCTCGCTACAAAACGAAAAGAAGACTGGCAGGCGTTGCAAAAAACATTCGATGCGCGTACAAAAGAAGAAACGCACTTTGACAAAACTCTGACAAAAAACACCACAAGGGAACTCCAAAAATGTGCGCAAAAAACAAGCTAAGCTTTTTGGGACTGGGTGCCATGGGCTTTCCGATGGCAGGACACCTGGCGCAAGCAGGGCATAGCGTCAAAGTCTACAATCGAACCGCCAGCAAGGCGGCGCGCTGGGCGCAAGTTTACAAAGGCGACATCGCATCCTCTCCACGACAGGCTGCCGAAGGAGCAGACATCGTCTTCCTCTGCCTCGGCGGCGACGACGACGTGCGTGCCGTCCTACACGGCGAAGACGGAATATTTGCCAAAAATGACAACAACCCAGCCCTGATCATCGTCGATCACACGACAACATCGGCAGAACTCGCCCGTGAGACCGCTCAAGCCGCAACAGAAAAAGGGATAGCCTTCATCGACGCGCCCGTCTCCGGCGGCGAAAAAGGCGCGCAAGACGGAAAACTTACCGTGATGTGCGGCGCAGAGACAAACGTCTACCAACGCGCTCTGCCAGCAATGCGTTGCTACGCACGAGAGTGCTTGCTGATGGGTGAAAACGGCAGCGGACAGCTCGCAAAAATGGTCAACCAAATTTGTATCGCAGGCATCGTGCAAGGATTGGCAGAAGGGTTGCACTTTGCCAAACGCGCGAAACTCGACCGAGTCAAACTCTTGCAAGCTATCCAAAAGGGGGCTGCGCAATCGTGGCAAATGGACAACCGAGCCAAGACCATGTGCGAAGGAAAGTTCGACTTCGGATTCGCAAGCGAGTGGATGCTCAAAGACTTGCGCTATTGTCTGGAAGAAGGACAACGCAACGGCGCTCCCTTGGCGCTCGTCGAGAAGGTCGTCGGCTACTACGAAGAACTGATAGCCTGCGAGCATCGGCGTTCCGACAGCTCCGCCTTGATCGCACGCTTCGAAAAAACTGACAAACAAGAGTAGCGAGATGTTGCAATCTATCAAATCTTCGATCGCATCCCCATGGCTGCGCTATAGCCTGTTCGGCATCCTGATCTTGAGCTTCGGCGTTTGGGGTATCGGCGATGTTTTACGGAGGCTGGTGTCTCCCGCAGCCGAGGTTTTGGTTGAGGGCGAAGGAATCGAGCTCGACAGGCAAGCCTTCGCACAACAATGGCAGCGCGCAACCGCTACCTTCCGCGCTCAAGGCTTGACGAGCCAACAACTACTAGCAGGACCGCTGCCGAGGCTCGTTTTGGATCGCTTGCTCGGACAAGCCTTGTTGCAGCAAGCGGCCGAAGGGTTGCGATTGCAAGTGCCTTCCTCCGTCTTGCAGAAAACTATCGCTCAAGAGCCGCTGTTCGCAGGAGAAGACGGGCGATTCGCAAGCTGGCGATTCATCTCCTTCTTGCGACAAACAGGACTGTCCGAGCAAGCATATCTGCAAGAATTACAAGCGCGTCTTGTCCAAAGCAGCTTGTTGGAAAGTCTTTCGTTCAACCTCACCCTGCCCGACCCCTTCTTGCGCAAACTCATGGCTTTGCAGCAAGAGCAGCGCGAACTCCAAGTCCTCACCCTACCGCTGCCTGCCCTCAAGACAATCCGCGACCCCGGCGACGATGCCTTGAAAACCTTCATGCAAAAAGAGCAGGCTTTGTTCCGTCTGCCCGAGTATCGGCGATTCGCTTATGCAACGCTCGCGCTCGAACCTGAAACATCGCTCGATTTAACGCTCGTGCGCAGCTACTACGAGGAGCGCAAGCAGGAGCTGCGTGAAGAAGAAAAACGCTCCTTTCTTCAACTCTTCTTTCTCGAAGAGGAGGACGCGCGCAACGCCGAGACAGCATTGAAAAGCGGAGCAAAACTTAACGAAATTGCTGCAAAATTTTCTACAACTCCCCTGCCTGTCCAAGCACAAGCACGCGAAGATATGCTCGACGATGCCATCGCCAACAGCGTCTTTGCTGCCGATATGCAACAGAAGGGCGACCTTGCTGTCACTAAAGGAGGCTTGGGATGGTATCTGCTACGCTTGGAGGGTATCGTTCCCATGCGCGTGCCTGCCTTCGATTCTGTGCGCGAAGACTTGACGAGGAGGCTCTTGCAAGAGCGCGCCGCACAGCGTTATGCCGATGCCGTCTCGCAAGCAGAAGACATGCTGTTCGCGGGCGCATCGTTGCAGGAGGTAGCCGAGACGCTAGGCTTGACCTTGCAGACAACGCCGCTCGTCGATACAGAAAAATTCTTGACCGACGGAACAAAAGCGCCTCCTTTGTGGAGGAAACTCAAAGTAGAGGAGGAGCGCGAACTGCTGACGCTCGGCTTTGCTCTCTCCGCCGAAGCGGAGGTATCTCAAGCATTTGAAATCGAGGGAGAAGACGGACGAATCCAAGCCATGTTTCTCGAACTGCGCGAAAGGCAGGAAGCACGCCTTGCAGACCTCTCACAAAAGCGTCCCGCCGTATTAGCGGTCTTTCGAGACTTGACAAGGCGCGAGCAGACGCAGCAGAGAGCCAAAAAACTCGCTGAAGACGCACAAAAATCAGCTGGGGCAGGGCAACAAGAAGGACAAGAAGGATTGGCAAATCTCGCACGCAGGGAGGGACTTACCCTCTCGAAGAGAACCCTCGCGCGCAAGCCTCAAGCCACCTCTCAATTTTGGGATGCAGACTTCCTCGACTCCCTGTTCAAAGCGCGCGAGGGCGATGTGCTAACCGCGCGCTTTGAGGGGGGGGAGCTCATCGTGCGGCTTGCTTCCGTGCGTCGCCCTAGCGTGCTTTCCTTCTCAAGCGAGGAAGTCGAAGAGTTCGCAGAGAAACTTGCAGCCGAAAACGCCTTGCCTCTTTCAAGCTATCGTCAGGCGTTGCAGCGGCAGGCAAAGCTGCGTATCAACGAGGAGGCGTTCAAAGCCTTCATCGCAACAGGACTCGCTCCGTAACTTGCTTGCCATTGAGCCTCGTGAGAGGCTTTAGTGTCGCCATGAGTGTCGCCATAGATTGTTTTCCCGATATTGCAGCGTTTCGTGCGCGCCACGAACGAGGAGAAGCCCAGCTGTTGTGGTGCTGTTGTTCTGCCGATTTGGAGACACCCGTCTCCGCGTGGCTGAAACTAACGCGCGGCGCGCCTTACGAGGGCGAGGCGAGAGGGCAGAAGCAACGCGCTTGCCTGTTCGAATCGGTCGAGGGAGGACGGCATCGCGGACGCTACAGCATTATCGCTCTCGCGCCAGACTTGCTCGTGCGCGCGGTCGGGGGACGCATCGAGGTGTGTCGTGCGGGCGAAACACCATTAGACAAAACAGCGTCAGACAAGGCAGGATTCACTCCCTTTGAAACGGAAGGAATCGCAGGCTTGCGCGCGCTATGGGCAGAATCGCGGATCGAGCATGGCGATGGTCCGCAGGACTTTCCTCCCATGTCTTCAGGCTTGTTCGGCTACATGGGCTTCGAGACAGTACGATTGTTCGAGGAGATCCCCGAGCAAAAAGTCGATCCTTTACGCATGCCCGAATGGTTTTTTATCCGCCCTGCCTTGACGGCAATCTTCGATTCGCTCAAGTCTTGCGTGTGGCTGGTCGCAAGCAGTCACGACTCGCTCTACAGAAAGCGCAGCGCAGAGGAGGCTTATCGCGTCGCAAAAAAACTGTTGGAGCAAGGGCTAACGCGCCTCCGCACCCCTCTTGCGCAAGCCAGCGATTGGCAGTCGCTTGCTTCTTCCTCTCCCCTCCCCCCTCCTGTCTCTTCGACGAGGCGAGCAGACTTCTTGTCCGATGTTGCGCGCGCGAAAGAACATATTGCCGCGGGCGATTGTTTTCAAGTTGTCTTGAGCCAGCGTTTTTCCTGTCCGTTTACCGCCGACCCCTTCGCCTACTATCGTGCTTTGCGGCGCGTGAACCCCTCGCCGTACTTGTACTTCTTGGATTTTGGCGAGGAGGGAGTCGTTGCAGGCTCCAGCCCCGAAACGTTAGTGCGCGTCAGCGGCGACAAGGTTGTCGTGCGTCCGTTGGCGGGAACGAGACCTCGCGGCAGGAGCGTCGCCGAAGACAGGGCTTTGGAGAAAGAACTCTTGGCGGACGAGAAGGAGCTGGCAGAGCATCTAATGCTGATCGATTTGGGACGCAACGATGTGGGGCAAGTAGCCCGTGCTGGCTCGGTGCGCTTGACCGAGCGGTTTGGCATCGAGCGCTACAGCCAAGTAATGCATATCGTCTCGCATGTCGAGGGGCTGCTTGCCAAGGACAAGGACGCTTTGGATGCTTTAGTTGCAGGGTTTCCGGCGGGGACGGTATCGGGAGCGCCAAAGGTACGCGCCATGCAGATCATCGCAGAGCTAGAGCCGCACGCGAGGGGGTTGTATGCGGGGGGGATTGGCTGGCTAGGTTCTAACGGCGATTTGGACACTTGCATCGCTTTGCGCACTGCCATTGTGCGTGGCGGCAGGCTGCATGTTCAGGTGGGCGCGGGAATCGTCGCCGATTCTGTGGCTGAGCGTGAGTATGAAGAATGTGAGAACAAGGCGCGCGCGCTGTTTAAGGCGGCGGAGATGACGCGCTGATTAGGACGCGCGTCATAAAATGATC
Organism: Alphaproteobacteria bacterium; assembly: GCA_965216625.1. GTDB lineage: Bacteria > Pseudomonadota > Alphaproteobacteria > JABAAW01 > JABAAW01 > JABAAW01. The sequence goes on from OZ244186.1 coordinate 750,161, forward strand.
AGCGTTTCGAGAACTGGAACGAACGCCTCGCCTTAGGCTTGCCATACTTCTTGCGCTCGACAATCCGCGCATCCCTCGTCAAAAAGCCCGCCTTCTTCAAAGCAGGACGATAGTCGGGGTCAAACAAATACAAAGCACGAGAAATCCCATGCCGCAACGCTCCCGCCTGTCCCGAATTTCCACCCCCCTTAGCCGTCGCCATGACATCAAATAGTCCCTCGCACGACGCAACCTCCAAGGGCTGGCGGACGATCATGCTCAAAACCTCGCGCGGAAAATACTTCTCCAGAGGCTTCCCGTTAACCCTCATATCTCCTTTTCCACGCTTCAGCCAAACACGCACTACAGAAGTCTTGCGCTTGCCCGTCGAGTAAGAACGACCCCAAGCATCATGCTTCGCCTCATACACAGGCGACACAACCTCAACAACCCGAGCGGCTACATCCGATGATTTTTCAACCTCATCCACATTGCCCGACTCTGCCAACGCACTCTCCGACGCGCCCTCCGCTGCTTTCGACTCCTCGTCCGTGCCATCAGCCCTGCGCTGTAAGGTCGCCATCGCTTCCTTCAAATTGCCCGAAGAAGCAACAGAAGAATCGCTCAGAGAATCACTGCTGTTTTGCTCCGCGAGAACTTCTTCTTTGGTTTTTTTGTCCGCCATTAGTTACTACCCCTTGGGTTGCTACCTCTTGCTGTTCTTCGCGCTGCAAGCGGCGAAGTCGATCATTGTAGGTTGCTGCGCCCCCTGCCTATGCGCCTCTCCCCCATACAGCCGCAGTTTTTTCAGTTGCTCTCTGCCCAACACACCGCGAGGCAACATGCCCTTGACAGCGTTGCGCAAAATATCCGTCGAGCGATTCTTCTCGAACAGCTCCTTCACGCTACGAGATTTGATCCCGCCAGGGTAGCCCGTATGGCGATAGTATACCTTCTGCTGGCGTTTGTTGCCCGTGAAATGTAGGTGATCCGTGTTCACAACAAGAACATGCCGACCGCTGTCCTGATGCGGCTGAAAGGCGGGATTGTCCTTACCACGAAGGCAGCGTGCCACCTCGCTCGCCAACCTGCCGACGACAAGGTCGCGCGCATCGAACATGACCCAATCTTCTGCCTGCTCTTTCGCTCGTTGTTCTTCGAGTTTCTGCTCCTTACTCTTGCCGCCATCTCGCCTGCCCAAAGCCTTCGAGGTAGTCGGGGGGCGAGAAGAAGACGAAGACGAAGCACGCTCTTGAGGTTGCTCTTTAACCATATAAGCCTTGTTAAACCCTATCCGAGACGCTGTCAAGCCTTTTTGCCAAATATCTAGAAAGAAAACTCACTTTGAGGGAGGCGCAAACACCTTCCCCTCCCTCGCCTTTTGCGCAGCAGGAAATCGTTTGAGAAACTCCTTCACACGCCCTCGACCGCGCACACGCGCTTCTGCCTCCATGCGTTTGGTAATGGCTCGCAGAGCCTTTCGCGCAGGCAGATACTCTTGGACTGCCGCCAAGAAAAACCACTGAAAAGCCTGTTCGTCGTCTTGTGACACTCCCTCCCCGCGCGCATAGATAGTCCCCAAGTTGTATTGCGCAGCGGCAAGCCCAAAGTCGGCAGCCTGTCGATACCAGTAACGTGCCTGCTCAAGTTGCAGAGTTTTGACCTCTTGTGCAATTCCATCTGTGATTCCTTGCGTGCTTCCTTTTCCCTGCTCCAGCATCGTCGCAAGAGCAAATTGTGCTTCTGCCACCCCCTGCTGCGCCGATTTTCCGAACCACGACAAAGCCTCCTTTTCGTCCTCTGCGCTTGTCGCGCTCTGCAGCATATACCAGCCGTAGTTGTACTGCGCCTCGGCGTTGCCGCGCTCGGCAAAAATCTTCCAATCACGCAGACGCGCAGACAGCGTCTCGTCGCGCGGAACAACAACGATACAGCCACTCGTCAGTAGCAGAAAAGAGGCAAAAAACAATCCTGTCGCTATTCTCATACCTATTTTCATACCTAGCCTCATCTTACGACCTCGCACGGCGCGATCATAGCACAGAACCCCTGACATCGATGGCATGGAAAAAAGAGCCGCACACCCCGCCGACACGCGTGCCTGTCGTGCCGCAAGGCTCGCCCGCAGCATCGCGCAAAGAAAAGAGAGCATCCCCTCCTCCCCCCGCCGCCTTGTTTTTACCATCGCTACCCTCGCTTTCTATAACAGCCTTGTGGAAGACATGTCCCGCAAGACGACGACTGTCGAAGAGAGGCCTGCGCGTCTCCGCCGTCGCGTAAAAAAGGCGCGAGCGAACCTTCTGCTCGTACGAAACCGAAAGCGGCAGAAGGTCTGCCATGGCATGGGTCGCGCCCTCGGCATCGGTCAAGCCCTTGCCGAGGCAGATGTAGCCGCCGCACTCGCCGTAGAGGCGCGCAACAGCCCTCCCCCCCGACCCCTCCGCTGCCGCGCGCAAGCCTTGCAAAAAACGATGTTTCGAACTCAGCTCCGCCGCGCTCAACTCAGGATAGCCGCCAGGCAGGTGAACCCATTCGGCATCCACAGCAGGAGGCTCGTCCGCAAGCGGAGAAAAAAAAGATACCTCCGCACCAGAACGACGCCATCGCTCCGCCTGAGCAGGGTAAAAAAAACGAAACGCACGATCGCGCGCAACCGCAATACGCTGCGACGGCGGAGGAAGCAAAAAATCGTCGCAAAGATCAACAGAAACAGGACGGGCAAAGTTCAACAACGCATCGATATCAGCGTTATCCGAAAGCCAGCTAGCCGCGCGCGACAACAAACCCTCCAGCTCCGTAAGCTCTTCCGCTTGCACCAAACCCAAATGTCGCTTGGGTAGAACAAGCGACTCCTCGCGCGGCAACAAACCCAACAACGGCGTATCAGGAAAAGCATACCGCAAAGCCTGCTCGACCCCTTGCGCATGGCGCGCGCTTGCTATGTCGTTGACGAGCAAGGCGAAAGACGGAGGAAAACTCTCCTCACTCGTAACGCAACCCGCCAAGCGGGGAGGATGCAAAAAACCTCTCGCGCTCGCAGCCAGCGAAGCTCCGCCGCAGTTCTTCGCAGAAAGAAGCAGCAACACAGGAAGACCATGTCGTTGAGCAAAAGTGTAAGCAGAGCCCGTGTTAAGTCCATCCGCAGCACCGTCGAACAGACCCATCGCGCTCTCCACGACGACCAGATCAGCGTCGCCCTCGCACAACAGCCCCCAAATTCCTCCGAGCGATTTCTCGCGCATCGCCCAAGCATCCAAGCTCAGGCAAGCACTGCCGCTGGCACGCGAGAGAAATTGCGGATCCAAATAGTCAGGACCCAACTTGCAAGCTCGCACCTTCTTGCCCTTGCTGCGCGCCAAGGCAAGCAACGCGCAAGCGAGCAGCGTCTTGCCTAGCCCTGAGCGTTGTGCCGCAACAAGCACAACAGGCACAGCCGACTTTGAGCGCATCATAATAGCTGTTTTCTCAAGAGTAGAGATCGCCGTAGAGATCGCCGCCGCAGGTAGCCTTGCTCGCTCCTGTGAGCGCGGGGTAGGCGCTCGGCAAACCGCGCAGACGACGCACCGCAAGGTAGGCAAAGGCTTGCGCCTCCAAGGCATCGCCGTCGAAACCCAAGTCGTCGATAGTTTGCGCTTCGAGCTGACGAGCTTCCGCTTTCATTTTCTTTCTCAACCCCTCGACAACAGCGTGATTCTTTCGCCCGCCGCCGCAGAGCAGCCAAAGCCCAGGCGGTAAGGGAAAAAAACGACGCGCAAGCCACAGACTTTCCACAAGAAAAGCTGTCAGCGTCGCCGCTCCGTCCTCCAAGGACAGCGCAGCATCCTCTAGAGCCGTCAGCGAAAAGTGATCGCGATCCAGAGATTTTGGAGGCGGGGCAGAAAAAAACGGATCGGCAAGCAACCCTACCAAAGTTTGCTCGCACACCCTACCCTTGCTCGCAAGCGCGCCGTCCCTGTCGAAAGCCTGTCGCGTGTGGCGCACAACCCAATCGTCGAGCAAGGCGTTTCCCGCTCCCGTGTCGAAGGCAAGCATAGACTCATCACACTCCTCTTGCCACCCCTCTTGCCCACCCTCTGCCGAGCGCGGCGCAATCCAAGTGACATTGGCGACGCCTCCGATATTGACAAAAACAACAGGATGCTCGTTCAAAACGCTTTTCCCCGCGTCCCCCGCGCGTAGCTGAAGCGCAACGGCGCGATGGTAGAGCGGCGCCAAAGGCGCGCCTTGTCCGCCATGCTCCATGTCCTTTTCGCGAAAGTTGCACACGACGCGCGTCTTGCATCGTAGCGCGAGCCGCGCGCCGTCGCCAATCTGCAGCGTTCGACCCAAAATTCGATTCTTATCTTGATTCTTGGCGGGCGCGTGAAAAACGGTGTGGCCATGAAAACCTACAACATCAAGGCAAGCAACATCGCTCTTTTGCATCAACCGCTCGACGGCACGTCCTGCGATATCCGCCAGCTCCTCGCCAAGTCGTTTGTTTTCAGTCTTTGTGGCAAGAAGCGCATCCTTGTCGGTTGTCTGCTCGTTGTGCAACGCGCACAAACGCGCGAGGTCTCTACGAAAGTTCTCGTCGTAGGGCAGCGTGAGGCTTTGCTTGCAAACGACGCGACCCTCTCCGTCGCTCTCGATCATCGCCGCGTCCATGCCGTCGCGCGATGTTCCCGACATCAAGCCAATCGCAAGCAAGGCACGAGAGGGCAAAAGGGGTAGCAAGAAGAGGGGGGAGGTAGCAAAATACCGAGGTGCGTTATTTGAGCTCCTTCTCGAGCTCCTTGTCGAGCTCAGGCAGGGCATCGAAAAGATCGGCGACAAGTCCGTAATCGGCGACACGAAAAATAGGAGCATCGGCGTCCTTGTTGATGGCAACGATAACCTTCGAATCCTTCATGCCCGCAAGGTGCTGGATCGCTCCGGAAATGCCGACGGCGATATAGAGATCGGGAGCGACGATCTTGCCCGTTTGTCCAACCTGATAGTCGTTGGTGACATAACCCGCATCGACAGCCGCACGCGACGCACCGACGGCAGCCTTGAGCTTGTCCGCGATTTTTTCCAGCAGCTGAAAGTTCTCGGCAGCCTGCATGCCGCGCCCGCCCGAAATGACAATACGCGCCGAGGTGAGTTCTGGACGCTCTGATAAGCTCAAGGTCTCTTCCACAACCTCCGCAAGGCTGTGCTGCGCCTCTGCAAGCACGGGCAACTCTTCGATCACAACCTCACCCTCCCCCTTGCCCTCGCCCTCGCGCGTCTCCGAAGAATCGAGAACGGGATCGAAGGCGCTCGTGCGCACAGTCAGAGGAATGACGCTCTCCGAACTCTCCACCGTAGCAATTGCGTTGCCCGCATAGACAGGGCGACGAAAACGCTTCGCAGAAACAACCTCGATGATGTCCGATACCTGTTGCTTGTCGATCAAAGCCGCAAGCCGCGGCATCAAATTCTTGCCGTAGACCGTAGCAGCCGCAACGATGTGACTGAAAGACGGCGCAACAGCAACAAGCGAAGCCGCAAAAGCCTCCGCGTCCTCAAACGCAAAACGCGCGTCCTTGCAAACAAGCACCTTCTCGATCCCCTGAACACCGCCCAGCGCGCGCGCAACCCCATCGCCGCAATCAGGCGAGGTAGCCACAACACCCACAACCTCTCCCCCCAGCTGCAAGCACGCCCGCAACGCACTCAAACTGGTGCGAAGAATCTTTTCTCCGTCGTGCTCGGCAATCAGAAGAATCGCCATATCAGATAACCTTGCTCTGTTTGAGCTTGCCTACAAGATCTGCTACGCTCTCGACAAGCGTGCCGCTTTCGCGCTTCGCAGGCTCGACCACGGAAAGCGTCTTGACGCGCTCGACAATCTCAACCCCCAAGCTTTCGGGCGACAAAACCTCGATCGCTATCTTACGCGACTTCATAATGTTCGGCAAACTCGCATAACGAGGATCGTTCAAGCGCAGATCAACAGTAAGAACGCAAGGTAGCATCATCGCGCGCAACTGCAAGCCGCTGTCTATCTCGCGCGTCGCCAATATCTCCATCTTGCTCTTGTCGTCCTTGATCTCCAACTTGGAAATCGAGGTCGCCTGCCCCCAGCCCAAAAGAGCCGCCAGCATCTGTCCCGTTTGATTGTTGTCACCATCGATCGCCTGCTTCCCCAGCAACGCCAAGCCAATTCCCTCCTTCGCCACCACCCCCTTCAACAACTTCGCCAACGTCAAAGGCTCGGTTTGCGCAGGAGCATCGATACGCAACGCACGATCCGCTCCAACAGCAAGCGCCGTGCGCAGTACATCCTCGGCTTTCGGTAAGCCCACGCTCACCGCCAAAACCTCGCTCGCAACTCCACGCTCGCGCAGACGAAGAGCCTCCTCCAAGGCGATCTCGCAAAACGGGTTGAGAGACATCTTAACATTCTCCGTCTCAACACCGCTGCCGTCCGTCTTAACGCGCGGCGTCACATAAGCATCAACAACCCGCTTAACAGGAACAAGAATCTTCACCTTACCCTCTCTTCTCAATGGGTCAACAGGAACGCTCTGCCTGCCAACGATCAAGTTCGGCAATCAAAGCAAACAGCGATGCTAAACCGATTTTTCCGCGTAAGCAACCCCGTAACAAACCCATGTAGAAAAACAAACGAGGCAATAAAGAAACATGCCTCTCCCTCATCCACACCCCCAGTAAGGACATTATCCATAACGGACTCCGTTGCAAATCCTCCAGCGCAACACGAGGAGGCAAGCCCAACACCCGCGGCAAGCATGCCAAAGGCTTCGCCTGCGCAATCGGATCGGGAAAGCCGTTGCGTCTGTAGAGCGCGCATAGCTGTCCCATAAGATGGGCTGCATACATGGCATGCCTATTTTGTACAAAAATACTGCTAGGGTTTTTTCTGTAGCCGTAGAGAATATCGGGCAGATTGACAAATTTTGCTTTCTCTTGCATGCGAAGGGCAAAATCTCTGTCTTCCGCGCCGTGCTTGAAGAAAGGACGATACCCACCTATAGCCAGCGCAAGCTCGCGGCGATAGACGCTCGAGGGAAAACACCCTTTCAGATGTACGGCTTGGTAGGAAAAGCTTTTAGAAGAAACCCTTGCCATAGAGGGCAGACGAATATTCAACCTCTTGTGGTCTGGATCGCCTTTAAAGCGGAAGTACGAGCAACCCACCATGCCAACCTCAGGATGCCGCTTCATAAAATCGATCTGCCGCTCGAACCTTGTCGGTAGCGACAAGTCGTCCGAATCCATACGCGCGATCAGGGGCGCGCGCGCTTGCTCCAGTCCCATTTGAGAAACGCTCATTAACCCTATGTTTTTCTTGAGAAAAATCGCACGAATACGCTTCTCCTTACGCGCGTAAGAACGAAGCAAAGCAGGCGAGCCATCCTGCGACGCATCGTCGATGACGATACACTCAAAATCGCCGAAACTCTGTCCAAGAATCGACTCTACGGCACTCGGAAAATGCTCCGCGTTGTTGTAAAGAGGCATCACCACCGAGAGGCTCGGAACAGCAGGCATGCTATCTGTTCTCCAAACGGGGCTGTCGCCAAAAATCCCCGTGCCACACAGAAAGGCAAGAAAGACCACCAAGACAGACGCTCGCAACAAGCCTTGCCGTCAATCTGCCGTCAAGCCTGATCGCACGCACAAGGCAAGCCACGGCTCGATGCCAGCCTCCCTTCCCCCTAAGGCGATTCCCTACCAACCCCAAGTACAGTCGCGCGCAAGTGTCGGCATCGAAAGGTTTCTCCTCCAACCATTGGAACAGCAACTCCGTCATCCAACGCGGGTCTCGTTGCAAATCTTCCAAGCATAAGGAAGAAGGCAGACCCAAAACGCCTGGCAAGCGCGTAAGAGGCTTGGCGCGCTCAAGTGGATCCTTCTGCCCCGAACCTTTCTTGCTATGGCGGCGGCGTAAAGCGCAGTACGTCGCCATCATAGTACAGGCCTTCACGCCTGCTTTGTCCTTGCGGAAGCTGCTGTCCGAATTGAAACGATAGGCGTAAAGCTTATCCGCAAGATTGGCAACCTCCGTCCGTTCGTGCATGCGCAGAACGAAATCACGGTCCTCCGCTCCGTTGGCAAAGAAGTCCCTATAACCTCCCGCTTGCAAAGCAACATTTCGGCGGAACATGGCCGACGCACAACACAGAATCAAAGGTCTGCCCGTACGGTAACGATGCTGCTCCTCTCGCTTGCTCGGTAAAGAGCGCGTACTGCCGACGACGCGTTTGCCTCCCTTCGCGTCTTCCCTGAAACGAAAGAAGCCACACCCCAGCAAGCCTACATTCTCATGCTTTTGCATGTAATCGTGTTGCTTTTGCAATCGACAGGGTAGCGAAAGGTCGTCCGCGTCCATGATCGCGACCAACGAAGCGCGAGACGCTTCAAGCCCCGTTTGTCTGGCAACGACGACACCACCCCTCTTTTTTAAAAAAATCGGACGCACGCGTTTGTCCCGCTTCGCGTAGGCGCGCAACAGAGCGGGCGATCCATCTTCAGAGCCGTCTTCGACGACGATACACTCGAAATCTGAAAAACTCTGGTTGAGTATAGACTCTACGGCTTCGGGGAAATGCTCGGCATTGTTGTAGAGCGGCATCACCACCGACACCTTAGGAAGCTTGGACATAAAAGCAAAAACAAGCCTTGCAATCCTCAAACTCGATCAAGCACGCAACTTCTCGTTTTGTGGGTCGTAGGGGCTCTCTGCCACGACCCTCGCAGGCAGCCTCTTGTTCAAGATCAACACCTCCAGCTCCGTTCCCACTTCCGCATACTCCGCCTCCAAGTAACCCAGCCCGAGGCTCTGGCCAATACGATGTCCGTAGCCGCCCGAACTCAGCCGTCCAACCATCGTCCCTTCTTTCGCACCCCCCCTCACATATACAGGCTCATTGCCAAAGGGATCAGCATCTTCCGCCTCGATCGTCAGCGTTGCAAACTTCGTTCGACAGCCCTGTTGTTGCTGTTCCAAAAGCTTCTCCGTTCCCACATAAGCGACATTGTCCTGCAGCTTGACAAAGCGATCCAACCCCGCTTCCAAAGGCGTGTAATCCATCGTCAGCTCCTGCCCCCACATGCGATATGATTTCTCGATACGCATCGAGTCCATCGCGCGCATGCCCACCATCGCCAGTCCATACTTCTGCCCCTCCGTTGCCAGCGCGTCGAACAGCGCGTTTTGCGAGGCGATCGGATGATGCAACTCCCAACCCAACTCACCTACAAAATTCACGCGCAACGCATGGATGTCACCCTGCCCCGCCACCGTGATGTTTTGTGCGCTCAACCACGGAAAAGCCTCGTTGGAAAGATCGGCATCCGTCAAGGCAGAGAGCAGATCGCGCGCACGCGGTCCACACAAGACAAAGGTCCCGCGCTGCAAAGTGTTGTTGACAAGATGCAGAGAATTGTCAGGAGGAAGACATTTCTTCAACAGATCATGGTCGAAACGCTCGGCTGCCCCTGAACTCACGATGTAGTAGTGCTGTTCGTTCAACCTCGTGATAGTGAACTCGCTGCGCACGCCGCCCGACGAATAGAGATTGTGTCCCAGCTGAATTCTGCCGTCCTTCCTCGGAACATTGTTGGCGATCATCGTCCGCAGCCAAAGCCCCGCACCTTGTCCTGTCAGGTCGAACTTCGTAAAACTCGTCAGATCGATGAGACCAACGCGGTCGCGCACGGCTTCACACTCCGCCCCGACAGGCGCAAACCAGTTCGAGCGACGGAAGCTGTAGTGATCCTTGCGCTCAACACCCTCAGCGGCAAACCAGTTCGGACGTTCCCAGCCGTAGCGCTGTCCCCACACCGCACCACGAGCGTCCAACTTGGTGTGGCACGGACTCTGCTTTTTGTCGCGCGCCGCAGGACGTTCTTCCATCGGATAGTGGACAATGAAAAGATGCTCGTAGGCTTCGACATTCTTCTTCGCGCTGTAGTCCTTGTCCGCGTAGCTGCCGAAGCGACGCGGATCGAGCGGTAGCGTGTCGACCGAGGCTTCGCCGTATAAGATCGTCTCGGCAAGCACTTTGCCCGCTCCACCCGCCGCCGTGATGCCGAAGCTGAACCCCTCGGCAAAGTAGAAGTTATGCAAACGCCACGCGCTGCCAAGGAAAGGATTGCCATCGGGCGTATAGGAGATAGGACCATTCACAACATCCTTGATCCCCGCGTTGCCAAAGGAGGGAACACGATTGATCGCAGCCTCGATATGTGGCGAAAGCCGATCAATGTCACCAGGCAGAAGTTCTCTGCCAAAGTTTGCAGGGACACCGTCTTCAAAACACAGCTTTGCTCCCTGCTCGTAGGGACCCAAGATGTAGCCTTGGCGCTCCTCGCGTAGGTAGTAGGAGGCGTCCGATTCGCGCAACACCGCCAACTCGGGCAATCCCTGCTTCTTGCGCTCGATCAACTCCGGCACATCGTCCGTGACGATATACTGGTGCTCCACAGGAATAACGGGAATATCCAATCCCACCATCGCCGCCGTTTGACGCGCGTAGTTGCCCGTCGCCGCAACCACAATCTCGCAAACAATCTCGCCTTGCGTCGTCGAAACTAGCCATTCGCCGTTGGGTTTTTGTTCGATCGCCGTGACCTCCGTTTGCAGACAGATCTCCCCGCCATGCATCTTCGCGCCTTTCGCAAGCGCCATCGTCAGATCGGCAGGCGCGATATGTCCGTCTTCAGGATGAAAGATCGCCCCCAACAAGCCCTCCGTGTTGCACAAGGGCCAGAGCTCCTTGAGCTCCTTGGGCGAGATCATATGAAACGGCACGCCGATCGTGTTCGCCGTACCGCAGTAGCTGTGATACTCGTCCAGTCGTTCTTTCGTGCAAGCAAGGCGCAGGTTGCCCGTCGGGTGGAACGAGACAGCTTGTCCCGTCTCCGCTTCGAGCTTCTTGTAGAGATCAACCGAATACTTGTGAAGCTGTCCGACGCTGTAGGACATGTTGAACAGCGGCAGCAATCCTGCGGCATGCCAAGTCGAACCCGCTGTCAGCTCGGTGCGTTCCAGCAGGGTGACATCCTTCTCTCCGAATTTCGTGAGGTGGTAGGCTATCGAACAGCCGACGACCCCGCCTCCGATGACGACGATACGCGCGTGAGTTTTCATGGGTAACCTTCTCCCTCGTTGCTACTAGCTGATAGACGCTGTGAGGCTAGCATGCAACGCGAAGCCTTTGCAACAGCTACGAAGGCTTAAAAATCAGACGACGAGATCAGACCAAACATCGGTCACAGAGAGAAAATCGTCATCGCCATGACCGTACGAGATGCTGATGGTAAATGCCGCCTCGCCTGTTCCTGTAGCGGTTGCGGGAGAGCTTTTGTAGGCGTTTTCGATCGTTATCTTGTCCTCTATGCCATCGTAGGAGTCCTTGTCCAAGCTGATAACGAGGTCGTCGCTAACCCTTTCAAAGACGGAGCTGTCGAAATCTTCCGCCTCGTAAAGACCTCGGAATTGCAAAAACATGACATCGTCTCCCTCAGTGGCGACATCGGTGATGGTATCGCTGCCATCGCCAATCCTGAAGAAATAGGTATCCGTTCCCGCACCGCCGTCGAGCGTGTCGTCGCCGTCCAAGCCGTAGAGCGTATCGGCACCGCCGCCGCCCTCCAGCCGATCGTTGCCGCCGTTGCCGACAAGGAAATTTTCCTCGTCGTCGCCGGTCAGCCAGTCGTCGTGGCTCGAGCCCTCGATCACTTCGATGTTGGTGAGGGTGTCGCCGACGGCTTCGTTTTCGTTTGCCTCGAAGCCGTGCGTTCCGTCAAAGTCTTCTTGTCCCCCCTGTTGAGCGAGGCTCACCCTGACTCCCGCTTCGGCATCGCGGTAGTCGGCGTAGTCTGTACCCTCTCCGCCGTCGATGTCGTCTGCGCCTACGCCACCTTTGAGGTGGTCGTTGCCCTCGCCGCCTTCAAGTACATCCTCCCCCTCGCCGCCGTCGAGGGTGTCCTCGCCCTCGCCTCCGTCAAGGGTGTCTTTGCCTGCGCCGCCCTCCAGGAGGTCGCCACCATCATCGCCAGCAAGGACATTGTCCGCACCATCGCCGGTCAACCAATCGTCGTGCGCTGATCCTTTGATATTTTCTATGTTGCCGAGGATGTCGCCTACCGCGTCGTTTCCGTTGGCTTTTTCCCCGTCAAAGTCCTTTTGCTTTTCCAGTTCTTCTTGCAACTCAAGGCTCACCCTGACTCCTTTGTCCGCACCCTCATAGGATGCGCTGTCTGTACCATCACCTCCGTAAATCTGGTCTTTGCCGACACCGCCGCCAAGGATGTCGTCGCCCAAGCCACCCCTAAGGATGTCGTCTCCCTCGCCGCCGTCAAGGGTGTCTCTGCCCTTGCCGCCGTAAAGGTCGTCGTCGCCCACGCCGCCGTCAAGGGTGTCATCGTCGTGCCCGCCGTCAAGCCTGTCATCGCCCTCACCGCCGTCAAGCGTATCGTTCCCTTTGCCGCCGTAAAGATTGTCTTCGCCCGCGCCTCCGTCAAGAAGATCTTTGCCTCCATTGCCGAAGAGTCCGTTGTCCCCATCATCACCCGTAAGCCAGTCTTCGTGATCTGATCCACTGATATGTTCGATATCGATGAGTATGTCGCCTACTGCTTCGTTTTCGTTGGCTTTTTCCCCATCAAAGTCCTTTTGCTGTTCTCCTTGCAACTCAAGACTCACCCTGACCCCATCGTCAGAGTTATCATAAGAAGCATAGTCGCCATCAACGAGAACCCCGCCTCTGCTCCTGGTATAACCGAGCAAAATGTCTTCATTCGCACCGCCGTCAAGGATGTCCGCGCCCGCCCCACCGAAAAGGTTGTCGCTCCCCGTACCACCCCTAAGGATGTCGTCGCCTCCGCCACCGTAAAGGTTGTCCACACCATTGCCGCCGTAAAGGTTGTCGTTGCCCACGCCGCCCTCAAGAACGTCTTGGTCCTCACCGCCGTTAAGGATATCGTCGCCCTCGCCGCCGTAAAGACGGTCGTCACCCTCGCCGCCGTAAAGTGTGTCTATGCCATCGTCGCCGTAAAGACGGTCGTCACCCTCGCCGCCGTAAAGTGTGTCTATGCCATCGTCGCCGTAAAGATCGTCCCAACCCTCACCGCCGTAAAGGATATCGTCGCCCGCGCCGCCCTCAAGATCGTCCCAACCTTCACCGCCGTCAAGGATATCGTCGCCCGCGCCGCCCTCAAGATCGTCCCAACCTTCACCGCCGTAAAGGATATCGTCGCCATCGTCGCCGTAAAGCTTGTCCCTGCCCTCACCGCCGTCAAGCGTGTCGTCGCCCGCACCGCCGTAAAGCTTGTCGTTGTCATGACCACCCTCAAGCGTGTCATCGCCCGCGCCGCCGTAAAGCTTGTCGTTGTCATGACCACCCTCAAGCGTGTCGTCGCCCGCGCCGCCGTAAAGGATGTCGTCGCCCAAGCCACCCCTAAGGATGTCGTCTCCATCGCCGCCCTCAAGATCGTCCCTGCCCTCACCGCCGTCAAGCGTGTCGTCGCCCTCTCCGCCGTAAAGGATGTCGCGGTCCCTGCCGCCGTCAAGCGTGTCGTCGCCCTCGCCGCCGTAAAGGGCGTCGTGGTCATGACCACCCTCAAGCGTGTCGTCGCCCTCTCCGCCGTAAAGGGCGTCTATGCCATCGCCGCCGTAAAGGGTGTCGTCGCCCACGCCGCCCTCAAGAACGTCCCTGCCCTCACCGCCGTCAAGCGTGTCGTCGCCCTCTCCGCCGTAAAGGTTGTCCAGACCATTGCCGCCGTAAAGGGTGTCGTCGCCCACGCCGCCGTAAAGAATGTCGCCGCCCCTGCCGCCGTCAAGGAGATCATCGCCCTCGCCGCCTTCAAGGACATCCGCCCCCTCGTCGCCGTAAAGGAGGTCGTCGCCCCCGCCGCCGTCAATGAGATCATTGCCCTCGCCACCGTCAAGCAGATTATTCTTATCGTTGCCCGTGAGCTCGTCTTCGTGCTCGGAGCCGGTGATGTCCTCGATGCCGCTAAGGATATCGCCAACCGCTTCGTTTCCATTGGCAGCAGCCCCGTCAAAATCTTCTTGCTCCCCTTCTAGGTTGAGGTCAACTTTGACCCCTTTGCTCGCACCGTGATACAAGGCTTTGTCCTTACCCTCGCCGCCATCGAGGACATCCGCTCCCGCGCCGCCGATAAAAAGGTCGTTGCCCGCACCGCCCTCAAGGCGGTCGTTGCCTGTGCCGCCATCAAGCAAATCCCAGCCCGTACCCCCAACGAGAACGTCTGCACCCGCGCCGCCGTAAAGGTTGTCCGCTCCGCCGCCGCCGTCAAGCTTGTCATCGGCTCTGCCGCCTTTAAGAATGTCGTGTCCATCACCGCCTCTCAAGGTGTCGTCGCCCGCGCCGTCGCTGAGCGTGCCATCGCCATCGCCATCGCCGCCCTCTAAGGTGTCGTCTCCTGCATCACCATCAAGCTCGTCGTTGCCATCGTCGCCTTTAAGCGTGTCGTCGCCTGCATCACCATCAATCTCGTCGTTGCCATCGCCGCCTTTAAGCGTGTCGTCGCCTGCATCACCATCAATCTCGTCGTTGCCATCGCCGCCTTTAAGCGTGTCGTCGCCTGCATCACCGTCAAGCGTGTCATCTCCCTCGTCGCCTTTAAGTGTGTCGTCGCCTGCATCACCGTCAAGCTCGTCGTTGCCTGCATCGCCGTCAAGCGTATCGTTGCCATCGCCGCCTTTAAGCGTGTCGTCGCCTGCATCGCCGTCAAGATCGTCGTTGCCCTCGTCGACTACAAGACGGTCGTCGCTCTCACCACCCCCAAGGCTGACATCACTACCGCCGCCACTGCCGCTGCCGCCGCCGTTGTTCTCACTGCTACCACCCCCGCCGCTGCAACCCTCCAAAAACACTCCCAGCGCCGTCGCAGAAAGCAAGGCACTCAACGCACGCGTCTTCTTGTCGCGCTTGCTCCCCCCACTCACGCTAGCTTGCGTGCTGTCCGAATACGATGCCATCGTTCATGATCCCTCTTCAATGCTCTCTCAGTCGAATCCCATCGTGACCACAAGTCTTCCTCAAACTATCGTGCGAATCGATCGCAGACAGAGTGAGCGAATAACACCGACAAGTCAACCCTTGCTTGCAACCTTCTCGAAAAGTTTACCGCACAAAACAACGCCCTCTTAACATCCTGCTTGAATCACCTCGACGATTGCGCCATGCTCCCTCCGTAGCACAACGCTCAACGCAAAAAAAATAAGAGAGACAAATGAAACACGCCCTACTCTTTCCTGGGCAAGGCGCGCAGTTCGTCGGTATGGGAAAAAATCTCGCCGAAAATTTCTCCGCCGCGCGCGAAACCTTCCAAGAAGCCGACGAAAGCCTCTCCGAAAAACTCACCAACCTCGTCTTCAACGGCAGCGAGAGCGAACTGCGACAAACCCGAAACGCTCAACCCGCACTCATGACGCTCAGCATCGCCGTCTTGCGCGTGCTGGAACGAGAATTCTCCATCGACTGGAAACAAGTCTCGCCGGTCGTCGCCGGACATTCGCTCGGCGAATACAGCGCGCTCGCCGCAGCAAAAGTCCTGCCATTCCCCCAATGCATCCAACTCCTCCGACTGCGAGGCGACGCCATGCAGCGCGCCGTACCCCAAGGAAAAGGCGCAATGGCAGCGTTGCTCGGACTCTCCGTCGAGCAGGCTCGCAAAGTCGCAGAAGACGCCGCCGCACAAACAGAGCAATGCTGCGTCGTCGCAAACGACAACGCCGTAGGACAGGTCGTCGTTAGCGGAACAAAGGAGGCGGTCGAAAAAGCAGCGCTGCTCGCTAAGCAGGAGGGCGCAAAGCGGGCAATCATGCTGGAGGTCTCTGCTCCCTTCCACTCCCCGCTCATGAAACCCGCAGAGGAGGCGATGCGCAAAGCCCTCGCAGAGGTCGACTTTCAAGACGCGAGATTTCCTATCGTCGCCAATGTGACCGCAGAGATCGAGCAGAGCGGCGATACTTTACGCGATTTGCTCGTCTTGCAAATCTGCGCCAGCGTACGATGGAGAGAGAGTCTCTTGAAACTCGGCGATTTAGGCGTCGAGAACTTTTGGGAGATGGGCGCAGGGAAGGCTCTTTCCGGCATGGTCAAACGCACGCTGCAAGGGAGAGCGAGCAACTCGGTGCTGGAAACACAGGAAATAGAGGCGGCGGCTAAAGCGTTGGCGTAAGGAGGGCGGAGAATAAGTCGACGGGCTTTTGACGGATTTTTCCAAAAAAACTTGCCAAAAAAAACTTGCATCCCTATACGAAAAACGCTATTATTTCTCCCAAGCAAAAGAATTAAAAACTGACCAGAGAACTTTATATGTCCGCCATCCTCACCAGCCTTCATCGAACCATCCTCGCAGGAACGATTCTCCTCGTCCTGCTCGCGTTGTTGCTCGCGCAACTCGGAGATATTGGCGGAGGAACACGCGAATACATAACCTTCCTCTTCCGCTGGTCCCATGTCGCAAGCGGAGTCATGTGGATAGGCTTGCTGTGGTACTTCAACTTCGTGCAAATTCCATCCATGCCCAAAATTCCCGACGAGCAAAAACCCGCCATCGCTAAAGTCATCGCTCCCGCCGCGCTCTTCTGGTTCCGTTGGGCGGCGCTCGCAACGCTGGCAACGGGAATCATTCTCGCTTCTCTCAACGGATACCTCATCGAAGCGCTCGTCTACTTCGGAGCAAAAACCGATGCGGGACACACCGCCATCGGAATCGGAATGTGGCTAGGAATCATCATGGCTTTCAATGTCTGGTTCATTATATGGCCTTGTCAAAGAGTCGCGCTAGGAATCGTTCCCGCTAAAAAACCCGAATTCAAAGCCTGCTGCGCAAGGCGTGCCATGCTCTTTTCGCGTGTCAACACGCTCCTATCCATACCCATGCTCTACACCATGGTTGCCGCTCAAACGCTTTACTCCATCTCGTAGAGCGCACCACTTCCTCGCTAGGAAAAAGCAAACCTGTCAGCCAAAAATAGTCGAACTTGAGAGCAGAGTTGCGAGGTGTCCGATGTTGCACAACACTTGCTGGCACAGCAAAGTACAGCGCAGAGCCCCTTCGCATCCGCGACAGCCTTTGACGGCAAGCAGCATGTAACCTTTCAGATCGATCAACAACTCTTCGCTGCCTCTATGGAGGAGGTCGGAGATATTGTCGATGTGGAGGAACTCACCCCTGTGCCGCGCTCAGACGAGACGATACGCGGGCTTATCAATGTGCGAGGAAAAATCCTCACGCTCGTCGATCTACGAGCCTTCTTTGGGCAGAAGACCTTGCCTTTTCGCAAAAACGAAGCTGCCATCACCTTCGATTATCGCGGTGAGGACTATGCTCTTTCTGTCGATCAGGTAAAGGACATCATTGGCTTGAACGAGGCCTCCTTGCAAACGAATCTGCCTAATCTCTCCAAGACAATCCGAGCTTGCTCTAAGGGAATCTATCGCTTGGACAAGACCCTTGTTCTTGTCCTCAGCATGACGAGCACCATGCAGCTTCTTGTTCGACGGGCGAGGCATAGCAAGTCCGATGCATGGGCAGACATCATCGAACAAGGCTAGTTGTCTTGGTTTAAACAGGTAGCGGTAGTGTCCCAAAAAACGGGACTCGCGCTTTGACGCGTAAACATCGCGTGCGTAGCACGCGGGGAGCGCGAGGGAGTAATCCCTCGCAAAAGACCCCGCGTCAGCGGAGCGCACGGAGTGCGCTTTATCTACGCACGAGCGAAGCGAAGTGCGTAGCCTCTTGTACCAAAGCGCGAGGCTTTGCCTCGCGCAAGCTGAATCGTAACACGGCAAGCAGATTTTGTGACGCGAGTCAGCTTGCGCGTTTCTTTGAAACGCGCTTTTGAATAAGAGGCTACACACTTTGCGCTTCGCGCAAAGTGTGTAGAAGGCGCTTACGCGCCCGCTCGCGGCGCGCTTTTTGCGGGGGGACTTCGTCCCCCCACACCCCCCATGCGCAAAACTCACTTCGCCTTACGGCTCGCTCGTCTTGCGTATGTTACCTAATCAACAAAGCCCGTGTCTGCATCTGTGATGCGCGAGCCCCCTACTTACTCCGCCACACCCTCTCCCTGAAATCCGCCGCCTGCATCTCGTTCGCAACAACTAAAATTCCCTCCCGACACCGCAACCAAACATCCCTCCCCCCCCGCCTACTCCCCCCCCCCTCCCCCAACAACCCCAAACTCCCCCCCGCCAACTCCGCCAACAACAATCCCGCCGCACAATCCCAAAGACGCAAGCCCTCACCCCAAAAACCCTCCAACTGACCAGCAGCAACATAAGCCAAGTCCAACGCAGCACTCCCCCCAATCCGAACACCACAACAACTATCCAACGCGCGAGAAAACGACGACGCACAACGATCACGCGCCGCCTCATCTCGAACACCCTTGTTAAACGACAAAGCCGTCGCATAAAGACTATCGCCCAACAAAGTGCGCGAACTCGTGCGAAGGCGCGTGTCCTTCCCGCTAAAATTCAAAAACGAACCCACTCCGCGCTCCGCCCAAAAGCCCTCAAAACGCAACGGATCATACACAAGACCCGCAACAAAACCCATAGCCTCATCCTCAACCGCAACCGAGATCGACACATGCCCAATCCCATGCATGAAATTGAGCGTCCCATCCAACGGATCGATCACAAAACGACGCGTGCAATCTCCCTTGCTCGCACGCTCAAAATCCTCCTCCGAAAGAATGCCGTAGTCAGGACGCGCGTAAGATAACTCCTGCACAAGCTTTTCCTGACAGCGTAAGTCCGCGCTGGAAACAAAATCCGCAACGCCCTTTCGACTCGTCTGCAACTTCTCCAACTCGCCAAAGTCACGACGCAACAATACGCTCGCACGCTCCGCAGCACGCAACATCACGCTGATCAAGGCTGAACGAACGAGCGCCAAAAATTCCTCTACCTCTTTGAGAAGTCTTTGAAAAAAGCAGGCAACGCAACGCTCGCTAAGACGAGACGCGCTCGACAAAGGTCAAGTCGGCAAGCCGTACGGCGATCTTCGCACCGCGCTCGATATACGGCGGCACCATCACGCGCAACCCATTCTCCAACACCGCAGGCTTGTGCGACCCCGATTGAGTCTGTCCCTTCACAACCGCATCCGCCTCCGCAATAACGCACGCAATGATATCAGGCAACGACACCGTCACAACCTCCCCCTCGCTCAACCCCAACACAACCTCCATCCCCTCCGTCAGAAAACGAGACTCCGTCTCCCCAATCCGCGACACATCCAAGTTCAACTGCTCGTAAGTCTGGCTATCCATAAAGGTATACTCGCCATCTCCTTGACCGCCCTTGTACAAAAACTGAAAAGTCCGATCCTCAAGACGAACCCGCTCCACCGACTCCGAAGCACGAAAACGCACCTGGACCCGAGTCCCACCCTTAACATCGCTCAACTCGCACTGCAAAAACGCTCCCCCCTTCCCAGGCTTCACATGCTGCGTCTTCACAACGCGCCATGTCTTGCCCTTGTGCTGAATGATATTGCCACTACGCAAAGTGTTGCCGTCAACCTTCATCCTTCTTCCGTCAGTCCAAAGCGTGTCAAAAAGGTTTTCCATTCGCGCTCTGAGAAACTTGTCCGCGGACGAACAACCTCTATCCCCCGCACCAACCCGCGCAACAATGCCACCTCATCACGCGACAAGTCCAAGCTCTCAAGACGATAGTCTGTAAAGGCTTCGCTCGCCTGCGGAAACAGCGGACGCACGATATTCTCAAAGATCGTCTCCGCATAAAGACGAATCTCTTCCTGCGCGTGTGCGTCCAAGCGCAGCTCTAGAAAATGGAACATGTTGTGCAAGTTCACCTTCCAGTAAAACTCCGTGTAGGTCGAAAGCGGCAGCGTGATGCGCGCGAGCTCACGCGAGACGCCTTTGTCCAAAAGATCGCGGTAGAAAGCGAAAGCCTTACGGGCGCGGTCTTCCAAGCGCGCGGTCAAACTAGAGCGTTTGTCCTGCTTGGCGAGCGTTGCGTCTTCGCTCCGCCCTTGGCGATTCTCCTGAGACTGCTTGCCTAGGCACGCCTCGGCGAAAAGAGCCTTGCCGTCGTTGGGTTCGTTCGGCACATAGAACTCTTCGTGCATCTCCGAGTAGCGCGCCGAGTATTCGTTCAAGCTTGCCGTTCTGTGCCTCACCCATTGGCGTGCTACGAAAAGCGGCAGTTTCACATGCAGCTTCAGCTCGCACATCTCGAAGGGAGAGTTGTGACGATGGCGCATCAGGTAGCGAATCAGCGCTCGGTCTTCGCGCGTCTTCTTCGTCCCTTTGCCATACGAGACGCGCGCCGCTTGCACGATCGCCGCGTCCGACCCCATCGCATCGACCAAGCGCACAAAGCCACGGTTCAGAACGCCGAAATGTGTGCCGACAAGCGGTGTTGTCGCATCAGAATGCGTCGACTCATCCTCGGCGCGGGAGGGCAGCAGGGACAGCAGAGCAGGTTGACGAGCGGCG
The DNA here is from genome assembly GCA_965216625.1 of Alphaproteobacteria bacterium. Taxonomy (GTDB): domain Bacteria; phylum Pseudomonadota; class Alphaproteobacteria; order JABAAW01; family JABAAW01; genus JABAAW01. Next base: position 770,628 of record OZ244186.1, read on the forward strand.
GGAGACAAGGGAGATAACTCAAACAGAGGAACAAATTGACGGAGGACAAGGGATAAGGGACTGACTCTTTATCTAGCAAATTCTGCTCGACGAGCGTATCTTTTTCTTTCTTTAGGCATAAAAATTGCCATAATGTACGCAGACAAGCGTAGAGACGGGTGGATTCTTGTGCGAGTGCCAACTGCGATTGCAACTCTTGGAAAAAACTTTGGGAGCAATTTTGGGGACAACTCTGTCGATAACTTGGGAACAAGCGAGGAACAACCCGTGGATAACTCCGAGAACAACCTGTGGATAACCCTGTTGATAACTTTCGGACAATCTTCGGATGCCCTAGAGGACAACGCTGGGATAACCTGTGGATAACTCCGTGAATAACCTGTGGATAACTTCGAGAACAACCTGTGGACAACCCTAGAACAACATATTCAAACATGAAAAATCTCCGCAAAGAACTGCACCTGCGCCTCTTCACAATGCGCGTTCTGCTCGCCATATACGCCAACAAAGCCCGAATGTTGCTGCTAGCTCTGCTGCAACGCCTGCCGAAAGCCTTGGTCAAAACCTTGCTGCACGTTTTCCTAGCAACACGATACCTGCTCGCACGCTTTTTCATACGCTTGCTCCTCCCTACCCTCGTCATGGCAGTCGGCACGAGCGGGCATTTCCTCCGCAAACTCTGCTTGAGGTATCCTCGTCCGCTCTTTGGAGGGGTGATCGTTGCCCTCTCCATCCTCTCGCTGTTTCTTGTCGAGCCTCAACACGCCGTAAAAAACGCAGAAGGAAGCCTCCAAAAAAATATCCAAGAGAACTCCGAGCTCCGACTCTCCTTGTTGTCACAAGTTTTGCCTAGTGAAAAATCTCGACAAAAGCAGCAAAACTCGCAAAAAAATTCTGTTGGGAAGACGCTACCCTCGCGTATCGAGTATCGCGTGTTGGAGCATGCTGTCCGTAGCAGCTTGTATGAAACGGCATTCGAACACGATATTCCTCTGCCTTTGTTGCGAAGATTCGTCGATGTGATGAGCTACGATGTCGATTTCCAGCGCGATATCTGGGCAGGAGCAAAGTTTCGCATGCTGTTGAGCCAAGAGTCTCGTCTTGTAGAGGGGGGCGTGTGGCAACCATTGGGAGAAACTGTGTTGGAGATGGCGGAACTCTATACGGGAAGGGAGGGTAGCGGAAAAAAGGCGTATCGCTACCATCGCAGCGGTTGGGACGATGCCTTTTACGATGAGAACGGCAAGCCTGCCAAAAGGCTCTTGCGACGCACGCCGATGAGCGGGTTGCGTCTGACTTCTCGCTTTGGGATGAGACGCCATCCTATCTTGGGTTATACAAGAATGCATAAGGGGGTTGATTTCGCGGCTCCTCGTGGAACGCCTGTCTTGGCGGCGGGAGACGGGGTTGTGCGCAAGAGGGCTTACGGAAGGGGTTACGGGCGTTATGTTGTGTTGCGACATAGCGATCGACTCTCGACTTTGTATGCGCATATGCGGGGGTTTGCGAGGGGATTGCGCGAGGGGGGGCGGGTTAAGCAGGGACAGGTGATCGGATATGTTGGAACGAGCGGTATGTCTACGGGGTCTCATTTGCACTATGAGATCCATCGAGATGGGAGGGCTGTGAACCCGAGGCGGGTGACGTTACCGAAGCCGAAGTTGTTGGAGGAGGGCAAGCGCGTTCGTTTTTCTGAAAAACTTCGTAAGGACGAGGCGTGGCTTGCTCGCGGGGGGACATTTGCGGGGGGGAGTGCGTTGGCGGATTTGCGGACTTTGGGCTGTAGGATTTGGGGGGAGATGTGCGACGACGACGAAAGGCGCGCGCAACGCTAGTAGCACTGCGTGTTTTTTGCGAGGGAACGCGCGGCACAGAGGCGAACACGTGCTTTTTTGATCAGGTAACATACGCAAGACGAGCGAGCCGTAGGCGAAGTGAGTTTTGCGCATGGGGGGCGTGGGGGGGCGAAGTCCCCCCGCAAAAGACCCCGCGTCAGCGGAGCGCACGCAGTGCGCTTTATCTACGCACGAGCGAAGCGAAGTGCGTAGCCTCTTATTCCAAAGCGCATTGCGAAGCAATGCGCCAACAACCTTTCGTCACAAAATCTGCTTGCCGTGTTACGAGTCAGCTCGGGGACAAATTCCCCTTGCGCGAGGCAAAGCCTCGCGCTTTGGTACAAGAGGCTACGCGCTACGCGCGTAGAAGGCGCTTACGCGCCCCGCTGACGCGGGGTCTTCGTGGGGGGAATTTATCCCCCCACACCCCCCGCGCACGCCATAGCGCACGGCTTGCCGTGCGCGTCAATGATACTGGCGTGCGCATGTTTTGCGTCCGTCATCATACAAAGTAAGTCTGTTGCGCGAGCGTGTGCCTTTAAAAAGCACGAGCGCGAGCGCAACAGACACGCTCAACCTACGGCAAGAACGCCCCCCCCCCAAAGCCCGTCCCCTCATCCAATCCCAACAACAAATTCATGTTCTGCAATGCCTGCCCGCTCGCCCCCTTCACAAGATTGTCAATCGCAGAAAATACCAAAACCCACCCCTCCCGCCGATCAGCACAAACAGAAAGCAAACAACAATTCGTTCCCCGTACCCGCTTCACAGAAGAAACCTCCCCCTCCCCCAAAACATCAACAAAAATACTACCCGCATAAACCTCCGCTATCGCAGCACGCAATCCCCCCACCGTCTCCCCACCTCGCAGCCGAGCCGACATCGATACAAGAATTCCCCGATCCAATGGCAAAAGGTGAGGAACAAAACTTACCGGAGAAATAGACTCCACACCCAATCGCCAAGCCAACCCCTGCTCGATCTCCGCAACATGACGATGCCCGCCAACCGCATACGGACGAAAGTTCTCGTTCACCTCGCAATACAATAAATCCTCGCGCAAACTCCTCCCCGCCCCGCTCGTCCCCGACGCAGCACTCAGAAAAACCGTCGCCAAATCAACCCTCTCCGCAATAGGCAATAACGCCAACTGGCAAGCCGCCGCATAACATCCCGGATTCGCAACTAATCGCGACGAAGCAATCTTCTCTCGATGCCACTCGCTCAATCCATAACAAGCATGAGACTGCAACTCAGGCGCAGCATGCGCCTTACCATACCATCGCTCATACATCGCCAAGTCATGCAATCGAAAATCCGCCGAAAGATCGATGATCCTCAAACGCTCGTGCCGCCAAAGCTTCGCTATCACCTCCTGCGTCGTGCCATGCGGCAACGCGCAAAAAGCAACATCGACAGCACCCCAATCAACCTCCTCCCACTTTGACAAAATAGGCAACACACCTGACCCCACACCCGAAAACTGAGGCAAGATAGAACCCAACCCCCGCCCCGCCCTGCTCGAACTCGTCAAGGCGACAATCTCAATATCGCCCGCAACAGCACGCCGCAACAAAAGACAACGCAATAACTCCGAGCCCGTATAACCGCTCGCACCCAAGATCGCAACGCGACAAGGTGTCGTCGTCCTTTGTGTCATCTTTTTAGGCAGTTTTAGGAGTCAGCACCATAATCAGCTGCCGTCCTTCGATCTCCGGTGGCGATTCGATCTTGGACAACTCGGACAGCTCATCGACAACCCTCTGCAACAACTTATCGCCGATCTCGCGATGCGTCACTTCTCGACCGCGAAAACGCAAGGAAACCTTCACCTTATCGCCCTCCTCCAAGAATCGTCGCGCCGAGCGCATCTTCACCTCAAAGTCGTGCGTCTCGATGTTAAGGCGCAACTTGATCTCCTTCACATCGATCTGCTTCTGCTTCTTACGCGCCTGATGCCGCTTCTTCTGCAACTCATACTTGTACTTGCCGAAATCCATCACCCGCACAACCGGCGGCTCCTCGCCCTGCGCGATCTCGACCAAATCCAACGAGGCGCGAGATGCCTCCTCTAAAGCACGCTCCAAAGGCACGACCCCTACATTCTCTCCGTTCCCGTCGATCAAACGCACCTGCGCGCTCTTGATCTCCTCGTTCGAGCGCGGCATGTCGTCTCGACGCGGAGGGTGAAAACTCGTAGGAGGACGAGCCACTAACCCGCTCCCCCATCACAAGAGCGAGGCAACCCGCCCGCATCCCCTAATTCAGACACAGCATCCGACAATGCCACAAGACCGCTATCCTTCCCCGTCTGTTCGCCAAAGCGACGCAACGAAACCATCTCGCCATCGCGCTCCTTCTCGCCCACGATCGCGATCACAGGCACCTTGCTCGCGCTATGCTCGCGCACCTTGTAGCCGATCTTCTCACCACGACAATCGAGCGAAACGCGCAATCCCGCAGCCCTCAAGCGTTGTGCGCATTGCTCGGCGTAAGGGTCGCTCTTGTTGGTGATCGTCGCTACGACGACTTGAACAGGAGCAAGCCACAGCGGTAGCGCACCACCCGTATGCTCCATCAGAATGCCCATGAAACGCTCCAAAGAACCTAAAATCGCCCGATGCAACAGGACGGGATGCTGACGCTCGCCATGCTCGTCGATGTAGTGCGCTTGCAAACGACGCGGCAGGACGAAATCCACCTGCCATGTGCCACACTGCCAATCGCGCCCCAAGCCGTCGCGCAAGACAAACTCCAGCTTCGGCCCATAAAACGCGCCCTCGCCCGCGTTCAAAACCGTCTCCAAGCCCGCCGCCGCCGAGGCATCCCGCAGCGCGGCTTCCGCCTTGTCCCAAAGCGCGTCTTCGCCCGCTCGCTCTTTCGGACGATCGGAGAACTTCACGCTGATCTCATCGAAGCCGAAGTCCTTGTAGATGCTTTGCAGAAGAACGCAAAAACGACGAGTCTCCTCCACGATTTGATTCTCGCGGCAGAAAATGTGACCGTCGTCTTGCGTGAAAGCGCGTGCGCGCATCAAGCCGTGCAGCGCGCCTGATGGCTCGTTGCGGTGGACATGTCCGAACTCGGAGAGGCGCATCGGCAGCTCGCGATAGCTCACGACATCCTGCTTGAAGATTTGGACATGTCCAGGGCAGTTCATCGGCTTGAGTGCAAAGACACGCTTGCCTCCTTCTGCCGTTTCGTCTTGCTCGGCGATTGTATACATTTGGTCGCGGAACTTCTGCCAGTGTCCTGATTGCTCCCATAGGCTGCGGTCGATCAACTGCGGCGTGCGCACCTCACGATAGCCCTCTTGCGACAGGCGAGCGCGGATGTAACGCTCGCAAGTACGATAGAGCGCGAAGCCTTTCTCGTGCCAAAAGACCGAGCCTGCCGCCTCTTCTTGAAAATGGTATAGGCCGCGTCCTAGGCGGCGATGGTCGGATTGTTTGGCTCGCTCGACGCGCTCTAGGTAGTCTTCGAGTTCTGCCTGCGTGCGCCAGCTTGTGCCGCGGATGCGTTGCAGCTTCGGCGTGCCGCCTTTCCACAATGCTTCCGAGACGCTCAAAAGTTTGAAGGCTTTCCCCACTCCTTTTGTAGAGCTGCCGTGCGGACCGCGACACAAATCCAGCCACTCGCCTTGACGATAGATGGTGAGCGTCTCCTCTTTAGGGATCGAGAGGACATGCTCGGCTTTCAGAGTCTCTCCTTTAGCGAGGAAGTGTTTGTGTGCTTTTTCCCTGCTCCACTCCTCGCGTTGGAAGGGGGTGTTGGCTGCCACGATTTTTCTCATGGCGGATTCTATTGCCTCGAAGCAGGAGGGCGTGAAGGGGGTGGGGTGGAGGAAGTCGTAGTAGAAGCCTTCTTCTGTCGAAGGACCGAAGGCGAGTTTCGCGTCGGGGTAGAGTTGTTGGACAGCTTCCGCTAGGACATGCGCGCAATCGTGGCGCAGGACGGCGAGAGAAGCTGCCGAAGAATCTGTCGAAGAGTTGGCGACAGGACGAGAGTTTGCAAAGGAAGGGGGGGGGGCGGCTACGGAGGAAGAATGAGGGACATCGTTGTCGGCTCGTTCTGTCGTGGCTTGTTCTGTTGTCAAGGCGGACACAAGGATTTTGTCTTTCTAGAGCTTTCTAGGCGCGAAAGGAGGCGCGGGCGAGGAGGATGATCTCGCGGGGGGGGATGGGGAAAACTGCCATATTGCGGGGCTCGTGATTGTTGTTTGTGTTGTGATTGTAGAGCTTGTCTAGAGCGATGGCAAGAAAAAAACAAGGCAAAAAAATATCGTGCGAGGCTGTTGATGAGCGTGTTTGATTAAGATTAACAGGGAGCGGCAGTGTCCCAAAAAACGGGACTCGCGCTTTGACGGAAACGCAAGACGAGCAAGCCGTAGGCGCAGCGAGTTTTGCGCATGGGGGGTGTGGGGGGGCGAAGTCCCCCCGCAAAAAAGGCACGCAGTGCAATGCGCGCATAGCGCGCACTCTGCGCGTGAGCGTAGCGAAACGCGCAGCCTCTTATTCAAAAGCGCACGACTTGTCGTGCGCAAGCTGACTCGTAACATGGCAAGCTGCTTTTGTGACGAAAGGTTGCTGGCGCGAGGCAAAGCCTCGCGCTTTGGTACAAGAGGCTACGCGCTACGCGCGTAGATAAAGCGCTTACGCGCTCCGCTGACGCGGGGTCTTTTGCGAGGGATTACTCCCTCGCGCTCCCCGCGTGCTACGCACGCGATGTTTTGCGCCCGTCATCATACAAAGCCCGTCCGTTGCACCAGCGCATGCCTTTAAAAAGCACCAGCGCGCCCGCGCCTCAAGAAGCCCTACGCGCCCCCTCCCCCTCCTCATCTGCACCAAGCGCACCAAGCCCCTCCGCCAACGACACCCCCCGATACACCTCCCCAATCCAATTCGAAATCAAAAGCTGCGCGTAAGGTCGCCACGAATTAGCAACCGAAGCCTCCGCATTGTCCGCAGGAAAATAACCCCGCGGCAAACAAGTCCCAATGCCACGCGCAAGATCACGCCGATACTCACGAGCCAAAGTGTCCGCGTCATACTCAAAATGATTGAAAAGATACAACGAACGATACTCCTCATCCTCTAATAAACAAATTCCCGCCTCGTCCGAATCAATCAAAATCTCCAAAGCACGAGGCAAATCCTCACGACACGTCCCCGTATAACGCGAAACAGGAACAGGAAACGGAGCATCACCAAAACCCGCAAGCAACCTCGAACTAGAACGTAATCGCCGATGCGGAAATAAACCAAACAACTTCTCGCGTAAAACACGCTTCGCAACACCATAACGAGCATACAAAGCCGCCTGAGCCGACCAACAAACAAATAAACTGCCCCCCAAAACATGACGCTCGCTCCATTCGATCAAACAAGACAACTCCTCCCAATAAGCAACATCCTCAAATTCCATCAACTCAACAGGAGCACCAGTCACAATCATCGCATCAAATTGCTCGTCACGCACATCACGCCACTCTCGGTAAAAATCCAATAAGTGCTGCTGCGAAACATGCTTCGACCGATAACTGCCCATGCGCAACAAAAAAACCTCAACCTGCAACGGAGTGTTCCCCAATAAACGCGCAAACTGCGTCTCCGTCGCAATCTTGTCCGGCATCAAATTCACAAACAAAAAACGCAAAGCACGAATATCCTGACGCAATGCCGCCGTCTCCTCAATCATACGAACACCCTCATGCGACAAAATAGCGCGCGCAGGTAAGTCGTCAGGAACCTTGATCGGCATACAAACCCTCGCTATCCGACACTACGAGAAAGCGCCTGATACAAGTCCGCAACAATGTCGTCAATATGCTCAATGCCAACAGAAAGACGCACATAACCCTCCGATACACCGCTCTCGGCGCGCTCGACAGGCGAGAGCTGACTATGCGTCGTCGAAGCAGGATGCACCGCCGAAGTGCGTACATCTCCAAAGTTTGCAACATGGCACACCATCTCCAACGCATCAATGAACTTTCTGCCCGCAAGCAAGCCCCCCTTCAACTCGAAGCCTAATAGTCCGCCGAAACCCCTCGGCAAGACGGATCTTGCCCGAGCGAGTGCCTCCCCTTCCAGCAAACCAGGATAGACGACCCGCGCAACAGCCTTGTGCAACGAGAGAAACTCCGCAACAGATTGGGCGTTGCAAGAATGCGCTTCCATGCGCAAAGACAGCGTATACACACCTTGCAGAAACAGAAAACTGTTGAAGGGAGAGATGGAAGCTCCCAAGTCGCGCAGCAGGACAACGCGCGCACGGAGGATATAGGCGCGTCCCTCAAGGTCGAGCGACGGATTCTTCACGAGCTCCGTAAAGACAGCCCCTTTATAGTTGGGGTCAGGAGCATTCAGGGTGGGAAAACGCTCGGCGTGTTTTTGCCAATCGAAGTTTCCTCCGTCGACGATAAGCCCTCCGATAGCGTTGGCGTATCCGCCGATGTATTTCGTCATCGAGTAAGTGACAATATGCGCACCCAACTCCAACGGGCGACAGAGTATAGGAGCAACGGTGTTGTCGATAATGAGGGGGATGCCTATCTGCTCGGCAATCTTGCCAACCTCTCGGATGGGAAACAGAGTCAGATTAGGATTCGCCAAAGTTTCGCCATAGAAAGCGCGAGTGCGGAGATCGCTAGCTTTGCGGAAAGATTCAGGGTCGTCTTGGTCAACGAATCTTACTTCGATGCCTAAATCCTTCAAGCCGTTGGCGAAAAGGTTGCGGATGCCTCCGTAGAGCATCTTGGAACTGACGATATTGTCCCCGTTGTGCGCAAGGTTCTGCACAGCGTAGGCGGAGGCAGCGTGTCCCGAACTGACAGCGAGCGCGCCTGCTCCGCCTTCCAGAGCCGCAAGGCGCTCTTCCAAAATAGCGGTCGTAGGGTTGTGAAGGCGAGTGTAGATGTCGCCTTGTTCTTCCAACGCGAAAAGGCGAGCAGCTTGCGCCGTATCGTCGAACTGGTAGGCGACCGTTTGGTAGAGCGGTATCGAGGAGGAGCGTGTCGTGGGGTCGCTACGGTACGCGCTGTGCAGCGCGCGGGTTGCGGGTTGCCAGGCAGAGTTGTGATGCTTAGAAGGTCGTCTGGAAAGTGACATGATAGTTGCGGTAGCGTCCGAGTTCCGAGTAGGAAGAGCCATTATAGAGGAGTGCGGGAAGGAAGGGAAGTCCTTTTTACAGAGGAATTTATCCACAAATTGGGGTTTTCTCGTCGCTTGCTAGCACTTTTTCAAGGAGCGCGCTCGAAGAGGCAGAAACGCGCTATAAATGCAGCGTAGCGACATTTTTAGCTTGACTCGTGCTTATAAGATAGGCATTGTGCGCGTTGAATGCGATTGCACCGCATGTCAGGGATAAATTCACCTTAAACAACATCATCATAGGACAAATCATGAGACACGAAAACATCACAACGCTTACCACATCGTCCCTTGCTGTCTCATCGAGCGAAGGGAATGAGGGAAAACGCAACAGGAAAACTCAAATCTTGAGTGCCTTGCTGTCAGCAAGCGCGCTCGGCGTGTTTCTTGAGGGTTGCGGCGGCGGAGAAACAGCTGGCGGTGGCACTCCTCCTACTACTACTCCTCCTCCTGCTACTGTTGCTCCTCTGGGTAGCGAGAGCAACCCGTATTCGTCGACCAGCGGTCCCGACACCTTCACGGGTTCGACAGGCACAGACTGGGTGAGCTACGCAGGCTCGAATGAAAATACAGGCGTTAACATCAATATTAACCTTGACGAGTTTTCAGGCGGCTGGGCTGAGGGAGATACACTTACAGACATCAACAACCTGATCGGCTCTATTTATGACGATAACCTCTTTGGCAACGATGTTGCCAACACCTTGCGTGGTGGCAAGGGCAACGACCGGCTTGAAGGTGGAGCGGAAAACGACCAGCTTGAAGGTGGACCGGGCAACGATCGGCTTGAAGGTGAACGGGGCGACGACGATCTATACGGCGACGACCTCTACGTCCTCAACAAGGACGATACGGGCGACGACACCTATCTGTTCAATGCGGGCGACGGCACAGATACCATCACCGACGACGGAGGCAAAATCGTCTTCGACCAAGGGGACGCGGGCAACGCATATGAGGGCGCAAGATACGATTTCACCCATGATGATGCCAGCGGTAAGACAATCCTTACAGTGACGAAGGGCACAGGCGGCAATGCTGAGACGCTCAATGTCATAAAATTCACGACCTATCCTTCTTCAAACTACGAATTCTTCACGCGTTCTTATGTCAATGACATCCCCGAAGACACACTAATCCCTGCTAACGATCTTACTCTGCCAACGGCAGCGGTAGGTAGCAACCAAAACCCATTCTTGGCGACCAACAATGTCGACAGCTTCGCGGGTTCAGGAAGCAACGATTGGATGAGCTACATAGGGTCGAATGCAGGCGTTGACATCAACCTCGCCACCAACGCTGCTTCAAGCGGCTTTGCTGAGGGCGACGCGTTTACGGGCATCAACAACCTGAGAGGCTCTAATCATGGTGACATCTTGACTGGCAACGCTGCTGCCAACACCTTGCATGGCGGCGCGGGAGACGACGTCCTTGAGGGCGGCGCAGGCACGGACACCCTCTACGGCGGCGCGGGGAATGACTGGGCTTCTTATAGCAACGCTGCCGAGAATAAGGGGGTCAGAGTTGATCTTACCATCACAACAGCGCAACTAGACTTTGACGGAACAGAGGGCTTTACCGCCAACGACAACGAAGCCGAGGGCGACATCCTCAGCAACATCGCAAACATCGTAGGCTCAAACTACAACGACTGGCTGACGGGTAATGACGTTGCCAACAGACTGCTCGGAGGAACAGGCGACGACCGCCTGGAGGGCGGTGCGGGCGCGGACACCTATGTGTTCAATGCGGGCGACGGCACGGATACTATCATCGACGACGGCGGTACAATCGTCTTCTTGCAAGGGGACGCGGGCAACGCCTATAATGGCGCAACCTACGACTTCGTGCGCGGCGATGGCGATGCGGTAACGCTCACGGTGACTGCCAGCGACGCTACTACGACGCTCAATGTCCTAGAATTTACGAGCGATCCTTCGTCTATCTTCAACTTCGTCACGCGTGGTAGCGATGGCACCGACGCAGCAATCGCCTCGCTTGCCGTGCCTCCGAAACTAGGCAGCGAGGAAAATCCCTTTATGGCAACGGAGGATACCGCAAATCCTGATACCTTCGCGGGTTCGGCAGGCGCGGACTGGGCGAGCTACGCAGGCTCGACTGATGGTGTCAACATCGACCTTGGCACTCTTGCCACCATTGGTACTGTCACTAATGCTGCCACAGTTTCAGGCGGCTGGGCTGAGGGAGATGTTCTTACAGGCATCAACAACCTGATCGGCTCGGGCTCAGCCGACACCTTGACTGGCAACGCTGCTACCAACATCTTGCGTGGCGGCGCGGGCGACGACAACCTTGCCGGCGGCGAGGGCGCGGACACCTATCTGTTAGACGCGGGCGACGGCACGGATACGATCACCGACGACGGAGCGGGCAACAAGCTGATCTTCCGCGCTCTAGACGGCGAGGCGGATTACGCCGACGGAGACTTTGTCTTCACCAGAGGCAATGTGGATGATACTACTGGAGCATTTTCAGAGGTGGTACCAGAAAGCGGTCTCGACAACGACGACCTGCGAATCACCGTCAAAACAAACGATAATGTTGTCCTCATCAAAGACTATTTTGATCAAACCGATAATAATGCCTACACGATCTACCGCAACTCCGAAGACGCAGGCAACGAAGTCTTGGGCGGCCTCGACGAAACATCAACCTAACAAACTACCTTTGCAACTTACCTTGTTGGGGACGCGAGGCAATAGCAAGGGGACGCATAGCGGCAAGCCGTATGCGTCCTAGGGGATGAATCCTCCCCGCTGACGCGGAGTCTTCGTGGAGATTATAAGCTACGCTCGCTCGCGTTGCTTGCAACGCGTGTCCGTGATGTTGCCAGCGTGCGCATGTTTTTCATCCGTCAATACAAAAAGCCCGTGTCTGTTGCGTAGCGTTATTGACGCGCACGAGCAACTCGACTTGCTTTGTATTTTATCTAGACAATCTCCGCCTCCCCTGCTACAATCCCTGTCAGGAAATCCCCATGAACTCCCCCCTCCACAAAACCCTCACGAGCGCAGACAATATCCGTCTCAATGTCACCGCCCATCAAAGCACATCCCCCGAAAAACCCGCCATCCTCTTCTGCTCAGGATATACCTCCGATACAACAGGAACAAAAGCAACCCGCATCCTCGACTTCGCTCAAAAAACCAACACGACAGCAATCCTCTTCGACTACAGAGCGCACGGACAATCGCAAGGCTCCATGGAAACCGCAACCATCGGAGACTGGATCAACGACACCATCACCGTCTTCGACGACGCACAAAAAAATATCGCGCCTCAAGCACCATGGATCATCGCTGGATCCTCTATGGGAGGATGGATAGCACTCCATATCCTCAAACGATACTCCCAAAATATCGGAGGAAGTATCGCAGGGAGTATTGCAGGAGTGATGCTGATCGCTCCTGCTCCCGATTTTCCGGAAAAACTGCTGCTCCCCGATTTTCCCCCCATCGAGCAAAAAAAAATACAGCAAGGCGAAATCGGTAAATGGTGCGATCCCGATAAAACTCCCGAACAAGGATATATCCTCTCGCAAACCTTCCTCGAAGAATCTCGCAAACACCATCTGCTCGACAAACCCAAAACAACCATCCCCTGCCCTGTGCCAATCCGCATGCTGGCAGGAATGAAGGACGACATCGTCCCCTTCGCCCACATGATGGAAACCCTCCAACTGCTCGACAGCCCCGATGCGCTCGCCCTCGTCGATCCGCAAGGCGATCACATGCTCTCGGACGAAAACAACCTCGTGAGAATCGAACATACTTTGAGCGAACTCATCGATCTCCATACGCAAAAACCATGACCCCTACTCACAGCAAACCTCAGCGATACGCCGCCATCGACCTAGGCACCAACTCCTGCCGCATGATCGTCGCTCAAACAACCCCGCAACAGGCCGAGCCTTTTAAAACGCTCGACGCAGCGTCTGTGCCTGTCTATCTCGGCGAAAAACTCGCAACGAGCGGAAAACTCTCCGAAGAGTCCATGCAACGCAGCATCAGCGCGCTGGAGACCTTCGCCAAACGATTCGACAAGTGGAAACCTCAAAAAATCACCGCCGTCGCTACCGAATCCTTCCGCAGAGCATCCAATGGAGCAGAGTTCGTCGAGTCCATCAAAGAAAAATTTCACATCGACATGCGTATCATCAAACCCGAAGAGGAAATGCAATACGCACTCCTATCGTGCAGAGAACTCTTCGACAACGAAAAACCCTACGGATTGCTCTTCGATATCGGAGGAGGAAGCTTGCAAATCGCATGGCTCTCGCTCGACAATCCCAAAAAACCCGAAAGCATCAACATCCTCTCGTTGCCAATCGGACTCGCCATCCTCAAAGAACAATACGGAACAAGTGCCATCGACGACGAAACGCAAGAAAAAATCAGCGATGCCATCACCGACCATATCCGAAAATTCGATCTAGAAAACAACATATCCAAAAACATATTGGAAGAAAAAGTTTCGTCCGTCGGCGCATCGGGCGTGCTGACTTCGCTCACATGCCTCCAGTACGGATACGAACGATACAACCGAAAGCAGATCGACGGAGAACAACTCAATATCGAAGGCGCGCTCCATGTCGCCGAAAGGCTACGAAAACTCGAAAGAGAACAGCGCGCCGCTTACGGATGCGTCGGGCAGGAAAGAGCCGACATGCTCGCGGTCGGATGCGCAATCGTCTTGTGTATCTTTCGACTGATCCCTCTCAAGACGCTCTCCATCGCGGACAGGGGGCTGCGAGAGGGAATCGTCATCGACATGATCGATCAACAGGACGCCGACACGCCCGACACAAAAACCGACTGACCCTCCCGCCTCCTCGCCACCCCCAAAGCATGAGCACTCGCATGAGCAAAGCTCGAATCGTGCAATTCGCGCTCACGAAAAAGGGCGGCGACCTTAAAAAACTCTTACCCAAGATGCTCTTGAAGCGTGCGCTCAACATGCGCGAGGGAGAGGCTTCTTACGGCAAGCCCGATCGTTTTTCGAGGGCAAGGTTTTTAGGGAGCAAGGTTTATCGCAGTCGGGCAGCTTTCAAGCTCATTGATTTGGAGCAGCGTTTTTCTTTGTGTCGTGGCAGGAGACGCATTCTCGATTTAGGAGCAGCCCCAGGTAGTTGGTCTCAGGTAGCGGCGGAGATGGCGAGCGAGGCGGTTGTTCTTGCCGTAGACAAAAAACCGATCGAGCCTTTCGACGAGCCGCGCATTCGTGTGCTTTGTTGCGATCTTGAGAAGGCGGAGGAAGTAGCGACTTTGCCGACGCGTGTTTTCGAGATTTTGGGGGGGAGGGTGCAGCTTCTTTTGTGTGATGTTGCGCCGAACACGGTGGGGTTATCTCGCTTGGACAACACGAGATTTGGGATTGTGATTGCCGAAATTTTGCCGATTGTCGAGAATCTTTTGGAGGAGGGCGGAGATTGGGTTGTGAAAATGCGTCATTCGACGGAGGAGGCGGAGTTGTGGGCGCGTGTGAAGGAGAGGTTTGAGGGGGTGCGGGTTGTGCGATCGGTGGTGAGCAGGAAGGGTGCGAACGAGGTTTATTGGGTGGCGAGGGGTTTTCGCGCTGCGGGCAAATGATGGGACGCATACGGCAAGGCGTATGCTATTGCTGTGCGCTATGCGCTTGTGCTTTTTAACGGCACGCGCTTGCCAACAGACTTGCTTTGTATGATGACGAGCGCAAAACATCGCGCGCGCTGCATTATGGACGCGGGGAGCGTGGGTAGTTTTTACGGACGCAAAACATGCGCACGCGAAGCGTGCGCGGGGGGTGTGGGGGGATAAATTCCCCCCACGAAGACCCCGCGTCAGCGGAGCGCACGCAGTGCGCTTTCTACGCACTCGCGCGAAGCGCGAGTGCGTAGCCTCTTATTCAAAAGCGCGAGGCTTGCCTCGCGCAAGGGGAATTTATCCCCAAGCTGACTCGTAACATGGTACGGCGATTCGAGTTCTCCTCGCCCTAGCGACAAAAAGAATCGCGCGCAGCGCGCCTCTTATTCGCAAGGGGAATTTATCCCCAAGCTGACTCGCAACGCGGCAGAGCGTGTTTGTTGGCTTGTGTGTGTCTGCCTTTGCTCGCCTGCGCTTTATGTGGAGCGCGCATCGCAAAGGCAGACACGGGATTTTTGTATGATGATGGGCGCAAAACATCGCGTGCGAAGCGTGCGCGGGGGTGTGGGGGGATAAATTCCCCTCACGAAGACCCCGCGTCAGCGGGGCGCGACAGCGCTTTATCTACGCACTCGTGCGAAGCGCGAGATGCGTAACCCTTCGGGCTACGCGCGTAGAAAGCGCACTTCGTGCGTTCTTCTTGTCGCTAGGGCGAGGAAAAATCGAATCGCCGTGCCATGTTACGAATCAGCTTGCGCGAGGCAAAGCCTCGCGCTTTTGAATAAGAGGCGCGCTACGCGCGATTCTTTTTTGTCTCTATCTTCTAGGCAAAATTAAAGACGCTCTGCCATGTTACGAGTCAGCTTGGGGATAAATTCCCCTTGCGCGAGGCAAGCCTCGCGCTTTTGAATAAGAGGCTACGCACCTCGCGCTTCGCGCGAGTGCGTAGAAAGCGCACTGCGTGCGCTCCGCTGACGCGGGGTCTTCGTGGGGGGAATTTATCCCCCCACACCCCCCGCGCACGCTTCGCGTGCGCATGTTTTGCGTTCGTCATCATACAAAACAAGTCTGTTGCGCTAGCGTGTACCGTTAAAAAGCACAAGCGCATAGCGCACGGCTTGCCGTATGCGTCCATGCTATTGCCTCGCGCTTTTGAAGAAGAGGCTGCGCGTTTCGCTTCGCTCACGCACAGAAAGCGCGCTTGCGTCGCGAGGGGATAAATTCCCCCCGCTGACGCGGGGTCTTTTGCGAGGGATTACTCCCTCGCGCTCCCCGCGCGCTACGCGCGCGATGTTTTGCGTCCGTCATCATACAAAGCAAGTCTGTTGCGCTAGCGTGTGCAGTTAAAAGCACAAGCGCATAGCGCACGGCAATAGCATACGGCTTGCCGTGCGCGGCAATACAAAAAAGCGCGTCTCTGTCTCCGCGAGCGGAATTATCCCCCGCGCACTCGCCAAGTGTATTAGCAAGTGTCCTGCCTACCATGTGCTACACTCAACCCCATGCCCCTGCCTCCGTCCCCCCATCCATCTTCTCGACCAGCACAGCGACAAGGACATGGACATAGACACGGATACGCCCCAACCCACGCCATCGGTACCCTGACCGCAAGGCTCATCGCAAAACTCGGACGAAGACAACCCGCCAAAAAGATTCTCTCGACAATCCAAAACAACTGGACACGAATCGCTCCCCAAGGCTTTCTCGACCACGCCAAACCCATCCATATCTCGCAAGCACCCGACAACACAACCCTCACCATCGCCGTCCAACAACCCTTCGCTCCCATCGCCCTGCACCGCACAACCCAACTGCTCAACAACATCAACGCCTTCCTAGGCAAAGACACCATCCAATCCGTCAAAATCAAACAAACGAACTCCCCAACCTGAAGTAACTCGCCTCATCACACAGCGCGTCTTTGTATTGTTGTTAGTGCGTCAAAGGCGCCTCCCAAAAATCACGAGGATCGCTCGTGTCCGGCTGCGGAACATCACGACCACCTCCCTCCGCCCCCGCACCCGAAGAAGGACGAGAACGAGGCGAAACACCTCCACCATCCCCATCAGAAAAATCTCCCCTCGCCGCAACATCACCGCGAGAAGAAGCACGACGAGGACGCGACGGGCGAACACCACCGCCACCACGACGACTATCTCTCCTGCCTTCGCCCCTACTCTCACTCCTGCCTTCACCCCTACTCTCACTCCTGCCTTCACCCCTACTCTCACTCCTGCCTTCACCCCTACTCTCACTCCTGCCTTCACCCCTACTCTCACTCCTACCTTCACTCCTGCGCCCATTCCTGCGCGGCGATGAGGCACCCCCCTCCTCCTCGAAAGCATCCTCTCGATCACGCGACGGAGGCGCATCCTCTCGATCACGCGAGCGAGGCGCATCTTCCCGATCACGCGAGCGAGGTGCTACCTCCCGATCACGCGACCGAGGCGCTGCCTCCCGAACGCGCGACGACGGCGAGCGACCATCGTTCGATGCCCCAGGCATGCGCGTCAACTTCGACTCGCCAAAACGCAAGCCCGCATCCACAACAATGACGATGCGAACCTCATAACCCTCCTCCAAGGAACTTAACGCATCGCGCTTTTCGTTCAGCAACGCCAAGCCCAACTCGGAGACAACTCGCAACTCGATAATATCGCCGCTGATCGATTTGCTCGCGCATTCCTCCAAATGACGCAGAAGACCCAACAAAACCATCCCACGAGCAGGAACATAGCCCGTGCCTCCACAAGACGCGCAAGCCAAACCCGCGCGCTCCGTCAAGCTGGGATGCAAACGTTGACGAGACAACTCCAACAAGTTGAAGTGACTGATCCGACCCATCTGAATTCGAGCACGATCAACACTCAAGTGGTTGCCAAACGAACGCTCAACCTCATGCTTGGAACGGCTGCTCTCCATGTCGATGAAGTCGACTACAACAAGACCCGCCAAATCGCGCAAACGCAACTGACGAGAAATCGACTCGGCAGCTTCCAAATTCGTCTGCAAAGCCGTCTCCTCGATGTGCCGCTCGCGAGTCGCCTTGCCAGAGTTAACATCTATCGAAACGAGAGCCTCCGTCTGTTGCAAAACTATATGTCCGCCTGAAGGCAAGCCAACACGAGGACGGTAAATCGCCGAAATCTGATCCTCAACACCAAACTCCTGAAATAAACCACTCTCCGAAGATTTGTGCTGCTTGATACGACGACGATGCGACGAAGAAAGACGACCCATCGCATCGCGTGCCGATTCGAACGCCGTCTTGCCGCTCACCACGATCTCCTCCACATCACCCGTATACATGTCGCGCAGCGTGCGCAAAATCAAATCTCCCTCCTCGTGAATCAAGGCAGGGGCCTTCGCAACTAACGTGCGCTGACGAACCGACTCCCAAAGATCGCGCAAATACTCGTAATCACGCACTATGTCCTGCTTCGACAAGCCTCGCACCGCCGTGCGCACGATCACAGACATCGATTCGGGAACCTCCAAAGAACGAACAATCTCACGCAGACGCTTGCGCTCGCTCGGATCCTCGATGCGACGGCTGATACCGCCGCTGCGAGTAGAGTTCGGCACCAAGACGCAACAACGACCCGCCAACGAAAGATACGTCGAAAGTGCAGCTCCCTTAGTGCCACGCTCCTCCTTCACAACTTGCACCAACAAAGGCTTCTCTCGACCCAAAACCTCCTGAATCTTGTACTCACGGTGCAAATTCAAAGACTTGCGACGACGCTTGTGCGCCTCGTCCTGCTCTACATCGTCTCCCCCGACCTCTGACACTCCATCGGTCTCCTCTCCCTCGCCGTGCGCCAGAGCATCTTCGTCTCCCGCTTCCTCCTCGCGGTCCGAAACAGGAATGCGGCAGTAGTCAGGGTGAATGTCGTGAAAACTGATGAAGCCATGCCGATTGCCCCCATACTCGACAAAGGCCGCTTGCAACGACGGCTCGATCCGCGTGATACGACCTAAATAAATGTTCCCCTTCAATGCCGCACGCGACGACGATTCACTCACATACTCTTCAATACGCGAGTCCACCACCAAAGCAACACGAGTTTCCTCCTGATGCGCAGCATCGATTAATATACGTTTCGTCATGTAGGTTTTTACCTCTCTCAAGCACAGCAAAGACGACACCATCAAACGGCATCGCCTCCTCTGCGACAATTGTCCTTAGTTGCGAGAACGCAACCGTTGAATACACCCCCCGCATTACCCCCTCCCCCGAAAGTATTGTCCCAATCCTCATCGTTCTGCCTATTGCTGTCCACCGCTGCTCGGCGAGCCGGGCTGCGAGGGAGACAAATTGCCTCCCGCTTCTCGCGGTGCCATCAGAATCGAGACGCGAGATCCTCGAAAACCCAAACCCGATATGCGCACCGTCGCCAAACGAGACCCCAACAAGTATTGCAAAATGCTCACCTCGTCCTGAATCACAGACAAACCCTGCCAGCCGAACTGCGGCATCTCCGACTGATACAACGAAAAAAGAACCGACGTCGGGCGATTAACGCGAAAAACTAAGCGACCAGTCCAGTTCGAGCCTCGTCCTAAGACTAGCGAACGCTCGGTGTCCAAAACAGCACCTTGCGGAATTGGAATATCGTTGACTATATCCATTCCAGACTGCGAAATACCCTGCGAGCCTTGCCCTCCGCCGCGACCGCTCTCCAGCTTCGTCGACTGGCAGGACAGCAAAAACAACGGAAGGCACAAAGCCAAAACGCTTACAAAAGCACTTGCCAAAAAGTTTGGCAAAGCTTTACGACAGCGACTAAAAAACCGCATTTCCTTTGTTCCTCGCACCCTCAACTTCAAAGTCAAAAACACCGATCTTTTCCAACCTGTAAAACAAGCTCGCTACAAAGGGCATCCTAAAGCTCCGAAAAGCCTCGCAGGATACCCACTCCAACGCACATTACGAGATAGCCTAGCACAATGCAAGCTCGACAACCCACATTTCTGCTATTCGGACAGAGTTTTCCTCAATTTTCTTTCCACCGCATCCAAAAATTCCTCTGTCGTCAGAAAATCGCATCCTGCCAAAAGTGCCAAATCTTTTGTCATCTCTCCGCCCTCGATCGTGGCGACCGCGCTCGACTCTAGGGTTTGCGCAAAATGCGCCAGTTCCTTGTCCTCGTCGAAGCGCGCGCGCCAAAGCAGGCCTCGAGACCAAGCTGCCAGGCTTGCTGTCGGGTTAGTCGAGGTCTTCTCGCCGCGTTGGTGCAGCCGAAAGTGACGCGTCACCGTGCCGTGCGCCGCCTCCGTCTCCACGCACTTCCCGTCCGCCGTCAGCAAAACCGAGGTCATAAGACCCAATGACCCAAAACCCTGTGCCAAAGAATCCGACTGAACATCGCCATCGTAGTTCTTGCAGGCCCACAAAAATCCGCCCTCTGATTTCATCGCAAAGGCGACCATGTCGTCGATCAGACGATGCTCGTAACCCAAGCCGACTTTCTCGTATGAGACGCGGTAGTCGCTCTCGAAAACTTCTTGAAACAACGCCTTGAACGCTCCGTCGTAGACCTTCAGAATCGTGTCCTTCGTCGAGAGATACACATTCCAGCCCTTCGACAAGCCGTAGCGAAAGCAGGCGTGCGCAAACCCTCGGATCGAGGCATCTGTGTTGAACATGCCCATTCCCACGCCTCCCCCTTCGTCGAAGGAGAAAATCTCGCGACGCACTTCTGCGCTACCGTCGCTGGGTGTGAAAACGAGCGACAGGCTACCTTTCTCCGAATCCTTGCCTGAAACACGAAACTCTTGAGCGCGATACTGATCACCGTAGGCATGGCGAGCGATCGTGATCGGCTGCTTCCAGCTGGAAACGAGACGAGGAATGTTTTTGCAGACGATCGGCTCACGGAAGACTGTGCCGTCCAAAATGTTGCGAATCGTTCCATTCGGAGAGCGCCACATTTGTTTCAAGCCGAACTCTTCTACGCGTTTGTCGTCGGGGGTGATTGTCGCGCATTTGATCCCGACCCCGTAGTGGCGGATTGCTGCGGCGGCGTCGCGCGTCACCTTATCTTCGGTTGCGTCGCGGTGTTCGATACCCAAGTCGAAATATTTGAGGTCGATTTCCAAAAAGGGTAGGATCAGGCGTTCTTTCAGATGAGCCCAAATAATCCTTGTCATTTCGTCGCCGTCCATCTCTACGATGGGACTTTTTACTCGAACCTTTGCCATTGCCCAATCTCCCAAAAAAACAAATGAAACATACTAGACGCATCCTAGTCAGACGCTACCCTTCGCGCAACAGCCTTGCGTCACAAAAACACAGGCGGAACAGAATCGCCGTACCATGTTACGAGTCAGTATTGCGCGAGGCAAGCAACGCGCTTTGGTACAAGAGGCTACGCGTTTCGCTACGCTCACGCACAGAAAAGCGCACTGCGTGCGCGAGGGGATAAATTCCCCCCGCTGACGCGGGGTCTTTTGCGAGGGATTACTCCCTCGCGCTCCCCGCCATAGCGCGTTGCTTGCAACGCGCGTCCATGATGTTGCCCGCACGCGATGTTTTGCGCCCGTCATCATACAAAGCAAGTCTCTTGCGCAAGCGTGTCCCGCTAAAAAGCACAAGCGCATAGCGCACGGCTCGCTCGTCTTGCGTATGTTACCTAATCAAAAAAGCGCGTGTCTGTCTCTGCGAAGCGCGCCCGCAAGGAAGCGCAAGCAAGCAGAGATAGACACGCTCAATAAAAAGCGCAGGCGAGCAAAGGCAAACACGCAAAAACCTACAAACTCACACCCCGCTCCAAACGAAAACCCCGCAAAAACAACTCCGCATCCAATACACCCCGCCCCGCACGCTGCAAACGCAACAATCCTAATCCCCCCACACCACAAACAATAATCGGATACGGATGCTCCCGTAAAACAATCCCAACCCCCATATCCGATTCCACCCCCTCCCCCAACACCTCCACGCGCGAAGCATGCACCACAATGCGCTCCCCACCCACCACAAAAAAACTGCCCGGCCAACGCAAAAATGCCCGTACCTGACGCTCCAAACACTCCGCAGGCAAACGCCAATCTAACAAACCCTCCTCACGCCTCAACTTGCTCGCCCAACATACCCCCTCCGCCTCCTGCACCTCAGCACAAACCCCACCACCCAACAAATCCTCCAAAAGCTCCGAAGTCGCCTCCGCACCCAATGCCGAAAGACAAGACTCAAGGCTGTCGTAAGTCTCGTCACCACGCAACAAAATACGCTTGCACACAACAACATCACCACAATCAATCCGATCGCTCATCCTGATAACCGAAACACCACTCGAAGTATCACCATGCAAAATCGCTCGCTGAATCGGCGACGCACCTCGCCAACGCGGCAACAGCGAAGCATGCACATTATAACTTCCCAAACGCGCGCAATCCAAAACCTCCGCTCCAAGACGAACCCCATAACTCGCCGTGAGAATCACATCTACTCCTCCCGCGTTCCCTCCCTTACCCCCCCCTTCACCCCGCAAACTTCGATACAACCCATCGTCCAAACCCCGCCAAACACCAACATCACCCCCAACACGCTTCTCCCAAAACGCCGTCTCGTCCTGCGTCACCAACCAACGCAACACTCCGCGCGCCCGCAACAACGCAACGATCGGCTCAGCAAAAGAACCACTGCCAAAAAACGCAACCGAAAGAGACACAATCCTCAATCCCTACGCCTCACTTCCTGCCATCCTGCTGCGCCTGCTTGGCAAACTTCCGCAGCACCATCGAGCGTTTCAGGCGCGAGAGAGAATCCACAATCGTGCGTCCATCCAAATGGTCAAGCTCGTGTTGCAAGCACACCGAAAGCAATCCGCTCGCCTTCACAAAGCACTCTCGACCCTCAACACTCCAGTAACGAACCTCCACCTCGCGCGGACGCGACACCTCAACCAACAAGTCGGGAAACGAAAGGCAACCCTCCTCATACACCCGACGCTCTTCGCTGGAGCGCACAATCTCAGGATTCACCAAGGCGAAAGGCTCGCGTGCCTCAGCACAATCGTCCTCAAATATCTCTTCTTCCCCTCCATGCTCCTCCATCTCTTCTTCCCCCTGCAAGTGCTCTGCCTCCTTGCGTAACGAGCGTCCTCGCAAGTCGATCACCGCAACGCGCAGAGACTCCCCCACCTGCGGGGCAGCAAGCCCCACGCCGCGTTTGTCATACATAATTCGATACATATCCGAGACCAAGCCGCGCAACGCATCGTCGAAAAGTACCACAGGGCGCGCCGCACAAAAAAGAACCGCCGAGGGCGCAACACGCAAAAAACGACGCGTCGAAAAATCGTCCTTGACCGAAGGATTAATCATAACGCTTTTTCTAGCACGGAAAAAAACACCGCGCAACATCGCTTCCGACAGGATAGACGTACGCTTTTTGCCAAGCGTACGTACGTCTTATATCCATATTTCGTACGCTTTTTCTGCTTCTGCTCACCCGAAACGTACGCTTGACGAAGGAAAATACAGCTTCTTTCCGATTAGAATCACAAAAAGAGTTAAACAACTAAATTGATAGTTGACATATTCAGCGTTTATTATGAATATAGTTCTATGTTTATTATGAAAACTATCACGCAGCTCGCCGAAAAGTTCACAGCCCACAAGAACTGGTCGATCGCAACGCTGGGAACTTACGCCGCAGGCGACAGTCGATTCTTTCTGCGCCTGCGAGACGGAAGAGTAACCCTCTCGCAGTGCGCGCGCGTCGCTCTGTGGATGGAACAGCAATGGCCGCACGACTTGGCGTGGCCGCTCGAAAACCTCTCGCGACGAGAATTTCTAAGAACAATACAAATTCCCGAAAAAAATCAAAAAAAACCATGAACCAGTCCATCTACCACCGAATTCTCCTCTCGCTCGGCTCTGAAGTCGGCGCAAAAACGCTCGCCGCGCTCGCAGGACAGAGAATCTACATCCCGCAAAAAGCACGACTCGCCAAAGACCACACCTTGCGCCGATTCCTCGGTAGCCGAACCGCAGAAAAAATTTGCGACCAATTCTGCGGCGAAGCGCTCGATTTTCCCGCAAGACCAGAGCCAACCCCCGCAAAAGATACCGCGCAGCGATGCATCGCGCTCAAAGAAAAAGGATGCAGGCTCAACGATATCGCTCAAATATGCGGAATCTCACGACGACGCGTCTTGCAAATTCTCGCACAAAATCGAAAACAATCCTCCAACTCCTCAAATCTCCCCTCAACCCTCTCGCCAACCTTGTCCCCAACCTTACCCTCTCGCCGTCTAGCCACCAACGCCCTCAACCGCTGAATCATGTCCGTTCTTCTTTTGAAAAATATCGGGGTCGTGCTCTTCCTGCTGAACCTTCTCGTCGGATGGTTCCTGTGGTCGATCAAGCGCGCCACCATTCCCAAAAGGCACTTCTACGCCATGGAGGCAAAGGTGCGCGAACTCGAAATCAAACTCGAAAGCCTGCCCGTCAAAGACGAACTGCACGCGCTCAAAGAAACCCTCGTTCGCTTCCAAGAGAAAGTCGACCGAATCGACAAAGCCGTCGACCGAATCGGCGAGTTCCTCAGAACGCAGCAATAAGCATGAGCCAAAAACATGTCCTCGAAGAATTTCAAGAAGACTTTCGCAAAGCCGTCGCAGCGTTGCTCGATTGCGGCAAAAGCTCTCAGACCATCTTCCTCATCCTGCAAGACTGCCTCAACAAAACGCAACACCCCAACAACTGCCACAACGAAAAACAAAACCTATTGAGAACAGGAAAAACCCTCAGGAAAAACCGATCGATCGCAAGAGCACTCACCGAAAACGGAGGCAAAAACAACATCCTCAAGAAAACTAAACTCAACATCGAACTGCTCAACGACCAACTCCTCAAGCTGCAAACACAACAGAGCAAAAACTTCTCGCTGGAAGACGCCGCCAAGTTCTCGCGCGTCATCCGAGCCCTCTCCGAAGCCGCAAAAAACGACCTCGCCATGCACAACGCCGTCGAAAACAACATCAAAGAACAACAAGCGCAAAAACTCCAGCGCGCTCAAAAACAAGGAACCATAGACCAACAAGCCATGACCAAAGCCATGCAAATCCTCGGACTCAGTATCTAGCCCTCTCCATGCACACGCTCACACCCCAAGCCACACCTCAACCCCTGCTCAACCTCATGCCGTATCAACGACGATGGCTGGACGACAAGGCGCGATTCAAAATCGGCATGTTCGCAAGGCAGACAGGAAAAACCTTCATGAACTGCGCAGAAATTCTCAAAGACTGCATCGAGGCGGAACGAAACAATACCAAAACGCGATGGATCATCCTCTCGCGCGGAGAACGACAAGCCCAGGAGGTCATGACAGAACAGCTCATCCCGCTCGCAAAAGCCTTCGAGGAACTATACAGAGCAGCAAGCCACGGCACGCTGTTTCCCAAGGTGCATAAAAGCCAAAACGCCATGATCTTTCCTGGCGGCTCGAAAGTCTCGGTGCTGCCGTCCAACCCCGACACCGCACGAGGATTCTCGGCAAACCTCTTCCTCGACGAGTTCGCCTTCCACAACGACAGCAACGCTATATGGCGCGCGCTCTTTCCTGTCGTCTCCAAAAACGGACTCAAACTGCGCATCGTCTCGACGCCCAACGGAAGCGACAACATGTTCTTCCGACTCATGCAAGACGAGGCGGAAGGATGGTCCAAGCATCGCATCGACATCTTCCAAGCCGTCGAGCAGGGCTTGCCGAGAGACATCGAAACCCTCAGAAAAAATACCCTCGACGAAAGCCTGTGGAAGCAGGAGTTCGAACTCGACTGGCAGGACGGAAGCACGCGATGGCTCGAACGCAATCTCATCGTAAAGGCGCAAAACGACAAGGCAGGAAGACCCGATCTCTTCCAAGGAGGACCCGTCTTCTTAGGTAACGACATCGCAAGAAGAAACGATTACTGGGTCGCCGTCGCGCTCGAAAAATATGACGGAAAATACTGGCTGCGCGAAATTCAAGCGCACAAAGCTATCTCCTTTCAAGAGCAAGACCAACGACTCGACCGCATGATGCAACGCTACAGAGCGCAACGCATCGCCATCGACGCAACGGGAATCGGAGAAAAACCCGTCGAAGACGCAGCCCTTCGCTACGGAAAGAGCAAGACGATCGCCGTCAACTTCACTACAACACGAAAACTCGACCTTGCGACAAGGCTCAAACGCTGCCTGCAAGAAGAGACGCTTCTCATTCCGCCCTGCCCGATTCTCTTCGACGATCTACACGCCGTGCGCGCGCAGCACCGAAACAACACAACCCGCCTCCAAGCAGAAAGCAACGAGCATAACGCTGACCGCTTTTGGGCGATCGCACTCGCCCTGCTCGCAGCGCAAAGAGAAACGCCTTTCGCAAGAGTGCGCTCCGTGCGCAACGATGCAAGGCAACCCACCCCCTTCTTTTAACAGGAGACCTCCATGAGCACACCCCCCCTACAGGAAATCGCTAGCAGCCGCGACGGCGACGACTTCACCTCCCCCTTCCTTGCGCACAATCGAGCCGCACCCGTCCAAGACCCCCTGCTACGCAGCAAAGCCGCGGGAGACCCCGGTTTCTACGAGTTCGTCCTCTCCGACGATCAAGTCAAAGCCACCCTCGCTCAGCGCATCGGCGCCGTCGTCGCCGCCGAGTGGGATGTCCTGCCCGGCGGAGACGCGCCTAAAGAGATCGAGGCCGCAAAACGACTCAAAGAAAACCTTCTCCGTATCGACTGGAACAGAGCCGTTGAAAAAATGCTCTACGGAATCTTCTTCGGATACTCCATCGCTGAAATCATGTGGGAAGCGCCCAAAGGATTCGTCGACTTCCAAAACATCACGACGCGAAACCCAAGGCGATTCCGCTTCGATAGAAAAGCGCAACTCCTGCTGAAGACTGCCTCGCAACCCGATGGCAAGCCCATGCCCGATGAAAAGTTTTGGGTCTTCTCCGCAGGAAGCTGGCACGACGACGATCCATACGGCAGAGGGCTGGCGCACTTTCTTTACTGGCCCGTCACCTTCCGTCGCGCGACGCAGAAAGAGTGGTGTCTCTTCTTGGAAAAATACGCGCTGCCCACAGTGCGCGCGACATACCCCCCAGGCACGCGCGAAGAAGACCAAGAAAAACTGCTGGAGGCATGCCAAGCCGTGCGTCGAGATACAGGAATCGTTCTGCCTGAGGGCATGGCGCTCGATCTCATGGAGGCGACGCGCAACGGCTCCGCCGACTTCTCCACCATGTACGATCGCATGAACTTTGCCATTAGCAAAATCGTCCTCGGTGCAACCCTCACATCCGAGCAGGGCGGAAGCTACGCGCACGCCAAAGTCCACGATGGCGCAAAAAACATTCTCATCAAAGCCGACGCAGAAAAAATCGACGCATCCTTCAACCGCGGACCCCTCCTGTGGTGGACACGCTGGAACTACGGCAACATCACCCCTCCCAAAGTTTGGCGCAACACCAGCCCCGCACCCGACCTGCACGAGAGCGCGCAAACCGCCAACATCATCGCGAGTATGGGATTCAAGCCCGACCTCGCTTGGATCAACAGCCACTTCAACGGAACTTGGAGCAACCTTGAGGCAGCGACACAAGAAAAGCCTACCCGCAAAAACGCCACAAAAAACGACACCCCCAAAGAAGCGAACGCAGGGAGCGCAAAAACCTTTCCCCGTAAAAAACAGCCTCGCAACAACGACAACGCCCAAAACAACCCGCACAACAGCGCAGATCGCAAGCAACGCTCCGTCGAATGATCGCGCGCTTCCCCTTACCACAATCGCCAAACTCCCTCACCATAAGAGCATTATGACACAGCACACAGAAATCGAAATTTTTCGCGCAGGACAGCACACCGATGCCAACGGCTGCGACATCTTGATCGACAACCCAACGCTCGACAAGA
This sequence comes from Alphaproteobacteria bacterium, assembly GCA_965216625.1. Classification (GTDB taxonomy): domain Bacteria; phylum Pseudomonadota; class Alphaproteobacteria; order JABAAW01; family JABAAW01; genus JABAAW01. The sequence goes on from OZ244186.1 coordinate 798,170, forward strand.
TCGCCGCCTGCTACGACGCAACGCTGCACGAAGCTCCCCTCGTCCTCGGACATCCTCAACACGACAAGCCCGCTTGGGGATGGGTGCACTCGCTAAGACGACGCGGCAAATCGCTGCTGGCAACGCTCGACCATATCGCCCCGGAACTAACCGAGGCAGTGCGAAAAGGGCAGTACAAAAAAGTCAGCGCATCCTTCTACAGACCAGAAGCACCACACAACCCCGCACCGCAAAACTGGTACCTCAGGCACATCGGGCTACTCGGCGCTCAAACACCTGCCATCAAGGGGCTCGCGCCGCTCAAGTTCGCCGAGACAGACAATGCTTGCGTAGAGGATACCGCCCTCTTTCAATTCAAAAAACCCTCGCTGCTCAACTTCCTCAACAACCGCCTCGAGCACGGCTTTGAACCCTCAAAGCAAGAGACACAACAAGAAATGCAAAACGACAGGCAGTGGAAGGAAATCATCTTGTTCGCTGATCGGCAGATCGCGTGTGGAAAAATCCTGCCGTGCGAAAAGCCAAACCTCATCGCCCTCATCGCCTCGCTCGACGAGGGAGAATCGGCACACTTCCAAGATGAGAGCCCGCGCGCTTGGCTGTGCAACTTCATCGAACAACAACCCCGACGCATTCCCCTACAGGCTTGCGCCGAAGAAACTATCGCCCAACCTCAAGACGACGGCATCGTCATCGCACAAAAAGCCTCGCGCTACATGCAACGCCAAGCGTCGAAAGGACGGATCGTCTCCGCCACCGAGGCTGTCCGTCATGTGACAACTTAATTTTTTATCCCTCCATCCCCCTCCCCTCTCTCTCACCTACAACCCCCAAGGAACACTATGTCAGAACAAGTCCTCGTCAAAACCTTTGAAACTTCTGCCGATGTTGCCAAGCATCGCTTTGTTAGCCTCGACTCCAACGGCAAGGTTGCCGAAAGCGACAACGTAGCACAAATCCTCGGTGCAAACTGCGGTCCCGCCGCTGCTGCGGGCGAGCGAATCGATATCGGCATCATCGGTATCTTCGAGGTCGAAGCCTACGGCAGAATCAGCGCCGGCTTTAAGGTCGCAGCATCAGCAGATGGACAAGTCAAACTTTTCGTCTCTGGAAAAAAAGCGGGCATTGCCCTCTCGGCAAGCAGCTCGACCGGAGATATCGTTCGAGTTCTCATCCAACAATAACGCCAACCCACAAGCACGGAGAAAACCATGACCGAAACCGCTCCCTTTCCCGTCGACTCGCGTCTGCAGGGCATCGCGCTCGCTTACCGCAATCCGACACAAAACCTCATCGCCGACAAACTAATGCCGCGCACACCCGTCGCTACGAAAAGTTTCAAGTATCTTGAATTCGATTCCGAACAACACTTCTCCCTGCCAGACACAAAGGTCGGACGGAAGTCTCAGCCTAGCGTCGTAGAGTATGTCGCATCCGAAAAAAGCGCAACCGTACTCGACTACGGACTCGACGATATCGTACCCATCGACGACATCGAACAGGCGCGCGCATCCAACCTCGACTTCGATCCCCAGGCAAAAGCCGTCGAGTTTCTAACCGACCTCGTCATGCTCGATCGAGAACGGAGAGTCGCCAACATCGTCCAAAACACCGACAACTACGCAACAGCAAATGTCACTACGATCAGCAGCAACGCAAACCAAAAGTGGAACAACAACACTATCAACCCACGAGACCTGCTGCTGAACGCGCTCGACAAACCCCTGCTACGTCCAAACACATTGGTCATCGGCAGGGAGGCATGGACAAAAATTCGACAGCATCCAAAACTCGTCTCATCCGTATCCAGCGCCGACAACAGCGAGGGAGCAGTGACCAAACAGCAACTCGCCGATTTGCTCGAAATACATCAAGTGCTCGTCGGAGACTCCATCTACAACGCAGCCGCTAAAGGACAAACCCTCGACAAAGCCTTCTCATGGGGTAAGGACATCGCACTCCTACACATCAACCCCGCAGCAGGCGCGCAGAGCGGTATCTCATGGGGATACTCCGCAGAATACGGAAAACGTATCGCTGGAATAATTCCCGATCCTCACAAAGGCGCACGCGGTGCAATCGTCGTAAGGGTCGTCGAATCCTGTTGCGAACTCGTCGCCGCTAAAGACCTCGGCATGCTCTTCAAAAGCGTCGTCGCATAACTCAACGCAACACTTCTGGGGGAGGCGCGCGGGCTTCCTCTATCGCCTCCGAATCGCGCCTCCCCCGAAGCAAGAAACTAACAACAACCCAAACCTAACTAACGAAAACTCGCCTTTAAAAATGATGACAACGATTCCCTACCTCTCTACCACGGAGCTGTTGCAACTCTTCGGAGAAGAGGAAGTCTTCGCCGCCTTCGCGGTCTCTAACAAAAGCGAGCTCGATGCCAGCGCAGTTGCAGCGCTCATCGAAAACGCGAGCGCGCTCATCGACGCTCATATCGCAACGCGATACAGCGTGCCGCTACAACAACCCGTCCCCGCGCTCGTCCAGCGCATCGCTGCCGCCGTCGTTCGCTACGACTATCACGCCGCCGACACACGAGAGCGCGTCGAAGGCGCTTACCGAGAAGCCTTGCGATTCTTGCGCGATCTGCGCGATGGCAAGATCGTCTTGGCAGCGGACAAAGCTGCCTCGCCCAATCCTCCACGCTTCCGCTGAAGCTGAGCCAATCTTACCCATGGCGCAAAATTCATCCAACCCTTCCTTTGTTGAAGCCCTCGCGGACAGGATCGCTTACGCCCTCCCTGCGCTCGACAAAAAGCCCCGCTGGATCGACGGTATCCGTGACTTGCCCGCAACGCTCACCGACAATAGCGTCTTCCTCTTCAACGCCGCAGAGCGCGCAGAACAGCCGCACCTTCTCAACAGCGATCAGCAGATCGTCGTCGGCAATATTAACATTCTTATCGTCGTCTCTAAAACACCTCGTCCCTCCAACCTCGATACCGAAAACATCAACAACATCAAAAACAACATCCGAAAAGCACTGCAAGGATGGACGCCGCCCGCACAAAAATATCAACAATTCTTTCCTTGCACGCTACTGGCAGGAATACCCATAACCTCCGCGCTCGGAGTGCAAGACGGAAAAAAGCTGTGGTTGGAAACTATACATTGCAAACACATCGCCATAACAAACACACACCCCGCAGCGACCACTCCCTCAACCCCCTGAGTCTTACCTTATGACCATCCTCCTTGCCCAACGCCGCGCGCTGCTCGCTAAAATTGAGACGACGCTCGGCACCGATGCACAACCCACAGCCTCCGAAAACGCCATCCTCGTGGCCGACCTCTCGCTCGCACCCCTGCTCGCAGAGCAAGCGCGCCGCGCACAAAATCTAACTCATTTTGCAAGTTTCGAGCGACATATCGCAACTCCGCACGCAGAGGTCTCGTTTTCCATCGAATGCGCGCCCGCTGCAACAGCGCAACAAGCACCCGCGTGGGATCCTCTGCTCAAAGCCTGCGGTTGCCGCGCGAGTTTTGGTAACAACAGCCTTGTCTACAAACCCTCCTCAGCAACGGCGCAAACCCTCTCGCTACACATCTACATGCACGAGACGCGGCATATACTCACCGCCTGCCGAGGCACCTTTTCTCTACAACTCGAACCTCAAGAGTTTCCTCGCCTGCTCTTCCAGTTTCGAGGACGCTACACAACTCCACAAAACCAGTTATTTCCCACAACCGACACGGACAACTTCGCCCTGCCCTCGCTACCCTCCTCCACCTCCCTTCCCTCCTTCACGCTCGGCGAGCGACGCGAACAGCTTTCGCTAGGCGTCGAGCGATTCCAGTTCAACCTCAACAACAGCTTTCCCTTCTCGCCGCGCCTCAACGAAGAGAGCATCGACATCGTCGCACGAGAACCCGATGCCGCCATCGTCATTCGCGATCCCGGCACCGCACGACAAAATCTTTTCTCCATCGCAGAGGTAGGGCAAAAAATACCTCTGCAATTCACACTCGGCACAGAAGCAGGAAAACGCATGCGCTTCCTGTTTCCCAAAGTACAATTGCAGCCGCCGCAATACCGCGAGAACGACGGACTGCAATACCTCAACCTGCCCCTCGTCTGCCTGCCCGATGCGGGCGACGACGAGTTCGAACTCATCCTCAATTGATACTCGAGTAAAAAATCCATGTTTCGACTCGATGAAACCTTCTCCTTTACACGCGACATCGCCATCGTGCTGCCGTCGGGCGAAGAGCAAAACTTCGTCTGCTCCTTTCGACTGCTCGACGAAGACTGCTTCGCACAACAGCTCGCCGACGACAACGACCCCGACCGCGCGCTAATGCAAGTCGCCGTCGTGGGATGGCAAGACATCCTTAACGTACAAGGCAAACCCTATCCATTCTCGCAACAAAACTTGCAAAGCTTGCTCGACCTCCCCTTCGTCAAACGAGCGCTCACAAGAGCATATGTCGAGGGTATCAAGGGAAGCTTGGAAAAAAACTGACCCAGGCGGTGAGACACATGCTCTCACCGCCTTCCTCAACATTAGAACTAGAACAATCTCTACAACACCTCGGCGCATCGCAAAAACAAATCAACGCTTGGCGACATAACCTCAACCCAACCCCAACCTCCAAAATTATGCCCATCGCAAAACAAAACTGGCAAGCGCTCAACCTCTTCCTGCTGCTCGCAACGCAGTGGAGGATCGACGCCGCTCACCCCACAGGCATCGACTACAGCGCGATCGCACCCACTGCCAAGCTTGCCGACATCACCATGTCTCCAACCCTGTTCGATAAAATACGACGCATGGAGCAGGACGCGCTCGACATACTCGCCAAAAAACACGCCCCGCAAAAAAACGCCGCAGGATAACGCAATGCCTAACTTTCGCTACAACCCTCAAAAACTTGCATCCGAGCTCAAAGCAACCACGCAGCAGTTGCAAGAAAGCACACAGGAAACGGCTCAAGCGCTCAAGCAGCTGCAGCAACCCCTCTCGGATGCCACGCGCGAAAGCCAAAAAAGCCAGCGCGCGCTGCTCAAGCAAGGCGAGGCGCAAAAAATCGTCAACGCAGGGATAGGCTCGTTGGAAAAATCTCTCTTCTCGCTCGCAACGGGTAGCCAGAGCGCAGGACAATCGATCGCTTCCTTCGGTAAGAACTTTCTCTCCGACCTTCTCAAGACAACCTTGCGCTCCTCGATCACCTCGCCGCTGAAAAACCTTTTCCAAGTCGCACACAGCGGCGGCATCGCAGGCGAGGCACGAAGGACAACCCTACCCCTCTACCACAACGGAGGAATCGCAGGACTCAGACCCGACGACATACCCCTCATCGCAAAAAGAGGCGAGGAAATTATAACCCAAGACGACCCCAGACATAGAAACAGCCATCGAAACAACAATGGTATCGCCATACAAGTCTCGATAGATACGAAAGGAAATAGCGATAGCACCATGCTCCAAGAACAAGCCTCCGCCCTTTCGCGAGCCGTGCGAGAGGGTGCGCTCGCCGCCATCGAACAACAGGCAGCACGAGGCGGCGCCTTCGCCAAACGCATCGGGAGACGATAGAATGTCAACTACTCCCTCTGTGCCGATCTTTCCTATAACGCTTCCCGCCCCGTCGAGCGAACGCTGGTGGCTGGAGCATAGGACACAAATCTTTCGCTCCCCCCTGTCCGGACAAGAGCAACGCATCGCCTTGAACGCCGCGCGATGGCGAGCCGATATAACCTTCCCCTACCTCAAGTCCGAGGAAGCTCGCACGCTGTTGGCTTTTTGCGCACAAATGCAAGGCGCGCAAAAACGCTTCCGCTACTCCCCCGCGCACAACCTAGCCGCAAGCTGGGGCAATGGCTCGACACCCCTTGTCGCCGACCCCCAACGCGACGCCGCCAACAGCGTCGATGCAAACCTTGTAGCAAGCTCCAAGCTCACGCTGACCCTCATCGACAACATAACCGAGCATCGCATCCGACAAGGCGACAGTTTCTCTCTGACCTCCGAGCAAGGAGAATGCGCGCTCCATATCGTAACAACGCCTCCCGCTCTACCCACGCAAAGCGTGCCGTTCGTAACGATTCATATCGCACCTCCGCTAAGGTTCATACCCGCAAACGACTCTCAAGTTGAACTGCTCACCCCTCAAGCCTGCATGCGACTGCTCGACGATCAACAAGCCAGACTGCAATGGCTGCCAGGCAATATCGTCGATGCCATCACGCTACAACTCGTTGAAGTTCTCTAAACCATGCCGCGCCCCCTCCATCCCCAAACGCAAAGTGCTGCAAGTGAAAAAGAAGTGCAATATATCGCTCATCTTTTCGAAGCGCAACTCGATCGAGAAACACTCCGTCTCACAAGCGCTGCGAAAGATATCTCGTTTGCAAACGGGCGTGAAACCAACACCTTCCTCAGCGTCGGAGCCTTGGGAACAGTGTCGCCCGTCGAAGAAGGAGCAGAACTACAAGCCTACACCGTCGCCGTTTCGCTCTGCGGAATCGACGAGAGCCTCATCGCCATCGCACAACAAGAACATATTCAAGGACGACGCGCAAAAATATACCTCGCCCTGCTCGACGATAATAGCAACCTCGTAGGAATGCCCCTCCTGCTCTTCGCCGGAAGAATCGACAGCATGCAATGGCAGGCAGGAAACAATCCATCGATAACCCTCACCGTAAAAAATCCTCTCGCAGACTGGGAACGAAACAAACTACGCCGATACACCGACAGCGATCAAAAAAATATCTTCCCAGAAGATAACTTCTTCGAATACATCAACACCATCTCCGACAGACCGCTCACCTGGGGAAGCTGACATGCGACATCCCGATTGCTACACCAGACTACACAACCTGTGGCGCAAAAAATATAACACTCCATTCCAATGGGGGAAACACGATTGTCTCGCGCTCGCGCTCGAAGCGGTCGTTGCCATCACGGGAGAAACATTATCCTCGTCTCACAAACCTCTGCCGTACAACTCTTACAAAAGCGCACGACGGTTACTCGGAAAACAATCCTTTCTCAACAGGGTAGAACACGCGCTCAAAAAATTCGAGCGCGTAGAAAACTACGCCTCCCTACAGAGCGGAGACCTCGCCGTCATCGCCATGCCCGCTTTGAGAAGACAGGTGCCAATGATCTTTTCTGCTCACGACAAGCAGGAAGAAAACTGGCTCGCCCTTGCGACACTCGATCTCTGTGCGTCGGGCTTCGTGCTACCTCGACTTCCCATAGGCATCGCAAGGATCAACAAAAGACATCTCACCATCGTCAAAGCATGGCGTATCGCATAACCTAGTTCCTATGTCCGCAGCCCTCATCCCCGCCGCCATTAGTGTCGCTACCTCTGTTGCAGGAGGCGCAGGAATTGCGACCGCCCTTGCCTACGGCGGCATCAACGCCGTTCTCTCGCTTGCGCTCTCCTCGCGTCGACAACCCACCGCATACCAACCAAGCGCCAATCCCGTCGGGAGGAAACATATCTTGCGTTCGCACGAAGCGCCTCGTGAGATCGTCTACGGCAGGGTTAGAAAATCAGGACTCCTAACCTTTGCCTACTCCACGGGGCGCGAAGGAAACCTGCATCTCGTCCTAACCTTCGCCGCCCACAAATGCGACGCCATCGAAAAGCTGTGGCTCGACACTGAGCCCAGTACGCAGGAAAAGTATCGATCCCATGTACAATTCACAGCGCATCTTGGCGATGAAACACAACAAACCGACAGCGACCTCGCGGCAGTTGCTCCTGCGTGGAACGAGACACACAGAGGACAAAATATCACTTACGCGCATATCAATTTACGCTGGGACGAAAACTTATGGAACTTGGGACTGCCTAACATAAGCGCGACTGTTCGAGGAAAACATCTCTACGATCCGAGGATCGCCGAAGCGCTCGAAGGCGAGAGTAGCATCCATCCCATAACTGATAAGGCAGCCTATAAATTTAGCGACAACCCCGCGCTCTGCGTGCTAGACTATCTCATCAGCAGCTTCGGGCTGGAGTGTGACGCGCATGAAATCGACTGGCAAAGCTTCGCAGAGGCAGCCAACCTCTGCGACCAATCCGTCCATGGCGACAAACGATACCGTTGCAACGGAGTGGTCACGCTGGAGCAATCCCCTATCGAAGTGGTAGAACAACTTCTCACCAGCTGCGGCGGCGTGCTCGTCTATACACAAGGACAATATCGGATTTTTCCCGCCGCTCCCCAAACGCCCTCTACCCACCTCGACGCCTCGTACCTTCGCGACGATCCGAAAGGACTACCCAAACTCGAAAGAAACCTGCTCTTCAACAGCGTGCGAGCAAATTTTTTCGACCAACAACAACAATGGTTGAAAACCGATCTCCAACCCATAACGAACAACCAATATATACAGGACGACGGCGGCAAGAAACTCTTCTACGATCTCAATCTTAACTTCACAACATCAACGCAAGAAGCGCAAAGACTCGCAAGACAAGCCCTTGAGATCGTACGACCCGGCGCAAGGATACAATTTCCTGCGACGCTCAAAGCGCTCGGCATCGAAGTGTGGGATGTGGTCACCGTAACACTGCCCCAAATAGGATACATCAACAAGCCTTGCCGAGTTCTTGCATGGAAAATCAACGAACATCTCGGGATCGATCTCGAGCTACAGGAATACGATCAGAGCGCATACAACGATTATCAATTAACCGAGGCACGTATTCCCAATACGGCGAACCTCCTACCTTCTCCCTTCTTTGAAAATATAGATTTTCAACTGACATTCAAAATTCAGACTCTACTAGACGCAGAAAACATAAACAACGAAGGTGCCATTCCCAGCAGACTCGTCGCAAGTTGGGTCTTGCCGTCGAGGTTGATCCGCAACATCAGCTTGCAGTGGAAAGAAAGCGCCGAGCAAGAATGGTCCGGTGTCAACCTGCCGCTCGAAACAACGCAATACGACATAACGCAAGCAAGGGTCGGACGAAAATACGATTGCCGAGTCCGTATGGTGAACTCGCTCGGGTTTGCAAGTCCGTGGCAAACCCTCCGTGGCTATTCCTACACAAGACAATTTCAAGCTCCCGCTGTGCCTCGTCAATTTCAAATCATCAAGCACAACGGTTCTCTCAAAGCAAGCTGGGAGATCGACAGTTCTCTATACCTTCTCGGACACTTGGAGCTGCGATACAAGATAGGAGTCGACGACGCTCCTTGGACAGATATGCAGAAAGTCCACAATCAACCTCTAAGACAACGATACTCCTTCGTTTTTCCTGCCCCCGCAACAGGACGACTTCTCTTCGCACTCAGAGCCTACAACCGAGAAAACATACCCTCGACCCTCACGGCGAGAACACTCATCGTTGTCGCTAGCGCAGCACAAAACGCCCTTCCCAGAGACGAGGCGACAAGGGAATGGCAAGGCGACTCCTCCAACAGCGGCTTCGTCTCCGAGCTCAATCACTACCATTCCCGCTCGCAAGGCGGCTGGAAGAATCTACCGTCAGTATGGAGCCAATTGCCCGACACCTGGAAGAACATACTTCCCGCAAGCAATTCGCTCGTCTATACAACAGAGGTTATCAATTTAGGTGCTGTCAAAGATATTCAACCCATCTTCCAAATATCTGTTCAAGGACAATTTTCGATAACATGGCGAAAAGGAAAAATTTTGCCTCTAGAAGAGATGTTTCAAAGCATCCCCGAAAGTAGCGTCTCGACGCAGTTTGTGCAATTTCGGATTCTTGTCGACGCAGAGCAAAACATCGCTCCGACTTTGAGCGAATTCATCATCGACGAACAACGCTAGCTATAACCCCTCCCCGCCCTCTCACACTTCTCAGGAGATATCATGACGAACACCGCCTCCCCCATCCAGCATGCCAGCTCTCGCCACCTTGCGAGCGAAGACGACGACCCTCGTCAAGCAAGATCGGAGCTGCTGCACCTAGTACAACAATTCAATGCTCTTTTGGATAACCTCGGCAGCGCTGCGTTCAAAAACATTGGATACAACGAAGGAGAGGTTGTTGCCCTCACCGAGGGTGGAGTATTACCGAGTAGCCTGCAACCCTCGACGGATTCGATGCCTACAGGAACACTTCTCGATTTCTTTTTAAGACAACCTCCGTCAGGATGGCTGGAGGCCAACGGGCAGAGTATTGACAATCAAAGCGCTGACTACAAAGAGCTTTACTTGCTCCTATTCCACCTTGCGACCGAAGGTGAAAGCCCTGTAGCGAATCTTTTCTCCTCGCCTCAAGACGAACAAGCAGCAAGACAACACGACGCAGAAAGCGCATGGAGGAATGGTATTTCTATGAAACTGCCGGATTTAAGGGGAAGGACGAGGATCGGCGCAGGACAAGGAGCAAATCTTTCAGCAAGATCTTTGGGGACAATTACAGGCAGAGATAAAATCATACTCACGCGAAGTCAGTTGCCTAACATTCATCTCTACATAAAACATCCTTCATACACAAGAGAAATATTAAGCAACAACGACGAAGATGAAGAAAACCAACAATTAGCATTGCAAGCAGCGGAGTACGTTAGATCCTCGAATACAGACGACGACATCCCTATCGACAACAGAACAGAAGCTATGGGCAGCGGCACGCCGCACAATAATATGCAACCCAGTATCGTTGTTCTGACTTGTATTAAGTATTAAGCGATAAAAATTTTATACAACATAACGTCGAGTTTTTATAATATCGTAAATAGTCACAATTGTCCATAAGGGTGAAAAGCATAACCCCTCCCATAAACACAACAACGAACGAGCATAAAAGCCTAATTTTGCTTGATGTCGTGCTGCGCTCAAGGCAACCCATACGAAGCGTCCCTTGTCTACAGAGTCCGCACGCAAACAGCGGACTCGCCTTACAATTTTTTTAGAATCAACGATGCCACGCGACATGGCAGAAAGCAGTTGTTGGGCGGCGACATCCGCTTCGAAGACGGCACGCTCTTTGGCTGTCATCAATTTTAGTAAAGACTCTAGGTTCACAATTTTATTGTCCGACAAGGGGTCGACAAGTTCTCGTGCACGACGGCGAGCAGAAAAAAGCGCACAAGCGTGGTTGTTATGAATCGTCTGACTGTGACGACTTGTCGTACGAAAAGCATGTTCTCTATAAAGCATAAGAAGTTCAGGAAAGTTATCAAAACAGTAGTTGCTAATTTTGCTTTTTGTTTTTACTATCATACGTAAAAAAAGATCGTAATCTTCTCCACCCAATCTAAAAAATTTTCTGTAATAATTTTGAGGCAAACGCGAGCTTCGAAAAATAACACTGGAATGCACAAGCGGCACTGCCCCTTGTGTCAATCCTCGAGCAATGGCATCTTTACGTCGCAAAAAAAATTTACCGCTGACACGCTTGTTTTTTCCTGCAATCTTTCCACACAAACAACCCAAAGCCACAACCCGTGGATGCAAATCCATATAAGGAACTTGACGCTGCAAACGGTGAGGCAAGGCGATATCATCAGAATCGGCGCGCGCGATCAAAGGTGCTCGCGTGACCTCTAGACCACGATTGGCAGCATAGGGAATACCGTAATTACGAGAAAGAAAAACAAGACGAATACGACGGTCATAACGCGCAAAATCGCGCAACAACCCTTTTGTAGAGTCGCTCGAACCGTCATCGACAATGATGAGCTCAAAATCTGAGAACGTCTGACGTTGCCACGAAGCAATTGCCTCCGATAGATAATGGGCGCGGTTGTAGGTTGTCATCACAACGCTCACGCGCGGCGAGCTGAAAGAAAATTCTTCGCGCGCACAAAAAATACACTTTCTCAATATTAAAACACCTTCCCAAGATTCTCTTAATAAGAAAACAATTTTGCGCAACAAGAAACGACTTGTCCTCCGATAATCGCTCCGCCAAGCTTGGGTAAGCAAGCGTAGAAACAAGAAAAAGTCGCCACTTCTTGCGCTCGCGCGTGCAAGCTGAAGATAGGGGTAAGGAAAACGACGAGCACTCTCAGCGCAAAAATCTTTCTCCAACATCGCCTCAGCACGACGCAGAAGGCGTGAGCGTTTTTCTTTGTCGCGAGGCAAGGCATAAAGGCGGTGGAAAAAATGCCACGCCCGCAAGAGGCGATGCTCGGAAGAAGAAACGGCAAGAGACGACAAACGCAAACTTCTCGCTTTGTCCAAAGGATCAAGAAGCCCCTCTTGACGACAGCGCGCCGAATACATCACTAGGGTTTGAAACCAAGCATGTTGAGAAAAATTATGCTGTCCTGTTAAAGACTCTTTATAACGGCGGTAAGAGTACAATCGCTCAGATAAATTCTCAAAAACCGCCCCATAACGATCGAGCAGACGCGCATACAAATCAATGTCTTCACCAATAGGAAAAGTCTCTCGATATCCCCTCAACTCTTCAAGACAAAACTTGCGCATCATGAGTGTCGCGTGAATAACGCAGTACTCTCCCTCAGCCATACGACGCGCGATCGACAAATGTCCACGACCAAAAGGCACTTTGTATTTTGCACTGCCTATCCTTTTTCCCCATTCGTCGATATTCACGCTGCGACAACCCAACACAAAAATTTTAGGATGCTTTTCCAAATAAGAAACTTGTTTCAGCAAACGATCAGGATGGCACAAGTCGTCCGAATCCATGCGTGCGACATACTCGCCTCGCGTTGCGTGAAGACCGCGATTCGTTGCTTTCGCAGCACCTAAATTTTTTTTAAAAAATATACCTCGAACTCGTGGATCATACGCGCTGAACGAGCGAATGATAGAGACGCTAGAATCTGTTGATCCATCGTCGACAACAATGAGTTCAAAATCCTTATAGCTCTGTTCAAGAACTGAGACGATCGCCGATGCCAAGAAACGCTCGCCATTGTAGTTCGCCATCAGAACGCTGACACGAGGGCTAGCCATATTACAACCTCAAGAACAAAAACGCGCGATACAATAAAAAAGACATCGTCAAACAAAAATCAATCCGTAAAGCTCGCAAAATATACAACGCAAAAAATCTCCATTCACCATAACGCAAACAAGCGCGAGCAACAACAACACAAGCATGAGAAAACTGTGGATGATAACCCTCTCGCATAAAAATACTGTCAAGACGAGCCAAAACATCCAAACGTGCTCGCCTTCCCTCAGGCAGAGCTGTCAAAGAAAGAACAAAAATCCTGTCCGAAAGAACAAGACGCTCCCTCGACGACACAGGCAAGGAAGACAAAGAAAGGTCTTGTGCTCCAACCAAGGGATCCGATAACACCGAACGACGACACTCCGACGAATACTGCACCAAAACACGCACCAAAGCATGCTCGGAAGAGTTGCTTGCCCCGGTCAGGGACGTGCCGTAGCGACGATAAGAATACAATCGCTCCGAAAGATTTCCAAAAACCGCTCCGTAACGATCTCGCATGCGAGCATACAAATCCAAGTCCTCTCCAAGAGTGAAAATTTCACGATACCCCGCAAGCTCTTCAAAACAAAAACGACGAACCATAAGACTCGCATGCACAAGAGGATAGACTCCTTTTTTTATGCAACGTTCAAGAAAGGCACGCCTACAAAAAAATGGAACATCCAACGCGCGCATCCTTACTCCATGCTCGTCGATATTCTGATAGCCGCAACCCAACATATAAATATCATGATGCCTGTCCAAATAGGATACTTGTTTCTCTAAGCGGTCGCGATGACACAGATCATCAGAATCCATACGTGCGATATACTCGCCTCGCGTTGCGCGAAGACCTCGGTTCGCAGCTTTCGGAATGCCCAAATTCCGATTCAAAAATACACCTCGGACCCGTGAATCACGCGCAGTAAACGAACGAATAATCAATGCACTAGAATCCGTCGAACCATCGTCAACTATGATTAACTCTAAATCTGTAAAACTCTGCTGTAAAATCGATTCGATCGCTTTGCTCAAAAAGTGCTCACCGTTATAAGTCGTCATCACAACACTAACTTTAGGAGTGAACACAAAACAACCTCCGTACAAAACACGAGCTGTGAAATACAGATCTTTTAGAGAAAAAGATCAAGCTATCAACAGGATTGGTCATAAAAGCAAAGGCAATGCATTTGCCCCCCATAAACCAATACCCCTGCCTCATCCACGCGCGAGCAAGGTGTATAAAGGGTTGCGAACGTTTAACATAAAGAAATAACGAAGGAGGTAAATCTTGTAAAATACATGGTAAGTTTGACAATGATTCTCCCACACGTAAAAGGCTAGCAAGATAAAATTCTCTGTCGTCTTGATAGGGTATCGAAGAAAAAAACAACACAAAAGTAATTTCCTCAAAACGCTTCTTCATGGTATTTGGTAGAGGCAAATTGTGGAAATTCAGTTTTTTTATCTTTGCCAAAGGATCGCTCATACCTTGTGTGCGACAAAATGTAGAACATAAGATTAAAATCTGTATTTTAACATGGATATCAAAGGAATATCTTTCCGTCAAAGACTCTTTATAACGACGATAAAAATACAATCGTTCAGACAAGTTTTCAAAAACCGCCCCGTAACGCTCAAGTAAACGAGCACACAAATCAATATCTTCGCCAATAGGAAAAATCTCTCGATATCCCCTCAACTCTTCAAAACAAAACTTACGAATCATGAGCGTCGCGTGAACAACGAAATACTGTCCCTCAGCCATACGACGCGCGATCAGAAGATGCCCACAACTAAAGGGTACCTCGCCTTTCATACTACTCGTTCTTTTACCAAATTCGTCAATATTCGCGCTTCGACAACCCAACACAAAAATCTCAGGATATTTTTCCAAATAAGTAACCTGCTTCGCCAAACGATCAGGATGGCACAGATCATCCGAATCCATACGTGCGATATACTTACCTCGTGTTGCGCGAAGACCGCGATTCGCAGCCTTAGCAACACCCAAATTTCGATCCAAAAATATACCTCGAACTCGTGAATCACGTGCGCTAAAAGAGCGAATGATCGAGGCACTAGAATCCGTTGAGCCATCGTCAACAATAATCAACTCCAAGTCTGCAAAACTCTGAGACAAAATCGATTCGATCGCTTGACTCAAAAAGCGCTCACCGTTATAAGTCGTCATCAAAACGCTAACCCGTGGAAAAAACATGTCAAAGCCTCAACTTGCGATTAAAAACATGCACGACATTCAAAAAATGAACGAGAGAACGAGTGACAAAAAATCTTAACGCAAAAAGAGGATTGCAAAAAAACGCAAAAAACAAATGCTTCAATCCGTGATGGAAACGACTCGTAAAAATTAGCGAACGGAAGGAAATTAAATGATTATTAGAGTTCTTCTTCAAAATTTTAAATATTTCAAAAAACACAACATAATAACGCCAACTCAAAACATGACGTAAATATAAAAAGCCTGCACGAAATTTTTTTAAGCGAAAACACATGATACAGAAAAAAGTATAAAAATAAATTTGTTTTATCAGGGTCATGTTAAAATTATTCCATAAAGAAATATGATTGAAATTTTTCAACCCAAAACGACGCAAAATGATAACGATACGCAACAAGTAATATAAACGCGCACGAGGATTATCAGAGAAAGATGGTGTAAACACAAGGCTGTCTTGTAAAAACAATAAACTGGAAATACCTCGGAAACGCAAACTTTGACAATACGTCGAAGGACATTCTTCAAGGGGATCCCAAAAACCTCGCCTACGAAATTCCAATGAAAGAGCAATCACATGAATTAGCAACATACGGAATGGATGGCTAAATCGTTGTGTTGTCGAATTTCCGTGATGACGATAGTAATAAAGCTTCGATGGCAGATTGTCCATGACCCTTCCGTGCATACTCACAACGCGACAATACAAATCATCGTCCTCGGCCATAGGAAAAAATTCTCGATATCCACCTACCGACAAAAGAGTCGAACGTCGGCAAACAATTGTCCCTTGAAGAACGGGATAACGACTGCAAAAAATATCCTCCGCAACGCGATGCCTGCCGAAAGAAATAGGAATAGGATTCGTGAAACTTAAAGTATACTCATCAGAGCAGAACGAGCCTTCTTCGTCTATCGCACGATAATGACATCCTAATACATCAATTTTAGTATGCTTGTCTAGATAGGCAACTTGCTTTGCAAAGCGGTCGCGATGGCAGAGGTCGTCCGAGCCCATGCGTGCGACATACTCGCCGCGAGCGCGGACAAGACCTCGGTTCGCTGCTTTCGGAATGCCCAGATTCCGATCCAAAAACACACCTCGGACCCGTGAATCACGGGCACTAAGCGAACGAATGATCGAGGCACTAGAATCCGTCGAACCGTCGTCAACGATGATTACCTCTAAATCTGTAAAGCTCTGCTTTAAAACCGATTCGATCGAGGCGGCTAGGAAGCGTTCGCCGTTGTAAGTCGTCATCAGGACGCTCACGCGGGGAGGTTTTTTTTCTTTGCGTTGCATATTTTTCTTGAAAATCTTTTGCGAGGCTCTTATGATGGTGCGTTGGAGCCATCCTAGGGGTTTTGGCTTATTGTGTCAATAGCGAATGAGGAGAGGGATTGTGCTAATTGGAGTACCCAAGGAGATTAAAACTCACGAGTATCGAGTGGGACTTGTGCCGGAGAGCGTGCGAGACTTAGTCGAGGGGGGACATAGTGTCTTAGTTGAGAGCGGTGCGGGCAAGGGGATTTTTGCCGACGACGAGCATTACAAGGCGGCGGGGGCGACGATCGTTTCTACGCGCGAGGAGATTTTCGAGAAAGTCGACATGGTCGTCAAGGTCAAGGAGCCGCAGATCGAGGAGTGCAAGCTTTTGCGGCAGGGACAGGTGCTTTTCACTTATCTGCATCTTGCTCCTGATCGAGAGCAGACCGATGCTTTGTGTGCTTCGGGATGCACGGCGATCGCCTACGAGACTGTGACTGACCGACGGGGAGGCTTGCCGTTGCTTGCTCCGATGAGCGAGATTGCGGGAAGGATGTCGATACAGGTTGGCGCGCATTGTTTGGAGACCGCGCAGGGAGGACGAGGAATCTTGTTGGGCGGCGTGCCGGGGACTTTACCTGCCAAGGTTGTCGTGATTGGCGCGGGAGCATCAGGCAGCAGCGCGGTGAGAATCGCCGCGGGGGTTGGAGCGGACATAACGGTATTGGATTTGTCTATTGAGAAGTTGCGCTCGGTTGAGAGTATTTTTGCGAACACGGTCAAGACGGCTTATTCTTCGATCGCCGTTTTGGAGAGGTTGCTGGCGGAGGCGGATTTAGTGATCGGAGCGGTATTAGTTCCGGGGGCGAATGCTCCGAAGGTGATTTCGCGGGCGATGTTGAGGGGGATGAAGCGGGGTTCTGTTGTTGTGGATATTGCCATTGATCAGGGGGGGTGTTTAGAGACGAGCAAGCCTACAACGCATGCCGAGCCCACTTTTATTGAGGAGGATGTGATTCACTATTGTGTGACGAACATGCCCGGGGTTGTGGCGCAGAGCAGCAGTTATGCTTTGAACAATGTGACTTTGCCTTATGCTCGTGCTTTGGCGGGCAAGGGATGGGAGCGCGCGGTTGCTGAGGATGCGGGGTTGCGGGATGGGGTAAATGTGAGTGGGGGGAAGGTGACTTACAAGGCGGTTGCTAAGGCTCAGGAGAGGGAGTTTGCTCCCTTGAACTAGGGGGAGCGAGGGTGTTGTCGCGCACATGGGGCGTGCGGATAGTTTTGACGAATGCAAAACATGCGCACGCGAAGCGTGCGCGGGGGGTGTGGGGGGATAAATTCCCCCCACGAAGACCCCGCGTCAGCGGGGCGCGATAGCGCCTTCTACGCATTTCGCGCGTAGCGCGAGATGCGTAGCCTCTTATTCAAAAGCGTATTGCGAAGCAATACGCAAGCTGACTCGCGTCACAAAATCTGCTTGCCGTGTTACGAGTCAGCTTGCGCGAGGCAAAGCCTCGCGCTTTGGTACAAGAGGCTACGCGCTACGCGCGTAGATAAAGCGCGCCATAACACACGGCTTGCCGTGTGTGTAAATAGCGCTTACGCGCTCCGCTGACGCGGGGTCTTTTGCGAGGGATTACTCCCTCGCGCTCCCCGCGTGCTACGCACGCGATGTTTTGCGTCCGTCATCATACAAAGTAAGTCTGTTGCGCGAGCGTGTGCCTTTAAAAAGCACGAGCGCGTAGCGCGAAGTGCGTAGCGCGAAGTGCGTAGCCAAAGCGCGCGCATGTTTACGCGTCAATACGTAAGTCCCGTTCTTCCTCACTAGCCAAAGCGCGCGCTCGCCGTAGCAAAAGCCCCCACCCCCTCTCCCCTCCCCAAAGCCCCCAATCCCTCCAGCGTCGTCGCCTTCACCCCCACACGTCCCCCCGCCAACCCACACAAAACCGCCACCCGCTCGCGCATCAAAACCTTAAATTTTCCCAAGTGCGGCAACTCCAACAAAAGCGTTACATCTACCGATACTAATCCCCCTCCCGCCTCCTCCAAAAGCTCCATCGCACGCACAAGAAAAAAAGCGGAATCCGCATCTCGCCACCGCTCGTCCGAGGGCGGAAACAAGTCGCCAATATCCCCCGCCCCCGCCAACGACAACACAGCATCCGTAAGAGCATGCAAAGCAACATCCGCATCCGAATGCCCCTCCAACGAAAATAAAGCAGGAACATAAACTCCGCACAAACGCAGGGAGCTGCCCTCGCATGTCTTGTGGGTATCAAAACCCGTAGCGCTACGATACTCATATCTTGGATACTCATGGCTTGTCGTCCTGTCGCGCAATCCTGCGACTCCCTCTAGTATTCCGACATCCGCACATGTCGTAATCTTGTGCGCCACCGCCTCCCCCTCGACCGCCTCGACTTGGCAACCCGCTTCCTCGCACAGCTGCGCCTCGTCCGACACCGTAGCGGAGCTCGAACGCAACAGACGCAACAACAAGCCACGAGGAGCAGCCTGCGGCGTCTGCGCCAAGCGCAAGGTCGCCCTCTCGACCGAGCCGCTCACCTTCCCCCGCTCGCAAACCCGCTTGACGCTGTCGGCAACAGGCAGCAGCGGCACGACGCAAGCCGAGACAGCACGCTGCCACAAGAGTTGGGCCTGTAGAAGAACCCGTGCGACCAGCTCTTCCGAGACGAGCGGACGAGCCGCGTCAAAAACCACAACCCAATTGTTAACTTGATCGTTAACTTGATCGTTGTTGTTTGTCTCCAGTGCTTCCAGTGCTTCGAGGGCTTTTTGCAAGGAGTCTTGCCTTCGCTCTCCGCCCTCGACGAGGATGAGGTCAGGCAACGATTTTGATGCGAGCGCGTTAATTGCTTTCGCCGCTCCCTCCGCTTCCGCCGCTTTTGCGTTGTCTTTTGGCAGCACGAGGACGATGCGTGCGAAGCTTGCGTTTTTCACTTTCTCGCAGAGGTGCTGCAAGGCAGGCTTGCCTCCGAGGAGAACAAGCAGCTTGCTCGTTTGGGGTTGTGTCGCTTGGAGCTGTGTTGTTTGGCTGGTCGTCTGATTTGTCTCGGAGCTACGAAAGCGCGAGCCTTCTCCTGCGCACAGCAGGACAGCGTCGCAACGGAAGGGAGGGGGAGGAGGCTTGTTTGTGTCCATATCTATGTCTATGTCTATGTCTATATCTATGTCTGCGTCTATGTTTGAGGCATCGTACGGCATGTTCTTTGCGATGTGTACTATAGAGAACGTAGTTCTGTTGCCTGACTCTGTTTCAGGGTACATTGTCTAATGTATATTGTCATGGCATCCAGCGAATCTGACGGGTTAGAAGTAGAACGATGAAGATTGTCATTTGCGGCGCAGGACGGGTGGGCAGTTCGATAGCGCAGTATCTGTCGCGCCAGCAGAACGATGTTGTTTTGCTGGATGTTGATGCGCAGCGTCTTGTCAGCATAGGCGATGTTGCCGATGTCAAGACGGTGTTAGGCGATGGCTCTGAGCCCGAAAGCCTTTCCGAAGCAGAAGCCGACAGCGCCGACATGCTGATCGCTGTCACTGCCTCCGATCAGGTCAACATGGTGTGCTGCCAAATGGCGCACTCTCTTTTCAACATTCCGATGAAGATCGCGCGTTTGCGCACCGATAGTTACAACAATCCTCGTTGGGCAAAGATTTTCGGACACGACCATGTTCCGATCGACATTGTCATCTCGCCGTCGCACACGATCGTCGATGCGATTCACGATCGTCTCGATGCTCCTGGTGCGTTCGATGTCGTCCCGCTCGTGGGCGATCGAGTGCGAGTGATCGGCACGCGCTGCTCGGAAGATTGTCCTATCGTCGGCCAACCGCTGCGGCAGCTGACGACGCTGTTTCCCGACCTGAAACTGACGATCCTGCTCATCACCCATCAAGGCATGCCGATAGTGCCGAAGGCGGACGATGTGCTCTATCCGCGCGACAGCGTCTATTTCGCCGTCGAAACAGGACACATGATGCGCGCCTTGCAGGCTTTCGGACACGAGTATCGTCCCAGCAAACGCGTGCTGATCGTCGGCGGCGGCAACATGGGCTTGATATTAGGACAGAAGATTCGCCAAACCTCGCTGGCGCAGCACACGACGCTCGTCGAGAGTAATCAGCTGCGGGCGCGCAAAATCGCCGAAGCCTTGCCTGAAGCGACCGTCATCCAAGGCGACATCATGGAGACAGAAACGTTAGCAAGCCTCAACCCC
Organism: Alphaproteobacteria bacterium; assembly: GCA_965216625.1. Taxonomy (GTDB): domain Bacteria; phylum Pseudomonadota; class Alphaproteobacteria; order JABAAW01; family JABAAW01; genus JABAAW01. The sequence goes on from OZ244186.1 coordinate 818,784, forward strand.
TCGTCCTTCAATACCGTCGTCTCGCTGACCGACGACGACGAGGTTAACGCTCTGTCGGTCTTGATGCTGAAAAAGCGAGGGGTCGAGCGTGGCATCAGCGTGATCAGCAAGGGCATTTACAACTCGCTGGTGAGCGAGCTGGGGTTGGATGTCATCGTCAATCCTCCCTTGATCACGGTGGCGACGATCTTGCGCCATGTGCGCCACGGCAGGATTCAGGCGGTGTATCCGATCCACGAGGGATTCGCCGAGCTGTTCGAGGCGACCGCTTTGTCTACCTCGAACATCATCGGCACGCCCTTGAAAGATTTCAAGATCAAGTCGGGCATCATCATCGGGGCGATCGTGCGCGGCGGCGAGGTGATCATTCCGCGTCCCGACACCATCGTCGAGGAGGACGATCGCATCGTCATCCTAGCAGAGCAACGCCTGACGCGCCGCGTCGAGCAGCTGTTCTCGGTCAGCTTGGATTATTTCTAACAGGCCGTGTCGAGATGAGCTGGGCTTGGGTCAATGGTCGTTTTATGCCTCTATCGCGCGCCGCCTTGGGAATCGAGGATCGAGGCTTGTTGTTCGCCGATGCCGTCTACGAGGTCGTTTGTGTCGCACGCGGACGCGCGATCGATGTCGAGGAACACTGGAGCAGATTGTGGCGTTCGCTACGCGAGATAGCACTCCCCCCTCCCTGCTCACGCGCTGTCTTGACGCTACTGCTAGAGCGTGTCGTTCGACGCAATCGTCTGCGCGAGGGGATGGTGTATTTGCAAATCAGTCGCGGCAGCGCAAAGCGCGAGCATACCTTTCCCAATCCTTCGGTAGCTGCCAACATGTTCTTCTTTGCGACGCACGGCAAGGCTGCTCCTGCTGCGCCAAGGGTGTTGAGTGCTGTTTCGGTTGCGGATACGCGCTGGCGACGTGTCGATATCAAGACGACCAATCTGCTCGCTAACTGCCTAGCATTGGAGGAGGCAAAAGCGCGCGGCGGAGACGAGGTGCTGTTCTACGACAAAGAGAGCGATCTGTTGTTGGAGGCAAGCAAGAGCAACCTGTGGCTCATTACCCAAAATGAGAAAAAAGGCAACAAAAAAGGCAATAGTCTGCTGACTCCTCCGCGTACGACGAACATTTTGGGGGGAGTGACGAGGCTCGCCCTCTTGCGCTTGGCAGAGCGGGCGGGGTTGGAGATAGCCGAGCAGAGTTTCACGCGCGAGCAGGCGAGGGGGGGGGTAGAGTTGTTTCTGACGAACTCGACGGGGTTTGTTTCGGTTATTTCTTCGTTGGATGGGTGTGCGATCGGGGGGGGGAGAGAAGGCACGGCGCGGCAGCGGTATCCTTTGTCGCATGGGTTGTATGACCTTTATGTCGAGCGACTGGGGAGTTTGTGAGATGAAAACAAGGAAGGGATGTTCGTTGTTGTTGTTCGACTGGGACAACACTTTGGTAGACACTTGGGGATTGGTGCATGAGAGTCTTCAGGTTGCCTTGCGGGGCTTGGGGATGGAGGAGTGGGATATGGAGGAGACGAAGCGGCGTTTAGGTGCGTCGTTGCGTGACAACTTTCCTAGGATGTTTGGCGCGCGTGCTTTGGAGGCGAAGGTTTTGTATCGGGGACATTTTCTGTCGCGTCATTTGGAGGTTTTGCGTGCTTTTGCGGGTGCGGAGGCTTTGTTGCGGGGGTTATTGTTGCTGGGGGATTGTTGTGTTGTGGGCATTGTGAGTAACAAGGGTGGGGATGCTTTACGCGCTGAGATTGCGCATTTGGGTTGGGGGGAGTATTTCCGTGCGGTTGTGGGTGCGGAGGATCTTGTTCGGGACAAGCCTGATCCTTGTTGTTTGGAGGAGATTTTTGTTCGGGTTGGTGGGGGTCGTGGAGATTTCGAGCGGTTGGTGTATGTGGGTGATTCGGTTGTGGATATGGAGTTTGCGAAGCGGTGTGGGATGGAGGGAATTTTGTTGGGGGATGGGGGTGAGGATGCGGAGCGTTTTGCGGAGTATCCGTGGGATATTTGGGTGAGGGACTTGGCGGAACTGCGGGGGGTGTTGGCGGAGCGAATGGGGCTGGAGATTATGAGTTAGCGTATTTGCTTCTGCTTGCTTGCGCGATGTGAGTTGAGCGTATTTGCTTCTGCTTGCTTGCGCGATGTGAGTTGAGCGTGTCTGCCTTTGCTCGCCTGCGCTTTATGAGGAGCGCGCATCGCAAAGGCAGACACGCACTTTTTTGATTAACTTTAACAGGTAGCGGTGTAGACCCAAAAAACGAGCCTTGCGCATTGACGCGTACACGACGCGTGCGTAGCACGCGGGGGGGCGCGGGGGGATAAATTCCCCCCGCAAAAGACCCCGCGTCAGCGGGGCGCGATAGCGCCTTCTACGCATTTCGCGCGTAGCGCGAGATGCGTAGCCTCTTGTGCCAAAGCACAAGTCTCGCCTTGACTCGCCTCCCCTCGCCCGCTACAATCATCGCGTTCCCCCCATCCCCAAAAGACAGCGCAAGAGATAATCCAAGAGATAATCCAAGAGATAATCCAAGAGATAATCCAAGAAATAATCTAAGAGATCTGACCATGTCGCCCCCGCCCTCGCCCTCTCCGCAAGCCCTATCAGATGCCAACATCGAATGGGTCTCCGCACTCTATCGACAATACCTGCATCACCCCGAATCGGTCGACGAAAGCTGGGTGGAGCTCTTCTCAGAACTCGGCGACGGACTTACCTCGCTGCAACGCGAACAAAGCGGCGCCTCATGGAAAACACAAAACGGCAACCTGAATAACCTCAACAATCTGCACGCCGACAACAACGCAACAACCTTCGCAACAACAGAAAGCCCAACCCTCTCCGCCAACGCGCACATCCGACAAGCCTCGATCGACTCGATCCGAGCCATCGCGCTCGTGCGAGCATACCGCAGGCTCGGTCACTACGCAGCGCTTGTCGATCCACTAGAACTCTCGGAAAAACCCACGCTGAGCGATCTCGATCCGCAAACATACGGCTTTACACCCGAAGACTGCCAACGTCCAATCTTCCTCAACTATACGCTCGGATACGAATGGGCAACGATGAACGAACTGCTCGCCCAGTGTAAAAAAATCTACTGCGGTAGCGTCGGAGCGGAAATCATGCACATCCTCGAACCCCGAGAACGAGCATGGCTGCTAGAAAAAATCGAAGGCGGCGCAATGCATACTCCCTTCTCACAACGAGGAAAGCACGCCATCCTAGAACGACTCGCGCAAAGCGAAATGTTCGAACACTTTCTAAATAAGAAATTCGTCGGCACAAAACGCTTCGGACTCGACGGCGGCGAATCGCTGATCCCGCTCACCGAACAGATCATCAAACACGGAAGCCAAAACCGAGTCCGCGAAATCACCTTCGGCATGCCTCACCGCGGACGACTCAATATGCTGGCGCATATCCTGCACAAACCCCATCGCGCGCTGCTCGCCGAGTTCCAAGGCATCTCGGCGATGCCCGACCATATCCGCGGCGGCGACATGAAGTATCACCTCGGTACCTCGCAAGACCGCGAGTTCGACGGTATCTCGCTCCACCTCTCGCTGGTCGCCAACCCCAGCCACTTGGAAGCGGTCAACACAGTGGTATTAGGAAAAGTGCGAGCCAAACAACAACTGATCGACGACAAAAAACGAGAACAAGTCATGGGCATCCTCATCCACGGCGATGCAGCCTTCGCAGGACAAGGCGTCGTTCCTGAGACGCTCATCATGAGCCAACTCAGAGGCTATCGAACAGGCGGCACAATCCACATCATCGTCAATAACCAAATCGGCTTCACAACAACCCCCAACCTCGCGCGCTCGTCACCATACTGCTCGGATGTCGCGAAAATGATCGCTGCCCCCATCTTCCATGTCAACGGCGACGATCCCGAAGCCTGCACCCGTACCGCTAAACTCGCCATCGACTACAGGCAGCAGTTCGGCAAAGACGTCATCATCGACATGTGGTGCTATCGCCGCTTCGGACACAACGAAATAGACGAGCCAAAATTCACCCAACCCCTGATGTACGAACGCATCGAACAACATCCGACGACACGCCAAATCTACCAGCAACGCCTCAAAGACGAAGGCTCGATCGACGACAAGCATATCCAAAATCTCAGCGAGACATACGAAAACTTTCTGGAGCAAGAACTGGCAGCAACGCAAAGCCACAAACCCAACCAAGCCGACTGGCTGGGAGGAGAGTGGGCAGGGCTCAGCGCCTCCGAAGAAAGCACGCGTCTCGAACAGCCCAAGACCGGCATCTCGCAGGAAAGCTTTCAGCGCGTCGGTGCCGCCATCGTCAAACTGCCCGAAGAGTTCAACCTCCATCCGAGGCTGCAACGCCTCATCGAGCAGCGCAGAGCCATGACGACGCAAGGCAAAAACATCGACTGGTCCAGCGCGGAAGCCCTCGCCTTGGGTAGCCTGCTTGCCGAGGGAAACTATGTGCGTTTCTCTGGCGAGGACTGCCAACGCGGTACATTCAGCCAACGCCACGCCGTCTATATCGACCAAAAATCGGAAGTGCCCTACATCTCGCTCAACCACATCCAAAACGAGCAGGGAACGCTCGAAATCATCAACAGCCCGCTCTCCGAGTTCGGCGTGCTGGGATACGAGTATGGATACTCGCTCGCTATTCCTCACGCGCTCGTCATCTGGGAGGCGCAGTTCGGCGATTTCGCCAACGGCGCGCAGGTCATCATCGACCAGTTCGTCGCATCGGGCGAAGCCAAGTGGATGCGCATGAGCGGAATCGTCTTGCTGCTGCCACACGGATACGAGGGACAAGGACCAGAACATTCCTCGGCACGGCTCGAACGCTTTTTGGAGCTGTGCGCCGAAGACAACATGCAAGTCTGCAACATCTCGTCGCCAGCCAACCTCTTCCACGCCCTCAGACGACAGCTGCACAGAGACTACCGAAAACCCCTCATCGTCATGTCGCCCAAGTCGCTGCTGCGCCACAAACTCTGCGTCTCGCAGCAGCAGGAGTTTACAACCGACACCTACTTCCGCACCATCATCGACGACAACAACGACGAGATCGAAGCAGACAACAAAATTCGCCGCATCGTGCTGGTAAGCGGCAAGATCTACTACGACCTGCTCGAAGCGCGACGAGCGCGCAAGGTGCGCGATGTCAAAATCCTGCGTCTCGAACAATTCTATCCCTTTCCCGATCACGCGCTCGAACGACGGCTCGAAGCAACGCCGCAAGCTGAGCTCGTGTGGTTGCAAGAAGAGCCAGAAAATATGGGCGCATGGAGTTTTCTCGACCGAAAACTCGAAGCTGTGCTAACCTCCGTCGATGGCGCAAAGCATAAACGACCGCGTTGTATCGCAAGACCAACCGCAGCCTCCCCCGCTACAGGACGCTTGAGCTTGCACAAGCAGCAGGAACAAAACCTCCTCGACAAGGCGCTCGAATAAACCGACAACAGAGAACAAACAACTATGCCTGCAAATCTCATAGACATTCGTGTTCCTGAACTGGGCGAATCCGTCTCCTCGGCGACCGTTGCCAAGTGGCTGAAAACGCCTGGCGAGGCGGTGGCTGCCGACGAGCCTATAGTCGAGCTCGAAACCGACAAGGTCGCCATCGAAGTGCCATCGCCCGTCGCAGGCGTGCTAGCCGACATCCTGCAAGCGCAAGGCAGCGAGGTGGAGATCGGCACGGTGCTGGGAAATATCGACAAGGATGCCAAAGGAGCGAGCAAACCCGCAACAGCAACTCCTCCGCCACCTGCGAACAAGGTTGCCGAGAAAATTTCTAGCCCCATCAAGTCTGCGCCTTCTGCGCGTGAGGCTGCGAGCGAGGAAGGTGTCGATCTTGCCAGTTTGCGTGGCAAGGGTAGCGGATTGGGGGGAGCGGTCACGCGCGCCGATGTTGATGTCGCTGCATCAGCCACAGCGTCGAGCTCTTCGCAACCCCCTCCCTCCTATCGGATTGCCAAGCCTGCTCTGCGCGCTGCGGACGAGCGCGGCGAAGAGGTCGTGCCTATGTCGCGTCTCAGGCAGAAGGTGGCCGAGCGTTTGAAAGAAGCGCAAAACACCGCCGCCCTGCTGACAACCTTCAACGAGGTGAACATGGCAAGCGTCAAAGCGCTCAGGAAACGACACCGCGAGGCTTTCGAGCGCAAGCATCGTGTCAAGCTTGGCTTCATGAGCTTCTTCGTGCGTGCCTCGGTGCTTGCGCTCAACGACTATCCTGAGGTGGGCGCGCAGCTGAACGGCACCGATATCGTCTACCGTCAGTATTGCGATTTGGGTATCGCCGTGAGCGCGCCGCAGGGGTTAGTTGTGCCTGTTCTCAGGAACGCACAAACCCTCTCGTTTGCCGAGATCGAAGGACAAATCGCCGAGTTTGCGACACGCGCGCGCGAGGGCAAACTGACGCTGGGTGAGTTGAGCGGCGGCACTTTCACCATCACCAACGGCGGTGTTTTCGGCTCGTTGCTCTCGACGCCGATCGTCAATCCGCCGCAGTCTGCGATCTTGGGCATGCACACCATCCAAGACAGACCCGTTGCCATCGAGGGCGAGGTTTGCATCGCTCCGATGATGTACCTCGCGCTGACCTACGACCATCGTCTTGTCGACGGACGCGGAGCGGTGAGTTTTCTCGCTAGGGTGAAGGCTCTCGTCGAGCATCCCGAAAGCCTGCTGCTCGACATCTAGATCTTGGCAACCCTCGACGCGAGCCTTCCTTTTTAAAACTTTCTCCATGAACATGGACAAGCGCGAGAGCAAGGACGACCTTCCAGCCCTACAGCAAGCCGTCGAAAAGACGCTGGGTTTGCTGAGGGGGCGGCTTTGACCAAGAGAAGGCGCAAGAAAAACTGACCGAACTCGAAGCGAGAGCGCAAGACAGCGACTTGTGGGACAATCCTGAGGCAGCGCAAGCTACCCTCAAAGAGCGAGGACGCATCAAAGGCATGCTCGACGATTGCGCCTCGCTTGGCGATGACTACACGGATGCCAAAACGCTGCTCCAACTTGCGCTGGAGGCAGAGGACAGCGTCGAGCGCAACGACGCAGAACAGCAGCTGCGCGCCGTTGCCAAACGCGCCGAGACCTTGCGTTTGCAGACCTTGCTGGGCGAGGAGGAAGACGGCAACGACTGCTACTTGGAACTCCACGCGGGTGCGGGCGGCACAGAATCGCAAGACTGGGCAGAGATGCTGCTCCGCATGTACTCGCGCTGGAGCGAAAAACGCAATTTCATCACCGAGACGCTGAGCGTCACCTACGGCGAGGAGGCGGGCATCAAGTCGCTCACGCTGAAGGTGCGCGGTGCCTACGCCTACGGATGGCTGCGGCAGGAAAACGGCGTGCATCGGTTGGTGCGCATCTCGCCCTTCGATTCGAACGCGAGAAGGCATACGAGCTTTTGTTCGGTCGGCATTTATCCCGTGCTGGAGGAAAGCGCGCACGAGGCGATCGAGGCGAAGGATCTACGCATCGACACCTATCGCTCCTCAGGCGCAGGCGGCCAGCATGTGAACACGACCGATTCGGCGGTGCGCATCACGCACTTGCCGAGCGGCATCGTCGTACAGTGTCAAAGCGACCGCTCGCAGCACCGCAACCGCGCGACCGCCTACGCCATGCTTCAATCGCAACTCTACGCACGAGCGAAGGAAAACCAGCGCGCTTCAAGTGAGGCTACGCGACAGAAAAATCCGATCGGCTGGGGACAGCAAATCCGCTCCTATGTGCTACAACCCTATCGTCTTGTGAAAGACCAACGCACGGGTATCGAGGTGGGAGACGCGCAAGGCGTGCTCGACGGCAACATCGACCCCTTCCTAGAAGGCGCGCTGGCAAACCTTGTACGCAAGGCTTAGTTAGATAGAGCATGCGGCGCGCGACACAAACACTACCGCCGTTCTTGCTGCTGCTCGCGGCGAGCCTCGTCGCCTTGCCGCTGCTTGCCATCGCGACGCGCGCCTTGGGAGGTAGCGTAGCAGTGTTGCTTTCTTTGGCGCACAGCGTTCTGCCACGATACATCACGACCACCCTCATCCTGCTCGTGGGTTGCGGCGTGGGCTGTCTGTTTTGGGGCATCTCCTGCGCAGGACTTCTCACTTGGTACAACTTCCGCGGACGCAACTTCTTCTGCTGGGCGCTCGCGCTGCCGCTTGCCGTGCCAGCCTACATCACGGGCTTCGTCTATACCCAACTTGCCGAGCACCCGTGGCTCGTCGCCCTATCGCAACAGAGCGGTATCACCATCAATGTTCGCTCGCTTCCTGCGCTCGTCGTGCTTTTTTCGTTTGCGCTCTTTCCATATGTCTTCCTGCTGGTGCGCGCCTCGCTGACGCGCCAATCGGAGCGCATGTTCGAGGCAGGCAGAGTTCTGGGTTTCTCACGCCTCAAGAACTTCCGCAAGCTCGCGCTACCCACAGCCCGCCCTGCGATCGTTGCGGGTTGCACGCTCGCCATGCTGGAGGTGCTGAACGACTTCGGCACCGTGCAGCTCTTCGCACTGCAAACGGTCAGCACCGCCATCTACGAAGTGTGGTGGCTCTACAGCGATGCCGCCGCCGCCGCCCAGTTGGGCGTCATCACGCTGCTGTTCGTGCTTGCCTTGCTCGCAACCGAGCGCGCAGCACGAGGCAGACGAGGCTACGCACAAAATCCTCCCTCGCTGCAACCCGCCGTTCTGCCGCGACTGGAGGGAGCGAAAGCCGTCTTCGCCTTCGTCTTCTGCCTGACCCCCTTTGCCTTGGGTTTTCTTGTCCCCCTCGCCTTTTTGCTCTATCAGACCTTGCAAGCCTTGCAGACCTTGCAAACCTTGCAAGACAGCATCCCACTTTCGAGGTTCGCGGACTATGGCGCAGCGGCGATCAACTCGCTCACGCTTGCCGGCAGCACGGCACTGGCGACGACGCTGCTCGGCTTTGCCGCCGTCCTGCTCGCCCCCGCACCAAAGAAGAGGAGCAGGACAACGCGTGCCCTCTTCTCGATCGCCGCCGCGGGATACGCCCTGCCCGCCACCATGCTCGCCATGGGAGCGCTCATCGTCGCCTTCGCTTTGGGCAAGGTCTTCCAACAAGGCTTCCTGCTCAACTCGCTGCTGCTACTCGCCGCCGTTTATATGGCGCGCTTTCTCACGATCGCCCTGTCCGGCGCAGAGAGCGCCGCCGCGCGCATCACCCAGTCCATCTCCGATGCAGCCAAGCTCATGCGCTTGAGCCATAACGCCGTGCTGCGAAAGATACACTTGCCTCTCATCCGAGGCGACCTGCTCGCGGTCACCCTCGTTGTGTTCATCGACGGCATCAAGGAGCTGTCGGCGACCTTCCTGCTAAGACCCTTCGACTTCGACACCCTCGCAACCCAAGTCTTCGAGTTGATACGCGAAGAGCAAATTCGCCACGCAGCCCCTCCCGCCTTACTCGTGATCTTGCTCGGCACGGCTGCCATCCTGCTGCTCGCCAACTGGACGCAGGAAAAAAGTCCGACAACCCGATTCTTTCGGCGATAAACTCACCAACCCTCAACGCAAGCCGCGTTTGCGCACGAAGAAAACGCTGTACTCCGCCATGCCCCACAATGCCGAGATGGCGCTGACATAAAAGGCGATTTGTGTGACGATCCCCCATTCTGCGACCGCTAGGGGCAGGGCTACATACATGCAAATAGTTGCGATCACGCCGACGCGGGTTTTGTGCGGAATATCCAACTGGTAGGCGTTGTAGCCGCGCACGCACGAGGTGACGACCGTGCGCAACAGGACGACGACGACGAGCCACAAAGGCAGCAGCGCCAAGGAGAGCAATACCGCCATCGAAAAGCTGAAATAGCAGTGGTCTGCGATCAAGTCCAAGTATGCGCCGAAACGCGATTCCTCTGCTCGCTTGCGGGCGATGTAGCCGTCGCAGCAATCGGTTAGCCCGGCGAGCGTCATCAGCAGGATGACCGTCAAGCCTTTGCCCTCCCAGTCCAAGAGCAGCAACAGGGATACGGGAGAGATGGCAAGGCGAAGCAAGGACAAACTGTTTGAGATCATGGCATCCCCTTAGAACATGACGAGGCTACGCAACGCATCTTCGCTGCGCGCTGCCTCTAGGGCGGTGTTTATATCTGCGAAGGGAAAGCGGTTGCCTGCGAGTTTTTCGAGGTTCCACTCGCCGCGTGCGTGCAAGTCGAGCAACTTCGGCACGTCGCGTGCCAACCGCGCGTCGCCCATTTTAGAGCCACGCACTATCTTTCCTTCGGTTGCGAGCATGCTTGCATCGAGGTGAAGCATCTCGCCTCCTTTTGTCATACCGACGACGACCATGCATCCTCCTGGTCGCAGCATGTCGAAGCCGAGCGTCATGGCTTGCACATTTCCGACGGCGACGAAGACGAAGTCTGCCCCTCCGCGCGTGGCAGCGCGCACCTCTTGCGGCAGAGCGTCAGATGGAGCGTAGCTGTGGGTTGCCCCTAGCGCTTCTGCCGTTGTGCGTTTCACCTTCGAGGGGTCGATGGCGATGTTCGTCTGGGGTTTAGTCAAGCGTGCGGCTTGGACGCAGTTGAGCCCGACGCCGCCGCAGCCTATCGTTACGAGGTTGCTGCCCTCATGGGGTTGAGCTGCGTTCATCACCGCTCCAAAACCTGTCAGCACGCCGCAACCCAAGAGGCACGCCAAATCACTATCGATGTCACTATCGATGCCGTCATTAATTTTGGATGAAGTCTTCACCACCTGCGAACGCGCGAGCAGCACACGCTCGGCGAAGGCTGCCGTGCGCAAGCCGTGGTAGAGTCTGGTACCTGCCTGCTCTCCTTCGAGCAGACGCAGGGGCGAGCGTTCGTCGAGCCGTGTTTTACCCGAACAGAGGCTCTCCTCACCGCGCGAGCAAGCAGAACAAGAACCGCAAGTGCGCAACAGCGAGACGACGACGCGATCGCCGACTTGCAGGTCTTGAGCAGTTCCGTTGCTTCGCTCGCCTAGAGCCAATATTTCTCCCGCCGCCTCGTGTCCGAACACGGCTGGCAACGGCACTTCCCACGCGCCGGAGAGGTAGAGCAGATCGCTGTGGCAAATCGCGCAAGCCTTCACGGCGACCAACACTTCGTCCGCCTGCGGCGCGTCCAAGGCGACCGAGCGCAGCTCCAGCGGTGCACCCGCCGCGAAACTGACCGCTGCTTGAAAGGAATCGATGTTCATAAAGAAAGAAGAGAAAGGTTCATAAAAATGTATACGCGCGCAACTCTAGCCTATTTTATGTTTTTTTCCAAGCAAGCCTAATAGAGCGCGTGTTTCCTTGAGGCTGGCTACCTCCGTTTTTTGCGCGCGCAGTGCCAAGACCAACGAGGCAACTTGCTCGGCGTTGCTCGCAGCCAAACTGCCGTCGCAACGCCTAAGATTGTTCTCGAAGCCTACGCGCGCATGCCCGCCGCCACTCGCAGCCCGCAAGAGGCGCGCCTGCTCTCCATCGCCGAAACTACAGAGAAACCACAAAGCCAAAGACCCCTCGGCATACAAGGGAGAGGCAAAGTGCGACAGGCAGTCTCGAAGAAATTTGCCGAGCGGGGGCATGCCGCCGACACCCCCAGAAATACCCGCAGAGATATTAGAGATATTTTTGCCATAGCTGCCATAGACGAAGAGCAAGCATAACCCCTGCTTGCGGATAATTCCCTCCTCGACCATTCTCCGCAAGCCCTCGCACTCGGCGGGCGTGTAGAGGATGTGCTGGAGATGCACCGCACGCTCGTGCGCCTCATCGTAAAACTTACGCGCGACCGCCGAGCCGTCCGCGCTCATCTCGCGCCAAGCGACGCTGGCAAACTTGCAACCGCTGTCGAAAACACACCGCGCCTGCTCTTGAGGGGCGTAGCGACCCAAGCCCTCGCTGGATATTTGGTAGAGCAAACCCTCTTCTACCCGCAAGGCTGCCAAAGCCTCCCTGTACAAACCCGCATCCAAACTATGCTGTCCCTCGTCGTCGCGCACATGGAAATGCATCAGGCTCGCTCCCGCATCGCTGCAAGCGCGCGCTTCGACAACAAGCTGCTCGATCGAAAGCGGCAGAGCAGCATGGTCGCTTTTCTGCAGCCTGCCGCCGTTCGGCGCAACAGAAACGATCACCACCTCACGCGACTCCTGCCTCGCCTACGCCACTCCGTTTGAGGATTCACGCAAACTTTCTTCCAGCGCATCGCCAATTGAATCACAAAGCGTGCGGGTGAGAAAATCCAACTCCTCCCCGCTCAGCGTGAAAGGCGGCGCGAGCAGAACATGATCGCCGCTTACCCCGTCCGCATTGCCAGAGCTGGGGTAGCAGATCAAACCGCGCGCCATCGCACAATCGCGCACGCGCCGATACATCTTCAAGCCCGCAGGAAAGGGTTGCTTGCTCTCCTTATCGAAAACTAACTCGACAGCGCGCAACAAGCCCCGTCCTCGCACATCGCCCACATGCTTTGCCAAGAGCGGACGCGCCGCTACCTCCGCGAGCAGTTTCTCCTGCAAGGCTTTTCCATCCTCCCTCACCTTGGCGAGCAGACCGCGTTCGTCGATGGCACGCTGCACAGCCAGCGCGGTTGCGCATACGATCGGATGTCCCATAAAACTGTGTCCATGGCGCAAGATGCCTGAGCCATCGCGTAGCTTCGCTACGATGCGCTCGCTCGCCAGCGTGACACCGATCGGCTGCAAGCCTCCGCCTAACCCCTTGGACATGGCTAAAAGATCGGGCGCAATCCCGTCTTCCTCGCAAGCGAAACGATAGCCCGTCCGACCGCTACCACACATCACCTCGTCCAAAATCAACAAAATACCATGGCGGTCGCACACCTCGCGCATCTTCTGCCAATAGCCTTGCGCAGGCGGCATGGCTCCCAAACTGCTGCCGCTCACCGTCTCGGCGGCAAAGGCGATGACATTTTGCGACCCCAAGGCTTCGATTTTCTCGTCCAACTCTACCGCCAAGCGCGTCGCATAAGCTTCCTCTTCCTCGCCCGCTTGCAAGCCTCGATAGAGATCGCACGCCGACACCGTCGCCTGCTCCAACAAGATCGCCGCGTAAGGCTTGCGACGTTGTGGATTGCTCGCCAACGACAACGCCCCCAAGGTGTTGCCGTGATAACTCTGGCGGCGCGTGATGATCCAACGCCGCGTTGCTCCCTCGCCGCACTCCTGCCAGTATTGGTGCGCCAGCTTGAATGCCGCCTCCATCGCCTCCGAGCCGCCGCAGCAGAAATAGGCGTAGGCAAGATCGCCCGGCGCACGAGAACAGAGATAACTCGCAAGCTGCTCGGCAGCATCGTTGGTGAAAAAAGCCGTGTGCGCAAAATCCAAACGCCTCGCCTGCTTGCACAAAGCCTCCACCACCTCCAAATCACCGTGTCCCAAGCAGGAGATCGCCGCTCCTCCCGAAGCGTCGAAATAACGACGCTGCTCCGCATCAACGATATGGTTGCCCGCAGCCGACACAGCACAAGGATAGCTATGGCGCAAGTTGCGCTGCAAAACCGCGCCGGAAGAAGCGAGGGGTTGGCTCATGTTGCTCTCTGTTCTGTCGCCCTCTGTTCGCGTCTGTGCCAGAAGAAAAATGCCGCTAACAACGAAAGTGCCAACAGCGAGACCCAGTAAGGAGATGGACGGTTTTCGATGCGTGCCTCCAAGCCCGTCACCCTGTCGCCTTTGAGCATGCCCTTGCCCTCCGCTTCTGACGAGAGGGAGACGATCGAAAGATGCTCCTCCCCCGCCTGCGTCTCGCGCACGACGCGCACGCCGATTGCGTCCAAGCCCTCGATTGTCTTGCCGCCCATCGCGCCCGTCTCGGCGGGCGGAAAGCTGACGAGACGATAACGCTCGCCGTAATCGGTGAAGCGCGTGACGGCAACGCGCACCTCCCTGCCCGCGAAGTCAAGGTCAGCGCGAGCCTCCGTTGTGAGCTCCGCCTGCTGCCAACGCGGATAGACGATCGAAAGCACTCCGTCAGGACGCAACAAAGCTCCTGCTATCAACAGCAAGAAAGCCATCTCTGACCATCGTAGGCGTTTGAGAAAGAAACGTTGGGTCGCCGAGGCAAAGCACATGATGGCAAGCAGCGAGGTTGCGAAGACGAACAAGCCCTGCCACCAACTCTTGATGCCGATCAGAACTAGTTCGGTGTTAAAGACGAAGACGAGCGGCAAAATGGCGGTGCGAATTTCGTAGGCGAAAGCCTGTATGCCCGTCTTGATGGGATCGGCGCGTGAGATGGCGGCGGCGGCGTAAGCCGCTAAGCCTACGGGCGGCGTGACATCCGCCATCAAGCCGAAGTAGAAAACATAGAGGTGGACGACGATGAGGGGCAAGACCAAGCCCGACGCCGCTCCCAGCTCGACCAACACGGGCGCCATCAAGGAGGCGACGACGAGATAGTTCGCCGTCGTCGGCAAGCCCAAGCCGAGCAGTAGGCACAAGAGCGCCGTGAGGGCGAGCAGGATGTAGATATTGTTGCCTGCGATCGCCTCGACGATGCCGATGAGCGCGTTGTTGAGCCCTGTTGCGCCGACCGAGCCGACGACGATTCCCGCACAACCCACCGCGATAGAAATGCCCGCCATATTGCGCGCGCCCGCGACCAACCCCGATCCGATGTCGCGCCCCGCCTCGCGCAAGCCCTCGCGCAAGAGCCTCCACATCGACAAGCCTTGCGCTCGCAACGCGGGAGCAAGCCGCTGGCATACCATCGACAGCAACAAAAGCGCGGTTGTCCAAAAGATCGCCAAGGAGGGCGTGAAACGCTTCACCAGCAACAAATAGATCAACAGCAGGATCGGCAAGAGGTGGTGGAGTCCTCCGCGCAACACCTTGAAGAAATGAGGGATCGCCGAGGGTGCCATCGGGCGCAAGTTCAGTTTCATCGATTCCAAGTGCGAGATCCAAAAGAGCGCCAAATAGGCGACAAACGCCGGCACGATCGCATGGTAGATGACCGTCTGATAGCTGATGCCCAACAGCTCTGCCATGATGAAAGCTGCCGCGCCCATAATAGGCGGCATGAGCTGTCCGTTCACCGACGCTGCCACCTCGATAGCTCCCGCCTTGACGGCGGGCAAGCCCACCTGTCGCATGACGGGGATCGTGAATGTCCCCGTCGTGACGGTGTTTGCGATCGAAGAGCCTGAAATCATTCCCGTCATGCCCGATGCCAAGATCGAGGCTTTCGCAGGTCCGCCGCGATACTTGCCGACGCACGCGAAAGCCAAATCCAAAAAGAACTTCCCGCCGCCCGCGCGGTTCAAAAGCGCGCCGAACAGCACGAACATAAAGACAAAGCTGGTCGCAACATCCAACGGAATGCCGAAGACAACCTCGCCGCCGAACCAGTAGTATCCGATCAGACGATCGAAGGACAAACCTCGATGCGAGATCAGCTCAGGCATCGATTGTCCATACAGCGCATAGACGATAAAGGACGCAGACACAATCACCAACGCCAAGCCAATCGCTCGGCGAGTCGCCTCCAGCAGCAGCAACAAGCCAACAAAGCCGATGACAAGCTCGACAGGAAATCCTCCTTCGCCAAAAGGCAGGCGGAGTAAAATTCCCGTGCGCTCGACCAGCTGATCGTAAGCAAAAACAATGTAAAGGCAAGACCCCACCGCAAGCACAAGCAGCACCACTCCCAGCCAAGCGTCGAAGCGCGGCGGACCTCCCTTACGCGTGCACCAGCGGTTCAACAGAGGATAACTCAAAAAAACCAAGGCGAAGGCAAACGCCAAGTGGATCGCGCGCGCAGGAACACCGTGGATGATTCCAAAATTCAGGAGAAACGGCAGAGGGGAGGCGATCCAAATTTGAAACAACGACCAACAGGCCGCCGTCAAGGCAAACATCTTGCCCCAGCCTCCGTCCAAGCGTCTGCCGCCCTCGGCGAAACGCTCGTTCAGAGAATCAGCGGAGGAAGGCGAGGAAGAAGGCGGTCGAGACATGGGGCACTCTGCTATTGATAAGTTTTTCTCTCCTGAGCAAGGTTGGCTTACATCCAACCTTTTTCTTTGTAGTATCTGATTGCTCCTTGGTGAAAGGGTGCGGAAAGCCCTTCGCTGATCATGGCATTGGAGTCAAGACGCTTGAAGGAGGGGTGTTGCTTTTTGAATTTCTCAAGATTTTCGAAGACGGCACGCACCACCTCGTAGACGGTAACATCGCTGGTGCGCCCGCTAGTAACTAAGGTCGCCTTCGGGCCGAAGGTACGCACATCGCTTTTCGTCGTCTTGTAGGTGTTTCTCGGAATCGTCGTAAAGGTGTAGTAGGGCCTATTCTCCACCAGCTTCTCGATGGGCGCTGTCGCCAGAGAAATGATTCTAGCGCCGCACCCGTCGGCAGCCTGAGCCACCCCTGCGTTCGGCACGCCGACGGTGTAGCCGTAAGCATCGATCTTTCCATCGCACAGAGCTTGCGACTGCTCGGACGAGGCGAGCTCGCTCGCCTGCTTGAAGTCGTCCTTGGAGGTATTGTGGATTTTCATCAAAATCTCCATCGTGCTACGCTGACCAGAGCCTAGGTTTCCGATGTTGACGCGCTTGCCTCTGAGTCCGTCCCAACCTCGAATGCCCGATGCTCCACCGACCAAGATTTGGAACGGCTCGGCATGCACGGAGAAGACGGCTCTCAAGTCTTTGAATCGCTTCCCCTCGAACTTGGAAGTAGCGTAGTAGGCGTGGTATTGCCAGTCGGACTGAACGATGGCGAAATCGAGCGCGCCTGCTCTGAGCTGAGCGATGTTGTAGATCGAGCCTGCGGTCGAGGGCGCCGAGCAACGCAATCCGTTCTGGCGTTCTTCGCTGCGTCCTTCGGCGGCGGCTTTGTCAACCATGCGACAGATGGCGTTGCCGAC
The DNA here is from genome assembly GCA_965216625.1 of Alphaproteobacteria bacterium. Taxonomy (GTDB): domain Bacteria; phylum Pseudomonadota; class Alphaproteobacteria; order JABAAW01; family JABAAW01; genus JABAAW01. The sequence goes on from OZ244186.1 coordinate 835,633, forward strand.
GACAAAGTAGGTGCCGGTGGGACCGCCTGTGCCGATGGCGATGAACCTGCTCGCAGCCGTCGATAAGGACGGGGTTGCGACAAGCAGGAAGAGGCTAGCGATAATGCCGAGCGTGAAACGAGCCAGAGTTTGCAAAATAAAAATGAAGAGTGGCATGAAAAATCTCCTCGAAATGCTTCCTGGAAATGCTTCCTATATTGGCGAAAGGAGCAGGGAGGAAGGCGAGCCGCACCATTGCCACGCCCATCGTCAAACGACGGCACGAACAGTACGATCGACGCCCTCCCCCCTGTCATCCTTGATCGAGGTTGGCTTACATCCAACCTTTTTCTTTGTAGTACTTGACCGCTCCTTTGTGCAGTGGTGCGGAAAGTCCTTCGGTTATCATTGCCTTGGCATCAAGATGCTTGAAGGCGGGATGCAGCTTTTTGAAGTCCTCAAGATTTTCGAAGACGGCACGCACCACCTCGTAGACGGCAGCATCGCTGGTGCGTCGGCTAGTAACGAAGGTCGCTTTCACGCCGAAGGTACGTACATCCTTCTTCGTCGTCTTGTAGGTGCCTTTCGGGATCGTTGCGAAGGCGTAGTAGGCATTGTCTGCCACCAGCTTCTCGATGGGCGCTGTTGTCAGAGAAATGATCTTCGCGCCACACCCGTCGGCAGCCTGAGCCACCCCTGCGTTCGGCACACCGACGGTGTAGCCGTAGGCATCGATCTTTCCGTCGCACAGAGCCTGCGATTGCTCTGACGAGGTGAGCTCGGTTACCTGCTTGAAGTCGCCCTTGGAGGTGTTGTGGATTTTCATCAGAACCTCCATCGTGCCGCGCTGACCGGAACCTGGGTTGCCGATATTGACGCGCTTACCCTTGAGTCCGTTCCAATCTTTGATACGAGACTTCTTGCCGACCAAGATTTGGAACGGCTCGGGATGTACGGAGAAGACGGCTCTCAAGTCTTCGAAACGTTTGCCTTCGAACTTGGAAGTGCCGTTGTAGGCGTGGTATTGCCAATCGGACTGAGCGACGCCGAAATCGAGCGCGCCGGCTCGGATCTGACCAATGTTGTAGGTCGAGCCAGCGGTCGAGGGCGCGGAACAACGCAATCCGTGCTTGCGTCCTTTCGAGCGTCCTTCGGCGGCTTCTTTGTGGACCATGCGGCAGATAGCGTTTCCCGTGACGAAGTAGACGCCGGTGGGACCGCCTGTGCCGATGGCGATGAACTTGCTCGCAGCCGTCGATGAGGACGGGGTGGCGGCAAGCAGGGAAAGGCTAGCGATGACGCCGAGCGTACAACGAGCCAAGGTTTGGGACAGTGACATGAAAAGTCTCCTTAGTGATGTGTCCTTAAGTTGCGGGAGGAGAAGATCCTCTCCGCTTGAGGATTGTTCTAGCAACGCAGCGCGAAGGAGTCAAGGGAGATTAAAATTTCCTTCGCTATCCCGTTCCAAATCCTGCGCTCTGTTCTTGCCCTCTATCCGCCTGTCTTCGCAGGAGTCTTATCGCTTGATATCGACCGCCGTGCGTGTCAAGTCGTTGGCCGTTTGTAGCGTCAAGGATGCCAAGTTGTACGCGCTCTGCGTCTCGATCATGCGGGCAAACTCCTCGCCCAAAGTCACCGTCGACGATTCCAACTGCCCCGAAAAAACACGCGCTCGACGCGTCTCCAACAAATCATAGTAGGTAACAGCCCCGCTACTCTCGCTCAAACGAAATCTCGTCCCCTCCTCCGCGTTGAGCGAATCGGGGTTCACCAAATCGGCAATCGCTATCTGCGCAATCGCACGACGATCACCGTTGGAAAAAGATCCCTCGATCAACCCCTGCTCCGAAATGCTCCACTCGTCCAGCAAGCCGCCCACAACACCATCGACAGAAGCGCGAACAACCTGCCCGCCGCCACCATACGAACGAACCGCCGCCAAGTCCACACGAACATCGATTCCCCCTCCCAAGCCCGCGCCTTGCAAAACAAGAACCTCATCCTCAACAAGCGTATCGCCAACCCCCTGCACAGACGCTAAACGACCCTCGCCGTCGAAACGAAGGATCGCCTCGTCCAGCAAGACATTCCCCTCCGAGCGCGTCGTGCGGAGTAGCCAAGCATTCGCCTCGCCATCGACCGCGCTGTAACGAAATAAAACCGTGTTCTCTTCTCCGCCTCCGTCGATGACCGAAAGCTTGTGCTCCAAGTTTCGAGCCTGCTGAAAGCCGTCATTGACAGCCAAAACAACATCCACCGAGCCCTCGTTCGAAGGCGTGCCGAGAACTGAGAGCGTCTCCGACAAAAGAATTCGATCCAAGGTAGCATCCGATTTGGTCGGAAAAGCGAAGGCATCATTGACACTCCATCCCAACACATAGCTTCCCGACGCATCGCCTAAAAAGCTGTTGGCTCCCACAGGCGCGGTGTCGTCGAACAAATTCTCAAAACTGCCGTTGCGCGTGTAGGTCACATCGCCCGCAGCGTTTTCCAAGGCGAAAAAGCCCCCGCCTTGAATCGCCAAGTCTAACCTGCGACCCGTCACGATAGGAGTGCCTTGACGCGAAATATCGGAACGCTCGTAGGTCTGCAACCCATGCCGACCGCGCAGGTTTGTCTCGACGCTTTGTGTCTCCGCCAACAAAGGACGGAATTGCGCAACGCTACCCTTGCTGCCAGGTGTGTTCACATTCGCAATGTTGTGCGAGATCACCGCCATCGAATCCGAGTGCGCAGCAACGGCAGCTGAAGGTAAGGCGAAAAGAGATAAAACCATATAAAATTCTCCTGCGAAATTCTCTTGCAAAACCCCCTTGCAAATCCCCCTGTGTTGCTCTTGTAATGCTATGGTATGCAAGAAAGATGCCAGCTGTCCCTCATTTAATAGTCGATACCCATGCCCATACCCATGCCCAGGCCCTCACCCATGCCCTTGCGCGTAGCATCTTTCTGTGGATTTCTCGTCCTTGTAGCTTTTTTGCTGCTCGCGCTGATGGCGCTGGGAGCTGCTACGCGTCTTACCGACTCGGGGCTTTCGATGACGACATGGCAACCGCTGGGCGAGCTTCCTCCGCTCGACTTGCAAGCGTGGCAGAAGACCTTCCGCCACTACCAGCAATCGCCTGAAGGACAGAGCGTCAACAGAGGCATCTCGCTTGAGGAATTTCAACGCATCTTTTGGTGGGAGTGGGTGCATCGCTCGCTTGCGAGGGGGATAGCTCTTTTGTTGCTCGGGATGCTCTTGTTGCAAGTTTTGCTCAAGAACAGAGAACGCGCACTCTTTCTGTGCTTGCTGCTGGGACTTGTCGCTTTGCAGGGATTTTTGGGCTGGGGGATGGTGAAAAGCGGCTTGAGAGAAGTTGCGCGCGTCTCGCCTTATTTTCTGGTGGCGCATCTTTTGTTGGCGTTGCTGCTGCTGCTGACGCTGATGCGGAGGATGTTTCTCGAGAAGCTTTTGCAACGGAAACTTTTCGTCTCGCGCCTTGTTCGAGCATCTAGTTTTTCAGTCGCGCTGCTTTCGGGGTTGACCTTTCTGATGGGAGGGTTCGTCGCGGGCTTGAAGGCGGGAGGAATTCACAACGATTGGCCATTGATGTCGGGCAGTCTTATTCCTTCGGATTACGCTCTTTTGGAGCCTTGGTGGAGGAATGCCTTAGAAAATCCGAGCGCCGTTCAGTTTGAGCATCGTTTTTTGGCGTTGCTTTTGTTGTTGGCTTGCGGGGGGTTGTTTTGGAAGTTGAGGCGGAGTTGTGTTCGTCTTGACTGGCATGTGAGACTTCTTTTGTTTTTGCCCTTATTGCAGGCTCTGCTGGGAGGCGTAGTTTTGCGGTTGCATGTTCCTGTTTTTTTGGGTGTTGCGCATCATATTTTGGGAGTTTGTCTTGTGGTCTCTTTGTTTGTGTTGTGCTGGCGTCTGGAGGCAGATAGAGGTTGACGGGCATGGAGGAGTGTTTTAGGGTGGGTTCGTCTGCTTTCTGTCCCCATCGTCTAGAGGCCTAGGACACCGGCCTTTCACGCCGGCAACACGGGTTCGAATCCCGTTGGGGACGCGCATACAGCTGACAGAGGGGCAGGAGGATGTCTGTCATGAGGACTTAAGTATGCGAATTTGGAACACCAACTTGGGAAAAAATACTTAACTTTGGGAATATAGAGAAAAAATTCGCAAAAGAGTTGACATTCGCGGATTTCTTTCGCATGATGGGATACATCCTTTATCAACCCCTTATGTCAAGGAGGAAACGATCATGACAAAAGGAAAAGGCGGGGGCAAAGGCGGAGGACAAAATGGGGGAAACTGGCCTTCGACAACAGGAAACCCTTCCGGCGGCGGAAGAGGCAACGGCTAACAAGGCGAGAGACAAAGTCTCTCGGCTTATTCGAAGAAGGCTCGCTCTCCGTAAAGGAGACGAGCCTTCTTTGCTTTTGACCACGAGCAGGGCTTGTTTCAGATTTTGTAGGAATTTTTCTTTTCTTGGGCAAAAGCGAGCGAAACGCACGGCTTCCTGTTTCAGGTGTCATAGGTTGTGCCAGAATTCGTTTGTCACTTCGGTAAAGCTGTCCTCGTTGCCGTATTCGATGCTGATCGTAAATGCCGAGTTGCCTACTCCTGTGGATGAGTCGGTGTCGTAGGCGTCCTTGATCGTGATTTTGTCATCGATACCATCGTTGCTGTTCTTGTCTATGGAGATTTCAAGATTGTTGCCGACCCTAGTAAAAACGGAACTAGCGAAATCCTCGGCTTCGTAAGAAGTATAACTATTACCTTCGAATCGCAAGGTCATGCTGTCTCCTGCTTCATCCATGATTGTGTCTGTGCCGTCGCCTACAGAAAAGACATAAGTGTCTAGGCCTGCGCCGCCGTTGAGGTCGTCTATACCCGCGCCGCCGTTGAGGATGTTGTCGCCATCGTAGCCATTGAGTTCGTCGTTACCCGCGCCGCCCTTAAGGTTGTCGTCGCCCGCGCCGCTGTAGAGGCTGTCTGCACCCGCGCCGCCAAGGATATAGTTTTTCTCGGAGATATCTTTGACCGCGCCAATATCATTGCCGAAGATGGTGTCGTCGCCATCACCACCGTAGAGGGTGTCATCGCCCATGCCGCCATAGATGCCGTCTTTGCCCTCCAAGCCAAGAAGAAAATCTTCTCCGCTGCCGCCCGTCAATTTTCCTCCCTCTGTTAGCGCTATCTTCAGAGTGCCCAGTGCTATGTCCGTATCGCCGTAGTACACGGAGTAACGACCATCGGCATAGCCCTCAATCGTCACGGAGTCGCCATCCCCTTCGTTGCCGATCGTGATGGTCACATCGCCGTTGCCATTGCGCGAAGCGGAGAAATCATCACCACCTGTCGCATCTTTAAAGTACAGCTTGCCGTCGTCCGTATCGCCTCGGATGATGTCCGCGCCACCCCCTGCCTCAAAGACATAGCTGTCCGTGCCTGCTCCGCCGTTGAGGATGTCGTCGCCCGCGTCGCCCTCAAGGGTGTCGTCGCCCCCACCGCCGCTGAGGGTGTCCGCGCCATCACCGCCGTTGAGGTAGTCGTTGCCCGCGCCGCCCTCAAGGTTGTCGTCTCCCACGCTGCCCTCAAACCGTTTCGCTGGCACAGCAGGTAAGGAAGAAGTGATGTCGCTGTCGCTGCTACCGCTACGCGTATAGAAAGTGTAACTGCCTAGCGCAGGATCGCTCGCAAACTCTATAACATTGAGCGTGTTGCCGTCCTTGGAAACCGTGAGCGTTACAGCATCGCCGCGTCCGTCATCCGCACGCACGAAGGTATAGGTTGCGTCCGCATAGTCGTCGCTCGTCCCTTGGTCGAAGACGATGTTGCCACCGTCGTCGTCGATCCTATCCGTGCCATCACCCGCGTTGAACACATAGGTGTCCGTACCCGCTCCGCCCTCTAACGTGTCGTCTCCTGCTCCCCCCTCAAGCGTGTCGTCTCCTGCTCCGCCCGCAATGATGTCCGTGCCTGCTCCCCCCTCAAGGATGTCGTCTCCCACGCTGCCCTCAAACCGTTTCGCTGGCACAGCAGGTAAGGAAGAAGTGATGTCGCTGTCGCTGCTACCGCTACGCGTATAGAAAGTGTAACTTGAAGGATCGCTCGCAAACTCTATGACATTGAGCGTGTTGCTGTCCTTGGAAATTGTGAGCGTTACAGCCTTACCACGTCCGTCATCCGCACGCACGAAGGTATAGGTTGCGTCCGCATAGTCGTCGCTCGCCCCTTGGTCGAAAACGATGTTGCCGCCGTCGTCGTCGATCGTATCCGTGCCATCGCCCGCGTTGAACACATAGGTGTCCGTACCCGCTCCTCCCTCTAGCGTGTCTTCTCCTGCTCCTCCCTCAAGCGTGTCGTCTCCTGCTCCGCCCGCAATGATGTCCGTGCCTGCTCCACCCTCAAGGTTGTCGTCTCCCACGCTGCCCTCAAACCGTTTCGCTGGCACAGCAGGTAAGGAAGAAGTGATGTCGCTGTCGCTGCTACCACTACGCGTATAGAAAGTGTAACTTGAAGGATCGCTCGCAAACTCTATGACATTGAGCGTGTTGCTGTCCTTGGAAATTGTGAGCGTTACAGCATCGCCGCGTCCGTCATCCGCACGCACGAAGGTATAGGTTGCGTTCGCATAGTCGTCGCTCGCCCCTTGGTCGAAGACGATGTTGCCACCGTCGTCGTCGATCGTATCCGTGCCATCGCCCGCGTTGAACGCATAGGTGTCCGTACCCGCTCCGCCCTCTAACGTGTCGTCTCCTGCTCCTCCCTCAAGCGTGTCGTCTCCTGCTCCGCCCGCAATGATGTCCGTGCCTGCTCCACCCTCAAGGTTGTCGTCTCCCGCGCTGCCCTCAAACCGTTTCGCTGGCACAGCAGGTAAGGAAGAAGTGATGTCGCTGTCGCTGCTACCGCTACGCGTATAGAAAGTGTAACTGCCTAGCGCAGGATCGTTCGCAAACTCTATAACATTGAGCGTCTTGCTGTCCTTGGAAACCGTGAGCGTTACAGCATCGCCGCGTCCGTCATCCGCACGCACGAAGGTATAGGTTGCGTCCGCATAGTCGTCGCTCGCCCCTTGGTCGAAGACGATGTTGCCACCGTCGTCGTCGATCCTATCCGTGCCATCACCCGCGTTGAACACATAGGTGTCCGTACCCGCTCCGCCCTCTAACGTGTCGTCTCCTGCTCCCCCCTCAAGCGTGTCGTCTCCTGCTCCGCCCGCAATGATGTCCGTGCCTGCTCCCCCCTCAAGGTTGTCGTCTCCCCCGCTGCCCTCAAACCGTTTCGCTGGCACAGCAGGTAAGGAAGAAGTGATGTCGCTGTCGCTGCTACCACTACGCGTATAGAAAGTGTAACTTGAAGGATCGCTCGCAAACTCTATGACATTGAGCGTGTTGCTGTCCTTGGAAATTGTGAGCGTTACAGCATCGCCGCGTCCGTCATCCGCACGCACGAAGGTATAGGTTGCGTTCGCATAGTCGTCGCTCGCCCCTTGGTCGAAGACGATGTTGCCACCGTCGTCGTCGATCGTATCCGTGCCATCGCCCGCGTTGAACGCATAGGTGTCCGTACCCGCTCCGCCCTCTAACGTGTCGTCTCCTGCTCCTCCCTCAAGCGTGTCGTCTCCTGCTCCGCCCGCAATGATGTCCGTGCCTGCTCCACCCTCAAGGTTGTCGTCTCCCGCGCTGCCCTCAAACCGTTTCGCTGGCACAGCAGGTAAGGAAGAAGTGATGTCGCTGTCGCTGCTACCGCTACGCGTATAGAAAGTGTAACTGCCTAGCGCAGGATCGTTCGCAAACTCTATAACATTGAGCGTCTTGCTGTCCTTGGAAACCGTGAGCGTTACAGCATCGCCGCGTCCGTCATCCGCACGCACGAAGGTATAGGTTGCGTCCGCATAGTCGTCGCTCGCCCCTTGGTCGAAGACGATGTTGCCACCGTCGTCGTCGATCCTATCCGTGCCATCACCCGCGTTGAACACATAGGTGTCCGTACCCGCTCCGCCCTCTAACGTGTCGTCTCCTGCTCCCCCCTCAAGCGTGTCGTCTCCTGCTCCGCCCGCAATGATGTCCGTGCCTGCAGGTTGTCGTCTCCCCCGCTGCCCTCAAACCGTTTCGCTGGCACAGCATAAGGAAGAAGTGAGCGTGTTGCTGTCCTTGGAAATTGTGAGCGTTACAGCATCGCCGCGTCCGTCATCCGCACGCACGAAGGTATAGGTTGCGTTCGCATAGTCGTCGCTCGCCCCTTGGTCGAAGACGATGTTGCCACCGTCGTCGTCGATCGTATCCGTGCCATCGCCCGCGTTGAACGCATAGGTGTCCGTACCCGCTCCGCCCTCTAACGTGTCGTCTCCTGCTCCTCCCTCAAGCGTGTCGTCTCCTGCTCCGCCCGCAATGATGTCCGTGCCTGCTCCACCCTCAAGGTTGTCGTCTCCCGCGCTGCCCTCAAACCGTTTCGCTGGCACAGCAGGTAAGGAAGAAGTGATGTCGCTGTCGCTGCTACCGCTACGCGTATAGAAAGTGTAACTGCCTAGCGCAGGATCGTTCGCAAACTCTATAACATTGAGCGTCTTGCTGTCCTTGGAAACCGTGAGCGTTACAGCATCGCCGCGTCCGTCATCCGCACGCACGAAGGTATAGGTTGCGTCCGCATAGTCGTCGCTCGCCCCTTGGTCGAAGACGATGTTGCCACCGTCGTCGTCGATCCTATCCGTGCCATCACCCGCGTTGAACACATAGGTGTCCGTACCCGCTCCGCCCTCTAACGTGTCGTCTCCTGCTCCCCCCTCAAGCGTGTCGTCTCCTGCTCCGCCCGCAATGATGTCCGTGCCTGCTCCCCCCTCAAGGTTGTCGTCTCCCCCGCTGCCCTCAAACCGTTTCGCTGGCACAGCAGGTAAGGAAGAAGTGATGTCGCTGTCGCTGCTACCGCTACGCGTATAGAAAGTGTAACTTGAAGGATCGCTCGCAAACTCTATAACATTGAGCGTCTTGCTGTCCTTGGAAACCGTGAGCTTTACAGCATCGCCGCGTCCGTCATCCGCACGCACGAAGGTATAGGTTGCGTCCGCATAGTCGTCGCTCGTCCCTTGGTCGAAGACGATGTTGCCACCGTCGTCGTCGATCCTATCCGTGCCATCACCCGCGTTGAACACATAGGTGTCCGTACCCGCTCCGCCCTCTAACGTGTCGTCTCCTGCTCCCCCCTCAAGCGTGTCGTCTCCTGCTCCGCCCGCAATGATGTCCGTGCCTGCTCCCCCCTCAAGGATGTCGTCTCCCCCGCTGCCCTCAAACCGTTTCGCTGGCACAGCAGGTAAGGAAGAAGTGATGTCGCTGTCGCTGCTACCGCTACGCGTATAGAAAGTGTAACTTGAAGGATCGCTCGCAAACTCTATAACATTGAGCGTCTTGCTGTCCTTGGAAACCGTGAGCTTTACAGCATCGCCGCGTCCGTCATCCGCACGCACGAAGGTATAGGTTGCGTCCGCATAGTCGTCGCTCGTCCCTTGGTCGAAGACGATGTTGCCGCCGTCGTCGTCGATCGTATCCGTGCCATCGCCCGCGTTGAACACATAGGTGTCCGTACCCGCTCCGCCCTCTAGCGTGTCGTCTCCTGCTCCTCCCTCAAGCGTGTCGTCTCCTGCTCCGCCCGCAAGGATGTCCGTGCCTGCTCCCCCCTCAAGGTTGTCGTCTCCCACGCTGCCCTCAAACCGTTTCGCTGGCACAGCAGGTAAGGAAGAAGTGATGTCGCTGTCGCTGCTACCGCTACGCGTATAGAAAGTGTAACTTGAAGGATCGCTCGCAAACTCTATGACATTGAGCGTCTTGCTGTCCTTGGAAATTGTGAGCGTTACAGCATCGCCGCGTCCGTCATCCGCACGCACGAAGGTATAGGTTGCGTCCGCATAGTCGTCGCTCGTCCCTTGGTCGAAGACGATGTTGCCGCCGTCGTCGTCGATCGTATCCGTGCCATCGCCCGCGTTGAACACATAGGTGTCCATACCCGCTCCGCCCTCTAACGTGTCGTCTCCTGCTCCTCCCTCAAGCGTGTCGTCTCCTGCGCCGCCCGCAATGATGTCCGTGCCTGCTCCACCCTCAAGGATATCATCTCCACCGCTGCCAGCGATATCTCTCGCAGGCACGGCAGGTAAAGTTATTTCGCTGTCCGTGCTACCGCTCCGCGTGTAGAAAGTGTAACCTGAAGGATAACTCGTGAAGTCTATGGCATTGAGCGTGTTGCCTCCATTTTCTACGGTGAGCCTTACCTTGCCCTCGACATAGGCGAAAGAGTAGCTTGCGCCCGCATAGTCGTTGCTCGCCCCTTGATTGAAGACGATCTTGCCGCCATCGTCTGTAATGGTATCCGTGCCATCGCCCGCGTTGAACGCATAGGTGTCCGTACCCGCTCCGCCCTCTAACGTGTCGTCTCCTGCTCCTCCCTCAAGCGTGTCGTCTCCTGCTCCGCCCGCAATGATGTCCGTGCCTGCTCCACCCTCAAGGTTGTCGTCTCCGTCGTCTCCGTAGAGATTGTCGTTGCCAACGCCGCCCTCAAGGCGGTCGTTGCCATCGCCACCCTCAAGGCGATCGTCGCCATCTCTTCCTCTAAGGATGTTGCTGTTTTCATTGCCATTAATCCAGTCGTCGTGACCAGAGCCATAGATATCTTCGACGTTTGTGAGAATGTCGCCCACAGCTTCGTTGCTGTTGGATGCAAAGCCGTTATCTCCGTCGAAGTCTCGTTGTGCTCCTGTCAGAGTCGCGCTCTCTCTTTTCAAAGTAAGGTCAATTCTGACCCCTTCGCCAGCATCCTCGTAATCAACAGCGTCTTGCCCGTCGCCGCCCTCGAGCGTGTCCGCACCCCCACCCCCCAGAAGACGGTCGTCGCCTACACCGCCATCAAGAGTGTCCGCATCCGCACCACCCTCAAGACGGTCGTCGCCTGCACCGCCACTGAGGGCGTTGACACCGCCATTGCCCAAAAGCCAGTCGGCTTGACCCGAACCTTCAAGATTCTCGATACCGCTGAGAGTGTCTCCCACCGCATCGCCGCCTTGGTTGGCTGTAAAGCCTTGCGCGCCGTCAAAGTCCTCTTGCGCGTCTGTCTGAGAAAGGTCAACCTTGACCCCCTCTACAGAGCCACTATAGCTGGCAGTGTCTTCCGTCCCCTCACCGCCATCGAGCGTGTCCGCACCCCCGCCGCCTTCGAGCGTGTCCGCACCCAAGCCACCACGCAAGGTGTTGGCAAGATTGTTGCCAGTCAAGGTGTCTACTCCCTTCGAGCCGATCAGGTTGTTGATGCCTTTCAGCTTATCTCCCGCAGCCCAACCGCCTGAACCCGTGGCAGCACCATCGGTGTCAAGAGTGTCAAGGTCGATGGTAACACCCGCATCTATTGTCGAGCCTGCGTAGCTCACCCAGTCCTTGCCTGCCGTACCCGTGAAGGTTTCTCCCTCTACTGCCGTTCCAACAAGCGGGGTGCTCTCGCTACCACGAACAGCAGGAGCAGCAGGAAGAGCGCCGCCGCTGCTTGTGTCTTCGCCGCCGCAACCCTCCAAAAACACGCCGAGCGCACTCGCTGACAGCAAGGCGCTCAAGATTTGGGTTCTTTTGTTGCGTTTTCCTTCATTCCCCTCGTCTTTGGATGCAACGAGGGTTACAATATTTTCCGATCTCATAGTTTAGTTCTCCTGATTTGATTGTTTCAATGACGAAATTCAATCGCTCCCGATTCGGACAATATCCGCTTTGTAAGCACAAAGCAATAGGGAAACACAATAAAATTTTTATACCTTCCGTATTTTTTAACCACAGAGTATCGTTCCCCCCTGCGTCCGTGATCGTGTCCTGTCCGAAATAAGATATAGGATTTCCGCCAAAGGCGTGCAGATCGGTCTTTGCCTTCCACAAACGAGGGCTGCTTTTCTGGGGAAAACGCAAGTCGCGACCGATGCGGTGAATTCTCTGTGTTGGAGAAAAAAATCTCCGTCTTGCCGTTGTAGACTAACTCGACCTGACGATCCTACCCGAGCAACAGAAAACGATAGCAGTCAGGCAAAGTCTTGCCCGCCTCCAAATAGCCGAGCAACACGATAGAGCATCGATTGCGATTCAAGGCAAATTGATAGAATCCAACTACTGCACAAGCGGAGTGTCACTTCCCACGATGTCAAATCCTGCAATTCGCGCTTTGCCAGCAAGAAGTTTGATGTATTGGCTAATGCCCGTCTGCATAGAACGGGCATGAAGATAATCTCGAATATGTGAGAAAACACTGTCGAATGGCAGTACCCGATGTGTTTTTTTATCAACAAATCGCTGCAGATTTTGTTCGTAATACCGCTTGCAACTTTGCTCGTCTGCCTCTGGTACCGAAACTTCCTGCTGTATCAACAAACCTATTGTCTCTTCGACGCTTTCAGCACTGACCTTCCTTGGATCGCCCAACAGATTTCTTTCTCCAGCAGCGTGCAAAAGCAATTGACGGATAACCAATGCCCGTGCTGCTTTATGGCGTGCAACCTCCACAGATGTAGCAGGATGATGCTGCATCTCGGCATGGACTTCATCATCGGTGATCTCAACATCATTGACGACAATTGGCATTTTTCCTCCTCTGCTACCAACGCTTGCGAACAATTTGGTATCCTGAGCGTGACAGGTATTTTATCGGTGCCGTCACCCCGCTGAAAACATGCACCATTCGGGTAAAGGGGAAAATAAGAAAAATAGTGCTACCTAATACAAGATGCAGTTTAAAGACAAGTGCCTCTTCTGCCACAAACTCGGCGGCGCCAGCCCGAAATATCACAATGTGTTGCGCCCAGTTTGCCAGCGCTATCATTGAGGTTCCATCCATATGTTGTGCTGAAAAATAAATGGTAAGAAGACCTAAAATCAGCTGCGCATAGAGAACAAGCAGAAGCATAATATCCGATGGCTTGCTGGTCGCACGGATACGTGGATCGAATAAACGACGGTATAATAGCATCGTCATGCCGATAAAACAAATGCTACCAAAAATACCACCCGCCACCATAGCCAATAGCTGCTTCGTGGATGAAGTCAACAAATGAGCATATATCGCATGCGGGGTTAATAGCCCTATCAAATGTCCAAAAAACAAGAGGATGATACCGATATGGAATAAATTATTTCCAATACGCATGCCTTTCTTGCGCAACAACTGGCTAGAATCCGCTTTCCAAGTGTATTGGTCACGATCATAGCGCAACGCACTGCCCAGAACAAAAACAGTTAGGCAAATATACGGATAAGTCCCGAATAAAAATTGGTTTAAATCATCGATAGTCATTGTGTATCTCCGATCATTCTTTCCAATTGCTTTGTTGTATTAGGAAAAGCATTACAACTTTCACAATCTATATTAACATTCTTAATCGGATCTCCACCGAAAGCCTCTGCCTCTTTCCACTGTTCATCCAATTCCTCAAAGGTTTCAGGATCTTTCGTTGCTGCTTGTAGCACTTCCTTAATTTTCATTTTATTTGCTTCCACCGATGAAAGTAGCTCAATGGCTTCAAACACTACCGCATAAGGAGATTTGCGTTTTTTAAGCTTCGCGCCAATCATCGCGATAACATCTATAGCCTCACCAAGCAGACCGCTAGCTTCTTGAAACGAACAACGAGAAAGATACTCCATAAATAACGGGAGATAGTCCGGAAGCTCGTTGTTGTTGATATATTGCCCCTTGGATGCGTAGGTCTCGCTCAAATCAACCATAGCCTGACCTCGGTCGCGAGATTCGCCGTGAATATGCTCGAACAGATGCAAGCAATGAGCCCGTCCCCGATCAAAAGTTTCGACATAATCCTCCTGTACATTAATCAACTCTTTATTTTTTTGCCGCAATAGGAATTGTTCAATGCGTTTAATCCACCCATTGGATAAAATAGCCTCTTGTTGCAAGTGAGCTATAAGCTCATCCGATGCACTATACAGGCTTCCTTCCGGATAGGTGAGCAGCAACCCTAATATCTTAAATGTTCTCACGGTTCATTTCCTTGATTTTTTGATTCTCGTTTTTCCTTGAATTTTTGAGGCACCTGACCGCTCATGGTGTTTCGGTGAGTATTAGTTCCAAATAAGCTAGTTTTACTTTGCCCACCAGAGCAACCGTTTCCAAAACTGAAGCCACAACTCGATCGTACATCAAAGGCAATCTCATTGTCAAACGGTGTTTTGCCTGCATATTCACGATGGTTGGTGGGAATCACAAAACGATCCTCGTAGTTCGCCAACGCCATGATACGATACATATCGGATACTGTAGCCTCATCCAATCCAACCCGATCTAAAACAGCGTCGTTTGTCGTGCCGTCAACATTTTTTGCACGCATGTATTCACGCATGGCAATCATACGCTCCAGCGCATGCACTATAGGAAACTCTTTTCCAGCGGTTAGCATGTTTGCCAAATACTTCACCGGAATCCGAAGCTTGTGGACATCGGGTATCACTCCGTTCATTTCAATTCGGTCGTTTTCGGCAGCATGCTGGATGGGCGATAATGGAGGAATATACCAGACCATCGGTAAGGTGCGATATTCCGGATGGAGCGGAAAAGCAACTTTCCATTCCATAGCCATCTTATAGATCGGTGAATTCTGCGCCGCCGTTATCCAGCTGTCAGGCACGCCGTCTTTCTTGGCCTGTGCTATGACTTTCTCATCAAACGGATCAAGAAAAATATCACACTGCGCCTGATAAAGATCTTCGGGATCTTCCACACTGGCAGCTTCCTTGATGCGATCCGCATCGTAGAGCAATACTCCCAGATACCTAATTCGTCCTACACACGTTTCCGAACAAACTGTAGGCTCGCCCGCTTCAATACGTGGATAGCAGAAGGTGCATTTTTCTGATTTGCCAGACTGCCAGTTAAAATAAATCTTTTTGTACGGACAACCCGAGATGCACAAACGCCAGCCACGACATTTATCTTGATCAATTAGGACAATGCCATCTTCTTCTCGTTTGTATATCGCACCGCTAGGACAGGCGGCTACACAAGTTGGGTTCAAACAGTGCTCACACAAGCGCGGTAGGTACATCATGAAAGTGTTTTCAAACTGCCCGTAAATTTCAGCTTCCACACCCTTGAAGTTATAATCCTCACGACGTTTTTCAAACTCGCCGCCAAGAATCTCTTCCCAGTTTGGTCCCCATTCGGGTTTATCCATTTTCTTACCCGTAATCACAGAATGCGCACGGGCAGTTGGTACCGCCTTCGATTCTGGCGCTTTTTGTAGCCGCTCATACTCAAAGGTGAAGGGTTCGTAATAATCGTCAATTTCCGGCAAATCAGGATTGGCAAATATTTTAGCGAGCAAGCGAAACTTGCCTCCCATTTTGGGTGTGATGTCTCCGTTAGATTTACGCTCCCAGCCGCCATTCCAAATTTTCTGCTCTTCCCATTTTTTGGGGTAGCCAATGCCAGGCTTGGTTTCCACATTGTTGAACCACGCATATTCAACGCCCTGACGCGAAGTCCAGACATTCTTACAAGTCACCGAGCAAGTATGACAGCCAATGCATTTATCCAGATTTAAAACTTTTCCAATTTGGGCGCGTATTTTCATGATACTTCCTCTCCAAAGGTGGGAGCATTTTTTGGATTCTCTAGCCAATCAATATGTTCCATTTTGCGAACAATAACAAATTCGTCGCGGTTGGAGCCAACAGTACCATAATAGTTAAAGCCGTAAGAGAGATGCGCATAACCGCCAATCATATGGGTGGGCTTCAGAATCGTGCGGGTAACAGAATTATGTATACCTCCTCTTTTCCCAGTTGTTTCAGAGCCAGGTGTGTTGATAATTTTCTCCTGCGCATGATACATCATACTCATGCCTTCCGGCACGCGCTGAGATACCACCGCACGGGCAGAAATCGCACCATTTGTATTATACAGTTCAATCCAATCATTATCCTTCACATCGATTTTCTTCGCATCGATCTCGCTGAGCCACACCACGGGGCCACCGCGATTGAGCGTAAGCATAAGCAAATTATCAGAATAGGTACTATGAATGCCCCATTTCTGGTGTGGAGTAATCCAATTCAAAACTACTTGTTTGCGACCTTTGCCATGCTTATCTATGACAGGAGCGATAGTTTTAGTGTTAACCGGCGGCTTATACACACACAGACTTTCACCAAAATCCCGCATCCATTCGTGATCTTGGTAAAGTTGCTGGCGCCCAGTCAATGTTCGCCATGGAATCAATTCGTGTACGTTGGTATAGCATGCATTATAACTAACATGCTCATCCTCCAAACCACTCCACGTGGGCGACGAGATAATCTTGCGCGGTTGTGCCTGAACATCACGAAAACGAATTTTTTCCTCTTCCTTCGATCTTGCCAAATGGGTATGATCACGCCCGGTAAACTTACCTAAAGCCTCCCATGCTTTAACAGCAACCTGACCATTGGTTTCAGGCGCAAGAGAAAGAATAACCTCAGAAGCATCAATGTCTGTTTCAATCTTTGGTAACCCCTTGGAAATACCCTCATCCGTCACAACACGATTCAGCTTGCCAAGAAAGTGCACTTCTTTTTCCGTGTTCCAAGATATTCCTTTACCTCCGTTACCTATCTTGGTCAAAAGCGGACCAAGCGCTGTAAACTTTTTATATGTGTTTGGATAATCACGTTCAACTTCAATCAAGGAAGGCATAGTTTTGCCAACAATCGGATCAATCTCACCCTTTTTCCAATCTTGTACGGAGATCGCTTGAGCAAGCTCCGCCGACGTATCGTGTAAAATAGGCGATGCTACCAAATCCTTCTCCTTACCAAGATGACCTTGGCAAAGTTTGGAAAAACACTGGGTGATGCCTTTATAAATTTCCCAATCGCCACGCGATTCCCATGCAGGATCCACAGCCCGTGAGAGCGGGTGGATGAAGGGATGCATGTCAGAGGTATTAAGATCGTTCTTTTCATACCAGGTCGCTGACGGCAGCACAATATCAGAATAAAGACAGGTGGTCGACATGCGGAAATCCAGTGTCACAACCAGATCCAATTTACCTTCTGGCGCTTCATCATGCCAGACGACCTCCTGTGGTTTTTTACTACCCGACTCTCCCAAATCTTCACCAAGAAGCCCATGCTGCGTCCCCAGCAAATGCTTGAGCATATATTCATGCCCCTTGCCTGACGAGCCAAGAAGATTAGAACGCCAGATAAACAAATTACGCGGAAAATTGCGCGGATCGTCGGGATCTTCACAAGAAAACTTCAACGAACCAGATTTAAGCCGATCAACCACATAATCCTTGGATGCTTTTCCAGCTTTTTTCGCCGCTTTTGTCAATTCTAGCGGATTTTCTTCCAACTGTGGAGCAGACGGCAACCAACCCATGCGCTCGGCTCGTACATTACAGTCAATGAGAGAATAGTTCCGCCATTTTTCTAAATCAGCCAGTGGTGAGATAATTTCGTCTATTTCCAGCTTTTCATAACGCCATTGGTTGGAATGGTTATAGAAAAAACTAGTGGAATTCATTTGACGCGGCGGGCGATGCCAATCCAACCCGAAAGCCAACGGCAACCATCCAGTTTGCGGGCGCAATTTTTCTTGTCCGACATAATGCGACCACCCTCCGCCAGACTTGCCGATACAGCCGCACATCACCAACATATTGATGATGCCGCGATAGGTCATATCCATATGATACCAGTGGTTAATGGCGGCGCCCAGAATTACCATCGAGCGCCCACGGGTTTTGTTAGCGTTATCAGCAAATTCTCGAGCAATACGGATAACAAGATTCGCTGAAAGCCCAGTGATTCTTTCCTGCCAAGCTGGGGTGTAAGGAACATCGTCTGTCAATGAGGAAGCTACATTCTCCCCGCCCAATCCACGATCGATGCCATAATTGGCGATCATCAGGTCGAACACCGTGGCAACTAATACGCTTGTCTTACCTAATTTAATTCGCTTCGCAGGCACATTGCGTACCAACACGCTATCGTGATCCGTGTGGGTAAATATCGGTTGATCATTTGCCAGATTACCAAAATAGGGAAAGCATACAGATACCACGCTATCAGCATCATCAATCAGAGTGAGTTGTGGTAATATCTCCTTGCCATTCGTGGTATCTTTCTCTTCCAAATTCCACTTACCACTTTTGTCCCAACGCGAGCCGATGGTTCCATTCGGTACAACAGCTTTACCGCTGTTCGCATCGAAAACAACCGATTTCCATTCCGAGTGCTCTTTTTCTCCAAGTGCTCCTTCGAAATCAGAAGCGCGAAGAGTACGACCTGGCACATATCCATTTTCATGCGTGTCTAACAAGATCAAAAACGGCATGTCCGTATACTTGCGACAGTAATCGTCAAAATACTCGCTTTTTCCAGCCAGATGAAACTCTTTCAATATAACATGCCCCATCGCCATAGCTAGGGCGGAATCTGTTCCCTGACGCACCGACAGCCAGTTATCCGAAAGCTTGGCAACTTCACTATAATCAGGTGTGACCGCGACCGTCTTGGTACCGTTATAGCGCGCCTCGGTAAAAAAGTGGGCATCCGGTGTACGAGTCTGGGGTACGTTCGAGCCCCAAGCTATTATGTAGGAAGAATTATACCAATCCGCACTTTCGGGGACATCCGTTTGCTCACCCCAGGTTTGTGGAGAAGCAGGAGGCAAATCGCAATACCAATCATAAAAACTCATACAAGTGCCGCCAATCAACGACAAATATCGGCTACCCGCAGCATAAGACACCATAGACATGGCAGGTATCGGTGAAAACCCAATAATACGATCAGGTCCAAAAGTTTTTGCCGTGTAGATATTGGCAGCAGCAATAATTTCATTCACTTCATCCCAGCTGCTACGCACCATACCACCCAAACCTCGCGCTCGTTTATACTCGCTAGATTGCTTGGAATCGATAACGATACTCTCCCACGCATCAACAGGATCACTGTGTTTAACCTTCGCTGCGCGCCATAATCTCAAAAGACGAGAGCGTATCATCGGATACTTCAGTCGAGCTGCACTGTAGAGATACCAACTATAACTCGCGCCACGGGCACAACCGCGAGGTTCATGGTTCGGTAAATCTGGACGGGTGCGAGGATAATCCGTATATTGCGTCTCCCAAGTCACAAGACCGTTTTTAACATAAATTTTCCAACTGCACGAGCCGGTGCAATTAACTCCATGCGTAGAGCGCACCACCTTGTCATGCGACCAGCGGCCACGATAGGCTTGCTCCCAGTCGCGGTTCTCGGCCTTTGTGATACCATGTCCATCAGAAAAAGTCTCAGGAGACTTGTTCGTAAAAAATGTTAACTTGTCAAGAATATGACTCATTTTGCAATTCTCCCAATGTCATGGATTTTTTACATAGGCGTTTTTACGAAGGTAAAACCACCAGTTAATAACGATGCACACAAGGTAGAAAACAGCAAAGCCATACAATGCGGTTTCAGGAGTCGTTGCTTTGATTTGCTCGCCAAATACTTTCGGAATCCAAAAGGCTCCGTAAGCCGCAACGGCCGATGTCCACCCTAGCACAGGTCCAGCCTGTTCCTTATCAAAAATCACCGCAATGCTACGAAAGGTTGAACCATTGCCGATACCTGTTGCTGCAAAAAGAATTAAAAATAGAAGAAGGAACGGATAGAAATAATTTTCAGGGGAGGACGACGCATAGGACACCTTCATGCAGTAAGCAACCCCCAGAGCACTTATCACCATGACAGCAGAAATAATTTGTGTTACCAATGCTCCCCCCATCTTGTCAGCTATTCTACCGCCAATCGGGCGAAACAACGCGCCGATAAAAGGTCCCATCCACGCAAATGTCAGGGCGGAAGGACCATTCGGGTTTACGGTATCGTGTGTCATAACACCATCCACCATGAGATGTTGGAAACCGAATATTACCTTGATAGAAAGCGCAAGCGCCGCCGAGTAACCTATAAAAGAGCCAAAGGTCATGGTATAAATAACCGCCATTGCCCATGTGTGTTTATTGCTGAAAATACGATATTGTCTTGCTAACCCTCTTTGGTAATCTCCTCCAAGGGGTAATATCTTCAAAGCAAGTACGGTCGTAGCAATCAGCAAGGGCAAGACAATCCACTTGTTTAACTCTAGCCCTATACCGTTGGCTTCTTCTGGTAGCATCAGATAAAGCCCTAGCGCAGCAAGAACTAACCCGATACTTAGCATCACCAAAATTTTGAAAAATGCGCCGAAAATTGAGCCGATATTGGGTGAGACATGCTCGTCTGTGATATTATTCATACCCAACCAGCTCGCAATGCTCAATGGAATCAGAAAGCACAACCAAATATAACCTGCGTTATGAATCCATGTTTCTGATCCAGCTTCAATTTTTCCAATCAACGTTCCGCTGGTATTTTGCAAAACCATAGATTCTCCACCAAACACCGCCAATATCATGACCAACGGCACAAGAATCTGCATCGTTGTCACTCCAAAATTACCCAACCCTGCGTTCATTCCCAAAGCATAGCCCTGCACACGCTTTGGGAAGAAAAAACTGATATTGGACATAGAAGAGGCAAAGTTCCCGCCACCGAAACCAGATAGCAGAGCCAACAGCTGGAAGTGCCATAGTGGAGTGTTCGGATTCTGCAAGGCAACCCCCGTACCTAAAGCAGGAAGGATCAACAGTGATGTTGTGAGAAAAATGGTATTACGCCCACCGGCAAGGCGAATGAAAAACGAACTTGGTATGCGGAGCGTCGCACCTGATAAACCCGCAACAGCTGTCAGAGTAAAAAGCTCCGATTGGCTGAATGGAAATCCAATGTTGAGCATTTGCACAGTGATGATACCCCAAATTAACCATATAGCAAAACTGCACCAAAGACAGGGAATGGACATCCAGAGATTGCGACTGGCAATCGATTTTCCATAAGATTGCCATTGATGCTCATCTTCCGGGTTCCAATTTTGTAGATTTTTTGCCATTGACTTCTCCCTTATGCTTTATTCAGCTTTTTGTTTTTGTCCAGCAGTCCTGCGCCAGCCAACTCAGGGAGATATTTTGGTCCAAGCAACTCCGGATGCTTTTTCCGCTCCATGGCTCGAACAGCAAAGTGCATCCATGTAAGAGCAATGGAGATGATCACAGTAAGCAACATAAAACAACTTGTCCACACGCCAACCCAATCATTCATCATGCCGAAAGCAATAGGCAGGAAAAACCCTCCAAGTCCGCCAACCAAGCCGACAATTCCACCAACTGCTCCCACATGATGAGGATAATATACCGGAATATGCTTGTAGACTGCCGCTCCTCCCAGTGACATAAAAAAGCCAAGGACGACGGTCAGGCTAACAAAGAGCCACAACGGAATGGTTATATTGAATTGGATCGGCCCGTCAATGCCCGCGACGGTATAATCTGTCGCGGGGTAAGACATAATAAAAGTACAAATAATAGATGCAATAAATGTCCAGTACATCACCGCTCGAGCACCAAATTTGTCAGACATCCATCCTCCTAGTGCGCGGAAAACGCTGCCCGGCAGAGCATAGGCTGCAGCCAGCAACCCCGCCGTCCCTAAGTTCAACCCGTATGCACCAATATAATAACGTGGGAGCCATAATACTAGTGCTACGAATGATCCGAAGACGAAGAAATAATATAGCGAGAAACGCCAAACCTGTGTTTTTCCAAGAGGTTTCAACATTTCAAGAAAGGAGGTATGCTTGCCTCCTTTTTCCTTACGTTCCTGCAAAACGGGATCGTTCGAAGTGAAGACAAAAAACAGTATTGCTGTTGCGGCGAGAACAGCTGCGTAGATTTGTGCGATTCCTTGCCATTCGTTTCCCATAGCGAGCAGGAGAATAGGAGCTCCAAAATTTGTTATTGCTGCGCCTACATTCCCTGCGCCGAGTATTCCCAGTGCTGTTCCTTTTTTTCTGCTGGATACCATGTTGAGACGTATTGAACTCCAACGGCGAAGCTTCCCCCTGCGAGCCCAACGCCGAGTGCTACCAATAGGAACATGGTGTATGTTGATGCGAAAGTGAGTAGAAAAGTTGCGAATGCTGTTGCGAGCATCTGCATAGTAAATATGATTCGTCCTCCGTATTGCTCGGACCAGACTCCCAAGAAAACACGACTCAATGCCCCTGTGAGCACTGGAGTAGCGAGCAAGATTCCAAATTGTGTATCATTCAAGCCGAGTTCAGCCTTAATCTTGATTCCAATGATGGAAAAGATGGTTCAAACGGCAAAACAGACTGTAAACGCTATTGTACTTGCGGTTAGTGCTTGAACCTGCTGCGCTGCTGTAGATTTCCTGTATTCCATCGATATTTTTCTGTAGCAAGGCTTTGGCTGATAGCAACTTAAGGGGTAGAGGGTGTGTTTCCTTTATGATGAGACCAGAGCAGCAAACAAGGCAGTATCGACTGATGCCCCTGTGCCTTCTGTTCCGTATGCGATGTTGATTGTAAATGCCAGGTTTGTGTCGGCGGGACCGGTGCTTGTCTCGGCATCGTATGCGCCGTTGATTGTTACTTTATCGCTACCCAAGGAGATGACAAGGTCGTTGCCTGTTCTAGAGAAGGCGTTTGTAAAAGAGTCTTCTGTGTAAGTCCCTGATAGTTGCAAGTTCATGTTTCCCTGTGTATCGCTGATGGTGTCTGTGCCGTCGCCGCTATTGAAGAGGTAGGTGTCGTCGCCCGCGCCGCCGTTGAGTGTGTCGTTGCCCGCGCCGCCGTTGAGTGTGTCGTTGCCCTCGCCTCCGTTGAGGGTGTCGTTGCCCGCGCCGCCGTTGAGTGTGTCGTTGCCCGCGCCGCCGTTGAGTGTGTCGTTGCCCAAACCGCCGTCGAGGGTGTCTGCGCCCGCGCCGCCGTTGAGGATGTCGTTGCCGCCGCCGCCGAAGATGAAGTCGTTGCCGTCGTTGCCATTAATGGTGTTGACCTCGTTATCGCCTGTAAGCCAGTCGGCGTGGTTCGAGCCTACGATGTTTTCTATGTTGGTGATGGTGTCGAACAGGGCTTCGTTCGAGTTTCCAGCCAAGCCATGCGTTCCGTCAAAGTTATTTTGCAATCCTGTATTGGTAAGGTCAACCCTGACTCCTTGGGAGGAGAATTTGTAAGAGACCTCGTCTGCAGTCCCGCCCTCGCCGTTGATGATGTCGTAGCCCGCACCACCGAAGAAGATATCGTTGCCGTTGCCGCCGTAGAGGAAGTCGCCCTCGCCACCGCCGTAGATGATATCGTTGCCGACGCCGCCCCTGAGGGTATCCACCCCACCTTGGCCTACCATAATGTTTGCCTTGTCTTCGGAGGTTGCCGAGATATCTTCTCCAGCTGCTACTGCCACCGAGAGTTTGCCTAGCACTATGTCGTCTGCTCCGTAGCGCAGGGTGTAGATACCATGGGCATAAGCATTAGAATTAGAAGCATTATCAATAGTATCAAAGATAATCTTCACAGAAGAGGCGTCGCCGCTCGTGATGATAACATTGCCGGAGGCATTGCGCGAGAAGGAGAAATCGCCAAGACCTGTCGCATCTTTAAAGTCGAGATTTCCGCCGTCATCATCGTATTGGATTGTGTCGTTGCCATGCCCGCTGTTGAAGATATAGTTGTCGTCTCCCGCACCGCCGGCGAGGGTGTCGATTCCCGCGCCGCCGTAGAGGATGTCGTCGCCGTCGTTGCCGTAGAGGGTTTCCGCCCCGCCCGTTCCGATGAGCAAATCTTTTAAGTCGCCGCCCACTACAGCACCATCGCCCCCCGTCTCTGCTACGGACAGCGCTGCCAGCAGTTTGTCGTCTTCGCCGTAGTGCAGGGTGAAGCGAGCATCGGCATAGTTCCCAATCGTCACGGAGTCGCTACCGAGAATGATTGTCGCGCCGTTGGCATTGCGCGAGAAGGAGAAATCGTCAATACCTCCCGCATTCCTAAAGTAGAGGTTGCCGCCGTCCAGATCTTTTTGGATGGTGTCATGCCCATCGCCGCTGTTGAAGATATAGGTGTCCGCGCCCGAGCCGCCTTCGAGGATGTCGTCGCCTGTGCCGCCGTCGAGGATGTCGTTGCCGCCTGCGCCCTCAATGTTATCGTTATTGTCACTGCCCGTAAGCCAGTCGGCGTGCTCTGATCCTTCGATGTATTCGATGTTGCTGAAGGTATCTCCTACGGCTTCGTTTTGGTTTGCGGTAAAGCCAAAGTCGTTCGCCTCGAAGTCCTCTTGCTCTTGCAACGCAAGGTTCAGCCTGACCCCTTTGGCGGAGCGTAGGTAAGAAGCCTTGTCTCCACCTCCGCCGCCGTCGAGGATGTCTGCGCCCAGCCCACCTTCTAGGATGTCGTTGTCATCGCCGCCGTTGAGGGTGTCTACGCCCTCGCCGCCGTAGAGGGTGTCGTCTCCCGCCCCGCCGTCGAGGATATCTGCGCCCAGCCCACCTTCTAGGATGTCGTCTCCCGCATCGCCGTTGAGGGTGTCTACGCCCTCGCCGCCGTCGAGTTTGTCGTCGCCCACACCGCCTTTGATGGTGTCGTCGCCCTCGCCGCCGTAGATGGTGTCGTTGCCCGCACCGCCGTCGAGGAGGATGTCGTCGCCCAGACCGCCGTAGAGGGTGTCGTTGCCCACACCGCCGTCGAGCTTGTCGTCGCCCTCGCCGCCGTAGAGGCTGTCGTCTTCCCCACCGCCGCTGAGGGTGTCGTTGCCATCGTTGCCGTAGAGGCTGTCTGCGCCACCGTTGCCGACGAGGTTGTCGCTGCCCGCACCGCCGAGCAGTTTGTCATTGTTATCGGCACCGTAGAGGAAGTCGTCGCCTGCCGAGCCTATCAGAAAGTTGTTCCCGCCGGTTGCCGAGTAATCATTCCCATCTGTCAGCAGATAAAGTTTGCCTTTGCTGATGAATGCGTCGGTTATGCTGTAGCGACCATTCGCGTAATCTTCGATCGTCACAGAGTCCTCACCGTCGGTGATGACAAGATTGCCCGCTGAGTCAAGCAAGAAGGTAAACCTTCCCGCATCTGCATCATTGCTTTGCTCCCTCACGCCTTCAAATTCTATGGTGCCGCCGTCCGTATCGTCTCGGATGATGTCATGCCCGTCGCCAACATAAAAGTAATAGTGATCTTCGCTGCCTACTCCGCCGTAGAGGATATCGTTGTCTGTACCTCCCTCAATGTTATCGTTGCCTGTGTCGCCGTAGAGCCTGTCTACGCCCTCGCCGCCGACAAGGGTGTCGGTATTTGCGCCGCCGTAGAGGAAGTCGTTGCCCTCACCGCCCTCAAGGTGATCCGCAGTCGCGCCGGAGTAGATGGAGTCGTCTCCCAGACCGCCGTAAATAATATCTGTTGCATCGTCTCCCTTGCTTGCGTAGATTCTGTCGTCGCCATCGCCGCCGCGGATAAAGTTTCGCCCTTCCTCTCCGTAGATTACATCGTTGCCTGCGCCGCCGTCGATCCTGTCGTTGCCTGTGCCGCCGTAGATGTTGTCGTCGTCTGCGCCTCCTTCAATTATGTCGTTGTCTGTGCCGCCGTAGATGTTGTCTTTGCCCTCCCCGCCGTAGATTCTGTCGCCGCCTGCGCCGCCGTAGAGGATGTCGTTGCCTTCTGCGCCGTAGAGATCGTCGCTGGCATCTCTGCCGACTAGGTAGTCGTCGCCTGCGCCGCCGTAGAGGTAGTCGCTGTAATCGCCACCGATGAGGGTCTCTGCGCCTGCCAAGCCGAGCAGCAACCCTCCTTGTTCGCCAATTGATGTTCTGCTGTCATCTTCGGCTATCGTTAATTCGCCCAGAAATACGCTTCCTACTGACAAGCTGAAGGAGCTAGCATCGGAAAAGCCCACAATCGTCACGGAGGTGTCGCCTGCCTCGATTATCAGATTGCCGTCAGCGAGTGAGAAAGTTAAACCGCTGAGATTAGGCACATCGTCAAAGACGAGTCTGCCGCCGTTATCCGCATCCACGATGGTGTCCGCGCCACCCCCAGCAAAGAAGTAGTATATGTCGCTGCCTGCACCGCCTATAAGTTCGTCGTCGCCCGCACCGCCGAAGAGATCGTCTGCGTCCTCGCCGCCTTCGAGGATGTCGTTGCCCTCGCCGCCTTCGAGGCGGTCGCCGTAATCGCCGCCGTAGAGTTTGTCGTCGCCCTCGCCGCCGTAGAGGTAGTCGCCGCCCGCTTCGCCGTAGAGGGTGTCGTCGCCATCGTTGCCGTAGAGTTCGTCTTCGCCCGCATCGCCGTAGAGGGTGTCGTCGCCACCGAAGCCGTAGAGATCGTCGTCGCCCTCGCCGCCGTGGAGGGTGTCGTCGCCCGCTTCTTCGTTGTACTGGTCGCCTTCGAGGATGTCGTCGCCCGCACCGCCTTCGAGGGTGTCGTCGCCCACGCCGCCGTAGAGTTTGTCGTCGGCATCGCCGCCGTGGATGGTGTCGTCGCCCGCACCGCCGAAGAGAGCGTCTTCGCCCTTGTCGCCGTAGATCTCGTCGTTGTCCTCGCCGCCGTAGATGGTGTCCCCGCCAGTGCCGCCGTAAATCTCGTCCTCGCCCGCGCCGCCGTAGATGGTATCTAAACCAGCTTCGCCGTAAATCAAGTCGTCGCCATCGCCGCCGCGGAGGGTGTTCCCAATATCCGAGCCAACGATCAGATCTGCTACTTCCCCTCCCTCCAGATTGCCTTCAGCATCCAGTATTATCCTCAGCGCGCCTAGTTCTTTGTTGTCATCGTCGTAGTGCAAGATATAGCGACCATCGGCATAAGACGCAGACAGAATCGTCACAGCGCTGTCAGCGACGCCTTTGATCGTGATTGTCACATCGCCGTTGGCAGCGCGCGAGAATGCGAAATCGTTATAACCTTTCGCAGACTCGAAGTACAGCCTGTTGCGGGCGATCGGATCGCCCTCGGCCGCGGCGACTTCGCCTTGGATGGTTTTCTGGTTACCAGGCTCATCAAAGTTGGCGAAGATATAGATGTCTTCGCCCAAGCCGCCCTCAAGGATGTTATTGCCATAGCGGCCGTAGAGGATGTCGTCGCCATCGCCGCCGTAGAGCTTGTCGTCGCCAGTGAAGCCGTCGAGATAGTCGTCGCCATCGCCGCCGTAGATGATGTCGTTGCCCAAGCCGCCTCTGAGGAGGTCGTCGCCATCGCCGCCGTAGAGCTTGTCGTTGCCATTGCGGCCTCTGATGATGTCGTCGCCATCGCCGCCGTAGAGGATGTCGTTGCCATTGCCGCCATCAAGATTGTCGTCGCCACTACCAATACCCTGGTAGGTCTCGCCCAGGGCGAGGTTCTCTTCTCCGCCGCCGTAGAGGGTGTCGTTGCCCTCGCCGCCCTCAAGCCCGTCATCGCCCGCATCGCCGTAGAGGGTGTCGTCGCCATCATCGCCGCTGATTTCGTCATCGCCCGCATCGCCGTAGATGGTGTCGTCGCCATTATCGCCATCAAGATTGTCTTCGCCATCGCCACCGTGGATTTCGTCGTCGCCATCATCGCCGCGGATTTCGTCTGCGCCCGCGCCGCCGTAAAGGAAGTCGCCGTCCTCGCCGCCGTAGATTTTGTCGTCGCCGCCATCGCCGCGGATGGTGTCCGCGCCCGTGCCACCATAAAGGAGGTCGTCATCCGCGCCGCCTGCGATTATATCGTCGCCGCCAAAACCGCTCAGTAGATCCCTACCAGCACTGCCTGTCAGGGTATTTGCCACATCGTCGCCGACAAACAACTTACCCAATAGCTCAGCATCTTCATCAGGCGAGCCGAGGAAGATGCTGTAGCGACCATCCGCGTAGTAATCCGCCTTAATCCTCACAGAGTGAGAAGTACTGCCATCGCTGTTTCTTCCAAACGCGATTATCACATCACCGTTGTCTTCGCGCGAGAAGAATAAACTGCTTGCGTACACAGCGCCGCCTCTTGCAGTGCCGTCAAAGTACAGCTTGCTAGCGTCTTGCTCGTTTTGGATAGTGTCTTGATATCCGCCCCCATATTTTATAAGAACATAGCTGTCCGCGCCCGTGCCACCCTCAAGGATGTCGTCGCCCTCGCGGCCATCAAGGATGTCGTCGCCCGCACCACCGTAGAGTTCGTCGCCCGATGCAGAGCTATTGGTGCCGTAGAGTTTGTCGTTGCCAGCCTCGCCGTAGAGTTCCATGTCCCCATCAGTCCCAGAGACAAAGATTGTGTCGTCGCCATCACCGCCGCGGAGGGAATCTCCCTTCCCTTTTGAGACAATATAGTCGTTGCCACCCCCACCTCTTATGTTCCTACCACTTTCATCCGTTCCCAGATAGTTGGAATTGTCATCACCAACATCCGAAAAATTCCTCACCAGTATCAGATCGGGGATTTCCTCGTTGTTTTCGCCGTAATAGAAGGTGAAGCCATCGCCATTGCCGTAAGTGGCTGCTTTAATCGTCACATAATCACCTGTAGCATGACCCTCGGAAACACTTTCGTCCTCCCCAGCGTTTCGATAGATTCTTATATCGTTATTATCTTGTCTTACAATTGTAAAATCAGTAAGACTCGTCGCATACTTGAGGTAGATTTTGTTGCCCGTTCCTGCTTCGCCTTGGATGATGTCCTGCCCATGAGCCCCGATGAAGTCATCACTCCCAACATAATAGCCGCCGAAGATATAGGTGTTCGCGCCCAAGCCGCCGTCAAGGATGTCGTTGCCCGCACCGCCCTCAAGGATGTCGTCGCCCGCTCCGCCGTAGAGGAAGTCGTCGCCCCCACCGCCGTAGAGCTCGTCGTTGCCCGCAACATCGGCAGGGTCAAGGTTGTCGGCGTCTAGCGCATCGCCGTAGAGGTAGTCTACTGCCTCACTGCCGTGGAGGATGTCGTTGCCCGCTCCGCCGTAGAGTTTGTCGCCCTCGCCGCCGTGGAGGATGTCGTTGCCCTCGCCGCCCATAAGGGTGTCGATGCCCTCGCCGCCGTCAAGGGTGTCGTCGCCCGCTCCGCCGTCAAGGATGTCGTCGCCCGCTCCGCCGTAGAGCTCATCGTCGCCCGCTCCGCCGTAGAGCTCGTCGTTGCCCGCAACATCGGCAGGTTCAAGGTTTTCCGCGTCTAGCGCATCGCCGTAGAGGACATCATCACCACCTCCGCCGTAGAGGAAGTCGCCACCCGCTCCGCCGTAGAGCTCGTCCCTGCCCGAAGCAACGTCTACAAAGGCAGTGGTTTCGTCTAGCCCATTCTCACCATCGTAGAGAAGCGTTTCGTCTAGCGTAGCATCGCCGTAGAGGTAGTCGATACCCGCCTCGCCGTAGATCTTGTCATCGCCCGCGCCGCCGTAGAGATTTTGCCCGACCCTAGCGGCGAAGAGGAGGTCGTTATGGGATGAGCCAATAAGAACATCAACATAATAACCACGATTTGATTCAGTATTAGGTTCCGAATCAGAAAATCTGTCACCCTCCGCGTGTCCGCCTGACAGAATGCCAGTAGCCAAGTTCACATTAACCCCAGCGTTGGAGCTCTTGTAGCTTAACCAATTGCTATCAGCACTTTCAGTAGTAAAATATATTATATCTCCTTTCTCTCCGTCCGCACCGCCTTCGTAGTAAGTGTGGGCAGCAGGGGCAGGCGCTCTCGATACAGCACCACCACTGGTGTAGAGATTGTCGTCGCCCGCGCCGCCGTAGAGGAAGTTCGTACCCCCATGCCCGTAGAGGATGTCTTCGCCCGCACCGCCGTAGAGAATATCATCGTTGTTGGCACCACGGAGGACATCGTTGCCACCCAAACCCCTGATGGTGGTAGAGGTAGCAGTAGTAGGAACTGGTGCATTAACGTCGTAATTGACAATCTCTCCTACATCGGCGATCAAAAAGTTGTTGGCATTGTCTCCTACCAGCTCCGCCTGCCCTTCCATCGCCACAATAAGATTGCCTACTTCTCTTTCTTCACCCTCTTCCTCATAGTTATTGAGATAATAAACTTGGTAACGACCATTCTCATAGTCCTCAATCGTAACCGCCACCTTGTTCTTTTCAGTAACAGACGCAGTAAGGAGGATTATCTCTAGAACACCTGGAATATACTCACCTTCACTATTCTTTGCATACCTAGCAACGATTTCATTCTGTAGCAAATGGCCCCTTATTATCAGAGTGCTACCATGCTCGCCCGTCTCGCCTACGATGGTGTCTCCTTCCTCATCACTATTATCATTACGGTTAATGATATAGGTGTCCGCGCCCGCGCCACCCCTGAGCGTGTCGCTGCCTCTTGTATGAGAGTCATCTAAGTCCTCACCGCCGCCAAGGATGTCGTCGCCCGCGCCACCCTCAATGATGTCGTTGCCCGCGCCGCCGTAGAGGGTGTCATCGCCATCACCGCCGTAGATGGTGTCGCCGTCGTTGTTGTTGGTATCGTACTCGTCGACATCGTCGGACACGCCGCCGAAGATATAGTCATCGCCATCGCCACCACGGATGATGTCCGCGCCCAGACCGCCGTCAAGGTTGTCATCGTCCGCGCCGCCGTCAATTTCGTCGTCGTCCGCGCCGCCTGTAATGGTGTCATCGCCCGTACCGCCGTCAAGGGTGTCCGCGCCCGCACGGCCGATAATGATGTCGTTGCCCGCGCCACCACGGATGGTGTCCCCGTCGTTGTCGTTGGCATCGTTGACGATGGGATTGTCATCGCCATCGACATCGTCGTTCGCACCGCCGTCAAGATAGTCATTGCCCGCGCCACCCTCAAGGGTGTCCTTGCCCAAGCCGCCGTCAAAGTAGTCGCTGCCATCGCCGCCCGTAAGGGTGTCATCGCCCGAACCGCTCAGAACACGACCGCCACCACGGTCAATGACAACATCGTCCGTGTTATCCGCAACTACAATCCATTTCCCGCCATCGCTGCCAACAATACCATCCAAGCCAAAGTACAACTTGCCCGCCGATACCCTCTCCCCCCCAACAAAATAGAAAATTTCATAGCGACCCTCGGCGTAAGAAGCAGCCTCAATCTTTACTCTAGCGCCTGCAGCTGTAATCGAAACATTACCCTCAGCATCTTTCGTAGCCCTCAGAGAAGTGAAATCTATATCCAGAAACTCAATAACGCTGCTATCCGTCTCATCTTGGATCGTGTTGGCATTATTATAAAAACTACTTCGAATACGATAGGTGTCCATACCCGCGCCGCCTTGCAAAATATCACTGCTAGCAACGATGTGACCACCGGCGGAGTATCTGCCATCGCCGCCCTCAAGAATGTCGTCGTCATCACCGCCCTTAAGGATCTCGTCGCCCAAACCACCATAGAGATAGTCATTGCCAGCGCCACCCTCCATGATGTCGTTACCCGCTCCGCCGTAGAGCCTATCGTTGCCCCCCTCGCCGTAGATCCTGTCTATCGCCGAACCCTCGCCACCACGGAGGATATCATCGCCATCGCCTCCTCTGAGAGCGTCCTGCCCAAGGCCGCCGTCAATGGTGTCGTCTCCCTCGCCGCCCTCAAGCGTGTCATCGCCCGCTCCGCCGTAGATCTCGTCATTACCACGACCACCCATAAGAGTAGCCTTCTCATAACCCGCCGTAAGCGTGTCCCCTTGCCTCGAGCCAATAACCCGCTCAATACTAATTAAGGTGTCACCCTCCGCGTCTCCCTCCAACCCCGTGCCAGCCTCACCAGCCGTCTGAGACAAACTTACCGAAACACCCTCACTAGAAGCAGAGTAGTTCGCCGTATCAGTTCCCGCTCCGCCGTCAAGAATGTCCGCGCCCGCACCACCCCAAAGCGTGTCGTCACCATCGCCTCCGTCAAGGTGGTCATCACCCGCTCCCCCATAGAGAGTGTCAGCAGCGCTTTCCCCTCGCAAAGTATCCGCTCCGCCAAGACTTCTGAAGGTATCGCTGTTATCCGCATTCGCGCCAAGAGCATCCAAGCCAATCATCAAGTCAACTTCGTTAGTGCCCCTGTTCTCCTCACTGTTGTTCGCAAAATCAAGATACAAATTACCCAACAACCGCTTCTCGCCATCCACAGAATAGTAAATATCATAGTTACCCTCCTCATAAGACCCTACCTCAATCGTCACCCCGTAAGCATCGCCATCTCTGTCAACAACAATGCTAACATCACCCACACTATTGCGAGAGAAAGTGAACTCGTTGATGCTGCTCACATCCCTAAAGTAAAGCTCGCCTCCGTCCGTATCGCCTGATATGGAGTTTCTGCCATCCCCTCTGTTGAAAATATAGATGTCCCTGCCCAAGCCGCCCTTAAGCGTGTCTCTGCCCGCACCGCCCTCAAGGATGTCGTTGCCCCCGCCGCCATCAAGCAAGTCGAATTTCGCACCGCCGTAGAGAGCATCGTTATCCGCTCCGCCGTAGAGAGTGTTGCCACCATCGCCACTACGGATAATGTCGTCTCCCGCACCGCCGTAGAGGAAGTTGATCCCTCCACGGCCGTCAATAATGTCATCTCCCGCGCCGCCATAAAGGTTGTTGCCATTCGCGTTGCCCGACAACTCGTCTCCATACTCCGAGCCGTAGACGGTCTTGAAGTCGCCCGCCCTAACCCGATCGCCCTCCGCAAATCCTCCCGCAAAAGTCGAGAAAGAACCCGCAAGCGCAACACGAACACCCTCAACCGCATCCGCATCCGCATAACTTAAAATATCATCCCCAGCTCCGCTATCAAAGGTGTCTCTGCCCGCACCGCCCTGAAAGAAGTCTGACCCATCGCCTCCAACAAGAGTGTCGTCACCCCCACCGCCAATAAGGATGTCCGCACCCCCGCCACCATCGAAGTTGTCCCTGCCATCTGAGCCAACCATCCAGTCAACCCCCTCGTCATCGGCTGCCGTGATCCTACCCCCCTCCGTCTTCGCCAACGAAAGCCTGCCCACCTCCGTATCCCCAAGGCCATGTTGGACGATATAGCGACCATCCGCGTAAGAAGAAGCTTTGATGACAGTACTGTAACTGCTACCCGCGTGAAACCTCACATCGCCATTCTCTTCGCGTGTAAAGACGATAGCCTCATAATCGGCTACATACCTAACCCTAATGGTGTTAGAAACCCCATCCGCATCGTTTTCATCGCCTTGGATAGTATCCTCCTCATCCGGTCCTCCCGTTATGAGATAGATGTCCGCTCCCTCGCCTCCATCGAGAATGTCGTTGCCACCATCACCGCGGAGCTCGTCGTCGCCCGCACCACCTAATAAGATGTCCTCGCCGCCTCCGCCTCTGAGGTTATCGTTGCCCGCACGACCCTCAACGCGGTCATCACCCTCTCCGCCATGTAAGATGTCCGCCCCTGTCGAGCCAACCATCCAGTCATTCCCATCGTCGTCTTTTGCCGTGATCGTCCCCCCCGCCGAAGTCGCAACCGTCAATCTGGCCAGCTCCGTGTCCTCAGGTCCGTAGTGCAGGATATACTCCCCATGTCCGTAACCCGTATCCCTGATCCCAACGCTGTCCCCTCCCGCAGCGATCTCCACATTGCCAGTAGTCCCGCGCTGAACCCTAATAGAAGCTGGATCCGTCACATCCCTAAAGTACAGATTGCCGCCGTCCTCATCTGCTTCGATTGTGTCCGCGCCATCGCCGCTCTCAAAGATATAGCTGTCCACACCCGTGCCGCCCCGAAGATCGTCGTTGCCCCCACCACCATCGAGGATGTCATCGCCCGCGCGGCCATAGATGATCTCAACGCCCGAGCCGCCCCGAAGATCATCGTCGCCCGCAGGTCCGCCCTCCCTATCGCCGTGGAGTTCTCCACCACCATCGCCACTAATGAGGATGTCATCGCCCGCCTCGCCGTAGATGAGATCCCTGCCCAAGCCGCCGTCGATGGTGTCGTCGCCCGCGCCGCCTCTAAGGATTTCCTGAGCACCGTCATTCTCCACCGCTCCATTTATCACCTTTGGACCTTCGTAGGCGGGAATGACACCCCCCTCCTCATCCGCACGAAGAAGTTCGGTGTCGCCGTGGTAAATGGTGAAGGTTTGGTCGGCGAGCTTGTAGTAGTTCTCAATCCTGGTCTTGTGCTTGCCGTCATGCGTCGAAATAACAAGATCATCTCCTGCCTGCTCAAAGTTGTCCGCATCACCTACATTGTCAGAATCCGTGAAATAGATGTTGTTGCTACCGCTTGCGTCAACAATAATGTTGTAGATGTCGCTTGTCAGAGTGGCAGGAAAACCACTGGTGAGAAAGTAAGAGTCCGCTCCCGCACCGCCATCAAGCCTGTTGTTGCCCGCGCCGCCGTGAAGGATATCGTCCCCACCGCCCCCCTCAAGGATGTCGTCGCCCTCACCGCCGTAGAGAATGTCCGCGCCCGTGCTGCCCGTCACGCTGCCCCCCGCCGTCTCCGCTATCGTCAGCTTACCCAGTGCTATGTTGTCATCGCCGTAGCGCAGGGTGTAGCGACCATCGGCGTAAGCATCCCTCACAATCGTCACCGAGTCGCTGCCGAGAGTGATCTTCACACCGCCGTCGGCATCGCGCGAGAAGGTGAAATCGGCAATACCTGTCGCATCTTTAAAGTCGAGATTGCTGTTGTCCGTCTCCTCTTGGATTGTGTCCGCGCCATCGCCTCTCTCAAAGGCATAGGTGTCCGTACCCGCGCCGCCCTCAAGGATGTCGTTGCCCTCACCGCCCTCAAGGGTGTCGTTGCCCGCCCCCCCGATAAGAATGTCCTCGCCACCACGTCCGTAGAAGATGTCCGCGCCCGTCGAGCCAACCATCAAGTCATTCGCTTCGCCCGCGATTGCCTTGATCTCTCCCCCCCCCCTCGTCGCCAGCGAAAGCCTGCCCAGCTCTGTGTTTTCAGTGCTGTAGTTCAGGATGTAGCGATTGTCAGCATAAGCATCAGCCTTAATCGTCACAGATTCGCTACCGACCGTGATCTTCGCATCGCCGTTGCCAGCATCGCGAGAAAAGGCGAAACTGCTAATACCCTCCGCATTTCGAAAGAAGAGCTTGCTACTGTCCTTCTCACCTTGGATGATGTCGTCGCCATTTCCGGTGGCGAAGAAATAGCTGTCTGCTCCCGCACCGCCCTCAAGGATGTCGTTGCCCGCACCGCCCTCAAGGTGATCGTCTCCACCGCGGCCCTGAAGGCGATCGTCTCCACCGCGGCCCTGTAAGATGTCCACTCCTGTCGAGCCAACCATCCAGTCTTTCCCGTCGTCGGTGGCTGCCGTGAGCGTCCCCCCCGCTGTCGTCGCAACCGTCAATCTGCCCAGCTCCGTGTCATTAGGTCCGTAGTGCAGGATGTACTCCCCATGTCCGTAACCGGTAGCCCTGAGCGCAACGCTGTCTCCTCCTCCTGCATTGATATTCACATTGCCAGTACCCCCGCGCTCAGCCGTAAGCGAATCTGGATCTGTCACATC
Source organism: Alphaproteobacteria bacterium (assembly GCA_965216625.1). Taxonomy (GTDB): domain Bacteria; phylum Pseudomonadota; class Alphaproteobacteria; order JABAAW01; family JABAAW01; genus JABAAW01. The sequence continues at coordinate 870,933 of OZ244186.1, forward strand.
CCTAAAGTACAGATTGCCGCCGTCCTCATCGTGTTGGATTGTGTCCGCGCCATCGCCTCTCTCAAGGATATAGCTGTCCGCACCCACGCCGCCCTCAAGGCTGTCTGCTCCCGCACCGCCGTTGAGGATGTCGTCGCCCGCCTGGCCACGGAGGAGATCGTTGCCCGCACCGCCGTCGAGGGTGTCGTTGCCCTCACCGCCGTTGAGTTCGTCGTTGCCCGCACCGCCGTAGAGTTTGTCGTTACCCACACCGCCGTTGATGATGTCGTTGCCCGCATCGCCGTAGAGGATGTCGTCGCCCGAAGCACCTAAGAAGAAGTCGTTGCCCCCTCCGCCATAGAAGGTGTCCGCCCCCGCCGAGCCAACCATCAAGTCTTTCCCATCGTCGCCTGCTGCCCTGATCGTCCCGCCCTCTACCGTTGCCGCCGTCAATCTGCCCAGCTCCGTGTCGTCAGCGCCGTAGTGCAGGGTGTAGCGACCGTCGGCATAAGCAGAAGGCGCAATATTCACTATTGAGAAAACATTGTTTCCATTTGCGTCCTCTATGCTCGTGGCAATTTCCACATTATTGTCGGTATCGCGCGAAAAGACGAAATCGGCAATACCTGTCGCATCTTTAAAGTAGAGATTGCTACTGCCCGTCTCACCTTGGATGGTGTCTACGCCATGGCCGCTGTTGAAGAAATAACTGTCCGCTCCCGCACCGCCGTCAAGGATGTCGTTGCCTGCACCGCCGTCAAGGCGATCGTCGCCCGCACCGCCTACGAGTGTGTCTTTGCCCGCTTCGCCACGGAGGACATCGTCTCCCGCACTACCCTCAAGGCGGTCGTCGCCCTCGCCGCCATTTAAGATGTCATCCCCTGCCGAGCCAACCATCCAGTCATTCCCGTTGTCTTCTAATGCCGTGAGCGTCCTCTCCTCTACCGTCGCCCCCTCCGCTGGCAATGTCGCCATCGTCAACCTTCCCAGCTCTGTGTCACCCGCGTATATGATGTAGCGACCCTCGGCATAGCTCTCAATCGTCACGGAGTCGCTGCCTACCGTGATTTTCATAACGCCGTTGGCAACGGGCGAGAAGGTGAGAGCTTCAGCGTTCGCCGCATCGCTAAAGTACAGCTTGTTGCCGATTTCATCATCGCCTTTGATGGTGTCCGCACCATCTCCAGTCTCGAAGTAATAGCTGTCCGCACCCGCACCTCCGTCGATGGTGTCTGCCCCCGCGCCGCCGTAGAGGTTGTCGTTGCCAATGCCGCCGAAGATGAAATCGTTGCCGTCGTTGCCCTTAAGGGTGTTGACCCCTTCATTGCCTGTAAGCCAGTCGTCGAAGTTCGAGCCTCCGATGTTTTCGATGTTGCTGAGGGTGTCGCCCACAGCTTCGTTTTGGTTGGCAGTCAAGCCATGCGTTCCGTCAAAGTCCACTTGCGCTCCTTTATTGAGGTCAACCCTGACCCCTTTGGCGGAGTATATGTAAGAAACCTCGTCCGCGTCATCACCACCGTCGAGGTTGTCCTCGCCCAGACCGCCGAAGAGGATGTCGTTGCCGCCACCGCCGTTGAGGGTGTCGTTGCCCTCACCACCGTAGATATCGTCGCCGCCCCCTTGGCCTGTAAGAGTGTCCGCCCCTGCCAATCCGATCATAAGGTTTTTCCCGCTGCCTGTTGCCGCGATCGTCCCGCCATCTGTCGTTGCCAGCGTCAATTTTCCCAGATTCTCCTCCCCAGAGCCGTAGGACACTTTGAACTTCCCATGCCCGTAAGCGTCATCATCCCCGGTTGTGTCCCTGATCGTAACGCTGTCCTCTCCCACCTCGATCTTCACATTACCCTCGTCATCGCGCGAGAAGGTGAAATCGTCAAAACCTGCCGTAGATTTAAAGTTGATATTGCCGCCGTCGGTATCGTATCTGATGTAGTCGTTGCCATCGCCGCTGTTGAAGACATAGGTGTCCGCGCCATCGCCGCCCTGAAGATTGTCGTCGCCTGTGCCGCCGTAGATGGTGTCTTTGCCCGCATGTCCACGAATGAGCTCGCCGTCCACGCCTCCGTAGAGAGTGTCGTTGCCCTCGTTGCCGTTGAGTTCGCCGCCACCCGCAACGCCGTAGAGGATGTCGTCGCCCCCACCGCCGTAGAGGGAGTCCAGTCCCTCACCGCCGTAGAGGATGTCGTCGCCCTCGTCGCCGCGGAGGATGTCGTCGCCCGCCAAGCCGATCATAAGGTTTTTCCCGCTGCCGCTTGCCGTGAGCTCCCCCCCATCTGTCGTTGCCAGCGTCAATTTTCCCAGCTCCTCGTCCGTAGAGCCGTAGCGCAGGGTGTATCTCCCATGCTCGTAAGTGTCATCCGCCTCGGTTGTGTCGCTGATCGTAACACTGTCCTCTCCCACCTCGATTTTCACATTACCCTCGTCATCGCGCGAGAAGGTGAAATCGCCAAAACCTGTCGCAGATTTAAAGTCGAGATTTCCTCCGTCGGTATCGTATCTGACCCTGTCCTCGCCATCGCCGCTGTTGAAGACATAGCTGTCGTAGCCCCCGCCGCCCTGAAGATCGTCGCTGCCCGCACCGCCATAGATGGTGTCGATACCCGATCCGCCACGGATGAGGTCGCCGCCCGCGCCTCCGTAGATGGTGTCCACGCCATCGTCGCCGTTGAGCTCGTCGTCGCCCGCACCGCCGTAGAGTCTGTCTGCTCCCGCACCGCCGTTGAGGATGTCGTCGCCTGCCAAGCCAACCATCAAGTCTTTCTTGTTGTCGGAGGCTGCGGTGATCGTCCCCCCATCTGTCGTCGCCAGCGAAAGCCTGCCCACCTCTTTGTCATCAGAGTTGTAGCGCACGATATAGCGACCATCCGCGTAAGAAGAAGATTTGATGACAGTACTGTAATCGCTACCCCCGTGGAACCTCACATCGCCATTCGCTTCGCGCATAAAGACGATATCGTCAGGATCGTCTACATGCCTAATTCTAATGGTGTTACGAACCGTCGCCGCATCAAGGTCGTCGCCTTGGATAGTATCCACAAAACCTTCTCCTCCCCCTATGATATAGGTGTCCGCACCCTCGCCTCCATCGAGAATGTCGTTGCCAAGGCCACCGTTTAGGATGTCGTCGCCCACACCACCTAAGAGGATGTCGTCGCCACTTGCGCCGCCACGGAGGTCATCATTGCCCGCACCGCCCTCAAGGCGATCGTCGCCCTCTCCGCCATTTAAGGTGTCGTCCCCTATCGAGCCAACCATCCAGTCTTTCCCGTCGTCGTCTTTTGCCGTGATCGTTCCCCCCTCTCTAGTCGCCATCGTCAATCTGCCAATCTCTGTGTCCTCAGGTCCGTAGTGCAGGATATACCTCCCATGTCCGTAACCTGTAGCCCTGATCGCAACGCTGTCCCCTCCTCCTGCACTGATCTCCACATTGCCAGTAGCCCCGCGCTCAGCCGTAAGAGAATTTGGATCCGTCACATCCCTAAAGTGCAGCGTGCCGCCGTCCGCATCGTGTTGGATTGTGTCTTTGCCATCGCCGCTCTCAAAGATATAGCTGTCCGCACCCGTGCCGCCCTCCAGGGTGTCGTTGTCCGTACCGCCGTCGATTGTGTCGTCGCCCTCGTGTCCACGGATGAGGTCGGTGCCTGAGCCGCCGTCGAGAGTGTCGTCGCCACCGCGGCCGTTGAGTTCGTCGTCTAACCCCCCGCCTCGTAAGATGTTGTCTTCCCCATCGCCCGACAACACATCGCCAAAATCCGAACCAATGAGGTTTCTGATGCCATAGAAGGTGTCCCCCTCGGCATATTCCCATTTGCCCTGACTTCCTGCGTCTGCGGCCAGATCTATGGTGACACCGTCAGCGTCTCCGTCCTCGTCCGGGGAGTTCTCGTAGCTCACGGTATCTATATTGCTGTTGCTTCTACCAAATTCCTCTGCCGCAAGAGCAGCCAGCTGAACGTTACTGCTGCCACCGCCGCCGCCGCCGCCAGTGCTGCCACCACCAGAGCTACCTCCAGCGGAACTGCCGCCGCCGCAGCCTTCCAGGAACACTCCCAAGGCAGTTGCGGAGAGCAAAGCACTCAGTGCTTGTGTCTTCCTGTTGCGCTTGCCCTCGTTTGAGGACGAAGCGTCGTTACCCGTTTCCGACGAAGCGTTAGTGTACGATGTCATGGCTTTACTCCTTTACTTGTACTCTGTTGAACCGCCCCACCAGACCTAGGCGCGCTACGCCCTTGCCCGATAGACACTCTCCCCCCGAAATACCCCTCAAGAATTCCCCCTTCCCCCCAAGACACCCCCCTCTCTTTGCCATCCGCGTCCCTCGTGCGAATCGTTGGAAGCAGGTTGGGACAGAAAAACAAAAAAGTCAACGATTATTTTGCTCTGCCTGAAGATTTTTTTTCACGAACAGCAAACCCTCTCCAAACCCTCTCTCCAAGAGTTTTTACAAGAGTTTTGCCATTCGCGTTGCGTCCAAAGTTCTTTTTTGTTGTTCTTTTTTGTTGTTTTTTGTTTGCTTTCCTTCCCCGATGCATGCTAAATCCCTTCTATTGTCGTTCAATTTTACAAGAGAGGAACAATCTCATGCGCAAACTCCAACACTTACTCGCTACAACCCTGCTTGCCGCCCTGCCCTTTTTGCTGGTGAGCGAAGCTTTTGCCGAATCCGTCGTGTGGAATGTCTCGTTGTGGGGCAAACGACGCGCCTTCACCGAGCATGTCGAAAAGCTGAAAGAACTCGTCGAGCAAAAAACCAACGGCGATTTCCGCCTCAACATCTCGTACGGAGGTCTTTCGAAGAACAAAGAGAATTTGGACGGCATCTCGATCGGCGCTTTCGAGATGGCGCAATTCTGCGCGGGCTACCACCGCGACAAGAACCCCAGCATCACCGTGCTGGAGCTGCCCTACCTCGGTGTGAGCTCGCTTGAGCTCGAGCGGAAAATCAGCCAAAAGATCTACAAACACCCCGCTGTCAAAAAAGATCTCGCGCGCTGGAACGCGACACTGCTGATGCCCTCGCCGCTGCCGCAATACAACATACTCGGCGTGGGAAAAGCCCCGACCTCGCTTGAGGGATTCAAAGGTCTCACCGTGAGAGCGACCGGCGGAATCGGCAAAGCCATGAAAGCGCTCGGTGCTGTTCCGACCTCCATGTCGGCAACCGAAGTGCGACAAGCCCTGGATAGCGGTGTCGTCAAAGCTGTCGCCTTCGCTCCCCACGCACACATGGCCTTCGGCACCGTCGAGACAGGAAAGTGGTGGACGACAAACCTCAACCCCGGCACCGTCAATTGTCCCGTCGTCGTCAATAGCGACGCGCTCGCCAAACTTTCCAAAAAACACCGCAAAGCCTTGCTCTCGTCGGTCAAGCCCGCGCTCGACCACTACATCGACAACTACAACAACAAAACCTTCAAAGCATGGGGGCCGAAACTCGACGCGAAAGGAATACAGCGCATTACCTACGACAAAAAAGCCCTCAAAGCGCTGAAAGCAAAGGTTGCAAAACCCGCAGCAGACGCTTGGATCAAGCAAAACGCCGCCAAAGGTCTTCCCGCGCAGGAGCTCTACGATCGACTCGTCAAGGCGATCAAATAAAACAAGGCGGCGCTGACAAAGTCCTCGACCCCCTCGTCGATGACCCATCCGTCGATGGCATGGCAAGGAGGCTCGACAGAGGTGGAGAGAGCTGATGCTGCGCAAGCTTGATCGTCTTCTGCTCAAGCCTGAGCGAGCCCTCGCCTTGCTGAGCGGTTGCGCTGTCGCCTCGCTTGTGTTGTTGGCTGTCGTCTCTGTGGGAGGCAGGAAGCTCTTCAACGCCCCCCTGCCCGGCTATGTGGACTGGATCGAACAGGTCATGCCTCTGATCGCCTTCTTGGGGCTCTCCTACACGCAGCGCAACGACGGGCATATCCGCATGGACATGCTCACGCGCAAACTGAAAGGACGAACGCTATGGACAATGGAGACTCTCTCGACCCTCGCCATGCTGTTGCTGACGCTCTTGCTCGTGTGGGGAACAGGAGCGCACTTCCTGCGTAGCTTCGATCTCCAAGCTCCCTTGTGGAGCAGAGACAGCTCGATCGATATCGCCATCCCTCTGTGGCCCGCCAAAATGCTGGTGCCGATCGCCTTCTCGCTGTTGGCGTTGCGCTTGTCTTTGCAGCTCTGTGGATTCGTGCAAGCCTGCTTCTGCTGCCGAGACCCCCTCGCAATTCCCAGCGCAACCCCCCACGACGAGGACGACAAAAGCGCCGAATTCATACATTGACCTCCCTCCATTAACCTTCTTTAACAACTTTCCTTTGCAACCTCTCGATATCGGTCTTGTTATTTCTGCGGCCATGCTGGTATTGGTCGTCGTGGGGCTGCGCGTCGCTTTCGCGGCAGGGCTTGCAGGACTTGCGGGGTTGGTGTGGATTTTTTGGCAGAAGCAGGGATATTCTGCCGAAGGCTTCGGCAAGGCTCTTGTTGTTGCGGTGAAGGTGGCAGGACAGGTTCCGCATTCTAAAATTGCCTCGCAATCCTTGTCGCTGATTCCTGCCTTTATTCTCATCGGGTATCTCGCCTATTACGCGGGGTTGACATCCGCCTTGTTTCAGGCGGCGAAGAGGTGGGTGGGATGGTTACCAGGAGGATTGGCGGTTGCCACCGTTTTTGCGACGGCGGGGTTTGCTACGGTGTCGGGGGCTTCGGTCGCGACTTCTGCCGTGTTTGCCAAGATCGCCATTCCTGAGATGCGAGAGGTCGGCTACGACAAGAGGTTTGCTGCGGGGGTGGTGGCGGCGGGCGGAACTTTGGCGTCGTTGATTCCTCCTTCGGCGTTGTTGGTGATCTATGCAATTATTGTCGAGCAGGATGTTGGGAGACTTTTGTTGGCGGGATTTATTCCTGGAATTTTTTCTGCCTTCGTGTATGCGGGGTTGGTGATTTTGCTTGCGGTCGGGATAAAGAATTTCGGCCCTCCGGTCGGAGGATTTTCGTGGCGCGAGCGGTGGCGTTCTCTTCCTGCGACATTTCCTATTTTTCTTGTTGTATTTGTGATTGTGGGTTTTGTCGTCAATCCTTTCGGTGGAGATGCGTGGGGGACGCCTACCGAGGGCGGAGCGTTGGGAGCGTTTGTTGTTTTTTGTGTAGCGATTATGAAGGGGATGGGTTGGGGACAATTGAAACGAGCGTTGTTGCAAACGGCGAAGTTATCGGTGATGATTTTCGCTATTATTTGGGGAGTTTTGATTTATGTTCGTTTTTTAGGCTTCGCGCATTTACCGATAGCCTTTTCCGAGTGGTTAGGAGGATTAGAGTACAGTCCTTTATTAATCATGGTGTGTATTTTGTTGTCTTACGCGGTGTTGGGAATGTTTATGGATGCGATCGGGATGATGTTGTTGACCTTGCCGATTGTGTATCCTGCGGTGATTGCTTTAAACGGAGGAGAGGGGGTTGATGCTTCGGAGAGTGTTTTCGGGATGAGTTCTGATATGTGTGGAATATGGTTTGGTATACTTGTAGTCAAGATGGCGGAGTTTTGTTTGATCACGCCTCCGATTGGGTTGAATTGTTTTGTTGTTGCGGGGGTTCAGAAGGATATTTCGGTTCAGGATGTTTTTCGTGGAGTCATGCCGTTTTTCTTTGCGGATGCTTTAACGATAGGGTTTTTGGTGGCGTTTCCGGCGGTGGTGCTGTGGCTACCGGGGTTGGTGAAGTGAGCGCGCAGTCTCCCCAGCCAGAAGAATTTTCTGCACGCTCTAGCTCGAAGCCCTCCGCCCCATAAAACAAAACCCACACTTTCAAATTCGTGAAGTTGACAAAACGATGCGCCTTGCCCGCGGGAACAAATAAAAAGTCCCGTTCCTTGAAAGGAACAGGCGCAGGCAAATCCTCAACCCAAAACTCGCCGCTACCCTCGGCGACAATGTAAATTTCGTCTTGGAGATGCGGCTGTTGAGGATCGGGATCAGGAGGAGCGTAAAGCTCCACACGAAGACCGCAAGGCTCGCTCTCTCGCTCTCTGTCAAAGAGACGAACTTCTTTGCTCATCTCCGAGCAGGATTTCCGCTTCGAGTGTTTTAGACGAGCGTTTAAGCCGACACTAGGAGGTGCCAGAATTCGTTCGCCACTTCGGTAAAGCTGCCATCGCTGCCGTATTCGATGTTGATCGTAAATGCCGAGTTGCCCGTTCCTGTTCTGGCATTGCTGTCGTAGGCGTTCTCGATCGTGATTTTGTCCTCGCTGCCGTCCTTGTCCAAGCTGATGACGAGGTCGTCGTTGACCCTTGCGAAGTTTCCTGGCTCTTCGAGGGTTCCTGCGAAATCGGCTTCTGCGTAAGAAGCCCCATCGAAGCGTAAGGTCATGGTGTTTCCTGCTACATCGACTATGGTGTCTGCGTCGTCTCCGACAGAAAAGACATAAGTGTCTGTTCCCGCGCCGCCATCGAGCCTGTCTGCTCCCGCGCCACCCTCCAGCGTGTTGGCTTTTCCGTCGCCTGTAAGCCGGTCTCCGAATGCCGAGCCGCGAAGGTTTTCGATACTAACAAGAGTGTCGCCCAAGGCATGCTCTCCCGTGTATGTAGCACCCGCAACCAAACTGACCTCAACACCTGCCACATCTGTCGAGCTCGCGTAGCTTGCGGTGTCTATGCCTTTGCCGCCGTCCAGCCTATCTGCGCCTGCTCCACCCTCCAGCGTGTCGTCGTCATCACCGCCGTAGAGATTGTCTACGCCTGCTCCACCCTCCAGCGTGTCGCCGTCATTACCGCCATAGAGTAAATCATCCCCAGCGCCGCCTTGAAGGATGTCTGCTCCCGCATAGCCGTAGAGCCTGTCTACTCCCGCGCCACTTGTCAGCGTGTCGGCGCTCTCACTACCAACGAGCAGCTTGTCGGGCTCTGTGGCCCCCGCGTCGTAGGATATGCTATAGCTGGCAACAGCATCGGCAATTTTTATAATCTTCACAGAGCCTCCTCCTGCCTCGATGCTCACATTGCCAGTCCTGTCTAGCGAGAAACTGAGATCGCTGATATCGTTCGCATCATTGAAATACAGCTTGCCGCCGTCCGCATCGTCTCGGATGGTGTCTGTGCCATAGCTACCCGCAAAGACATAGGTGTCCGCACCTGCTCCGCCCTCAAGGAAGTCGTTCCCCGCGCCGCCTGTCAGCGTGTCTGCACCATCACCACCTACAAGGACATCGTTGCCCCCTTCACCGACAAGGATGTCGTCGTGCGCACCACCGTCGAGCCTGTTGGCTGCTCCGTCGCCTGTAAGCGTGTCTTTGAATGCCGAGCCGATAAGGTTCTCGATACTAACAAGAGTGTCGCCCGCGGCATGCACTCCCTTGTGCTCAGCACCTACAGCCAGACTGACCTCAACACCTGCCTCATTCGCGCCCACAGTCGAGCTCGCGTAGCTTGCGGTGTCTATGCCCGCGCCGCCATAGAGGCTGTCTGCGCCCGCACCCCCCTCCAGCGTGTTGGCTGCTCCGTTGCCTGTAAGCGTGTCTCCGAATGCCGAGCCGCGAAGGTTTTCGATACTGATAAGAGTGTCGCCCACGGCATGCAATCCCGTGTACGTAGCACCTGCAACCAAACTGATCTCAACACCTGCCGTCGAGCTCGCGTAGCTTGCGGTGTCTGCTCCCGCGCCGCCGTCCAGCCTGTCTGCGCCTGCTCCACCTTCAAGCGTGTCGTCGTCATTACCGCCGTAGAGATTATCTACGCCTGCTCCACCCTCAAGCGTGTCGTCGTCATTACCGCCATAGAGGAAATCTTCCCCAGCGCCGCCTTGAAGGATGTCTGCTCCCTCATAGGCGTAGAGCCTGTCTGCTCCCGCGCCACCTATCAGCGTGTCGGCACTCTCACTACCAACAAGCAGCTTGTCGGGCTCTGTGGCCCCCGCATCGTAGGATATATTATAGCTGGCAACGGCAGCGACATCGGCAATTTTTATAATCTTCACAGAGCCGCCTCCTCCCGCGATGCTCACGGTGCCAGCCCTGTTTAGCGAGAAACTGAGATCGCTGATATCGTTCGCATCATTGAAATACAGCTTGCCGCCGTCCGCATCGTCTCGGATGGTGTCTGTGCCATAGCTACCCTCAAAGATATAGATGTCCGCACCTGCTCCGCCCTCAAGGAAGTCGTTCCCCGCGCCGCCTGTCAGCGTGTCTGCGCCATCCCCGCCTACAAGGACATCGTTGCCCCCGCCACCGTCAAGAATGTCGTTGTGCGCACCGCCGTCGAGCCTGTTGGCTGCTCCGTTGCCTGTAAGCCGGTCTCGGAAGTCCGAGCCGATAAGGTTCTCGATACTAATAAGAATGTCGCCTTGGGCATGCTCTCCCGTGTTCTCAGCATCCGCAACCAGACTGACAACAACGCCGATTTCGTCCGTCGTCGCATCCTTTGAGCTCGCGTAGCTTGCGGTATCTATGCCCCCGCCGCCATTGAGCGTGTCTGCGCCCGCACCCCCCTCCAGCGTGTTGGCTGCTCCGTTGCCTGTAAGCGTGTCTTTGTAGCTCGAGCCGATAAGGTTTTCGATGCCGACAAGAATGTCGCCCACGGCATGCTCTCCCGTGTGTTTATAACCCGCAGCCAAACTGACCTCAACACCTGCCCCATCTGTGCCTTCCGCCGAGTTTTCGTAGCTCGCGGTATCTGCGCCATTGCCGCCCTCCAGCCTGTCTGCGCCCACGCCGCCCTCAAGGATGTCGTTGTCATCACCGCCGTAGAGGAAGTCATCCCCAGTGCCGCCTTGAAGGGTGTCATCTCCCGCATAGCCGTAGAGCCGATCGACACCTCCCTTCCCCTCCAATGTATCCACCCCTGCTAAGCCGATCATCAAGTCTGACACTTCGCCGCCCCTAGCCTCGATCTTTCCGCCTGCTTCCTCCGCCAACGAAAGCCTGCCCAACAGCGTATCTTTAGTGCCGTAGTGTATGTTGAAGCGACCATGGGCATAGTCCTCAATCGTCACGAAGTCTCTGCCGAGCGTGATCTTCACATTCTCGTTGTTCTCGCCAACACGGTCGAAATCGAGAGCATCGAAATTTCTCGCATTCTTGAATAGCAGATTGCCGTCGTCCGCATCGCCCTGAATGGTGTCCTCGCCGAATCTACCCACAAAGACATAGCTGTCCGTGCCTGTTCCGCCCTGCAGGATGTCGTTGCCCAAGCCGCCGTCGAGCGTATCGTCGCCCGCGTCACCCGTCAGCGTATCCTCCCCTGCCAAGCCATACATCAAGTCTGCACCTCCAGTACCGCTAACGAGCGAATCGTCTTGACCCGCTACAGGGTTATTGTCATCGCCATTCGTGCCGAGAGCCAGCCTGCCCACACCTATATTGTTATTACCGTACTGTATGGTGTAGCGACCATCGGCGTATGCAGTATTCAGGATCTTCAGAGTGCCGCCTCCTCCCACGATGCTCACAGTACCACTATCGTCTTTCGAAAAACGGAAGCTGCCGATATCTACTGCATTTTTGAATTGCAGATTGCCGCCGTCCGCATCGCTTATGATCGTGTCTGTTCCATAACGACCAGCAAAAACATAGGTGTCTCTGCCTGCCCCACCATCAAGATCGTCGTTGTTCAAGCCGCCGTCGAGCGTGTCATCGTCCGCGCCGCCGTAGAGCGTATCGTCGCCCGAGCCGCCGTCGAGCGTGTCTTTCTGCTCGCCGCCGTAGAGCGTATCGTTGCCCGCGCCGCCGTAGAGCCTGTCGTCCCCCGCGCGGCCCTCCAGCGTGTTGGCCCCCCTATTGCCCGTAAGCGTGTCTTTGTAGTTCGAGCCGCGAAGGTTCTCGATGCCAAAGAAGGTATCGCCCCTGGCATCGCCGGTAGCGGTATCGCCTGCCCCTGCCTCCAGCCCGACTGTCACACCGATTTGGTTAAAAGCATCCGTAGACAACGAGTTTTCGTAGCTCGCAGTATCTGTGCCCTTGCCGCCCTCTAACCTGTCCGCGCCTGCTCCACCCTCCAGGATGTCGTTGTCATCACCGCCGTAGAGGAAATCATTCCCAGTGCCGCCTCGAAGGATGTCATCTCCCGCATAGCCGTAGAGCCGATCGACACCTCCCTTCGCCTCCAGTGTATCCACCCCTGCCGAACCGAGCATAAAGTCTGACCCTGCGCCGTCCTTAGCCGCGAGCCTTTCGCCTGCTTCTACCGCCAAGAAAAGCCTCCCCAACACCTTATCTTCAGAGCCGTAATGTATGTTGAAGCGACCATGGGCATAGGACTCAATCGTCACGGCGTCTCCGCCGAGCGTGATCTTCACATTCTCGTTGTTCTCGCCAACACGCTCGACATCGAGAGCATCGACATTTCTCGCGTTCTTGAATAGCAGATTGCCGTCGTCCTCATCGCCCTGAATGATGTCCTCGCCGAATCTACCCGCAAAGATATAGCTGTCTGTGCCTGTTCCACCCTGCAGGATGTCGTTGTCCAAGCCGCCGTCGAGCGTATCGTCGCCCGCGCCACCCGTCAGCGTATCCTCCCCTGCCAAGCCATAAAGCAAGTCTGCTTTCTCGTCGCCTGAGACGGCGTCATCTTCTTTGTCATCGCCAGTTGTGCCAATAGAAAGTCCCAAGGCTATGCTGCCCGCGCCGATGGAGATGTTGAAGCGACCATTGTCATAAATATCTGCCATAATCTTCACCGAGCCGCCTCCTCCCGCGATGAGCACATTGTCATCCGCGTCTGCCGAGAAACCGAGATCGCCGAAACCCTCTGCGCTGGCGAATCTCAGCGTGCCGCCGTCAGCATCGCCTTGGACCGTGTCTGCGCCATAACGACCTTCAAAGACATAGATGTCCTTGCCGCCTCCACCGTCGAGGAAGTCGTTATTCGAGCCGCCATACAGCATGTCTACGCCGAGATCACCGTCGCCGCCTTTGAGCGTATCAACGCCCGCGCCGCCGTAGAGGAAGTCGTTGCCATTTCCACCATCAAGGAAGTCGTTGCCCGCGCCGCCTATTAGCATGTCTATGCCCGCCTCCCCTTCAAGCGTATCAACGCCCGCGCCGCCGTCGAGCATGTCGTGGCCCGCGCCACCCTCCAGCGTGTTGGCTCCTCCGTTGCCTATAAGCGTGTCTTTGTGTGCCGAGCCTCTAATGTTCTCAATACTGATAAAAGTATCGTCCCGCGCGTCCCCTCCAAAAGCGAGGTCTCTAGCCATATTGACGACAACGCCGTCCGTTGAGCCTGCGTAGCTCGCGGTGTCTTCGCCCTCGCCGCCGTCCAGAATGTCTGCGCCTGCTCCACCCTCCAGCGTGTCTGCGTCCGCACCGCCGTAGAGATTGTCCACGCCCTCACCGCCGTAGAGCATGTCGTTGTCATCACCGCCGTAGAGATTGTCTGCGCCCTCGCTGCCTGTAAGGATGTCTTCACCCTTGTAGCCGTAGAGATTGTCGTTGCCCTCCTTCCCGTCAAATACATCCGCGCCTTCCAAGCCGAGCATCAGGTCTGACACTTCGTCGTCCCTAGCCGCGACCGTGCCACCTCGATCAGCTGTCGCCGCCAGCGAAAACCTGCCCAACGCCGTATCTTCAGCTCCGTAGTATATGCTGAAGCGACCATCGACATAGTTCTGAATCGTCACGGAGTCTCCGCCGAGCGTGATCTTCACATTGTTCTCGTCAACACGCTCGAAACCGATAGCATCCAAATCTCCCGCATTCTTGAATAGCAGATTGCCGCCATCCGCATCTTCCTGAATGGTGTCCTCGCCGAATCCACCCGCAAAGATATAGTTGTCTGTGCCTTCTCCACCCTTCAGGTAGTCATTGCCCTCACCGCCGTCGAGCGTATCGTCGCCCACGCCGCCCTCCAGCGTGTCGCCGCCCTCACCGCCGTAGAGCGTATCGTCGCCCGCGAGGCCTCTCAGCGTATCAATTCCTGCCAAGCCATAAAGCAAGTCTGCATTGATAGTGCCTTTAACGAACGCATTCTCATGATTCTCGTCAGCATTATTATCATCGCCAATCGTGCCAATGGAAAGTCCCAAGGCTATGCTGCCCGCGCCGACGGAGACGCTGAAGCGACCATTTTCATAAATATCTGCCAGAATCTTCACCGATCCGCCTCCTCCCTCGATGAGCACATTGCCATCCGCGTCTGTCGAAAAACCTAGATCGCCGAAACCCTCTGCGCTGGCGAATCTCAGCGTGCCGCCGTCTGTATCACCTTGGACCGTGTCTGCGCCATAACGACCTTCAAAGACATAGATGTCCTTGCCGCCTCCACCATCGAGGAAGTCGTTATTCGAGCCGCCATACAGCATATCTACGCCGAGATCACCGTCGCCGCCTTTGAGCGTATCAACGCCCGCGCCGCCGTAGAGGAAGTCGTTGCCATTTCCACCATCAAGGAAGTCGTTGCCCGCGCCGCCTATTAGCATGTCTATGCCCGCCTCCCCTTCAAGCGTATCAACGCCCGCGCCGCCGTCGAGCATGTCGTTGCCCGCGCCACCCTCCAGCGTGTTGGCTCCTCCGTTGCCTATAAGCGTGTCTTTGTGTGCCGAGCCTCTAAGGTTCTCAATACTGATAAAAGTATCGTCCCGCGCGTCCCCTCCAAAAGCGAGGTCTCTAGCCATATTGACGACAACGCCGTCCGCTGAGTCCGCGTAGCTCGCGGTGTCTACGCCCTCGCCGCCGTCCAGAATGTCCGCGCCTGCTCCGCCCACAAGCGTGTCTTCGCCCTCGCCGCCGTCCAGCATGTCTGCGTCTGCTCCACCCACAAGCGTGTCTGCGTCCGCACCGCCGTAGATATTGTCTGCACCTGCTCCACCCTCAAGCGTGTCGCCGTCATTACCGCCATAGAGGAAATCATCCCCAGCGCCGCCTTTAAGGATGTCTGCTCCCGCATAGCCGTAGAGTCTGTCAGCACCTCCATTCCCCTCCAATGTATCCACCACTGCCGAGCCGAGCATCAAGTCTAACCCTTCGTCGGCGACGCCGCCCTTAGCCACGAGAGGTCCGCCTGTGGCTAGCGCCAACGAAAGCCTGCCCAACGCCGTATCTTCAGCGCCGTAGTGTATGTTGAAGAGACCATTGGCATAGTTCTCAATCGTCACGGAGTCTCCTCCGAGCGTGATCTCCACATTCTCGTTGCTCTCGCCAACACGCTCGAAGCCGAGAGCATCGAAATCTCTCGCATTCTTGAATAGCAGATTGCCGCCGTCCGCATCTTCTTGGATGGTGTCGTCGTCGAATTTATCCGCAAAGATATAGCTGTCCGCAGCACCCCCTCCACCTTTGAGGATATCATTGCCCTCACCGCCGTAGAGCGTGTCGTCGCCCTCGCCGCCTAGGAGCGTATCTGCGCCTGCCAAACCATAAAGCAAGTCATCACCCCCGCCGCCCGTAAGGGTATCGCCAGCAGTGTTCGTTGCGAAGAGCAATCCACCCAGAGCATCGTTGTTCTCTCCGTAGAATATGTTGTATTTGCCAGCGGCATAGGACTCTGCCTTGATCGTCACAGAGCCGCCTCCACCTGTGATTTTTATATTGCCATCGTCTCTGCGGAAATCGAAATCCTCGATACCGGTCGCATCTTTGAAGTACAGCGTGCCACCTTTCTCATCTTCACCCTCGATTGTGTCTGCGCCGTAATCACCCGCAAAGATATAGGTGTCTGCACCCTCTCCACCTTTGAGTGTATCGTTGCCCGCGCCGCCTGTCAGCGTATCGTCGCCCGCTCCACCATCAAGCACATCGCTGCCCCCAGCACCGTAGAGACGGTCGTTCTCGGCAAGCCCCTGAAGGATGTCGCTACCTATCGTTCCCACCATCACATTTTTATTAGCATCCCCTAGAGTGGCCACGGCGGTCTCGATTGTCGCCGCGCCTTCGCCCGCCGCTATCAGGAGCGTGCCTAGCGCTGTGTCGCTGCCGTGGGCTACGTTGTAGGTAGCAGCAGTGCCAGCAGTGCCTTGGGCAGATGGCAGAATCCTCACCGAGTTGTCACCGACCCTAGCAATCACATCGCCGTCGTCATTGCGCGAGAATTCGATATCGTCAGCTTTCAACGCAGTTTTGAATTGAAGGTTGCCGCCGTTCTCATCGTTTTGGATGATGTCGTTGCCGTAATCACCCGTGAAGACATAGTTGTCCGCGTCCTCGCCGCCTTCGAGGATGTCGTTGCCCGCGCCGCCCTCAAGCGTGTCTACGCCTGCGCCGCCGTAGAGGATGTCGTCGCCTGCGCCGCCCTCAAGCGTGTCTGTGCCTTCGAGGCCTTGGAGAATATCGTTGCCGTCCAAACCTTGTAGGGTGTCCGTGCCTGCCGTGCCTACCATCAAGTCTTGCACATCGCCGACGCTCGCCGTGGTTGTTGCGCCTGCCGTCGCAATCCAAAGCCTCCCTAGCAACAGATCATCAGCACCGTAGTGTAGGCTGTAGCGACCATCGGCATACGAAGACGAAGCAATCGATGTAACATCCGTCCCGATCGTGATGTCCACCTTGTCAGCTGTGCGCGAGAAGGAGAAATCGCCAAGACCTGTCGCGTCTCTGAAGTAAAGTTTGTTGACTGTTCCTGCTGCGTCGTTTTCGTCGCCTAGGATAGTGTCTGCGCCATAAGTTTCGACAAGGGTGTTGGCATCATCATAAGTATTGGCAAAGATATAGCTGTCTTCGCCTGCGCCGCCATCGAGCGTGTCTGCGCCTGCGCCGCCCTCAAGCGTGTCGTCGCCTGCGCCGCCGTAGAGTTTGTCTTCGCCTGCGCCGCCTACGAGAACATCGTCCCCCGCGCCGCCGTAGATTGTATCGTCTCCTCCTTCGCCGAAGATGCTTTCCCCGCCCGCCAAGCCGTAGAGGAACTCGCCGTCGACTGTTCCCCTGAGCGTTCCACCTTCCAGCAATGCTAGCGAAAGTCTGCCCAGCGGAGTATCGGCATCGCCGTAGTGCAAGCTGTATTGGCTGTTGGCGAAACCTTGGATGGTAACCGAATCAGCACCGAGCGTGATGGTTACATCCTCACCCTCACGCGAGAAGGAGAATGAACTACCACTCGTTGCTGCTTTAAAATACAGTTTGCCTTCGTCTTTATCGCCTATGATTGTGTCCGTCCCGTGCAAAGCCTCGAAGACATAGGTGTCCTCCCCTGTCCCGCCGTAGAGTTTGTCGTCGCCCCTGCCGCCCGTCAGGATGTCGTTGCCATCGAAGCCATAAAGCAAGTCTCCACCATTGCTGCCCACAAGGGTGTCCGTTGCAGCGTCCTTCAATCCGAGATACAATTTACCCAGCCTCTCGTTGCCCTCTCCGTAGGATATGCTGTATGCGCCAGCGATATAGTTTAGAATCTTCACAGTGCCGCCACCGCCTGTGATGAGCGCATTGTCCTCGCTGTCGCGCGAGAATTCTAGATCGTCCGCTCTCAAGGCACTTTTGAATTGCAGCGCGCCGCCGTCCGCATCGTCTCGGATTGTGTCGTCGCCGTAACCACCCGTGAAGACATAGGTGTCTGCGCCTGCTCCCCCCTCAAGAAAATCGTTGCCCTCGCCGCCTGTGAGGGTGTCTGCGCCCGCCTGTCCTTTGAGCGTATCAACGCCTGCGCCGCCGTCTAGGATGTCGTCGCCCGCACCGCCCTCCAGCGTGTTGTCTCCTGCGTTGCCTGTAAGCGTGTCTCTGTATGCCGAGCCGCGAAGGTTTTCGATACTAATAAAAGTGTCGCCCACGGCGTGTTCTCCTATGTGTTCAGCATTTTCAACCAAACTGACCTCAACACCTGCGCCGTTCGCGCCCACATTTGCGTTCGCGTAGGTTGCGGTGTCTGATCCCTCGCCGCCGTCCAGCCTGTCTGCGCCCAGTCCTCCCTCAAGGATGTCGTTGCCTGCGCCGCCGCGGATATCGTCGTTGCCTGCCAGTCCTCTCAAGGTATCGTTGCCTGCCGAGCCGTAGATCAGGTCTACCTCGTCGGTTGCCGAGGTATCTTCGCCTGGATTCTTCACCAACAAAACCCTACCTAATATGGTATCCTCTGCTCCGTAGTGTATTGTGTAGTTACCTGCTCCCTCGACCGTTACTTTGTTGGTCGCCGTGTTGATCACATAATTAGCGCCATCGAGAGTGAAAACGAAATCGGCAGCATTTTCCACGGATCTAAAGTATAGATTGCCGCCGTCGTCATCGTTTTGGATTATGTCTGCGCCGTAGTTTCCCTCAAAGATATATGTGTCCTCGCCTGTTCCACCCTGAAGGGAGTCGTTGCCCTCGCCGCCGATTAGCAAGTCTGCGCCTGTTCCACCCTGAAGGGAGTCGTTGCCCTCGCCGCCGAAGAGCAAGTCTGCTACGCCATCGCTACCTGCCAGCGTATCGTCGCCATCCGTTCCGAAATAGAGTTTTCCCAGCGTTACTTCGTTGCCAGTATCATCGTCGTAAGATATGCTGTAGCGACCCCCTTGATAGAAACTATTCAGAATTTTCACCGAGCCGCCACTGCTCGGAGTGATAACGACATCGCCATTCGCTTCGCGCGAGAAAGTGAAATCGCCGATAGCCCTCGCATCTTTGAAGTACAGCTTGCCGCCGTCCTCGTCGTTTTGGATGGTGTCGTTGCCGTAACCACCTGTGAAGACATAGGTGTCTGCGCCTGCTCCGCCCTCAAGAAAATCGCTCCCCGCGCCGCCGTCTAGGATATCGTTGCCCTCGCCGCCCTCCAGCGTGTTTTCTTTGTTGTCGCCTGTAAGGGTGTCTTTGTATGCCGAGCCGCGAAGGTTTTCGATACCGTCAAGAGTATCGCCGACGGCATGCTCTCCCTTGTGCGTAGCACCTTCAAGCAAGCTGACCTCAACACCTGCCCCATTCGCGCCCTCCCCCGAGTTTTCGTAGCTTGCGGTGTCTGATCCTGCGCCGCCGACGAGCCTATCTGCGCCCGCACCACCTTCCAAGACGTCGTTGCCCGCATTACCGAAGAGATAGTCGTTGCCTGCCAGTCCTTTCAAGGTATCCGCGACTGCCGAGCCTATCATCAGGTCTGCCTTATCCTCGTTGTCGGCTGCCTCTAAAAGTCCGCCTGTTGCCTCCGCCAGCGAAAGCCTGCCCAACTCCTTATCAGTATCGTCATCAGCATCATAATAGTGTATGTTGAAGAGATTAGCACTAACGCCATCAAAGCGAGCAGAGTCTTGGCTATTAAAGGTAACAGAGCCTTCGTTAGTTGTGATCTTCAAATTGCCTGCAACATAGCCGAAATCGAAATCGCCGACACCTCCGGCACTTTTGAAGTATAGGTTGCCGCCGTCTGCGTCGTTTTGTATTGTGTCGTCGCCATAATCATCCCCAAAGATATAGCTGTCTGCGCCTGTTTCACCCTCAAGCTTGTCGTTGCCCCTGCCGCCTACAAGGATGTCTGCCTCCTGCCCGCCGCTGAGTGTGTTGGCTTGCGCGTTGCCTGTGATCGTGTCTGCGTATTTTGAGCCTTTGATGTTCTCGATGCTAACAAAAGTGTCGCCCGCGGCATCCCCTCCTGTGTTCGTAGCACCCGCAACCAAACTGACCGTAACGCCTCCGCCTGAATTTTCGTAGGTTACGGTATCTATACCCGCGCCGCCGTACAGAATATTCGCCCGACCTGACGCGTGAAGGTCATTATCAAAGATATCACCAAGACGAGGGAGTATCAGATTGCCCAGCAGTGTGTCGCCACTGCCGTAGTATATGCCATATCTATCATCTATGTAAGAATCAGCCCTGATCGTCACAGAGCCGTCCTCGCTCGAGATGGTCACATTGCCATTGCCAGCGCGCGAGATAGTTAGATCGTCAAGCCCTGTCGCATCTTTGAAGTAGAGTCTAGCTAATCTTACGCCTCCTCCTTGGATCGTGTCATCGCCAAAGTTACCTTCGAAGATATAGGTGTCCGTATCGGTTTGACCGATTTGCCCCGCTCTTCCCCCCACAAGAATATCGTTGCCCTCGCCGCCTATCAGCGTATCCGAGCCGAATCCGCCGTCTAGAAAGTCGTCGCCCTCGCCGCCTGTCAGCGTATCCGAGCCTGATCCGCCGTCGAGAAAGTCATTGCCCGCGCCGCCTGTCAGCAGATCATTTTCCTCGCCGCCGACGAGCCTATCGTTGCCCTCGCCGCCCGTCAGATCACCGCGACCCCTCAAGCCATAGATCAAGTCGTCCTCGGCACTGCCTACAATTATTTCGCGGTTCAACGCCGAGCTATCATCACTCCTCCCAACATACAGCTTGCCCAGCACGACCTCGTTGTCATTACCATCTTTGTAGAGTATGGTGTAGCGACCATGCCCATAAGCAGAAGGCGCAATTTTCACCGTGTCGACAACACCTTCTATGTTCGTGGTGATGACCACATTATTGTCGCCATCGCGCGAGAAGCCGAAATTGCCAATACCTGTCGCATCGTTGAAGATCAGCCTGCCGCTGTCCGGATCGCCTTGGATGGTGTCGTGGCCGTCGCCTTTGTTGAAGATATAGGTGTCTTCTTTGTCTTCGATTGCATCGTCGATGGCCGCGTTATCGCCGCCATCGAGGGTGTCGTTCCCCGTACCGCCTACGAGGGTGTCCGCCCCAGGTCCGCCGTAGAGTTGGTCGTCCTCAGCACCGCCGTATAGTTGGTCGTTGCCGCCGGCACCTGTGATGCTGTCGCTACCCCCCATCCCCTCAAGGATGTCATCCTCCCCATCCCCTGTAAGGGTGTCGTTGCCTGCTGTGCCTTCCGTATTAGTTTCAAAAACCAAGGTATTCCGCACCTTATCATCAGCGTCATAGTAGATGGTGAAGACACCGTCTACATAGTCTTCAATCTTAACGGAGACACCGCCTGCCGTAATTGTCACGATGGTTTTGTCGTTAGCGTCTTGCGTTGCGACGATGTGGGCTTCGTTTGTAATTCCTTTGAAGAGGAGGTTGCCGCCGTCGACATCGCCGCGAATGGTGTAGTGGCCATCGATGGCGAGGACATAGTTGTCTATTCCCTCCCCACCTTCCAGCGTGTCCGTGTTACCGTTGCCTGCGTTGCCTGCACCGTTGAGGGTGTCTACCCCCCCGCCGCCTGTCAAGATGTTGTTTCCAGCGTTACCGATGAGGGTGTCGTCGTAGCCCGAGCCGATAAGGTTTTCGAAGCTTGTCTCAGCTCCATCTGCGAACTTGTCGCCTGCCGCGTGTCCGCCTATGAAATTCTCTAAAACATTTCCTATGGAGAGATTGACAAAGACGCCCGCATTGGAGGCTTCGTAGCTGAGCGTATCGCTTCCCTCCCCGCCGTCGAAGGTGTCTGCGCCTGCGAGACCTTGCAAGATGTCGTCGCCCGCACCGCCCACCAAGGTGTTGTCTTCTCTGTGCCCTGTGAGGATGTCGTCAAATGCCGAGCCGACAATCCTCTCTATATCTCTGTCGAAAGAAGACTTTAGCCTGTCACCTTCAGCGTGTCCGCCTGCGAAATAGTTTGAATCGAGGTCGACTTGGACACCCGAACCATCGAGGACACCCATGCTATCACTGCCCTCAGGAGAGTCTTCGTAGTTTATCGTATCAAACCCGTTCCCGCCTTTAAAGATATCATCCCCTACGCCACCGTGAAGCACATCGTCGCCATCGCTGCCATTGAGTGTGTTGGTGCCAGTGCCACCGTAGAGATGGTCGTTGCCACTGCCGCCATCAAGTGTATCGTTGCCAGCACCGCCGTAGAGATGGTCGTTGCCATTGCCGCCAATAACTTCAACGTCGTTGCCTCCACCGGCGTAGATATAGTCGTCGCCATTACCGCCGGAGAGCCGGTCGGCACCGCCAAGGCCGAACAGAATATCGTCTTTTCCGTAAGTAGAAGATTCGTTGCCGCCTCCGTTGCCTACGACAAAATCATTAAAGCTACTACTGCCTTCAAACGAACTGGCAGCAATCAAACTACCCAGAAGCACTGGCTGGGCATCAGGATCGCCGTAGTGCAAGGTGTAGCGTCTGTTTGCTAAAGCAGCAGCAGCTATTTCTATGGTGGCGCCATTAATCGAGATCGTCAACTGACCCTCAGCCCCTCGCTCGATGGAGAAATCTGTTTCTGCTATGGAGAAATCTGCTACGGACTTCGTCCCGACAAAATACAGATCCGCAGCATCTGTGCTTGTTATTGTGATGGTGCCGCTGGTCGTGGTCGCTGTGTAGCTTGATGCCATGGTTCTGCTCCTTCTCTAGCAAAAGTTTGTCATAAAGACAGAGGTTGCCCTATATCTTGGAAGCAATCTAGGGGGTTCAAATAGCAAAAGTCAACCCCTATTTTGCCCTAATCTCGTTGTTCACAAAAATGTTACCACCACACAACAAAAGGCGCATCCTCTAGCCGACCGATAGCAGAAAGAGCAGAAATGCTCACCCTCCTGCCTGTTTCGTTCTACCTTTCGCATGCTCGCGGCGTGCCTCGCGCACTTTCTCGTTTCCGCTCTCTTGGGGAACGCCCACATCCCACCAAGCCTCCGATGCGGGTGCCCAACGCCGAGGGTGCGTCTCGCACAACAAAACGACGCTCGTCGAACATGTCCGCGCCCAGCTGAAAGCCTCCGCCAACTCGGTCGCGCTGCCCACCTTCCTCGCCTCGCAGCCCATCGCGCGCGCGTGCGAAAGAAAATCGACCCTGCAAAAATCTTCTGAAGAAGAAGCTCTCTTCGTATCCACCAAAAGATTGTTGAACGACTCCCCTCCCTTAGCGCGCTGCAATCGATCGATCACCGCATAACCCCCATTGTCGCACAAAACAAGAATCATCTTAACCCCCGTCAACACAGACGAATACAACTCCGAGTTCATCATCAAGTAAGAACCATCCCCGCAGAAAGCAACGATCTCTCCCCGCTCTCCCTTCTTGCTCTTGCTCCTCTCGCTTTTGCCTCTCTCGCTTTTGGCGATGGCAGCACCCCACGCGCCGGCAATCTCGTAGCCCATACACGAATAACCAAACTCGCAATCGACCGAATTAGTCGCAACCGCCTGCCATAACGCATTCAACTCGCCGGGCAACCCCCCCGCCGCGCTGACAACAATATCATCGCTAGAAACAAGTCCGTTGATACAGCCGATCACCTCGCCGTAACTCCAAATCTGGTTGTCGCCTGTGGAAGGCGTTGTAGGCAAGGTATGCTCGCGGATGCTCGTAAGCGACTGCTGCCTCTTCTGCTGCGCGGTCTCTCGCCACGCCGCGCTCACCTCGTAGCCGCCCTGCTCGCGCAAGGCTGCTTGCAACGCGAGAAGCCCCTCCTTGGCATCCGAAACTAACGCCAAGGCATCGCGCTTGACCGCATCGAAGCGCGCCGCGTTGATCGAAAGCACAGGCTTGCGCACAAGCGTGCCTGAACCCGTCGTGAAATCTTGCAAGCGCGTGCCGACAGCGATCAAAAGATCGGACTGCTCGGCAAGCTCACAAGCGCTCTTCGTGCCGATCACGCCCAGCGTCCCGATGTTGCACGGATGCTCTGCCAACAACGAAGCTTTGCCCGCCGTCGTTTCCACCGCAGGAATGCCGCTCTGCGTCAGCCAGTCGGCTAGCGTTTTCTCTGCAAAGGAGTATCGCACCCCGCCGCCGCAAACAAGCAACGGACGCTCCGCCTTGCCGAGCATAGCCGCCGCGCGCCGTAGCTGTTCTCGGTCGGGACGCAGGCGCAACTGCGGACAAGTTTTTTTCTCGAAGAAGCTCGCGGGATAATCGTAGGCGAGCTCCTGAGTGTCCTGACACAAGCCGAGAAAAGCAGGACCGCAGTCGCCCGCATCCAACATCGTCGCAATCGCCTGCGGTAAAGAAGAGAGAATCTGCGCAGGATGCGTGATCCTATCCCAATAGCGCACGACAGGCTTGAAGCAATCGTTCGCAGTCAGCGTTGGATCGTAAAAGTTCTCTACTTGCTGCAAGACCGGATCAGGAAGCCTGTTGGCAAAAACATCTCCCGCAAGCAGCAGCACAGGAAGACGGTTCGCATGCGCAAGCGCCGCCGCCGTGACCATGTTCGTAGCCCCAGGTCCGATCGAAGAGGAAGCAACCATCATCTGACGACGACGCTGTGCCTTAGCAAAGCCTATGGCAGCAAGCGCCATCGATTGCTCGTTCTGTCCTCGCCATGTCGGCAGCAGAGCGCGGTGGCGCGACAATGCCTCTCCCAAGCAGGTGACGTTGCCATGTCCAAAAATCGCAAAAACACCGCCAAACAACGGAACGGGATTGCCATCGATATCGCTTTCGTAACTTGCAAGATGAAGCACCAACGCTTCCGCCATCGTCATACGGATGGTCTGCTTGGCGGCTATCTTTGTGGCTGGCTTGTTGTCGGATATCGACATGCTACGCTACTCCCTTTCTTGCTATCGTTTGCTCCCCTGTTGGGTATAATAGAGAAGGCAGAGATTTTTTGTCAAGAAGCGCTATCCCAAAAGGCAAAAGGAAATATGATTGCAGGGTTTGGTATTTCGCCGATAGGGTGGTCGAACGACGATTTGCGTGCGCTGGGAGGCGACATCTCGCTTGAGCGTTGTCTTGAGGAGACAAGGCGAGCCGGATACGGCGGTATCGAGCTGGGACACAAGTTTCCGCGCGAGGAGAAAGAGTTGCGCGCTGTTTTGCAACCTCACGATCTGCGCCTTGTCAGCGGCTGGTATTCGGGAGAACTCTTGGTGCGCGAGATCGAAGAGGAGAAAGAGCGAATTGCAGACCATCTCGCGCTCTTCAGAGCATTGGGATCGCCTGTGTTGATCTACGGCGAGACGGCGCATTCGGTAC
This sequence comes from Alphaproteobacteria bacterium, assembly GCA_965216625.1. GTDB lineage: Bacteria > Pseudomonadota > Alphaproteobacteria > JABAAW01 > JABAAW01 > JABAAW01. Next base: position 895,627 of record OZ244186.1, read on the forward strand.
AAAGCAAACGCGAGACACCTCTCGCGTCTCGTGTGCGGTTGGACGAGGTGCAGCTCAAGACCTACGCACGCAAGCTGGAGGCGTTGGCGTTGCATTGTAGCGATGCGGGCGTGCCGTTGGTATTTCATCACCACAAGGGCACGGCGATCGAAACGGCGGCGGAGGTCGATGCGCTCATGGCGGCTACTGACAGCGAGGTAGTGCATCTGCTGTTCGACAGCGGACACATGCTGTTTGGCGGCGATGCGCCTTTACCTGTCTTGAGACGACACGCGCGCAGGGTGAAGCACTTTCACGCTAAGGACTTGCGAGGCGATGTGTTGGCTTCGGTGGATGAGTCGCGCGATTCGTTTTTAGATTGTGTGCTACGCGGCATTTTCACCGTGCCGAGCGATGGCATGATCGACTACGCCCCCTTGTTGAGCGTCTTGGCGGAAGAGGGTTTCGAGGGCTGGATCGTCGTCGAGGCAGAGCAAGACCCCGAAAAAGCCGACCCTTACGCCTATGCGCTCAAGGGATTTGAGCATCTGCACGCCTTGGCGAAAGAGCAGGGATTGCTCGAGGCGTGAGCGCGACGATGGCTCGGCGTACTAGAGAATCTCTTCGGAGTTGGCGTTGGTATGGCAAGGACGACTTACGCTCGTTTGGTCACCGCTCGCGCACGAAGCAGATGGGGTGGCTATCCGAGGACTACGAGGGCAAGCCGATCGTAGCGATCGTCAATCCGTGGAACGAGTTTGTCACTTGCCACACGCACTTTCCTGAGCGCGTCGAGGACATCAAGAGGGGTGTTCGCAACGGCGGAGGAACGCCGGTTGAGATTCCTGTCTTAGGCTTAGGCGAGCAGTTGATGAAACCCAGCGCGATGCTCTATCGCAACTTCTTAGCTTTGGAGGTGGAGGAAGCCTTACGCGCTTATCCTGTTGACGGAGTCGTGTTGTTGGCGGGTTGCGACAAGACGACGCCGGCGTTGTTGATGGGCGCGTGCGCGGTGAACATTCCTTGCGTTTATGTGCCTGCGGGCGCGATGCTGCGCGGCACTTTCCGAGGAGAAACATTAGCAAGCGGAACCGATGTGTGGCGTTATTGGGATGAGCGGCGAGCGGGAAAATTCTCAACCCGCGACTGGAAAGCCTTAGAGGAGGGAATCGCGCGGAGTGCTGGCACTTGCATGTCGATGGGGACGGCTGCCTCGATGATGTTAGTTACCGAGGCGTTAGGGCTGTCGCTCGCGGGGGCTTCGACTATCCCTGCTGTTGATTCTTCGCATCGCCGAATGGCTGCGGCGAGCGGTGCGCTTGCTGTCGAGGCGATATGGGAGGATCGCAAGCCCTCTGATATTCTCAAGCGCGCCTCTTTCGATAACGCGATGAGCGTCTTGATGGCTATCGGAGGATCGACGAACGCTATCATCCACTTGCTTGCGCTCGCGCGGCGTTGCGGAGTGGCGTTGGAGTTGAGGGATTTTCACGAGGCGTCGAAGCGCACGCCTGTGCTAGCGAACCTCAAGCCTGTTGGAGAGTATGTGATGGAGGACTTTCATGAGGCGGGAGGATCGACTGCTTTGATGCGCAGCATGGGAGACTTGCTCGATCGATCGGCTGCGACCGTGAGCGGAAAAACTTTAGGAGAGACGCTAGGAGAGAATTGGGAGAATACAAACGAGGTTTACAACGACAAGGTGATTTGTTCGAGGAGCGAGCCTTTGCATCAAAGCGGAGGATTGGCGGTGTTGTTTGGCTCGCTTGCGCCGCGCGGTGCTGTGATCAAGGCTGCTGCGGCGGAGAGGCGATTATGGAAGCATGAGGGTCGTGCTGTCGTGTTTGATTCGATGATGGAGTTGCGTGCGCGGATTGACGATCCTGCGTTGGAGGTGGATGAGGACTCGGTCTTAGTGTTGCGAAACGCGGGACCTTGCGGTGCGCCGGGCATGCCGGAGTGGGGGCAGTTGCCTTTACCGAAGAAGTTAGTGGAGCGCGGGGTGCGTGACATGCTTCGTATTTCGGATGCGCGGATGAGTGGCACATCGTATGGGGCTTGTGTTTTGCATGTTGCGCCTGAGGCGGCTTTGGGGGGGCCTTTGGGGTTAGTGGAGGGGGGGGATGTGATCCGATTAGATGTGGAGGAGGGGCGTTTGGATTGGTGTGTGGAAGAGGGGGAGGCAGCACGGAGACGGGAGCGTTTTCGGGCGAGGGCTGTTGAGTTGCAAAGTGGTTATGCGCGGCTTTATGTTGATCGTGTGTTGCAGGCGGATGAGGGCTGTGACTTTGACTTTGCGCAGCGGGGATTTGCGAAGACGCTGGAGGAGTACCCGATCTTTTGAGTAAGAGGCTACGCATCTCGCGCTACGCGCGAAATGCGTAGAAGGCGCTATCGCGCCCCGCTGACGCGGGGTCTTTTGCGGGGGGGCAAAGCCCCCCCACACCCCCACGCGCGCAAGCGCGCGTTCGTTTTTGCATCCGTCATCATACAAAGCCCGTCTGTTGTGCAAGCGCGTACCTTTAAAAAGCACAAGCAAGCAAAGGCAAACACGCTCAACTCATATCGCGCCATAGCGAAAGAATTCGCACCTCCCCTCCCCGCATGCTATACCTAACTCCAACAGCCACTCCCCAAAGCATCACAGGATAACACCTTGCCCTCCCCCTCCCCCTCCCCAAACGACCTCTACACCCCCTTCCAAGGCGGACTCTACATCAACGGCGCATGGCAAAGCAGCAACAGCACCTACCAACCCCTCAACCCCGCAACCGAACTACCCCTCGGACAAGTCCCAAATGCCTCCCCCGAACAAATCCAATCCGCCATAAACGCCGCCTCAGACGGCATGAAAGCATGGAACGCACTCGATTGCTGGCAACGCAACGACAAACTCCGCCTCATCGCTCAATACCTGCTCGAAGACCAAGAAGCCTGCGCCCTCACTATGTCAAAAGAAACAGGCAAACCCCTCGCCCAAGCCGAACGCGAAGTCTCCCTCTCATACGACCAATTCATATGGTGCGGCGAAGAAGGAAAACGACTCTACGGCAGAGTCGTAGACCACCGAGCACCCAATACCCAAACCCTCGTCTACCTTGAACCCGTAGGATTGTGCGCCGCCTTCTGCTCGTGGAACTTTCCCCTGCTGCTCGCCGCCCGCAAACTCGCACCCGCCCTCGCAGCAGGATGCGCGATGATCATACGCCCATCACGCCAAACACCCGGCTCGGTGATGCATTTGGTGCGCGCATGCGAACGCGCAGAACTGCCGCAAGGACTAGTCGCCCTTTTGTGCCACGAGAAAGCCAACACAATCACACTCCCCCTGATGAAAGATCCGCGCGTGCGGAAAATCTCCCTCACAGGCTCAGGCAGAGTGGGCAAAGCCCTCATGAGCGGTGCTGCCGAGACCGTCAAAAAGGTCACCATGGAACTGGGAGGACACGCGCCCGTTATCGTCTGGGACGATGCCAACATAGACAAGCTTATCCCGCTCCTCGTGCGTAGCAAGTTCGCCAACGCCGGACAAGTGTGCGTCTCTCCAACACGCTTTTTTGTCCATCACAATATCTACGACGAGTTCGTCGAACGCTTTGCCACCGAAACGCAAACCCTGAAACTGGGCGAAGGAACCGATCGCTCATCCGACATGGGGCCGATGGTCTCGAAGGAAGGGATGGAGGCGGTAGAAGCCCTAGTCGCGCGAACGATCGAACAAGGAGCGAAACTCGTCTGCGGCGGCAAACGCGCGGCAGCGTTCGACAAAGGATGGTTTTTCGAGCCGACCATCCTCAAAGATGTGCCTCTTGAGGCGTCGGGCTGGCAGGAAGAACCCTTCGCGCCCGTAGCCCTGTTCCGCAGCTTCTCGGACGAAGAAGAGATGTTTCAACAAGTGAACGCACACGAGCTGGGGCTTGCCGCCTATGTCTTCTCGCAAGACCTGCGCCGCGCACACGAAAGCGCGAGGCGGATCGAATGCGGACTTGTGGGCGTCAATAGCTTCGGCTTGGCTGCCGCAGAAACCCCCTTCGGCGGCATCAAACAGAGCGGCTTCGGCAGAGAAAGCGGATCGGAGGCTCTGCGCGAATACACGCAAACTAAAAATGTGACCATGTCGACAGGCTTCTAAAACGATGTCGAAAAAACCTTTGGGAGTCGCCGTGTTGGGCATGGGGTGGATGGGGGAGGCGCACTCGCTGGCGTATCGCGCCCTGCCCTTCGTCTTTCCTGATGCGCGTCAGGTGCGTCTCGTTGCTTGCGCCGACGAGAACTCGCAGCGCGCCGAGGCTTCTCGCGCGCGCTTCGGCTTTACGCATGCCTTCACCGACTGGCGCGAGGCTATTGCCGCCGAGGGCGTGGACATAGTCGATGTCACGCTACCGAACCGCTACCACTTGCCTGCCATCGAGGAGGCAGCTGCGCACGGCAAGGCGATCAATTGCGAAAAACCCGTAGGCTCAACCCCCGCCGACACCTTGCGCGCTGCCGCGCTTGCGCGTGAGAAAGGCATCGTCTCGATGACGGGCTACAACTATCGTTGGGCGCCCGTGTTGCAAACGCTCGCGCGCATGCTCGAGGAAAAACGCTTAGGAGAGTTACGCGCCTTGCGTCTGCGCTTCTTCAGTTGCTACGCAGCGGACCCCCTCGCCGCCTTTTCGTGGCGTTTCGACCGCAACTACGGCACAGGAGCAATCGCCGACTTAATGAGCCATGTCGCCGATTTAGCATTGTGCTTCGGTGGTGCTATCAAGGAGGTTTGCTCGACAACAAGCATCTTCGTCAAAGAACGCCCTGTGCCAAAGCAGGCGGGAACGCATTTCTCGCGAGGCAAAGCCTCCGATCCGCAAAAAGCTGTCTCCAACGAGGATTACGCCGCCGCCTTCGTGCGCTTTGAAAACGGTGCGCACGGAACATTGGAATGCTCGCGTGCCTTGCGCGGTCCGCTCTGCGAGCTTGCCCTTGAGGTCTACGGCGAAAAGGGCGCGGCGCGTTGGTCGTTCGAGGACATGAATGTGCTTTACCTCTCCGAACCCTTGACGCACGGCGAGGGCTATCGAAGGATCGACTCGTCGCCAGACCATCCGTCGCACGCAGCGTTCAACCCCGCGCCTGCGGCGGGCTTGGGCTACAACGACTTGAAGACGATCGAGGCATATCGCTTCGTCCAAAGCGTGGAGCGCGGCGAAAACGATGCCGTCAGCTTGGAGCACGCGGCGCGCGTCGCACGCGTCTTACAGGCGGTGGAGAGTTCTGCCGAAAGCAGGGCGTGGCAGCAGGTCGAGGCTCTGTGAGCGCGCAACGAGTGCTGTGATTTTGCTGTTGTAATTTTCTTTTGCCTCGCGTCTCGGCGATATGCTATACTCGCGCTCGAACAATGGCTCGAAAAGACTTCGAGCCAACACGATACAAAACACAACAAAAGGAGATGACATGTTTCATAGATCTTTTTTACGGTTGCTCGGTGCTTTAGTACTCTGCCTTCCGTTGGCTTTTGCCAGTTCTCCCGCGCAAGCGAAGGGAGAGGTTTTCTACTTGGTCAGCCACGCGCCCGATACGGACACGTGGTGGAATACGATCAAAAACGCGATCCGTCTCGGCGGCAAGCAGATGGGTGTCAAGGTTATCTATCGTAATCCTACGACGGGCGACTTGGCGGACATGGCTTCGATCATCAATCAGGTTGCGGCGGAAAAACCCGATGCAATCATCACGACGATCGCCGACTTTGACATTCTCAAAGGTCCGATCTCGAACGCGGTGAAGGCGGGCATTCCCGTCATGACGATCAACTCTGGAACGCAAAAGCAGTCTGAAGCGCTAGGCGCGCTCATGCATGTCGGGCAGCCCGAGCATTTTGCAGGCTTGAAAGCGGGAGAGCGCGCGAAGAAAGAATCGAATGCGAAAAGCTTTTTGTGCGTCAACCACTTCATCACCAATCCTGTCTCGATCGATCGCTGTCGCGGTTTCGCAGAGGGTTTGGGGGTCAAGTTCAACCCCAAGAGGATGATGATCGATTCGGGCACCGACTTTGAAGAGATCAAGGGTAAGGTTATCTCGTTCTTGCAAAAGAACAAGAACGTGGATGCCATCCTCACCCTCGGTCCTACCTCGGCGCATCCGACGATAGCAGCTTTGAAAGATCGCGGCATGGCAGGCAAAATCTACTTCGGAACTTTCGATTCCTCCGAAGAGATCCTCAACGCACTCGACGAGGGCATCATCGCATTCGGCATCGACCAACAACCTTTCTTGCAAAGCTACCTGCCGGTCGTCTTGCTTGCCAACTATGTGCGCTACGGCGTATTGCCTGGCAACCATATCAACTCTGGCCCGAACTTCATTACGAAGTCGAACAAAGCCATGCTCACCAAAAATCCGAAGTACCGCTAGAGGTTGCGGAGTTTCTCTCTCTGTCTCGACAGGCGGCAGCGCCCGTCGAGACAGTAGGGACGGGGTATAGGGGGAGAATAGGGAGTTCGAGGACATGACGACAACCTCACAGCCCATCGACCGACGCCTGCATACGGTTGCGTTTTGGCGCAGGATCATGCAACGCCAAGAGTTCGGACCTCTGTTCGGACTTGTCGTTGTGTTGCTGTTGCTTGTCTCGCTGGGTCGTTGGAACATGTTCACGCCTGAGGGGATCAACGCGTGGATCGTCGTCTTTGCGCAGTTCGCCATCATCGGCATCGGAGCGAGCCTTCTAATGATCGGCGGCGAGTTCGACCTTTCGATTGGCTCGACGATCGCCTTTGTCAGCATCTTCACCGGCTTATTGATCAAAGAGTTGCATGTGCCGATTCTGCTTTCGGTGTTCATCACGCTAGGTGTTGCGCTTTTGTTCGGCTTTTTCAACGGGATGGTGACGGTCTTAAGTGGCTTACCGTCGTTTATCGTAACGCTTGCCAGTTTGTTCATCATCAAGGGTCTTGCTGTTTTCATCGGCATCACTGTTGCGAACGCATCGCAGATCAGCGGTCTGTATCGCATCTACGAAGGTAGCAAGGTCGCCGCCTTCTTCGGCTCGGATGCCTTCCAGGGCTTGTTCGCGTGGATGGGCGAAGTAGGTTGGATCGGGCTGCGTCCCGATGGTGTGCCGTGGATGGACGGCTTGCCTGCCATCGTCTTGTGGATGCTGTTGCTGATGGTGGCAATGCATTTTCTGCTGGTCCGAACGCGATACGGCAACTGGATCTACGCTTCAGGAGGGGATGCGCAAGCGGCGCGCTATGTCGGCATTCCTGTCAAGCTCGTGAAAGTGCAGCTCTTCATGCTGACGAGCTTCTGCGCATGGCTGTTCGCTACATGCCAAGCTTTCGGTACAGGCAACGCCTCCGCGAGTTCGGGAGAACTGAAAGAACTGGAGGCGATAGTCGCCGCCGTCGTCGGAGGAACAATTCTCAAAGGAGGATACGGAACGGTCATCGGCGCGGTCATCGGCGCGCTCATCTTCGCGCTCGTCAAGCAGGGGTTGGTCGGAACAAGCCTTGACCAAAGCCTCTACCGCGTTTTCCTCGGCGGCTTCCTGCTTATCGCCGTCGTTCTCAACAACATGATCCGAAATCGTATCGTCGGAAGCAGAGACTAGACGGAGCGTTAGCCGTGGCACAAAATACGCAATACCTGTTGGAAGCGCGCCATGTGAGCAAACGCTTTGCTGCCGTCGAAGCCTTGCAAGATGTTTCGTTTGCCCTGAAACGCGGCGAGGTGCACGCTTTGCTGGGCGACAACGGTGCGGGAAAATCGACGCTGATTAAGGTTCTCTCCGGCGTTTATCGCTCGACAAGCGGCCTGTGTCTGATCGACGGGGAGGAGGTGTCGCTCTCCTCGCCACGCGAGGCGTTGGATCGCGGCATCGCGACCGTCTATCAGGACTTGGCGATGATCCCCTTGATGTCCGTTGCGCGCAACTTCTTCATGGGACGCGAGCCGGGCAAACGAGGACTTTTCGCGATGGACTTTGCGCGTAAGACGACGACGCAGGAGATGGACAAGATTGGCATCGCTATCCGCGACCCCGGTCAGGCGGTCGGCACACTCTCAGGCGGCGAGCGACAATCGGTGGCGATTGCGCGCGCTGTTTATTTCGGAGCGCGTGCCTTGATCTTGGACGAACCTACGAGTGCGCTAGGTGTGGCGCAAACGTCGGTCGTCTTGAACTCGATCGCCAAGCTGCGCGCGAAGGGATTGGGGATCGTTTTGATCACGCACAATGTGCGCCACGCCTATGCCATCAGCGATCGCTTCACCGTGCTGACGCGCGGCAAGACGCTAGGTACTTGGACGAAAGCGGAGCTCTCGCGCCTTGAGTTGGAGATTAAAATGGCGGGGGGCAAGGAGATGATCGACCTGGAAAAAAGCCTCGGCGAGATGAGCGCGCACCTCTGATACAGCTCTGGCGCACACTCTGGCAAAGCATGCAAATTCGGGTTGCGCGACGCATATGACGAAGCAGGCGGTAGCAACGGCATTGTTGGGCTGTGGTCGCATCGGGGGGTTGCACGCGCAAACCTTGTCCGCTATGGAGGAGTGCTGTCTCGTCAAGGTTTGCGATACGGATAGGGAGGCTGCCAAAAAAGTTGCCAAAAAAGTGGAACAGAAAGTAGAACAGCCTTGCGCTGATACTGCGAGCTTTGAGCCTGTCGTTTGTTGCGATGCGCAGGAGATCTTCGCCGACCCCACCATCGAGGCGGTCGTTGTGGCGAGCGCGACCGAGACTCACTGCGATTACATCGAGCAGGCGGTCAAGGCTGGCAAGGCGGTTTTTTGTGAAAAGCCTCTCGATTTGAACTTGGAGCGTGCGGCGCGCCTTGTCGCGTTTCTCTCTGCTCGCCCTGACGCTTGCGTTCAGATGGGTTTCAACCGACGCTTCGATCCTGGGCATCGTGCGGTGCGGGATGCTTGTCGCGCGGGCGAGATAGGAGAGCTGTATCAAGTTGTCGTCACCTCGCGCGATCCCGCCTTGCCGAGCCTCGACTACTTGATGCGCTCGGGCGGTATTTTCCGCGACATGACGATTCACGACTTGGACATGGCGCGCTTCATGCTGGCGGAAGAGCCTGTCGAAGTTTTTGCAACCGCCTCGGCGCTGATAGACAAAGCGGGCATGGCGAAGGCGGGCGACCACGATTGCGCGATGATTGTCTTGCGCACGGAGAGGGGCTTGCAGTGTCTGATCAACAATTCTCGACAGGCGGTCTATGGCTATGATCAGCGCATCGAGCTTTTAGGCTCCGAGGGCATGTTGCTTTCGGACAACCGTCGTGCGCGCGAGGTGCGGCGTTTCGCTCGCGGACAGACGGCGAGCGGCGAGGGGTTGTTGCACTTTTTCACGGAGCGTTATGCGGAATCGTTTCGTTTGCAGTTCGCCTCGTTCTTCGCATCGACGCGCTCGGCTGCGAGCGGGCGGGCTGTCGAGGTCGGGGTCGAGGATGGATTTCGTGCGCTGCTGCTAGCGGAGTGCTGCTATCGTTCCTTTACGCGCGGCGAGATTGTGAAGGTGAGAGAAGTTTTGGGCGAGTATGGTGGTGTAAACTCAAAGGGTTGACGCTCGCGTTGGGGAATTTATCCTCGAATAGTCGATGCTTTGGACTGTCCCTGTTTCTGCAGATTTTTTTGCGGCGATCGCGACAGCGAGCGATTTGAGTCCGTCGAAGCCGTCGGCGGCGGGTTGTCCTTTTCCCCGCAGGCTTTGTGCGAACAGGTCTACGACCGTCTTGTAGCAATTTTTTTGCGGAAATGGTATATTGCGGCGTCCTTTGCTGTTGGAGAGGAAGACGCTACCGCCGCCTTGCATTCGCAAGATATCGTATCCCTCGACGCTACCTTTTGTGCCTAGGATGTGCAGGGCGGTTTGGCTGTATGGTGTCGAGAAGGTTTCGTGGGTGTGCGCGAGCACGCCGGATGGAAATTCTAGAACGGACATGGCACCGTCCTCGATACTTTTCTCTTTGTTGCCGAGCGAGAGGAACTGCTGTTTGCAAGCGATGCTCTGCGCGTCTTCTTGCAGGATGAAACTGAGCAAGTCGGCTTGATGGACGAGCACATCGAGGATGACACCTGCTCCTGCTTGGGGTGTGTGGAGTCTCCATGTTTTCAGATGTTCTCGCATCAAGAAGGTGTGGTAGAGGCGGAGTCCTACGGGTTTTCCTACCTCGCCGTTGCGGAGGATATTTTTTATGAGCTTGACGCTTTCGGCGCAACGCAGGTGGTGGTTTGTGGCAAGGACGATGCTGTTATTCTGCGCTGCTTCCACGATGTTTTGCGCGTCGGGGAGCGTTGTTGCGAGGGGTTTTTCGCATAGGATGTGGACTTTGTTTTGCGCGGCGGAGAGGGCTTGCGGGGTGTGTTTTTCGTTGGTCGAGGAGATATAGACGGCGTCGAGTTTGTGTTGGAAAAACTCTGGCAGGGATGTTGTGAAGTGGGGAATTTTGTTTTTCTGCGCGTATTGCTCTGCGTGTCGGGGAGAGGAGGACAAGAGTGTTGCGATGTTGTGTTTTTGTGCTCGGATAGCGGGGATCATGTATTCTTGAGCGATGGTGCTTGCGCCGAGCAGTCCCCAAACGAGGGGACGTTCTTGTGGGGGGAATGACCTTTGCGTTGGCATGCTGGCGATGGTAGGACGAGGGGGCGAGATTGACAAGGAGATTACGAAGCATGGACGCGCGTTCGTTTTGCATCCGTAAAGACTAGTCACCCCCGCGTATTTTTCCCTTGCAACCCCTCCCCCCCCGCGCTACGACTCATCCCCATGCTCCCCTCCCCCCATCACATCCGCTCCGCTTCGCTGGCGCGTCTCGCAACCCTCGCTGCCAGCTTGGCAGCCGCCCTCGCGCTCATCCTCGCTAGCGCCTGCGCCTCAAAGAAAAGCGACATCATCCCCCGCCTCTCCCAACAGCAAATCCAACAACACTTCGACAAAGGAACAGCCGCGCTCAGAAAGAACGCTTACAAAAAAGCCATCAAAAATCTCAAGGTCATCGCGCACGACCACCCCTACTCCGCGCTCGCCCCCAGGGCGCAAATTCTGCTCGCCTTCGCCCTCTACAGAACCAAACAAAAGATCGAAGCCTTCGTCGAGGTCGATTCCTTCATCCTAGCCTACCCCTCGTCGCCCTCGCTCGCCTACGCCCTCTACCTGAAAGGGCTCATCTACTTCCAAAACGTACAGCACATCGAACGAAGCCAAGTCGACATGACAAAAGCGGACGAAGCCTTCCAAACGCTCATCAATAAATTTCCCGCCTCCCCCTACGCGCAAGACGCGAAAACGAAACTGAACCTCATCCGAACCCAACTCGTCGCGCACTCCATGCAATCGGCGCGCTTCTATCTGCGCAACAAAAAACCCCTCGCCGCCGCCCAACAAATACTGGAAGCCCTCTCGGAATACCCCACCAACCTCTACACACCCGAAATGCTCTATCGACTGGTCGAGTCCTCTCTCAGTCTCGGACTTTTCGAAGAAGCAATCCTCTGGCACGACTTCCTCACTATCAACTACCCCGAAAACCGATGGACAAAAAAAGCCGCCCGCAAAACAGCGAAATCCAAAGCACCCGAAAACATCCGCATCGTTCTCAGAATACCCGATAACGCCCCCTCCCCCGCAGCACTCCCTTTGAAACAAACTCCGCAACCCTGACACACGAATATCATGCTGCTCGGGCTCAGCATTCGCAACATCGTCCTCATCGAAAAACTCGAACTCGCCTTCCAAGACGGACTAACCGTCCTGTCCGGCGAGACAGGCGCAGGAAAATCCATGCTGCTCGACTCGCTCGCGCTGGTGCTTGGCGCACGCTCTGACTCCTCGCTGGTCAGAAAGGGATGCAGCCAAGCTTCCGTCTCTGCTCAGTTCCGCATCTCCAAGCAACACCCCTTGCGGAAGATTCTCGAAGAGCACGCCATCGACCTCGCCAACGACGACGATATTCTCATTCGACGCATCATCAACAAAGACGCGAAGAGCAAAGCCTTCCTCCAAGATAATGCCGTCTCGGTCAGTTTCCTTAAAAGCGTCGGACAACAACTCGTCGACATCCAAGGACAATTCGACCAAAGCCGATTGCTCGATAGCGCAACGCACAGAACCCTCTTCGATGCCTTCGCAAAACTCACGACGCAAAGCGCGCTCGTGGGACAGCGATGGCAGAGCGCACGCGAGGCGCGCGAACAACACACCCTCGCCCGCCAACTCGCCGAGCAAGCAGCCCTTGACGCCGACTTCACCCAACACGCCGTTCGAGAACTCGATGCGCTGACCCCTCTCCAAGGCGAGGAAAAAAGTCTCGAAGCCGAGCGAAACTTGCTCAACAACGCAGAACAACTCCAACAATCCCTGACGCTCGCGCACGCAACGCTGGCAGGCGGCGTAGAGGAAACATCCCTCAGCGTAGGCGTAGAGAACTTGTTGGAAAAAACACTCGCGCTGCTCGCCAAGCAGGAAAAGGTAGCGGCAGCAGCCTTGCAACCCATCGTCAGTGCCCTCGAAAACGCGCTCAACGGAGCGCAGGAAGCTCGCAGCCTGCTGCAAGACGCAGCCGAGAAAATACAAGGCGACGCCGAAAGACTCGAACAGCTCGAAGAAAGACTCTACGCCCTCAGAGACATCGCGCGCAAACACCGCGTTCCCTGCGACCAACTCCCCGAACTCTTGGCGCAGCTGCAACAACGCCTAGAGATCATCCAAGGCGACTCCAGCGAGCTGGAACGCCTCGACGCCCTCGCGCTTGATGCCGAGCAAGCCTACAACACAGCCGCGCAAGAACTCTCGCAGGCGCGCCTTGAGGCAAAGCAACCCTTCGAGCAACAAATCAACGCGATTCTCCCCTCCCTGAAGTTAGAGCAAGCCCGCTTCGAAGCCCACTTGCAACCCGCAACGCCTGGCCTAGCAGGGCTAGAGACGATCGGCTTCCGCATCGCAACGCTTGCGAACTACGAACCCGACAAGTTGCACAAAATTGCCTCGGCAGGAGAACTGAGCCGCGTGCTGCTCGCCGTCAGCGTCACCCTTGCCGATACGGGACTTGCTGACTCGCTGGTCTTCGACGAGGTCGACAGCGGCATCGGCGGCGCCACCGCGTCTGCTGTAGCACGACAACTACGGCGGCTAGCGCACAAAAGACAAATTCTCGTCATCACCCACTCGCCGCAGGTAGCAGCCTACGGACAGCAACAATTCCGCGTTGAAAAACAGCAGGCAAACAACAGCACCTCCACACGAGTAGTCCGCCTCGACAGCGATGCGCGACGGGAAGAAGTAGCGCGCATGCTGGCAGGAGCGACCATCACGCAGCAGGCACGCGAGGCAGCACAATCCCTCATGGCTGCCGCCGACAGCGAATCCTCGAGCGAATCCTCGCAAGAAGCCGAGCCTCAACCCTGATCGCCAACCCAAATATCCCAAATATCATGGCTTCGAGCAAGACGCAAAACAAACTGGAAGGGCGCGCCGTAGAGAACCTGTCGCTGCAGGAGGCGCGGGCAGAGCGAGCGCGGCTAGAACAAGCGATCACCGATGCCGAGCGTCGCTACCACCGCCAAGACGACCCCGACCTCTCGGATGCCGCGTATGACGCACTCAGAGAACGCCTGAAAAAACTCGACGAACACCACTTTATCGTCAAGTGCTACACATGCGGGCGCGAGCATGATGTCGATGAGGATTCATGGAGCAGGGGCTATACGCCCGCAACCGAAGAATCCTTTGCCGCCGATGGCAGCGTCATGATGCTCCGACCATTCTGCTCTACCCCCCTATGCCTCCCCTCCTACGAACTCCACGATGTCGCTGTTTTTGATTCTGCACTGAATTCTACGCTGGATTCTACGCTGGATTCTGCGCTGGATTCAGCGCTGGATTCTGCGATGGATCATAAGCTGAATTCTGCGCTGGATTCTGTGCTGGATTCAGCACTGGATTATGCACTGGATTATTCTGTGGGAGGCTCGCTCAAGGCGGAGTTTGGCGATGTTCGCCATCCCAAGCCCATGCTTTCGCTCAACAACGCTTTCTCGGCGGAGGATGTTGCAAGATTTTTCAACGGCATTCGGCGCGACTTGAAACTTGCAAGCGACGAGGCTGTGGCTGTTCTCGTCGAGCCTAAAATCGACGGCGTGAGCGCCAGTCTGCACTATCGCCGAGGAGAGTTTGTTTGCGGGGCTACGCGCGGCGACGGCAAGCAGGGAGAAAATGTGACTTCGAACTTGCGCACCCTCCAAGACATTCCGCACCGCATCGATAGCACGCTCGATTTTTTGGAGGTGCGCGGCGAGGTCTACATCGAAAAGGAGGACTTTCGACTGCTGTGCGAAGAGCAGCAGAAGAAGGGCGATAAGGTTTTTGCAAACGCGCGCAACGCGGCGGCGGGTACCTTGCGACAGCTGGATGCGGGAGTAGCTGCCTCGCGTCCGTTGCGTTTTCAGGCGTGGGGAGTGGGAGCCTTCTCGCAAGACCGGAGCGAGGCGAAGTTATCGCTTGCCTCCACAGCCGAGGAGCAGATGCTGCTGTTGGCAAAGATGGGCTTGCCCAAAGTCGAAACCTTTCTGTGCGAGGACGAGGCGGCGGTGGCGCGCGTCTACTTGGATCTGTGCGCGCGGCGCGAGAGCTTGTCGTACGAGGCGGACGGCTTGGTCTACAAGACGAACAACTTGCGTTGGCAGGCTTTGTTGGGGGATGGCAGTCATCATCCTCTGTGGGCTGTCGCGCACAAGTTTCCCGAGCGCGGGGTGACCACGCGCGTTCTTGCCATCGAGGTTCAGGTCGGTCGGAGTGGCGTTCTCACCCCTGTCGCACATCTCGCGCCGGTGATGGCAGGAGGGGTGAGCGTCGCGCGCGCCACCCTGCATAACGAGGAGGAGTTGCGGCGTAAGGACATCCGCGTCGGCGACTGGGTAGAGATCGTGCGAGCAGGCGGCGTCATCCCCAAGGTCGAGCGGGTGCTATTGGAAAAACGTCCGAAAAATAAAAAACAGACTGGCGGCAAAGATGTCTCTAGCTCGTTTGTTTTTCCGCGGCATTGTCCTGCTTGCGGCTCGGCGGTACGGCGCAGCGAGGGTTATGTTGCGTTGCGTTGTATGAATCGTTCTTGTGCTGCGCAACGTGTGGCGCGTTTGCGACATTTTTCCTCGAAGCTTGCGTTCGACTTGGATGGTTTGGGGGAGAAGTCGATCGCGTTGTTTTGCGAGCAGGAATTGTTGGCGGAGGTGGGCGATATTTTCGCGTTGGGCATGGCGGAGAATCGGAAGAAAATTTTAGGGTTGGAGGGTTGGCAAGAGAAATCTCTCGGCAACTTGTTGGATGTGATCGAGCGTCGCAGGCGGATTGTTTTTTCGCGTGTTTTGTATGGGTTGGGCATTCCGAGCGTGGGTGTGACGCGTGCGAGCGAGATTGCGGAGCGAGCGGGTTTGAAGGGTTGTTCGTTCCGCGATTTTTTTGAGGCGATGCGAGGCGAGGTTTCGGAAGGGATTGTAGGATTGTATGGATTGACGGCGGAGGAGATTATTGTGATTCCGCGTTATTTTGCCGAGGTTGCGAATGCCTCTGCGGTGGAGGCTTTGTTGGAAGAGATCGAGGTTGCGGACGAGGAGGTTGGGATTGATAACACGAGGAGGAGCGCTCTTACGGGAAAGACATTAGTTTTCACGGGAACATTGGTAAGGTTTGGGAGGAATCAGGCACGAAAGTTTGCGGAGCGTGCGGGGGCTCGTGTTGTTGTGGGATTGTCTGGGGGGGTTGATTATTTAGTTGTTGGGGAGAAACCTGGCAGCAAGGTTCGGCTTGCGGGAGAGTTAGGTGTGGGGGTTATGGACGAGGATAGATTCTTGGAAATGTGCGGACAGGGGGAAGAGGGAGGAAAGGAGAATACACAGGGGAATTTGATTTAAGTTAATAGATTTGTCTTAATGAAGGTTGGTTTATGTGTGTCTGTCTCCGTTCGCTTGCGCTCCCTTGCGGGCGCGCGGGGGGATAAATTCCCCCACCTCAAGGTTTTGTTGCGATCACCGCCTCCTTGTCCTTGTTATTCGGCGCGCCGAATCCCACAATGCTCTTTCCACCCTTCTTCTCGGCGATTCCGTTGTCGGTCGGGATGACCATCGGCTCGAAGCCGTCTTCGTGCGAAACCTTCTCCATCGACTTGGACAAATCGCCGCTCCTTCGACACGTTCCGTCCAACTGAGCCCCCCCCTCGATCGCCAAAGTTTCATGAACGACATTCCCCTTCACGCAAGCGGTCGAAAACAACTCCACGACCCTCGCCGTGATGTTTCCCTCCACCTTTCCCGAACACCTGACATGATCTCCTGATATATTGCCTTGCACCTGCGCGGTCGCTCCCAAAGTGATCGTCCTTGCCCGCATGTTTCCTTGCAACGTTCCCTCCATATGCAGGTCTCCGTTGTTCTGAATGTTTCCCTTTACGAAAACCGCTCGACTCAAGATGGAAGGCGCCCCCTCCTCCAACTCGATGAACTCCTGCTTAAAGTCGATCGCCTGCGACACGGCAGGCACCAAGGGTTTTCCCTTCTCCTTGTTGTTAGAAAACATCGCGCACCCCATCGACAAAAGGCTTCGGATCAAAGGGGTTGTTCTGCAACCTTACCTCGTAGTGCAAATGCGGACCTGTGCTGCGTCCCGTGTTGCCGACCGCTCCGACGATTGTCTCCCCATCGACCTCGTCGCCGAGTTTCACACTAATGTTGCTCAAATGCGCGTAGCGCGTCAGAAAGCCGCAACCATGATCGATCTCGACAACACGACCGTAGTCGGTTCTGTAACCGGTGAAGGAAACGCGACCCTTGCCGCCCGCATAAACCGGCGTGTCATACCATGCTCCGAAATCGATGCCGTAATGTATCGCCGGCTCGCGCGTGAAGGGGTCTGTCCGTCTGCCGTAGCCGCTGATGAAACGCCCTTCGCCGCGCAACGGATGCGACAAAGGCATACAACCCACCAACTTTCGCAAGGCATCGAAGCGTTCAAACTTGTCGTCCAAATCGGCAAAAGTCTGACCGTCGTCCGTCGCTTCCTCGTCGCCATCCGCTAGAGTCTCCGTTTTCTCCTCTCCGTCCAAAGGACCTCCCAACCCCACGCTCAACAAAGCGTCTCCGTGCGAGCCCGAAGCATCGCCTCTCGCGATAACGGGCGAAATAGTGTAACCCAAGCCCGTCAAGAAATCGGGCATAATTCCCATATTGAAAACCGTGCGCTCCAACCCCGAAATCGCATAGTCCAACGATTCCGAATAGTAGGCAAGTCGCTTGCGACGCCCTCGCGTCTGCTTGGCAACATCATTCGCCAAATCGCGGATCGCCACAATCGGCTCGTCCGTCGAAGCGCGTAGGCGGTCTTTGTTCGACCCCAACGCGCCGCGCAGATCTTTCAACAAGGACAACGCGCTCGATTCGACAGAGGCAAGTCGATCCTCCGCGCTCGAACGAAGCTTCTCGGCATCGTCCAACGCCGTGCGTCTGAACGACAAAGCCTGATCCAAAGCCTGAAGATCACGACGAAGACGCTCGTTCTTTTGGCGTAAGGCAATTCGCTCCAAAGCCAGATCGCTGCTACGATCACGCGCGCGATCCAAGAAACGCTCTGTGCGCAGCAAGGTTTTTTTCAAGTCATCGCGATCGCGCAAAAGACGCAGATCGCTCTCTTGCCGATCCTTCTTGTTCAGTTCGGGTTCCAAGATCGCAAGCAATGCCATCGAGCGCGAACGACCCGAAAGTCCGTTCCCGCCCTCGATCAAGGCGTTGTGCGCCACGCGCAGAAGGGCTGCGCTGTCTTCTAGCCTGCGTTTTTCCATGGCGATCTCGCCGCGCTGCCACAAAAGCCATCCCGAAAAGGAGGCGACGATGAACAAGCTCACACACGCGATCGCCAAAAGCATGCGCTGGCGCGAGACGGGAAGACGGAACGCCCGCACTCCGCGCGAGGTGCGCCACATGAGGGTCGCATCGCGGAGACGAGGTTTCTTGTCCGAGGGAGGCGCAATCCTGCGACGCTCGCTGCTGTAGTGCTGTGAGAGCGCCTTGCGTTTTGTCGGCAAAAGCGCAGAGCCGCCGTCTCCTGCCTTTGGCGAAACCAAAGAGCGACGACGGACGCGATAGTTGCTTGAGGTCATAAAATGTTTCCTTCTCTCGTTAACTCTATGTTCTGTAAAATCAAGATTTGTGCCAAGTGTCCTCCAAGTTTCCTTTTGGCTGCTTGACGCAACAACAGAACACTCAAAACACTTAGGAATGAGGCGAACCCCTCCATCGGTTGCGCATAATACAACTTATTGCAAGCTTTGGCAAATAAATTTTGCAAGGCAAGCAAAAGTTTTCCACAAAAATTTTGTTGTCGTTTGTTGTCGTCGCCCGCCTCCGTTTCCCCCCGTAGCTCCCCTTACCTATCGAGCAAGCGTCGTAGCAGAGCGTTCACGACCTTCGGATCGCCGCGTCCTTTGCTGCGCTGCATCGCCTGTCCGACGAACCATCCGAATACCGCCTGCTTGCCGCCTCGATATGCTTCGCACTGCTTTGGATTTTCGTCGAGCAAGGCTTGCAACAAGGGTAGCAGAGTTTTCTCACAGCCCATCTGCTGCAATCCCATCGCCTCGACGAGCGTTGCTGGCTCTTCGTCGCTTTCGAGCATGCGATCGAGCAGTGTCTTGGCAGCGCGTGCCGAGATGATTTTTTTCTCGACGAGCAGCAGCAGTTTGACGGCGCGTTCTGCGGGCAGGCGCAACCGACTGGCTACGGCATCGATCTCGACATCGTGCGTCCTCAAGCGCGCGAAGAGCTCGGAGGTCATCCAGTTAGCCGCCGTCTTGGCGGGAACGGAGGCTGCCAGCGTCGAGAAATAGGCTGCGCTCGCGGCATCTTCGCCCAACAGAGACGCCTCGGTGGCAGAGAGTCCGTGCTCCTCTACGAGACGAGCGCGACGCGCATCGGGCAGCTCAGGCATGTTTTCTGCCAGCGCGTCGAGCCACGCCCTGTCGATCACCAGCGGAGGAATATCGGGATCGGGAAAGTATCGGTAGTCGTGCGCTTCTTCTTTCGAGCGCATGCTGCGCGTCGTGCCTTTCGCGGCATCGAACAGGCGCGTCTGCTGGACGACGGATGCTCCTTGTTCTCGTAAGGCTACCTGCCTTTGTGCTTCGAAGAGGATGGCTTGGCGCAGGAATCGTAGCGAGTTGAGGTTTTTGATTTCACAGCGTGTTCCCAGTTTTGTGTCGCCTTTTTTGCGTACCGAGACATTGGCATCGACGCGTAGCGAGCCTTCTTGCATGTTTCCGTCGCAGGCATCGATGGCGCGCAGGATGCTGCGCAGTTTTGCGACATAGGCGGAGGCTTCTTGCGGCGAGGCGAGGGTGGGTGTCGAGACGATTTCCATCAATGCCACCCCTGAACGATTGAGGTCGATCGCGGTTTTGCCTGCGATCATGTCGTGGAGCGATTTTCCTGCGTCTTGTTCCATGTGCAAGCGCTCCAAAGCGATGGACCTCTTCGTGCCGTCTTCTAGCGCTATGTCAACTCTACCTCCTTGGCTACCACCTTGCATGAGGGGGAGGGCGAACTGCGAGATTTGGTATCCTTGCGGTAGGTCGGGGTAGAAGTAGTTTTTGCGCTCGAAGACCGAGCGCCTGTTCACGCTCTCGATGCCCCCGAGCGCGATGGCGGTGCGCAGGGCTTTTTCGACGCAGGTACGATTGAGCGAGGGCAGCATGCCCGGCATGGCGGCATCGATGAAACTGACTTGGCTGTTTGGCTCTGCGCCGAAGGTGGTCGCCGAGCCTGAAAAGAGTTTCGAGACGCTGCTGATTTGCGCATGCACCTCAAGCCCTACGACCATCTCCCAGCCGTCAGGTAGCAGTGGCGCGGCTTGCTTGGGGGAGGCAGAAGTCATGGCATCTTACGGATGCTTTCTTCGAGGCGAACCGCTGCACTTCCCAAGCGTTCCTCCTGAAAGGCGGGGGCGATGACTTGCAAACCTATCGGCAATCCACTCGCGTCTTTAATGAAGGGCATAGAGAGACAGGGCAACCCTGCCAAAGACGCTTGGACGGTGAAAAAATCTTGTAGATACATCGCTTGTGGCGAAAAACTTGTTGCCTCCTCAAGCGTGAAAGCGGTCGTTGGCGTTACAGGAGACAGTACGATGTCATAAGTTTCAAAGATTTTTTCAAAGATCTCTTTTAAAATACGACGCATCTTTTGCGCTTGTACATAGATGGCATCGTAGTAGCCAGAGGAGAGGACATGCGTTCCCATTAGAAGACGCCGTTTCGCCTCCAAGCCAAAACCTTCGCTACGGCTTCTACTTATCATCTCATCGATAGTATAACCTTCTTTTGGCTCTTTAGCGCGATGCGTGTAGCGCACGCCGTCGTAGCGCGCTAGGTTAGACGAGGCTTCCGCCGTAGCGATGATGTAATAAGCTTGTAGCGCGCCACTTTCAAGATTTTGGAGATTAACATTTTTTCTTTTGTAGTGTTCGCCTGCAATCATGTGTTGTTCGACAGCGAATTTTTTTTCTGTTAATATTTCGATTAATACTTCAATCCCTTTCAGCCACTCGGATACGGCAGGGTATTTTTCCACAACATCTGACGATGGCAAAAGAACACCTACTTTTATGTCTGGTTTAACTTCTTCTCCGAGATAACGATCAACGCTCGTCATATCACGCTCGTCGAAACCGATAATATGGTGAAGCACGGCAAAGGCATCGGTCACCGAGCGCGCGAACACGCCAGCTTGGTCAAGGGAAGAAGCGTATGCGATGATGCCGAAGCGCGAGCAGTGTCCGTAGGTAGGTTTCACGCCGACGCAACCGGTAAAGGCTGCCGGCTGCCTGACCGAGCCGCCGGTGTCTGTGCCGAGCGCGGCGGGCACGATACCCGCCGCCACTGCGACAGCTGATCCGCCCGACGAGCCGCCCGCGCTCAGCTGCTTGCCTGCTTTGTCGCTTAAATGACTGACGACCGCACCGCTAGCACCCGTGATACTGGCGGAGCCCATGGCGAACTCGTCTTGGTTACACTTGCCGATACAGACTGCCCCTTCCGCCTCCAACAAGTCCACGACATGCGCCGAATAGGGAGGCACAAAGTTTTCCAACATGCGACTGCCCGCCGTCGTGCGCAAACCCTCAGTGCAAAACATATCCTTATAGGCGAGAGGAATGCCTTCTAAAGAAACACCTTCTAACTTTCTCCCCTGCCCTTCTTTTAATCGTTTGCTACTCTTCTCTGCTTGTCGGAGCGCGCCTTCTTTGTTTAAAGTTATAAATGCGTTGAGGTGTTTTTTTTCCTCGACGCGCTTAAATACCTCTTCCAACAACGCCATAGGGCAGAGGTCGCCGCAAGCCAAAAGCTTGCTCATTTCTAATAGCGATAAATCGCAGGGATTCGTCACAGCTACTCTGCAACCCTACTCGACGACTTTAGGCACGACAAAAAACCCATGCTGCGCATCGGGCGCGTTCGCAAGCAAGGCATCGCGCACATTGCCATCGGCAACTTTATCCTCGCGCAAACGCGCGTTCTCCTCCCTAGGATTCGTCATGGACTCGATGCCTTTCGTGTCGATGTTTTTAACCCTCTCGAACCATTCGGCAATCGCGGCAAAGTCCGCCGACTCCCCTGTCCCAACACGCAAGCGCGCCAACGCCGCCAAACGCGCAAGCTGTTCCTGCTGGCTTGTTTCTGCTTCGCTCATTCGGCTACCTCCAACACGCGTCGAGATTGAGATTGAGATTGCGACTGATGCCGATACTCATCCGCGCTCAGCGTCTGATCGATGATGCCTCCCCCTAGCACGCGCTCGGCTTGATAGACGACACAAGCCTGCCCGCAAGCAACGCCGTACTGCTTTTCCGCAAAGATAACTTCTACCCCCTCCCCCTCCGCTTGCAAGCGACAACGCGCTGTTACAGGCTCCATCAACGAGCGAAACTTCACGCTCACCTCCTGCTCTTGCTCTTGCTCTACGCGCAAGTCCTCGCCCAGCCAGTTGACCTCGCGCAGACGCAAGGCGCGCACGCTCAAGTCCTCGTGCGAACCCACTTTGAGTATGTTGCGCGCAGCGTCGATTCCCACAACATAGAGCGGCTCAGCCAAGCCTCCCAACCTCAACCCCTTGCGTTGTCCGATGGTGTAACCCGCAATTCCATCATGCTCGCCCAACAGCGCGCCGTCGATGGAGCGAATCTCACCCTTCGTCTGTCCTTTGACCCCGCCTCCTCCTTGTCCTTGCAGTTCGGGGAACAGCTTCGTGTAGTGCTTGGCGACGAAGCAGATGTCTTGGCTCTCTGCTTTCTCTGCGTTCGGCAAGTCCAACTCGCGCGCGAGTTCGCGGGTCTGCTCTTTTGTCATGCCGCCGAGCGGAAAGCGCAGGAAGGAGAGTTGCTCTTTTGTTGTTGCGAAGAGGTAGTAGCTTTGGTCTTTCTTGCGATCGACGCCTCGCAGAAGCTGTGGCGCGGTGTTGTCTTTTGGGTTGTTTTTGGGAACGATGCGCGCGTAGTGTCCTGTCGCGAGGGCTTGTGCGCCGAGCTCTGCGGCTGTTTGCAACAGCGCGTCGAACTTGATGTGCTGGTTGCAACGCACGCAAGGCAGTGGAGTTTCTCCGTTGCGGTAGCTGTGGAGGAAGTCTTTGACGACGGTATTTTGAAAGCGTTCTTCGAAGTCGAGGGTATAGTGAGGAATATCGAGTTTTCTTGCGGTTTTTTGTGCGTCGTAGATATCTCTGCCGGCGCAGCAGGTTTTGGCGCGCGCGGGCGTTTCGTCGGAGCTTGAATTTTCGGAGGCAGATGGATGGAGTTGCAGGGTGATACCGATGACTTTATGCCCTTGTTTTTTGAGCAGGGCTGCGGTTGTTGCGGAGTCTACGCCGCCTGACATGGCGACGACGATGGGGGCAGAGGTGGAGACAGCAGTGGAGACTTGGGGGCGCATGGCGGGAGTGTAGCAGAGGGAGGCGGAGGGCGCGAGAAAAAAACGGGTGGCTTGTGCTTTTGTGCGTGTCTGCCTTTGCTCGCCTGCGCTTTTTAAGGAGCGCGCATCGCAAAGGCAGGCACGCACTTTTTTGATTAGGTAACATACGCAAGATGAGCGAGCCGTAGGCGAAGCGAGTTTTGCGCATGGGGGGTGTGGGGGGGCGAAGTCCCCCCGCAAAAGACCCCGCGTCAGCGGGGCGCGTAAGCGCCTTCTACGCACGAGCGCGAAGCGCGAAGTGCGTAGCCTCTTGTACCAAAGCGCGAGGCTTGCCTCGCGCAAGCTGACTCGTAACGCGATAAGAAGCTTTTGTTTTTTTCGTCCTAGAGACTGCTTTTGTTAATCTTCCATTTTTTCTCGATGATTGCGTAAAAAAACCTTGCACCCCGCTTGCATCCCCTCTACACTCCCCCCAATTACCTAGCTCGCGCCGCAAGACGCAAGCCATCGGGTTAGCGCAAGGGAAATTTATCCCCGAGCTAGCTCCCCCCACAGGAAACACACTAGGAAACACCCCATGCCCCACTACGAAACCGTTCTCATCCTCCGCCAAGACCTCTCCAACAGCCAAGCCGAAAGCATCGCCTCGAAAACACAACAAGACCTCAAGGCAGCCAAAGCAACCATCGATAGAGCCGAATCCTGGGGGCTACGAACCCTCGCATACCCGATTCGTAAGAATCGCAAAGGACACTATTTCATCATCAACCACTCGAACACATCCGAAACAACCCAAGAAATGCAACGCGTCCTAACCCTCAACGAAGACCTGCTCCGACTCCTCACCGTCAAAACAGCACAACCCCAAACCCAACCCACACCCATCGCCGCCGCTCAAGCACACCGCGAGCAGGAAACAACAGCTCCATCTACAACTCCAACTCGAACAGGCGAACGCCGAACAAACGAACACCGAACAAACGAACACCGAACAAACCAAAATTCACCCAACCTCGCACCACGCAAAACTTCCTCGACAGACGACGCGCAAGAAAATAAAGCTGAAGACAAATCCCAAAACAAAGACTCCGAAACCAACGACACACCTGAAAAATCATGACCGCCGAACAAAATCCGTCTGACGACGAAACCCAAGACGAAAGCGCAGACCAAGACGAAAGCCAAGAGTCAAACCAAGAGTCAAGCGCGGAGTCAAACACCTCTTCCTCGACGGATCTGCGTTCTCCGGTTGTGCGCATCCGCCGCTTCACTCGCAGAAGGGTATGCCCTCTCTCTGGGGAAGACGCGCCCGTCATCGACTACAAAGACATTTCCTTGCTGCAACGCTATATCTCGGAAAGAGGTAAGATTATTCCAGCTCGCCTTTCCGGCGTCTCCCGCAAGAAACAACGCGAGCTTGCCGCTGCCGTCAAACGCGCACGCTACCTCGCGCTGTTGCCCTACATCGCCCGCTGACGGAGTTCTGGCTATGCAAGTGATTCTGCTAGAGCGCATCGAGAAGCTGGGTGCTCCTGGTAGCGAGGTCTCGGTTAAACGAGGCTACGCCCGCAACTGGCTGCTGCCACAAGGCAAAGCGATTCTCGCCACCGTAGAGAATCGAAAACGCGCCAAAAAAGAACAGACGCAAATCGACGCCAGAGATCAAGCCCGAAAAGCCGAAGCCGAGGCAATGCAACAAAAACTCGACGGAAAAGAGGTGGTCTTGGTGCGAGCCGCAGGCGAAAGCGGACATCTTTACGGCTCGGTCCGACCGCAAGACATCGCAGAAGCGATCGAACAACAGTTGCAAACGATCATCAGCAAGAAGTTCGTCACGCTTGAAGAGCCAGTGCGCTCGACGGGAATTTTCTCTGTGCCTGTGCGCCTGCACCCCGAAGTTCCCGTCGCCGTCAGCATCAATGTCGCGCCCAGCGAAGAGGAAGCCAAGCGACAGCTGCTCAAACGAGAGCAAGCACGACAGAACGCCGAGCGAGAAGCAAACAAGGCAGAATATCGAAAAGAGACAAAATCCGCGAAAACAACAAAAGAAGAAAAGGCAGAGGAAAAAATAGAGTCAACAGAGGAAAAGGCGCAAGAAACCGAAGTTATCCAAGAAAATAACGAAGAAGAAACGAAAACTAAACTTGCAGACAAGCAAGACGAAGAACCCGAGAAGAAGTCGAAGGAGGAACCCGAGAAGAAGGCGAAGGAGGAATCCGAGAAGAAGGAATCCAAAAAATCTGTTAGGAAGCCATCCAAGAAGTCTGCGAAGCAGGAAGATTGACGATGGCGGCGGACGTTCTTCCTTCTTCGCGCGAGGGGTTGTTGCGGCTGCTGTATGAGGAGGATCGCGTTGTTGCGGAGGACAGGATTGTTGTAGCGGCGGCGATGGGGGAGGAGATGGCGACGGGAGATTTAGGGTCAGAGAAGCGAGAGAGGTTGGCGGAGATGTGGCGTATGCTCAGTGGGTTGGAGCGGCCTTTTTTCCCTCTGCGGGGGCGCGATATTTTGGGAGAGGGAGGTATCGAGGCGGGAGTGCAGATGGGGAAATTGCTAGGCGAGGTTGAGGCGTGGTGGGTTTCTCGAAATTTTGTAGATGATCGGGCGGGGTGTCTTGCGGAGGCTCGTCGTTTGTTGCGGGAGCGGAGCGAGGGCGCGGGCGCGTGAGGGGGAGCGTGAGGGGGAAGGTGTCGTGTCCGTTTCGGATTGGGGGTGGGGTTGTGGGGCGCGAGTGTTTGGATGTGAACGGACATATGAATGTTGCGTGGTATATTTCCGGCGCGTCGGATGCTTCGTTTTCTTTGTTGGAGGCGATGGGTATTGACGGGGGGTATCGGGAGCGGGTTGGGGCTTCCTTTTTCACTTTAGAGACGCAGATAAGGTATCGGCGGGAGGTAAGGGAGGGGTATCGATTATCGTTTGAGGGGAGGGTATTGGGGGCGAACGGGAAGTTGTTTCATGTTTTGTGGTTGCATTATGCGAGGGATGAGGGGGGTATTGAGGGAGATTACATTGCGGCGATTTCGGAGTGGATTTACGGATATGTGAATTTGCGGACAAGGCGTGTTGAGGAGTATCCGAGTGGGATTGGGGATATTATTGAGGGGATGCGTGCGGGGTGTGCGGGATTGGAGGGGGTTGCGGGACAGGGGGAGGGGCTGGGGCTGCGGAGGAAGTAGGGGCTTCGGGGGAGTTTGCTAGGCTTTTGATGAACTTTGGGGGAGACTTTGTATGATGACGGATACAAAACATCGCGTGCGTAGCACGCGGGGGGGGGGGTGGGGGGATAAATTCCCCCCACGAAGACCCCGCGTCAGCGGGGCGCGATAGCGCCTTCTACGCGCTACGCGGTAGAGCGTCTTTAATTTTGCCTAGAAGATAGAGGAGAAAAGAACACACGAAGCACAAAAACAAAGTTGACAAGTCTACGCAAAAAATGCGAAAAAAAACGCAAGAGCTTCGCCCCCAACACACCGAGATTAAGCCATGTCACAAGAAAACATCGCGACCATCCCAAGTGTAAACAGGCAGCAGGACAAGGATGCGCAAACCTCGTTCTCGTCCGACGCAATCACGCCGCAACCCCTCGTCTCGAATCGCTTCGTTGTTGCCAATGCTATCGAATACTTGACGCGCCATATGCAGCCTGATTCTGTTGACCTCACCGTCACTAGCCCGCCGTATGATAATCTGCGAGACTATAACGGCTATCACTTCGACGCGCAGGCGATGCTGAGCAGCCTGTATCGAGTGACCAAAGAAGGCGGTGTTGTCGTTTGGGTTGTCGGTGAGAAAATCAACAGCGGTAGAAGCCTATCGAGTTTCGAGCAGGCGTTTGTCGGGCGCGAGTGTGGCTTTACCGTCCACGATGTGATGATTTACCAAAAGAAAAACACACCCTTTATGCGCTCCAACGCCTACACAAACTGCTACGAGCTGATGCTTGTATTCGCTAAAGGCAAGCCTAAAACCTTCAATCCCCTCAAAGTGCCAACGAAGCGCAGCGGAGTGGAAATGTGTGTAGCCAACAAAGGCACGGACGGTGTGAATCGTAAAGTCCTCGTCGAGCTCAAGAAGGAGAAAACCCGAACGAACATCTGGGAGTATGCTGTCGGAATGGGAGGAAGCACTCGCGACAAAATTGCGTTCCAGCATCCCGCCATATTTCCCGAACAGCTTGTCGCCGACCATATCGAGTCTTGGAGCAATCCCAAAGACCTCATCCTTGATCCCATGTGCGGGAGCGGAACGACCTGCAAGATGGCGGCGCTTTTGAATCGAAACTGGCTTGGAATTGATATTTCTCAAGAATACATCGACATAGCACAGCAACGCATGGAGTTATATTTGTGAAGGTCGAGGATTGGGTTTGTTGCAAAGAAAGCAGCGGATATCGGCATGAAGACGATAGCGTCTCTACGCAACGGCGACACTTCCAAAAAAAATCTGTGGGGATAGTAAAAGAACTTGATAGCGATATAGCGACGGTTTGGCTCATCGGGAAAAATGAAACTTGGAATATCGCCGCATCGTCGCTAGCGGTTGTGGATGTGTTCAAGACTGGAGATAATTATAACGACAAAATCTGCAATATATGCCATCGACTTTTATCTGTGGATTCCTTCGCCAAAAATCAATCCAGTAAGAGCACAAAAATTTTACGGCGACCGTCTTGCCTAGATTGCCGCACGGATATCGACAAGCGAGCTCCAAAGACCAAGCAAGCGAGAGACGCAGAAAAGCAGAGACCAAAGTATGGAACAGCGTTTCGTTGCCCGATATGCGACAAGCGGAGCATCGTCGGCGTGACAGCCAAGATTGTCGCCGACCATAACCACCATACGGGCAACATCAGGGACTTTATTTGTGACAGTTGCAACACGGGGTTGGGGCGATTCAAGAATGGGAGAGATTGCCTTAAGAATGCGATGGAATACCTCGCGGAGCGAGATAGGTAACCCGTCAATAACATAATTAACAATTCTCAATTTACCTCTATCTTCTGGGAAAATTAAAGACGCTCTACCATGTTACGAATCAGCTTGCGCGTTTCTGCGAAACGCGCTTTTGAATAAGAGGCTGTGCGTTTCGCTTCGCTCACGCACAGAAAAGCGCGCTTACGCGCGCTCCGCTGACGCGGGGTCTTTTGCGGGGGGACTGCGTCCCCCCACACCCCCCATGCGCAAAACTCACTTCGCCTTACGGCTCGCTCGTCTTGCGATGTTACCTAACCAAAAAAGCCCGTAAATATCCTACCCCGCCCCTCTCCCCCTAACCCACTCCTCCACAATCTCTACACAGCCCCTCCCCGTCTCCCCCGTTATCGGATACTTCCCATTATTATTCTCCCCCGCTCCCAAAGACTCGCCCGGATACGCACTACCCCGCAACCCCGTAGACATCCTCCCCGGATCCCAACACGAAACACTTATACCTAACCTCTCACACTCCATCCCATAACTCCCCAACATAACCTCCATCGCCGCCTTAGAAGCCCCATAACATCCCCAATAAGCTCCCCCCCGCTTCTCCCCACAAGTAACCCCAATAACAAAACCCCCCGACATACACAACAATCCATGCACACTCTCTATCAATCTGCGATTAGCAAACACATTCACATCAAATACATCCCTCCACATATCCCCATCCCCATGCGCAACAGGAGATAACTCCCCCAATAAAGCCGCATTCAAAATCATCCCCTCCAATCCCCCCATCCGCTCCGCAATCATCCCCCCCAATAACTCTATTCTCATCCTCTCCCCCGCCCCCGTCTCCATCCCCGTTTCAGAGCCTCCCTCTGCTCCTCCCTCTGTCCCCTCTCGTAAATCCAACGCAACAACAACAGGAGCAGGAAAACCCCTCTCGATAATCTCCTCCGATACCTCCACTAACCCCCCCTGCGTGCGACCCGTCAAGACCAACCTCACCCCTCGCTCCGCAAAACTCATCGCCAATGCCTTCCCCAAACCCCTCGAAGCACCCGTCAACAACAATCGCACCCCCTCCAACCCCTTCACCTCCTTTACCCCCTCCAACCCCTTCACAAAAAAATCACTCCCTCGACAACAAACTCAATTGTCCGTAAGCAGCCTTGCCAAACTGCTCGTCGATCAACTCAACAGGATACACCCCCGTAAAACAAGCGCTACACCACCCCCCGCCCTCCGCATCTCCGCCCTCGCAACCCTCCAAAGCTCGATACAATCCTCCCTCCGAAAGAAACGCCAACGAGTCGCAACCGATGTGCTTCGCCATCTGCCTTGCCGACAATCGAGCCGCCAACAACTCGTCTCGCTCAGGCGTATCTACCCCATAGTGACACGGATGCGTGATCGGAGGAGACGCAATACGCATATGAACCTCCAACGCTCCCGCCTGTCTCACCAACGCAATGATCTTGCGAGAAGTCGTCCCTCGCACCAACGAATCGTCAATCAAAACAACCCGCTTGCCGCGCAACAAAGCCTTGTCCGCGTTGTGCTTCAAGCGCACTCCGAAATGACGGATCTCCTGTTGAGGCTCGATGAAGGTGCGTCCGACATAGTGGTTGCGGATGATCGCAAAATCGATCGGCAACCCCAACCCCTCGGCAAAGCCCAATGCCGCCGCAACGCCCGAATCAGGAATGGGAACGACGCTATCGCAAGCAGGCAACGAGCCTACCGCCTCCTCCGCCAACACCGCCCCTAGACGCTTGCGCACCTGATAGATCGAGCGTTTCAACGCTTCGCCATCCCTCTCCTTGCCATTACCCTTGCCATTGCCATTACCTCGACCATTACCCTTCTCCGCGCCGTTCGGCGGACTTGAGGCGACGAGTGAATCGGGACGCGAAAAATAGATATGCTCGAAGACGCACGAACGACGAGCCACAGGGGCAGCGAAACGCTTGGAAGCGCAAAACAGCTTTTTCTTCTCCTTGCCCTGCTCGTTTTTGTTTTCTGTTTTGTTTTCTGTTTTAGCTTGAACTCTCCTATCGCCAAAAAAGGAGCGCGCCTCGACAAGCCCGCGCGCGCGCCGCATCGAGACGACCACGATCTCGCCTGGTGCGATCTCGCGTCGATACTCGGCATCGATGATGTCCAACGCGCACGATTCGGATGTAACGATCACGCCGCCGTCGCGCGTACTGCCCAACAGCAACGGACGCAAGCCGTGCGGGTCGCGCAAGCCTATCAGCATATCCTTTGCAAGCAAGCCGATAGCAAACCCCCCGCGCAGCTCGCCCAACACCGACAGCAGCCTCTCTGTCAGAGATCCTCGCGCACGAGCCAGCAAGTGGATCAACACCTCTGAATCGGAGTGTGACTGAAAAATGCTACCCTCCCCCACCAGTTTCTTGCGTAAGCTTAATCCGTTCGTGAAGTTTCCGTTGTGCGCCAAAGCCACGCCGCCAATACCCAACTCGGCAAACATTGGCTGCACATTTGTCAAATCCTTCGCCACGCCGCTTGTCGCATAGCGATTATGCCCCAGCGCCAGCGCGCCGTGCAACCGCTCCATCTTCTCGCGCGTAGCCAAGCTGTCGCCGACCAGCCCCAATGCGCGCTCTGCCCGAAAGTAACGCCCATCGTACGAAACGATCCCGCAGCCGTCCTGACCGCGATGCTGCAAAGCATGCAATCCCAACGCCGTCTGCTCTGCTGCATCAAAGCTGCCGATGATGCCGAAGATGCCGCAAGCCTCTCGCAACGCATCGCCGTCTGCCGCCTCCTGCGATGCCAGAGGCAGAGAAGTCGACAGAGGAGGTACGCCGCTCACAAAGGCTCCTCCCCTCCCCACGGCATGTCGCTCATGAATCCCCATGCCCAGTCGGTCAGAGGCAGCAGGTAGGGAGTGGTGACGCTTTGGGTGATCTGCACGGGCAGAACGTTCGTGCCGCCGTAGGTTTTCAGGAAGCCCAACAGGACGCAGACGATCACAACACCGCGGGCAACGCCGTAGAGCAGCCCTAGGATCCGATCGAAACGCCCTCCGACATAGCGCTGCAAAGCGCGCGCGAGCATGCCTGTCAAGATGAAGAGAGCCGAAAAGATTCCTAGAAACAGTCCTCCCGCCACAAGCAACAATATCATCTTGCGGTCGTCGAAGAAGGCACCGAATATCTGTCCCAATTGTGTATATGCGAGGTAGAGCAATCCGAGCGCCCCCAGCCAAGTCAACAGCAGGCATAACTCGCCTGTAAAACGCTTTCCTCGCGACAGCATACCCGAGCTGAAGATAAAGCCCAAAACGAGGAGATCGACGAACAAAGACGAAGAGAGAAATTGTTGCGTCATCGTCCAGAGCTCACGGTTCTTGCTTTGGCGGGCTCTGCGTCAGGCGCGCGTGCAGCGGAGGCGGCGACAAGGCGCACGAGCCACGGAGCAAGGTCGCTCACGCGGGAGACTTGATGAAAAGAAAATTTTCTGTTGTTCACGCTTCGATGCGATGCATCCTCTGCAGCAGAATCGCCTCCCCTTGCCTCTTTGCTAGCATGCTTTGCGCCTTGATGCAAAAGCATTTTTGCAAAGCCCAGTTTTTGTGCTTCTGTCGCGCGCAGCCTCGTTTGTCCGACGGCGCGAATGTCTCCTGTCAGTCCGATCTCGCCGCAGAAGACCCAACCCGCAGGGATCGCTGTCTTGCGCGCTGCCGAGACGATGGCGCAGGCGACGGCCAAATCGCAAGCGGTCTCTTTGATGCGCAAGCCGCCCGAAATATTCAGATATACCTCGTGCGAAGAGAGTCGCAAGTCTGCGTGCGCCTCCAACACCGCCAACAGCGTAGCCAATCGCGCCGAATCCCAACCCAGTGCTGTCCTGCGCGGCGAGCCAGGCGGCGCGGGAGCTACCAACGCTTGCACCTCGCACAGAAAGGGACGCGTTCCCTCCACGCCTGCGAACACGGCTGTCCCAGGCGCTTCGCTGCTGTTTGAGGAGAGAAACAGCGACGAAGGATTCGCCACCCCGCGCAACCCCGAGCCGCGCATTTCGAAAACGCCGATCTCGTCCAACGCGCCGAAACGATTCTTCACCGCGCGCAAGAGACGAAAGCCCTGCCCGCGTTCTCCCTCAAGGTAGAGGACGACATCGACCATATGCTCGATCTGCCGAGGTCCTGCCAGCTGTCCCTCCTTCGTCACATGCCCGATCAGCAGCACGGCGATTCCGCTTTGCCGAGCAAAGTGCGTCACCACCTCCGTCAGCATCCGCAGGCAAGTCAGAGAGCCTGCGGCACTACCTTCAGTGCCTGCTGTGCGCATCGTCTGAATAGAATCGATGACGAGCAGCTGCTCTCCGTTGGGCTGTTCGCGCAGCCACTCCAGCACGGGATCGATGTCGGTGCGCGCCGTGCATAACAGCGACTCGAACAGAGAGTTTTCCTCCCCTTCTTTTGCACCTTCTTTTTGCAAACGCTTAGCGCGCAACGCCAGCTGGGCGCGATCTTCCTCTCCGCTCACATAGACGGCGGGAGAGCGTTGCTCTGGGATTTTGCCTGCCGTCGCTACCTCCAAGTTTGCCTCTTTGTCTGCCGCCTTGTGAGATCGTGCGAGCAATGCCTCTGCGATCTGCAACGCCAACGTCGACTTTCCCACGCCTGGATCGCCGCCTAGCAGCAGCACCGAGCCAGGCACGAGTCCTCCTCCTAGCGCACGATCCACCTCCTCCAACCCCGTAGCGACACGCTCCAACGCTACCGTCTCTTCGCCCAACGGACGAAACGGCGCAGCTGAGGCAGGCGCGCTTCGAGATATCCTGCCTGCTCCGAATCCTCCTGCTCCTGCCCCCACACCGCTACCGCGTCGCTCGCGCACTGCTGTCGCGCTCTCTTGAGGACGCAGCACCAACGAATCCCACTCTCCGCAGGCATGGCAAGAGCCTTGCCAGCGCGAAAACCGCACGCCGCAAGACTGACAGAGGTAGGCTTGTCCTTTCTTCATACCGACGCAATATCGTTGTCTTTGTTATTATCTTGGTCGTTGTCTTTGTTGTTGTCTTCGTCGTTATCTTGACCGTTGTTTTTCTCCAAGCCTTCATCCTTGTCTCTGTCGAGGGGTTGGCTGCTAGTTCGTGTCATCGGACCTTGCGCCTTGCCTTGAACGAACTGGCGCACATAGGCATCTTTGCTGCTTGCCATGGCGCGCTTGCTGCCTTGCCATACGAGTCTGCCGTCGAAAAGGAGGGCGGCGCGGTCTGCTGTTTTGTAGACGCTGCTCATGTCGTGAGTGATTGTGATCGCGGTTGCTCCTAGCGACTTGGTGCAATTGACGATCAGCTCGTTGATCAGATCGGTTGTGATGGGGTCGAGCCCGCTAGTTGGCTCGTCGAAGAACAACACATCTGGCTCGGAGGCCATCGTGCGCGCGATGGCGACTCGCTTACGCATGCCTCCTGACAGCTCGCTAGGATCGAGTTCTGCGATCCGAGCGGGAAGTTCGACGGCGTCCAAACATTGCAACGCTCGACGCGAGGCTTCTCGCTTGCTGGTGCCTTGTTGTAGTAGACGAAAGGCGACATTCTGCCAGACGTTCATGCTGTCGAACAATGCGCCGCCTTGGAAGACGATACCGATTGTCGAGCGCAATGCTTCCCCTTCCTCGCTTGCTAGCGAGTGTCCGTCGATGAGGATTTCGCCTTTGTCGGGGGTGAGCAGTCCGAGTATGCATTTGATTAGCACGGACTTCCCTTCGCCTGATCGTCCGACGATTGCCATCGATTCGCCGCGTTCTATTTCTAGATCGATACCTTTGAGGACGCTTTTACCCTCGAACGATTTATCCAAGCCGCGCACCGAGATTTTCGCGGGCGTTTCTGCTGAGCTCACGGCGGCGTGGATACCGAAGGGATTTTTACGCAGTTTGCTCCAGAGTCTCGACATTGTTGTGGCGGGAATTGCGGTAGATATTTCTATCGAGCGAAGAAGAGTTCGGTCAGAAAATAGTTGAAGACGAGGATAGCGATCGAGGAGCTAACGACGGCATTTGTTGTTGCTCGTCCTACGCCTTGCGCTCCGCCGGTTGCGTGGAATCCGTTGTAGCAGCTCAGGAGCGCGATGAGCAATCCGAAGACGAAGGCTTTACACACGCCGGAGAGGAAGCCGATGAGGTCGAAGGCGGCGCGCGTGTATTGCAAATAGAGATCGGCGTTGAAGCCTAGTTTATAGACGGCGATCAGGGTACCTCCCAAAATTCCCAACGAGTCTCCGACCACCACGAGCAGCGGCAGGCATAGCGCGCCTGCGAGCAATCTGGGAACGATCAGATACTTATATGGATTAGCGGAGAGGGTTTCTAGGGCGTCGATTTGTTCGCTGACGCGCATAGTTGCGATTTCGGCTGCCATGGCGCCGCCGACTCTACCTGCGACCATTAGTCCGCTGAGGACGGGGGCGAGTTCTCGTGTGATAGCTAGCACGACGAGTTCGGGGATGGCTTGGCTTGCGAAGGCGTTTTGGAAGCCGGCGTAGGATTGGAGGACGAGCACCATCCCTGAGAAGGTCACCGTGAGGGCGACGACGGGCAGCGAGTAGTATCCTGTTTCTATCAGTTGTTTGCGGATTTGCTCGAAGTAGAGGGGGGGGCGAAAGAGGTGCGAGAGAGAGGTTGCTCCGAAGGAGGCGACTCTGCCGAGCGTCTCTAGGAAGCGCAAAAGCGACCGACCCACGACACCTACGGGCAGAAGAAGAAAAAGAAAGAAGCGGAAGAGACGCGACAACATAAGGGCAACCCTAGACGCGAAGAGAGAGAATTGCAACGGATTCGCGAGATGGGAAGATAAAAAAGGACAAAAAAAATAAAAAGATGGAGAATTTGTCTTGACTCTGTCGCGTTTGTGGGGGAGGATGGAAACTCGATGGGGGAATGCTGTAAGGAGAAGAGGAGCATGGCACTTTTAGACACGCAGAAGCAAGCGGACACTTTACGCAAGGGGGGTGTTTCGCAAGATATTTTGCTAGAGGGGATTGCGACTAGTTCCGACATCAAGGACATGAAAGCGGAGATGAAGGAGCTACGCGCGGAGATGAGGGCGTTAGGAGCGGAAATGAGGGCAGAGAACAAAATTTTAGCGGGGAGAATCGACAATTTGCGATATGTGGTTCAATTTGGGGTGGTGTTCTCGGCGTTGTGGGTTCCTAGTATGATCTTTACCGCACAACTCTTGCTGAAATAGAAAACGCAGCCTAGCGCAAGAGGGGATGGGGTAATGGCTAAAAGCGAAAAAGCACCCGTCAAAAAAATCTTCACCTTCGAAGAATTGGAAATTCCAGTTGGTGCGAAGCTTTACCACAAAGACGACCAGAGACATACTTGCGTGGTTTTGGATGACAAGCGAGCCGTAAGGTATGAATTCGGCGACATCAAAGATGAAAGTAGAAAAATTACCGAGTTGACAAATTATGTTTACAGCGTAATTTACAATACAGATCTTCATGGAAGGTTTGCACCGTTGCGGAATTGGCTGTATGAAGGTGAAATCCTGCAACAACGGAAAGAGAGACTTGAAGAAAACAAAAAAATAGTAGAAAAGGAGAGGCAAACAATCAACAGGAGTGAAAAAGAAGGAATTGTCTATATTATTAGTAATCCTCGTATGGAAGGTCTTATCAAGATAGGAATGACAAGGGACAGCGTAGAGCAGAGAATAAATAACCTTTCTAGTGTTACTGGTGTTCCTGCACGTTTTGAATTAAGATTTGCAGGGAGAGTAGATGATTGCAAGAAGACAGAAAATATTTTGCATACAGCATTTAAGAAGGAAAGAATTAACGAAAAAAAAGAGTTTTTTGAAATGTCTTATGAACGTGCCAAGGAATTATTGGAGGCCTGCGGATGCGAAGCAGTTGCAATTAAAAACGAAGATATTATCGAAAGCGAAGAGGAGAAAGAAAACTTGGCTGACGCACATATAAAAGAAAGGAGAAACATTGAAAATTTTAATTTTAACATGATAGAAATAAAGGAGGGGGAAAAATTAATTTTCCTTGACGACGAAAATACAACCTGCACTGTTGCCCCAAAAAGCGATACGAACGAAAACAGAAAAAAAATTATTTATGAAGGTAGAGAAATGACTTTATCAGCTGCGGCGGGAGAAGTTTTAACTAAAAAAGAACGAGAGCTCAGTAATGTTAGAGGTCCTTATTATTGGTATTATAAGGGAAAAAGCCTTATGGATCTTCGGGACGAAATGGATAGCAAATAAAATATAAATTCTCGAACAGATTTACAAGAAATGTATATTTCAGGCTCTCTGACGATTTTTTTTGGAATTCTTGGTTTAGAAGAGGATCCAGGTTTTTTAGTATTTTCTGCTATTGCTCTTTATTTTTTTTGTCTTTCGTATAATTCTAAACGTGAAGAAGAGGAGAGAATTAATAAAAATAAAAAGCAATTAATAAATCTAAAGCGTAGTGCAGATGATGGCGATTCAGAATCTCAGCACCAATTAAGTTTAAGAAGTAAAACAGAAGACGGGATAGAAAACGATAAGAGCGAAGCGTTTTCTTGGCTTGAGAAAGCAGCCAAACAAGGACATGCTCAAGCACAAAACGATTTAGGCAAAATGTATGAAAGAGGGGAGCAAACAGTCGAGGATTACAAAGAAGCATTTAAGTGGTATAAAAAATCTGCAAATCAAGGATGCGCTGACGCACAATATAATTTAGGAATCATTTTTTATAGTGGGAAAGGAACTATTAAACAAAGCATTCTTCTATCTTATGCGATGTTTCTGCTTGCCTCTTCTTCAGGGCATAAAAGGGCAATTCAAAAAAAAGAAGATTTAAAAAAATCCTTGAATGAAGAACAAATTGAGAAAGGTCAAGAACTAGCAAAAAAAATAAAAACAAACGGAATAGATATTGAATAATTTTTAAAAAATAGTAGCACTGTGTCGCGTTGCGAGTCAGCTTGCGCGAGGCAAAGCCTCGCGCTTTTGAATAAGAGGCGCACTTCGTGCGATTTTTTTTGCCTCTAGGGCGAAGAAAACAGGATCGCCGTACCATGTTACGAGTCAGCTTGCGCGTTTCTGCGAAACGCACTTTTGAATAAGAGGCTACGCGCTACGCGCGTAGAAGGCGCTATCGCGCCCCGCTGACGCGGGGTCTTTTGCGAGGGATTACTCCCTCGCGCTCCCCGTGCGCTACGCGCACGATGTTTTTCATCCGTCATCATACAAAGCAAGTCTGTTGCGTAAGCGCGTGCCATTAAAAAGCACAAGCGCGAACGCAACAGACAAACAAACAAGCGCAATCAACCCAAAGCCCTCCCCAACCCCCTACTCCCCATACCCCCCAAAACATTATAATTCAAATCTCCCGCAC
The DNA here is from genome assembly GCA_965216625.1 of Alphaproteobacteria bacterium. GTDB lineage: Bacteria > Pseudomonadota > Alphaproteobacteria > JABAAW01 > JABAAW01 > JABAAW01. Next base: position 932,838 of record OZ244186.1, read on the forward strand.
CCCACGCAATCCGCTCCGCACTAATCCCTCCCCCCAACAAAACAACATAATCCCCAACCCCATACCCAACCCCCAAATCCGTCACATCCATCGCCAATAAATCCATCGATACACGACCCACAACCCGAACACAACCCCCCCCTAAAATACCCTCCTGATACATCCCACTCCCCCCCGAGCAAAACGGATACCCATCCCCATACCCAAAAGCAACAATCGCAATCCTGCTATCTCGCCTAGCAACCCACCGACACCCATAACCCACATACTCCCCAACCCCAACATCCCTTAGCTGTACAATCGGAGCCTCAATAGAAACAACATTCCGCAACCTCCACCTATCTCTCCCCCCATCTCGAAACCGCCTAACAGGATTCAATCCATATAAACTAGCCCCAACCCGAACCGCATCAAAATGATACTCCTCCCCTAAAAAACAACCCGCAGAATTCGCAAAACTCTTGAGCGAATCAGGAAATAAAAGACATATTTTTTTAAATTTCTCTAACTGCTCCAAATTATACGGAGATACCTGATCATCCCCACAAGCCAAATGAGACATCAACCACATCGGAGAATACATAACTCCCCCCTCCCCCCCATTCTCCCCCCTCTCGCCTTTATTCTCCCCTCCCTCGTCTCCATTCTCCCCCCTATCACCTCCCTTCTCCCCTCCCTCGTCACCCTTCTCCCCCCTCTCGCCTCTATTCTCCCCTCTCCCGTCACCCTTTTTGTTATAACCTCCCTCGCGTAATTTTTTGGCAACAACCCTTGCCTCCTCCTCTCTTAATCCCAACCGATTCATACCCGTATCCACATGCAGCGCGTAAGGCGCATTCCCTCCTGAAATTTTTCCCGAAACTTCCTGCCACAAATGCCACGAATCTAGAGTGTTGAGAACAGGCATAATGCCATGCTCCAAACAACCCTCCGCATCTTCTCGCCCTACAATTCCGTTCAAAGCAAAGCAAGAAACCGAAGGATGACGCGCCCTCACCGAAACCGCCGACTCCCACTCCGCAAAAACAAACGCGCTACAACCCAACGAGAGCAATTTATCCGTAAGCCAATCTAACCCTCCAAACCCTGCGCCTAACCCGTAAGCACCCGCCTTGATAACCGCATGCAACGCCGCACTTCCGCAAACGCCGCGCATCAACGCAACATTTGCAGACAAAGCCTCCTCGTCAAAGGTTATCTTAGCGCGCAAAATCTAACTCAACTTAATTTTCTGATTTTTCATAAGTCTCAAAAACCGCTAGAGATCTCTTCTCGCTCTGCGGTTTCCAAGTTGGCGAAGCGCGCGAGATTGCCATCGAAGAAGAGTTCCACCGTGCCGACGGGTCCGTGTCGCTGTTTGGAAATCAACAGCTCTGCCTTGTTTCGCTTTGGCTCTAACAGATCTAGGTAGCGTTTGTGTCGAGCTTGAAACTGCTCGATACTTTCTTCCTCGCGTTGTTCGGGAGCTTTACGCGCGAGGTAGTATGCTTCTCGATAGACGAACATGACGACATCGGCATCCTGCTCGATCGCGCCCGAGTCGCGCAAGTCGGAGAGCTGCGGACGCGGAGGTTCTCGCTTCTCCACCTCACGCGAGAGTTGCGATAGCACAAGCACGGGTATATTCAAGTCTTTCGCCAGCGCCTTGAGGGCGCGCGTTATACTGGAGACTTCTTGAACACGATTCTCACGATACTCTCCGTGCGCCAGATGCAAGAGTTGTAGATAGTCTACGACGACGAGATCGATATTTTTCTGCCTTTTAGCTCGACGCGCGCGTTGTCGGAGCGCGCTGACGCTGAGAGCTGCGCTATCGTCGATGTATAGGGGTAGTTCTGCCATGTATCGAGAAGCTTCGGATATTTTATCGAAATCGTCGCGTCGTATTTCTCCTCGGCGGATTCTGTCGTTGGATATACCTGAGTGCGCGGAGATGAGCCTTGTTGCGAGTTGTTCTGCCGACATTTCCAACGAGAAGAAGAGAGTGCGTCCGGGTTCTTCGGGGTCTCGGACGACTTGTTGAGCTGCGTTGTATGCGATGGTTAGACCGAGCGCGGTTTTACCCATCGATGGTCTTCCAGCTAGGATGACGAGGTCTGAGTCGTGAAGTCCTCCTAGCATTTGATTTAGTTTGGTAAAACCTGTATTGATTCCGACGAGGTCTCGTTTTCGCTCCATTGCTCTCTCTGCGATTTGCCGAGCGTTTTCGGATGCGGATCCGATATCGTGTAGGATTTGTTCTTGTTCTCCGATTGTAGCGAGATTGAAGAGTTTTTCTTCTGCTTCTTCGATAAGCGCGTCGGCTTGCACTTGGGGTTCGACTTTTTGTGCTTTAGCGGATGTTGTTTGTCCTATATCGACGAGGTTTCGTCTGAGGCGGAGGTCTCGGAGGATTCGTGCGTAGTCTTTGGGGACGCTGGGGAGGAGTGCGTTTTCTAGATAGGAGAGGTATTCTGCGCCGCCTTGTGCTTCGAGTGCTTTATCGTCGGAGAGTAGATATGCGAGTGTTAGGGCATTTGCTTGTTGTCCTCGGAGTGCTTGTTCGCCGAGTGTTTTGTAGATGATTTGATGTGCGGGGTGGTGAAAGTCTTCGTCGGAGAGTTTATCGGCGAGGTCGTCGTAGACTCGGTTATTGCGGAGCATTGCACCGAGCAGGGCTTGTTCGACTTCTTCGAGTTGTAGCGGCGAGGTTGTTTCGGCGAGGGCGGTAGCGGAGGAGGCGGATGGGGGTATTTCTCTGTTGGCTGTGGGGAGCTGGGAGATGGGGGGGGTGTGGGGGATGGTGGCTGATTCGGACATGGGGGGATTATAGGGGAAAAATCGTGTGGGGATAGGGGGGTGGATAACTTCGGGATAACTTCGGGGATAACTTTGGGGGGCTGGTTTGTTGTGTGTTGTGCGTGCTTGCCTTTGCTTGCTTGTGTTTTTTAAAGGCACGCGCTTACGCAACGGACGGGCTTTGTATGATGACGGGCGCAAAACATCGTGCGCGTAGCGCACGGGGAGCGCGAGGGAGTAATCCCTCGCAAAAGACCCCGCGTCAGCGGGGCGCGATAGCGCCTTCTACGCGCGTAGCGCGTAGCCTCTTATTCAAAAGCGCAAGGCTTCGGCTCGCGCAAGGGGAGTTCATCCCCAAGGGGAGTTCATCTCCAAACTGACTCGTAACATGTTGGGGATGAACTCCCCGTAGGGCGATTCGAGTTTTCCTCGCTAGAGTAGCAACAAGGAGAGGAGTACCATGAGAATTAAAGACTCCTCTCCCTGTGCCTTCTGTGATTGTGTTTTCCTCGCCCTAGCGAAGCAAGGGGAGTTCATCCCCAAGGGGAGTTTATCCCTAAGGGAGTTTGTCCCCCTGTGTCTGCCTCTATGTTGTTGGTGGCGTTGTTTCGGCAGGGCCGATGGCATTGCCTGCCTCTTCGGAGGTGTGGTAGATCGTGTAGGCATTATCATCGCCTGTAGCATAATAGCCTTTGATGAAGACGGTATTATCAAAGACAGTATCATCGTTTGGGTCTCCCTTTACGACGATTCGCAGATCGTTGTTCCCCGCCGTGGAGGCTTGCGCAAAGTCTCCATTATCATCCAGAGTGCCTCTGATGAAGGTAAAGTCTGAGGCGTCGTAATCCGTCCCCGAAGTGGCAAAGACCAGCTTGTTGCCCACTCCGTCGTTGGCAGCTAATATCGTATCCGTGCCATCGCCATTGTTGAATAGATAGGTGTCTATACCCGCACCGCCGTTGAGCTCGTCGTTGCCCTCGTCGCCGTTGAGCTCGTCGTTGCCCTCGTCGCCGTTGAGCTCGTCGTTGCCCGTGCCGCCGTTGAGGATGTCGTTGCCCTCGCCGCCGTTGAGGAAGTCGTATCCATTGCCGCCGTTGAGGGTGTCGTTGCCCGCGTCGCCGTTGAGGGTGTCCCCACCATTGTCGCCGTTGAGGATGTCCGCATCATCGCCGCCGTGGAGGGTATCAACATCATCGCCGCCGTTGAGGGTGTCGTTGCCCGCGCCGCCGTCGAGAATGTCGTCGTCCTCGAAGCCTATAAGGAGGTCGTCGCCCGCTCCTCCGACCAGTTTGTTGATAAAGCCACTGCCCGTCAGCCAGTCGTCGTGGTCTGAACCTACGATGTTTGAGATGTTGGTGAGGCGGTCACCCACGGCTTCGTTTTGGTTGGCAGCAGCCCCATCAAAGTCCGCTTGCGGTAATGCATTAAAAAGGGCAACCCTGACCCCCTTGGCAGAGTTACTATAAGAAGCCCAGTCACCACGAGAATCGCCGCCGTCGAGCGTGTCCGCGCCCTCGCCGCCTTCGAGGGTGTCCTCGCCCGCGCCGCCGCTGAGGATGTCGTCGCCCTTGCCGCCACGCAAGGTGTTGGCCTCAGCGTTGCCAGTCAATTCGTCGACTTCCTTCGTGCCAATCAGGTTGTTGATGCCTGTAAGAATATCTCCCGCAGCCCAGCCGTCTGAAGCCGTGGCAGCGCCACCGACAAGAGTGCCAAGGTCGATGGTGACACCGACATCTGCTGTCGAGTCTGCGTAGCTCACCCAGTCATTGTATTCCGAACCAGTGAAGGGATTGGTATCCGCCGTTGCCAAGAACGGGTTGCCCTCGCTACCCTCGCTATCCGCGATCAGTTTATCTGGCACGACAAGCGAGGCAGCAGGGATTGCTGTGTCGGTGCTACCGCTCCGCGTGGAGAAGGTGAAGGTAGACGAAGGATCGCTCGCAAATTCTAGGACATTGAGCGTGTTGTCGCTACCATCCTTCACCGTGAGGGTTACAGCATCGCCGCGTCCTTCATCGGAGCGCGTGAAGGTGTAGGTTGCGCCAACATAGTCGTTGCCTGTCCCTTGCAAGAAGACGATCTTGCCGCCGTCGTCGGTGATCGTATCCCTATCCGCATCCGTGCTGTCGTACGCATTGAACAGATAGGTGTCTTCGCTCGCGCCGCCGATGAGAATGTCCGCGCCCGCGCCGCCTTCGAGGGTATCCGTGCCAGCACCGCCGTCGAGGGTGTCCGCGCCCACGCCGCCGCTGAGGGTGTCGTTGCCCGTGCCGCCATCAAGGCGGTCGTTGCCCGTTCCTCCGACCAGTTCGTTGGCGCGCTCATTGCCCTTCAGCCAGTCGCCCTTGCTTGAGCCTAGGATGTTTTCGATGTTGGTGAGGATGTCGCCCACGGCATCACCGCCTTGGCCGACAGAAAAGTCAAGTTGCGCTATTGTCGAGAGAAGATTAACCCTGACCCCCAGAGCAGAGTTGCTATAAGAAGCCCAGTCATCATTACCACCGCCGCCGTCGAGCCTATCCGCACCCACGCCGCCTTCGAGGATGTCGTTGCCTGTGCCACCACGCAAGATGTTGGCATTGGCGTTGCCAGTCAATTCGTCGACTCCAGCCGAGCCGATCAGGTTGTTGATGCCTGTAAATGTATCTCCCGCAGCTCCGCCTGAACCTGTGGCAGTTTCGCCATCGCCAGCAAGAGCGATGGTGACACCCTCAGTCAAGCCTGCGTAGCTCACCCAGTCCGCGCCTGTCGAACCCGTGAAGGGGTCGGCAGCTGCCGTTGGCAAGAACGGGTTGTTCTCGCTGCCTAGTTTCGGAGGCACGACAAGCGAGGTGATTGCTGTGTCGGTACTACCGCTCCGCGTGGAGAAGGTGTAATTATCAGGATAGGATGTGAAGTCTATGGTGTTGAGCGTGTTGCCATCCTTCGTCACTATAAGCCTGACATTGTTGCCTTCATCGGTGAAGGCGTAGGTTGCGCCCGTATAGTCGTTGCCTGTCCCTTGCAAGAAGACGATGCTGCCACCGTCGTCGGTGATCGTATCCGTGCCGTCGCCTGAGCCGAACAGATAGCTGTCCGCACCCGCGCCGCCTTCGAGCGTGTCATCGCCCGCGCCGCCACGCAAGATGTTGGCATCGCCATTACCAGTCAGCCAGTCGCCCTTGCTTGAGCCTAGGATGTTTTCGATGTTGTTGAGGATGTCGCCCACGGCTTCGTTTAGGTTGGGTGTATCAAAGTCAACTTGAGCGTCCGTTCCTGTGCGTCCAAGATTAACCCTGACCCCCAGAGCCGAGGTGCTGTAAGAAACCCAGTCCGCAACACCCGCGCCGCCGTCGAGCCTGTCCGCACCCGCGTTGCCGTTGAGGGTGTCTACACCCGCGCCGCCGTTGAGGGTGTCGTCGCCATTGCCGCCGTAGAGGCGGTCGTCTTCCGCGCCGCCGTCGAGGGCGTCGTTGCCTGCTCCGCCGTAGAGGTCGTCCAAGCCCGCGCCGCCGTCGAGGATGTCGTCGTCCGCGCCGCCGTAGAGGTTGTCGTTGCCCTCGCCGCCCTCAAGAATGTCGTTGCCCGCGACGCCGCTGAGGGTGTCGCCGACATTGCCGCCACGCAAGGTGTTGGGATTGGCGTTGCCTCCCAAAATGTTGATTTGAGTTAAGGAGCCGATCAGGTTGTCGATGTCTATAAGCTTATCATCCTCAGCCCAGCCACCTAAACCCGTGGCAGCGTCATTGCCGTCAAGAACGCTAAGGTCGATGCGGACACCTTCGGCATCCGAGCCTGCGTAGGTTACCCAATCTGTCACGCTCGAACCCGTGAAGGTTTCTCCCTCTGCCGCCGTTGCCACAAACGCGTTGAGCTCTTTATTCGACGCGGGAGGAGGAGTAGGATTAGGATTAGGAGTAGAAGCACCAGCAGCTGTGTCTCCGCCGCCGCAGCCCTCAAGAAACACGCCGAGCGCGCTTGCTGACAGCAAGGCACTTAAGATTTGGGTTTTCTTGTTGCGTTTTCCCTCGCTCTCTTCGTTCGACGAGGTGGCAGATGCGTTAAGCGTCGTGATGTTCTCAAAGGTCATGGTTTCTCTTCCTATAGTGTGTGTTTAACGAAAAGTGCTTACCCTCTGTGCACTCGCGCACGATACCTATCTTATAGGCGCAAGTCAAGAGGAAAAACTCGAATCGCTGTGCTGTGTTGCGAGGCAGTTTACGGGCTTTGTATGATGACGGGCGCAAAACATGCGCACGCGAAGCGTGCGCGGGGGTTGTGGGAAGTTTTAACGGCACACGCTCGTGCAACAGACGGGCTTTGTATGATGACGGATGCAAAACATCGTGCGCGTAGCGCACGGGGAGCGCGAGGGAGTAATCCCTCGCAAAAGACCCCGCGTCAGCGGGGCGCGTAAGCGCCTTCTACGCGCGTAGCGCGTAGCCTCTTATTCAAAAGCGTATTGCGAAGCAATACGCAAGCTGACTCGTAACATGGTGCGGCGATTCTGTTTTCCTCGTCATAGAGGCAAAAAGAACGCACGAAGTGCGCCTCTTATTCAAAAGCGCGAGGCTTGCCTCGCGCAAGGGGAATTTATCCCCGAGCTGACTCGCAACGCGGTAGAGAACTTGAGTTTGTCTGCCCCCTAGCAAAGCGCTTAAAAAAAAGTTACAAATATCTGCGATCTGCTGTTGACAGCCGAGACTCTCCCATTCTACACTGGAAATAGGCAATGAGTCGTGGGCTATCAAACTAAGAAATCGGTAGCCGCCACAGAAGAAAACAAAGGAGAACACACAATCATGGCTAAAAAACCTCATACCAACCCCGATAATCTGGTCGCGAAATCAGGACTGTTCGCAGGAGCAAACACCTTCATGGGTATCGCCTCGACGCTCATGATCATCGGGTTCGTCGCCTTCACAATCTGGGACGTGGACTACTCAGGCAAATTCTTCGAACTCGGTAAGAGTTTCATCAGCTCCACGCTAGACTGGTTCTATGTCGCAGTCGTCTCCGGAGTGCTGTTTTTCGTCCTGTGGCTCATGTTCAGCCGCTTCGGAGATGTCAAATTAGGCAAGGACAACGAAAAACCCGATTTCTCAACCTTCTCATGGGTGTGTATGCTCTTCAGCGCAGGACTCGCCTCTGGCCTCATCTATTGGGGCGTCGCAGAGCCAATGTACCACATCCAAGATAACCCCTTCATGCTGCATGAAGGAGTAGAGCCAAACAGCGTAGACGCAGCGATTATCGCCATTCGCATCACCATCTTTCACTGGGGATTCCACGGGTGGGCGCTTTATGTTTTGGTCGGGCTGTCCCTCGCATACTTCTCTTACCGAAGAGGACTGCCCCTTTCCCTGCGCTCCGCCCTGTACCCCGTGCTGAAAGACAGAATATACGGAGTCTGGGGGCATATCGTCGATCTGCTATGCGTTTTTGGCACGATCTTCGGACTCGCTACATCGCTGGGACTGGGAGTAGTCGCCATCGGAAACGGGTTGGGAAATCTCGGATGGCTGCCCAACACCACAACAAACCAACTCATCCTTATCGCAATCATAACAGCATTAGGCACCGCCTCCGCTGTCTCTGGAGTCAACAAAGGTGTTCGCATTCTGAGCGAATGGAATGTTTGGGTCAGCCTCGGTCTGCTTCTTATCTTCCTCGTGCTTGGACCTACGGGATTCATTCTGGGCATGGTGGTCTCTAGCGCAGGTGATTACCTGTGGAATGTCATTCCCATGGGCTTTTGGGTCAACACCGAGCCAGAAAACGATTGGCAGAGCTGGTGGACAATCTTCTATTGGGGGTGGTGGATCGCATGGTGTCCTTTCGTCGGGATGTTTATCGCTCGCATTTCTAAGGGGCGCACCATTCGAGAGTTCTGCCTTTATGTCCTGCTGGTGCCAACTTCTGTTGTCATCTTGTGGATGGGTGTCTTCGGAGGAGCGGCGGCCGGAGTTGATATTCTCAACAACGCTGGCGTTGCCGAAGCTGTCAACGCGGATTACGCTTCTGGTGTGTTCCAAACGGTCGCAGGATTTGGTTACCAAAGCCTAGTGACGCCGATCACGATCATCATCACTCTTCTTTTGGTGTCTTGGTTTGTGACTTCGTCGGATTCCGGCACGTTGGTGATGTCCACCATGCTTTCGATGGGAAACGAGAGTCCTCCGATAAGGTTTCGGCTGTTCTGGGGAATTACCTCTGGCGTTGTTGCGGGCATACTTTTGCGGATCGGAGGATTGCCTGCATTGCAAACAGCCTCGATCATTGCGGGGGTACCGCTTGCTGTCATGTTAGTCTTCATGGTCTATGGCATGGTGAAGACTTTGCACGAAGATTTCCCTGCGCCAAATGTGAGAGACAGACGAGAACGGGAATACCTCAACCGATGAGCTTGGAGAGGCGTTGCTACACCACGCGGGAGATATTTCTGAGTTAGCTTTGTGTGGGACGAGCCGAGCAATACTTGCTCGTCCCCACGCTTCTCCGTAAAGACGCGCCGCGAGGAGCGAGTGCCATAGCATACGGCAAGCCGTGTGCTATGGGCGTATCGCAGAAACACGCTACTGCCCGTTGACAAAGCACAACACTTGTGTTAAAAATTGCCCTAGACATAATGAGAGTACCAAGGGGTGTGGTCGCATCATCTGGTACCTGCCAACATAAAAATTCACTGACGCGAGAGCCATGACTAATAACGCACCAACAAACGTTGATAAACTGGAAGAAATTCAGCAAACGTTAGAAAAAATAGTAGAGTCTTTTGCTTTTCAAGGAAAAAACGTCCAAAGACAAATATCTCGCGGACAATACAGCCATATTAAAAATAATATTAATCTTCTTGTTGATTATAAATTTGCAACCCAAAAACCTCCACCTTACGAAAGGAATGACTTTAAGTATAACACAGGGATTTGCTGGCATATTAAATTTTTATCTGCCTTTCGGTATGATGTGTTGCTTGACGAAGACGATTCAATGGTTTATAGAGATGACCAAGATTACTTTGATTCTTTTATACAATCCTTATCTAGCATTAAGGACAAGGAAGGAGATTTTTTAACAAACCTTTCTCGCAATGACAAAAAAAATATTTCTGAAAATTTTGAAAAAATTACTGAAAAATTAATAAATATTTGCTTAAGAGAATGCCGCGACGATTTCAACGAGCACCCATTGCATATTGATGACGAAGAAAAACATCTGATCCGTTTTATTGTTGGTAAGATAAATGATTTTAATAACGAGAAAGCACAACCTAAGCCCGTCTATAAAAAACAGGTTAATAAAAATATAAATCAAATTGAAAACGCCCTATCACAAGCTTTAGCAGTAATCCAAGAACAAATAAGATCAATTGATGAGCGAGGACAATCATCTTTAAGTGAAATAAAAGCGCAAACTAATATTGTAAGGCAAGAAAAAGAAAAAGCTTTGAAGGAACTGCAAACACAGAAAAACCTTAACGTTTTCGCCAACGAAGCGGAAATTTTTGCAACCGCCGCAAAACAATACTTGCTAAGGGCAAGAATTTTTTGTGGGGGGGCGGTAGCAAGTTTAATACCTCTATTCTGTATTGCTATATTTAAATTGCATGAAAAAAATTATACTATTGGAGATATTACTATTGGAGGAACTTTGCTTGTTGCGTTGTTATTAACTATTCTTGGCATATCTGTCCGAGGCTATTTTGTTAACACTCACAACGAAGCACATAATCGCCATCGTAGTAATGTTCTAAGGTCATATAAAAATATCTACGACAGCACCGAAAAAGAAGACAGAAAAGAAGTTGTACAACAGACATTAGGCGCAGCATTTCAACAGCTACCTACAGGATTTTCTAAACAGCAAAGCGATGGTGGATCTGGAGGGATTCTTTCGTTTTTGACAAAGTCTTCATCTTAATAAAAAACGCCTTGCTACGTACGAGTCAGCTTGCGCGAGGCAAAGCCTCGCGCTTTGGGACAAGAGGCTACGCACTTCGCTTCGCTCGTGCGTAGATAAAGTCCTTGTCTGCCTTTGCGATGCGCGCCTCTTAAAAAGCGCAGGCGAGCAAAGGCAGACAAAAAAACTCTCTACCGCGTTGTGAGGCACTATTGCGCGAGGCAAAGCCTCGCGCTTTTGAATAAGAGGCGCACTTCGTGCGATTTTTCTTGTCTCTAGGTGAGCGGAAAACAATCTCGCTGTGCCATGTTACGATTCAGCTTGCGCGAGGCAAAGCCTCGCGCTTTTGAATAAGAGGCTACGCGCTACGCGCGTAGAAAAGCGCACTGCGTGCGCTCCGCTGACGCGGGGTCTTTTGCGGGGGAACTTCGTCCCCCCACACCCCCCATGCGCAAAACTCACTTCGCCTACGGCTCGCTCGTCTTGCGTTTTGCAATCCAATAAAGCCCGTCTGTGTTGCGCGAGCGCGAGGGGATAAATTCCCCCCCCCCGCGTCACAGCGTACGGCTTGCCGTGCGCGTCCATAATGCAGCGCACGCGATGTTTTGCATCCGTCATCATACAAAGCCCGTTTTTGTCGTTACGCCGTACGCCCATAAGGAAGCGCAAGCAAGCCGAACAGACACGCCCCTACCCCGGCGGCAACACCCCCGGAAACCCCCTCGCCCGAAACTCCCTCCCAATCCTCTCCTCCAATAACCTCACAATCCTCGGCGACTGAGCCCCTCCCCCATATTCCTCCCTCGCCCGTACAAATATCTCCTCAACTAAACTAGCCACCGACAGAGGAATCCCCCTCCGCTCCGCCAAATCGCCCACAAAACCCAAATCCTTCAATGCCAAATCCATCGTGAAATCAATATGATAACTCCCATTCAAAATTACCTGCCCCTCCGTCTCAAAAACAAACGAATTCCCCGAACTATGACGAATCGCCTCAAATGCTACCCCCAAATCAACCCCGCTCCCCTGCGCCAAAGCCAACGCCTCCCCCGCAACAGCCAAATGAACAAACGCTAACATGTTCGTAATCGCCTTGATCTCCGCAGCCTGCTCCAAAGAACCTATCCGTATCTGCTTCCCACCCATCGCATCAAATGCTCCCCTATGCGCCCTCCATAATTCCTCATCACCCCCGATCAATAAAGTTATCTCCCCCGCCGCCGCTCGATGAACACCCCCCGTCACAGGTACCGCCAAAGTCTCAATTCCCTCCCCCCTCGCAAACTCCGCCATCTCTCGCAACGCACAAGGATCGTTCGTACTCATCTCAATCCATAAACTGCCCGCCGATAAAATACCAACCGCATCCTCAATAACACTCCGAGCAGCACTCGGAGTAGGCAAGCAAGTGATCAAAGCATCCGCATCCGCTACAGCCTCAGCTACCGAAAAACAAACTCGAACATTCTCCGCTCCACCTTTGTATCCATCCCCCTTTACCTGCTCCTCCAACCGTCGCCGCAAGGCATCCCCCCTAGAAGCATCCAAGTCATGCACAAACAGCGTAAAGCCCGCTCGAGCCAAACAGCTGGCAAGATGAAAGCCCAACGCTCCCAGCCCGACAAAAGCATAACAAGGACGAGCAGAATCGGACGACATCGTGTCTCCTTTTTTAGTTAGGTTTTACCCCCGTCAATTCTCTCTCACCCCCAAACCACACGCGAGCAGTAAACACAAACGCCCGCCCCCGCTCTACTCTATCATAGAAAACTCCGCACTGCCTCGCCTAGAGCGGCGGCAGAGGCGTATCGATAATGTAGGAACGCAACGCCCCCTCCTCGTGCGGATGTGCCTCTGCAACCTCCTCGTCGAGTTCGACGCCCAAGCCCGGCTCGCGCGAAGGGATGACATAACCCTCCTGCCAGACGATTGGCTTTTTCAAGATTTTTGCGTGAAATCCTCCCCACTCCAAGATTCCCTCCAAGAGCAAAAAGTTCGGAGAACAAGTCGCGAGTTGAATATTGGCAGCCCCGACGATCGGTCCGCAATACAAGTGAGGAGCAAGCTGCGCGCCGTGCGCTTCTGCTAGGACGGCGATTTTTTTACCCTCTAGGATTCCTCCGCATCGCCCTAGGTTTGGCTGAACGATAGAAACCGCGCCCCTCTGCAACAAGCGCAGAAACTCTACCTTACCTGCCAGTCGTTCTCCTGCCGCGACAGGGATCGAAGTCGCCTTGGCTACTCGCGCCATGCCCTCGACATCGTCGGGAGGGACGGGCTCTTCCAGCCACAGAGGATCGCTCTCCTCCAGCCTTCGAGCGAGTCGCAAGGCGCTGCTCGTTGTCATTTGTCCGTGCGTCCCGAAGAGGAGATCGGCTTTGTCGCCGACGGCTTGGCGCAACAGACGCACGAACCGCTCGGATAGTTCCAGCGATGCGCACGAGAGCTGGCGAGGATCAAAGATTGTGTAGGGACCGACGGGATCGAACTTCACGGCAGTAAACCCCCGAGCCACCATTTCGGCAGCACGCGAGGCTGCCAGTTCTGCGTCTTCGTAGACGCAGGTTTTGTCGTTTTCGTTCGGATAGAGATATGTGTAGCTGCGCAATCGTTCGAAGACGGCGCCTCCTAGCAGGTTGTAGATGGGTTGGTTTGCTGCTTTTCCGATGATGTCCCAGCAGGCCATTTCCAGTCCGCTGAGGCATCCCATGATTGTGAGATCGGGTCGTTGCGTGTAGCCGCTGCTGTATGCTTTTCGGAAGAAGGTTTCTACTTTGTGGATTTCTTCGCCTACGAGATAGCGTGCGCATAGATCTTCGACGATGGGGGGGAGCAGGTGTGGCGAGATGCTTGTGCTGAAGACTTCTCCGAAGCCGTTGATGCCGCACTTCGTCGTCAGTTTCAGGAAGACGAAATAGCCACCTCCGACTTCAGGATTCGGATTGCCGACTACATAGGTTTTGATTTCCGCGATGTGCATGGGGGGATACTAGGGGAGTTTGTAAAGTAAAGCAAGGGGGGAGCGTGTATTTTTTACGGACGTAGACAAGCGCACGCGAAGCATCATTGACGCGCACGGCAAGCCTCGCGCTTTGGAATAAGAGGCTACACGCTACGCGCGTAGAAGGCGCTTACGCGCCCCGCTGACGCGGGGTCTTCGTGGGGGGAATTTATCCCCCCACACCCCCCGCGCACGCTTCGCGTGCGCATGTTTTGCGCCCGTCATCATACAAAGCCCGTCTGTTGCACGAGCGTGTGCCGTTAAAACTTCCCACAACCCCCGCGCACGCTTCGCGTGCGCATGTTTTGCGCCCGTCATCATACAAAGCCCGTCTGTTGCACGAGCGTGTGCCGTTAAAACTTCCCACACCCCCCAACGATTTTTTCTCTTGACTTGCGCCTATAAGATAGGTATCGTGCGCGAGTGCACAGAGGGTAAGCACTTTTCGTTAAACACACACTATAGGAAGAGAAACCATGACCTTTGAGAACATCACGACGCTTAACGCATCTGCCACCTCGTCGAACGAAGGAAGCGAGGGAAAACGCAACAAAAAAACCCAAATCTTAAGTGCCTTGCTGTCAGCAAGCGCGCTCGGCGTGTTTCTTGAGGGCTGCGGCGGCGGAGACACAGCTGCTGGTGCTTCTACTCCTAATCCCAATCCTACTCCTCCTCCCGCGTCGAATAAAGAGCTCAACGCGTTTGTGGCAACGGCGGCAGAGGGAGAAACCTTCACGGGTTCGAGCGTAACAGATTGGGTGAGCTACGCAGGCTCGGATGCCGAAGGTGTCCGCATCGACCTTAGCGTTCTTGACGGCAATAACGCTGCCACGGGTTCAGGCGGCTGGGCTGCGGGAGATAAGCTTATAGACATCGACAACCTGATCGGCTCCTTAACTCAAATCAACATTTTGGGAGGCAACGCCAATGCCAACACCTTGCGTGGCGGCAATGTCGGCGACACCCTTAGCGGCGGCGATGGCAACGACATTCTTGAGGGAGGCGAGGGCAACGACAACCTCTACGGCGGCGCGGACGACGACATCCTCGACGGCGGCGCGGGCTTGGACGACCTCTACGGCGGAGCAGGCAACGACACCCTCGACGGCGGCGCGGAAGACGACCGCCTCTACGGCGGCGATGGCGGCGACACCCTCAACGGCGGCGCGGGTGTAGACACCCTCAACGGCGGCGCGGATGCGGACACCTATCTGTTCGGCAAGGGCGACGGTACGGATACGATCACCGACAACGGCGGCAAGATCGTCTTCTTGCAAGGGACAGGCAACGACTATAATGGCGCAACCTACGAATTCGTGCGCGGCGGTGGCGATGCTGTAACGCTCACGGTGAAGGATGGTGGCGACAACACGCTCAATGTCCTAGAATTTGCGAGCGATCCTTTGTCTACCTTCACCTTCTCCACGCGGAGCGGTAGTACCGACACAGCAATCACCTCGCTTGTCGTGCCTCCGAAACTAGGCAGCGAGAACAACCCGTTCGAGGCAACGGCAGCTGCCGACAGCTTCACGGGTTCGACAGGCGCGGACTGGGTGAGCTACGCAAACTTGGCAGGCGTTATCATCGACCTTAGCGTACGCACTGATTTAGCAACCATCAACAACCTGATCGGCTCGGATGGAATCGACGAATTGACTGGTAACAGCAATGCCAACATCTTGCGTGGAGGCAAGGGCGACGACACCCTTGCGGGCGGCGCGGGTGCGGATACCTATCTGTTCGGCTCAGGCGACGGTACGGATACGATCACCGACGACGGCGGTACAATCGTCTTCTTGCAAGGGACAGGCAACGACTATGCGGGCGCAACCTACGAATTCGTGCGCTCCGATGCAGGAAGCGGCGATGCTGTAACGCTCACGGTGAAGAATGGAAACGACAACACGCTCAATGTCCTAAAATTTGCGAGCGATCCTTCGTCTACCTTCGCCTTCTACACGCGGAGCAGTGGCGGCGCCGACACAGCAATCGACACTTCCTCGCTTGTCGTGCCGCAGAAACTAGGCAGCGAGAACAACCCGTTCTTGCCAACGGCAGCTGCGGACAGCTTCACGGGTTCGACAGGCGCGGACTGGGTGAGCTACGCAGGCTTGACTGAGGGTGTCACCATCAATCTTGGCGTTGCTGTCAATGGCGTTACTACGGGTGAAGATGGAGCTGCGGGAGATACATTTACAGGCATCAACAACCTGATCGGCTCGGCTGGAGTAGACGAATTGACTGGCAACGCCAATGCCAACACCTTGCGTGGTGGCACAGGAAACGACACCCTCGAAGGCGGCGTGGGTGCGGATAGGCTCGACGGCGGCGGTGGTAATGATGACTGGGCTTCTTATAGCAACTCTGCCAATGGGGTCAGGGTCAATCTTCTCTTGAGAGTAGCGCAACTTGACTTTTCTGTCGGCCAAGGCGGTGATGCCGTGGGCGACATCCTCACCAACATCGAAAACATCCTAGGCTCAAGCAAGGGCGACTGGCTGACGGGCAATGAGCGCGACAACGAACTGGTCGGAGGAACGGGCAACGACCGCCTTGATGGCGGCACGGGCAACGACACCCTCAGCGGCGGCGTGGGCGCGGACACCCTCATCGGCGGTGCTGGCACGGATACCCTCGAAGGCGGCGCGGGCGCGGACATCCTCAACGGCGGCGCGGGCGACGACACATATCTGTTCAATGCGTACGACAGCACGGATGCGGATAGGGATACGATCACCGACGACGGCGGCAAGATCGTCTTCTTGCAAGGGACAGGCAACGACTATCCGACAGCAACAACAACCTACACCTTCACGCGCTCCGATGAAGGACGCGGCGATGCTGTAACCCTCACGGTGAAGGATGAAAACGACAACACGCTCAATGTCCTGGAATTTGCGAGCGATCCTTCGTCTACCTTCACCTTCTCCACGCGGAGCGGTAGCGCCGACACAGAAATCCCTGCTACCTCGCTTGTCGTGCCAGATAAACTGATCGCGGATAGCGAGGGTAGCGAGGGCAACCCGTTCTTGGCAACGGCGGATACCAATCCCTTCACTGGTTCGGAATACAATGACTGGGTGAGCTACGCAGACTCGACAGCAGATGTCGGTGTCACCATCGACCTTGGCACTCTTGTCGGTGGCGTTGCCACGGGTTCAGGCGGCTGGGCTGCGGAAGATACATTTACAGGCATCAACAACCTGATTGGCACGAAGGAAGTCGACGAATTGACTGGCAACGCTGAGGCCAACACCTTGCGTGGTGGCAAGGGCGACGACATCCTAAAAGGCGGCGCGGGCGCGGACACCCTCGAAGGCGGCGAGGGCGCGGACACCCTCGATGGCGGCGATTTTGATAACTGGGCTTCTTATAGCAACTCTGCCAAGGGGGTCAGGGTTAGCCTTGCTTATGGTGTAGTGGAGCAAGTGGACTTTGATGGGGCTGCTGCCAACCAAAACGAAGCCGTGGGTGACCGCCTCACCAAAATCGAAAACATCGTAGGTTCAGACCACGACGACTGGCTGACGGGCGGTGACGGTGTCAACAAACTGGTCGGAGGAGCGGGCGACGACCGCCTTGATGGCTCAAATCACGACGACACTCTCGACGGCGGCGCGGGCAACGACACCCTCAACGGCGGCGATGATACTGATACCCTCCACGGAGGCGATGGTGCGGACATCCTCAACGGCGACAATGGTAGGGACACCCTCAACGGCGATGCGGGCAACGACACCCTCAACGGCGGCGATGGTTGGGACTTCCTCAACGGCGGCGAGGGCAACGATACCCTCGACGGCAGCACGGGCAACGACGAGCTCAACGGCGACGAGGGCAACGACGAGCTCAACGGCGGTGCGGGCGCGGATACCTATCTATTCAACAATGGCGATGGCACGGATACGATATTAGCTGCCAACGACGGAGTGGGCAACAAGCTGGTCTTTGCCACTTCGGGGACGAATTACGTCGCCTCAGACTTTACCTTCATCAGAGGCACTCTGGATGATAATGGAGACTTTGCGCAAGCCTCCACGGCGGGGAACAACGATCTGCGAATCGTCGTAAAGGGAGACCCAAACGATGATACTGTCTTTGATAATACCGTCTTCATCAAAGGCTATTATGCTACAGGCGATGATAATGCCTACACGATCTACCACACCTCCGAAGAGGCAGGCAATGCCATCGGTCCTGCCGAAACAACGCCAGCAACAACATAGAGGCAGACACAGGGGGATGAACTCCCCTTGGGGATAAATTCCCCTTGGGGATGAACTCCCCTTGCTTTGCTAGGGCGAGGAAAACACAATCACAGAAGGCACAGGGAGAGGAGTCTTTAATTCTCATGGTACTCCTCTCCTTGTTGCTACTCTAGCGAGGAAAACTCGAATAGCCGTACGGGGAGTTCATCCCCAACATGTTACGAGTCAGTTTGGGGATGAACTCCCCTTGCGCGAGGCCATAGCATACGGCTTGCCGTATGCGTCCCCATGCTATTGCCTTGCGCTTTTGAATAAGAGGCGCACTGCGTGCGTTCTTCTTGTCGTTAGGGAGAAGAAAACATTGTTGTCGTACCATGTTACGAGTCAGCTTGCGCGTTTCTGCGAAACGCGCTTTTGAATAAGAGGCTACGCGCTGCGCGCGTAGATAAAGCCCGTGTCTGCCTTTGCGATGCGCGCCTCTTAAAAAGCGCAGGCGAGCAAAGGCAGACAAAAAACTCTCTACCATGTTAAGAGTCAGTATTGCGCGAGGCAAAGCCTCGCGCTTTGGTACAAGAGGCTACGCATCTCGCGCTACGCGCGAAATGCGTAGAAGGCGCTTACGCGCCCCGCTGACGCGGGGTCTTTTGCGAGGGATTACTCCCTCGCGCTCCCCGTGCGCTACGCGCACGATGTTTTGCGCCCGTCATCATACAAAGCAAGTCTGTTGCGCGAGCGTGTGCCTTTAAAAAGCGCAAGCGCGAACACAACAGACAGGACAATAGACTCCTCCCCCTCCTTGTGCTAAAAGAAAAGCCTCCCACACCCCCCCCCCTCCCCCCACACCCAGAGGAACCCCCATGCCAACCCCCCTCAAAGACTACATCGAAGAAGTCCGCTCCACAGGACGCATAGCAAACCTCCCAACCCAAAGCCACATCGCAGGCAAAAGCACCCCCGCACGCAACAACAACACCATACCCATCTTCGACCCAGGACGCGCCGAAGCCTTCGCAGAAATCTACGCCGCCGACGAAGAAGAAGTCGAACAAGCCATCTCCGCCGCACGCTCCGCCTTCCGAAATACCTCGCAAGAAGGCTGGGGACAAAGCACCCCCGCCGAGCGCGCCAAAACCCTCTTCCAATCCGCCAACCTGCTCGAACAAGAAGCAGCGCGATTCGCCATCGTCGAATGCCTAGACTCAGGCAAAACCCTCGCGCAAGCACAAGGCGACATCGCCTCCTCTATCGCAACGCTGCGCTTTTACGCAAGTGCCGCCGATAAAATGTTCGGCAATACCGTGCCTCTCGGCAAAAACTACCTCGGCTTAACGCTGCTTGAGCCAGTCGGTGTCTCGCTCCACATCACGCCATGGAACTATCCGCTGGTAACCCTACTGCGAGGCATCGCTCCCGCGCTCGCCGCAGGATGCTGCGTCGTCTGCAAACCCGCAGAACAAACTCCCCTCACCGCCCTCATGCTCGCAGACCTGCTCACACGCGCAGGCTTGCCCAACGGCGTTTGCAATGTCGTCGTCGGCACAGGCGAGGAGGCAGGAGCGATGCTCGCTCAACACAAAGGCATCGACCACATCACCTTCACAGGATCGGTGGCAACGGGAAAGAAAGTCCTGCACGCCGCCGCCGAGAGCGTCACGCACACAACGATGGAACTCGGAGGAAAATCTCCTGTCATCGTGCTGGCAGACTGCAACTTCGACGCCGCGCTGGAAGGCACGCTATACGCCATCTTCGAACACGCAGGACAGATCTGCTCGGCAGGCTCGAGGCTCGTCATCGAAAGAAGCATCCACGAAAAATTTCTCGAGCGTCTCGTCGAGCGCGCGCAAGGGCTCTCACTCGGACACGGTCTGCGCAACCCCAACATCGGCGCCATCGCGACGCGCGAGCAGCGCGACAAGATCGAACGCTACATCAAGGAAGCCCAAAGCCGAGGCATCACTCCTCGCACAGGCGGCAACTCGGCTTTAGACCCCGAAACGCAAAAAGGATGGTTCTTCGAGCCTACCATCATCGACAAGTTGGACGCACAAGACCCCATCGTGCAAGAAGAAATCTTCGGTCCCGTGCTGGCTGTGCAAGTGGCGGAGGACGCTCAACAAGCCTTTGCGCTCGCCGACGACACCTGCTACGGACTTTACGCCGGCATCTATACGCAGAACATCGACCGCGCGCTCGGACTTGCTCGTGATCTCCAAGTCGGGCAGGTCACGATCAACGAGTATTTCGCGGGAGGAATGGCACTACCCTTCGGCGGCAAAAGGCTCTCCGGCTTCGGACGCGAGAAAGGACTCGAAGGGCTTGCGAGCTACTGCTCGGTCAAGAGCGTCGCTGTCAAAATCGCTTGACAAAGAGAATCTCTGCCTTTATTGTTTCTTTTGTAGCAATTCGCAACCCACTTCAAGGAAACAAGGACAATGGCAGAAAAGAGCGTCAGTTTGAAACCCGGTGAAATCCTGATTCGTCAAGGCGACAAGAGTCCCGAAAAGGCTTACATGGTCTTGAACGGGCAGTTGGAAATCTACACCGAGACAGATGGCAAAAAGCAACATATCGCCTATGTCGGCCCTCGGCAGATCGTCGGAGAGCTGGCTTTGATCGATCGCTCGCCGCGCACCGCCAACGCGGTTGCGACCGTACCGACCGAGTGCGACAGCATGGATCGTCCCACCTTCGATGCTTGCCTGAAGCAATCCAACCCTTTTGTCGTCGCTCTGTTGCGCGTTCTCAGCGGACGCTACCGCGCCTTGATGAAAAAAATCGAGCAACAACAATAGCACAGACGAGCGACCGAGAGGACGCGAAGCAAAACACGAAGGGGGAGCGAGGGGGGGGATGCGTGGGGGGTGTGTATTGGTTCAGGCGAAGTGGTCGTAGCCTTTGTGTTTGGGGGGAGGCGTTTCTTTTTGGGAGGCGTCGAGGTAGCGGATTTTGCCTTTGTTGTCGTTGAGCGTTCCGATGCGGGTTAGGGATAGGGGGGCTATTTTGGGTGCTATTTTTTTTTGTAGGATGTCGTAGTTTTCGGGGGATGCGGTGACGAGTAGTTCGAAGTCTTCGCCGCTGGAGATAGCGATGGCGAGTGCTTGGTCTGCGGGAAGTGTTTCCATGAGGGTTTTCGCGATGGGGATTGAGGGAAGACGGAGGTCTGCTCCGAGTTGTGCTGCGGTGCAGAGTTTTGTGAGGTCGGCTGCCAGTCCGTCTGATATATCCATCATGGCGTTCGCGTAGGGAGCGATTAGCAGGGCTTCTTTCCATCGGGCGGTGGGTTTGTTGTAGCGGAGGGTTGCTTTTTGTTGAGCGGGGGTGCGTTGTTGCGGGGATATTTCTTGGAGGACTTTGAGTCCGAGTGTTGCTTCGCCGAGTTCTCCTGTTATTAGGATGATGTCGTTATTTTTAGCGTTGGCTCTTTTGGGGTCGATATTTTTTTGTGTTGCTCCGATGATGGTAGCGGAGATGCATATATTGTGAGGTGTTGTTGTGAGGTCTCCTCCGAGCCAGAGGAGGTTATTTTGTTTGCAACCTAATGCGAAGGTTGGGGAGAAAGCTTTGATGAAGGGTTCGGCTTTTTGTTTGGGGATTGTTAGGGAGAGGAGTATAGCGAGGGGTTTTGCGGCTTGTGCTGCGAGGTCGGAGAGGTTTGCTGCGAGAATTTTTTGTGCGTAGGCTTGTGGGGATGTTGAGGGGAGGGTATGGATATGTTCGACGATTGTGTCGGTTGATATTGCGTAGGAGCAGTTTGGGGGGGGATGTGGTAGGAGGGCTGTATCGTCGAGCAAATTTTTTGCGAGCGGGGATGATATATGGGGAGCGATATATTGTTCGATGAGGGTAGATTCGGAGGAAGACACGATGGGGGAGTGTAGCAGATTTCTGTGTGCTTGCACAAGCTTTTTGTATTGATGGGCGCAAAACATCGCGTGCGCTGGCGCACGCGGGGAACGCGAGGGAGTAATCCCTGCTTGCTTGCGCTCACAAGATTTTTATATTTGACGGACGCAAAACATCGCGTGCGCTAGCGCACGCGGGATGGTAAATTCCCCTCGCAGAAACGCGCAAGCTGACTCGCAACGCAGCAGAGCGTGTTTGTTGCGCTCGCGCTTGTGCTTTTTAATGGCACGCGCTTACGCAACAGACTTGCTTTGTATGATGACGAGCGCAAAACATCGCGCGCGTAGCGCGCGGGGAGCGCGAGGGAGTAATCCCTCGCAAAAGACCCCGCGTCAGCGGAGCGCACGCAGTGCGCTTTATCTACGCGCGTAGCGCGTAGCGCGTAGCCTCTTGTTCAAAAGCGCACTGCGTGCGCTCGCTCGCGGCGCGCTTTTTGCGGGGGAACTTCGTCCCCCCACACCCCCCATGCGCAAAACTCACTTCGCCTACGGCTCGCTCGTCTTGCGTTTTTCCTTCATTATACAAAGCAAGTCTGTTGCGTAAGCGCGTGCCTTTAAAAAGCACAAGCACGAACGCAACAGACAAAAAAACTATCACAACTAGCCCTCCCCCTTCCCAAGCCCCTCCCCCCGCAAGACCTTCCCCAAGTCACTCTTAGCAGCCCCATCCAATACACCATTAACTAACCCTATAACCCCCGCATCATCATAAAATAAACTCGCCATCCCACAATACTCTCCCGCTAATCTCCCTAATTTAATCTTGCCCGTTCCCATTCCTACCCCCTTGCCCGCCTCATCCATACTCACCAATACCATCTCCGCAACACCCAGCCACATAATCAACCGCAACAATAAATCTACATTCTCCCAAGACCTCCCCACAATACGACCCGATAACCACCCCTGCAAAACTCTCCGATTCGTCCTCGCACAAGATAATAACTTCGCCAAAAATACCCGATCACTTCGCGTGTTCTCAAACGCATTAACCCCGTCTCCATCACCCCCCTCCTCCTCCTCATCCCAATAAGGATCCGTTTGATACAAAGTCTCCCCCTTGAACTGCTGACCATACAAAATCTGCAACGCAGCTAACCGAGTAGCACGCCGTACCATCAACTCCGCCTCCGCCTTCGATACCTTCGACATCTCAACAACCCTGCCGCAACGACATCAATCCACAACAAGCACGCAACGCCTGCCCACCACAATCCACTCTTCCCCGTATATCCGCCCTCGCCCCAGCCTGCTCCAACGAATCGCAAGCCAAAACTCCAACCCCCAAAGGAGCAGAACAACGCAACGAAACCTCCTGCAACCCCCGATAACACTGCTCGCTAACAAGCGAGAAATGCTCGGTCTCCCCTCTAACAATACAGCCCAACGCAACAAAACCTAACTCTCCCCTCTTAAAAAGCGCACGATCCAAGACATCAAGATTTGTCACAAATAACGACATCGCCAACGGCAGCTCTAACGCTCCTCCAACGACGATATCATCCTCCGCCTTACCTAACGAAACAGAGCGATACGCCAAAGCAGCATGTTCGACTCCTCCCCGCAACATCTCGACAACATCTGCATAATAAGGCGCGCGAAGAACAATAATCCTCCCCTTCACAGCAAGAGAACCACCACCGAATCCTCCACCGCCGTTACGCTTTGTCATGATGCTTCTCCTAACACTTCTAATCTTCGAGCGACATAGCGCGCGAGAATATCGATCTCCAAGTTGACGCGCTCTCCTACGCGGAGTTTGCCTAACGTTGTATGCTCTGCTGTGTAGGGGATGACAGCGACCGAGAAAACTTTGTCGCGGCAAGCCGAGATTGTCAGCGACACGCCGTCTAGCGCGACCGATCCTCTAACTGCGCAGCAGGCGTGTAGGTGTTGCGTGGGTTCGTCTTTAATGGAGGGGAACAGAAAATCTAACCCTACTTCGTTCTCGCGTTCGATGCGCTTCGCTAGGCTGACGCAGGCATCGACATGCCCTGCGACGAGATGTCCGTCTAGCGGATCGCCAAGGCGTAGCGAGCTCTCCAAGTTCAACGATCGTCCTACAGACCACTCACCGAGCGTTGTGCGTTCGCGTGTTGTTGTCCCTGCTTGTACGACGAAGCGCGAGGTGGCTTGTTGAGATGTGTTGTTTGGAGATGGCTCGTGCTGTGCTACGGTGAGGCAGATTCCGTTGCAGGCGATCGATGCTCCGATAGCGCAACGCGAGGCTTCCATGTTTGTTTCTATGGTGAGTTGCCAATCTGCCTGCTCGGTTTCTTGGCGGCTTGTGTGGATTGCGACTACAATTCCTGTATGGGTTATGATACCGCTAAACATGATTATTTTCTACATAGTTATTTTTTTGAATACGGAAGGTGCGCACTTCGTCGTCTCCTAATGAGATAGATTCTTCTAGTTGGAAGGTTATGTTTTGTGCGTAGCTAGCGGCATCGGTACCCTCAAACATGGAGCGTCCTTGTGCGCCTAGCGCGTGCGGCGCGGAGAAGAGGATGAGTTGGTCTACTAAACTTTCCAAGAAATTTTCCGAGCAATTTTCGTGTAGGAGTGCGTGAGCTAGTTTTGCTCCACCTTCGCAGAGTATGGATGCGATACCTTCTTGGGCGAGCGTGCTGAGGGCGTGGGGCAGGGAGAGTCGTACGCCTCCGCCTTGTTTGGAGATGGCTGGTATGGGGATTAGTCGGACGCCGCTATTTTTGAGGGCTGTGCCTTTGTCGCTAGCTTCTTCGGAGGCGCGGGTGAGGATCCAGAGGGGGGCTTGGTCGAGGGTTTGGACGAGCTTGCTTTCTAGGGGGATGGTGAGCCCTCCGTCGAGGACTATCCTGATGGGTGCGAAGGGATGTTTGTGTTGTGGATGTTGTGGGGGGGATGTATCGTCGAGCAGGAGTTTAGGATTATCTGAGCGCATTGTTTGCGCTCCGATGAGGACGGCATCGAATTGTTTAAGGAGGGAGTTTCGGTAGATACGTGCTTTATCTCCGCTGATGTGGGTTTGTTTGTTGGGGTATGGATTTGAGGATGCGGAGATTTTTCCGTCTATGGATGTGGCGAGTTTGAGTGTTAGGAAGGGGATTTTTTTCTTGGTTCGTTTCAGATATGGTAAGAGTTGTAAAGTGGCTTCTTTTGTGCAGAGATTTTCTATGACTGCGATATTGTTAGATTCCAGTATTTTTTTACATGCTCCGTTTGTTCTTGGGTCTGGGTCTTGTAGTGGGTAGCAGACGCGGGAGATTTTTGAGGAGGCGATAGATATGCAGCAGGGGGGAGTATTGTATTTATTGGTGTGGGTGCATGGTTCTAGGGTTGTGTAGAGGGTTGCTCCTTTGGCTGCTGAGGCGGCTATTTGCAGGGCTTGAGTTTCGGCGTGGGGTCTTCCTGATGGTGCTGTTGTTGCGAAGGCGATGATGGTGTCGTTATGGGCGATGATGCAGGCTACGGGGGGATTTGGGAAGGTTGAGCCTTGGGCGGAGCGGGCGAGGGAGATGGCGGCACGCATCATTCTTGTGTCGAGCATGTGCTGCTCTTGCGGGGATATTTTGGAGGTCATGGGGGGAGTGTAGCAGGGAATTGTGTGAGTGTGTAATTTTTCAGGAGTTTTTTTGGAGGGGGTTTTTGTGCGCTTGCTTGCGCTTCCTTACGGGCGCGCGGCGCACACAAAAACGTTATAATCTTGGAGTGCACTCGCAAGACGAGCGAGCCGTAAGGCGAAGTGAGTTTTGCGCATGGGGGGTGTGGGGGGACGCAGTCCCCCCACAAAAAGCGCGCCGCGAGCGGGCGCGTAAGCGCCTTCTTCAAAACCCTACAAAATTCCTTTCTCTTTTAGTCTTGTCTTTAACATCGCCATGTCATCTCCCCCCTTAACAGAATTACAATTACTACATAACAATTGCAAATTTTTTATTCCATCTCCTCCTCCCCTAACCCTCGACACAATATGATCAATCGTCAAATTAGGAAAATTAAAATGTACCCCACATCCCAAACAAATGCCTTCCTGCCTCCCATATAAATAATGCTTGGAAGTAACCCTGTCGTATTTTTGCTCCTCCCTATCCATCCTATCAGGAATATCCTCCCTATAAATCACCTTGTCCTTATAAAAAATTGTGTCGTTTCCGTTTATTTGCCTCCCCAATCTGTCCTTAACAAGACTAAACGCCTTTTCAGAAATGTCAACCCCTACCCACTGCCTCCCCAATCTCTCCGCAGCAATGCAAGTCGTCGCACATCCGCAAAACGGATCAAGAACAAAATCTCCCTTGTTGCTCGAAGCTCGAACAATAATCTCCAACAACTCAAGAGGCTTCTGCGTAGGATACCCCGTTCTCTCCTGCGATTGAACAATATCAATCATCCAATAATCCCTCAATTTACTGCCCTCCCCCAACTTCCTTAACTTCCCCTTCATATTCGCATACCTGCCATCTTCTTGAATAATGTTGTACCTTGCAAGCTGCGCCTCCGAGTGAGGCTGCCAAGGAATATTAAAAGTGTAATCCTCATTCTTTGAGTAGAAAAAAATAATGTCATGCTTTCTGGGAAAATGCCGCGTAGCCGCCTCCTGCTCCTTATAACACCATGCAATTTCGTTTCTGAAATTCGTTTCTCCAAAAATGCAATCCAACAATACCTTCAAATAATGCGACATCGTAGGGTCGCAGTGCAAATAAAGACTGCCCGTAGATTTTAAAACCCGATGCATTTCTATCAAGCGTATCGCCATATAACAAAGATAGTTTTTATTGCTCCTATGTCCTATTTTGCCAATCCCTACGATATAATCCTTCATCGCAGGATAATCCTCGGCAATCAACCCCAACCACTCTTCCTTTACATCCGCTTCGTTGAAAATATCCTTAAAACTCGCGCCCGTAGCCGTGCTACCTATAGGAGCTGTGAAAACCTTCTTCTTGTTAAATGGAGGATCCAGATAAATCAAGTCTACACTCTTGCTGTCTATACCGCGCAATACCTCCAAGTTATCCCTGCAGAATATAGTGCGGTTTTTTAGTGTCGTTTGCATCTCTACATCTCACCCAAACGGATACAACGGAAATCGCTTACACAACTCCATTATCTCCCCCCTCGTCTCCGTCTCAATTTTTGTATTGCCGTCAATCCCACTCTCCGCCAATCCATCCAAAACCCTTACAATCAACTCCCCAATTAATCTAACCTCGTCCTCACCCATCCCCCTTGTAGTCACCGCAGGAACACCTAACCTAATCCCCGAAGTCACCATCGGAGGAGCATCATCCGCAGGTACCCCATTCTTATTACAAGTAATTCCAGCCCTCTCCAACGAAACCTCACTATCCCTCCCAGTAACGCCTTTCTCTCGTAAATCTACCAATACTAAATGCGTGTCCGTACCCCCCGAAACTAACCCATATCCCCCCTTGATTAATACCTCCGCTAACACTTGTGCATTCGCAACAATAGCCCTAGCGTATTCGGCAAACGAAGGTCGCAACGCCTCCCCTAAACCCACCGCCTTAGCCGCAATCAAATGCATCAAAGGTCCCCCCTGCAATCCAGGAAAAATAGCACTATTAATTTTCTTTCCTACTGCCTCGTCCCTAGAGAGAATCAATCCCCCCCTCGCCGAGCGTAAAGTCTTGTGCGTTGTCGAAGTGACAACATCCGCGTGAGGAATAGGCGAAGGATGCACTCCCCCCGCGACCAATCCTGCAATATGCGCCATATCGACCATAAACCACGCCTCGCAAGATTTCGCTATTTTGGCAATCTTCTCGAAATCGATAATTCTCGGATAAGCCGACCCCCCCGCGAGAATCAACTTGGGCTTATGCTCATTGGCAAGCCTCTCCAGATTTTCGTAATCGATTCTTTGGCTCTCGGTGTCAAGCCCGTAATGGACAGGCTTGAACCACTTCCCCGAAATGTTGACGGATGCCCCATGCGACAAATGTCCTCCCTCGTCCAACGCCATCGAAAGATAGGTGTCGCCGGGTTGCAGCAATGCAAAAAAGACCGCCTGATTCGCCTGCGAGCCAGAGTGGGGTTGCACATTGGCAAACGGACAATCGAACAATTTTTTTGCGCGCTCGATCGCCATCCGCTCGACATCGTCGGAGGGGTCGCATCCGCCGTAATACCTTCTGCCTGGATAGCCCTCGGCATACTTGTTAGTCAGCACGCATCCCGCCGTCTCCAACACCGCCCTTGAGACAATGTTCTCGGAAGCAATCAGCTCGACGCCGTCTCGCTGTCGCAGGAACTCACCCTCCAAAGCAGCGAAGATCGCCGCATCGCTAGAGGCAAGAGAATCGTTAAAAAAAGAGGTCATCTCCGAAGTCGTTTGAGACATAAAGTTCTCCTATAGAGTGAAGGTGGAGTGAAAGTGAAGTGAGGGTGAGGTGAATGTTTTTGGCAGAAAGAAAAACTATAGCAGATTTAGCTTGCCTCCCGTAGAACAATCCTGCTATCCTGTTGCGAGTTGAGTGTAGCAAGGGATAACGAGACTATCCTATGGAGAAGCATCCGCCATCGCAAGAGTTGCTCCTGCGCCTGCAGGACATCTCGGAGCATGCGAACGATATCGCCTTTTTGGCACAACGTCTTATGGTTAATTCGGACAATCCGCTTTCGACAGGCGACAACGACCTCACAACCCTTCTGACACTTCTCGCGCTTTCGCTGTTTTTGGGGAGTTACACGATAGTGGGCAGAACTACTCGCGCGGCGAATCTCTCGATCGTCAATCTCGCCGCCCCCGTCTGCACCGCGATCACGGCAGGCGTTTGGCTGATCGTCTCGAAGGGCGAATCGACGCTGGGACTAGTCCACACGATGCTCACCGCCTTCCTGCTCTCCTTCGGAGTGGTGGCAGGATTCGCCAGCGTCTACCGACGCTTCCACTTATCCGATAACGCACCCAAAGCCACAGCCAAAGCCGCTCCGAAAACCAAATCCAAGAAAACCTGATCTCTACTCTCTATCTTATCCAAAGCCATGAACCAGCCTGTCTATCTTCTCTACCTTCTCTCTTTATGCGGACTTTTGCTTTCGCTCTATTGGCTTGCGCAAGGGAAAGCCCCCCGCCGCTCCTTCCTTGTTGCGGCGCTCGCGGGCGGCATCGCGCTGACGGCGCCTCTCGTAATCGCCGACATAGCCAACGCCCACCTGATCTTCCTGTGCATCGCAGCAGGTGCCGCTTTAGGACTCATGTTTCTCATGCGCCGACGCCAGACGGTGTTCGCGCTGTCGCTGACCGCGCTGGGCTTTGCGACAACCTCGATCGCGCTCGCGCTCTGCTTGCACGACGGCGCGCGCAACGCCATGAACGCGCAATCGTTCGAAGACGCGCTCGAACGCTTCGCGCTGGCAACAACGCTATGGACAGGAGGTATCAGCCTCTGCGGTGCGCCGCTTGCCGCCTTGTTCATCGGCAGAGTCGATGTTAAAACAAGCCGCCTCACAAATTCTCTCGTGAAAACTTGGCGCAACAGTTTTTGGGAACAAACGAACCGCATCCTATGGGTTTTGAACATCGTGGTGGCGGCGATCGTCGTCTTTCTGCCCTTCTTTCCGCTCTTTCCGCTCATCGCCGCCTGCGCGTTGCTTGCCGGTGTGGGGCTCTCGCAAGCGATGCACCGCAACGATGGCGGCGTGCTACTGCCCGCGCTGTTCAACACCTTCGGCGGCATCTCTACCTGCGCGTTAGGCTTCGTGCTGGGTGCCTCTGTTCTGATCGTCGCCGGCGCGCTGCTCGCCTCTGCGGGCGTTGGCTTTTGCCGCAATGTCTGTCTGGAGCAAGAGAAACCATTCCGCCTATTCGTGCGCGCGCTCTTCGGAGGCGGGCAACAGCAAGCAGAGGGTAGCAAAGCCGCATAACGCTAGCACTGCTGCCGCCTCTGGCAGAAGTCGCTCTAGGCGCACCGAGGCCTTTTGCTCGTGAGCTTGTTGGCAGAACAAGCGCAGTGCCTCCAACCCCGCTGGCTCCAGTCGGCGCGTGCGCTCGAAGCTCAGCCGCTGTACTGAGTGCGCCTTGATCCGCTCGCGCGCGGCTGCCAACACGGAAGCTGAAGCGCGATCTAGACGCTCGGGCAGAGTCAATGCCCAAGGAATATCGACAGACTCCGCCGCGTTTGAGGTCGCGCTAGAAGTTGTTTTTTTTGTCGTCGTTTGCTCTGCGGACACGCGTAGTTTCTCTCTCTGCTATGGCTCTTCGTCTTGCTGTTGCTCGGTGGTCGCCGAGGGCTGTTTTTGTTGTTGGCTCTCTTTTTTACGTTTTCGTTCTGCCTTTTTTTCTGCTTTTGCTCGCGCTTTTTTTTCTTTTTTCTCTGCTTTGCGTTTGCGTTTTCGCTCGCGTTTCTCTGCCTTGTCGCGTTCTTTTTGCAAGAGTTTTGGATATGCGAAGAGGTCGTCGTCGTCTGCTAGTGCTTCAGCTTCAGCCATGTCGTCTGCGGGCAGGGTCAGTCTTGGACGAATTATGTATAGTCGGACGAACTCTTGTCGTTGTTTTGTTTTGTGCTTGAATGGCCATCCTAGGATGGGAATGTATCCTAGGATTGGAACGCGTTTCCATCGAGCTTGCACTTCGGAACGGATATGTCCTCCGACGACGAGCGCTTGAGTTTCCAGTATCTCTGCTTGGGTTGTGAGAGTGTTTGTTGTTATTCGCGGCAGTCCTCCGACTGCAGTTGATGCGGACTGGTCGATGGATCCGTCTTCGATGACGACGAGCAGTTTGATTCGCGTCTTCTGTCCTTCGCGAATGATGTGGGGAGTGACTCGCAGCGTTGTGCCGACCTCGACGGGATAGAGAGAGGAGTCTTGAAATGCTTCGACCTTTACGAAGAACTTTTGATTGGATGTGAGGGATGCTTCGATATTGTCGAGTGTGAGGATCGAAGGTCTAGATACGACTCGTCCTTTGCCTTGGCTCTCCAAGATGTTGATGCGAGCGATCAAGCCGTTGACATTGGAGACGATGGCGTTGTTGGAGAGCGACAATCCTTTTGTTGCGATTGCGAGCGCGCCTGAAGCAGCACCTTGTGCGAGCGATCCGAAGCTGGCTTGGTTTCCGTCGTAGGAGCCTTGCCACTGAATGCCTAAGTCGCTGACGCGGCTTTTGGAAATATCGATGATGGCGGCTTCGATTTTGACGAGGCGCGTGCGTGCATCCAGCTCGGCGATGAGGTTGCGGTAATCGTTGTAGCGTGCGCGATTGTCGTAGATGACGACAGCGTTTTGGCGGGGGTCGGCAAAGATCAGAGGGGATGCACCTTTACCTAAGGACAAGGGTTGCCCCGATGCCGCCGCCGTTGATGCTCCTCCTGATGTTGCGGAAGGGGATGCGGGGGATGCGGAGGGTGGGGGTAGGATTCCCAGCTCCTTGATTTTTTGCAAGCCGCTAGATACGAGGTGTTCCAAATCACCTGGCGGCGACGCGAGGCGACGCGGCGCGCTGGCACCGTAGCGTGCTGCGACGATTTTTTCCATGAATCTTGCGACGCCAGGCAGCATCTTACCGCTACGACCGTCGCCGATGGGCGTATCGTGCGCCCAAGCATATTGCAAGCGGAAGATCATCAAAGCAAAGCGCTCGCCTGGGATGGGGTAGATGCTGCTGTTTGCCGGCGAGAGGACGCGGTTGTTGTCCGAGCCTGCCAGTTCCGCGTAGAGCGTTTGAGCACTTTCGTGGAATGCTGCGATCGCCTGAATGTCGTATGCGACCTCCCGTTCTCCTGCCGCCGCCCCTGCTGCTGTTTTCTTCGTTGTCTTCAAGGATAGTTTTTTCGCTAGCGGCGTTACGATCAGAGGACCTGCTGCTATTCGCTCGCGTTGCAGGCGTGCCCAAAAGCTGTCTGCCTCGTCTTTGGAAGCGAATCGATAGGTGCGCGTTTGCAAGTTCACGCGCGACGAGAGGGTGAGGGTATTCTTGTGGCTTGCCCATGCGAATCGCGCGGCGGTTGCGACGGCATTCAAGAATGCAGTTCGAGTTTCGCCGCGGAACTCTCCGAGCAGTTTTCGTCGCGCGATTCCGCTACCCTCGTCCCTTACCTCCATGCCGAGCAAGAAGGACAAATCCGACGACAGCTGCCTCCCCCCCACATCGTCGGCGCGGTAGAGGTAGGGTTGCGCGTGGGCTGTGGGCGCGTGAGCCGACAGCAGCAACGAGGCTGCCGCAAGCAGCGAGAGGAAAACTTGAGCGCAGCGCGCGAGGGTTGGGAAGAGAGACACAATTTTATGGCGTTATGGCGTTATGGCTTTATTGCAATTGTGCGAAGATGGATCGAGGTTTGAATTCTTCGAGCAGTTTTTCCTCGTTGCGTTCCTGCTCTTTGATTTTTTGTGCGCGCTCTTGCTGCAGCAGCTGCTCGATTTTCATGCGTGCGCGCATCGCTAGGCTGAGTGCTTCGTGCGCTTGTTGCAACGCGTCGTTTGCCTGTTTCAGGGTTTTCTGTTTTTCGACAAGTGCTACGCGCAGCTCTTCGCGCTGAGTGTGCATGTGTGCCTCGAAGGCGCGGAAGTTTTGGATTTTGTAGAGCGCGATTCCTTTTTTGTGTCGCGCTTCCTCTTCGATGCGCGCGTATTCTGCCTCGATAACCTCGGGCATGGTGCGCGTGAATCGTTCGAGCAGGCTTGCTGCTCGCTCTACCGCCTGCTCTGCTGTGTGCATCCTTACTTGCGCCTCGCCCAAGTTTCGCTCGGCGCGTTCTTCGCGCAAGCTGCGGATTTGCAAGAGGTCGGAAAAGATATTCTTCATGGATCAAGCAGCCCCTCAAGCGTTCTCTGCGCTCTCGCCCGTGCCTGTGAGGGCTTCGAGCGCATCGAGGGTTTGTTGGAAGGAAGACACCTCTCCGCCCTTCTGTTGCAAGAAGTCGCGAATTGCATCGATCTTTTCGACGGCGGCATCGGTTGTTGCGTCGCCGCCTGCGTGATACTCTCCGATTTTGATCAAGAGCTCTGCCTGATTGTAAGCAGCCAAGAGCTCGCGCATGCGTTGTGCTGCTTGTAAATGTTGCGAGTCCACGATCGCTGTCTGCACGCGACTGATACTCTCTAAGACATCGATTGCGGGGTAGTGGTTGCGCGCTGCCAAGTCGCGCGACAGCACGATATGCCCGTCTAATATGGAGCGGGTTTCGTCGGCGATTGGCTCTGTCATGTCGTCGCCCTCGACGAGGACAGTGTAGAATGCGGTTATGGATCCGATCGCTCCCATGCCTGTGCGCTCCATGAGCTTCGGCAGGGATGCGAAGACCGATGGAGGAAATCCTCGGCGCGTTGGCGGCTCTCCCATTGCCAAGCCTATCTCTCGAAGCGCACGCGCGAAACGGGTTACCGAATCCATCATAAACAGGACGCGGTTATCGCGCGCTCGAAAGTACTCGGCTACGGCGGTCGCCACATATGCTGCGCGTGCGCGCTCCATCGATGACTTGTCGGATGTTGCGATTACCAGCACGGATTTTCGCATACCCTCCTCGCCGAGACTTTGTTCGATGAACTCGCGCACCTCGCGTCCGCGCTCTCCGATGAGTGCGATTACGGAAACGTCGGCGACCGCGCCCTTGACGAGCGCTGAGAGCAGCGTGCTTTTTCCCACGCCCGCAGCTGCGAAGATTCCTAGCCTCTGTCCTTCGCCACAAGTTAGCAGCCCGTCGATGGCGCGTATGCCGACGCTGAATGGATTGTCGATGATGCGCCGTGTCAGGGGGTTGGGGGCTGCGGCGTAGATGGGTTGGCGGTCTGGCAAGGGGATGTCTCCCTTCTGCGCTGCGTCCATGAGCTGTCCCATACCGTCGAGGACGCGCCCCAAAAGCGCGGGACCTACATTGATCTCTTGCGTGCGTCCTGTCGGAATGACATCGGTCTGCGACGAGACGCTTTGCATGTCGCCGTAGAGCGTTAGCAGTGCTGCGTTGGAGAGGAATCCTACGACCTCTGCCTCGCACAACTTTTCGCCCGAGCGCGCGCGCAGCTCGCATATTTCGCCGATGCGCACATTCGGCACATGCGCCTTGACGAGCGTTCCTATCACCTCTTCCACCCTGCCCGTTGCGCGCACGGGATTGGCAGCCTCGAGCTTTGCTTCGAGATCGGCAAAGAGCGGAGAAAACGGAGACACCTTTGTCTCCTCCCGCTTCTTGTCCTGCCAAGAAAGATCGTGTGTCACAGGTCGTGTGCCACCGCGCCGTTCTCGCGTGCAGCGCGTCGTGGCGACTCGTCTTTATCTTGCTCGTCTTTATCTTGCTCGTTTTGCTTTTGCTTTTTTTGCGATGTATTTTTGTGGCTGCGTAGCGCGCCCAGTGCCTCTTTCAAAGCTGCCACTTGAGAGTCGAGTCCGAGTTCGACCGTTCCCAGCGGCGATTCCAAAAGGCACGCTCCCTTCTCCAAGCGCGCGTTGACGGAGATCTTGACCATGCCTGCGAGTCGCGCTTCTTGCGTCAACCGCTCGATGTCCTTATGCAACGCCCTCTCCTGCGATCGAGCGATATGCAGCGTGATTTGCGGCAAGGAACGATAGTCGCGCAATGCCTTGGCGACGACTTGTCGCACGAGTTTGTCCTTGTCGAGTCCTTCTGCGATCTTGTCGAGTGCCCCCTCCAAGAGAGCGACCATATCCTCTTCCATACTCTCGAAGTATCGAATTGCGCGCGACACGGTTTCGAATGCTTGTCGAGCGCGATCAGCTTCCGCCTTAGCCAACCCCTCCTCGTATCCGCGTTGTCGATGCTCTTCTAATGCGCGCGCCGCCTCCTGACGCGCGCGTTGCTGTTCGCGCGCGAGCTCGATCAGCACGGATTCTCCCTGCTCTAGGCGCGCATAGTCCTCGCCCTTCAAGACGCGCTTTTCTAGCAGCGGAGTTATGCGACCTTCGAGAATTCGAGCCAAGCGTGCCACGATCCAACTACCTCCTTTGCAACAGAACACCACCACTGCCTCGTTCTTGCGAGCATCTCTTCCTCTGCCTTACCCTCGAAGATTGCAGGCTCGAAGATAGTAATCGATGCGTGTAGCCCCGCCGCCGTTCCTGCGTCCAAGTGGGTTGCTTCGAGCATTTCCTGCTCTGAGTTGCGCCGCAACAAGTCCACGATGCCGCGCGGACACTTCAACGCCAAGCGTCGCCAATGCTGCTCGGAAAACGAACCCTCGGCTTGACGCATCAGCAAGCGCAAGCCCAGCACCGTATGGAACGCCGCATCGCCCAATTCCATCCTCGCGCCCATGCTCGCACCCATGCTCGTGCGCTGTCCGCTCGCTAGCGTCAAGGATACATGCGACGACGCAGGACGCAAGCGCGCGCCCTTCGTCAAGGCGAATGCGTAGTCTTCTTCGCCCAAGCCCTCCCTCAAGCGCGCCACTTGGTCGCTCTCGATCACGGAGGCGATGAGGCTCGCGCTCAGCACCAACCCCGCCGAGCGCAACAGACGCAGCAGAACGGGCGAGTCCAACATCACGAGGCGCAGAAAAAACGGCAAGGCCGAGGGCGAGGGCGAGGACGAGGACTGGCGCGGCCAGGCATCGATACGCAAGGCAAAACGCTCATGGACAAAGCGCGACAGCAACGCCGTCCCCCATAGCTGCTCCAACCAAATGGGGTCCTCTGCAGCGTCTTCTCTCTTGCTGTCCTGCTTTTTATCTCGCTTGATTTTTCTAGCTTGAGGTTTTGCCTCGGCAAGCAGCACCTCGCGGTAGGATTCGTGGAGCGTCGCTGCCGCGTTGCACTGGAAACGCAGCCACAAGGCGACGGCAGCTTGAGAGGGCAAAGCTGGCGACAAGGCTGGCGGCAAAGCTGGCGAAGGAGTTGTTGCGGAGGCAAGCATAGGGGAGGACAACAGATTTTCTCAAGAATTTTTTGTGCTTGCGTCGGTGATTTGCTCCTTGTCGGCAGCTCCCGCCTGCCGCACTGCGAGGGGGGAGGTGGCTTGCGCGCTTGTTGCGGGTTTGTAAAACGCCAAGAAGCCGCGTTTGCGTAAGACGAGCAATGCAAGCAAAAAGAGCAATGCGACCGCCACTCCTCCGAGTGCGAACTCGACTACTCGCAGGGGTCGTCGTTCTTCGGCGAGTTTTCGACGGATTCGATAGAAATCAGCGGACTTCTGTCCTGGCAGTGCCAAAATCTCGACATTTTCGAATTGCACCTTTTCGATCGAGTCGGAGACGAACTTCCTGATACGAGGAATAAGGGTTTCGTAGTCGAACTGCTGGTCGTATTTGATGAACACCGAGACTTTCGCGCCCGACTTTTCTCCCGCGCCAGGAAGTGCGATATGAACTCGCGCCTCGATGACGCCGTCGAAGAGGGAGACGGTGCGTGCCAGCTCTTCGGACAAGCCGTAGATGTAGCGGACATGCTCTTCGAAGGGGGTAGGAATGAGTCCGCTCTTTCCGAACAGCTCGTTGAGCGAGACATACTTGCGCTGCGGATATCCCGCTGCCGACAGGATGTTGATGGAATCGGCGAAGTAGCGCGATGAGACCGAAATGCTGTAGCCGTCCTTGAGCGCGATCTTTTCTGCCCGAATGTTGTAGCGCGCAAGAGCTGCGATCATGGCGTTGATCTCTCGCTCGTCGAGATTTGCGTATAGCTCCTCCGAGCAACCCGCCAGCGCGAAGAAGACCGCAAAGATAGCAGCCGATAGAGTAGCAAAACGAGTAGCAGGCGAGCGCACGCGCCAAGCCTCAATAGTTTGGACGCTTCTGCGCATGGCTTACGGAGCGAAGGTTTTGTGCAAATTGTTTAGCCGTCTGGCTGCCGTTTTTGGCTGCGCGATCGCTCAAGCGTTCTGCGTGGGATGCTTTTCCTTCCAGTTTCAATGCCAGCGCTGCAAACAGCTGTCCTTCCTGCGAGTCGGGATTTTTCTCCAACACGCCTTTTTCAATTGCCTTAGTAGCCTCGGCGAATTTTCCGTCGCTGATGAGCGCCAAGCCCTTGCCCAAGGCTCCGACCTCGCGGTGTTTGTCGTGCTGCTCGATATAGTCGAAGATATCCTTAGCATGCACCGTCAAGCCGTAGAAGACTCCTGTAAAGGCGATCTCGGCGAGCAGGCGCAGCTCTTCAGAGCCCGTCGGGGATGGTGGCGATTGAGACATAAACAATTTCTCCTTATATGATTTTAGTGAACTCGATTGCGGTTTACGCAGACAAGATCTGCGAGGATGCCGCGTGCTGCTGGTTATCGATGGATTGGATGATTTGCAACATTTGGTCTACGAATTTTTGCGCTTCCTTGTACATCTCGTCGTCTTGCTCGCGCAGTGCGTGCGCGCGTGTTGCGGTTGACTTGTCGATCTCTGCGTTCGCGCTCTCTAGTTTTCCCGCGTAATCGAGTCCCGACTTTATAGAGCTGCCTGAGCTGCTGAGCATTTCGCTTCCTGCGTGAAAAGGCTGCATCATTTGGTTGAACTCCATTGCATCCCCAGCCTTTGCGCCGTAAGCAGCACCCGCCATAGTCATGCCTGCGCCAGCGAGTTGCATACTTGCGCCGATCACGGCACCTCCCAGTTCCATGGCGGCGGCGGTTTTCATTTTCTGAGCTGCGTCTTTCTCGGATGCGCCCGCCAAGTCCAAATCGACCATGCGCGCTTTAGATTGAGATTGCATCATTGCGGTCATGGATTTGAAGATTGTCGCCATGACCTCGGACATGTCGAAGTTGAGCGAGCTCGGCAATTGCCTGAGCATGTTCTTGTAGAGCGATGCGTCTTTCAAGGCGACAGGCTTCTGTCGCGGTAAAACGCCGAGTTCGAACTTTTCTGCGGCATCCGACAAGGTCATGCCAGGAGCAGCTTTTGCCGCTGCTTTTTGGGCAGCAGTCGTTGTTGCGGTGTCAATGCTAGCGGGATTGAGTTTTTGGGCTTTCTCGGCATCGCTCATGGTGGATGCCTTGTAGAGCGTGCGCGCGTAACCGTTGTTGACGGCAGAGAGATCGGTCATGGTTTTTGTCCTCGGAAGGGGTTGGGGTTGGCAAATAGGTTGTCGTTATGCGCTCGCCCATTGCGAGAGCATTTGCGCGTTCGCCTTGTGCGTGTCCTTTACCATGCTGTCCATGCGCACATAGGTTGACGACATGCCCTCGACGAGCTGTCTGAGCGTGTCCTGCTCTTCCTCCAGCATGACTTGCATGCGTTTGAGGAAAGCCTTGTTCTCTTGCACATCGGCTTGCAGGATTTGGCTCTGATAGCTGAAGGTTGCGCTTGCGACGGCTGCGCCTGCTTCTCCCGCTTGGGCTGCTGCGCCGACGACTTGGGTGACCTTTGCTGCGATTGTAGCGACCTTCATGATTTTCTTGATGGCTTCGCTCGCCACCTCCTCGACGCCCGCGCCGCCGCTCATGACAGCGAGCGCGATGTCGACTGCCATTATGGCGACGGCGATGATGATCTGTGCTGCGATTTTGCTTGCGATCTTGGCGGCACTTTTGCTGACACCCATGTTCTCCAGCATGTCGGCGATGGGATTGGCGAGCGCGTCAGCGAGTTTGTCCATGACACCCGTTTGGGTGAGCACGGTGACGGTGACTGTGATGGCGGCTGCTGCGAGCAAGGCTGCGCCGATCAACATGGAGCCAGACCCAAAGCTGACCACCGCCAAGATGACGGAAGCTACCACCGTGACGATAGCAGCGATCCACGCGAAGACTTGGGCGACGATGCTGCCTGTATTGCTCTGCTTTGTTTTTTCTTGCACTTGCGACAATTTTTTGATGTTCTGTTTTGCCAGATCTTGCAATCGTTGCCTGGTCGCCTTAGTTGCGATCGTCTGCGTTTTCGACTGCTGGTTCAGGTTTGCGACCATCAGTTTTTGGATCATCGCCATGAGTTCGTCTTTGGAAAACTTCATCGATGTTTTAGGTAGCGCGGGTTTTTTCTGCGATGCGATGGCGTTGAGCGTCGCTGTCGGCACGCGCCCTTTCTCGACCTTGTGCTCTGCGTCGTGCGCCTTTTGTACGGCGTCCAGCACCTCACCACTCAACTGCGTGTTGAACAGGGAGATTTTTCCAAGCCCCCCTGCTGCCGTTCCGATGTCGCTCACGAGCCTTCCTCACCTAGTTCTTGGCCGAGTTCTTGTAGCATCGCCTTGATGCGTGCGTGCAGCGGGCTTGTCGCCTTGCTCTGCTCGATGTCTTCGAGGGCTGCCGCCAAGACCTTTCGTGCGGTTTCCTTGTCGCCGCAACGGATGCAACACTCGGCAAAGCGATAGGCGTTGGCTGCCGACGGTAAAATCCGCCACGCCGTTTGCAACAAGGG
Organism: Alphaproteobacteria bacterium; assembly: GCA_965216625.1. Taxonomy (GTDB): domain Bacteria; phylum Pseudomonadota; class Alphaproteobacteria; order JABAAW01; family JABAAW01; genus JABAAW01. Next base: position 971,855 of record OZ244186.1, read on the forward strand.
CAGAGCGCGCTCCGTCTGTTTTTGTGCGACGAAGACGCTCGCCAAGGCTGTCCAATGGTCCGCCTCGTTATGCTCGTGCATACAGAGAAAAAGAAAGGCGCGATACGCGGTGGCGTAGTCCTTCTCCTTGTAAGCGTTCGAGCCTACCGCGTAGCAGAGCGTCAAGAAGTTTTGATCGACGCCACAAGCCTCGCTCAAGGTTTCTCCCGCAGCGATGCGCGCGAGCAAAGCCTCCTTCTGTTTCTCGCTTGGCTCGATATTTGGCTCGATATTTTCTGTGCTCATGCTTTTATCTCCTTTGTCATAGACAGCGGCACGGCGGTCTCGTCGCGCCTGATTCCGAGCGCGTCGCGCGAGCGTTGTAGCTCGCGTAGATCGCGTTGTAACTCGTCTTGGAATGCACGATGCTCGCGCACGGCATCGTTGAATTGTTCCTGCTCGTCTTCTTGCAAATGGTCCATCTCCGCTCCTTCGGGGTCGTCTATGAGCTCCTCGCTCACCCCCCCCGCCAGCAAGGCAGCGCGCAAACGCTGCGTTTCTGCCAGACGCTCCGCCATCTGCGCCGCCGCCTGCTCTACAACTCCCTCTTGCAAACCTGCGTTTGCCTCCAAGCCCGTCGAGGTAGCCGGCTTGACCTCGCCCAAGGCTGCGAGAAGACGGTCGCCCTTGCTCGTCGTGTCGCTCATGCGCCGTTCCTCGGTTTTCTGTCTGCCGCGTCGTAAGAAGCCAAGGCATCCTTAGCTGTCTGCAGCTTGCGCAGCAGCTCATCGCTGACGGGACGCGATTGCGTCTGCAAACAGGCGCTCTTGACGGCAGCACGCGCGCGCCCGATTTCTCCCAAGTGGAGCAGACACTCTGCGGCGTGGATCGAGACTTCTGCGTCTTCGATGTCTTGGACGACGGCGATGGAGTATGCATCGAGCGCGCCTTCGTATTGTTTCGCCATTTGGCGCGCCATGCCGAGCGCTTTGACGAATCGCACTTCTGTTGGCTGCACACGACAGAGATGGGCGAAGACATCGCACGCCTGTTCGTGTTGCCCGCTTTCGTAGAGCATGGATGCGAATGCGTAGAGTTGCTCCTGTTGCACTGGGCTGATTCCCAATATCTCACCCGTTCCGATTCCTCCGCCGTCGCAAAACATCTGCGCGATGTCGTCGAGCAGGGTCTCGCTTGCAGGATCGAGTTGCGCGTTTTGGCTCGTTTGAGTAGCGTCCATGTCGCTCTAGCCTCCCATGTTGTGGACGATGCTTTGCACGGATTGCGTATCCGCCTTCATGACTGTGGAGACCAGTTGCATGGATTCGTTTCGCACATTGTTATATTTTTCGAGTTTGATCTGCTCCATCTGTTGGTTGGAGTTGACGGTGGAGATTTTGGACTTCACGACTTCGATGAGCTGGTCGATTTGCCCCTGCGTATAGGAGTCTTTGCCCAAATCGAGATCCCAAGTGGTGGCGGGGCTTACCTTTTGGCTACCGCTATCGTCGTATGTCTTTTTTTCTGCCGTGCTCATCGTATCTTTGGAGACTGTTCCATCGCTAGTCGTTGGTCGCATCTCGCGGAGTTGTTCGAGAAAATTGTTCAGGTTCTTGGTGTCGACATTGTTTTGGTTCATTTGATTGATCATGCCGCTGAGCACGCCATCGACCGACTGCACGCGCTGCAGCATCAGGTTCATCATGAGCGTCGAGAGGTTGACCTTCTTTCCGTTTTGAACGAATCCGCCGTCTTCGTTGGTGACCTTGCCGAGTCCTTCGATAAGGGTTGTAGCCCTGTATGCGTGTGTCCTTGCGTAATCGGCCTCGGCTTGTGTGTGCGTGGGCTTGAGCGTTCCATCTTTTATGTCTTTCAAGCGCTGAGTTTCGGCGTCGGCTGCTGCTTTGTCGCGCGTTGCTTGGGAGTTGTCTGCGAAGGGGTCGTATCTGAGGGGTTTCCCGTAGGGGAGCCCTCCTAATGGATTGAAGTTCGACATAGGTTGCTCATTGGTTGAGGGGTGAGAGAAAGGGTTGTCGAGTTGGGCTAGGCGCACGCGGTGCAGCGCACGGAGGTGCTCTAGCTCATGTTGTTGACGATGCTTTGCAGGGATTGCATCTGCATCTTCATGACGGTGGAGACCATTTGCATGGATTCGTTTCGCACGTTGTTATATTTTTGCAGTTTGATCTGCTCCATCTGCTGGTTGGAGTTGACGGTGGAGATTTTGGACTTCATAACTTCGATGAGTTGGTCGATTTCCCCTTGCGTATATTTGTCTTTGTTCAGATCGAGTCCCCAGCTGGTTTTGGGCGATATTTTCTTGCCGCTATCCTTGTAGACGATGTCTACTGACATGGTCATACGATTTTTTGAGACTGTACCATCGGCACTCGTTGGTCGCATCTCGCGAAGTTGTTTGAGAAAATTGTTCATGTTCTGGGTGGAGACAGTGTTTGCGTCCATTTGATTGAGCATGCCGGCAAGCACGCCATCGACCGAATGCACGCGCTTCAACATCAGATTCAACACGAGCGTCGAGATGTTGGCTTTCTTGCCGTCTGCAAGTAGGCTGCCGTCATCGGTGGTAACCTTGCCGATGCTGCCCGTATCGATGGCGGTCGTCGTCTTTGCAGGCGTTGCTTGGGCGGGCGTTGCCGCTGTTGCTGTTGTCTTTGCCTTTGCCGCAATTTGTTCTAATAAACTCGAATTGAGCATGCCTGGGATGAATCTGCCAAGGTCCGCCATGGGTTACTCCTTAGTTGAGGGTGAGAGGAAGATCACAATTCTGTTTGCGTAGGCGCACGCGGGGCAGCGCGCGGAGCAGCAGTGGGTTGGGGTTGCGCCTGAATATCGGCTTGGGGTTGAGGTTGGACACCGCGTCGCTGCGCGTCCAGTTTCTCGCGTGTTTTGGCTACGGCGGCAGATTCTGTCTCGATGCGCTTTTGCGCGATCTGCTCCAGCACTTGCACGCGCTCGCGCACATAGTCGGGGTTCTTCAAGAGCTCGGGGTCGCTCTTGTCGGTCAGTTTTACTCCAAGATGGCGCGGCACAGCTTGAGGCTTCTCCACGCTTTCTTCCAGCGACCTTTTGTGAATTGCCTCCATGTCTTTGGCGAGGGCGACGGTCTGCTTGTTCTGCTCTCGCCCTGCGGCGAGCATTTTGTCGTGGTTGCGCTTGATGTAGGCGAACTCCGCCTTGCGCGCCTCGCCCAAGGCGACTTGTCGCTGCTGCCACTTTTGCGGACGGAAGATACGCAGCATCGCATCCTTGAACTTTGCGCCCGCCTGTCCGAAGAAGCTTCTGCGTCCCTCGTGCAAGATAGCACTACGCTGCGGTAGCGAGGACTTCGGCTGTACGAAGCGCACCGATTTTCCCTCAGCTCTGAGCTTGGTGAATTCGTCCAACGCGCCCAGTTTGTCGCGCATGCCGTGTTGGTCGTGCTTGTAGGCGGCTACTTCTACCTCTTGCTTGGCAGCGCCTCTTGTCGAACCCGTCATCGTTTCCTTCTTTTCTTGTGTGTAGCGCACATCCTCGCTACGCGCTTGGGCGTAATCCTTCTTGTGTTGCGCGAGCGCTGGACCTTGTTGTTGTAGCCGTTGGTGTCGTTCTGCGCGTTCCTGCTGCCTCACCTGCTGTTGCGATGGAGGCTTGCCAAAATGCCGCTGGAAGAACGACTGCCCCGTTTTTGCGGCAGCACCTTGTTTGTGGGAGCGCAACTGCGCGCCTGCTCCGCTCACGGCTTGCCTCTGCTGGAGCGCGTCGGTCTTGACGGTTTTCCCGCCTTCTTTCCCGCCGCGTGCTTGTTCGATTCCTTGCCCTCGCACACGCGTCGTCTGTCCGCTGTTAATTTGATCGACCATCGTTGTCACCAATCCGTCAGTCGCCGATCATCAGCTTGGCAAGGTAAGAGCTGTCGCCATGGAACAGGTCTTCGATCAGCCTTGCATGCCCTGCCAGCTCGCCAAACTGCTTGTTCGCCGCCAGCGCGTCGCCTGGGTTTTGCTTCAACAGGGAAGTGATCGCAGCTTTTTCTTGTTGATAGATTTTCTGCTGGAAGGGTTTGAGCTCGGAGGATCGGCGGTCGTAGTCTTGGGCGCGTTGTTGAAACTGCTCTTTGAACTTGCCTCGGCGCACATCGTTAAGATTGCTGCCAGACCTAGACAGGGTGGCGCGCGCGCTCCCCCCTCGCTCCAGCGTGCGGAGCCCCTTGTAGGGCGCGGGCATTCCTGTAGGAGGAAGCGATCTTGTTTTGGAAGTTGCTACGGAGGATGCTTTGGAGGCTACTGCCGATGCTTTGCTGCGTCGCGTCGCGCCGTCGAGTTTTGCCGTGCGTTCCTTCCACGACTTTCCTCCACCCTGTTTGATTCCTGGATGCGACAAGGATTGGCGAATGGGAGAGGCGACACCCTTTTGCACGCTACGCCCCTTGAGGATTTGCGAGGAGGGAGACTTTGCCTGCGCCTCTTGTCCGCGCACCTCTTGGCTCTCGCGTTGCTGCTGCACTCCTTGCGTGTTGCCGCCGCTGATCCTGTCAACCACGAGGGTATCCTCCCAAACAATTCATGTTGCAGCTCGTTTTGCGGTTCGTGTTCATGCGCTACCGCCCTGCTCTCGTATGTGATTCTCCAGAACGAGCGCGATGTCGTGGCGATGCTGTGCTACTTGCAGTGCTTGCTGATCGGTTAGTTCGATATCGAGTGTCTCGGCAGTGGAGGTTATTCTGTCGATCTCGCCCGCCGAATGGCGCACGGCGGCTTTGTCTGCATCGCCCAGGTTTCGCATATCCGTCCTCAGCCGCTCCTCGTACCTTTCGGTCGCCGAAAGCTCTACGAAGATGGGCGCCTGAGAGGCAAGCGTATCCGAGCGCACCCCTTGCACTCCGCTCTCGTATCCTGAAGGAGCTGCGCCTGCTCGTTGTGGTGGCGTTTGTGGTGTTTGTGGCAAGGTGCGTCGTGCCAGCGTGGGGTTGCGCCAGCTCTCGCCGCCGCCAGCAAGTATTGCACCCTGTGCGACCCGCGAGGGTTGGCTTGTCGGACGACTTCTCACCAGTGCGGTACGCGAGATAAGGCTTTTGACGGCAACGAACAATTTTTGCACCGCAGCCTTCAGTCGCTTCAAGCGCGGCGGAGGAGCGTCGCCGATGCTCGCCATCCTGTCGGAGAGCGGGCGGAAGGTTCCCCTCGATCCCGCATTGCTACGCGGAGTTAGGTACGGATCTTCACCTGCTCTGCCAGCCTTATCGTAGACGGGATTTTTCACAGCCGAGTAATCGCTCTCCCGCTTCTTGCTACCCGTCTTGTCCGCCGACTCGTAGATAGGATTTTCCAAAGGCGAGTAATCGCTCTCCTGCTTCAAGACCGAATAACCCGATTCAATATCGCCTCTGGCGAACCCTGCGTTGGCGTATTGCGGTTCTTGCTCGTGGGCTTTCGCGTTTGCGTATGCAGGCTCTGCTCCTTTGGCTGCGACGCCGCCTTTGCCGAACACTTCCACATCGGGCTTGCCATCATGAGACGTTTGAGCGATACGCTGCGGTCCTGGATTTTCAGCGTCGCTGCGTGCCGAGCGCGCTGCTATCCCTTGTTGAGGTGCGCTATTAGTAGAAGTCTTTGTATCCTGCCCTAGCAAGCGCGAGAGCGCGCCGACATCGAGGGTTGCGCTACGCCCTTTGAGAGCTTGCGTCTTCGCGTCTCCCTTCGCGCCGTCTGCGGGAGGTAGCGTCTCGGTACGCGCGGTCTGCGTGAGGGAGTGCGTTGCCAAGTCGGACATAAGTTATTTCCTTAAGTTATGCCTTGTGCTGTCGTCGCAGGATGTATCTTTAGACATTGTCGTCTGCGTTTGCCAAAGCTTCTTCGAGGGTTTCGTACTCGACGAACATATTTTCGATTCGCTGCATTGCGTTGCTCACATTTTGCCTCGCTTGGCTTGTGTATTCGCCATCTCTGACATTGCGAGTGATGCTCCTGAGATTTTGATTGATCTCACGCTCTGCCGCCTCGAAGACCCGCTGCTTGTCTTGGCTCAGCGCCGGCTTTTGAATGAGCATGTCTTCGAGCCTTGTTTCCATGAGTTGCGAGTACTGCTGCCCCTGCAACGACACCGCGGCGCGTTGAGGCACAGGAGTTCCGACACGGAAGAAGGTTTTCAAGCTGTTCATAATGCGCGTTCCGATGCTCAAGCGCGGCGGGGCGGGCGTGCGTACCGATGCCTCCAAGCCGCGCAGCGTCTGCCCTGCCTGCGGATTGTTGAGCGTCTTTGCAGGGTTGAACCCACCACCTTGCAGAAATTGTCCGCCCTCCAAGGGTCGCTGTTTCAGGCGTGGTGGCGCGCGCTCGGCGGAGCGTGTCGCTGCCTGCTCCCCGCTCTGTGCCTTTTGCGTCGTCGGGTATTGGATGCCGCGCTGCTGGTTGGCGGAAACATTCTTCAGAACATCGTAATTGCCTGCGCTTGCCTTTGCTGCGCCTGTCTGCTCCTGTTGGGGAAAGACCGTTCGCACGGCGGGCGTGGGTTGCGCTTTTTCTTGAGCGGCAGCCCCGAAGATGGTACGGGGCTTTGCCTGCGGACGCGGCAGGGTTGCGCTTGTTCTTGTGGCGGGGGAGCGTTCGGGCTTTGTCGGCACTGCTCGCCCTAATGTTTTTGAGCTGCCTTTCAAGTCGACGTTCGCTGCTTCCTTGGATGCTTCCGAACGCTGAGGTTTCTGAGGTTTCTGGGGTCCTTTGACGGAGGCACGCGCTGTCGCCTGTTGCGGAGCGGTTTGTTGCGGAGCGCGCTGGGGTTTTTGGGGAGGTGGTGTTGCCGTTTGCTTTGCCAAGTTTTGTCTTGCTGTCGGCTGTTCTTTTGCGCCCTTCTTAGCTTTCATCGAGCGGAGGATATCGTCGGCATTGGAGTGAAAATTCTTGTCGAGTTTTCCTTTGAATCCTGCGTCTTTTTCGCGCGTGCGCACTGCTGTTTCGACGGAGCCGCGCCGCTTCTGCAACGCGGCGAAGGGCTGTTTTGCCTTACGCTGTGTTGCTTCGCTTTTGCGTGCTTGGTCGAGGTCGCTTGTTTGTGCGACGCCGCGCGAGCGCCCTGGTCCGTCTATGCTTGCCATGCTTCGAATCCTCCGTGTAGATTAGGGGAGAGGCAGTATATGTGTATTTCAATAAATTCTTATCATCTTTTGATTGTTTTGCAAGAAAAAAATACATTCCAAGAAAAGAAAAGGGAAAAAGCGCATTTTTTTAAGGAAATTACAGAAAAAATGACTTTATTCTTCTTTTTTCTTGACTTAAAGTCGTTTTTAGACGAAATAATAGAGAAACGCCCTTACCGATTCGCTAAAAAAGGGAATCGGTTGAGGGTATAAACAACCATCCAGTTTCATCAATTTCCATAAAGCAGAAAGTGCAATCGACCATGGCTGACCCGTCTGACCCGCAAATCCCCCAACTGACCGACCTTGGCGAACGCTTGGCGCAAGACAAGGAGCGGAAGTATTTGGCATCGTTGCTCGAAGGCCTCGTCGAAACGCCAAATGCAACTCCAAATGTAGCTTTTGGAGCAGACAAGCGACAGGAAGCGCTCAAGAGTGCTCGTCACATTTTGCAGACCGTATGGTCGATGCAACACATGGACAAGATCAGCAAACAACCCTAGCGAACCCACAACCCTTCCCTGCAACCCTTCCCTGCACCCCTCCCCGCAACCCAACTCGAAAGGTCTCCCCATGAGCGGCATCAACTTAGAAAACATCGCGAATTCGGTCGGCAAGTCCGCCAGCAAGTCGATCGACGAGTTCAACGCATCTGCCAAAGATATGGATCCCTCGAACCCGAAAGACATGATCAACATGCAAATGAAAATGATGAAAATGAACATGCTGGTGCAGTTTGAATCGCAAATGGTCAAGTCGGTCGACGACATGGTCAAAGGCATCCTGCAACGCATGAACTGAGGGTGAGCATGACCGACCTCACTGCCACGAAAACCCCTAGCCTCGCCCGCCCCTTTGAACCTGGCAAGCACGCGACGCAAGTAGCGGACATATTTCTAAAACGCTCTGCCGCCTACTACCACGCCCAACCCGCCTCCTCGTTGGAGAGCGCGCACGCCACCCTGAGACAGCGCGATCCGATGCTGGCAGAAACGCTGCAAAGCCTCGCGCCGCCCGATACGCACTTCTCACCGGCAAGCATGCACACGCGTCTGCAAGCCGCCCAACAAACGCTGACGAAAGCCCTCGCGCAACTCCAGAACAAAGCAGCGGAAAAAAACCTTGTCGCCAACGCACAAACGCTGCAACGCCAGATCGCGGAATCGCTCACCTTGCAACAAGAAGCCTCCGACAACCAACGCCTGCTCATCAAAGCCTGACCCAAAGCCTGAGCCATGACCATGACCGATACCGCCCATAACGCCGCCGCCGCTGTCTCCACTCTGGCATCTCCCCCCGCTCCCCCCGCCCCCCCCGCACAACAGAGCGACAATGCCAACAAGAATATTTGGCGTGCGTTGGGACACTACGCGGTCGGAGAGCTCTCGGTCGGTCGCACGCACAACGCGCTCTACGCCTACCGCCTTCTCAGCGCGCTCGAACCCTCTGACGAACGCTGGAATCTCGGCAGAGCCTTCTGCGCGCTCAACTTACGCGAGATCCCCGAGGCAGAAAAAGCTCTCGCCTCCGTTTCGGACGGGAGCGGTGTTACATCAGAGGTCGGGCAGGAAAAGCTGCTGCGTCAATGCCAACAGCGGCTCGGCTATCTGCAACAACAAAAGTCGGCAATGCTCAAATCCTCCCAGCCTCAAGACAAGAAGCAAGGCAGAAAACAAGACAGCAAGATTGTGGATGTCGGGAAAGTCCTGCGCTTTCCGAACAACGCCTCGCCCTCCTGACCCCCCTCCCCCCCAACCTATCGAGGCTAGCATCCAACCCCATGTCATCTTCTTCCGATAACGCCCGCAACCTTTTGCGCCAGCTTGGACAGGCGCTGAAACTCGACAAGCTCGACTTGGACGAAAGCAACACGGCACGGCTTGTCTTCGACGATCGCATCACCATTGATTTTGAAGCCGACCCCGACAAGCCCTACCTGCACGCCTACTCGATGCTGTGCGCGTTGCCGCAAGACGACAGCGCACGAGCCAATCTTTTGGAAGGGCTGCTCGCCGAATGTTTGGTGATGCCCGGAGACCTGCCGGTGCGGATAGTCGTTGACCGCTCGATCGGCATGCTGTTGCTCAGCGTACCTCTGCCGACCAGCTCGACCGAGTTCGAACCCTTCGAGAAAAAAATCGGCGCGCTCGTCAACCTGACCGAAGAGTGGATGACCCGCCTCGAGCGCGGCGAGTTCTCTGATGCCAGCAACAAAAACGACGACGACACTCCTGGCCACAGCTCGCTCGCCATTTGAGCTCCGCCGCCTCAATGCGCAACGATCATGACCCCCGCCTTGATCGATGAAATCGGCGCGTACCTGAAAGCCTTCTCGCTGGCGTCGCCGCGCTTGTTCGGCTTTGCGATGCTGCTTCCCTTTTTCAACGGACGCATCCTGCCCGCAGCGATCAAAGGTGCTGTCTTCCTCGCGCTGACGGTGGTGTTGCTACCGCCGCTCGCCGAGACGCTCAAGCAAAATCCCCTGCCGCCGTTTGTCCACCTCGCCTATGCGATGAAAGAGATGGCACTCGGTTTCCTGTTGGGTTTTCCCGTAGCCCTAGTCTTTCTTGTGCCGCAGTCGGTCGGCGACTTCATCGACAACCAACGCGGTGCCGGTATCGCCCAGCTGTTCAACCCCGCCTTCGGCGGGCAGAGCAATCTACTCGGTGTTTTTCTAGGCGAGACCTTTATCGCCGTCTTTCTCGCGCTCGGCGGCATGGCGTTGTTGGTGAAAATCCTCTACGATTCGTACCTGCTCTACCCCGTGCTTGCGCCGCTGCCGCCGTTCGACCTTGCCGCGCTGACTGTCTTCGTCGCCGACTTTACCAATTTTCTCGCGCTGATCGTCAAGCTCGCTGCACCGGTCATTTTCGTCATGATGCTTGCAGAAATCGGACTGGGTATGATCGGACGCTTTGCCCCGCAGCTGCAAGTTTTCTTTCTCGCCATGTCGCTGAAGAGCGTTCTCGCCATTTTTTTTCTCATCTTCTACACCTCTGTCATTATCAATTCGAGTTGGCAAGACTTCATCCTGACCCCCTTCCTCCCCCTGCTAGGACGCTGAGGCAGCAAGGAGGCAAACAGCATGCCCGGCGAAAAGACCGAACCGCCCACGCCGAAGAAAATTCGTGATGCGCACAAGAAAGGCAACTTCCTTTTTTCAAAAGAGGTTGTCTCGACGGCAACATTGCTGGCAGCGCTTGGCATCCTTTATACGGGACATTCCTTTTTCACGATCCCCCTGTTCCAGTTGGTCGCCTACGGCGCGCAGGCTGCGACCGAGCCGTTCGAACAATCGTTCGGCAGGCTGCTACGAGGCTCGCTGGAGGTTGTGGCGCGCGGCGTGTTGCTCGTCTACGGAGCGGTCATCGTCGCCTCCGTCGCAGCCAATCTGGCGCAGGTAGGTTTTGTCTTCTCTGCAGCCAAGCTGACTAAGGGGTTCAAAGCGCTCGATGCGCTGACCAACGCGAAACAGATGTTCGCAAAGAAGAATCTGTTTTCGCTGTTGATGAACATCTTCAAGGTTTTCGTCATCGGCACGACCATCTACCTTCTGCTGCTCGATCGGCTCGCCGAGTTTGTCCGCTCGCCCCATTGCGGTTTCTTCTGCACGCTGCAAGTTGGAGTCTCGACGATCTTTCTGCTCGCGTTCGTCGTGCTTGGTGTCTACTTTCCGATCGCCGCACTCGACTTTTTGGTGCAACGCCACTTCTACATGAAAGATCTGCGCATGTCGATCGAGGACATCAAGGAAGAGTTCAAGCAAACGGAGGGGTCTCCCGAAATCAAATCGCAACGCCGTCAGATTCATCAAGAAATTCTCAACAGCCGTACTGTCGACAGCGTCAAGAAATCGACGGCGGTTATCGTCAATCCGACCGAGGTTGCGGTCGCCATCTACTACGACGAAGAGGAAACGCCGCTACCTCGCGTCATGGCGAAAGGCACGGGCGGCTTGGCGAAACTCATCCGCAAGACCGCCGAGCAAGAGGACATTCCCATCTACGAGAGCGTCGAGCTTGCGCGCAACTTGCACGATGCGCTTGAGATCGGCGCGTTCATTTCCTCCGAGTTCATCGATCCCGTCGCGGAAGTCTTGCACTACATCCGCTCTTTGCAGCGGGATTCGTGAGATGGGCTTCGTCGACTGGTATCAAAACTATTGCTTGCAGCAAGGCTTGCCGCCCTTGCGTGCGAGCGAGCGAGGGGGTGCGAGTTTGCGAAAGGAGTTGTTGCTGGGCGATGGCAAGGAGAGCCTTGCGGTTGTGTTGTCGGTAGATGCGGACGCTGTCGGCGTTAGGATCACCTTGCTGTCTGTCGTTGCGACGTTGCCTTTCCATCCGTTGCGTAGGACGGAATTTCTTCGCCAGCGACTGCGTCTGAACGCGCCGCAGGAGACGGGCGGCATCGGCTTTCTTTGCGTGAGCGGCAAGGAGGTGCGTTTTGTGAGCGTTTGGCGTGAGCGTGTCGATGCGGGGTTGAGCGCGTCGAGCGCGCGCCTTCGTTTCGAGGAGTTTGTGGCACGGGCGCGCCGTTACAGGAAGATTTTTGCCGAGCAGACGAGACAGCAGTTGCGCGATGCGGGCGAGACGGAGTTGCTGGCGTTGGAGCGCGGGAGCGACGATGTGACGGCGAGGATGCTCAAACTGTGACGGCATCCGCAAAAATGGCGAGGGAGGTTGACAAGTAGCGAGCGAATGGCGTAGAACTTGCATCGAGGAAAGCGTCGCGGATGCTTTCGGACGATACGACCCATCAGGAGGATGGCATGGCTCTTTCTTTAACGCCTCTAGCGAGGCGCTTCCCTTCTTTTCCGTCTCTGTTGAGGTTTTTGCCTTGGCAAGAAAACAGACGGTCGTTGGCTGAAATTTTCACAAGGGGGGCAAAAAACAAACAGATAAAGTCCTCTTCCCGAACGCCTCTTGAGCGTGTCGCCGAGGCGAGGCGGCAAGGCAAAAGCACTGTGTGCAAGGGAGCCAATCCTCGCCTTGACCGTTACCTCGCCAACACGCCTGTTGCGCTGTGTCGAGACAAGGAATGGGAGAATATGCACGATGTCGGCAAGGAGATCGTCGATTGACCAGAACGCCGGAAGCAGGCGACATCGTCCTTTGTGATTTCACCGCTGGGGCGCAGGGGCGCGAAATAAAAAAGTGTCGTCCTGCCCTTGTCCTTTCTCGTAGGAAATTTAACGCCAAATTCAAGATGGCATTGCTCTGTCCTATATCAACGGGCGACGCTCAACAAACGAGAGAAAAAAGATTCGCCGTGTCGTTGACGGGCACAGGCTGTAACACGAATGGAGTTGTGTTGCTAAATCAGATAAGATCGATTGATTTTTGTAATCGCCCAATAAAATTTCTCGAAGAAGCTCCTGATGCAATTCTACAAAAAGTGCACGATGCTCTTTTTCTTGCGCTTGGCATAGACACTGAAAAATTTTAATAACAAAACAACGCGATCATCTCCCGATAACTCCCGTCCTAGAAACATGCTGTACCGAATCAAAGATCTGCTGCGTATAAAGGTAGAAATCACCGCCAAAGATACCAATCATCGCATAAATCGTCAAAGCAACCGCCATCAATTTAAACGCAAAAGGTAAAGTCTGCTCCTGCACCTGCGTGAGCGCCTGAAGTAAGCTTATTAAAACGCCCACCAACGCCGCCGCAATCACAGGCGGCATGGAGGCGATCAACACCAATTTTAAAGCCTGACTCGTCAAGCCATAAATAGAAACTACCTCCATAACAACGCTCCGCTCAAGGCACGGTTTGATAGCTCAACACCAACCCCTGCACCAACCTTGTCCAACCGTCGACGGCGACGAACAAAAACAGCTTGAAGGGTAGAGAAATCGTCACCGGCGAAAGCATCATCATGCCCAGCGCCAACAAGATATTGGCAACGACCATATCCAAAGCAATAAAAGGTAGGTAGATTAAAAAACCTATTTTGAACGCCTCGCTCAACTCGGTGACTGTAAAGGCGGGCAGCAACACAAGAATTCTCACGCGTTTTTCGTCGATCGGCACCTGCCCCTCCCACAATTTTTCTACCGTCTCTTCAAAAAATGTTATGTGCGAGGGGTCGGCATGACGCTCCAAGAAAGCACCGACAGGCTCTGCGACGAAGCCCAAGTGCGGTAGCAACGTGCCGTGCTGTGCGAGAATTTGCTCGGTGCGTTGCACAACTTCCAACCCGACGGGTAGCATAATGTAAGCGGACATAGTCATCGCCAAGCCGTAGATAACCATGTTGGGAGGGATCTGCTGAATGCCGAGCGCGTTGCGCACCAACGAGAATACAACCGCGATTTTCACGAAGGAGGTGACCGAAACGGCGATGAAGGGCAGCAATCCCAACAAGCCGATGCCAAACAAAAAATCCGGCGAAACGGTAAGACCTTCCATTTTTCATGCGCTCTCTGTCGGGACGCTGTCGTGCGTAATCTTCTTTACGGACGAAACCCACGAAAGCTTTGGAGCGGCTCGCGTCAAGGTTTTTCCTTTGCCTCTTTGAGGCTCAAGATACGGAAGCCTACGCGACCGCCCAACTCGACGAACTCTCCGAAGGCGAAGGCTTGTCCGCCGCTCTTGGCTATCACACGATCGAGCGACACGCCAGGCATCTCGATCACCGAGCCCGTCGCAACATTGGCAAGCGAGGAGACAGGCAGCGTCACGCGTCCGACCTCGAAGTCGATGCGAACCTCCATGCTCTCGACGGGGGCAAGGCGAGGGGAGGCGGCAGGTGTTGCGGCATCTCCCGCCACAACACCCGTATCAGAAGAGGGGGCTGCGTTGGACATGGTGGCGTTGCCGCTCTCCAAGCCGCCCTCCTCCAAAATATTTTCTTGGCTGTTTTCTTGGTCGTTTTCTTGGAGGTATTCATCCGCCGAGGGTGTCTGATCGTCGGCAGGCGCATCGGCGTCTGCGTTGGCTATTTCGTTGGCCGTTTCGTTGGTTGTTTCGCTGTTCATGGAAAATTTTTCTCAAGGAAAATAGTTGCACAACATTATTATTATAGTGATTTTTTGTTGAAAAACAATAATTTTTTCTATAAAATCGTAAAAATCATTAAGACGAAATTCTGCGTCTTTTTTTCGCTTGTCAATCTTGCTTTCTATGTCTTTTTTCAACCGTATCTCTAAATTGCTCTCCGGACGCCAAGACATCATATTGGCGGTGTTTGTTGTGTCGGTAATTTTCATGCTGGTGATTCCGCTGCCGACGATCGTGATCGATATTCTGATCGCGCTCAACATCTCGATTGCCGTTATTTTGCTTATGGTCGCGGTGTATCTGGCAGCCCCGTTGGACTTCGCCGCCTTTCCCGCCGTGCTGCTGATCACGACTCTTTTCCGCCTCGCGCTTTCGATCAGCACGACAAGGCTGATTCTGCTGCAGGCCGATGCGGGCGAAATCATTCAGACCTTCGGAGAGTTTGTGGTGGGAGGAAATTTGATCGTAGGCTTGGTGATCTTTCTGATTCTGACGATCGTGCAGTTTATCGTCATCACGAAGGGGGCGGAGCGGGTGGCGGAGGTGGGCGCGCGCTTTTCGCTGGACGCAATGCCGGGCAAGCAGTTGAGCATCGATGCGGATGTGCGCGCAGGCTCGCTGAGCTTGGAGGAGGCGAAGAAGCAACGCAACGACATTCAACGCGAGAGCAAGCTGTATGGCTCGATGGACGGAGCGATGAAGTTTGTCAAGGGCGATGCGATCGCCTCGCTGATCATCGTGTTCGTCAATCTTTTGGGAGGACTAGCGATCGGCACGCTGCAGCGCGGGCTCAGTTTCGGAGAGGCGATCCGCCTCTATTCGATTCTGACGATCGGCGACGGCTTGATCGGACAAATTCCTGCGCTGTTCATCTCGATCACCGCCGGCATCATCGTCACGCGGGTTACCGACGACACCCAAAAGGCGAACTTAGGACGCGACATCAGCGATCAAATTGGCAAACAGCCGAAAGCGTTGATCATTGCGGGTGGGATGCTTTTTGTTTTCGCGTTGATTCCGGGCTTTCCGTGGGTGGTTTTTCTGACGATGGGGATTGTTCTCACGTCGCCCGCCTTTGTGATGCTCTACTCGATGCGCCAACGGAAAAGGAAGAGCGTCTTGCAAGCGACGACGACGCTGACGACCCCCGTCGAGGCGACGACGAGCGGTTTTGAGACGGATGCTACTTCGAGTCGCGCGCGCGACATTTTTTATCCGACCGTGCCTTTGTTGCTGGAGTTGCCGCCGCAGGTTTTGGAGCTCGACGATCTGCAAACGATCGAGAATACCGTCAATGGTTTACGCCTCTCGCTTTACTATCGGTTGGGCGTTGCGCTGCCTGAGGTTGCGGTGCGCGTTAACAACGCGCTGGAGGAAGAGCGTTATCGCCTCTTCGTCGGCGAGATTCCGACGAGCGAAGGTCGCTTGCACGGCAACAGCCTATTTGCCTTCACGAGCAACGAGACTCTCTCGACCTTCGCCGTACCGTACGAGAAGGGTCCCGACTTCATCCCTCGCCAAGAAACGCTGTGGGTCTCCTTTGAGCACGAAACACGGCTTGCGGACGCGAACATTCCCTACAAGAAACCCATCGCCGCGATCGGCTATCACTGCGAAGCTGTTGTGTCGCGCTACATTGGACAATTCGTAGGCATC
Organism: Alphaproteobacteria bacterium; assembly: GCA_965216625.1. Taxonomy (GTDB): domain Bacteria; phylum Pseudomonadota; class Alphaproteobacteria; order JABAAW01; family JABAAW01; genus JABAAW01. Next base: position 987,626 of record OZ244186.1, read on the forward strand.
CAAGAAGTGCGACATATGCTCTCGCACATGGAGGAGAGCTTTCCCGACCTCGTCAAGGAGGTACAGCGCGTCTTGCCGATTCAAACGATGACGGAGGTGTTGCGCAGGTTGGTGCAGGAATATGTTTCGATTCGCGACCTACGCGCCGTGCTCTCTGCGATCGTCGAGTGGGGCAGCAAGGAGAAGGATCCCGTTATGCTCGTCGAGCAGATTCGTGCAAGCTTGTCGCGTCAGATCAGTTTTCAGTATTCGGGCGGCTTCAACCTACTGCCCGCCTTCCTGCTCGCCAACGAGGTCGAGGACAAGATTCGCAACGCCATCCGCCAAACTTCGGTAGCAAGCTACATCTCGCTGGAGCCTGAGGCAGCGAAGCGCATAGTCAGCAACATCCGCGAACGCACGCAACAGGAGGGTGAGGTTGAAACGAGTCCTGTGTTGGTGACCGCGCTCGACATTCGCCGCTATGTGCGCCGTCTGATCGAATCTGAGCTACCCGAGTTGCCTGTGCTGTCGTATCAGGAGATCGTGCCTGAGATCGCGCTCCAGCCGTTGGGACGCATTGGTATGTAATGCTAAGCGAGACGACGATCTCACGCTCTAGCCTTCCCTCCCCTTCGCAGGTTGGTCGGAACGAGGCTCTGCGTGCGAGCGCACAAAGCAACAGGATCGCCAGACTTGCGCAACCCAACGCCGCGCTGCAGGACTTGCAGGAGGAGGTGTCGTTTGCTTTCAGCGAGCGGCTGGAGAAGCGCAACGCCGAGCAGGAGAAGGCGCAGGAGCGCAGTCAAAAGTTGTTGCGAGAATTTGCGCAAAAAATTCAAAAGGGGCATGTCGTCGACGACAAGACGCGCGAACCGCTAGAGCGCAAGATCGAACAAAAGATGCAGTTTCTCGCTCGCAACGAGGTAGGAGCGCGGGAAAGTCAGGCAATGTGGCAAGAAATATGGCAGGAGACGAAAGATCTCAGCGGCGACAAGGCGGCGCTTTTTGCCGCCTTCGATGGTCTGCGCCAAAAGAGCGAGGCGCGCGGCGATAGCGTGCGGGCAGAAGGCTATGCGGCGGTGGCGGAGCGTTGTGCCTTGACCTTCGAATCATCCATCCGCACGACGATCAATCTGGGCGTGGAGATACGTGCTTTCGCCGAGCAGCACGATGTACAAGCCGAGAAGGTGTTGGACGCCTACCGCTCGAGCGTCGCCGACTACAGCGGCATTCTGCACGCCGCCCTTGAGCTGACCGAAACGCTTGGGTTGGAGAAGAGCGAGGCGGGCGCAGCCTTCATTCGTCAAAGCGCGGGGAAGGAGATCGCCTTGTTGGAGCCCTCGGTCTCGCCCGAACAGCTGTTGCATGTCTTGGCGGAGCTCAAGGGTTTGCAGGTGCTTGCGACCGTCAAGGAGCAGGTCTCCCAACACCGCGAAGCCATGACGCGCAGCGAAGATGTGGAGCAAAGCGAAAAGCTTGATGGGGGTCAAACAAAGTCGACGACGGCAAGCAACGCGCCCTCGCATTCGGGGATAGCGGCATTGAGCGACGAGTCTTTGGTGAAGGGAGTTTTTCACAGCGCGGTTGCGCCGCAGAGTTTTTCCGAGCGTCTCGACGCTCCTGCAAGCCGCGCCTACAACGATCTGCCCTCTGGGTTGGTGAGGCATTTTCAAGGTTTGCACAAGATTTTCAAATCCCTGCCCGACTATGCCTTTGTCGGTCGGATCGAAAAGCAGCGTGCGCTCTTGCCGTTGGAGACGCGCCTCGATGCGCTGGTGGCGCGCGAGAGGGAGGCGGTGTTGTGATCGACAGGGAGCGATGGTTGGAAGCATGGAAGGCTCGGCTCGCCCAAAACAAAGCTGAGGGCAAAAACGAGTCTTCAGCTGGAGCTCCGAGTTCAGACTTCGAGACGGCGGGATTTCATATTCCGCAACACGGCAGCCTCGTCTTGCACGAGGGGGAGAGCGTGGATTCGACGGCAAGTCTCATGCGCCTCGTCAGCGAGGAGGCGGCGCGCGACGACGAGGAGCTGACGAGGCAAGCACAACGCTTGGATGCCTACGCGCACAAGCTCGCCCGCACAAGAGAGTTGGGGAGAGCAGGCGATGATGGTGGAGTTTTGCCTCTCTATGCTTCTGCCACGCCTGGCGGGCGGCTTGTTGTAAACTTCTGCGCCACCTCTCCTTTCGACGAGACCGACGATGCTTTGGCGGCATTGGACAGGTTTCTCACCAGCAATCCTCTAGGTGGTGAGGTTGCACGATGAGGGTTTGTCGCCTACGCATTCTCAGCGGCAAGCACGAGGGGGCGGAGCTGCCTCTGACGGCACGACGCTACTCGCTCGGCAGCAGCGAGGACAACGCGCTCATCCTCTCCGACGATGCGATCGCCGAGCATCACCTCTCCTTCTTCTTTGCGGATAGCGAACTCTCGATCTTGAGCGCACCAGGCGGCTTGCGGATCGACGGCAAGGTCGCAGACACATTTCCCATCGATGTCGCACCCTTCCAAATCATGACGCTCGCTGTATCAGGCGAGGACAACATCAGCATCGCCTACGGATACGACGCAAGCGATGCAGAGCAGAAAGCCGCCGAGACGCGTTCCGCCAAACCATCCGCCACAAAGTCATCGAGCGACGGCAATCTTCCCGCGCTCACTCCTGCTCTGACTCCTGCTCTCACTTCTTGGCCTGATCGAGAACGCATCGTAGCGTTGCTGTCGTCTGAGGGAACGAGCGTCAAGCCGAAGGAGCGACAGGCAGAAAAGAAACTCGACGCGCTGCGCAGGCTCAGCCCGCAAAAAAGAAAAGTTCTAGTGCGCAGCTTGTTCGCGCTCGGTGCTGCTGTTGGTGTGTCGCTTGTGGTCTTCACAGCGACGCTGCTGTGGCTTGATCCCGCGCGCCGCCAAGTCGCGCGCATGCAACGGGTGGAGGCTCGCTTGGAAAAAGAGCTCAAAGCCAAGCCCGTAGAAGAGCGCACCGTCCGCATCGTCGAGGGAGAGGAAGGCAGTTTCGTGTTGCAAGGCTATGTCGAGACGGAAAAAGAACTGGTGCGTCTGCGAGGGCTCGCCTTCGAATCGGGGTTGCAAATTCGCGTAGTCAGCAAGGAGCAGCTGCGCGCAGCCTTGCAAGTGATCGCGCGACAATACGGACTTTTCGCCAATTTCCACCTGCTTGCGATCGACAGAAACGGCTCTAAAAACAAGGATAAAAACAACAGCTTGGCAGAGGTGAGGGATGCTTTGACGCAACGCTTTCACTTGCGGTTGGAGGGCTTTATCGATCACGAGCGTCAGCTGGAGGAGTTTCGCTCCACGATCGAAAGCGACCTGCCCTACATTGCGGCGATCGAGACGGATGTCACTACGAGCGAGGCGATCGTATCTGGTTTGCGGAAGCTGCTTGCGCACAACGCCGCTTTCGGCGGCGTTGCGCTGGAGCTGGAGGATGGACAGCTGCTTTTGCGCGGGGCCGTTTTTGCTGACTTCCACGACGAGTTGCGCGCGGTCTTGGAGCATCACTACCGCTCGTTGCCGTATCGTCCGCTCACGATGGATCACCTGACGCTTGTTCCTCCCTTGCAAGCCTCGATCACCGCTTTGTTGTTGGGCAGGCAGCGCGCGGTTGAGCTCAGGCTCAACAGGGAGGGCAGTTCCAAACGCTATCGCATCGGCGAGCTTGTCGATGACGACAAGACGATCGTTGCCATTGCTCGCAACGGCATTCTCCTCTCGTATTTGGATCAAACCGTGGGATTTCCGATCGCAACCCATGTCGTAACCCCAGTGCCTCAGCCAGTATCTGGAGCAACCCCCACCCCCCAAACGGACGGGCTTGAACAGACGGAGGCAACGCCATGAGCGATATTTCGCGCACGGGGGGGGCTAAGCCGCAACAGACGCAGCAGCAGGAGCAAGCCGTGTCGCAAGAGCAGCCTCGTCAAGAGAACCAACAACGTTTCGCTCAAAAACTGAAGGAGGGGGGGGGCAAAAAAGCTTCTGCCAAAAACGAAAAGAACGAAACAAGCGAGAAGAGCGAGAAGAGCGAAACGAGCGAGAAGAAAGACAATGAGGAGGGAAAGCACACTATCGGTAGCGGTGCGCGACAGGTTGCGTCCAAAGCAACGACGATGGAGCAAAAGCCTTCTGTGCTAGCTGCTACGCGCGACAAAGGAGAGGGAGACCGTCCGCCATCGCAAGAATTTGAGATTGGCAAAGATTCTGCAAAGCGGATGCCCGAAGAGAAAGGCAAGCTGTCCTCTGCTAGGGGCGATGCCATTTTGCAGGGATTGCAACCTCAGGGATTGCAACCTCAGGGATTGCAACCTCAAGCACCTGTCGACAACGTCGCTATGCAAGCAACGCAGCAGACGAAATCGTCGATAGAATCGTCCGACCGTTTGTTTCAGGAGTTTCAAACCGTGGCAGACAGGGTCATGCACACAAGCCAGAGCCTGCAACAAGGAGGTAGCGTGCGCTTGCAGCTCGGCAACAATGTATTGCCTGGCACTTCGGTCACCTTCTCGATGGCTGGCGGCGCGTTGCATGTCACTTTCTCTGGCAGCAACAAAAAGAGTCTCGACAAGGTGCGCGAGCATGAGGCGGGGTTGGTAGATCATGTGCGCAAGCAAAGCGGTGTTGATATCGTTGTTTCGACACAAGACGAGCAACAATCCGACCAACAACGGGGGGGATCTTTCTGATCACGGCAGGCATGGCGTATAGAAAATCCCGCATCGTACAGGAGACGAATTCCAAAACTGCCTTTGAGCCAGTTGTAAAGAGGGTTGGCAAAGTTGTAGCGGATGGTCGGGCGTGGCAAAAACGCCCTCTGCCTCCTTTTGCTATGGCGGTTGCGGCGGAGGAGGTGAGCCGTTTGCTTGTGCTTCTGAACGGCGCGGAGGTGACGGCGGAGGGGATGACGTGGCGATGCCGTGCGCGACAGATTCTTTCAACGCCGAATAGGGAGGAGCTGGCTTTTGTTCAGGGACGATGGTCGTTGTTGTTTTCGCTTGGCGGCGTTCTGTGTTTGTGTCGCTTGGAGTTGCCTCCGTCTGTTCGAGAGAAACTAGAATCGATGAGCGCGCCTTATCGTTTGGAGGAGTTGCCTCGCTCGGTTGTTTTGGGACTTTTATCGCTCGCGCTGTCTGATTTGTTGCGGGAGATTTTTCTTGTGCCGTGTCGTCTTGTTGAGCATGAGATTGTTGCAGCGAGGAAGGTGTGTGGTAAGGAGGAGGTTGCGTTAGAGTTAGAGATTTTCCCTAATGCGCGGGGGGAGGGGGAGGCGTCGTATTCCCTGCAGATTTTTTTAGCGGCGAGGGATTTGGGGATAGTGGGGCGAGGATTGCGTGTTGGGGGGTTTCGACGGGAGTATCCGTTTGGATTACTTACGGATTGGCGGATGGAGGCGGAGGGGACGAGTGTTAGTGTGGAGGAGTTTCGCGCGTTGCGGGAGGGGGATGTGCTGCTGCTTTCTTGAGGGGCTTGGCGAGTTTAACGGATGAAAACATGCGCACGCTTGCGCCACAGACGCGCTTTGTATAATGAAGGAAAAACGCAAGACGAGCGAGCCGTAGGCGCAGCGAGTTTTGCGCATGGGGGGAGGGGGGGGACGCAGTCCCCCCGCAAAAGACCCCGCGTCAGCGGAGCGCACGCAGTGCGCTTTTCTACGCGCGTAGCGCGTAGCCTCTTGTACCAAAGCGCGAGGCTTGCCTCGCGCAAGCTGACTCGTAACACGGCAAGCAGATTTTGTGACGCGAGTCAGCTTGCGCGTTTCTTTGAAAGGAGGCTACACACTTTGCGCTACGCGCAAAGTGTGTAGAAGGCGCTTACGCGCCCGCTCGCGGCGCGCTTTTTGCGACTGCGTCCCCCCCCTCCCCCCATGCGCAAAACTCGCTGCGCCTACGGCTCGCTCGTCTTGCGTATGCTACCTAATCAAAAAGGGGAATTTATCCCCCCGCCCGTGTCTGCCTCTGCGCAACGCGCCCGTCAATCTACTCGCGCTCTTCCTCTATCTCTACTTCATCTACCTCTATCTCACCACAAGATACCAAAGCCTCCTCCAATCTCTCCTTAATCCGCACCAAATCCGCACGCGCCGCAACACTCAAAGTCAAAGTGTCAGTATCAGTGCTAGCCGCCGTCGTCCGAGCCGCAACCCCTACCTCCTCACTCCCCCGCTCTCGCAATACCCTCTGCGCACCCCGCAAAGTATACCCCTCCACATAAAGTAAATCTCGGATCTGAAACAATAACCGCACATCCTCACGTCGATAATAACGCCTCCCCCCACTGCGCTTCAAAGGAGTGATCTGCTTGAACTTCGTCTCCCAAAAACGAAGCACATGAGGCTGCAAACGCAATAAAGCAGCAACCTCACCAATCGGACGATAAGTACTGCCCTCAACAGGAAGATCTCGATCCCCCTCCACATCGCGCGAGGAAACATTCATAGCAATCTTCACTCAGAAGAAAAAGTGGAGTCGGACGAAATCGCGCTACTCTTTTCTCTGATTCTCGCACGCACCGAAGGGCTGGGTCGGAAGGAAACAACCCTGCGCGGAGCGATCGCTACACGCTCGCCCGTCCTCGGATTGCGTCCTTCTCGCGCCCGCTTGCTGCGCACCTGAAATCTTCCGAACGAGGAGATTTTTGCATCTCCCTCATCGACAAGAAAATCCGCGATAATGTCGAGCATGTCGTCGATCAAAACCTTGCTCTCGCGCCGCGAAAATCCCAGCTTCGCCTGCGCGACCGTCGTCAAAGAGCCTCGCGTCATTGTGCCACTTGTCGCTGCTCGGTTTCCGCTCATGCTTCTCGTCCTTAGTTCTTTGCTACGGGCTTTCGGAAATGAGGTAGAGGAATTAAGGTATAATACCCTCCGAGAAGGACAAAACGCAACCCTCCGCTAGAAAGCGATAATTCCTTGAACGATTCTTCGGACGCTTCCTCAAACGATTCTTCGGACGATCCCTTGCTCCAAAAGTTGTTGCAAGAGTTGTTGCAAGGATCGAGACGTGCGCTTGCACAAGCGATCACGCTGGCGGAATCACAACTCCCCGAGCAACGCACGCAAGCGCGGGTTTTGCTACGCGCGATGCAAAACCATGCTCGCCTGACATGGTCTCCGTCCCCGTCTCTGTCTCCTCCTGCGTGGACGCGGCGTATAGGGATCACCGGCGCGCCTGGAGCGGGGAAGTCTACATTGATAGCGTCCCTCTGCCGAAGTTTATTGCGGAGGCAGGAGGGTTCGCTTGCGGTGCTTGCCTCGGATCCGTCGGGGGTTTCGGGCGGAGGTGCTATTCTCGCCGACAAGACAAGGATGGGCTCGCTCATAGGCGAGGAGCGCGTCTTCATCCGCCCTTCGCCTGCGAGCGCAGAGTGCACCTTGACGAGGGGTTTGTTGGAGAGCTTGTTGCTCTGCGAGGCTTGTGGCTATCGGACTTTGCTGGTTGAATCGGTTGGCGTGGGACAGGCGGAGACTGCCATCGATGACTATGTCGATTGCTTGTTGTTGTTGCTTGCGCCGGGTAGTGGTGATGGTTTGCAGGGATTGAAGCGGGGGCTTGTGGAGTTAGTTGATATTCTTGTTATAACGAAGGCGGATGGTGCGCTTGCCGAGCAGGCGCAGAAGACGCTTGAGGACTATCGCAACGCTGTCGGCGGACAAAAATTTGGTGTGGATGAGGGTTCGACGCGGTATCTTGTTTGTTCGGCGGAGGATAGCGTTCAGGTGGGGATTTTGTGCGATCAGATTGATGCTTTTTTTATTGAGCGTTCTGAGCGGGATTTACGGCGACGGCGTGCTTTACAGAGGAAGAATCTTTTCTTGCGTGCGTTTGCGGAGGGGGCTGTAGAGCATGCTTTGCGGGGTGTAGAGATGGGGGGATTGCGGGAGACATTTCGGGAGACGTTTGGGAGGCTGGAGGATTCGGAGGGGGGGGATGAACTTTTACCGATGGAGTTAGCTGCTGAGTGGTTTGCTACTCTTGCGGGGAAGAAGTAACGAACGCGCACTTGCGTTTGTGCTTTTTAACGGCACGCGCTTGCGTAACAGACTTGCTTTGTATGATGACGGGCGCAAAACATCGCGTGCGGGCAACATCATGGACGCGCGTTGCAAGCAACGCGCTATGGCGGGGAGCGCGAGGGAGTAATCCCTCGCAAAAGACCCCGCGTCAGCGGAGCGCGCGTAAGCGCGCTTTATCTACGCGCGTAGCGCGTAGCCTCTTGTACCAAAGCGCGAGGCTTTGCCTCGCGCAATACTGACTCGCAACGCGGTAGAGCGTCTTTAATTTTGCCTAGAAGATAGAGACAAAACAGAATCGCCGTACCATGTTACGAGTCAGCTTGCGCGTTTCTGCGAAACGCGCTTTTGAATAAGAGGCTACGCGCTACGCGCGTAGAAAGCGCACTGCGTGCGCTCCGCTGACGCGGGGTCTTCGTGGGGGGAATTTATCCCCCCACACCCCCACGCGCGCAAGGCGCGCGTTCGTTTACTCGTCAAAACGCGAGTCCCGTTTTTTGGGACACTACCGCACAACCCCCACACACGCACCCCGCGCACGCTCGTTTACTCGTCAAAGCGCAAGTCCCGTTTTTTGGGACACTACCGCATCACCCCCACACACGCACACGCGCGCGCACGTCAAGCCTTCTGAATATCTCCCATAAAGACCCGAATGTGCTGCTCCAAAGCATCCGCCTGCGAACGTAAGTTGCTAACACTCTGCGACATCTCCCCCGCCGACCTATCCGCCCCCGCCGACGCCGTATCCACCGTCGTAAAGCTCGTCTGAATCGCCGCAACATTGCTCGCTACCTCCAACATGCTCTTAGCTACAGCCTCCCCCGTCTGCCGCTGCTGCTGCATCGTCGAAGAAATTCCCGCCACAACCGTCTCAGCATTGCGAACAGTCCCCCGTATCTCATCCAAAACCGATAACACATCCGCCGAACTAGTCTGCAAATTCTCAATCAACCCCGCAATGCGCTCCGTCGCCTTCGTCGTTTGATCAGCAAGGTTCTTCACCTCCGCCGCAACAACAGCAAAACCCTTGCCCGCCTCCCCCGCTCGCGCCGATTCAATGGTGGCATTAAGCGATAAAAGGTTGACCTGTCCCGCAATCTCCTGAATCAACTGGACAACAGAGCCAATCGACTCAGAAGCAGAAGCCAACAACTTCGCCGAACTGTCAGCCTTCTCAGTGCTTGTGACCGACTGGCGGATAACTAACGTCGATTCCTGCGCACGTCGGTTGATAGTATCCAATGCCTGCGTAAGCCTCGCAATCTCCTCAGCCGCACCCCGCACCCGCAGCGTAGTGTTTGCAACACGAGGCAACATCTCTTGCGTCGCCTCGCGTGCCTGTCCGGATTGTCTCCGCATCTCGTCCGATCTCTCAACCAAATTACCCGTCGCGCCCGCTAGCCCTCCCGTTGAAACCTGCACCTTCTCCTGAAAGTCGATGATCAACCCCTCCAGCCTGCGACTCCTCTCCGCATCCATCCGCCTCGTGTCGCTACGCGCATCGTCCGCACTGCTCGCACCACGCGCCCGCTCGACTAACCCCCTCAGCATGCGAGCATACTCCCCCAGTCGATCGTCACGCTGTAAGTACGGCAAAGGACGCTCTCCGCGCTGAAAAGAAGGCAGGCTAGCAAGCAAGAACCCAACACCGCGTCGTGTCCCATCCTGTCGGGGTACCAGCATCTGCCCTGCCAAAAGGCACAGCAACGAGAAAGCAAATCCCACAAAAAGAGCCAAGCGCAACAGAAAGGTTTCTCGCGGCGGCAAGCTCGGCGATGCGCTGGACGCAAGAATCCCCGACACAATACCCGTCTCGCTCTCCCGCTGCTCGGCAAATTTTGATCGCTGTAAGTCTGCGATGACAAGCATCCATTTCTCATCGAACAGATTCAACCCCCGAAACTGGACGAAATCATGCTTCTCTCCGCCCTCCTCATCCTCGGTCGCCGTAGCACCCAAGGACTGGGTATGTGCGAAGGCTGCCTCCAGCCACGCGCGTGTTTCCTCGATTTTTTCTCCTCCGCCCAAGATCTGCATCGCTCCACTAGGATCGGAGAAAAACAGCTGCACACCAGGCAGTCCCGCGACAGAGCCTGAGCGCAACAAAAGCCTTTCGAAAAGCTGTCGGCGCGACTGAAACAACAACAAAGTTCCCGACAAGCTGCGCTCCGCATTCAGCAACGGCAACGCGTAAAAGGCAAAGGGCGTCTCGGCTTCCAAGGCGATGGGCGAGCGCGTATGGCTTGCAAAGAAGAGCTGCGTGCCGCTGTCTAGCGTGGTCGAAGCCTCGCTCAACAACAACGGCGAGCCTTGCTCGATAGCAAACAGAACGGCACGGCGATACAACTCCTCCAACAACTCGCCCGCCGTATCGCCAACGACCCGACGCAATGACTGGGAAGTCGCCAGCTCGCTCTCAGAGGAGGTCGCCAGCTCGCCCTCGGAGGAGGTCGGCTGCTCGCCCGCACTACCCTCGCTATTTTCGCCGCTACCCTCACGAAAGTTGACCTCACCGAGTGCCTTGTTGCCGCTAGCGACGAAGACCACCTCTCCGTCAGCATTTACGATCAACATCTCTTGGAGAGAGTTTTGGCGCAAGAAATCCTTCGCCGCCTCGTCCGACGAGAGAAAGTTCAGAGAAATCGCTTCTGCTTGTTCTTGCGCTTCTGCTTTTTCTTGTTGTTCTGCTTTCGACCTAGCCTCGACATAAGCGCGCAGGCGCGGCGCGCTTGCCATCGCGCGCAAGGCTGCTCCCCAGTTTTCGACATTGGATGCGACCTGCTTTTCGGAAAGTTCTACCAATATGCTGAATTGCTTTTCTTCCTCCTTGCCTAATATCCTCTGTGTTCGCGTACTGCTCTCGATTGCGAAATTGTCGAAGAGTTTTTCTCCGCCGACTCCGTAGAAGCTCACGATCACGGCGACGAACAAGCTGCCTAGCACCAAGGGCATGCGCAGAATTTTGTATGCTTGTTGCCATATCGACCTCTCGTCTGAAATTTTATCTGGCTGCTGTGCGTGAGGAAGTTGTGCGCCTTTCTGTTGTGCGATAGGCAGTTGTGCGCCTGATTGTTCGTTTTGCGGGCGCATCGATCTGTGAGTGACAGAGACGATTTCTCTTCTGCGCTCTGCTGAGAATTCTTGCCTATCGCTCCCTGAAAAGGGCGAGATAGCGGCAAGTGCCGACGGCAACGTACTCCCGCAGAAGGACGCGACAGATTTTCCCCATCGTTTTAACAAGTTCACGCTTTACTACTCCCTCCTTGTGCGAGGCGTTAGGCTTCAAGATTTTGCACTCTAGCACGATTTTGTGTTGAGTTCGCCTGAATCGTTCTGTTGTGTCATTCTGCTGCGGGTCTCGCCTGTTCGACGGCTTCCTCTAGGGCGACGGATACGATTCGGCTGCATCCTGGCTCTGGCATTGCGACTCCGTAGAGTCTTATTGCGCGGCTCATTGTGTGTCGGTGGTGGGTTATGACGAGGAATCGCGTTTGGTGTTGCTTTGCCATGTCTTCGAGCAGGTCGCAGAATCGAGAGACATTTGTATCGTCGAGCGCGGCGTCGACCTCGTCGAGAATGCAGAATCCTCCGCCCGTGACGGAAAAGACCGCCAAGACGAGGGCGATTGCAACCAACGCCTGCTCTCCGCCCGATAGCACGCTGAGCGATTTGAGTCGTTTTCCAGGGAGCGCTATTCGTATCTCCAAGCCTGAAGTTATGGGGTCTTCGGGGTCGGAAAAGAAGAGTTTCGCCTCGCCGCCGCCGAAGAGCCTTTCGATGAGTGCTGCGAATCGCACTCCCGCCTCCTGTTGTACAGACACCAGTTTCCCTGCTGCCTCTTCCTCCAGTTTTCGCACGGATAGACGCAGTTTCTCCAAAGCTTGCTCGACATCGTCATGCTGTCGTTGCACCTGCTCGTGCTCTTCGCCGAGGCTTTGCAGCACCTGCTTTGCGGTGAAGTTGATTTCGCCCAAACGCGCACGCTTGTCTTGGCTTGCACGACGCGCGGCTTTTTGTATATCAGGGTTCTCGGCAAGGAAGGAGTCGTCCATGTCATAGCGTTGCCGCAGCTCGTCCAACGAGCAATCCATCTCTTCGAGCGCACGCGCTTGGAGATTTTGGCGTGCAAGCGGTAACGGCTCGGCTTGTGTCTGCAAGCGCACTGCCTCCTTTTCTGCCTCTGCGTTTTGTGCGGTGCGCAACCGATGTTGCTCGCGCAGGTTAGCTACACGCCCGCTCAAAGTCTCCAATGCATTCTTCCGCGCACGATGCTCGCCCTCCGCGTTATTGTGGAGCGTGCGTTTTTCGGACAATATCTTATGGTCGCGCTTGGGACCTTCTTCCAGCGTCCGAGCCTCGCTTTCCAGCGTCCGCAAGCTCTCGATGCTACGCTGCAAAAGCTGACGATTGCGTTCCTTCAAGGCACGCAGCCGTTGCTCGCTTGCAACGCGCGAACTTTGCTCGTCGCGCTCGCGTGCCTTCGATGCTTGCTCGCGCTGCTGTTCTGCCAACAGCCTGCTCTGCTCGTCCAACAATTTTTCGCGCTCAAGAGTCAAGCGCGCCTGCTCGCCCGCAAGCTGCTCGCGCTCGGCAAGTTGCTGCAGCCCCTGCTCTGCCGAAAGCTCTTTAGCACGCGCGTCGTCCAAGCCGAACGCCAGCTGCGTTTGGCGCGCGTGATAGCCCTCCTGCTCCAACGCGGCAGCCTCCGCGCTACGCAGCCGCTTGCGCAGCTCTTGCAAATGTTTTCCTTCTACCCCTTGCCCCTCCAACGCCGTGCGCACGCGCTCTCGCGTCTCGGCAAACAGCCTTGCCATCTCCGATGCCTGCTCCTCGTAATCGTGCGCAGCTCGTCGCAAGTCCTCCTCGCTTTTTGCCAGCGCCTCCTTGCGTTTCGCTTTTTGCAAAAACGCACGAAAACGTTGCTCCAACGCCGTTGCCAGCTCGGCACTGGTCGCAAGCCCGTCCCAACGCCAGCACGAGCCATCACGCGCGACAAGACGCTGTCCGCGCGACAAGGTCGCTTGCAACGCCTCCCCCTCGCGCGTCGAGCCAACAAGACCAACGCAAGCCAAACGCGCCCGCAACGGCGCAGGAAACCGAGCGGACGCGCGGGTGAAAAGCTCGGCAAAACTGACCACACCTGTAGGCAAGGATGGAGACTTGTTTTCAGGAAGCGTAGATGTGAGATTTTTCCAAACGCGCCACATCAGCATCCCGCCTTTCTGCTGGTGTTTGGCTGCTTTTATCTCCTCCAAGCTTGCGAACAGGTCTTCGCCGAGCGCACCGAACAGAGCGGTCGTAAGCCCTTCGGGAATCTTTAAGTCCGCGACAAGAGGAGCGTCTTCTGCGTCCGTCTGCGTTTTTATTTCTTGTCCTGTTTGCGCCCACGACGAGGAAGCCTCACGGTACAAGTCGCGGTTTTTGTCGCGCTCCACAGTCAGCGAGAGGTGATGCGCGCGATGGTTTTTATCCAACTGCTCGCGTTTCTGTGACAATGCCTCTTCTTCTCTCCGCAAGCGCGGCAGCGTTTTGCTCTGCGTCTCCTCTGCGTGCATTTCAGCGATATGCACCTTCTCCCTCAGAGCTTGCGGGTCTTCTTGTTCTTGCTGTTCTTCGTGTTCTTCGCGCGTGCGTGTTGGGGGTTTTTTGCCGATTTTTTCGGTAAGTTTTTGGAGTTCGCTTTCCAAGCGCTCCTTCTGCAAGCGCGATGCGGCTAATCTCTCCGAGTAGATTGCTCCCTTCCTGTCGAAGTCGCTTAGGTCGGTTGCAATTTTTTTCAAGCGTTGCTGGAGTGCTACAATTTGCTCTGTCATGTTGCTCAAGGCTTTTTTCCGCGCGTGCGCCAAGTCGGTGGCGGTGGCGGTGGCGGTGGCGGTGGCGGTGTCGTTTTTTTCTTGCTCGCCTGCGCCCGCGTCGATCAGTTGTTGTTGTGCCTCCCGCCACAGCCCTTCGACCTCTTCGAGTGCGTGCTGCTGCTCGTCGCGCTGTCGCGTGTTTTCGATCTGTCGTTGTTTCAAGTCTATTTTTCTCTGCTCGCTGTCCTTTTGCGCTCGTTCTAATAGCAGCATGTCCTGAGCGAGACTTTGGCATCGCGCGGCGCTTTCCATCTCGCGCTTTTCGGCTATGCTCTGTTGTTCTTGCGCGTAGCTCATGTCCGCCTCGATCTTGGCGAGTGCTACAAGTCCCTGTTCGCTCTGCTGCTCGCGCGCCTTTTGCAGGCTTTCGATCGATCGAGCGGTTTTCTCTAATGCTGCTTCTTCGCGCGCTAGGTCGGCGGCTTGCCAGCGTTTGATTTTTTGCGAGAGGGTGCGATAGCGTTGTGCGCGTTCCTCGTCTGCGCTCAAAGTGTGGAGTCTTTTTGCGATGTCTTGCAAGCGGTCTTGTACGCGCGTCAAGATTGTCTGCGTGTTGTCCATAGAAGCGAGTGCTTCGCTGCGCCGCGCGTACAAGCCTCGCACGCCTGCGGCTTCTTCGATCAGCTGCCGACGCTCGGATGGTTTTGCCTCGACGAGTGCCGCGACCTTTCCCTGCGCGATGATCGCCGAAGCGTTTGCGCCCAGTCCGATATCGGCGCACAGCGTCTGCACATCGCGCGCCAAGGCCTCCTTGCCGTTGATACGATATGTTGAGCCGCCGCCCGTCTCGATACGTCGAGAGATTGCCACCCTCCGCTCGCTACGCAAGCGCGCCCACATGCTACTGCTCGCCGTGCCATCTGATGTTTTTGCCGATGTTTTTAAGGGAGATTGCAAGGGAGAGTCGTTGTGCAGCGTCAAGGTCACTTCAGCACGCGAGAAGGGAGGACGCTCGCTACTACCGCCAAAGATCAGCTCTTCCATCTCAGTTCCGCGCAGCTGTCGCGCGGAGCTTTCGCCCATGACCCATCGCAAGGCTTCGACGATGTTCGACTTGCCGCAGCCGTTCGGTCCTACGACGGCGCTCATGCCGTCGGCGAAGCCGATCTCCGTAGGCTCTGCGAAGGACTTGAATCCCGAGAGTTTCAAGGAAACAGGATACACGACCACCGACCCTCCAATTTCACTCCAAGTCCTCTAGACACCGAGTTCGCGCGACTACAAGCCCTGAGCGTCCAAGCTCTCCTGGATAGCGCGCGTGATGCTTTTCACGCTCAAAGCTCCCGACAGCTTTTTGCCGTCAACGACGATCGTCGGTGTCGAAGAAATTTTATAACGCTTCCTCCCCGCAATCTGCTCTTCGAGTACAGCCCGCTCCAACGCCTCGTCCTCAAGACACGCTTGCGCGCGCGCGCGATCGATGCCGACCAACGCCACGATAGCAAACAGCTCCCTCTGTGGCTGCTCGTTCTTCAACCACTTGCGTTGCCTCTCCAGCATCGCGCCCATGATCTTAGTGCGGAGCTTAGCGCGCAATTCCTCGCTGCCCAAATCCTCGCCGCTGCAGCGCGCCAACGCCGCCGCCTGCAACGCCAATCGATCCAGCGGAAAGTCCCGATAGACGAAGACGACACGCTCGTTTTGCAGCACGCCCTTCGCCAATTTTGAATAGATCTCAGCGTGAAAGGTGGCGCAATGCGGACAGGTGAGTGAAAGATACTCCTCGACTATAACCTTCCCTGCTTGCGAAGAAGAAGGCTCTGTTTCTTGCTCGTTCGCGCTAGGGCGGGTTAGGAATGCGAACAGCCCCGCCGCAAGCAGGATCGCTGCCAGCCCCAGCCACAGGGCGGATTTTCTCTTTAGGACAGAAATGTTGACGAAGCGCATGCTTTCCTCCTCGGACGCAACAACGGACAGCGCAGCGGATGCTGCGCTCCTTTCATTGTACAGGATTCTTGCTCGTTCTTCTAGCGACAAAGGGTTGCGAGGGGTTTTGGGTTATGAGTTTTCCCCTTTTTTTTCTACCACCTGATCAAAGCGCCGCCCCATGCGAATCCTCCGCCCATAGCGGTTAGTGCGACGAGGTCTCCTTGTTGGATGTTTCCTTGCTGACAAGCGTGATCGAGTGCTGCGGGAATTGTTGCGGCGGAGATGTTTCCATGTTCTCCTACGGTCGAGACGACTCTCGCCTCGTCGATTCCCAGCCTGCGTGCGACGCCGCTCATGATGCGGCTGTTCGCCTGATGCGGCACGAGCCACGCGATGTCCTTTACCTCCAAGGCGTTGCGCGCGAGCAGCAGGTCGATGCTTTGCGACATCTTGTCGATCGCCTCGCGGAAGACGACGCTGCCCTGCATTTTCAAATGCCCGACCTTGTCGCTCGAACCCGCGCCGCCGTCGACATAGAGTTGCTCGTAGTATCTGCCGTCGGTTGCAAGCGTGACATCGATAATACCGCGCTCGATGCTATCCTCTGCCTGTTCTGTTTCATCCTCCGCCTCCAAGACGAAGGCTCCCGCGCCGTCGCCGAACAGGACGCAGGTGCTGCGATCTGTCCAGTCGATGATGCTTCGAGAGTAAATCTCTGCTCCGACAACAAGCACCCGACGCGCCTGCCCCAGCCGCACCATGTTCCATGCGCTATGCAAGGCAAAGACGAATCCCGCGCAGACCGCCTGTACATCGTATGCCGGGATGGGTTTTCCCACGCCCAGTTTATGGTGTAGTTTGGCTGCGGTTGCGGGAAAAGTGTTTTCGGGAGTCGTCGTTGCCATAATGATCGCCTCGATCTGCTGCGGGCTGCATCGCGCTGCTGCCAGAGCCTTTTCCGATGCTTTGAGCGCCAAGTCGGAGGTATTTTCATAGTCGGCAGCGATGTGCCGCTGTCGAATTCCTGTGCGCGTTCTGATCCATGCGTCGTCGGTCTGCAAGTTTTTCGCGAGTTCCTCGTTCGTCACGATGCGCTTCGGCAGATATGCGCCGACGCCTTTGACCAGGACAGTGCGAGCACGAGATTGTTCGTTCACGATAGCTAGCGATGTCGTTGCTTCATGCAAGCCGCGCTGCGTGATGCGTTTCAGGGCACATTATGCCGCACGGCTTGAGGAAGTCGAGGATGTGGTATTTCGCTCGTTTTTTTGTTGGGTTTGTCGCAGTTGTTCGTTTATGCGCGCCATGAATCCTCTACGCACGACATTGATTCCCAGCGAGATTGCGTTTGCGAATCCGAGCGCGTCTGTTCCGCCGTGGCTTTTGATGACGAGCCCGTCGAGTCCTAGCAGTACTGCTCCGTTGTAGTTTCTAGGATCGACTCGCCTTTGCAATCGCCGCAGCGCGTTGCGAGCGAAGAAGTATCCGAGTTTAGCGAAGATGGAAGATCGAAACATTTCTTGCAAGAAGAGCAGCATTGCATTTGCGGTTCCTTCCATTGCTTTGAGTGCGATATTGCCGCTAAACCCGTCGGCGACGACGACATCGACTCTGCCCGATAGGAGGTCGTCTCCCTCGACGAATCCGCGGTATGATAGCAGGTGAGGATTTTTCAAGAAGAATGCGGCGGCTTGCCTAATTTCTACTCGCCCTTTGATTGCTTCCGCGCCGATATTGAGCAATCCTACTCGGGGTTTAGCCACTCCGAGCCCTGTTCGTGCGAATGTGTCGCCCATGAGTGCGAATTGTATTAGCATTTCTTTGCTTGAATCGGTGTTCGCGCCCGAATCGAGCAAGACGGTTTCTGCCTTTCGATTGATGAAATAGCAACAGATAGCGGGTCGCAGGATTCCCGCCAGCATGCGCAATTGGAACTTAGAAAGTGCCATTAGCGCGCCGGTATTACCTGCCGAGACGATGCAATCGGCTTCTCCGTCAGCGACGGCGCGGATGGCGCGTCCTAGGCTTGATTCCCTGCCGTGGCGGAGGGCTTGGGCGGGAGGAAGATCGGATTTGATGACATCTTGCGCGTGGCGAATCTCGCTACGCTCGGAGAGGAAGGGCAGCGCTTTCAGAAGGGGACGCAGTTGTTTTTCTCTACCGAAGAAGAGGAAGCGACATTCGGGATGACGTTCGGCGGCGCGGCGCGCACCTTCTACGATCATGGCGGGGGCTCTGTCTCCGCCCATGGCATCCAACGCCAGACGAGGTGCTGCGGAGGCAGTATCGCCGCTCAGTATCTTTCCATTGCTGTTGGACATGCTAGGTCGCCTTTCGAGTATCGCTCTTGAAGTACCGCTCTTGGGAGTATCCGCCCTTGTAGTAAAGCACGGCTAGCTCGCCTGCTGTTACGACGACTCGATTGCGGGGACAACTTCGCGCGCGCGATACACGCCGCAGGCGACGCACATGCGATGCGGCAGAGATGGCTCGCCGCAGTTGGGACATTCGCGCGAGCGGATGATCGTCAGGTTTTGGTGCGTACGACGCTTGCCGCCACGGGCGCGCGATATCTTACTTTTAGGGACTGCCATGGAAAACGATACTCCGAACTTGGCTGGAACAGAATCCCAGTCTACCTTGCTCGGACAGAAAAGCAAGAGCTCTCCTTAGTTGCTTTGCAAGTAATCTTTACGACGAGCAAAACAAACGCGCCAAAACAAAAATACTCGCAAAAATACTTGCAAAAATGCTCGCAAAAATGTTTGGAGGTGTGGATTGCACTAAGTCTCCAGCGTTGCGCTCGCCTTGCAAGCGGCGTGATTTTTTGCATTTTTATCTTGACTTGCGCTTATAAGATAGGTAGCGTGCGCGTTGTGCGCGAGGGTGAGCACTTATTTTGTTAAACACCACCATAGGAAGAGAAGCCATGAGATTTGAGAACATCACAACGCTTAACACATCGTCCATTGCTGCCTCGTCGAACGAGGGGAATGAGGGAAAACGCAACAAGAAAACTCAAATTTTGAGTGCCTTGCTATCGGCGAGCGCGCTCGGCGTGTTTCTGGAAGGCTGCGGCGGCGGAAACACAGCTGCTGGCGGCGGCGATGCTGCTCCTACTCCTACTCCTACTCCTGCTCCTGCTGCTCTGGGTAGCGAGAGCAACCCGTTTAAGGCAACGCTAGCTGCCAACGCCTTCACGGGTAAGGCAGACGCGGACTGGGTGAGCTACGCAGACTCGGATGCAGATGTCGAGATCACTCTTGCTGAAGATGGTATCGCCTCTGCGGAGGGTGTAGGCGGCTTTGCTGCGGGAGATACGCTTACAGACATCAACAATCTGATCGGCTCGGATTATGTCGACACCTTGGCTGGCAACGCCAATCCCAACACCTTCCGTGGTGGCTTGGGTGACGACATCTTCAACGGCGGCGCGGGTGACGACACGCTAGAGGGCGGCGCGGGAGGCGACACCCTCGACGGCGGCGATGGTGCGGACGAGGTTTCTTATAGCAACTCTGCCAATGGGGTCAGGGTCGACCTTACCATCGCAGAAGCGCAACCTGACTTTGAGACGAACAGCTTTGGTTTTGCAGAAACCCAGGGCGGTGATGCTGTGGGCGACATCATCTCCAACGTCGAAAACATCCTAGGCTCAAACCAGGGCGACTGGCTGACGGGCGATGAGAATGCCAACAGACTGCTCGGAGGAGCAGGCAACGACCGCCTTGAGGGCGGTGCGGGCGCGGACATCCTCATCGGCGGCGCGGATGCGGACACCCTCGTTGGCGGCGCGGATGCGGACACCTATCTGTTCGGCTCAGGCGACGGCACGGATACGATCACCGACGACGGCGGCGCAATCGTCTTCTTGCAAGGGGACGCGGGCAACGCCTACGATGGCGCAACCTACGAATTCACGCGCGGCGCTGATGGACGTAGCGATACTGTAACGCTCACGGTGAGCAAGGGAGGCAACACGCTCAATGTCCTGGAATTTGCGAGCGATCCTTCAGCTACCTTCACCTTCTCCACGCGGATCGGTAGCACCGACACAGCAATCGACTCTTCCTTGCTTGTCGTGCCAGCGCAACTGATCGCGGGTAGCGAGGAAAGCCCGTTCTTGGCAACGGCAGCTACCGACGGCTTCACGGGTTCGGGAGACAATGACTGGGTGAGCTACGAAAACTTGGCAGGCGTTGACATCGACCTTAGCGCACGCGCTGATTTAACAACCATCAACAACCTGATCGGCTCAGGTCAAGCCGACACCTTGACTGGTAACGCTGAAGCCAACACCTTGCGTGGTGGCGCGGGCGAGTTCACCGACACCCTCAGCGGCGGCGCGGGTAACGACATCCTTGAGGGCGGCGCGGGTGACGACGAGCTCAACGGCGGCGAGGGCGCGGACACCTATCTATTCAACGCAGGCGACGGTACGGATACGATCACCGACGACGGCGGTACAATCGTCTTCTTGCAAGGGGACGCGGGGGATGCCTATGCGGGCGCAAAATACACCTTCGTGCGCTCCGATGCAGGACGCGGCGATGCTGTAACGCTCACGGTGAGCAAGGGAGGCAACACGCTCAATGTCCTAGAATTTGCGAGCGATCCTTCGTCTACCTTCTCCTTCTCCACGCGGAGCGGTAGCACCGACTCACCAATCGACTCTGCCTCGCTTGTCGTGCCAGATAAACTGACCGAGGCTGGCGATGGTAGCGAGGGTAACCCGTTCTTGGCAACGGCGGATGCCAATCCCTTCACAGGTTCGGGAGACAATAACTGGGTGAGCTACGAAAGTTCAGTTACAGAAGGTGTCATGATCAACCTTGGTGCTAACCCTATCACTGCTACAGGCACCTTTGCTCTAGGAGATACATTTACAGGCATCAACAACCTGATAGGCTCTGGTCAAGCCGACACCTTGACTGGTAACGCTGAAGCCAACACCTTGCGTGGTGGCGCGGGCGAGTTCACCGACACCCTCAGCGGCGGCGATGGAGACGACATCCTTGAGGGCGGCGAGGGCGCGGACATCCTCGTCGGCGGCGAGGGCGCGGACACCTATCTATTCAACGCAGGCGATGGCACGGATACGATCACCGACGACGGCGGCGCAATCGTCTTCTTGCAAGGGGACGCGGGGGATGCCTATGCGGGCGCAAAATACACCTTCGTGCGCTCCGATGCAGGACGCGGCGATGCTGTAACCCTCACGGTGAGGGATAGTGCCAACAATGTGATCAATGTCCTAGAATTTGCGAGCGATCCTTCGTCTACCTTCACCTTCTCCACGCGTGATAGCGAAGGCAACCTCGAAACAATCCCTGCTGCCTCGCTTGTCGTGCCAGATAAACTGACCGAGGCTGGCGAGGGTGGCGATGGTAGCGAGGAAAATCCCTTTATGGCAACGGCAGCTGCCAATCCCTTCACGGGTTCGGGAGACAATGACTGGGTGAGCTACGAAAGTTCAGTTGCAGAAGGTGTCATGATCAACCTTGGTGCTAACCCTATCACTGCTACAGGCACCTTTGCTCTAGGAGATACATTTACAGGCATCAACAACCTGATAGGCTCAGGTCAAGCCGACTCCTTGACTGGTAACGCTGAAGCCAACACCTTGCGTGGTGGCGCGGGCGAGTTCACCGACACCCTCAGCGGCGGCGCGGGAGACGACATCCTTGAGGGCGGCGCGGGCAACGACATCCTCGACGGCGGCGAGGATGATGACACCTATCTGTTCGGCGCAGGCGACGGTACGGATACGATCACCGACGACGGCGGCGCAATCGTCTTCTTGCAAGGGGACGCGGGGGATGCCTACGATGGCGCAGACTACGAATTCACGCGCTCCGATGCAGGACGTGGCGATGCTGTAACGCTCACGGTGAGCAAGGGAGGCAACACGCTCAATGTCCTAGAATTTGCGAGCGATCCTTCGTCTACCTTCACCTTCTCCACGCGGAGCGGTAGCACCGACACAGCAATCGACTCTGCCTCGCTTGTCGTGCCAGATAAACTGACCGAGGCTGGCGATGGTAGCGAGGGGAACCCGTTCTTGGCAACGGCGGATGCCAATCCCTTCACGGGTTCGGGAGACAATGACTGGGTGAGCTACACAGACTCGACAGCAGATGTCGGTGTCACCATCGACCTTGGCACTCTTGTCGATGGCGTTGCCACGGGTTCAGGCGGCTGGGCTGCGGGAGACACATTTACAGGCATCAACAACCTGATCGGCTCAGGTCAAGCCGACACCTTGACTGGTAACGCTGAAGCCAACACCTTGCGTGGTGGCGCGGGCGAATACATCGACATCCTCAGCGGCGGCGATGGAGACGACATCCTTGAGGGCGGCGCGGGCGCGGACATCCTCATCGGCGGCGCGGGTGATGACACCCTCGAAGGCGGCGCTGGCGCGGACACGCTCGAAGGCGGCGAGGGCGCGGACACCTATCTGTTCAATGTGGGCGATGGCACGGATACGATCACCGACGACGGCGGCGCAATCGTCTTCTTGCAAGGGGCGGGCAACGCCTACGATGGCGCAGACTACGACTTCACGCGCTCCGATGCAGGACGCGGCGATGCTGTAACCCTCACGGTGAGGGATAGTGCCAACAATGTGATCAATGTCCTAAAATTTGCGAGCGATCCTTCGTCTACCTTCACCTTCTCCACGCGGAGCGGTAGCACCGACTCACCAATCGACTCTGCCTCGCTTGTCGTGCCAGATAAATTGATCGCGGGTAGCGCGGGTAGCGAGGGTAACCCGTTCTTGGCAACGGCGGATGCCAATCCCTTCACGGGTTCGGGAGACAATGACTGGGTGAGCTACGAAAATTCAGTTGCAGAAGGTGTCATGATCAACCTTGGTGCTAACCCTATCACTGCTACAGGCACCTTTGCTCTAGGAGATACATTTACAGGCATCAACAACCTGATCGGCTCAGGTCAAGCCGACACCTTGACTGGTAACGCTGAAGCCAACACCTTGCGTGGTGGCGCGGGCGAGTTCACCGACACCCTCAGCGGCGGCGCGGGTAACGACATCCTTGAGGGCGGCGCGGGTGATGACATCCTCAGCGGCGGCGATGGAGACGACATCCTTGAGGGCGGCGCGGGCAACGACACCCTCGACGGCGGTGCGGATGCGGACACCTATCTGTTCAACGCGGGCGACGGTACGGATACGATCACCGACGACGGAGGTACAATCGTCTTCTTGCAAGGTACAGGCAACGACTATAATGGCGCGAGCTACACCTTCGTCCGCGGACAAGGCGATGCTGTAACGCTCACGGTGACTGCCAGCGACACTACTACGACGCTCAATGTCATAAAATTTGCGAGTGATCCTTTGGCGGACTACACCTTCTCCACGCGGAGCGGTAACACCGACACAGCAATCACCTCGCTTGTTGTGCCGCCGAAAGTGGTGGGCGATGGCAGCGAGAACAACCCGTTCTTGGCAACCGCAGTGGGCGAGGACTTCTCGGAGGCGGCAGGCGCGGACTGGGTGAGCTACGGAAGTTCAGTTACAGAAGGTGTCATGATCAACCTTGGTGCTAACCCTATCACTGCTACAGGCACCTTTGCTCTAGGAGATACATTTACAGGCATCAACAACCTGATAGGCTCTGGTCAAGCCGACACCTTGACTGGTAACGCTGAAGCCAACACCTTGCGTGGTGGCGCGGGCGAGTTCACCGACACCCTCAGCGGCGGCGATGGAGACGACATCCTTGAGGGCGGCGAGGGCGACGACATCCTTGCGGGCGGCGAGGGTGCGGATACCTATCTGTTCGGCGCAGGCGATGGTACGGATACGATCACCGACGACGGCGGTACAATCGTCTTCTGGCAAGATACAGGCAACGACTATAATGGCGCGAGCTACACCTTCGTCCGCGGACAAGGCGATGCTGTAACCCTCACGGTGAAGGGTAGTGCCGACAACATAATCAATACCATAGAATTCACGAGTTATCCTTCGGGGGGCTTTGACTTCTACACGCGAAGCGGTAGCACCGACACAGCAATCGATGCTTCCTTGCTTGTTGTGCCGCCGAAAGTGGTGGGCGATGGCAGCGAGAACAACCCGTTCTTGGCAACGGCAGCTACTGACGGCTTCACGGGTTCGGGAGACAATGACTGGGTGAGCTACGAAAACTTGGCAGGCGTTGACATCGACCTTAGCACTACCACTGTGCTTACAGGTATCAACAACCTGATTGGATCTGACACAGCAGGCGACACCTTTACTGGTAACGCTGAAGCCAACACCTTGCGTGGTGGCGCGGGCGACTTCACCGACACCCTCAGCGGCGGCGATGGCAACGACATCCTTGAGGGCGGCGCGGGTGATGACACCCTCGAAGGCGGCGCTGGCGCGGACACCCTTGAGGGCGGCGAGGGTGCGGATACCTATGTGTTCGGCGCGGGCGATGGTACGGATACGATCACCGACGACGGCGGCAAGATCGTCTTCTTGCAAGGGACGAACGACGCCTACGATGGCGCAACCTACTTTTTCGCCTATGTCAATGCTAATGTAAGGCTTACAGTTTTTGCCCTCGGCGTAGCCAATATCATAAACTTCACGACATATCCTTCAGCTTACACTTTCTACACGCGGAGTGGTGACACCGACACACTGCTCGATATTCTTCAGCTACCGTTCCAGGACGGCAGCGAGAACAACCCGTATTTGGCAACGGTAGCTGCCGACATCTTGACGGCGGGTTCGGCGGTAGGCGAGGACTGGCTGAGCTACGCAGGTTCGGATGCAGGTGTCACCATCGACCTTGGCACTCTTGTCAATGGCGCTGCCACGGCCTCTGGCGGCTGGGCTACGGCAGATAAGCTGACGGGCTTCAACAACCTGATTGGATCTGACACAGCAGGCGACACCTTGACTGGCAACAATCTTGCCAACACCTTGCGTGGTGGCGCGGGCAACTTCACCGACACCCTCAGCGGCGGCGCGGGTAACGACATCCTTGAGGGCGGCGCGGGCAACGACATACTCAGCGGCGGCGATGGAGACGACATCCTTGAGGGCGGCGCGGGCAACGACATCCTCGACGGCGGTGCGGATGCGGACACCTATCTGTTCAACGCGGGCGACGGTACGGATACGATCACCGACGACGGAGGTACAATCGTCTTCTTGCAAGGTACAGGCAACGACTATAATGGCGCGAGCTACACCTTCGTCCGCGGACAAGGCGATGCTGTAACGCTCACGGTGACTGCCAGCGACACTACTACGACGCTCAATGTCCTAGAATTTGCGAGCGATCCTTCGTCTATCTTCAGCTTCGTCACGCGTGGTAGCGATGGCACCGACGTAGCAATCACCTCGCTTGTTGTGCCGCCGAAAGTGGTGGGGGATGGCAGCGAGAACAACCCGTTCTTGGCAACGGCAGTGGGCGAGGACTTCTCGGAGGCGGCAGGCGCGGACTGGGTGAGCTACGAAAATTCAACTACAGAAGGTGTCAAGATCAACCTTGGTGCTAACCCTATCACTGCTACAGGCACCTGGGCTGCGGGAGATACGCTGACAGGCATCAACAACCTGATCGGTTCAGGGCAAGCCGACACCTTGACTGGCAACGCTGAAGCCAACACCTTGCGTGGCGGCGCGGGCGAATACATCGACACCCTCAGCGGCGGCGCGGGTAACGACATCCTTGAGGGCGGCGCGGGCAACGACATCCTCGACGGCGGTGCGGATGCGGACACCTATCTGTTCAACGCGAACGATGGCACGGATACGATCACCGACGACGGAGGTACAATCGTCTTCTTGCAAGGTACAGGCAACGACTATAATGGCGCGAGCTACACCTTCGTCCGCGGACAAGGCGATGCTGTAACGCTCACGGTGAGGGATAGTGCCGACAAAATAATCAATACCATAGAATTCACGAGTTATCCTTCGGCGGGCTTTGACTTCTTCACGCGGAGCGGTAGCGCCGACACAGAAATCGATGCTTCCTCGCTTGTTGTGCCGTCGAAAGTGGTGGGAGATGGCAGCGAGAACAACCCGTTCGAGGCAACCGCAGCTGCCGACAGCTTCACTGGTTCGGGAGACAATGACTGGGTGAGCTACGCAGACTCGACAGCAGATGTCGGTGTCACCATCGACCTTGGCACTCTTGTCAATGGTGCTGCCACGGCCTCTGGCGGTTGGGCTGCGGGAGATACTCTTACGGGCTTCAACAGCCTGATCGGCACGAAGGAAGTCGACAGATTGACTGGCAACGCTGAGGACAATACCTTGCGTGGAGGCGCGGGTGATGACACCCTCGAAGGCGGCGATGGCAACGACACGCTCGAAGGCGGCGCGGGTGATGACACGCTCGAAGGCGGCGAGGGCGATGACACCCTCGACGGCGGCGAGGGTGCGAACGATCTTGCAGACACGGCTAGCTACGCAGGTTCAAATGCAGGTGTCACCATCGCTCTTCAAGACGACGGTGCCGATACCACGGATTCAACAGGCGGCCATGCTGTGGGCGATACGCTTAGGAACATCGAAAACCTGATCGGGTCGGACTCAGCAGGCGACACCTTGACTGGCAACAATCTTGCCAACACCTTGCGTGGTGGTGCGGGAGACTTCATCGACACCCTCAGCGGCGGCGCTGGTAACGACATCCTTGAGGGCGGCGCGGGCAACGACATCCTCGACGGCGGTGCGGATGCGGATACCTATCTGTTCAACGCGGGCGACGGTACGGATACGATCACCGACGACGGCGGTACAATCGTCTTCTTGCAAGGGGACGCGGGGGATGCCTATGCGGGCGCGAGCTACACCTTCGTCCGCGGACAAGGCGATGCTGTAACGCTCACGGTGACTGCCAGCGACGCTACTACGACGCTCAATGTCCTAGAATTTGCGAGCGATCCTTCGTCTATCTTCAGCTTCTACACGCGTGGTAGCGATGGCACCGACGCAGCAATCACCTCGCTTGTTGTGCCTCCGAAACTAGGCAGCAAGAACAACCCGTTCTTTGCAACGGCAGTGGGCGAGGACTTCTCGGAGGAGGCAGGCGCGGACTGGGTGAGCTACGAAAATTCAACTACAGAAGGTGTCATGATCAACCTTGGTGCTAACCCTATCACTGCTACAGGCACCTGGGCTGAGGGAGATGTTCTTACAGGCATCAACAACCTGATCGGCTCGAATCAAGCCGACACCTTGACTGGCAACGCTGAAGCCAACACCTTGCGTGGGGGCGCGGGCGACTTCACCGACATCCTCAGCGGCGGCGGAGGCGACGACATCCTTGAGGGCGGCGCGGGTGATGACATCCTCGAAGGCGGCGAGGGTGATGACACCCTCGATGGCGGCGATGGTACTGGTGACGGGATTTCTTATAGCAACTCTGCCGATGGGGTCAGGGTTGACCTTTCTAAGGCAGGAAAGCAAGCGGACTTTGAGGCGAACAGCTATGGCTTTACTGCCAACCAAAACGAAGCGGTTGGCGACACCATCAGCAACATCGAAAACATCCTAGGCTCAGACCGCAACGACTGGCTGACTGGCGATGACAATAACAACAGACTGCTCGGAGGAACAGGCGACGACCGCCTCGAGGGCGGTGGTGGCGACGACCGCCTCGAGGGCGATGCGGGCGACGACAACCTCTACGGCGGCGCGGACAACGACGACCTCCACGGCGGCGCGAACAACGACAACCTCTACGGCGATGCGGGCGACGACAACCTCTACGGCGGCGAGGGCAACGATGACCTCTTCGGCGGCGAGGGCGACGACAACCTCGTCGGCAACGTGGGCGACGACGACCTCGACGGCGGCAATGGTGCGGATACCTATGTGTTCACCAAGGATGATGGCACGGATACGATCATCGACGACGGCGGCAAGATCATCTTCATCCAACCGTCCATAGAACAGTTCTATGCGGGCGCAAGCTACACCTTACTCCTCGGAGAAGGCAAGGATGCAACCCTAGAGGTGAAGGATGGTAACGGCGATTCGCTCAATACCATAGTATTCACGAACTATACTAACGATGGTGCCTACACTTTCTACACGCAGATCTATGGCAAAGACCCCATAGCAATCGATCCTAAATCGATTTTTGTGCCAAGCATACAGGATGGCTCCGAGAGCAATCCCTTCTTGGCGACCGCCGATGCCGACAGATTCGTAAGCTCTTTCGTCCTGGGCTGGGCGAGCTACGCAGGTTCGAATGCAGGGGTCACCATCGACCTTGGCGATCTTGACACCGATGATGTTGCCACGGGTTCAGGCGGCTGGGCTACGGGAGATAAGCTGACAAGAATCGAAAACTTGATCGGCTCGCGCTACGACGACGAATTGACTGGCAGTCAGAGTAGAAATATTTTTCACGGCGGAGTGGGCAATGACACCCTTAATGGTGGAGGAAACTCGGATACTTATACCTTCAACGCGGACGATGGCACAGATATGATCATCGGCGATGGAGGCAAGATCGTCTTCTTGCAAGGGGAGGATGGCAACGCCTATATGGGCGCGACCTACGCTTTCACCCATATCGACGGCACTGTAAGACTCACCGTAAAGAATGGCGATGGCGATAGCACGCTCAACACCATAGACTTCACGACCCATCCTGCAGGTTACACTTTCCACACGCGTGGTAACGATGGCGTGGATAGCAAAATAAATGTACCTGCCGTGCCATCGGGTGTGACGGGCGATGGCAGCGAGAGCAATCCCTTCTTGGCGACCGCCGATGCCGACAGATTCTACACATCAGACGCGTCCCCCGTCGGTTGGGTGAGCTACGCAAGCTCGACTGCAGGGGTCACCATCGACCTTACTGCTCGCCCTGTCATTGCCTCAGGCGGCTGGGCTAAGGGAGATTCTATCGCTGCTAACAAGATCGCAAACTTGATCGGCTCGGGCTTCGACGACACCTTGACCGGCAATCAGTTTAGAAATTTTTTGTACGGCGGAGGTGGCAATGACGAACTGAATAGCGGTGAGGACAACGACACCCTTGACGGCGGCGCGGGCGCGGACACCTATCTGTTCAACGCGGGCGATGGCACGGATACAATACTCAGTGCCACTGGCCACGGAACGGGCAACAAGCTGATCTTCGCTACAACGGGGACAAATTATGTCGACGGAGATTTTACCTTCGTCAGAGGCACTCTGATTCCGCCTACATCTGGTAGTTTAGCATCGTTTACAGAAGGCGAGGGGGAGATGGACTTGGATCTGCGAATCACCGTCAATGGAGGAGATAATGTTGTCTACATCCAAGGCTATCATGCTACGGGCGATAATGATGCTTACACGATCTACAGCGATGTCGACGGCACAGAAACCCGCATCGGGACACAACCCGACGAAATTCTGTAGAGGGTTGCGCTTTTGAATTAAGAGGCGCACTGCGTGCGTTCTTCTTGTCGTTAGGGAGAGGAAAACAGGGTCGTTGTACCATGTTACGAGTCAGCTTGCGCGTTTCTGCGAAACGCGCTTTGGAATAAGAGGCTACGCATCTCGCGCTTCGCGCGAGTGCGTAGAAGGCGCTTACGCGCCCCGCTGACGCGGGGTCTTTTGCGAGGGATTACTCCCTCGCGCTCCCCGTGCGCTACGCGCACGATGTTTTGCGCCCGTCATCATACAAAGCAAGTCTGTTGCGCGAGCGTGTGCCTTTAAAAAGCACAAGCGCGAACGCGACAGACAAACAAAGTAAGACAAACAAAGTAAGACAAACAAAGCAAGACAAACAAAGTAAGACAAACAAAGCCAGACAAACACAAGCGCAACAACGCCCTCTTGTTCCCAAAAAGCCCGTTACTCGTTCAAAATCTCCCCGCGAACACACTCCCGCAAACTCAATCTCGCCAACCGCCCCTCAACCCCCCTCGCACACGCCAATAACCCCTCCGCATCCCCCCCCACCACATTCCGCCCAAGAGCAGCCCGCCACTCCCCATCACTCCCCGCTAACCGATACGCATCGAAAGCTCCATAAACCCGCGAAAGAATCTTCTTCACCTGCTTCCCAACACTCAAATCCCCCGTTCCCATCTCGCGCAACGAACGATCCAAATCACGCACAAAAACCTCCATCATCACACGCACAATCCTCCCAAAACGCCCCTGAAAACGCGCCGTGTAAAGATACAAATGCAAGGTCAGACAATCCAAACGCCCATCCACCGTGTCCGAAACACTCCCCCCCTCAAACAACGCGCGCACACGCGAATCGCGCAAAGCACAAGCATAAAGCCTCGCTCCATACTCACGCTCCAAACGCGCGCGCAGAAAACGAACACAAGCATAACGCCACAAGAAAAAACCCCATCGTCGCATCCTCAACACCTCATATTTTACGCGCAATCGGAAGACAATCGGCTTATGATAGAGCAATCATGAAACTCACGCTCCTGCAATCATCTCCTTTGCAATCGTCTCCCTTGTCCTCGCTGTTTTTCCCCCTAGCAAGCGCACTAGTCCTGCTGTTCGGAACGCTCGGCTGCGCGCAAAAAGGCGTGCAAGGCGTGTGGTTTGCCCAAAGCCAAATCGCCCAACTGAAAGTAGGCGAGCAAAAACAAAAAGAGGTTCTCGACCTTCTAGGACCACCCAATTTGGTCAATCCATATCGTCCGCATGTCTACTACTACTACGGCGCGCGCACGAAACAGGTGGGGCAAATCTCCCCCTCGCTGAGAGATCGTCAAGTTTTGATTCTGCTCTTTGCACGCGACGGCGGCGTGCTGCAAGCGCTCGAGCTGCGCGACATCGACGACGTGCGCTTCGTGCATACAGACTCCGCCAAGACGCGAGGACTGCGTTCTGCAAGACGCAACCTTCTACAGGACATCTTCGGCAATGTCGGACAGGTGGGCGTAGGCGAGGCACCGTGAAGAAAAAGTGAGAACGCCGTGACCTTTACAGCCTCGGCAACACGAGCCTATCCGAAAACGCGCCTGCGTCGCTTGCGGAGCAGCGATTCTCTGTTGAGGCTTTGTGCGGAACATCGCTTCTCTGCCGCCGACCTTGTCTGGCCTATTTTTGTCCGCGAAGGGCATAACGAACGCGAGCCTATATCCTCCATGCGCGGTGTCGAGCGTCTGACGATCGACCTTCTACCCGCCTGCGCCGAACGCGCGCAGCGGTTGGGTATCCCCGCGCTCGCCCTGTTTCCCGTCGTGAAGCAGACAGACAAGCGCGCCGACGGACGCGAGGCTTGGCGCAAGGACAATCTCATGAGCCGCGCCTTAGAGACCTTGCGAGGATGCGGTATAGCAATCCTCGCCGATGTCGCGCTCGACCCCTACACGACGCACGGGCACGACGGTATCGTCGAGGGAGGGAGCATCGACAACGAGGCTTCGTTAATCGCGCTCGGCAAGCAGGCACTCGCGCTCGCACAAAGCGGTGCCGACATCCTCGCCCCCTCCGACATGATGGACGGTCGTATCGCCTACCTGCGCAAGACGCTAGACGCGCAAGGTTTTGCCAACCTCCCCCTCGTCAGTTATGCTGCAAAGTTCGCATCCCACCTCTACGCTCCCTTTCGCGAGGCACTGAAGGTGCGCCCCAAAGGACGCGCCTCCGCCACAAACACAGGCGCAAACACAGGCGCGCCGCTCGACAAACGCAGTTACCAACTCGATTGCGCTAACGGCGACGAGGCGCTGTGGGAGATCGCGCTCGACTTGCAAGAAGGTGCGGACATGGTGATCGTCAAACCAGCGCTGCCCTACCTCGATATCGTACGGCGCGCGAAGGAAGCCTTCGCAGCCCCTCTGCTGTGCTACCATGTGTCAGGCGAGTATGCCGCCCTCGCAACGGCGAGCGAGGCAGGCATTCTCGACGAACGTGCCTGCCTGCTCGAACAACTTCTCTGTTGCAAACGCGCGGGCGCGAACGCCGTCATCACCTATTACGCGCCGCGCGCGGCAGAATGGATTAACGAAAGGTTGTAAGCAAACAAAGAGCAAAGAGCATGGTCGTTAGAGGCAACACAGAAAACATCGCCATCGAAGAGGAGATGGAACGCTCCTACCTCGATTACGCGATGAGCGTCATCGTCGCGCGCGCGCTGCCCGACGCACGCGACGGCTTGAAACCCGTTCATCGCCGTATCCTCTATGCCATGCAGGAGGGCGGCTACACGGCATCGAACGCCTATCGCAAGTGCGCGCGTATCGTAGGAGAGGTGATGGGCAAGTATCACCCGCACGGCGACGCACCCGTCTACGACGCGATGGTGCGCATGGCGCAAGATTTCTCGATGCGCCTACCGCTGATCGACGCGCAAGGCAACTTCGGCTCGATCGACGGCGACCGCGCCGCAGCCATGCGCTACACCGAAGCGCGACTGGAAAGAGCCGCAGAAGCCCTGTTGCAAGATATCGACAAGGACACCGTAGACTTTGTGCCTAACTACGACGGCGCGCTCAGCGAGCCGCGCGTGCTGCCCTCGCGCCTGCCGAACCTGCTCGTCAATGGCGGCGGAGGCATCGCCGTCGGTATGGCTACGAACATTCCGCCGCACAATCTCGGCGAGATATGTGCGCTCTGTCGTGCGCTGCTCGAAAAGCCCGAGCTCGCGCTCGAAGAGCTCATCGAAAGGCTGCCCGGTCCTGATTTTCCCACCGGCGCGCTCATCCTCGGACGCGATGCCGTCAAGGAGTGCTACCGCAAGGGGCGCGGCTCGATCGTCGTGCGCGCGCGCAGCTCCATCGAACCTCTGCGCGGAGGAAAGACCTTGCTGCTGTTTACCGAGGTGCCTTATCAAACGAACAAGGCGCGCATTATCGAGCGCATCGCAGAGCTGGTGCGCGAGAAAAAAGTCTTCGGTATCTCGGATCTGCGCGACGAATCCGACCGCGAGGGACTGCGCATCGCCGTCGAGGTGAAGGCGAGCGCGCGTCCCGAACAGGTGCGTGCGCTTCTGTTCAAGCACACGGCGTTGCAAACGAGCTACAGCGTCCAGCTGCTAGCTTTGGATCGCGGGCAGCCGCGTGTGATGAACTTGAAAGAGATGCTGACAATCTTCCTCGATTTCCGCGACGAGGTGCTGCGTCGCCGTACCGCCTTCTTGTTGAGGAAGGCGCAGAGACGGTTGCACAACTTGTGCGGGCTGCTCGTTGCCACCGACGAGATCGAGCGCGTCGTCGCCCTCATTCGCGCCGCCGTCGATGCCGAGCAGGCAAGGCAAGCTCTCATGGCGGAGACTTGGAGCACGCGCGCCGTTACAGCTTTGCTGGAGAGAGGAGAGCAAAAACAAAATGGCGCAGACAGCGCGCTCACCAGCGAGACGGCGGCGGCGGCGACAAGGATGGCGCTCGAGCTGCTAGCGGACGGCAGGTGTCGTCTCAGCCGTGCGCAGTGTCAGGCGATCTTGGAGTTGCGCTTGCAACGCCTCGTCGGCTTAGAAAAAGAAAAGCTGTTGGCAGAGGCGCGTGAGAACCTCGCGCGTATCGTCGAGTGTCGTGCGTTGCTCGCCTCGAAGGAGCGTCGTGCGGCAAGCATCAAGGAGGATCTGCGCGAGGTCGAGCAGCAGTTCGCAACCGAGCGACGCACCGACATCGTCGAGCAGGAGGTCTCCGTGGAGGAAGACGCGGAAAGTTTTATCCAGCACGAGGAGGTGGTAGTGACGATCACGCGGCAGGGCTATGTTAAGCGCGTGGCGAGCCAAACCTATCGCAGCCAGCAGCGCGGCGGCAAGGGGCGCGCGGGTATGAAGATCGGCAACGAGGACGACTTGATGCAAACCTGCTTTGTCAGCACGACGGCGCGACTGCTCTTCTTCACCAATCGAGGCAAGGTCTATGCGCTTTCGGCAGCCGACCTGCCTGAGGGCAGCCCGCAGGGAGGCGGCAGGAATGTCGCCAACCTGTTGGAGCTGACGCCGAACGAGCGCGTCACCAACATCACCCCGCTACCTGACAGTACGCAAGAGTTGAAGCACAAGAGTCTGGTGCTGGTAACCGCCTCAGGCAACGTGCGGCGCAACGCGCTCAAAGATTTCGCCCACATTATGCGCAACGGCATTATCGCCATGAAGATCCCTGAGGGAGACGCGCTCGTCGGAGCGGTCGTGTGCGATGAGGGAGACGATCTCTTTCTCGCCAGCCGCTTTGCGAACGCGATTCGTTTTTCTCTCTCCGACTTGCGCGTCTTCTCGTCGCGCGAGAGTAGCGGGGTGCGCGGCATGAATCTCGCCAAGGGAGACAGCCTAGTTTCGATCGCTTCCGTCCCCGCCCAAAACGACAAGGAGACGGCGATCTTCACCGCGCTCGCTTCAGGCTACGGCAAACGCACCGCACTTGAGGAATACCGCTGCGCTGGGCGAGGCGGCAAAGGGATAAAGAACGCCGTGCTGAGCGAGGGCGACGAGGTGGTCGCCAGTCTACCTGTGCAAGCGAGCGACCAGCTCAACCTCTATTCCAACCAGGGTCAGTTCTCGCGCATCACCGCCGAGAGCGTACGCCTATGCGGACGCGCAACGCGCGGGGTACGCTTGTTCGATTTGAAGGAGGGTGAAAGCCTCGTTGCGCTCGGAAAAATTTTACTGGAGGGAGGCACATCGCAGACGGACAAGACGAGCGCGACGAGCGAGCTGGGCGCGACTGAGGCATGATTTCTCGCGTTGCCTTTTATCCGGGTTCTTTCGATCCGATCACTTGCGGGCATTTGGATATCGCCGAGCGCGCGCTGCGTCTGTTCGACCATGTCATCTTGGGTGTTGCGAGCAGCCACAACAAGAAGACTCTTTTTTCGCAAAACGAGCGTGTCGTTCAGGTGGAGCGCGCGGTTGCGGAGGCTTTTCCTGATGCTACCTCTCGTCTTCGGGTCGTTGGCTTCGCGTCGCTTTTGATCGAGAGCATGCGTCAGTACGAGGCGCGCGTTATCTTGCGCGGCATGCGTGCTGTGTCGGACTTCGAGTTCGAGTTTCAGCTTGCCGGCATGAATCGCGCGCTCGCCCCTGACATCGAAACCGTCTTCCTGACGGCAACGGACAAATACCACTTTCTCTCGTCGCGCTTCGTGCGCGAGATCGCATTGATGGGCGGCGACATCAGCGGCTTTGTTCCGCCCTTTGTTGCCAGCGCGCTCCGTGAAAAAGCATTAGAAAATCCCTTGGGAAAAACCTCGTGAGAAACGATCTAAGCCCGCGCCTTTTGCACTACCGCCATCTGAACATGCGGGGTTTGTGGTCGCTCTATCAGCGCGAGGTGCGTCGTTTTCTTGTTGTGTGGGTGCAGACGGTGGCGACGCCTGCGATCACGGCGCTTATCTTTCTCGCCATCTTTTCGCTCGCGTTTGAGCGCACGGAGATCAGGGTTTCGGGGCTGCCGTTTGCGACCTTTATCATGCCGGGCTTGGTGATGATGAGCATCATTCAAGGCGCGTTCGCCAACACTTCTTCCTCGCTGTTGGTGAGCAAGATACAGGGCAATATCGCCGACCTGTTACTTGCTCCGTTGAGCGCGACCGAGCTGACGTTGGGAATCGTCTTGGGCGGGGCGACACGAGGATTTTTCGTAGGCGTTCTCGTTGTGGTGTCTTTGTTGCCTTTCGTCGAGTTTTCCTTCATCCATCCTTTTGTCATTTTGTATAATGCGCTGTGCGCTTCTCTTCTGATGTCTGTTTTTGGTGCTTTCGTGGGTTTGTGGGCGGAAAAGTTTGAGCATGTTGCTGCTCTGACCAGTTTTATTGTTGTTCCTTTGTCGTTTTTGTCGGGCACTTTTTACCGCATCGACAGCCTTCCGGAGCCTTTTCAGACGCTTGCCAGGTTGGATCCTCTTTTTTACCTTGTTGATGGGTTGCGTTATGGTTTCACGGGAATTGCGGAGAGCGATATTCTTACCAGTTCGTTGATTCTGTTTATCACGACGATGTTGTGTTACTTGGGGCTGTGGCGGCTTTTTGCTATCGGCTATAAGTTGAGAAAATAACGCGCGTTGTCTTGACGACAAAACGCAAGACGGCTCGCGCAACAGCCCGCTCACGAGCGTTTTGTAAAGATAATCCACCGCATCGAAGCAAAATTGACAAACAAAGCCGTCCCCGTCCCCACAACAACCCCAATCACAGGATACCGCGCCGCCAACGGCAACCACACAAGGCACGCCGTGAAAACACTCAAATTGACAAACGCACCCCCAACCATAAACGGATAGTAAAACAACAACGATCCCCCGTCAGGTCGTTCGCGAAATGTCCATCTTTTGTTGAAAAACCATGTGAAAAACACCCCGCAAGAAAAGCCCACGCAACGCAACAACAAAGTGTGCAAAACCGTCTGCGGAGCAAAAAGCATCACCAACAAGGTGAGCAAACCCGCATCGACAACAAATCCTCCCGTCCCAACACAAAGGAAAGGCAGAAAGAAACGCAACTCGCCTCGCACCCACCCCTTGAGGCTTCGAGACAATTTTACAAACAACGGACTCTAACGGCTACGATTGAAGTATCGGAAGAACTCGCTTTCCGGCGAGAGAATGATCGTCGTTTCGCCCCCCTCGATGCTCTTTTTGTAGACCTCAAGCGACTTGTTGAATTCAAAGAAGGCAGGATCACGAGAAAAAGCACGCCCCAACAAACGGTTGCGCGTCGCCTCGCCCTTGCCTCGCAAGATGGAGCTTTGGCGCGTTGCATCCGCCAAGATGATCTCCTTCTCCTTGTCGGCTTGGGCACGAATTTTTTGTGCCGACTCGTTTCCCTGCGCGCGCAGCTCGCGTGCCTCGCGCTCGCGTTCGGTGCGCATGCGCTCGAAGACGGCTTGGCTCGTGTCTTCAGGCAAGTCTGTCCGCCCGATACGCACATCGATCACCTCGACCCCGAAGCTCTCGGCACTCTTGCGCACCTCCTCGCGGATTTCGTTCATGATCGCCTCACGCTGGCTGGAGAGCAAGGTATCCAACGACACGGTTGCAATCACGCGCTGCAAGGCAGCGTTGATGTTCTTGCCAAAGCGATCGCGCAGGCGCGTCTCGTTGAAAATACGCTGGTAGTAGATCTTCGGCTGCACGATGCGATAGCGCGCGAACGCATCAACCGCGATTCGTTTCTTGTCGGTCAGCAGCACCTCGAAAGGAGGAGGATCGATATCCAGCGTCCGCTTGTCGTAGATGACGATATTGTCGATCAGAGGCACTTTCACCCGCAGACCTGGGGTGAATATCTCGCGTTGCACTTCGCCGAAGCGCACGATCAGCACCTGCTCCGTCTGCTTGACGGTAAACAGCGTCATCAAGGCAGTAAGCACCGAAAACAACACAATTCCTCCCAACAGCAGCAGGAAGACGGATAGTCCTCTGCCTTTTCTTTTGCCGCTGCCTTTGCTACTTCCTTGGCTACTTCCGCTTGCGGCGGCTCGCGGGGCTGTTCTTTCGCTACTGGTCATGAGAACTCTTGGGGGCTGGAGGTTGAGGGCGGGATTGATGATAGGGCTTGATCATGGCGAAGGAGATGCGCTGTTGTTGCGCAAGCGTCTTTGCACTTCGGGCAGGGGTAGGAAGGGAATGACTCCGTTTGCGCTTTTGTCGATGATGACGATATTGGATTTTTCGAAGACTCCTCCCAAAGTTTCGAGGTACATCCTTCGGCGCGTGACGGATGGAGCGGATCGATATGCGCGCCACACCTCCAAGAATCGTTTTGCTTCGCCCTCCGCCTCGATGGCGAGCCTTTCGCCGTATGCTTCGGCTTGTCGCAGCATTTGTTCTGCCTCTCCTCGCGCTTGCGGCACGACGGAGTTTGCGTATGCCTCTGCCTGATTTCGCAAGCGGTCGAGGTCTTGACGCGCGCGTTGCACATCGTTGAAGGAATCGATCACCTGCGGAGGCGGCGACGATTTCTGCAAGTCGATCTTTTCGACGAGAATGCCCGACTTGTAGCTCTCAAGGATGCGTTGCAAGAGAACTAGTGTGTTTGTTTCGATCTCGGCGCGTCCGACGGTGACGGCATCGTCGAAGGAGGTTTGTCCGATGACCTCGCGCATGGCGCTCTCGGAGGCGATCTTGATCGTCGCCTCGGGGTCTCGAATGTTGAAGAGGTAGGCGATGGGGTCGCTAATCTTCCAAAAGACGGTGAAGTCGATATCAACGATATTTTGGTCTTTGGTGAGAATCAGACTTTCTTCAGCAACATCGCGTGCGTCGGTGGGCGCGCCTGCGTCGTTGCTACCGCGCGCCGAGCGAAATCCGATATCGAGCCTACGCGCGCGTTCGACCTGCGGTGTGAAGACGCGTCCGATGGGAGTGGGAAAGTTGTAGTTCAACCCAGGCGGCTTCGGAGGACCATAGAACTTGCCGAAGATGAGCGGCACCCCGACCTCGCCTTGATCGACACGATATAGCCCGCTTGCAACCCACAAAAACACGACACCGCACAAAACGAGCAGCACCCGCCGCACGATATGATCGCCTTGCGGATCGAAGAAACCGCTCAGTATTTTTTGCACCCGCGCGATAATATCGTCGATCGAAGGCGCGCCGCCTCCTCCACTGCTACCACTACCGCCGCTGCTGTTGCCTGCGCTGCGCGTTCGCCGCGTGGTTCCCCAAGGGTTTTCGCCTCCGTTTTGCGACCATGTCATAGTTGAGTTTCTCGCCTCTGTTTTACAATCTTCCTCCATAAGGCTACAATTGTCTCTGTTCGTCAAGCACCTTTTTTATTTTTATTTTCACGCGCTCTTTGATGTCTTCTTCCTCTGCCCGTTTGGAAAGTTTGATGCGCCGTTTGGTGCTTGCCTGCCCTCTCGACGAGTGGGAGGCGGGCAAGGTTGTCGGAGATCTGGGAGAGGATGCCATCGCCAGCTTGCGTTTGGACGAGGATCGTCTCTCGCTGGTGCTTTCGTTGCCGAGAACTCTCTCTTGTTTTGCGGCTGCGCTCGAAGCGCGCCTACGCGCAACATTAGAGCCGCAGCTTGCGGGACGCACGCTCGCGCTCGTGCTGACGAGCAGCAAAAGCGCGGACAACGACGTTGGTGCGAAAGCGCGTGCTGAGCCTCGTCGTCAAAACGGCATGGCGGGCGTGAAGGTGGTGCTGGGCGTTGCCAGCGGCAAGGGAGGGGTCGGCAAATCGACGATCGCGGTCAACCTCGCCATCGCGCTCGCGCAGATAAAACGCGAGGGAACAAACAAAACAAGTAAAGATACTTTGCGCGTCGGACTTTTGGACGGCGATCTCTACGGACCTTCGCTGGTGACGATGCTGGGGCTGGAGCAAGCACCGCGCCGCAACGAGGAGGGATGGCTGATTCCCGAACAACGTTTCGGTATCAAAACCCTCTCGATGGGATCGATGCTCGATCCGAAGCAGGCGCTGGTGTGGCGCGGTCCGCTCGTCGCACGCGCCTTGAAACAAATGCTGGATGGCTCGGCGTGGGGAGAACTCGATCTGTTGTTGCTCGACATGCCGCCTGGCACAGGCGATCTGCCGCTCAGCCTCGCGCAAAGCGCGCACCTCGATTGTGCCTTGCTGGTCGCAACGCCGCAGCAGGTAGCGCTCTACGATGTGCAAAAAAGCCTTGCGATGTTCGTCAAGCTGCGCGTCGATATCGTTGGGCTAGTCGAAAACATGAGCGTCTTCCGCTGCCCGCAGTGCGGACTCGAGAGCCACCTCTTCGGAGATGGCGGAACATCGCGCTTGGCGCAGCAAAACGCCATCCCCCTTCTCGGACGCTTGCCCCTCTCGCAGGATCTGCAGGAAAGCGCGGACAATGCCGCCCCCCTCATGATTTTTCCGTCAGAGATTGAGCAGCAAAAGAGTGACACAAAGTCTTTTTCCATGCTACAAAAGGCACGATCCTTGCAAACAGAAGAGATCAGAGCAACCTTCCGTTCGATCGCCAAGTCGGTTGCGGAGTCCGTTGCAGAACTGACGA
Organism: Alphaproteobacteria bacterium; assembly: GCA_965216625.1. Classification (GTDB taxonomy): domain Bacteria; phylum Pseudomonadota; class Alphaproteobacteria; order JABAAW01; family JABAAW01; genus JABAAW01. Next base: position 1,027,252 of record OZ244186.1, read on the forward strand.
GGAAAAACTCTTGAGCAATAACTCTAGCTAACCCCAAAATCACCCCCAAATCACCCTAATGCCTAATTTAACGCCTCCCCGCTTGCTTGCCCCCTTTCCTTGCCTCGAAGCCCGTCGCTTGACAAACGAAAGCACAAAAAAGGATGACACGCGTTGCCAGATGGTGTATGCTGTAGGCTTGATGGAACGGAGAGAAACCCCCTTGATGGCAACAAGCACTTCTTTACCTTGCCGCTAACGCGTCTTGCCCTGTGAACCTGAAGACTCCGATTCTTGTTGTAGACGACTACAAAACGATGGTGCGGATCATCCGCAACCTTCTCACGCAGCTGGGTTTCGAGGATGTGGACGATGCAAGCGACGGCGGCGAGGCGTTGGACCGCATGAACGCGAAACGCTACGGGCTTGTGATCTCGGATTGGAACATGGAGCCGATGAACGGCTTGGATCTGCTGAAGGCGATTCGTAGCGGCAATACGAGTAACGCTCAAGTTCCGTTCATCATGGTGACGGCGGAAAGCAAGCAATCGAGCGTTCAAGCCGCGAAAGAAGCGGGGGTGAACAACTACATCGTCAAACCTTTTAGCGCGGACACGCTGCGCTTGAAACTCGACAGCGTTTTGAGATAGATGGCATCGATTCCTCCCTCCGCCGACGCTGCCTCGAAGGCTGCCTTGCTCAAAGGAGCGAGCAAGGTGTTGAACAAGGAGCAACGCGCGGCTATCGAATCCATTCTGAAGGAGATCTTGGAGAGCGATCTGCCAGGACAATACGGAGGGCATACGCTCGCTAGCCTGCGCGGATTGGAGAAGACAGAAGACAACGACGAAGAAGCGCCCGTCGGCGCGAACACCGATCGCCCTCGCGACATCAGCGAGACACATTTGCCGACGATCGTACAAAACCTCAGTTCGATTCGCTCGACGGCAGAATCGGCGACACACGCGATCATGAACGCAACGGAGAACATTCAGGCGCTGCTCGGCATGTTGGACGAAAAGATGGAGCAAGTCATTCGCAAGGAGCTGACGCTGATCGTACAGGCTTGCGCCTTTCAGGATCTGACGGGACAGCAGATGACGCGCATCGTCGATTCGGTGGAATCGATCGAATTCGCGGTGGATGGCATCTTGTCCTCGATGGGCGACAAGGACGCGACGCGACGCTACAAGGAGATCGCCGCACGGCGCACGAAAAAGGAAACCTCCGACGACAAGACACTCAGTGGTCCGCAAAACATCATCGTTAAAGACAAACAGGCGGAAATCGACAGCATGTTCGGTGCTTGAACACAGCCCTTAGAACGCCCCTCCCACAACAAAATTCTTGCGAAGCCATGCTCAGCAACCACCGTGAACACAGCACGACGACCAAATCTTCGGGCAGCGACGAGGAGAGCGAATTCGCCATCGCCTACACCTTTCTGAGTCTTTTTCTGCTGGTGCTTTCGTTCTTCGTCGTGCTGACGGTTCTCTCCGAGGTTGTGGAGGAGCGCGTAGAGCAGACGCTCTCTTCGGTCGCCAAGGTTTTTTCGCCTACGACCATCCAGAGCAAGGAGGTTTTCAACCCCTTGAAACGACGCGCCGCCGGCTTCACGAAAGACTTCATTCTCGAAGAGATCGAACTGCTCATCGACACGGACATCCATGTTGCGCGCACGAAACGCAACGACCGCGAGGGATCGCTGGAGGTGAGAGTTCTCAACAAGGCGCTCTTTCAGGCGGATCGCGCGGAGCTCAAGCCCGAAATGTTGATCTTGCTGAGACGCATCTCGTCTACGATAGCCAACAGCAAGCAACCCATCTACTCGTCCTTCGTCACGGGCTACGACACGCGCGACGCCTATATCTTCACCCCCCCCCTCAGCGTGCGCCGCGCAGGAGAACTCGGCAGGTTAGCCCTGCAAGAAGGAATAAGCCCCGAGCGCGTGCAATCCGGCCTCGACACAAAGCTTGAGGACGAAACCGTCTTCCAGTTCCGAATCGGCGCGGAGAGCTTTCCCAACGTCCTCTACATCCCCAATATCGAAGGGCAGCCCGGCGCCCTAATAGAAACAAACCTTGAAGACGGCGTTCAAGTCGAAACAGGAGCACAACCCCAAACACAACTCCCGCAAACGCAGCCCGAGGCGCAATGGCTGTTGAGTATGACGGATATGGTCACCTTGATGCTGACCTTTTTTGTTTTCATTTTTGCTCAAAGCGTTTTTTGAATGTCGACGAGATTCGAATCGAGAAACGCATTATCAGCGAACGGAAAGAGTTGCGTTTCGGACAATCGGACTACATCTACAGTTCGGATGTACGAAAAACGCCTTTAACTCTTTCTGCGCAATACCTCTATCGCATTCTGCAACGCCAGTTCGAGAGCGATCCCAAGATGCAGGATGCCTTTCTGACGCAGGGTCCAGGCTGGGTGATGATGAGTTTTCCGGCAAGCGTTTTTTTTGAACAAGGCGACAGCAGGCTTGACGATCAAGCAAAACTGACCCTGTTCGCCCTCGCCGATCTCCTGAAGAACACGGCGAACCGTATCGAGGTGATTGGTCACTCGACGCCCGACAACTTCGTCAACGCACCGCGGCGCTTTCCGAGCAACTGGCACCTCTCGCTTGCGCGCGCGCTGGAGGTTTTGCGTATTCTGCAGACGAACGGCGTGCGCGTGCCGATCACGGCGATGGGACGCTCCAGCACCTCTTTCAATGCGAACATCTCTCGTACCCTCACCCCTGAAGTGCGCAACAGGCTCGCGCGGCGAGTCGATATCGTCATCTACGACGAAGAAAGGTGACGCAGTACAACGAGCGTAAGAACCTTCGCTCTGCCTTCGGTATCAGAGGTCGCGTGCAAGCACGCTTGTGCAATATTCCCTTGTGCAATATTTTCTTGTTCTGCCTTTTGTTGGGTGCGGTTTGGCAGAGCGGCATCCGAGAAGCGCAGGCGCAACGCATCGTCGAGGTGGAGAGCGGGCTTGCGCGCGACGCGGGCTATCTCATTTTCCGTTGGCAACCTGCCCCAAGTTTTTCAAGCCAAATCGACGAACAGCAGAATCTTCGCCTCACCTTCAGCCAATCGGCACTAGGTTTCGAGCTCGGCGATGCCCAACAGAAGCTTGCGCGATACTTGAGCAGTGTGCGTGTTCAAGATACAAGGCGCATCGTCTTTGCCTTGAAGCCGAATGTGTTGGTCTCCACACGGCGCACGGAGGGTAGCATTGTCGTCTATTTCCAAAGCGACCCCGCGTCGAACACGATTCCTGGGCAAAGCGTCAGCGTCGAGCGCACCGACAGCGTTCCGAAAGAAGCCTTCGAGCAAGGCGAGGAACGACAGGCAACCCCCTTTCAAGTCGCGCTGAACAGCGAACGCCGCGCGGGCTACGACCGTCTCTCCTTCGCCTGGCCGAGCGATGTGCTGTTTCGCGCGCGCATCACCGCCGATCCCGACAGCGAAGAAGGAGAAGAGCGTAACCTTCTAGTCGTCGAGTTCAGCAAACCCCTAGTCATAGCCAACGCGGCGGCGCGCATGCGATCGATCGCTCGCTCGCTCGGCAACCCCACCTTCGTGCGCAACGGGCTGGAGGTACGCTTCGCGCTGAAACGCAACCTCTCGATGCGCGACTTCGCCTACGGCAATCGTGTTGTGATCGATCTCTTCGCACGCGATCAAGACGACAGCAGCCTCGCCAGCCGCTACGGGGTGGAGGCTTCCACGGTTGCTCCCGCCGCCCCCCGCCTGCCTGCCATCAGCGTGCGCGCCGGTCGCCATGGTGACTACACACGTTTTATCTTCGACTACGACAAGCCGACGAACTACCTCGTCGAGAAACAAGGGCAGCGGCTAGTCGTCACCTTCAACCGCGCCAACCCCTTAGACTTACGCACGTTGGAATTGACGCAGCGCGGCTTCTTTTCGCCCGTGCGCGTGCAACGTTTCGCCGACCGCGCGCTCTTCTCTGTTCCCCTGCGACGCAACAACCGCTACCGCCATTTCGTTTCGGGAACGCGTGTCGTTCTGGATCTGTTCCATGTCGTCGAGGTTGACGCTACTCCCCTGCCCGATCTGGTCGGCATCTCTTCGATACTGCGACAGACGTCGGCGCCTCTGCCACCGCCGCGCATTTTTTCTCGCTCAGGTTCTGCGCCAGGCGATGCGCAACCCAGCCCTACGCGGATCGCGTCTACAAGACCCACGCCCGCCTATCAGTTCCAACTGCTGCTGCCTGAGGATATCTCCACCGCCTTCTTCCAACGCGCCGGCTACATATGGTTTGTCGCCGACCGAGCCTTCACCTTCGACACCCAACAAGAGACGCAAAACGCCCAAAGTGCGATCGGCGACATCGAACAGCTTGATGTCGAGGGCTTCACGGTGTTGCGTTTCTCCTCGACGCAACGTCTGTATCCCGCGCTGCGCCGCGTAGGCTTGGGGTGGTGGCTGGAGTTCCACGATCAACCCGTCCCCCCCTACTTTTCGATAGATACCGCGATCACTCAGGATGCCCAAGAGCAAGCCGAGTTCAACTTCCTGTTGAACCGCTACGGCAAGATCGCCACGATTCAAGACCCCGAAATTGGCGACAATTTCCATGTTATTCCTGTGCCGACCCCCAGCCTCGGCATCGCGCGCGCGCGCGCCTATCCTGAGTTCCAAATTTTAGAGAGTGCCCAAGGGATCGCTCTGGTGCCTTTAGCGAGCGATCTTAAAGTTCAACCCGACGATGGTTATGTCACGATCAAGGCACCGAAGGGGCTGCGACTGGAGACGCTGGATGTAGACCGCGCCGTTGCCGAGCGTGCGCCTGACGAGTTGATTCGTCTTCCCGTTTTGAACTTCAGCCTTTGGGAACGCGATGGCAGTTCGTACGATGTCGAGCGTCAAAAGTTCAACGCGCGCTCGCTGCGCGATCTTTCTGCGAGCCGTCGTGGCTTCAACCTGACCCTCGCGGGCTACTATTTGAGCCAAGGGCTAGGGCACGAGGCGCTGGGGCTGTTGAACTTGTACGAGCAATCCTTTCCGACGAACAACCTTACGCCGCGTCTGATGCGCGCGTTGGCGTTGCTGCTCTCCGAGCGTGCAGACGAGGCGATCCAGCTTCTCCGCGCTCCCGTCTTCGATAGGCTTCAGGAAGCCTACCTTTGGCGCGGCGTTGCGGCGGCGCAAAAGGAGCAATGGTCGCTTGCCGAAAGTTACTTTGCGCAAGCTGGCAACTTCTACGATCTCTACCCTCCTGCGATCAAAGCCTTTGTCAGCGTTTGGAGAACGCTCAGCGCGCTGAACAACGACAACACCTCTGCTGCCACCGTGTGGCTGCGCAGAGCAGAGCGTTTGCCAAGCAGCTATATCCGACGCTCCAACCGCGATGCCTTTCAGTTCCTCAAGGGTTGGCTTGCAAGGTCTAGGGGCAACGATCGTCGCGCCTTTGATACTTGGCAAGGCATGCAAAGCGCCAAACAGCGCGGCTACTGGCAGGTGCGTGCTGCTTTGGAGGCTCTCGTGCTTGCCAAGGAGAACGATATACTGCCGAGCGAGAAAATTCTTGAACAGCTGGGAAGGCTCAACCAAGCATGGCGCGGCGATGCGCTCGCCTTTCGCGTGCGCCGAGAGCTCGGCAACACTTACGGACTGAACGGTCTCTACTACCAGCAGCTGCGCACCTATCGTGAAGCCATCACCCGCCACCCCCTGCTGCCTGAGACGGCAGAGTTATCGCAACAAATGGTTGATTTGTTCCAAGATCTCTTCTTGTTGCGCGAAGCGGTGACGCTTTCGCCGGTCGAAGCTTATCTACTCTATCAGGGCTTCAAGGAGCTGATCCCGCCGGGCGAACTGGGATTGTTGTTGAGCGAGAGCGCGGTCGAGCGCATCAGTCAAGGCAGCTTCTACAAGATCGCCGCCGACATCGCCAAGAAAGCCTTCATCGAGGACAACAGCGCGGGCGACAAGGATAGGCTCGTCGCCAAAACGGGACTACTGCTGCTCTTGGCGAGACAACCCCAAGAAGCCTTGTCCGTCCTCAACCGCAACATCCCCAGCGAGGGTTCTCCCTACCGCGATGATGCTCGCAGGCTACGCGCGCGCGCTTTGGTCGAGCTCGGACAGCAGGACTATGCGCTTGAGTTGCTTGCGGGCGACATCTCCGAGCCTGCCGATCTGCTGCGCTTTCTGATCCATCGCACCAACGCCGAGTGGGGCGATGCCGCCTCCGCCCTGCAACGCCTGCTCGGTCCGCCGCCGCGACAGGAGGGGGTGAGACTCTCGCAACGCAAAGCCAGCTTCCTGCTCTACCTCGCTGCGTCCCTCTACCTTGCGGGCGAGACCGATGCGCTCGACGGGATAGCACGCGACTACGCCGAGACCATCGATGGTTCTCCGCTACTCGAAGTCTTCAACTTTCTCACCCAGCTCAACGACCCGCAACAGCCCGTCTCTGTCGCGACGCTGCTCGAAAGGCTGCAAGAGGGAGAAGACACAAATCTTGGATTCCTCGATCTCTACCAACAGCGATTCTTAAGATAGGGAGTTACATAGACTTGGCAGACAATACTGCCTATCATCGTGCCTATGCGCATGTTTTAATTCCGCCAAGTGCCATGTCGCATCTACATGCATCCTATAAACATCTCCCGCGCCGATAGAATTTTCTTTCTATCAGCAAGAAAAAAAGTGGGGGAGCAAGTATGTAATTATCTTAAGATACCTAGCTCAAGCGATCCTTGCGTCCTCAAGCCAGTTTCAGCCCCAAGACCTTCAGCTGTTGCGCCGAGACAGAAGCAGGAGCGCCCATCAAGCAATCCTGTCCTGTTTGGTTCAGCGGAAAGCACGTCACCTCGCGGATGTTGCTCTCGCGCGCGAGCAGCATGACCATCCGCTCGATGCCCGGCGCAGCCCCGCCGTGCGGAGGAACGCCGAAACGCAAGGCGGCAAGCATCCCAGGAAACCGCGTTGCGAGTTCCTCCTGTCCGTAGCCTGCGATTGCAAAGGCACGCTGCAAGGTCGCCAGCTCGAAGTTACGCAGAGCCCCCGACGAGAGCTCGATACCGTTGCAAACAATATCGTACTGACTGGCGATGATCGAGAGGGGGTCGAGGGTTTCCAAAGCCTCCATCCCCCCTTGCGGCATGGAGAAGGGGTTGTGACTAAAGATAATTTTGTTCGTCTCGGGGTCGCGCTCAAAGAGGGGAAAGTCTACGATCCAACAAAATGCGAATGTGTTCTCTTCGCGGCACGCGCACAAGTCTGCTAGCCTCTCGCGCACTTTTCCTGCGAACAAGGCGGCGGCGTTGGCTTTAGTCTCGGCGCAGACGAAGAAGAGGGCATCGCCGTCTGACAAAGCGTTTCTTTCTGCCAATGCTTGTGCCATCTCAATTGAAATGTTGCGAGCGATCGGTCCTTGCGGATCGTCGAGGGTGGGGTAGGCGATGTATCCCAAGCCGCCCTGCCCTTGCTCGCGCGCCCATGCGTTGAGCTTGTCGAAGAAACTGCGGGGTTGCGAGGCGGCAGCGGGAGCGCGCACAGCACGCACGCACTTGCCCTCAGCTGTAGCCTTAGCGAACAGAGCGAAGGTTGACTTTGCGAAGATATCTCCCACCTCGACGATCTCTAGCGGGTTGCGCAGATCGGGCTTGTCGCTGCCGTAGCGCAGCATCGCCTGCTGGTAAGTGAGACGAGGAAACGGCGTAGGCGTGACGCTCGCGCCGTCAGCAAATTCTTCGAATACGCCTGCCAGCACAGGCTCGATCGTTTGCATGATCTCGTCTTGGGTTGCGAATGCCATTTCGAAATCGAGTTGGTAGAACTCGCCCGGCGAGCGGTCGGCACGCGCGTCCTCGTCGCGAAAGCAGGGTGCGATTTGAAAATAACGCTCGAAGCCTGCGATCATCAGCAGCTGCTTGAACTGCTGCGGAGCTTGCGGCAACGCGTAGAACTGCTGGCGATGAAGGCGCGAGGGAACAAGAAAGTCGCGCGCTCCCTCAGGCGACGAGGCGGTCAGGATCGGCGTTTGAAACTCGACAAACTCCGCATCCGTCATGCGACGGCGCAGCGAGGCGATGACTTGCGAACGCAACAGAATCTTCCGACGCATGCTCTCGCGGCGCAGATCGAGAAAACGATACTGCAGACGAAGGTCTTCGGGGTAGTCCGCATCGCGATGCACGGGCATGGGCAGAGGGGCCGCACGCGAGAGCAAGGTCAGAGTCTCTACTCTGAGCTCTACCTCTCCTGTCGGATTGCGCGGGTTGATGGTGTCGTCTGAGCGCGCTCGAACGCTGCCCGCAAGGCTGACGACGCTCTCCAGCGACACCCCTTCCATCTCGGCAAACAGCTCCGCATCGCGCTTTTGCTGCGGCGGGAGCGCGCCGTCTTCTGATTGTTGTTCGGATTGCTGTTCGGATTGTTGTGTCGTGTCGGGTCTCTCTAATACGCACTGGGTCACCCCCCAATGGTCTCGCAGATCGACGAACAACAGGTTGCCGTGGTCGCGCTTGCGCGCGACCCAACCCGCCAGTCTTACTTGCTCGCCCGTTTGGGTGAGACGCAAGGCGTCGCAACGCTGCGTGCGGTAGGGGTTTTCAGGAGGGGAAGAAGTAGACATAGCTCAAGATTGTGAAACACGCCCAGCATACGAGAATGAGGGGGAAGCCTGCTCGAAAAAAATCACCGAAGCGATATTGCCCTGCGTTCATGACGAGTAGGTTTGTCTGATAGCCGATGGGTGTAGCGAAGGCGCAGTTTGCTGCGAAGAGGACGGCGATAGCAAATGGTATGTGGGATACGCCGAGGCGGTCTGCGATGGCGACGGCGATCGGCGTGAAGAGCACTGCCGCCGCCTTGGTGGAGATGATGTTCGAGAGCAGGGCGACGAAGATGAAGAAGAGCGAGAGGACGAGCGGAGGATGGGCTGCGCTTTGCGTCAACAAGAGGAACCCTTTGGCGAGCAAGCTGTCTCCGCCCGTCACTTGCAGGGCTGCGGCGAGGGCGATCGCCGATGCGATGACGAGGACGATCTTTCTGTCGAGCGCACGCACCGCGTCCTCCAACGATAGCACGCCGAGCGCGATCATCAGGGTTGCGCCGAAAATTGCGCAGAAGGCGATCGGTGCCATGCCCGTTGCGGCAGCCAAGATGCACAAGGTGAAGATGCCGGCAGCCAAGCTGGCGCGCTCGGCATCGGGCAGTTTGTGGATAGAATCTTCTACCGCGACCAAATCTCGAAATTGTCCCAAGGCGCGCACATCGCTCGTTCGCCCTTGCACCAATGCAATGTCGCCGGCGCGAAGCCTTGTCGAGGTGAGGTTGCGTAGCATGCGCCGTGCGCCGCGCTCCAGCCCTAATACGACGCAGTGGTAACGAAAGCGAAAGCGCAAGTCTTGCAAGCTGCGTCCGACGAACGAAGAGTGAGGCGGCACAAAGAACTCTGCTAAAACTGTCTCTTCTTCTGTGCCACGCTCGCGCGCTGCGAAAGATCCTCCCAATTGCGGTGCCAGCAATCCGTGTTCTTCCGATCCCACCATCTCGTCGATCCTACTCCGCAAGGCGGAGATCAGCAGCACATCGCCCGCCCGCAGCTGAAACGATCGCTTCGGCGGGGAGAACGAAGCCTCTCCGCGCTGCACCAACACCACCGTCGCGCGCTCGATCACCGAGAACAGGCGCACGCTCGCCGCTTTGCCGACGAAAGGCGAGTCGCCCGTGATTGTAAACTGCGCGACGAAGCTCTTTCCTTTGCGCGCGCTCTGCAACTTGCGCTGCCGCCATCCTTCGCGAGGGTTAGTCAGCAGGTGCGGCAGCGCGAAAACAATGTAGAGCATGCCCACGCCGGCAAGGAAGAGCCCAGGCAGGGTGACGGTGAAGAATCCCAAGGATTCGCGCTCCATGGCGACGAGCGCACCTGCGACCAGCAGGTTTGTCGAGGAGCCGATCAAGGTAGTCATGCCTCCCAGCACGGATGCGAAGCTCATACCCATCATCGACCAACGCGCCTCCCTAGACTTCCGCTCTAATAGGGTGCGCAACACGGGAATGAACAACACGACGACGGGAATATTGTTCAAAAAGGCGCTCAACAACAAGGCTGCCAGCAGCAAGACCAGCATCGCCAACCCGTATGAGGGCAGGCGTGCAAGCGAGCGCGAGACGAGTGCCAAAGCTCCCGTGCTCGCCAAGGCTTCACCGATCACCAGCAGCCCCAACACCGTCAGCAATGCGGGGGAGGCGAACCCCGACAGCAGCGTCATGGAGCTCAACCTGTGCGCCGTCGAGAGAAAGGGCGGCAACACCACAAACAGCGCCAAAAGGCTACACAGCAGAAGCAACGCCGTCACCTCCATCGACAGGCGTTCGCTCGCGTAAAAGTACAGCCCCACGATGATCAACGCGAAGACCGAGAGCGTCTGAAGCTGCGGTGCCATCGTAGGCAGAAGAGTCGGCAAAAAAGCCAAACGATCGATCACAAAAAAAACTCGTCTCAGGGAGAAATTCCCCTTTAAACAAAAATATTCTCGACAATCTACAACCTACGCACTCGCAGAGCAAGGCTTTGACCAAAGTTTTGACCAAGTCTTTGACATGGAGGCATCTTTTCTCGCACTATAGAGACCATGGTTCTATCCCTTTGAGCCAGAAGAACTGAGGAAATAAGAAGATGTATTTGATGTGTCCGCGTTGCCGTTCGCACTTCGAGATGAGTGCCGATGCCCTAGGAGCCAAAGGACGCAAGGTGCGTTGTGCTGTCTGCAGCAAAACCTGGCGCGCGAGGCAGAAAGACTTGAACGAAACGCTGCCTCCGACAACCGCGCAAAACGCCGCGCCCTCTCGGCATCCTTCTGCTCGGCCATCTTCGTCCCCGCGCGCAGCCTCGCCTCCTCCTCCACCTCCGCAATCTGACATTCCTCCGCCGCAGTTTGCGGGGGGAGAGGATGCCGCCGACAGGCTGGATGCGCTGACACAGCATCACCGTCACGCCTTTGCTCCGTTGCAGTTCGCCGAGCGAAGTCTCGAACGTCCGCTCAACAACTTGTTGCGCTTCGTCTTAGCGTGGTCTGTCTGGATATTGTTTTTGGTTGCGCTCTTCTACGCGGTGCGCACCTACCCCATCGACATTTTGAATCGCTTTCCCAACGCCCTCCATGTCTACGAGCGTTTGAACATGAGCCATCCCGATTTTGCCAAACTCTTACTCAACGGACGCGACTTCAGCATGACGCAAGCGAAGGTTACGAGCGAGTATCGCCTATCGCGCGATCTGTTGAAGGTGCAGGTGCTTATCGGCAACCGCACGAGCGAGGAAAAGCCTGCGCCGATCTTGCGCGGCACCTTTATCGACCAGCGCGGCGAAGAGACAGGATACTTCCACTTCGAGCCCAAGGAAGATACCCTGCCGCCACAAGGAGAACTGGAGTACAACGCACAAGTCGACCTGCCGCAGCCGACCAGCGCGACGCTCACCCTGACCCTCTTGAGCGAGTTCGAAGGACGGCTCGACCTCGGCGGCGAGCGCTTGAAGGTGTACAACACGAGAGTACCTTTCGTAGCTCCCTCTGCCAACCCTGCCAACCCTTCCCCATCGCAAGGCGCAGAGCAACCGTGAGAGGCTAGCTCAAACTTATTCGTGCAACTTTATTCATGAATGTCTTTGGAGGTCTTTGTGACTCGCACGGAAAAGTGCTCGCGGTCTGCGAGCAGGTTTCCGCGCGCGACGAGATGCTTGCCGATTTTCAGATCGACCTCACCCTCAAGGCTCTTGTTGAGCGATATGACCGCGCCGCGCCCGATCTGCAAAAGGTTTCCGACTCGCAACTCGGTCGCCCCGATCTCCGCCCAAATTTCCAACGGAACGCGCGTTAGTGCTAACTCTTCTCGTCCAAAAGCCATCGTTGCCTCGCTACTTCGATCTGCTACTAAAGTTATACTCTTGACTATACCCTTGTTGGGCAAAAAAATCAAGTCTGTGCGTCGAGTCCTGTTTTCTCTGCCGCCTTCAAGTTGTCGAAAGCCCCCTGCAACTTACGCCGCCAGTCGCTCGCGTTTGGCTCGCCGTGATAGAGGCTCATGGCACGGCGCGATAAACGGGTTGCTCCTCTGAAGGCTTGGCGGCGAGCAAGACGGGTGAAAGGACGAGGCTTGGAGCGCGAAAACAACAAAGCCTTGTCGATGGCAGAAAGAGTTTTCTCTGCGATCTCCTGCCGCCATCGCGGACGCGCCGCCTCTGCCTTGCATGCGAAAACGCACGGCGAACGCCACAAGGCGCGTCCGACCATCACGCCCGCGAAAGGAGCGAGAAACGCCTCAGCTTCGCTGATGTTTTGCACGCCGCCGTTATAGAAGACGGGAAGCGAAGGGCGCGCCTCCTGAAGACGACGCGCAACCTGCGGCTTCAAAGGAGGCAAGGTGCGGTTCTCTTTCGTGCTCACCCCTTTCAGCCACGCCTTGCGCGCGTGCAAATAGAGCCTGTCGCAACCCGACGCGCATAAAGTATCGACGAAGGTGTGCAAGTGGGTTTCGTCGTCTTGCTCGTCTACGCCGATGCGCGTCTTGACGCTGATAGGCACGCTCCTCGCTTCGCCTCCTCCTGTTGCTTCACCCTCTCCCCTTCTTGCCCCCTCCTTCATCGCGGCGACGAGGCTTGCTGCAAGGCGAGGCTCTTTCATCAGGCAGGCACCGAAACCGCCCTTCGTCACACGAGGAGAGGGACAACCCAAGTTCAGATTGATCTCACAAAAAGGATAGCTGCGGGCAATCGCGCTCGCCTCGAAGAGCAGCGCAGGATCGCTACCGCCCAGCTGCAACACAAGTCCTCCTGCCTCTGCCCCTCCTGCTGCTGTCGCTGACGGCAACGCTTCCTGCCAGTCGAAGTATTCTTGCAGCCGCGCGCGGGCGAGCGCACCACCATGGACGATGGCTGCGGAGTGGATCATCTCGGTAAACAGCCGAGCCTGCGGCAAGATTTGTCGCAAGTATGCGCATCCCACCGCGTCGGTGCGTCCCATCATGGGAGCGGCGACAAGGCGGCAGCCCAGCTCGTCAGCACCGATAGCTTCGTGAGAAATTTCTTTATTTGTCATCATCTCCTTCTAGCCTGTTTTGCTGCTCTTTGCTAGAATGGCGCGTCATGCATGGACTTTCCGAACTTCTTGGTATCGCCGTCGTTGCTATAACGGCGACGTTGTGCGGCATGGCGATGGTGCAGTTTCGTCAACCGCCGATCATCGGTTACATCTTCGCGGGCATCCTGCTGGGGCCTGGTGCTTTGGGGCTTGTGCAGGATCGCGAAAGCATCAACACGCTCGCCGAGATCGGTGTCATCATGCTGCTGTATTTCATTGGCATCGAGCTTTCGTTGCAGAGTTTCCGACAGATTTGGAAGACTGCCGTCGGAGCGACCGTGTTGCAGATCGTCGTGAGCTTGTTGCTTGCGTTGTGGCTGGGACCTCGCTTCGGGCTTGAGCTCGGACAGGTTTTGCTGTTCGCCTTCTGCCTTGCGGTTTCGTCGACGGCTGTTTCTGTCACGGTTGTGCAAAGCATCGGCGAGAGCAACACGCGCACTGGTCAGCTTGTGATCGGCATTTTGATTGCTCAAGACTTGGCGATTGCGCCGATGCTGTTGATCATCGCGGGCTTTGGCGATGGCGGTATTCCTGATGTCAGCAGCTTGACGAAGATCGCCTTGGAGGTTTCTTTTTCCATCGCGGTGTTGGTCGCTGTCATTGTGTTGCTGACGCGGAAGAAATCTTTCAACATGCCGTTTGCCGATCTGATCATGACGAAGCGTGACCTTACGCCGCTCGCGGTGTTGGCGTGGTGTTTTGGTTTCGCGCTGATCAGCGGCGTACTGGGACTTTCGCCTGCTTTCGGCGCGTTTCTGGCGGGCTTGACGATCGGCAACAGCGCGCAGAGTCATGTTGCGCACAAGAACGCCGAGCCGATCAAGGTTGTTTTGTTGATGGTTTTCTTTCTTTCGATCGGACTTCTCGTCGATTTGGAGTTTTTGTTTAACAACTTCTTCGCTGTAATCATGATTCTCGTTGGTGCGACGCTGTTTAAGACGCTTCTCAACATTCTCGCGTTGCGCGGGCTGGGCAGGCGGTGGGACGAGGCGTTCTTGGCTAGTCTATTGCTGGGGCAGATGGGAGAGTTCTCTTTTGTCATGGGAGCGGTCGCTGTCGGAGTTGCTTTGATCGATCAGATTTTGTTGAACTATCTGATCAGCATCACCGTTCTGTCGCTGATCACCTCTCCGTTCTATGTTGCTGTTGCGAGACGCTTGCACACGCTAATGTTAGAGAGGAGGGGTGAGATCGGGTTACTCACCTTGATAGGCACTGTCCTTGCTTCGCTCTCTCCTTTTGCGCGAAGACGGATTTCTAGGCGGGAAATGCAACGATTTCAGGAGGAGTGGAAAAAATCGAAAAAGGTACAAGAGACAAAAAAATAACCATGAATAACATGGACAGCCCTCCGAATTTTAGCTGGGAGATACGCCATGGCATGCGAGAGGGGGGCATGTGTGAGGGGGGCTTGCAAAACAAGCGATGGGTTGCGGGCATTGACGAGGTTGGGCGTGGTCCTATTGCTGGACCTGTTGTTGCGGCGGCGGTTGTTTTTGCGCCGTCGGTTTTGTCTTCGATGCCGTATTTTTTGGGGGATGTTCGGGATAGCAAGAAGTTATCGGCTGGGGTTCGGGGGAGGTTAGATTGTGAGATACGCGCGCATGCTTTTGTTGCGTTGGGGGCGGTTTCTGTTCGTGGTATTGAGCGGCATAACATTTTACGGGCGAGTTTGCGTGCGATGGGTTTTGCTTATGCAAGGTTGTGTAGGATTTTGGCGAGTGCGGGAGTTGGGAGGATAGGGGTGTGTCTTATTGATGGGTTGCATGCTCCGCTTCTTGTTCCTGCGCCTGATGTTGTTGTTCCTATTGTACGGGGGGATGGGAAATCGTTGACGATTGCTTGTGCTTCGATTGTTGCTAAGGTTGCGCGGGATAGGTTGATGGGGAGGTTGCATGGGCGGTATCCGTGTTATGGGTGGGATAGGAATAGGGGGTATCCGGTGGCGAGGCACTTGGAGGCATTGGGGAGGGAGGGATTATCGCCGCACCATCGGAGGACTTTCGCGCCGTGCGTGGCTTGCTTGGAGAAAGAGTGACGGGCGCGAGTAGCCTTTACGGATGCAAAACATGCGCACGCGAAGCGTGCGCGGGGGGTGTGGGGGGATAAATTCCCCCCACGAAGACCCCGCGTCAGCGGAGCGCACGCAGTGCGCTTTATCTACGCGCGTAGCGCGTAGCCTCTTGTACCAAAGCGCGAGGCTTTGCCTCGCGCAAGCTGACTCGCGTCACAAAAGCTCTTTACCGCGTTACGAGTCAGCTTGCGCACGACAAGTCGTGCGCTTTTGAATAATTCGCTGCGCGTTTCGCTACGCTCACGCGCAGAGTGCGCGCTGTGCGCGCATTGCACTGCGTGCCTTTTTTGCGGGGGGACTTCGCCCCCCCACACCCCCCATGCGCAAAACTCGCTGCGCCTACGGCTTGCTCGTCTTGCGTTTTGCCGTCATTACAAAAAGCCCGTATCCGTTCTACATCCGCGAGAGATAAGGAACAAAACTTGCGTTAACAAAAGCATGGCACTCCCCCAACCCCTCTCCCCCGTCCTCGACCGTATCCTGCACGGCGACTGCCTCACAACAATGCCACAACTCCCCGCCCAAAGTATCGATACCCTCTTCGCCGATCCCCCCTACTTCCTCCAACTCGAAAAATCCCTGCACCGCCCCAACGAAACGAAAGTCCACGGCGTAGAAGAAAGCTGGGACAAATTCAACTCCTTCCAAGACTACGACGCCTTCAGCAACGCCTGGCTCATCCAAGCACGCCGCCTCCTGAAAGACGACGGAACCCTATGGGTCATGGGCTCCTATCACAATATCTATCGCCTAGGTACCATCCTCCAAAATCTAGGCTTCTGGATCCTCAACGATGTCCTATGGGTCAAAACAAACCCCATGCCAAACTTCCAAGGCAAACGCTTCACTAACGCACACGAAACCCTCCTGTGGTGCAGCAAAAAACGCGGCGCACGCTACCGCTTCAACTATCGAGCCCTAAAACAACTCAACGGCGACAAACAAATGCGCAGCGATTGGCACCTCCCCATCTGCAACGGCGCAGAACGTCTGCGCGACAAAAACGGCGCGAAGATTCACTCAACCCAAAAACCCCTCTCCCTGCTCTATCGCGTCCTGATCGCTAGCACACGCGTCGGCGATGTCGTGCTAGACCCCTTTTGCGGTAGCGGCACAACAGCCGCCGCCTGCCTCCGCCTAGGTCGTCACTATATCGGCATCGAACGCGAAGCACCCTATGTGCGAGCCGCTCGGCAAAGGCTGAAAGGCTTGCAACCTACTCCGCCAAAATCCTCTCTTGGACAAGAATGCCTACTGCTGCCCGAACCCCGCGAGCAAGCACGCGATGTCCCCTTCTCCGCCCTCCTGGAAAACGGACTCTTGCTCCCCGGCGAAAAACTCGAAAGCCCCTGTCGTCAATATCAAGCGCTCGTCACCTCCGAAGGACTGCTCTCACGAGAACAACGCCGAGCCTCCATCCATCAATGGGCGGCAGAACTCGCAGGAAGAACAAGCTGCAACGGCTGGACATACTGGTATCACCTTCAAAACACAA
Source organism: Alphaproteobacteria bacterium (assembly GCA_965216625.1). Taxonomy (GTDB): domain Bacteria; phylum Pseudomonadota; class Alphaproteobacteria; order JABAAW01; family JABAAW01; genus JABAAW01. Next base: position 1,043,923 of record OZ244186.1, read on the forward strand.
ACAAGCAAAACATAAACACTCCCTTAATTACTCCTTTGCGCGTACCCCTGAACGATTTAAGAGAAGCCCTACGCAAAGCATGGCGCATCGAAAAAGAAGAGAAAACCTTGAAACAAGAGGCTCAAGAAAAAACTGACAAACCATCCGTACGCATAGGATAGAATGCGCGTACGAAGCGTACGGTCTCTGGCACATCGTGTACGCGTAAGATGCGTACGCCTCCCGTCATGGCTGCGGCGCAGGCTGCCAAACTGCCCTCCAAACGATCAGGGAAACGATTGGAGGTAGCTTCTCTTCCCCCCCCCTGCTGCGCCAGCAATTTACCCAAGAAAGACTTGCGCGACGCGCCCAACATCAAGGGAAATCCTAGCTCGGCAAGTTTGCCCCAACCGCGCAACAACGCGAGGTTTTGCTCTAGCGTCTTGCCAAAACCCAAGCCCGGATCCAACACGATTTTCTCGCGAGGCAACCCCGCCTGCAAGCACTCTCGCGCGAGCTGGCTCAAGCGCGCAAGCACAGCAGGCAAGTCGGAAGCAGCCTCGTCTTCGGGCTGCCACGAATCTCCGCCCTCGCGTATCGAGCCGCGATGCAGACGGCTGGCAGCGTTATGCATCAGCACCACCCATCCTCGCCCTCGCCATCGCCCTTGCTCTTGCTCTTGCTCTTTTTTTTGTGCGCTGTCGATTCTTGCCAGCTCGCGCCACAATATAGGACGCGCCTCGCCTGATACATCGTTGAGCATATGCGCGCCTAAACTCACCGCCTCGATAGCCAATTCCGCCTTGTTCGTATCCACCGACACTAAAGCTTTGGGAAACGCGCGAAACAAAATCTCCAACGCAGGCAAGAGTCGCGCGCGCTCCTCCTCCAACGACAGAGGGATGGCACCGGGGCGCGTGCTTTGCGCTCCCACATCCAACCAATCCGCTCCTGCTTGCAATGCGCGCTCGGCAGCTCGCAGCAGGCGTGTCTCGTTGCTATTCTCACTGCCTTGAACGGCGTCGCCTGTCGTCTCGTTTTTTGCTTTGAGCAAGCCGTCGCCCGAAAAGGAATCGGGCGTGAGATTCACGATCGCCATGACCGCAGGTTTCATGATCGCAGGTTTCGAGCTAACTTGACACTTTGCCGAAGGATCCATAGCATGCACTCCCATGAAATTGGCGAAGAACGAGACGAAACAGACTCTCCATACTACACGCTACCGCGTCCTTGTCGAGGGTCTGACCCTGCAAGCGCGCATCGGGATTCTCCCCGAAGAGCGCACAAGGGAGCAACGCTTGTGTATCTCGATGAGTGTTTCTGTTGCGGTTCAAAGGCAAACCCCCTCTTCCGTGAAAGGACGATCTTTCGTATGCTACAAGGAGCTGGTAGAAGAGATCACAGATTTGGTTTCACAAGGACACATCGACTTGTTGGAGGACTTGGCAGAGATGATCGCAACCCTGTGCTTTGCTCGTCCGCAAGCTGTCTCCGTGTGGCTGCGACTGACAAAACCCGACGCGCTGGCAGACGCTTCGAGCGTCGGAATCGAGACAATCTTTGAACTCGAAACAGAACGATGAGAGAAACAATGACCCACCACGCAACGACAAAAAGAAATTTGCTACTGGGGTGCTTGACGCTGGCAAGCCTCGTGTTGCTGCCACTTGCCTTTGAGCGAGAGGCTGCGGCTGCGCTCAACGAAGCGCAGAAGACGGAACGCGCGCTACAATTCATCACGCAACACGGCACGGCGATGGCAAAGATCATGGGAAGCGAGAGCATGCCGAGACAAGAAAAACGTCTCAAGCTGAAAGTCATTCTGGAGGAGAATCTCGATCTCAAGATCATGACGCGCGCCATCGTGGGGGCTTACTGGCGCAAGATGACCGAGCGGCAACGCGAACGCTACAAAGAAGCCGCGACGCAATGGGTGTTGCTGTATTCGGCGAACTTTCTGAGCACGCTCAAACCCTCGCAATTGGATGTGCTCGAAGCAAAGCATCTCGGCAAGGATGTGCTGGTAGGAGTCGATTTGCTGTCCAAGAGCGACCCCGAACCTCTCACGGTACACTGGCGCGTTCGCTTCAACCCCAACGACGAAGCCACGGTGATCGACCTGCACTTCGCAGGGCTCAGTGTCATCGGAGCGCAACGCTTTGAGGCCTCTAGCATACTGGCCGAGCAGGGCATTCCCATCTTCCTTGACAAACTCGACGAACGAGTCAAAAAAATCAAACAGGATTTCAACAAAAACTGATGACAATGCAAAATGCAACGAACAGAGCCAAAGCCAAAACATAAGATATTCGCGGACTTTCCTCGTCTAGTCGTTGCTTTCTGCCTCGTGCTTTCGCTCGCCCTCACGGCGCAGAGCCAACAGGTGGGCAAGGGGTTGAAGCGTAGCGATGCCTGCTCTACCTCGCAAGCACGCACCTTCACCGATGCCAAGGCGCGCGCCTTGCTGACGGAAATCCAGCAGCAGCAAAAGGTCTCGGCAGAGAAAGCATCTAGGCGAACGCAGTTGCAAGCCTACAAGGACATCCTGCGAGAAACCTTCGCCTACGACACTGTGGCGCGCAGTTTAGTCGGTCCGTACTGGCGCAAGATGTCGGCTGGTGAGCGTGAGGAATATACCGCGCTCATCACCTCGATTTTGGAGAGTACGATCAGCAACGCCATCTACAAGCTTCCTGTCGTGCGTTACGAGTTGTCGCAAGCCTCTCGTTTGGGCAAGGATTTTGCGGTGAGCATTTCGGTGAGCGTCGAGAACGAACCCGATGCGCTGCCTATCGTGTGGCGCGTGCGTTGTTTTGAAAACGAGACGGGACGCGACACGAGTATGGGAATTATCGATGTGGTCTTTCGTAGCGTGAGCGTCATCGCCGGCAAGCGGCGCGAGATGACCGACATTATCAGCAAGCAAGGCGTAGGACAATTTCTCCGTATGCTTGCCTTGGAGCGCGACCGTCTCAAGGCGCAAGCAAGATAACGCAAGCAAGATAACGCAAGCAACCAAGAGCCCCTGCAGGAGTTATGAAAGGCGCTAAGAGGGCGAGCGAGTCGGACGGACAGGAGGCGCCGCAGGAGGAGCAGAATGAGGAGGAGGAGCAGCCGCGACATGCGCGACATGCGCTGCCTCAGTCCCAGACGCAGGAGCAACCGCAGCGGCGGGAGAAGATGCGGGTGCAGCAGCGGCGGCGGGAGCGGCGGGAGCGGGGGGTTGGGGTGTTTCTACCTCGACAGGAGGAGGGGCAGGAGGAGGAGACGGTGCTTCCAACATGACCTCTGATAGCAAGCCTTCTTTTTCACGAATTTTGTTTTCGATGGTGCGTGCGCTCTGCGCGTTTGCCCCCAGCCATGTGCGTGCGTTCTCGCGTCCCTGTGCGATGCGTTGCTTGTCGTATGCATACCATGCGCCCGATTTTTCGATGATTCCCGCGCTAACGCCGAGGTCAAGGATTTCGCCGTTTTTGGAGATTCCCTGGTCATACAAGATGTCGAACTCGACGACGCGGAAGGGTGGAGCGACCTTGTTTTTGACGACCTTGACCCGCGTCTGATTTCCGACGATGACATCCTTTTCCTTGACCGCACCGATGCGACGAATGTCGAGGCGTACGCTTGAGTAAAATTTCAAGGCGTTTCCTCCCGTTGTTGTCTCTGGATTGCCGAACATGACGCCGATTTTCATACGGATTTGGTTGATGAAGATGATCATCGTGCGCGAGCGAGCGACCGATCCCGTGAGCTTTCGGAGGGCTTGGCTCATGAGCCTTGCGTGTAAGCCGACATGTGTGTCTCCCATGTCGCCCTCTAGTTCGGCGCGCGGCACGAGAGCGGCTACCGAATCGATGACGAGTACATCGAGCGCGCTGGAGCGCACGAGCGTGTCGGCGATTTCAAGCGCCTGTTCTCCCGCGTCGGGCTGCGAGATTAGCAGCGTCTCAAGGTTGATGCCGAGTTTTTTGGCGTATGAAGGATCGAGCGCATGCTCTGCATCCACGAATGCGCAGTGTCCTCCGCGTTTCTGCGCTTCGGCGATGACATGGAGGGCGAGGGTTGTCTTTCCCGACGATTCTGGTCCGTAGATCTCGATGATGCGTCCGCGCGGCAAGCCGCCGACGCCCAAGGCGATGTCCAAGCCGAGCGAGCCACTAGATATGGATTCGATACCCTCTACCGCTTGATGTCCCAAACGCATGATCGAACCCTTGCCGAAGCTGCGCTCGATCTCGTCCAAAGCCGAGGCGAGTGCCTTCTGCTTGTCGCTTTGTTGCTTGGGGGTCATCTTCTCCATAACGCTGTGTCCTCAGGGGTGGCAGGTCGCTGTCTCCGCTCCAACCTAGCCCGTCCGCAAAAAAAAAGCAATCTCTCTGCTTAAGTTTGCTGCTTAATATCTCGGCAATTTCGCTGCTTCCGTAGATACCCGCTATCTACTTGACAGAGCCAGCAAGAATGCGTAAGATAGGGTGAAGTGTGAAGTACAAGGCAAAAGTGTGAAGTGCCACTGAAAACATACTGCAAGAAAGGTGTGTAAAGAGTGAAGGACAAAAAAATGGTGACCGATGACAAGAGAGGATGACGATGTGTTATGAGTGATTTCTCGACGCTCGGCTTGAGCGAGAAGATTCTAGAACAGGTTGCGCGCGTAGGGTTTTCGCAGCCGACCCCGATTCAAGAACAGGCGATTCCGAATGTCTTGATGAACCGCGATTTGGTCGGGATCGCGCAGACAGGCACGGGCAAAACCGCCGCGTTCATCTTGCCGCTGCTCGATATTCTCGCGCACGGCAGGCAGCGCGCCGCCTTGCCGCGTGCGCTGGTGCTAAACCCGACGCGCGAACTAGCGATGCAAACGGCTGCGGTGACGGAAACCTTCGCGCAAGCCCTAGGGATCAGCCACACGCTGCTGATCGGCGGCATGACGATGGGAGAACAAATCCGTGCGCTTTCTCGCGCTCCCGATATAGTGATCGCGACGCCGGGTAGGCTTTTGGACTTGCACGGACGCGGCAAGCTGCTTTTCAACGCCGTTACCTTTTTGGTGATCGACGAGGCGGATCGCATGCTGGATATGGGCTTCATTCCCGATGTGGAGAAGATCTGTGCGTTGTTGCCCGCTCGCCGCCAAACGATTCTGATGAGCGCCACCCTAGACGATGCGGTCTCGCGCCTGATCAAACGCTTCACGACGGCAGCGAAGCATATCGATCTTTCGCCGCAGCGGCGCGGCGCGGATACGGTCGAAGAGATATTTCTGCCGACCACCGACGAAAAAACCAAGCTGGCATTGTTGCAAAAAGAGTTGCAGAAACACGGCTCTGTGTTGGTATTTTGCAACCGTCGCCAGCGCGTGCGCGAGGTTGCACGATGGCTCACGCAACAACGCGTTCCCTCCGTCGGACAGTTGCACGGCGACATGCCGCAACCCCTGCGCTTCGCAGAGCTGGAACGTTTTCGTAGCGGCGAGTTGAGTACGCTGGTCTGCTCCGATGTCGCGGCGCGCGGCTTGGATATCGAAGCGGTCGACTGCGTCGTCAACTTCGACGTACCTCTGACGAGCGACAACTATGTCCACCGCATCGGACGCACGGGGCGCGCGGGACTGAAGGGCATCGCCATGACCTATGTGAGCGAAGAAGACAAAGTGTTGCTGGAGCGTATCGGCATGCTCGATCGCATCGAAGGCATCGCCACAGCCTCGTCGCAAGGCGCGAACGCAAGCGCCGCGCCAAGAAAAAGAGACTTTGAAAGAGAAAAAGACAGGGGGAGAGAAGGAGACAGGGGAAGAAGCAGAGGAAGGGGTAGAGAACGAAGTTCCTCCTCTACGCCGTCTTTAGCTACATCTGCGAATAACAACCCGCCTCCCCGTCAAGAATCACGATCTGAATCACGATCTGAATCTCGTCAAGAATATCAGTATGAACCTCAACCTGGTGCTGGACAAGACACCTTGCCAGATTTCCTACGCCGCCCCGTTTAACACGAGTGCCGATTCTACTGATCAAATAGAATAGCGAGCCTCCTTGGGGTTTCTCCCTTGGTCTCGTTTTTCACCCTCTTGCGGAACCCGTCCTATGGCAGAAAGCCCTCCCCCATCGGTTGTTACGAGTCCCATCTCGAATCCCGTCGAGAACTATCGCTACCGCGTTCTTTTCTCGCACCCCCTGCCGTCGCTGGATACGGTGCATGCGCGCGCCTATCAGGCGCAAAACGCTGCGGGCGAAGAAGGTTTTCTTGCCTATGTGTGCGATCGCCGTTATTTTCCTCGGCTGAGCGCCTGCGAAGTTTTCGCGCGCACGCGCCACAGCTCGTTGGTGCAGTTTGAAGAATGGCATCTGCAACGCGACTCGGATGGAGTGGAACGTGTTGTTCTCATCTACCAGCATCCGAACAAGCGTCTTTATTTGGAATCGCTGGAAAACACGACGACGGCGATGAATCTGCAGGATTGTGTTAAGAGGTTTCTCAAGCCTGTCCTTGCTCCGTTGAACGCGATTCATGCGGCGGGACTGACCTATCGCGCCTTTTCGCCGACAAACCTTTTTGTGCAAAGTTCCGAGATGAATTCGTTCGTCTTGGGGCAATGTCTGAGCGAGCCTGCCGGCACTTTACAGCCGAGCCTATTCGAAACGCCTACCTGCGCGATGGCGGAACTGCAAGGGCGAGGTAGCGAGCTTGCTGCGAACGACTACTACGCGCTGGGCGTGATGATGTTTACGCTGTTGCGAGGACATGTACCTTTGCGCATGCTCTCGGAAGAGGCAGTTATCTTGCAAAAGGCGCGCTTGGGCTCGTACCGCGCGCTGCTGGAGCATGCACAATTGGAGGCGGAAAGCGCCGAGATTTTACGAGGACTTTTAGATGACAACCCCGGCACACGCTGGGGTTACGACGAGGTTATGTCGTGGCTTGGCGGTTATCGTCGCTCGATCGACAACCACTTCACGCCGCCGCGCGCGAAAGTGCCGTACTACCTGCGCGAGCAGGCGATCACGACGCGCCAAGAAATGTCCTACTTGCTGCACCGCGACTCGCGCGCGGCGGTAGGTCCTAGCAAGCAATCGGATCTTGGACACTGGATCAGACGCTCGTTTGCCGACGATGCCGACGCACGAGCCATCCTGCAGTTGCAAGAGGCAAGCGCGATCTCGGATATCCGCGAGACCGACCTTGCCGACAACATGACGCGAACGCTCATCCTGCTGAACCCCCTTGCCCCCATCCTGTGGCGCGATTCGAGCTTCACGGTCACGGGTATCGGCAACATCCTTGCCCAATACCATGCCCAACCTGGCAAGATGGCAATGCTTCTCCATATCTTGCGGCAAGGCACGCACGATTTTTGGATGCGCCACCACATCTACAGCGCGCCGGTCTACATGTCCGCCGTCAATGCGATCACAAGCCTTGTCCAACGCGTGCCGCCTGGCGATAGCGATTTCGTCATGCTACGCTTCTTTTACACGCTCAACGCCGACGCGCCTTGCATGTCGTCTCTGTTTTCTCGAGACTATGTCTATGGTTTGAACTCGTTTTTGGAACGCTTGGAAGAAAAGCTGAAAGCGCAAGAGGAAGGAACGCGACTACAACTAGACTCGCACATTCTCTCCTACATCGCCGCCTACCACGACGCCATCGACACCGAGGCGATGATGATCGCCCTGCAGAAGGGCGACCCCGTTCAAAGCGGGCTGGCGCAAGTACGCTTGCTCAACATTGTCCAACGACGCTACAACCGCGTGCCGACTTACCATCTCTGCCGTGCGCTGCTGCCGCTGCTCGAGCCCGCGCTGGAGCGTTTCCGCAACCTAAAAAAACGAAAGATCTTGCAGCAAAACCTGCAAGCTTGTGTCAAAGACGGCTGGATCGAACCCATGCTGGCGCTCGTAGACAATCCTTCGCTACTCGCCCAAGATGCCAAGGCATACTTCGAGGCGCAAAAAACCTACACAAAAAATCATCACGAACTCATGCGTATCGCTCACACGCATCAGGACATGCCCACGCAAATCGAACACACCGCGCACAACGCCGCCATGACAACGAGCTCCGGGCTCATGGTGGTAGGCTTCATCGCCATGCTCTTGAGGCTCGTCTAGCATGACGATGCCGTCGCACGAGGAGAACCCACAACCCACGCCGCATGCGGCACGCACCAAGCTCGTCGTTCCGATTTTGGTGACATGCCTTGTCATCCTTGCCGGCATCTATTCGCCGTGGATTCTGTTTGTCTCCTTCGCCCTGCTGCCCACCTTGCTCATTCGCATGATCGACAAGAGCAAAAAACGCCTCCTGACTTTTTCTGTCACGGGTCTGAATATCACGGGATTGATGCTAGCCTTGCAACACAGCTACAATGCCTACGGATCTTCCCCCCAGCCTGGCATGCTGTTTCAAGACTGGGTCAATTGGGTCTTCCCATTCGGATTGGCTTGGGTGGGGGCGTTGTTTTTCATGGCATTTCCTATTGCCTTCGCTAGCGTGATGGAAATCATCCTCCAGCGCAGGGAGCAACGTTTGAAGGACAAACAAAAAATGCTGCTCGAAGTGTGGGGAACGCAGCTGAGGCAAAAGACGACAAACGACAACACGCAGGACGACCCCGACCTTGAAAAAAAGAGCGGTGAAAAAAAGGGCGACAACAAAAAAGTGTGAAGAGAGAGCCTGCTTACTATTGGCTGCTTTTTCTCCGACGCTTTTTCTCCGAAGAGGCGGAAGCAGAGGATTGCTTGGACAACTTGGGCAAGGATTCATCAGGCAAGGATTCATCAAGCAGTAGTGCCTGTTCTTTTTGCGCCACCGCGCTCCGCAGTTTTTCAAATGCTGCCGATTCGATTTGGCGAATTCGCTCGCGGCTGATTCGATAGCGTTTGCTCAAGTCTTCGAGCGTTGAGGCGGGCTCTTGCAAGCGTCTAGCGCGGATGATGTCGCGCTCGCGCGGCTTGAGGGTGAGTAGCGCCTCTTCCATGACAGCGCGGCGGTAGCGTTTTTCGTCTTTGTCGAGAAAAGCACTTTCGAAGTCTGCGCTTTCGTCTTCGATCCACTCCTGCCAAGCGTCGCCGTCTTCGCCTACGGGCGTCTGCAAGGAGAGGTCGCGCGACGACAATCTTGCGTGCATCATTTCCACCTCGCGAGTGTCTACATCCAGCGTGGCGGCGATTTTTGCCACCTCTTCGGGGCTGATCTGTTGGCTATCGATGGCGCGCATCTGTTGGCGTAGTTTGCGCAAGTTAAAGAAGAGTTTCTTCTGCGCTGCCGTCGTTCCTATCTTGACCAGCGACCAGGAACGCAGCACATAATCTTGCACCGCAGCTCGGATCCACCACATGGCGTAGGTTGCCAAGCGAAATCCGCGCTCTGGATCGTAACGCCGAACCGCTTGCAGCAATCCGATATTACCCTCCGAGACGAGCTCTGCGTAGGGCAAGCCGTAGCCGCGATAGCCGGCGGCGATCTTCGCGACAAGACGCAAATGACTCAGCACCAAACGATGCGCCGCCTCGACATCCTTGTGATCGATCCAGCGGCGCGCAAGCATGTATTCCTCCTCGCGCTCGAGCAGTGGCACCTTGCGAATCTCGGAAAGATAACGCTCCAGCCCGTCGTCGCTGACACCAAGCGAAGAGAAACTACGCGCAACTACCGACTTACTCGCCGATTTACTCGTTTTGGACACAAAACATCATCTCAAAAATTTTTTACAAAACATCTCTGCCAACATCTCTTTTTAGGCAAGGCTTTACAAAGACATCGCTCTGTGGCATTATAGAGTATTCTGGGAAGGAATTCTTGTTGAAAAACGACAGAACGGAGAGATGACCATGCAGGATGAGGTGTCTTCGGGGGTGCGCGAGACGGATGCTCGCCAAACGACACAGCAAAAGCACAAAGCACAACACAAGGAAGCGCACAAGACCTTCGCGTTGTTTTCTCTACGCGAGGCGGAGTCGGTTTTGCCGTTGGCGAAAGCCTTGCTAATGAAGGGGATCGGACTTTTGGCGACCCGAGGCACGCGAGAGCGTTTGGCGCAGCATGGCGTCGAGGCGATGTTGGTGGAAGACTACACGGGTGTCGGAGAAATAGCGCAAGGACGTGTGAAGACGCTGCACCCCCGTATTCTCGGCGGCATTCTGTGCAAACGCGGTGTAGAGGTGGAGCGGCTGCCCGATGGCAATCCGATCTTTCCGATCGACTATGTGATCGTGCAACCCTATCCATTCCACGAGGTGGCGCAAAGTCTTTCGGACGAGGATGTATCTTCTGTCGATATTGACAAGCTGCATACTTACATCGACATCGGCGGGATCACACTTTTGCGCGCGGCGGCGAGGAACTATCGCCATGTCTGCGCGCTCTACGAGCAACAAGACTGCGACACGGTGACTGCCATCGTCTCTGCCGAAAACGAACGCGGCGAGGGCGGTGTGGAGGGTCGCATTGACGAAGAGCTGCTGAGAATGTTGGCGAGCAAGGTATTTCAGCTAACGGCACTCAACGACATGATGATCAGCGAGTGGCTGGGGACCGTTGTCTCGGACAACCCTCTACCTATGCATCGCAATAGTTTTGCCGACCAAGCCTTGCTGTTGCGCTACGGAGAGAACCCGCATCAGGCGGCGGCATTGTTTTCCGTCAAGCAAAACTATGCCTTACCTTCCGGTTTTCAAGCCTCGTCGCCGACGCTCAGCGGACACTCGCCCAGCTACAACAACCTTCTCGATGCCTACAAGGCGACGTGCGCCGTGCTACGCCAATCGCATCCCACCTGTGCGATCGTCAAACACGGCAATCTCTGTGGGTTTGCGCAAGCGGAAACCCTCTTGCAAGCCTACAGGCTCGCCTACAAAGGAGACAGCCTGTCCGCCTACGGCGGCATCGTCGCCGTCAACCGCCCTTGCGACGAGGACTTGCTGGAGGCGTTGAAAAAACAATTTTTCACCCTCGTCACTGCCCCCTCTTTCGCCGAGGATGCCATGGAAAAGATGGCGGAAAAAGCCAACCCTCCGTTGTTGCTACCCTACCCTCGCCTCGCCTACAACATCGGAGGAAGATTCGAAACGCGCTCGCTCGGCCCGCACTTGCGCCTCATACAAACGCCGAACGACGCTCGGCTCACGCTCGACGACATCGTACACAAGAACACCTTGGAGCCCACGGCGGCGCAGAAAGCAGCCCTGCTGTTTGCCTTCGATGCCGCCTCCCAGATGACCTCCAACGCCATCGCCATCGTCAGCGCACCTACCACCACTGCCACCGAGACTGTGAATGCTCACGCCACCTTGGGGCTGGGCTGCGGACAAACCAGCCGCATCGATGCCGTCGAGATCGCGTTGCACAAGGCACGCCGCGAAGGACACGACCTGAAGGGATGCGTCGCAGCCTCCGACGGATTCTTTCCCTTTACCGATTCGCTCGACGCGCTGGCTAAGGCGGGCATCACCGCCGTCCTCCATCCGGGTGGAGGAAAAAATGACGCGCTCATAGTCGAGCACGCCAACAACTTGAGAATAACCCTATGCTCTACGGGCGGCGTGCGCGCCTTCAGCCATTAACTTTGTGTTATTTTCGCGCTGTTTTTTGCGCGCTGTCGCCACGCTCTTCACTTTCAGAGCTTTCGCCTTTTTTGCCAAAGACATTGCGCGGCAGCTTGTGGAGCGCACGTTCAAACAGCAACGCCTGAACTTTAGGCTCTGCGAGACTTTGCTGCAGTGCCTTTTCGCTTGCTCCTAGCACGGTCGCAACGAAGCTCGCGCGCGCGCGGATTTTCCAACGCGCCTCGACTTCTGCCAAGCGTTCTTCGGCGAACCTCCGCACCCGCTTGACGCTCTCGGCACGTTCAAGGCGCGCCTCGCGGCTCATCTCTCTGACCTCTTCTTTCGCCTGCAAGAGGATCTGCTCGACTTCACGCTCGGCGTTCTTGTCGCGAAACAACACCTCGGCGAGCTCGCGCGAGGCTTGTTCTCTGAGGTCGCGTGCGTCGTCGAGCTCCTTCGAAATCGCCTTGATGCGTTCGTCGAGCGCCGCCTTCACACGAGGCTTCGCCTTAACAAACACGAAGACGCACAGCAGCACGAAAGCCGCATCAACCCAAAACGCGGGATCGTGAAAGAACACCCCTCAGCCCAACTCGTCGGCTAGCCTTTGTTGCCTTGGCGAGCCGCTAGCTTTGCTTGCGCGTTAGGCAAGGTATCGATTTGCTCTCGAACGCAGTGCCGCAGCTCTTCGGAGGTCACGCGGTAGTCGCTACCCAAGACCTTGCCCAAGACTTTCTGTACGACCTGTACGATCTCTTTCTCGGCGTTCTTGAGGGTTTGGTCGTGGCGTTCGGCAAGCAGCCTTTCGCTTTCGGCGATCTTGCCTGTGATCTGCTGTTCGATCTCGGCTAATCGTTTGTCTGTTTTTTCTCGCTCGATCAAGGTGATCTCGGTGCGCATGCGATCGCCCTCCATCTGTGCGTTGCTCACCATGTATGCGATACGACTGCCGAACTCTTCCGCCTCCAGCTTCGTCTCTTCGGCGCGGCGTTGGTCGGATTCAACCTGAAAAACGCGCGCCTCAAGAATCGACACCATGCGCGGAATCAGCACACGCGACATCGTGAAGTACAAGACCCCGAAGGTGACCAAAAGCCAAAAAATCTGGCTGAGGTAGGTATCGAATTGCTCCAGCTGAGGCACGGCAAGAAGAGAGGCTACAAAAATTGGCAGGACAACGAGCAATACTAATAGTTTGTCCTCAGAAGATGAACATGACCATCAGCCCGATCAGCAGAGCAAAGAGCGCGATGGCTTCGGTGACGGCGAATCCGACCCAAATGGATGCGCCGATTTCCTTCTTCGCCGCGGGATTGCGAGCGATTGCTTGAAAATAGCTTGCCCACACGTTTCCGACACCGATTCCGGCACCGATCATACCAATCGCCGCCAACCCGGCTCCGATCAGTTTTGCTGCTTCAACTTCCATGGAAAACCTTCCTTGTTCATAGCGATGAGCCGCGAGGCTCGGTTTTCTTGCAGGCTAGTGCAAATAGAGCGCATCGTGCAAGTAAATACATGTGAGAATTGCAAAAACATACGCTTGGATGAAGGAGACCAAAATCTCCAACGCTGTGATTGCCAGCAAGCCTACGAAAGGCACGATCCCCAAAATACCGAGCGAGACGACGAAACCCGCGATCACCTTCAGCAAAACATGTCCAACGACCATATTGGCGAACAGGCGCACGGAAAGGCTGACCGGACGCGAAAGGTAGGAGAGCAGCTCGATAGGAATCAGCAACGGCGCGAGAAACCACGGCGTGCCGTGCGGCAGGAACAGGCGCAGGAAGCCTTGTCCGTGGCGCGCGATACCCAACAGCGTCACGCCGAGAAAGATGGCACCTGCCAAAAAGAAGTTCACTGCCAGATGGCTTGTGAAGGTGAAGGAGCCGGGCAGCAATCCTGCGATGTTGCCGACGAGGATGAACATGAACAAGGAGAAGATGAAGGGAAAAAATCGTTTTCCTTCTTTGCCGATGTTGTCGCGCACCATGTCGGCGACCGTCTTGTAGACTTGCTCGGCGATCAGTTGCGCGTAGCCCGGCACCAGCGCGCGCTTTCGTGTTGCGAAGAAAAAGGAGAGGCAGATGGCAAACACGCTCAGCGTCATCCACAACGCGGAGTTCGTGTAGGAGATGTCGAGACGCTCAGAAAGGCGAAGCGATAGCAACGGCTCGATGCGAAACTGATCTAGCGGAGAGTGACTTTCACCAGCCATGAAACTACGACCGAGCCTCAGCCTTTGGGGTCTTCGGAGCCTGCATTCGCATCGATGGCTCGGTTATGTTCGTCGATTCTCTTCGCCATGCGATAGAGGTTCCAAAAGCCAGCTCCCACGCCCAAGAAGAACAACAGCAGCAGGAACAGCGGTGTCGTATTGCTCCAGCGGTCGAGCCAAAAGCCGAGAAAAATACCGACGACGATCGGAGAAAGAAAATCGGCAGTCAGACGCAACCCTCCCAAAGGCGGCGGCGGAGGCTGAGGCGTTGCGACAAGGTTACTTGCTCGGCGTGGATGCGTCATATTTTTGGCAGGAAGTCGAGTGCCACCGAGTTCATGCAATAGCGCAAGCCTGTCGGCGGAGGTCCGTCGGGAAAGACATGTCCCAAGTGAGCCTCGCAGCGCGAGCAGAGGACTTCTGTGCGCGTCATCAAAAAGGAGCGATCTTTCTTTTCAAGGAGCGCATCTTTGGCGATCGGAGCGGTGTAACTAGGCCAGCCCGTACCTGAATCGAACTTGCTATTCGAGGCGAACAGGGGTTGCTTGCAACAGATGCAGACGTAGCGACCCTCGGTTTTCGAGGCGTGGTTGGCACCGCTGAAGGCGCGCTCTGTTCCGTGCCTGCGAGTTACGCGATACTGATCGGGTGTCAGTTGCGCGCGCCATTCTGCGTCGCTTTTGACTACTTTTGCGCTCATGGTTTTTGCTCTGCGGGCTGATTGTGCTCGGGCATATTGTGCTCGGGTTGTTTTTTCTCTGGCAGCTTTTGGGCAGGGATTGTTGTGTTGCTGAAGTCGAGTTGCAATATCTCGTATTCGCGTCCGCCCTGCGGGCTTACGACTTGGACAATATCGCCTACCCGTTTGCCGATGAGGGCTTTCGCCATGGGCGACTGCACCGAGAGGCGACCTTGCGAGACATCGGATTCGATTTCTCCCACGATCCGATAGGTTTTGCGTTCCTCGCTTTCGCAGTCTTCCAGCGACACGGTTGCGCCGAACTGCACGCGATCGCCGTTGAGGCTAGAGGAATCGATCACTTCCGCGAGACCAAGTTTTTCTTCCAGCGTTGCGATCCGCCCTTCGATCATGCTTTGTTTTTCCCGCGCGGCATGGTATTCGGCGTTTTCCGAGAGGTCGCCGAGTTCGCGTGCCGAAGCGATGGCTTTGATGATGGCGGGACGCTGGATACCTTTCAGATTCTTCAGCTCTTCTTGCAGCACCTCGAAACCTTCGCGTGTCATGGGAACTCTGAACATGGGCGACCTCGCTTGTCGGATTGCGTTGATATTCTCCCCCGCCCTCTAACTAACTCACAAGCCGTCGACTATAGCATGGGAGATACCAAACGCGCAAGAGCAACAAACGAGATTCTTGTATCGACAGCAAAACATCGCGGCTACTTGCCATGGTACGAGTCAGCTTGGGGATAAATTCCCCTTGCGCGAGGCAAAGCCTCGCGCTTTTGAATAAGAGGCTACGCGCTACGCGCGTAGATAAAGCGCACCAATATATCATGGACGCACACGGCAAGCCGTGTGCTATGGCGCTCGCTCGCGGCGCGCTTTTTGCGGGGGAACTTCGTCCCCCCACACCCCCCATGCGCAAAACTCACTTCGCCTTACGGCTCGCTCGTCTTGCGTTTTTCCGTCAATACAAAAAACGCGCGTCCATGGACAACAGCCACCCTCAAGACACGGCCTCCCGCTCCTGCAGCGAACGACAAGCGTAAAGATCATCATCACGCTGCTCGATCGCATCCAAAACAGCCCTCGCCCCCGAACGCGTCGAAACATAAGGAATCACCTGCGCAAAAGCCGCCTGCCTCACCTCCCGACTGCCATGCGCGCCACTCTGTCCCTCCATCGTGTTGAAAATCATAGCAATCTCACCGTTAATCATCGCATCCAAAATGTGCGGCGAGCCCTCCGATACACGATTGATCGCCTCGATCAAAACCCCATGCCGCTTCAAAAGCTGCGCCGTACCCCTCGTCGCAACAAGCCGAAAATTCAAGCGAACAAGCCGCATCGCAATGTCAATAAAGAAAGGCTTGTCTCGCTCTGCCAACGATAGGAAAACCTGCCCCTCGCGAGGCAACTCAATCCCCGCCCCCAACTGCGCCTTGGCAAAAGCCGTCGAGAAACGCTTGCTCCACCCCATAACCTCGCCCGTCGATCGCATCTCAGGACCCAACACCAAATCCGAGCCAGGAAAACGCGCCACAGGAAAAACCGACTCCTTCACCGCAACGCATCCCCGCAAACCCTCTCGAAAATCCGACGGCAACGACAACGAAGACAAAGGCTTGCCGCTCATCAAAGCCGCCGCATGACGAGCCAAAGGAACGCCCGTCGCCTTGGCAACAAACGGTACCGAACGGCTCGCACGCGGATTCACCTCCAACACCACAATGCTGTCGCCCGAGACCGCAAACTGCACATTCATCAACCCACGCACTTGCAAAGCACGTCCCAAAAGAGCCGTCTGTCGCTCGACCTCCTTGATAATCTCCATCTCCAAACGCTGCGAGGGTAGCACGCACGCCGAGTCGCCCGAATGAATTCCCGCCTCCTCAATATGCTCCATCACCCCCGCCACATAGCACGCCTCCCCATCGCTCAACGCATCAACATCCAACTCGATCGCATCGCGCAAATACTTGTCGATCAAAATAGGACCGCGTTCCGATGGCAACAAGGCTTGTTGCGAATATCCTTTTTGCGAATACTCTTTTTGCAAATACTTTTGCAAACGCTCAGGCGAGAAGACAATCTCCATCGCTCGACCGCCCAACACATACGAAGGACGCACCAAAACAGGATAGCCGATCTTCTTCGCTAGCCGCAACGCTTGGCGCGTCGAGGCACGCCCCGCACGCGTACTGCCATGCTTCGGTTGGCGCAATCCCAAACGCACGAGCAATCTGCTGAAGCGCACACGATCTTCTGCCAAGTCGATGGCATCCGAGGTCGTTCCCAAAAGAGGAATTCCCTCACGCTCCAAAAGACGCGCCAACTTCAACGGCGTCTGACCGCCCAACTGAACAACAACTCCCTCCAGCCGACCACGCTCTCGCTCTCGCGACAACAACGCCAAAATATCCTCGCCCCCGACAGGCTCGAAGTAGAGACGATCCGAAATGTCGTAATCGGTCGAAACGGTCTCCGGGTTGCAATTCACCATGATCGTCTCATAACCCTGCGCGCGCAACGCAAGGCTTGCATGCACGCAACAATAGTCGAACTCGATTCCCTGCCCGATACGATTCGGACCTCCCCCTAATATCACCACCTTGTCGCGGTCGCTAGGCTCCGCCTCGCACAGAGCAGAATTTCCCTCCGCATAGCTGCTGTACATATACGCGCTGTGGACAGGAAACTCGGCAGCGCAACTGTCGATACGACGATAGACAGGACGCACGCCCAGCGCGCAGCGACGTTTGCGAATCTTCTCTTCCTTGCGCCGTAGCAGAGCAGCGATGCGCGCATCCGAAAAGCCGCGGCGTTTCCACGAAAGCAAAGCCGCCCGACGCAAGGGCTTGCGACCATGCGCTGCGATCAAGGCTTCTTGGGCAACGAGGTCTTGAAGACGACGCAAGAACCACGGATCGATACACGTGAGTTCTGCCACTTGCTCCAAAGTGATACCATGTCGGAAGGCATCGGCGATGACGAGAAGACGCTCAGGACGAGGTTGCACGAGCGCCGCTTCCAACTGCTCGACGATATCTTCCTTCACTCCAAGCGCTGTCCCTACGACGGGATCCAAGCCCGAGAGTCCCGTCTCCATCGAGCGCAAGGCTTTCTGCAACGCCTCGTCGAAGTTGCGTCCGATCGCCATGGCTTCTCCGACCGACTTCATATGGGTTGTCAGGGTACGATCGGCGCCGGGAAATTTCTCAAAGTCGAAACGCGGAATCTTGACGACAACATAATCCAGCACAGGCTCGAAACTCGCGGGGGTGGTGCGCGTCATGTCGTTGGTGAGCTCGTTGAGCGTGTAGCCAACCGCGAGTTTGGCTGCGATCTTGGCGATCGGAAAGCCCGTCGCCTTCGAGGCAAGTGCCGACGAACGCGAGACGCGCGGGTTCATCTCGATCACGAGCATTCTGCCGTCTTTCGGATTGATGGCGAATTGCACATTCGATCCTCCCGTATCGACACCGACGAGGCGTAGCACTTCGATTGCGGCGTTGCGCATGATCTGCAGCTCTTTGTCGCTCAGCGTGAGCGCGGGCGCGACCGTGATCGAATCGCCGGTATGAACGCCCATCGGATCGATGTTTTCGATCGAGCAGACGACGATGGCATTGTCTTGGCAATCGCGCACGACTTCCATTTCGA
The DNA here is from genome assembly GCA_965216625.1 of Alphaproteobacteria bacterium. Lineage (GTDB taxonomy): Bacteria > Pseudomonadota > Alphaproteobacteria > JABAAW01 > JABAAW01 > JABAAW01. Next base: position 1,062,010 of record OZ244186.1, read on the forward strand.
ACTCTTTCCAGCCGATGACGGATTCCTCGACCGTAGTCGAGTTGGTCGGCGAGACGAGCAGCGCGTTCTTGATCCCCGCCGCCAGTTGCTGCCTGTTGTAGGCGACGCTGCCGCCGCTACCGCCGAGGGTGAAGTCGGGACGGATGATCGCGGGCAAGCCTACCTTCTCCAACGCCTCCTCGCTTTGGCTTGTACGCGAGACGCGCACCGCGCGCGGACAGGCGAGCCCTGCTCCCTCGACCGTCTTCTTAAACAGCCAGCGATCTTCCGCCGTCTCGATCGAAGACACCGAGGCACCGATCAGCTGCACATTGTGTCGTGCAAGAATGCCCTCCTTGTCGAGCGCGCAGGCGACATTGAGCGCCGTCTGTCCTCCGACGGTCGCTAGCAGCGCGTCGGGTTTTTCGTACGCGATAATGCGCGAGAGCGTCTCGGAAACCAGAGGTTCGATATAGGTTCGATCCGCCATCTCGGGATCGGTCATGATCGTGGCGGGGTTCGAGTTCACCAACACAACTCTGTACCCTTCCTCCTTCAGCGCGCGGCAGGCTTGCGTGCCGGAGTAGTCGAACTCGCACGCCTGTCCGATGACGATCGGACCCGCGCCGATGATCATAATCGTCTGAATGTCGGTGCGCTTGGGCATGAAAAAACACTAGACGAGACAAAGCCTCGTGTCACCTGCTATCTTGCCTGAAAATGCTTTTTGGCGTGCTTTTTGTTGTCTTGCCAGCCAGAGCGCGTTACAATCGCATCCTTATGGCGAACAGCAAGAAACAACCTGCCAGCTCCTTTCAGGACATGATCTTGACGCTGCACGATTACTGGTCGAGACACGGCTGCGTCATCTTGCAGCCCTACGACATGGAGGTGGGAGCAGGAACTTTCCACTGGGCGACCGCGCTCAAGTCTTTAGGAGGCGAGCCTTGGCGAGCCGCCTATGTTCAGCCTTGTCGTCGTCCTGCCGATGGTCGTTACGGCGAGAATCCCAATCGACTGCAGCATTATTTTCAGTATCAGGTATTGTTGAAGCCCTCGCCTAAGGATAGTCAGGAGTTGTATTTGAACTCCTTGCGTGCGATCGGCATCGAGGTTGAGAAGCACGACATTCGTTTTGTCGAGGACGATTGGGAGAGTCCTACATTAGGAGCTAAGGGATTGGGTTGGGAGGTATGGTGCGATGGGATGGAGGTATCTCAATTTACCTATTTTCAGCGAGTGGGAGGGTTTGAGTGCGAGATTGTCTCGACCGAGTTAACTTACGGGTTGGAGCGACTTGCGATGTATTTACAAGGCAAGGAGAATATCTTTGAGCTACAATATAACGATAGCATAACCTACCGCGAAGTCTATGAAGGCATGGAGAAATCCTACGGCAGGTTTAACTTCGAGCAAGCGGATGTAAAGGTGTTGGAGGAGCAGTTTGCGGAGTGCGAGAGACAATGTATCGCCTTGTGCGACGCGGCGCGGAAGGGGAATAGATACGATGCGATGCCTGCGTATGATTATTGCCTAAAAGCCTCGCATGCTTTTAATCTCATGGACGCGCGGGGGGCGGTACAGCAGAACGCGCGACCGAGTTATATTTTGCGGGTGCGGCAGCTGGCGCAGGCTTGTTGCGCGGCGTGGTTAGGAGAAGAAAGGCAAAAGGCGAAACATAAGGACAAGCAAGCGGCTTAGGTTATGTCCGAAACTATAGCACAAGATGGGAAGGCGGAATTGCTGGTTGAGTTATACAGCGAGGAAATTCCGTGGAACTTGCAAGAGCCGATGGCGCGCAACTTGGAGAAGTTTCTGCAAGAGGAACTGACAAAAGCCTTGGGGTTAAAGAATGAGAAGGGAGAGGAGATTTTTGGCGAGCGGCGTGTCTATTGGACTCCTCGGCGGGTTGCAGTAGGCATTACCAATGTTCCTGTTAGAAGCAAGGCGTGGGAGGAGGAGCGCAAGGGGCCTAAGGTAAGCTCTCCGCAAGTGGCGATCGATGGATTTTTACGGGCGAACAACTTATCGAAAGAGGAGTGTCAGCGTAAAGGAGATTATTGGGTTTTTATGGTGAAGCACGCGGCGATTGCTACCCATACAATTTTAGGAGAGGTTGTGCTGCGGGTGATCGAGAGGATGGCGAAGGAGTTACCTGTCAGGATGCGTTTTGGCGGGCAGAGTTTTCGTTGGGTGCGTCCCTTGCGACATATCATGGTGGTGTTTGCAGGAGAAGGTGTCAAGGGCGCATTAGCACTAGGCAACGAGGAAAATCTACCTTTTACGAATAAAACGCGCGGGCATCCCTTCGCTGCGCCCGATGATTTTGTTGTTAAGGGTATGCAAGACTACGAGGACAGGTTGCGTAAAAACTATGTGGAGCCAGTTTATCAAAAAAGATTCGATAAGATTTTCAGAGAAGTTGCAGGCAGTTCCATTTATGATGATCAACTATTAGAAGAAAACGCGTGCTTGACCGAATCTCCTGTCGTTCTTAACGGTCATTTCGACGAGGAATTTATGACTTTGCCATTTTTTCTAATCAACACAGTTCTCAGCGACCATCAAAAAATGATTCGTGCCTACGGTGGCGACAGCAGTAGAAGCGAATTTTTCGTTATCGCGAATACTCCGCATATCACGCAAGAAAAAGAAAAGGATAATATCATTAAAGGCTTCGAGCGTGTTGTGAGAGCAAGGTTGGCGGACGCAAAGTTTATGTTAGAGCGCGATCAAAAAACCCCTGTCAAAGAATTTATTGATAGGTTGCATAATATAACCTTTCATCCAAAGTTAGGGACGATCGTAAATCAAAATCAACGCATAAAGAAATTAATTCCTATCGTTGTTGAAAAATTAAAAAACAACGGATATAACTATGGGTTAAAAGAAGAACACGACCCTACTTATTTTGAAAGGCAAGTTGATGGGTTGAAATATTCTTTGGCAACAGAAACCGTCCAAGAGTTTCCTTCTTTGCAAGAAGAAATTAAATTTTATTTGATAGGAAACACCTTCAAAATTACTTCTCACGATAAGGACATTGTTGATATGGCTGACAATATCGACAGCCTCGTTTCGCTTTGGAAAGCGGGAGAAAAACCCACTGGTTCTGGCGACCCCTTCGCCTTGCGACGATGCGCTCTCGCGATTATAGGTGCTTTTATCAAAGATTTTTCTTTGGAAAAAATACATCTACCTTTAAAAGATATTTTTGAAAGTGCATTAAACATTCTCTCTACACAACATCCAGATGATCCTTCTTTTTACGGAGAGTCTCAGGAATTACTGATGAAGGAAATTATTGACTTCATGCTCGAAAGGTTGCGCGTCTTCTTCAAAGAGCACGAACAACTGCCGCACGATTGCATCGAAGCCATACTCGCGCACCCTGAAGCACAAGAATGCAATATCTACCCGCTCTATCGTCACGCCATGGAACTGGCAGAAGAAATGAAAAACGACAACCCCCTCGCAGAAATTTTTCACCGCCTACACGCTATTCTTCGCTCCTCCCTCGACGACGATCTTTCTACGCCTCCCTCTCTTTTAATCAGCTCAACAATCGAAGAAATTAGCTTACACGTCCACACACAAAAACCCCTCGCAGACAAAAATTGGAAAAATCTAACCTTTCAAAAAAAATTACAAACGCTCGGCGAACTCAAAAAGGATGTCGATGCCTTCTTCGACAAGGTCCTTGTCATGGACAAAGACAAAGAAATTCGACAAAATCGACTCCGTCTGCTATACACTATCTACAAACGATTCCTCGAGCTCGCCGACTTCACAAAAATCCATCACAAGGATAAACAGCTTAAAGCTAAACAACAACAACCGCAACAAGCTTGATTTCTTATGTCTAACTCCTCCGCCTCCTCCTCGTCCTCCCCGAAGTGGATCTACCACTTCGGCAAAAATTATAACGAAGGCTCGGCAAAACTCCGAGACCTGCTCGGTGGCAAAGGCGCAAACCTATGCGAAATGGCAGAGATCGGACTCAATGTACCGCCAGGCTTCATCGTCTCTACCGAAGCTTGTCAAGAGTTCTACAAAACAAATACCCTGCCACCATCCCTCATCGCACAACTCGCCCCCGCGCTCGCAACGCTAGAGGCGCAAATCTCCAAAAAATTCGGCGATACAAAAAACCCCCTGCTCGTCTCCGTACGCTCAGGCGCGCGCGTCTCCATGCCCGGCATGATGGATACCGTCCTCAATCTCGGTCTCAACGACAAAACGCTGGCAGGACTCGCAGAAAAAAGCAACAACAAGATATTCGCACTCGATTCATACCGACGCTTTATTCACATGTTCGGCAATGTCGTCCTACATGTTCCCCACTACCAATTCGAGGGCGCGCTCGACGATCTCAAACGACAAAACAATGTGCTGCTCGATACCGACCTCTCCGAAGCGCAGTTGCTACCAGCTCATCTTGCACTACAAGAAATTCGTCTCAGAAAACGCCTCGCTGCCCTTCCCGCAAGACCCGCTAGAACAACTTCAACAAGCCCTCAAAGCTGTCTTCCAAAGTTGGCTCTCGCCGCGCGCGAAAACCTACCGCAAGCTCAACAACATCCCCGAACGCTGGGGCACCGCCGTCACCATCCAAGCCATGGCGTTCGGCAACATGGGAGCCGATTGCATGACCGGCGTCGCCTTCACAAGAAACCCCTCCAGCGGCGAGAACTGCCTCTACGGCGAGTTTCTAGAAAACGCCCAAGGCGAGGATGTCGTAGCAGGAACGCGCACGCCGCAACCCATCTCGGAACAATCGCGCCCTCAAGGCTCGCCCTCTGGCAACCGAGAGCGCGCTCCTTCGTTAGAGCAAAGCCACCCCCGTATTTTCCAAGAGCTGCTGCAAGTCCGAGGCATCCTAGAGCATCACTACCGCGACATGCAAGATATCGAGTTCACAGTCGAAAAGAACGAACTCTTCCTGCTACAAACTCGCAACGGCAAACGCACGGCGCAAGCGGCGGTAAAGATCGCCTGCGACCTTCTCGACGAGGGACACATCACCCAAGAAGAAGCGTTGCTCCATATCGAGCCGCAGTCGCTGGATCAGTTGCTGCACGCGCGATTAGATCCGAAGGCTACGAAGACGCTTTTCACTCGCGGATTGCCTGCCTCTCCTGGTGCTGCTTGCGGACAGATCTCCTTTAGTGCCGATGATGCCGAAGAGCGTACGCGCAACGGGCAAGAGGTTGTGCTTGTGCGTTTGGAAACTTCTCCTGAGGATATTCACGGCATGCATGCTGCGAAAGGGATACTCACGGCGCGCGGCGGCATGACGAGCCATGCGGCTGTTGTTGCTCGTGGCATGGGGAGGGCTTGCGTGTGCGGAGCGAGCGAGATGGTGATCGATGCTACGAACAAGACGCTCAGCGTTGGCGAGACGACCTTGAACGAGGGCGACTTTCTTTCTATCGACGGAGCAAAGGGAGAGGTATATCTCGGTAAGGTTTCGATGATCCTGCCTGAGTTGGACGAGACCTTTCATCGCTTGATGGGATGGTGCGACGAGGCGCGGCGCATGCGGGTTCGTGCCAACGCGGACACGGCGGAGGACGCGAAGTTAGCGCGTGCGTTCGGAGCAGAGGGAATTGGCTTGTGTAGAACGGAGCATATGTTTTTCGATGGGGAGCGTATAACGGCGATGCGTGCGATGATTCTCGCTCTGTCGCGCGAGGAGCGAGAGGCGGCACTAGCGCGTCTTTTGCCGATGCAGCGCGAGGACTTTGTAGAGATTTTCACGGCGATGGACGGGTTGCCTGTCACGATTCGTTTGTTAGATCCTCCGTTGCACGAGTTCTTGCCGCACAACGACGAGGACTTGCGCGCCTTAGTAGAGAGTCTTGGCTCGATGAATCTGGGCTCGATGCTATCGTTGGAGGAGGCAAGGTTGCGCACGGCAAGGCTGCAGGAGAGCAATCCGATGTTGGGACATAGGGGAGCGCGGTTGCTTGCTACTTACCCTGAGATTTGCGTGATGCAGTCGCGTGCTATTTTCGAGGCGGCGTTGTTGGCTCGCGCGCGGGGCATTGAGCCTGTATGTGAGATTATGTTGCCGTTGATTGCAACGAGGGCGGAGTTCGATCGCTTGCGTGCGGTTGTGCGGCAGACGGCGGAGCAGGTATGGAAGGAGAAAGATGCGACGCCTTTAGATTGGCGAATAGGCACGATGATTGAGTTGCCTCGTGCGGCGTTGTTAGCGGATGAGATTGCTTCGAGTGCTGAGTTCTTCAGTTTTGGGACGAATGATTTAACGCAGACGGTATGGGGTATCAGTCGGGATGATGCGGGAAATTTTTTGCAGGAGTATGAGCGATTGGGTTTTATTGCGCATGATCCTTTCACCACTTTGGATCGAGCGGGGGTTGGGGCGTTGATGGCGTTGGCGGTTGAGCGGGGATTGGGAGCGAACGCGGGATTGAAGTTAGGTATATGTGGCGAGCATGGGGGGGATCCTCGATCGATTGCCTTTTGCGAGGGGTTGGGGTTAGATTATGTTTCTTGTTCGCCGTATCGGGTTGCGATTGCTAGGTTGTCGGCGGCGCAGGCGGCGATTGCGGAAAGGAAAAAACGGGAGGGGGCTACGCAGGGGGCTTGATGAACTAGACACGAGACGCGCTTTTTGTATTGACGGGCGCAAAACATCGCGTGCGCTGCATTATGGACGCGCACGGCAAGCCGTACGCTGTGGCGCGGGGAGCGTGGGTAGTTTTTACGGATGCAAACATGCGCACGCGAAGCGTGCGCGGGGGTGTGGGGGGATAAATTCCCCCCACGAAGACCCCGCGTCAGCGGAGCGCGCGTAAGCGCGCTTTCTACGCGCGTAGCGCGTAGCCTCTTATTCAAAAGCGCGAGGCTTTGCCTCGCGCAAAAAACCTCTTGACACAGCACAGCTTTTGTGCGAAAAACAACATAGACACACAAAAAATCGCGCGGAGCGCGTTTGTAAAGAAAGGCATTAGGGAACTCAAATGGCAAAAAAAAATACCCCAGAAATAAAAATTAGACCATCTAAAATTAAGGAGCTGTCAGATATAGAAGATTCTTCCTCTTATAAAAAAGGTAAGGCTAAAGTAGAATTTAAATCAATAAAAACAGGACCAGCAAAAAAATTTTCTTCTTATAAAAATATAAAAAATATTCACGAAGAAAAATTTAAACCACTGCCAGAAGCAAAAGAGTTTTCTACGTGGAATAGAAAAGTTCAAAATTCCTCTATTGAAAAAAGAATAGATTTAATTGAAATGGTATCTGCAGACAAATGGGAAAAGGCAGCAAACTATTTTTTTATTTTAAAATCAAAAAAAATTGATTTTGGTTCTGCACAAACAATAAGATCAATGTTGTCTCTTGCTCGGAGAATTCCAGATGGATGTGAACTAGATCTTATGAAAGTTTATAGATTTAAAGAAATTAAAAAAAATACAGATGCTATCGTTTCGATTTTGAGGAATATGGGAAGGAATGAAGAAATCAAGAAGAGTGATTTTAATACTATAAAAAAAATTATTAATAAATTTTTTAGCGACAATTCTTATGAAGAGAAAAAATCTGACGAAGAAAAAAACCTTGATAATAATACTAATACTAAAGTAGAAAATATTTCGGACACGGCAAAAAAATTGCTAAGCGGCCTTAAGACTGAAAAAGAAAAAATCAAGCAAGCAACTGAAGAATTTGAAATAAAATCGCAAGAGTTTAAACAAAAAACGCAAGAATCTTTGAAAGAATTACAAACGAAGACAAATCTCAGTATTTTTGCAGACGAAGCTGAGATATTTAAATCTGCCGCGAATCGATACTTTATAAGAGCTGTGATTTTTTTACTAGGAGCAGGGGCAAGCTTTTATAGCTTGTATAATATCGCTAGATATGAGCTTTATGAAACACACTATATTTTAAAAGAAGTTACCATTGGAAAAACTTTGTTGGTTTTTTTGTTGCTGACTGCTCTTGGTATATGCATGCGCGGTTATTTTTTAAACAGCCACAACGAAGCGCATAATCGCCATCGTAGCAATGTTCTAAGGTCGTACAAAAACATCTACGAGAACACTGACAAAGAAGATAGAAAAGAAGTTGTCACACAAACGCTAAGCGCAGCCTTCCAACAGCTACCGACTGGATTTTCCAAACAACAAGGCGAAAGTGGAGCGGGAGGATTGGGTTCGTTGTTGTCGAGGTTTTTGCCTTAATCCAATCGCCGTACCATGTTACGAGTCAGCTTGCGCGAGGCAAGCCTCGCGCTTTTGAATAAGAGGCTACACACTTTGCGCTTCGCGCAAAGTGTGTAGAAAGCGCTTACGCGCTCCGCTGACGCGGGGTCTTTTGCGAGGGATTACTCCCTCGCGCTCCCCGCGTGCTACGCACGCGTCGTTTACTCGTCAATGCGCGAGTCCCGTTTTTTAAAACACTACCGCTCCCTGTTAAAATCAATCAAAAAAGCCCGTGTCTGCCTCTCTCATAACGCCCCCCTCAAATCGAGTAATACATCTGAAACTCGATCGGATGCGGCATGCTCTGATACTGCTCCAACTCCTCCCTCTTCAACCCAATATAAGCATCGATCATGTCATCATCAAAAACTCCCCCCTTAGTCAAAAAGGAACGATCCTTATCCAACGCATCCAACGCGCGTCGCAACGACCCACAAACATTCGGAATCTTATCCAACTCCTCCTTGCTCAACGAATACAAATTCTGATCGCGTGGCTCGCCAGGGTGAATCTTGTTTTCAATTCCATCCAAACCCGCCATCAACATCGCCGCAAAAGTCAGATACACATTGGCAGCCGGATCAGGAAACCTCACCTCTACACGCCTTGCCGCCTTAGGCGAAATAGGAATACGACACGCCGCCGATCGGTTTCTCGCCGAATACGCCAACAACACAGGAGCCTCAAACCCCGGCACCAATCGCTTGTAACTGTTCGTCGTAGGATTGGCGAACGCATTCAACACACGCGCATGCTTCAAGATTCCGCCGATGTAATACAAAGCTGTATCAGACAAATCGGCATAACCCTCGCCCAAGAAGGTGTTCTTGTCGCCCTTCCACAAGGACTGGTGGACATGCATGCCTGATCCGTTGTCCCCGAAGATAGGCTTCGGCATGAAGGTGGCAGTCTTGCCGTAAGAATGCGCAACCATCTGCACGCAGTATTTGTAGATCTGCATGTGATCAGCAATGGTGAGCAGTTTATTGAAACGGATTCCTATCTCGTGCTGCGAGGGCGCCACCTCGTGGTGATGCTTCTCGACAGAGACACCGCACGACTTGATAGTTGTGACCATCTCGGATCGCAAGTCGAAAGCCGAATCGACAGGTGGCACAGGAAAATAACCTCCTGCTGTTCTCGGACGATGTCCGAAGTTGCCCTCCTCGTAGGAGCGCGCGCTGTTGTAAGGACCCTCCTCCGAATCGATTTGCGCTACGATGCGATGGCTATCGGCCGCGAAGCGCACATCGTCAAAGACAAAGAACTCTGCCTCAGGGCCGAAGTAGGCAGTATCGGCAAGCCCGACCGAGCGCATATAGTCGCCCGCTCGCGTCGCGATCGATCGAGGGTCTCGATTGTAGAGATCGCCGTGCGCGGGGTCTTTGACCGAGCAGACCAACACCAAAGTATTCTGCGCTGTAAACGGATCGACGAAAGCCGTCGAGGTATCAGGAAACAGAATCATGTCCGATTCGTGAATATCCTTCCAGCCGGCAATCGACGAGCCATCGAACATCACTCCCTCCTTGAAAAACGCCGCGTCGATCGTCGAGACATGCTGCGTCGTGTGGTGCCACTTCCCGCGAAGATCGGTAAAGCGCAGATCGACATAGTCAATTTCCTTGTCTTTTAATGTTTTCATTATAGTATCAGGCATGGGAGAACTCCTTGTTAAGGTGAAAGGTGGGCGAGAGATTGGGTGAGAGGGAGAAAAGACAAAACAGATGTTCTCGGCGGCAAGAATGCCATTTCGAACATCGCCAACACCTACGCGCAAACTTGCCGCACGAGTGTGCTGTCTTGTTTGTTGTCTACAGCCTACAATAACCCGTGTCAAGTTTTTTAATAACCTGTGTCAAGTTTTTTTCCTCTCCTGCAATGGTATTTCTGCAAAAAAACACACTCAAAATTGTGATTCATAGCTAATTTTCCCCTAATTTTTCTATGATTCGCCTTGTCATCGCGCTCGTCGCTCTCTTGCTGCTCCGCCAAATCTGGCGCGGACTGACGCAGCAAGGGGATCTCGCCGCACGCAAGCGGTGGCGCAAGCGCGGACTTTACGCGCTGGGCGTAGCGTTACTGGTGCTCGGCGCGTGGCTCGCTGCGACCGGCAGGCTTCACGGAATCTGGATAGGCTTGCTGGGACTCTTCGCATTGCTGAGGCGGGGCATGCTTTTTTACAACCTGTTCCGAGGACTCGGTGGCGGAGGCAGCCGCTTCGATTCCTTCTTCCACCAAGCACAAGGCAAAGCGCAAAATAGGGCGCGGCGAGGTAGCACGATGACGCACAAGCAGGCGGCGCAATTGTTAGGGGTCTCCGAAAGGGCGAACAAGGAAGAGATCACACGTGCGTTTCGTCGTAAAATGCGCGCTGCCCACCCCGATGTAGGAGGCGATGCAAAACTGGCAAGCCAGCTGAACGCGGCACGCGATGTGCTGCTGAGCGGCTGACAAAAAAAGGAGCAACGATAATGGTAGGAGAAGAGGGGTATCGTCTGGAATCTCGCCTTTTCGGCGAGCAGGGCATGTTCGGCGCTTTGGACGAAAGTCTGGATTTCGCCGACGGCTACTTCTTGGCCAAGGCGGTCGGCACTTTTCTGCAGCACAGGCATGCTAGCGTCTATGCCTGCGTCTCCTCGGACGCGCACCCCCTCTCCGTGCCTTTGGAGAGCGAGGTAGTGCGAGGGTTGCTGGAGTGTGGCGTACGAGTGCTTTCGTTCAATGTCTCTCCTACGCCGTTGGTGCGCTTTGCGGCGACCGAGCTGCGCGCGCAGGTGGCTTTCTCGATAACGCGCGGCTCCTTGCCTGAAACGCACAGCGGCGTGAAAATCTTTCTGGAAGGCTCGGCATTGGACAAAGAGCGCGCAGTGCTACTGCGCAACATTGCGGCAAACGGCAACTGGTGCAAGGATGCAGGAGGGCGGCTTGCCAAGTCGGAGGGCGTGGATGCCTACACGATGCGTCTTTTCGCCGAAACAACTTGGCGGCAAGAAAATAACACAAGAGGAAACAACAGAGAGGGCGAGGGAATTGTTAGACATTTGTTGCCGCGCGTGCTGTTGGCAGAAAGCGCGCATGGCGGCTCGGCAGAGGTGTTAGGGGCGATTGCCGCAAGGCTTTCGGCGCACGCGGAGCAGGTGCTTGTGTTGGAGGACGCGGCGGCGTTGCGTCTTGCGCTGCAGCAGGAACGCGAGCAGGTGGGCTTTCTGTTCAACAGCGACGGGACAGCTTTGCAAGCTTTTGTCGGAGGGCGAGGAGAACTTTCGGCAGAGGAGATGTTCGGCTTGCTTTTGCGAAGGGGGAATATATCTGGCAAGGATGCGCGCAAGGATACGCAGAGGGTTAGGCGTGAGGAGAGTGAAGAGCGTGTTGTGCTTGCAGACGGGTTGGTAGAGGAGCAAGCGGTGAGGGATTGGCAGTCTCGTCCAGAATTTCTAGGCGTGCGCGTCGTGCGCTGTGCAGAGTTCGGAGCAGGAATGCTCACCTGTCTCAAGCCAGATACAGGAGCAGCGGTTCAGGGGGTATCTCATCAGGGAGATGCTGTTTTGTCTAGCGATGGTCATATAACTTTGTGCGATTCTTACTATCCGTTTGAGGATGCCTTTTATATTATGTTGCGTTTTCTTTCAGGATTGGCGACGGGCTCGCTTCGTTTAGACGCGCTGCGCGCCCTACCTTCTCGTAAAGGAGTTTCGGGCTTGTTGCGTATCCTTGTGGCAAAATCCGGGAGCGGCGGTTCTGGGAGCGGTCTTTTGTACAACAAGGATGCCTTGCTGATGCAGTTGCGCGCTTATGTCAAATCTTCGGATGACTCTGATAGCGACGGCTCGGAGGGCGGCGACTCGATGGAAGTTGAGCGAAGGTTTTCTTACGGAAGGTGGATTGTAAGGGCGGCGAGATTTGAGGAGGCATTACTCGCGCGTTGCGAGGGGGAGGATGAGAAAGCGATGGAGCGCGTAAAGGTAGATTTGCGCGAGGCTTTGTCGTCTTGTGGGGTTGCGTCTGTTCTCTCGGAGTTTGTTTTTTCCTAGTAGTTGTTAGCAGCGAAAGTTAGAAAATGATGAGGTAGTGCATGTCTTCTATGGATAATGATACGGCGAGTGCTTTGGTAAAGAAGGGATTGCGTGTTCTAGCAAGGCGAGATGTTCTTGTTAAGGGGGGGGTGGCGAGATGGGGGTATCCGCAGGCGAGGTTGTCGGAGGCGGGTTTTCCTACTTTGTTGCGTGCGATTGTGGGGCAGCAGTTATCTAGGTATGCTGCGGAGGCTATTTGTGCGAGGTTACGCGATGCGGGAGCATTTGACGAGGCGCGTTGTTTTCGAATGACGGAGGAGAGGTTATGTAAGTTGGGTTTGTCGCGGAGGAAGGCGAGTTATGCTAAGGGTCTTGCGTTAGCGTTCAAGAAGGGAGAGTTAGATTCTGCGAGGATTCGTGCGTTGGATGATGGGGAGGCTTTAAAATTGTTATGTAGTTATGCGGGGATTGGATTATGGACGGCGGAGATTTATTTAATGTTTGCGGAGGGGAGGGCTGATATTTTTCCTGCGGGAGATTTGGCGTTGCGCGGGGGATTATCGTTGTTGGGGGTTTGTGGGGGGGGTATTGTGAAGGAGGGTGAGGCGCGTAGTTATGCGGAGGGATGGCGTCCGTATCGGAGTTATGGTGCGCTGTTGTTGTGGCGGGGTTATGGGATAGAGAGACGGGGTGATAAAAAGCCTAACGATGAGGGGTTGTAGGGGAGTTATGATAGGTTGGGGGTTATGTTGTGTCTGCCTTTGTTTGCCTGCGCTTTTTAAGAGGCGCGCTTCACAAATGCAGACGCGCTTTATTTAATTAGGTAACATCCGCAAGCCCGTTCAAAACTCCTTCTTCGGTAACGATACCGTCAAGCCATCCAATGCCTCCGTCACCTCAATCTGACACCCCAACCGAGAGTTCTCCCGCCTATCATGCGCCAGCTCCATCATGTCCAACTCCTCCTCGCTGGCAGCCTCCAACTTCCCCAACCACTCGTCCTCAATATGCAAATGACAAGTCGCACAAGCCAACGACCCCCCACAAACGCCCTCAATATCGACATCGTTCTCATGCGCTAACTCCAACATCGAAATTCCTTCCGAAGCCTCACACTCCTTCCGATTGCCGCATCGCTCAATAAAAATAACCTTCACCATAACACGCCCCTCATCCTCCGCCGCCTCTTTCTTGCCTGATTGCCTTGACGAAGGACTCGGCTGCCGAGACAACCTCTGCATCGCCCAAATAACGATGCAACCCGATTCTCACACTCGCCGCCCGCTCCTGCTCTTTCAAGCCTATCGCGCGCAAGACATGCGACCCCCCCTCGCCTCCCTCGCCCTCGCCTCCGCTGCACGCCGCCGCCGTCGAGAAACACAAGCCCGACAATCTATCCAACAAAACCTCAGCACTCACGCGCGCGAAGCTGATGCTCAAATTTCCTAGCAAGCGAGGACGCAGCACGCCATTAAGACAAAAGGCAATCTCGCCTTTTTTCAAAGTTTTCAAAAACAATTGCGTTTGCCTTTCTAGGCGCACCCTGTCGCGCTCGCTGTGTTGAGCGAGCATGCGGGCGGCGGCGGCAAAGCCTGCTGCCAACATCGGCGAGAGGGTTCCTGAACGCACACCTCCCTCCTGCCCTCCTCCGTGTAGCAAGGGCTCGAAGGCGACCAGTCTGCGATGCGCGACGAACAAGGCACCGATACCTATCGGCCCGTAGCTTTTGTGTGCGGAGAAGCTTGCCAAATCGACCTGCGAGCAATCGAACGCCATTTTTCCCAAAGCCTGAGCGGCATCGGTATGTATCCATGCGCCTTTGGCATGAGCTACCTCGGCGAGTTTTTCGAGGGGTTGCAAAACTCCTATCTCGTTATTTGCTGCCATGACGGATAGCAGGGCGGTTTTGTCGTCGAGGGCGGTTTTGACGCGCTCGATATCGACGAGCCCGTCTCGCTCTACAGGAACGACGGTGAGCCTTGCCCCCAGCCTGCGCTGCGCATACAGGCAGGCTTCGAGAACGCATTTATGCTCGCTCGCCAGCGTGACGATTCCGTCTCTGCCCTCCCTCTCGCGCCTTAGCGATAGCGCGCCCTTGATCGCCGTGTTGTTCGCCTCTGTTGCGCCCGCTGTGAAGAGCAGCTCGTTCGGACGCACGGCAAGCAGGGTTGCCAGCGCGTTGCGTGCCTCCTCCACCTCCTCGCCCGCGCGCCGCCCGACAGCGTGCGCCTCTGAATGCGGATTTCCGAACAGCTTCGCAAACCCTCCCTCGCTCTCTATCCCCTCACTTTCTAGATAGCGACGCATGCTCACGGCTGCCTCTTGGCACAAGGGCATCGATGCTTGCGCGTCCAAATAGACGAGATTTTCCAAGTCGGTCATGCTGCAACTTCTGCTCGTGCTTTTGTCTTTGCTTCGGATTTGCTCGCTGCCTTTTCCTTGCGCGCGAGCAAGTCGAGCAACGCCTGCAACGCACCTTCGCGTGTGCGCAGTCCGAAGGAAACCCTGACGGCGCGTCGGCACGCCTCCTCATCGAAGCCCATTGCGCGCAAGACATGGCTGGGTGCGACCTTTCCCGACGAGCACGCCGCCCCTGACGAGAGCGCGATTCCCTCGCTATCGCATAACATCAGCAGCACCTCTGCAGAAAGACGAGGATGGACAAAACACGAGGTGTTCGCCAACCGCAGCGTCTCGCAACCCGCAACACGCACTCCCTCTATCCGCGCGCGGAGTTCTAGTTCGAATGCATCTCGTCGGACTTGCAGCTCGCGCATACGCGTCTGCTCTTGACAGGCGAGTTCCAAAGCTGTTGCGAAGCCTACGATAGCAGCAACATTCTCGGTGCCGGCGCGCAATCCGCCCTCCTGCCCTCCGCCGCGCAGCAGGGGTTTAAGTCGCGCGCGAGCCTCAGCAGTGCAGACTAGCGCCCCTACTCCCTGCGCTCCTCCGAGTTTGTGCGCCGACAAGGTGAGCATATCCGCGCCCCACTGCTTGAGCGAGACCGTCAAGCGTCCGACAGCCTGCGTCGCGTCGCAGTGAAAGAGAACGGCGCGGCGGCGGCAGATCTCGGCGATGGTTTTGATCGGCTGCACGACGCCCGTCTCGTTGTTGGCTGCCATCACGGAAACTAACGGCGGAGGAGAAGACCTATCGTCCTTGATGCTTTCATCCAGCATGCTCTCTAGGGCTTGCGTATCGACAACTCCGCTAGGCAAGAGAGGAACGAGGCGAGGCACAAGCGTTGTTGTAGCCTGCGTTGCCTCTTGCGTTGCGTCTTGCGTTGCGTCTTGCGTTGGGTCTTGCGTTGCGTTTTCGCCTTGTGGCTGCCAAGCGAGTACAGATGCGTGTTCTCCTGCCGAGCAGAAGAATCGAGGTTTGTCGTGCAACACGAGCGCATTGGCTTCGCTACCGCTACCCGTGAAGACGACTCCCTCGACGGTTGCTTCTAGCCTTGCGGCGATGCTCTCGCGTACCACCTCTATTTTTGCGCGCGCGCGCCTGCCGAAGCCATGCACCGACGAGGCGTTTCCTGTCTCGCGCAACACCTCTGCGATTTTTGCGCGCACCTCGTCGCGTAGCGGTGCGGTGGCGTTGTCGTCCAAGTAGAATTTTTCGGCAGCAGAGTACATAAAAAACTTGGAGGACTTGGCGAAGTTGAAAGAGTTAGAGGAGTTGGAGGACAAGGTGCGTTTAATGTTTATTTAAACTCTTAAACCTTTTGGTAAAAATCTGCTAGAGTGAATTCTATAGACGAATACTAGAACTTTGCGAAAGACAAAGTAAGGACGAAACGAAGGACAAGAAAAGATGGATATCGTTTTGAATGGCCCTAGCGGCCGTCTCGAGGGAAGGTTGCATCAAGGTGCGCCTTCTGCTCCTGTTGTTTTGCTTTTGCATCCTAACCCCGTGCAGGGCGGTACGATGGACAGCAAGGCGGTGTATACGCTGTATCGCGCGTTTGCGCGGCAGGGCTTCAGCTGCCTGCGGATCAACTTTCGCGGCGTGGGACGCAGCGATGGTCGCAGCGAGCTGGGCGAGGGAGAGATCGCCGATGCGGCAGCGGCGTTGGATTGGCTTCAAGAGCGCAACGAAGGAGTGACGACCTGTTGGATCGCGGGTGTTTCTTTCGGCGCTTGGGTCGCCTTGCAGCTCTTGATGCGCCGCCCTGAGATCGCGCGCTTCGTCGTCGCCGGTCTGCCTGAACGACGCTACGATTTCTCGTTCTTCAGCCCTTGTCCCGTCGATGGGCTAATTCTACACGGCGAGCAAGACGAGCTGATTCCCTACGAGCATATCGTGCAATTGGAGCAAGATTTGATCTGCCACAAGGCGGTGCAAGTGGCTTTTCGTTGCATCAAGTCTGCGGATCACCTCTTCTCGCAACACTTGGGCGAGCTGGAGCAGATGACAGCCGAGTATATTCGACAGACACGCGCGAAGTCGGCAGCCTGATTTTATTGCTCATCTTGCTATACTGCCCACCTTGCTTTACTGCTCATTTTGCTTGAGCCTCTTATCTCTTCGTTGCTTTTTGGCATGCCTTCTTTTCTGCTCATCGATAACTACGACAGCTTCACTTGGAATCTGTACCAAGCGGTTGCCTCGCATCGCGCGCTGGACGAAGGAAGCGTGCTGGTCGTGCGCAACGACAAGTTGAGCCTCGCCGAGATTGTGGCGTTGAGACCTTGTGGCGTGGTCGTCTCGCCGGGGCCTGGACGACCTGAGAGCGCGGGCATCTCGCTCGCCTTGCCGCAAGCGTTGCTAGCACGCGGCAAGAAGGGCGAGGCGGCACCTCCCTTGCTGGGCGTTTGCTTGGGGATGCAGTGCCTTGCGCAAAGCTGCGGCGGCAAGGTTGTGCGTGCAAAAAAACTCATGCACGGCAAAACCTCGCCCGTGCGACACGAGGGGGGGAACGCTTTGTATCCAACTCCAATTCCAACTCCAACTCCAAACCCTCTGTTTAAAGATGTACCGAATGTCTTCGCGGCGACGCGCTACCATTCGCTCATCGTCGAGAGAGAGTCGCTACCTGATACTTTGCTGATCGATGCTGTCAGCGACGACGAGGAAGAAGTTGTCATGGCACTCTCGCACCGCGAGCAGGCACTGTTCGGCGTGCAGTTCCATCCCGAAAGCATCGCGTGCGAATACGGAGAGCGCATCGTTGCGAACTTCGTCGACTTTTGTCTGGAAACAGCAACCTAGTAGCAAAGCAAAACAAAGCCCCCGATGCTAACCCCCTCGCCTACGATAAAAGACATCTTGGAGCTGTTGCTCGCAGGACACGCGCTATCGCGTAGCGATGCGAAGCGGCTCTTCACCTCGTTGCTGATCGAGGGTGAAGAGACAGACGATATCATGCTTGCCGCCGTGCTGGCGGCGTTGCGCGTGCGCGGTGAGCAGGGCGAAGAGGTTGCAGGCGCGGTGGATGCGCTGAGCGTAGCGGCGGTCGATCCTGTTGTTGCGCCTGCGAAGGCGATCGACATCGTAGGCACAGGAGGCGACGGGTTGGGCTTGTTCAATATCTCTACGGCGACGGCTTTCGTCGTTGCCAGTTGCGGCGTTCCTGTAGCAAAGCATGGCAACCGCGGCGTGACCTCTCAAAGCGGTGCTGCCGATGTGTTGGAGGCTTTGGGGGTTAGGATCGATGCGCCCGTCGAGCGTTTGCAACAGAGCTTGGACGAGACGAATTTTTGTTTCATGTTTGCACCGCGCCACCATCCTGCGATCGGGCGAGCGGGCAAGGTGCGCAAAGCACTAGGCACGCGCACGCTTTTCAACCTGTTGGGACCTCTTCTTAATCCTGCGGGCGTTCAACGGGGTTTGTTCGGGGTTGCCGATTTGCGTATTGCCGATCTTTATGCGCGCGTGATGGACTTGCTGAACTTTGAGCATGCCTGGATTGTGCACGGAGCAGGGGAAGCGGACGAGATGACGCTGTGCGGCGAATCGCAAGCCTTTATCGTAGAGCGCGATTCGGCGGGAATGCATAAGAAACGCGCGATGCTACCTGAAGATGCGGGGCTGTGCGTGCAAGATCTTTCGCTGGTGCGCGGTGGGGATGCGAAGTACAACGCACGCGCTATCGCACGGGTTTTCGACAACAAGCAAGGCAAGGAGGGTTCTGCGGAGCGCGCCTTGTTGGAGACGATTCTCTACAACGCGGCGGCGGCACTAGTTGTTGGCGGCGCGGCGCGCACTCTATTAGAAGGAGCGACGCTTGCGAGAAGTGCCATCGAGGAAGGCAAGACACGCCGCACGCTAGATGCTGTCAAGGACATCACGCATCAAGGCTCCTGAGTCCGCCCCTGAACCTAGCCCTGCTGCTTCTCGCGGTGAGGGCTTGCTTGCGCGCATTCTTACAGCTAAGCGCGAGGAGTGCGTCCTACTTAAAGGCGACCTGCAAGGTGTGAGAGAACAGGCGCGAGAGCAAGTGCCGCCGCGCGGCTTTCGACAAAGTTTGTTGCAGCATCTCGCGCGCGGAGAGGCGGCGTTGATTTGCGAGAGCAAGCGTGCCTCGCCTTCTGCGGGGGTACTTCGCGCCTATGGGTCGCCTGCGGATACGGCGCAAGGCTTGGAGCGCGGAGGGGCTGCGTGCTTGTCCATTTTGACCGATCGCATGTGGTTTCACGCTCAACCCGACGACTTACAACAGGCACGCGCTGCTACAAGGCTTCCTGTTTTGCGCAAAGATTTTCTCATCGATCCCGTGCAAGTTTGGCAGGCGCGCGCGATGGGAGCGGACTGCGTGTTGCTGGTGATACGTCTTTTGGAGGCAACGCAAGCGCAGGAGTTGGAGGCACTGGCGATGGAGCTCGGCATGGATGTACTCGTCGAGGTGCATACAGAGGAGGAGTTGGAGGTTGCAATTGTGAACTTGCAGGCGACGATGATCGGCGTGAATGCGCGCGACTTGCAAAACCTTTCGATCGACCTTCCCCAAGCAGCGACATTGATCTCGCGCGTTCCTGCCGATCGTCTGGCGGTTGCTTCGAGCGGGTTGCGCGCGCCTGCCGATCTTCTCCCTTTCTTGGCGGCGCGTTCTCAAGCTTTGGCGTTTCTGATCGGCGAGGCGATCATGCGTAGCGACGATCCCGCACTCAGCGTTGCAGCATACGCGCAAACTGCTCGACGCGCTCAGCGCGTTGGGCAATAACAGCCCGCATAACTAGGATTTTTTTATGGCAGAGAAAGCAGATAAGGCAGAAACGCAGCCCTCCTCGTCGCCCTCCTCGCCGTCGCGCCTGACGCACAGCGACGGGGTGGGGGGAGCGCGCATGGTCGATGTGGGGGAGAAGAAGAAGACGAGGCGTTTTGCAAGAGCGCAGGCGTGCGTTGTGCTTTCGGAGGAGGGAGCGAGCGTTCTCGCGACGCACAAGGCGGAGAAGGGCAATGTGTTGGGGACAGCGCAGCTTGCGGGCATCATGGCGGCGAAGCAGACGAGCGCGCTTGTGCCTCTCTGCCATCCTCTGCCTTTGAGTCAGGTTTCTGTGTCGTTGCGCCTTGAGGGAAGGAAGGTTCTCGTTTTTTCGGAATGCCGCACGGAGGGGCAGACGGGTGTCGAGATGGAGGCTTTGACAGCGGTCTCGATCGCCGCCTTGACCGTCTACGACATGCTAAAGGCGGTCGATCGCGCGATGCAGATCACCGATATTCGTTTGCTCGAAAAGAGCGGTGGCGCATCGGGCGCATGGAACGCCGACTTATGACACGCCGACTTATATCTAGCGGCTAATCTCAACAACGGAGTTGCTTGATGGCGGACTTGTTGCCTGAACAGGCGCGCGAGATGATACTCGCAAGTATCGAGGCTCTTGCGGGAACGGAGGTGTTGCCTTTGCAAAGCTGTCTCGGCAGGGTTTTGGCAGGCGATTTAGTTGCTCGCGTCTCGCACCCTCCCCGTCGTGTCTCTGCGATGGACGGCTATGCGGTGAGGACGGCGCAGGCAAACAAGGACGCGGTCTTGCGCCTTGTGGGCAGGTCAGCGGCGGGGACGGCTTTAGTGCCAAAGCTTGCGGAGGACGCAACGGCGGTGCAAATATTCACCGGCGCGGCTTTGCCTGATGGGGCAGATGCTGTTCTTATCGACGAGCATAGCGTTGTCGAGAGAGGAGATGCGGGAGGAGAGAAAAATTATGTGCGTGTGCTAGAGCAACCGATGCGGGGTCGTTATATTCGCGCTGAGGGTGGAGATTTCGCTGAGGGCAGCGTTTGTTTGAAGGCGAGCCGTTTGCTTTCGGTGCGCGATATTGCGTTAGCGGCGACGATGAACTACGCGTGGCTTTCGGTACGGCGGAGACCTCGTCTTGCGATTGTTGCCAGTGGTTTTGAGCTTGCGCATCCTGGCGAGGCACATGGGAGTCATCAAATCGCGGCTGCGAACAGCTTGATGTTGGCGATGTTGGCGGAATCCTTCGGGGCGGAGGTGCGGATTGTGCCGTTTGCGGAGGACAGTCTTGCTTCGTTGAGCGCGGCGTTGCGCGATGCGTTGGGGGGTGCGGACATTGTTGTTGCCAGCGGGGGAGCGTCGCGCAGTGCGACGGATTGGACGGGAGCGGCGATGGCGGAGCTTGGCATCGAGGAGCGATTTAGTCGTCTTGCCATGCGTCCGGGCAAGCCTACGAGGTTCGGTATATTAAAGGACACAAGGTGCGATATTCCTGTGCTTGTTTTACCGGGCAATCCTGCTTCTGTTTATGTTGGTGCGTTAGTTTTTTTACGAGTGATGATTGAGCGGATGCTTTCGCAGGATGTTTCGGATGTTTTGGAGGAGGCGGAGGTTGGGGTTGGGTGTGTTATTGCGGCGGGCGGGGAGCGGAGTCATTATATGCGGGGATTTTTGGAGGGGGGGATTGTGCGTATTTTTTCTGATCAGGAGTCGTCGCATACTTTGTTATTGGCGCGTGCGAATTGCTTGGTGGTGCAACCTGCGCATGCGGCTGCGAAGGGGGAGGGGGATAGGATTGAAATTTTGCCGATACCGCCGCATTGTTGCGGGCTTTAGACTCCTCTGAACTGCGTTTTGAAGGAGTATGTTTTGAAGGAGTATGTTTTGAAGGAGTATGTTTTGAAGGAGTGCGTTTGAATATCTATAAAAGTGTTGACAACTTTAGCCAAACAAACTAAAAGTTTAATCTTAAGGGAACGACTCCCTAAAGGATTCCGAGCTCTGGCTCTTGTCCTTGCTAAAGGAATGAATTTTGCACGAAGAGGGCTAGGAGAGAAGGCTAGACATGAAACAATCATTAGTTACCATACAACCGCATTCGCTTCCTTGGCTTGCTCGCAAAGGAGGAAGTGATGTCTCTTTGCCTCTTTTGGGTCTTGTCTCAAAGATAAAAAACGCTTTTCTGACAGGACACCAACACTCTCCTCAATCACCGCACATTGCTCGGAAACAACGGTTCAATTCAGAATTTCTTCGTACGCTTGAAGAGCGGGGATTTTTGAAGGATTGCAACGACTGGCAGTCCCTCGACGCGCTGTTGATGCGCGAAAGCGTCCATGCCTACATTGGCTTCGATGCAACCGCCAATGGGTTGCATGTTGGAAATCTGACGCAACTCATGCTTTTGCGATGGCTGAAAAAAACAGGACATAGCCCTATTGTCTTAGTAGGACACGGAACGACACGTGTCGGTGATCCTTCGGGAAAAAACGGACAACGACGTATGCTCAATGAGAAAGAAATTGCCCATAACGGAAAGACCATCAGACAATGCTTCAAGCGATTGCTTGAAAAAAGTGAAGGGACGCACGCGCCGCGCTATGTCGATAACGCCGTGTGGCTCAACGATATCTCTTGGCTAGATTTCTTGAGCGAGTATGGCAAACACTTCTCGGTCAATCGCATGGTCAAGGTAGAATCGGTGCGTAGTCGACTGGAAGCCGACCAACCCCTCAGTTTTCTAGAATTCAACTACATGGTGCTGCAAGCCTACGACTTCCTACAACTCCATCAACGCGAGAATTGTCAGCTACAACTAGGCGGCTCAGACCAATGGGGCAATATCCTCTGCGGTATCGAGCTCATTCGCCGCGTGGAGCGCGCCGAGAGTTTCGTCCTCACAACCCCCCTGCTCACCACCGCCTCAGGCGAAAAGATGGGGAAGACAGCAACAGGCGCGGTGTGGTTGAACCGCGAAAAGCTCTCGTCGCAAGATTTTTGGCAGTTTTGGCGCAACAGCGCCGATGCCGATGTCGGTCGCTTCCTGAAACTCTTCACCGAACTGCCGATGGACGAGATTCGACGCCTCGAACAACTTGAAGGTAAGGAGCTGAACGAAGCGAAAATTCTCCTCGCCAACGAAATAACAACCCTCTGCCACGGTAGCAAGGCAGCAGAAAACGAAGCGCAACGCGCCGAAAAACTCTTCGGCAAAGGCGACCTCTCGCAAGCAAGCGAGCGCATCATCACCTTCAAAGATAATCGCTTCGTCTACGAGATTCTCTTGGAGGTAGGACTAGTTTCCAGCAACAGCGCAGCACGACGGCTGATCCGACAAGGCGGCGTACGGCAAGACGGCAAGATCGTCTCAGACGAACAAGCGCAATTGTTTCTAAGACCCCAAGAAAAAACGGTGCTCTCGGTCGGCAAGAAAGCACACTGCGCCCTCGTTGGGAAAGCCGCCTGAATAAATTATAAGTTAATCCTAAATTAATCTAACCCTCTTCGTCTGGGGGTTTTGTCGCCTCCTCGTTGTTGGTTTTTTTTTGCTCGTCTGCGATCTGTTCGCGTTTTTTGTCTTGAGCTTTTTTGATGTCGTCGCGTTCGATCAGTTGCAATGGATTGGCGATTTTGACGATCCCGGGCAGCAATACACTGAGGGGCGAGGCTGTAACCTTCGGATTGCTCCACTTTCCCTTCGCCTCGTAGGAGAAGGCGAAGAGGTTGTGCTTCTTGCTGCCGACGATGATCGTTCCGAGGAAAGGAATGTTGCGCAAGATTTTTGATACGAAGTGCAAGGTTGCGATTTCTCCTCGCAGATCGAGATTCTGTTGCGCCAAATCGAGCGATCCGTTTGCGCTGAGCGCGGTTAGATTGTTGGACAATCGGAACTCTTTGAGTGTCAGGATGCCGTCCCACATTCTTATGTCGGAGCGCAGATCCAATCCTCTGATTCCCTCCTGAAAAGCGGATACGAAGTCTGCGGCATCGAAGATCTTCAACAACAAAGGCAAGTCGTAGAAAGAAACATTGCGAATTTTAGCATAACCCTCAAGATGAGGTTTCGGACGCTGTCGCTCTCTGTAGGGACGAACGAGCGAGATCTGCGTCCTCCCTCCGTCGGCGATATTTTTACCTAGCGTCTGATGAAGAAAGCTGCCGAGGTCGTCGATGTGTGCGGAAAAGAACTCCTGTCCCTCACGCAGCGTGTAGAAAGCTCGCGCGCGCACGCGACTTGTTATCTGCCTGCGTTGCCTTTTTGCGGAGCGGGCAAAAAGCAAGCTATGCGAGGAAAACGAAGCATTGTATATCTTGCCGTCTTGCCAGCGCAAGTTTGCCCGCACCCCCTCCAGTAGATCGTTGGGGCGTGGCGTTTTTCTATCCTTGGCGGTTTTTTGCAATTGCAACTTTTTCAGCCTTGCATCGAAGGTGAGGTTGACCATCTTTCCCCAGCCGAGCGAAGGGGAAGCCTCGCCTCCCTTCTGCTTGCTCTCGATGAGGGCGCGCCAAGGTTTTTGTTCGAGCCAATGCGACAAGTTCGCTTCCTCTCCCTCAAGCGTGAGCAGCCATTCGGCAGGTACTTTTTGCGAGGAATTTTTTTGCGAAACAGCTGCCATCGGTATATTTTCCAACAACAGAGCAAGAGGCTTCCCCGCCTGTTCTCCCCCTGCCCTCTCGATGAGGATCGATGTTTTACCTTGGGTGCGCAACCTACCCTCGATCTGCCAAGCGGCAGCTTGTGTGCGTGGCTGCGTTGCTGTGTTTGTGTCTGTTTCTTGCGCCTTGACGCTTCCCGACAGGCGGACGGGCTCTCCTCTGATGTTTTGTGAGCTTTCTAAGCGCAGGCGCGCGCGCGGAAAATCTATCGTTGCCGAGCCTTGCGTGGCTGCGCCCGCTTTTTCTTTGTAGGAGAGCGCGATCGGCAGATCTTTTCCAAGCCATCCTTGCGGCAGGTAGGGAAAATCGCTTTCGAGAGCATGTGCGTCCAACGAGCCTTGCAAGGTGAGATTTTGTATCTCTTGTCGCTGTCGGACGGCGGACGCGCTGGGCAGGGCGAGCAACCATCGTCCTTGCAAATCTGCACCTCGATCGCTTTGGGCGCGCATCGTAAGCGAGAGAGGAATAGAGCTTGTCGAGACAAGCGTTGCCGAGCCTTCATAGAAGCGCAGGAAGGGCGCTTGCAAACGAATATCCTCGATCTGCCAAGCCATGTCGTAGGACAAGGGGTAAGGAAAGATCGTATCGGGTGCTTCCGCGTCCAGCTGATCGAGAAAGGCTATCATGTTGATATGTCCCTTAGCTCGTGCACGCGGCGCGGGAGGCAGCCATCGTGCGCTGAGTTGCAACTCTTCGAGCGCTTGCAAAAACGGCGCGTTGAGAATAAAGCGACGCAAGGCTTCCGCCGACCCCTCGCCCTCCAGCGCAAGGCGCATGAGCGTGTGTCGCTCTTTGTTCGCCAAACTCTGTCGTTCAAAGGAGACCTCGCCGCCCTCGATAAGAAAGTCGCCACGAGGATTGTCGCGAGGGTTGCCCCAAGGATTTCTATAGCGGGCTTGCTGGACCTTGAAGAGTATTTCCTGATCGGTAAAATGCGTGTCAGCCTTGATCTCTGTCAGGGTTGCGGATTCAGCGAAGAGTTGCAAGCGTCCCTTCTGCCATATGAATGTTCCTTCCAAGTTAGTCAATTTTTTCACCTCGCTATCCTCCGCATTGCGATCGATGAGGAGGTCGAGCGCGAGCGTCAGATCTGTCAGTTCTCCTGCCTTGGCGACCTCGACTACTGTCGCGCGTGTGTTGGGTTTGAAGCTCGGATGCCACAAGGCGCGCACTGTTTGGAGCGGCACGCCGCCGCGACTCGTCGCCTCCAGCGTGAGGCGAAACTGCGAGGGATTCCATGTTGCGCTTGCTTCGTGCGGCAAGATCGTGATGCGTTTGCCCACACCCACTTCTTGCGTGTCGTCGAGATCTAGGTTGCTTGTGATCTGCAATTGCTGCTCGTTGCCCTCGATAGCCAGCGTCAGGCGATGGGCTTGCGCGCTCTCGTTACTTTCGTTCCATTGAAAGTGCGGCGTTTCCAACGACAGGTTTCCCAAGAATCGGTGGGCTGCTTGAGGCTGGCGTTGCTGCGACAATCTTCCTGAGACTTGTCCATCCAAATGAAAAGGCAACGCCTCTTGCGATAGACCCACGGGTAGCAGCAGGTTGCTTGCGTGCCAAACGACACCGAGCGGTAGCGCGCGAAAGCTGATACTTGTGTTCGTCGAGCCTGTTCGACGATCGTCGGTCGAATGATCTAAGGAGAGCACAGCTTTTTTGTCAAGCGCCCGTGCGAAACGTGCTCTGAACCAGCTTTGCCTTTCCCTAAGGTCGAAGCGATAATCGAGCGAGAGTTGTCCACGCCCTTCCAGCCACAGCTGCGCCGCCTCATAATCTGCTGTTGGCTCTGCTATCGACTTTGCTGTTGTGCGTGTCGCTGCCTTGTTGTTGTCGAGATGATTGTTGGGGTTGTTGGGATTGTTGGGATTGTTGCGAGCGATCAGGCGCAGCATATCTCGCGGCGAGATGTCTTCGATGCGGATCGACTGGTACAACCTTCGCGAGGCGACCGCGTAGCTGCCGGTAAGCACGATGGGTTCGCGTGATGTGCTGCTGCTTGCATCGTCGAGTTGAGTTTCGGCAATACCTTGCCCTCGCCAAGTCAGTCCGTTGCGATTGTTGGCTTCGATATTAACGAAGCGCAAGCGTAGCGAGGGCTGCCCTTCTCCTTCGAGCAGGATCAGGCTGTCTTCTAGCGTGAGGGTATGTTCGGGTACAAGCGAGGCGAGGAACCCTGCCTTTCTTACAAGCTTGTGCCAAAACTCTTGCGAGAGCAGCTCGCGGTTTTTTTCTTCTGCCGCCTCTGTTGGGGGAATTCCTTGTTTGGGCTCTTGTTTTGGCGACAAACCCACCTGCAATCCTTGCACGCGCAGTTGCCCTGGGAACAGGGAGAGGCTACGAAAACGCGCCTTGATGCCTGAGGCGAGCTGGAAAGAGGCATCCGAGACAAGCCATCCGCGTTTGTCCGTATCGAGGGTGCGTTCGATTGTGGCGATGGAGACGCGCTCGACTAAGTCGTTTTTTTCCAACACATCTTCGAGCAACGCCGCGCGCGTGACGGGTTCTGCCTTAAGCCATCTGGCTACCTCGCCGAGCCGCTTACCTTGCCACGCAAGCAACAGGCACAGGATCAACGCCAACGTCAGAAAGAACGAGAGCAGGCTTTGCACTGCTCCCGACAAAAGAGACAAAAAGTATCGCTGTCGAGAGGGGAGTAGGCGTTTCGAGGGGAGCAGTCGTTTCATGAATTTCGATAGGGGAATTTATCCCCAAGGGGAATTTGTCCCCAAGGGGAATTTATCCCCAAGGAGAATTTATCCCCAAGTTACCTCCTTCCAGATAGAATCGAACGATAGAGCAAAATAGGCAAGTAAAATTAAGTTATGCTATCATCGCACTCTAACAGGCGACGCAAAAACAATATCTCAAAAACAATATCTAATGGCGAGAACTTTCATGGCAAGAGGTAGCAAACAAGGCAGCAAACAAAGGGGTCGTGGGGGATATCGGTGGCTTTTTGTTTTGGCGGGCGGCATTTGGCTTTTGTTTTGGGGCATGGGGTTGCGACATGGCTTTGGGCTTTTTGCCGAGCCTCTATCCAACGTGGTAGGATTAGGCATCGGCAGTTTCTCGCTAGCGATAGCGATTCAGAATCTTCTGTGGGGATTAGCCTCGCCTTTTTGCGGCGTGCTTGCTGATCGTTACGGCGCGGGTCGGGTTGCGGTGTTGGGCGCGCTTTGTTATGCGGCGGGCATGGCGATGATGGGACACTCGATCTTGGGATTTTATACGGGACAGATGTTGATCGGCGTTGCGCTGGCGGCGGCGACCTTCGGCGTTGTTTTCGGAGCGCTCTCTCGTGCTGCTCCTCCTGCGCGGCAATCGATGGCTTTGGGACTTGTTTCGACGGCGGGCTCTGTAGGCGCGTTTGCGGTCGTGCCGCTGCAGGGGTGGGCGCTCGCCAACTTCGAGCTACCCGTTGCTTGCGGGCTGCTTGCGCTGTGCGCGCTCTCGATGTTGCCCGGCGCGTTTGCGATCAGAGAGAAAAATCTTGCTTCGCACCCTCCTCTGCCTGCAACGGAGGCATTTGCGCGAGCGACGCGACATGGCAGTTATCTGTTGTTGACTACGGGGTTCTTTGTGTGTGGCTTTCAGGTTGTCTTCATCGCGGCGCACTTGCCGAGTTACTTTGCCGATATTGGATTGCCGCGCTCGACGGCGACGACGGCGTTGGCATTGATCGGGCTGGGAAACATTGCAGGCACGATGTTGAGCGGATGGTTGGGGGGAAGAATCATGCGTAAGAAGACCATCCTCACCTTCATCTACACGATGCGTTCGGTGGTGATCGTTTTGTTTCTGATGGCAGACAAGACGCCTTTGACGGCGATGGTTTTCGCGGGTTCGATGGGATTCTTGTGGTTGAGCACAGTACCACCGACGAGCGGGCTGGTGCTTTCTTTTTTTGGTGCGCCGAACATGGCGATGCTTTACGGCATTGTTTTTCTTTCGCACCAGATCGGTTCATTTTTCGGAGCGTGGCTGGGGGGCGTGATCTTTCGTAGCTTTGGCAGTTATGATCCTATGTGGTGGCTGGCGGTGGTGTTGGGGTTGGTGGCGGCGGCTTTGCACTATCCTATCAGGGAGCGGAGGGGCGCGCTCGTCGCCGCTCCTGCTTGAGCGCAGAGTGCGCGTTTTTGGTTAGGTAACATACGCAAGACGAGCGAGCCTTAAGATTGGTTTTGGGCGAAGTGAGTTTTGCGCATGGGGCACGAGCCGTCTTGCTCGCCTCGCAAAAAAGCGAGGCGAGAGGCGAGTGGCGGAGCGAGCAAAGCGAGCGAGCGTAGCTTAGAGCAGACGAAGTTCCCCCTCACCCCCCGCGCACGGATTGCCGTGCGCGTGTTTTGCATTCGTGAAAATTGCCCGTGCACCTAGCGCAAAAACCTCTTCGGCGAAAGCAACGAAAGAAGACCCGTCTGCTCTCGCGTCCCTCCCCCCCACACCCCCCCAAGCACCCCCCCGCACAAAGGCGCAGTCAAAAAACCATGCCCCCCCAATCCCCCCAAAAGAAAAAGACGACCCACCTTCCCTCCCCTATTTCCAAAAATCTCCCCCAACAAAGGCAACCGATCCCGCGTAGATAAACGCAAAGCCTCATAAGATTTCTCAAAGTTAGTCTCGTTCGTAGAATTGCCATCCGACAGCCCGCACCACGCCACAAGCCGCTTGCGATTTTCCTCTTCTGCCTCGTGCACGCGCGAAAGAGCAAGCCCACGCACAACACCAACACGCCCGCGCGACAACGGCATAACCCACCCCGAACCACACACAGCCAAACGCGGAGCATGAGAAAGTACCGCCCCATCACAAATATCAATCCGTCCTCTCCCCATCTGCAAAGCCGCTAGTAAATTTTCTAGCTTGTCTTGTGCATAGAAAGGAACACGCTCTCGAAGAAACGCAGGCAGCTGCGCGCCCAACGCAAGCACAACCGTTTCTGCCCTAATTATTTTTCCTGCTACTTTTCCTGCCCCTTCTTTTTTTTCTGTCGTCATCCTCCACCCCCCGTCCTCTTCTTGCTCCATACGCTCGATGTCGCCCTTGAAGGTCGTCTCGTCGTTAGCAGACAATTCTCCCCACAATTTTTTTGGCTCAAGCACAAGCGCATCAGGTAAAAAAACACCTCCCCAGCGCGTTGCCTTAGCGAGCAATCCGCTCTCTCCTTGTGCCTCCCGTGCCTCAAGCCAACGACATAGATGCGGCAACTCCTCTGCCAGCGCGCGTAGGCGTGTCTGCTCTTGCGCGTTTTGTGCTAATCGCAACGCACCGCGCGCGACGATCGCCTTGTCGTGCGGAGAGCGTTCGTAGAAGGCGCAGGCTTCTCGGTAGGCATCGCGCAGGAAACGCGCTTGAGGACTATCGCCTCGTTGCAAACGAGGACAGACTAGCAAGCGTTCAGGAGCAACAGGCGGCTCTCGTCCGACGAAGGTAATAACAGACACACCCGCTTCTCGCAAAGCTTCACGCGCGGCGAAGGCTGCGATGCCGCCTCCTACGACAGCTACCTCATAGGTGCGGACAGGATCCTTCATGGCAAGTTTTCGGAATTGTTTGCTTGGAAGAATCCTTGCAACACTTCTCTTTTTGTCAGCAAGCCTTTCCTTTTGTGCGTACTGAAACCGTACGCTTCTGCTGCCGTGCGTACGCTTTTTGCTACCGAAAAGCTGGCGAGTTGCGGAAAATCTGTACGCGCACGCGTACAACGCGCAAGAGCAGAGAAAACCTTTTCACTCCACATGGCGGGGTTGCTCCGCGGTGCAAAGCCGTCGCAGTACCACCCGTCGACCTCGCGCGGCAAGGCTACTTGCATGGCGTGGAGCGCGGTGTCGATATCTTGCAACAACAGCGTAATGCGAAGCGAAGGAGAAAACTCCCAACGAACAACGGGCTGACAACAGAGGCTTGTTCCAGATTTATCTTGGAGCTTGCCCCATACGCGCAACAAGTTCTCACTACCGCAAACCTCGTAGTGTCGATAAAAACGCTGCAGATCTTCTAAACGCAAGGGATGGGCTTCGATTCCCCAGTAGTCTAAAATCTCTGTTTTTCTTGTTTTTGCTTGTTGCCACTTTTGCCACAATTGCGCTGTTTGCAGAAAGTTCAGCCCTGTGCCGAATCCCAACTCGACGATACGAAAGGTATTTTTGTCGTCGAAAAACCTCTCCCACGCGGCAGGCAGAGCCAAGCCCTCGCAGAAAACATGACGCGCTTCTGCTGCGGGATCGGCTTCACCGAAGTATCCGTCGGCGTAGTTTGGCGCGAAAAGCGTGTTGTTCTCTCGCCACAAAACTTGCGCCCACAAGGATTGTGAGGAGGATTGTGAGGGGGGTGGCGACTGCTCCATATCTCTCTCTTTACTCTATGCTTACTCTTTGCTTACTCTTTGCTTACTCTTTGCTTACTCTTTGCTTACTCTTTGCTTACTCTTTCTTTCATCGAGAGGTTGTTTTCCTCTATGATTGTATGCAACACTGCTTGAAGCAAGGCATGCGTCCAGCGAGCTGTGCCAAAGTTTATCTCCCCTCCCCTCCCCTCCTCTCCTTTTTTTCTTTTTTCCGCTCAATATCCATTCAACATCTATGGGACTTCGTCAGGTAAGAAAAAACGGGCTGTCGCTTGACGGCTGGATTGTTTTGGACAAATCGGTAGGATTGCGCTCGACCGTTGCGGTTGCGCGTGTGCAATCTCTTTTGCGAGCGCGCAAGTGCGGTCATGCGGGGACTCTGGATCCTGCGGCGGAGGGTCTGCTTCCGCTGGCGTTGGGGGGTGCTACGAAGACGGTTTCCTACGCGATGGAGGGCGCGAAGATCTACGACATGGTGGTGCGCTGGGGAGAGCAACGCACGACCGACGATTCCGAAGGAGAGATCGAAGCCAGCAGCGATGCGCGTCCTAACCGCTCTGCCATAGAAAACCTACTGCCCGAGTTCACCGGCGAAATCATGCAACGCCCGCCGCGTTTCTCGGCACTGCGCATCGGCGGCAAGCGCGCCTACACCTTGGCGCGTCAAGGAGAGGAAGTGAACTTGCCTCCGCGCAAGGTTAATATCTTCCGTTTGGAGCTTGTTGATGTTCTCGACGAGGACACAGCGCGTTTTTCGGTCGAGGCAGGCAAGGGTGCCTATATGCGCTCCATCGCCAGAGATCTAGGCGAACGTTTAGGCTGCCTCGGTCGTCTGCAAAGCCTGCGCCGTAGCAAGGTGGGCGCGTTCACCGAGCAGCAAGCCATCTCGCTGGAAAAGCTGGAGAAGCTGTTCGACAAGCCCCTAGCGACAAAAAACGCAGCGAAAGAATCTTCAGAAGAATCTTCAGAAAAATCTTCAGAAGAATCTTTGGCAGAACCGCCCACACCGCTGTCGCACGAAGAGACGCTTGCACGGCTCGGCGAGTTTCTTTTGCCTGTGGAAACCGCGCTCGGCTCGATGCCGCGCCTGACGCTGGAGCGTTGGGAACAGCAACAATTCTGCCGTGGGCTGGGCGTGCTTTTTGCCCAAAACGAACAGCAGGAACGCCTTGCCGATGTTGCGGCTGCGTCTGCTGGCAGATTTTCGAATGGCGATCCGATGGCAATTTTCTCCTCGCATCCGCCTGCACGACTGCTGGGGGTCGGCAGTTTGCTTCAAGGACGCTTAAAAGCAGAGCGTTTGTTCGGGGGATCGGGAGGCTCGAAGCGACAGGGCGCAGGGGGCGCACGAGGTAAGGGGCAAAATAATTCTTCAAATTCTTCGAGAAATTACTCTGCAAGAAAAAATGTTGCATCTGAAGGAAACACGTTGTAGAGTTGCTCTGAACTCGTTGTAGAACTCTTTATGGGGACTTTATCCCTTATTAGAGCCTGTGGCGATATTTACTCTTTTGCTTATCCGATGCCGCTCGCCACAGATCACAAAACTTCTCTCATTAAGAAGCACGGCCGCTCCAGCGCTGACACAGGCTCGCCTGAGGTTCAGGTTGCGTTGTTGAGCGGTCGCATTGTGCAATTGACCGAGCATATGAAGGTTCACAAAAAAGATTACCACTCGCGCCGTGGATTGTTGTTAATGGTAGGGCAGAGGCGCAGACTGCTCGATTTTGTCAAAAAGGCTAGTGAAGAACGCTATCAGAAAATTGTCGCCGACTTGGGTCTGCGCCGATAGTCCGCCAGACCGAAGTCATCGGGCAGAACTCCTTGATCATCGCCGCCAAAGCAGGACGCACAATTGGGTGTCCTGCAATGTGTTGCCTTGTTCGCGCTGTTTTGCACCCGTCGTCTTGTGTGGGGAAACCCTTGAGTTGAGCATCTTAGCAAACCTATCCCTCAACTTTCAGGAGAACATCCCTTATCATGTTTGAAGAACATTCCGTAGCAATCCAATGGGGCGAGCGCGAGCTGCGCCTCGAAACAGGACTTTTGGCGCGACAAGCCGACGGTGCCGTGCTTATAAGCTACGGCGCAACGCGCGTGCTGTGTACTGCCGTGTATGCACGCAAACCCCGCGACGGGGTTAATTTCTTGCCCTTGACCGTGAACTATCAGGAGAAAACCTTTGCCGCCGGCAAGATCCCAGGTGGATTTTTCCGCCGCGAAGGTCGCCCCGGTGAAAAGGAAACGCTCACCTCTCGTCTTATCGATCGTCCTCTGCGCCCCCTGTTTCCTAAGGGCTACCGCTGCGAGACACAAATCGTCTGCACCGTTTTGGAACACGACTTGCAAAACGACGCGGATATTCCCTCGTTGATCGGCGCGAGTGCCGCGTTGCACCTCTCTGGTGCGCCGCTGCTGACGCCGATTGCCGGTGCGCGCATCGGCTGGATTGGTGGCAAACCCGTGCTGAACCCGACCATAAGCGAGCTGGAAGGGAGCGACCTCGACCTCCTGCTTGCTGGCACGGCGAACGGTGTCATGATGGTCGAATCCGAGGCGAAAGAGCTGAGCGAAGAACAGATGCTGGAAGCGCTGACCTTCGGACAGAACTCGTTTGCGCCTGTGCTGGCAGCCATCGAAGAGTTGGGCGGCAAGGCGAGGAAACCCCTCTTTGCCATGCCTGCTGCAAACGATGCGCTGGCGGGGCTGGAAGAGAAGATGACGAAGACTTTCGAAAAGCAGATTAAAACCTGCTACGAGAAAACCGCGAAATCGGAGCGTGTCCAAGCTCTCGAAGAGTTGCGCGCCGAGGTTGCGCAAACTTACGCGGAGCTCGAAGATGCCAGCGGTGTCATGGAGGTGCTGAAGGGACTTGAAAAAACTTTGGTGCGCAAGAAAATCCTAGAGCAAAAAGTGCGTATCGATGCGCGCGGCTTGGAAGATATTCGTGCGCTCGATTGCCGCGCGGGTTTCTTGGCACGCACGCACGGCTCGGCGCTGTTTACACGCGGCGAGACGCAGGCGTTGGCTGTCGCCACGCTGGGAACGCCACAGGATTCGCAGATTGTCGATGCGCTGGCGGGCGAGTATCGCGAGCATTTCATGCTGCACTACAACTTTCCTCCCTACTCTGTAGGCGAGGCGAACATGATGCGTCCTCCTGGTCGTCGTGAGATCGGGCATGGCAAGCTTGCGTGGCGCGCGTTGCGTCCGCTGATGCCTACGAAGGATGATTTCGCCTACACGGTGCGCGTTGTCTCCGAGATCACCGAATCGAACGGCTCGTCGTCGATGGCGACGGTTTGCGCTAGTTCGCTCGCGTTGATGGACGCGGGTGTCCCGCTGCGCTCGGCTTGCGCCGGCATCGCGATGGGTCTGATCAAGGAAGGAGAAGATTTTGCCATCCTCTCCGACATCTTGGGCGACGAGGATCATCTAGGCGACATGGACTTCAAGGTCGCAGGTAGCGAGAAAGGAATCACCGCCTTGCAGATGGACATCAAGATCGAACAGATCACGCTGGACATCATGCGCGATGCGCTGGCGCAAGCCGAGCGAGGTCGGAAGCATATTCTCTCGACGATGGCGCGCTGTATCGATCAACCCCGCGACAACCTTTCGGAACACGCGCCGCGCATGCGCACGATCAAGGTTCCGAAGGACAAGATTCGTGAGGTCATCGGCGCGGGCGGCAAGGTCATCCGCGAGCTGTGCGAGACGACGGGAGCGCGCATCGATATCGATGACGACGGTACCGTTCGAATCGCTGCGGTCGAAGAACGCGCGATCGAAGCTGCGATAGAAAAGATCGAGGCACTCACCGCCTCTGCTCAAATCGGCAAGATTTACAAGGGCAAGGTAGTGCGCCTGATGGACTTTGGCGCTTTCGTCAACTTCTTGGGCGGCAAGGACGGTTTGGTGCATATCTCCGAGATTGCCAATCACCGTATCGGCAGAGTCTCTGATGTTCTCAACGTCGGCGACGAGGTCACCGTCAAGTGTCTTCGTATCGACGAGCAAGGAAGGGTCGGACTGTCGATCCGCGCTACGCTTGAGGAGGGAGACGACGGCGGCGGCGAAGGGGGAGAAAGCGGCGGCGGCGGCGGCGCACCGCGCGAACAGCAGCGTTATGGCGAAGAGATTCATCACTCGCCATACGCGGCGGACGACCAAGGCGAACGACGCGGCGGAGGAGGCGGCTACGCCGAACGACGTGGCAGCGGAGATCGACGCGGCGGCGGAGGAGGCGGCTACGCCGAACGACGCGGCGGCGGAGGAGGCGGCGACCGACGCGGCGGACCTGGGGGGGGCGATCGACGCGGTCCTCCCAGCAGACGTCCGTCTTACCGCGACTAACAACAAGCGCGCTTGTTTTCTTCGCCGCCATGCCTTAGGGTTGGGGTGAGGGTTGCAACCACCTTGATGGGACAACACTCACAGGAGAAGTGTGCGCACACTAGGTGTGTGCGCGTGCGTGCGCCGTATGACTGCGGCGTTGCGCAAACTTCTCTTGTGGCGTGTTGACGCTCAAGCGAAAAAGGTAACAAAAGGTAACAAAGGAAACTCATAGGAACATGAACGCAGCACCTTTCACGATGCGCCAAATGGTCGAGGCAGGCATGCACTTCGGTCATACGACGAGGCGTTGCAATCCGAAGATGCTGCCGTGGATCTTCGGGCAGCGCAACGGTGTCCACATCATCGACTTGGAGCAGAGCGCACGCTTGTTGCAAGAAGCGCTGGGTGCGATTCGCTCGGTAGTTGCAAACGGCGGCAAAGTTTTGATCGTCGGCACGAAGAGTCAGGCGCAAAACATCGTCGCCGAGACCGCCCTTGCCTGCGGGCAGTACTACATCAATCGCCGCTGGCTGGGCGGCACGCTGACGAACTGGCAGACTGTGTCGAAGTCGATCGATTCGCTCAAAACCCTCGACGAGCAGCTGGAGAAGGACGACGCGCTGGAGGGGTTGACGAAAAGAGAAAAACTCAGCCTGACACGACGCAGAGACAAGATCGAACGCGCGCTCGGCGGTATCCGCGAGATGAACACATTGCCCGATTTGATGTTCGTCATCGACACGAACAAGGAGTCGACCGCCGTCAAGGAGGCGCACAACCTCTCGATTCCGATCGCCGCCGTCTTGGACAGCAACTCGAACCCCGACGGAATCGCATACCCCATTCCGGGCAACGACGACGCCGCGCGCTCGCTTGCCTTCTACCTCTCGCTGCTCTCGCAAGCCGCCCTCAGCGGACGCGAGGCGGTGCTTGCCAGAGGAGACCAAAAACCCGAACAGGAAGCGGCACTCGCAGCACAAGGCGATGGTGATGGCAAAGCAGACGCACAAAAGCCCGACGCGTCAAAAGGAGCACGAGCAAAACCCTCCCGAGACGCACGAAAAGCAAAACACAAAGGCGACAGCAGAGGCGACGCAAGAGGGGACAGCAGAGAGAAAGCACGAACCGACGCACCTCCGCCTGAAGAAAAGAAGATCACCGTCGTGAAGAAGAAGCCGAAAAAAACGAGAGCCGAGCAAAACAAGGAAAAAGAAAAGGACGCTGTCGTAGCGAAAGCAGAGACGGCAGACAACACGGCGGACAAGAAGAGCGACGCCAAAAAGGACAAGAAGGATAGGGACGCGGACGCAACAAAGGACAAATCTAAGGACGCTTTGAGGGATGACTGAGGTTACAGCGTCTCTTGTCAGGAATCTGCGCCTAGAGACGAGCGCGGGCATGATGGATTGCAAACGCGCGTTGCAAGAAAGCGACGGCGATGTTACGGTTGCAAAGGCGTGGCTGCGCAAGAAAGGACTTGCCGGAGCGCAGGCGAAAGCCGCGCGCGCGACCGACCAGGGATTGGTTGCTGTTGCTGTCCGCCAAGGACAGGCGGCGGTCGTCTTGGAGCTGAACGCCGAGACCGACTTTGTTGCGCGCAATCCCTCGTTCCAAGCGTTTTTGCGCGCCACCGCCGTGCGGGCGTTGGAGACGCAGGCGAAGGATGTGGAGGCACTGCTGGCAACATCGTTTGCGACGGGGGCGGGAGCGGGGGCGGGAGCGGTAGAAAGTGTCGAGCAGGCGTTGCATGGCCTTGTCGGGACGATCGGCGAAAACATGCGTTTCCGACAATGCGCCTACCTCTCCTGCGAGCAGGGGATCGTTGCTACCTACACGCACGGACGCATCGTCGCGGAGGATGACGCGGCACAGGAATCTTCTCAAAATTCTGCCGTGGAAGTTGCTATGGGAACGCTTGGGGTTGCGATTGCGCTCGAGGCGGAGGGGGTATCGAAACAGCTGGAGAATATAGGCAAATCTTTGGCGATGCATATTGCGGCTGCCAAGCCCGTTGTGGTGTCGCGCGCAGATCTGCCTGAGGAGACCGTACGCCAAGAAAAGGAGATTCTGACAGAACAAGCGCAAAGCACGAGTGCCAAAGGAGCTCCTGTGGAAAAAATCGTACAGGGCCGCTTGGAGAAATTTTTCCGCAGCGTCGTCCTCGACGAACAAAGCTACGCGCTGGACGAGAAACGTTCGATCCCATCGATGCTCGCAGAGGCGGGCGTGGAGGCGGGATCGCCCGCGCGTATTAAAGGATTTCTTCGTATCGCGCTCGGAGAACACCATTGAGCCACCACTGAGTCAACGCTTTGTCGACGCTGTGCTGCAGCGCTGATAGCAAAGTCCACCATCCCACAGCAAGCAGGAGGAGACGATCATGGCATCCGAAGAGTTCTCGACAAAAGAGTATGAAAAACGCATGGACGGTGCCTTGGAGGTGCTGTCGAAAGAGTTTCGTGGTTTGCGCGCCGGACGTGCTGCGACCTCGTTGGTGACTCCCTTGGTGGTGCGCGCCTACGGCGATGCGATGCAGCCGCTTGAGCAGCTGGCGAGCGTGACTGTTGTCGATGCGCGCACTTTGAGCATCCAAGTATGGGACAGCAGCGTTGTTTCGGCGGTAGAGAAGGCGATCAACGAATCGAACTTGGGACTTACGCCGCAGACGGAGGGTGCTGTTATTCGCCTGCACTTGCCGAGCCCGAGCGCCGAGCGGAGACAGGATTTGGCGAAGATGGCGGCGCGCTATGCGGAGGAGGCGCGTATTGCCGTGCGCAATATACGCCGCGATGCGATCGATTCTGTGCGCAAGGATGAGAAGGAGAAAGCTGTCTCGCAGGACGAGGCGCAACGCTATTGCGAATTGGTGCAGAAGGTGACCGACACTCACATCACCAAGATCGACGAGGCACTGCGCGAGAAAGAACGCATTATTGCAACGCCGTGATGGCTGCTCGTTTTTCCGTTTCGAAGTTGCGCTCTGTTCGACCATCAGAGGCGGTCTCGCTTAAAGCTTCATTGGCACAAGATCAAGGAGGCGAGCAACCCTCTGTCGCGCACCTGACACTGGAGCATCTGTCTCTGCCGCGCCACTTGGCGATCATCATGGATGGCAACGGGCGATGGGCGAAGGCGCGAGGAAAATCGAGACTGG
Source organism: Alphaproteobacteria bacterium (assembly GCA_965216625.1). Classification (GTDB taxonomy): domain Bacteria; phylum Pseudomonadota; class Alphaproteobacteria; order JABAAW01; family JABAAW01; genus JABAAW01. The sequence goes on from OZ244186.1 coordinate 1,099,901, forward strand.
AGGGACACAGGGCGGGGGCGAATGCGGCGGAAAAGGTATTGGATTGCGTTCTCAAACGAGGCATTCCCTACTTGACCCTATTCGCTTTCTCCAGCGAGAACTGGCGACGCTCAGAGCAGGAGGTGCAAGGCTTGATGAGGCTGTTGGAGCAATACCTTGTGCGCAATCGAAGGTTGTTCTTGGAAGATCGTCGAGTGCGACTTTCGGTCTTCGGCGACAAGACAAAACTGCCCTCCTCGCTGGTCGAGAACTTGGACGACTTGGAGCGATTATCACAAAAAAACAAGGCGGCAGAAAAAAACGGCACGGACAGAAATGCTACAGGAAAAAGTAATGGACAGTCTCTGCATTTGGGACTTGCGTTGAACTACGGCGGTCGAGACGATATTCTGCGGGCGACGCGTCGCCTTGTCGCGCGCTGCTTGGAGGGTGGGGAGCGTGCCGAAGATCTGACGGAGCGGCATGTTGCAGCGGCGTTGGATACGGCGTTATTCCCCGACCCCGACTTGTTGATCCGCACGGGCGGCGAGCAGCGCATCAGCAACTTCCTGCTGTGGCAGTGCGCCTACAGCGAGTTGATGTTTACCGATTGCCCTTGGCCCGACTTCGACGAAGAACACTTGGAGAGCATGCTCGAAGCCTTTGGAAGACGCGAACGACGCTTCGGCGCAAGCGACAGTCAAGTATCAAGCCAAGTATCAGACCAAGTCTCAAGGCGAGCCTGAGCCAAGCTCAAGCACGAAGCGAGCAGGAGAACCCTTGACGATGACGCGATGGCGTGCCTTTCGGACAACGATCGCTGCCGCAGATCCGCGGCTTTTGCGCACGACGACGGCTCTCGCCTTGCTTGCCTTCGTCTTTGTGCTGCTGCTCTTCCCCCGTTTTCTGTTGCTTCCTGCGACGCTCGTCGTGCTGTTGCTGGCGGCGCGCGAGTGGACGCTGCTCGCACCGCGCGAGGAGGAGCGTCGCTCGAAAAGTTTGCTTGTGGGACTGCTACTCGTGCTTCTCGCCTATCCTGCGCTGGGTCTCGCGTGTCTGCTTTTGCTGTTGTTGTTTCTGCCCGTCTCGACGCTGCTGTCGCGCGGGGGGGGCGAGCATAACCTCGTGGGACTCTTCTGCCTTGCCACGCTGGGCGTGGGTTTTGTAGGGCTACACGATCGCTTCGGCGTTGCGGGCTTGGGGTGGCTGATCGTGGTCGTGGTCGCCTTCGACACGGCGGCGCTGTTCGGAGGTAAGGCGTTGCGCGGACCGAGGCTGTGGGAGCGCGTCAGTCCCGACAAACGTTGGGCGGGCTTGCTCTGCGGGTTGGCGGCGGCGGGCTTGCTCGGAGCATTATGGCTGCTCGCCTTTTTTCCCGCGAGCAATCTAGAAAACCCTCTAGCAAGCGGCGTGTTTGCTGTTCTGGCAAGCCTGCTCGTGGGCGCGGGCGCGCAGCTGGGAGACCTCGCCGAATCGCAACTCAAGCGGCGGGTCGGCGTTAAGGACACGGGCTCCTTGCTACCAGGACACGGCGGCATTTTGGATCGCATCGACAGCTTTCTCTGCGCTGTGCCTGTGGCGTGGATTGCGCTCACCGCGCAAGATTTCTTCCTGCCATGACGGACTCCGCCATGGAGTCGGTGAGCGTCTTGGGGGCGACGGGCAGCGTCGGACGCGCCGCCTTGGAGGTGATCTCGCAAGGCAACTTTCAAGTCGTCGCACTCTGCGCGCAAACAGATTTGGCGGGGCTGGTCGCGTTGTGTCGTCGGCATCGTCCGCGTTTTGCAGCCTTGGGCGACGCTGATCTTTTAGAGCCTCTGCAGCGCGCGTTGCAGGGCAGCGGGACATCGGCGGGGGCGGGGGAGAGTGCCGTCTTGGAGGCGGCGAGTTTGGAATCCGAGACAACGGTAGCAGCCGTCAGCGGCATCGACGGCTTGGCACCGACGCTAGCAGCCGCACGCCGCAAGACGAAACTGGTGCTTGCCAACAAGGAGTGCGTGGTCGCTGGCGGCGCGTGGTTTCTCGAAGAGTGCGCACGACACCACAGTCCTATCGTGCCTGCCGACTCGGAACACAACGCCATCTTTCAAATTCTAGAGCGCGACGCGCCCAACAACAAAACTAGGGAGGGGTTGGAAAGCATCGTCCTCACGGCATCGGGCGGACCTTTTCTCGACCTGTCGGAGGAAGAGACATCGCGTGTGACGCCCGAGCAGGCTTGCGCGCATCCCAATTTTCGCATGGGAGCGAAGATCTCCGTCGACTCGGCTACGATGATGAACAAGGCACTCGAGGTCATCGAAGCGGCAAGGCTTTTCGAGATGGAGGAAAACAAGATCGACATCGTCATCCATCCGCAGCAGATCGTGCACGGGATGGTCGTCTATGGGGACGGCTCTATCTTCGCCCTTGCCGGCGCCTGCGACATGCGACTGCCCCTTCGCCACGCGCTGCATTGGCCGCTAAGCGCTCCGAGAGAACTTCAAGCAACCCCGCATAGGTTCGACTGGCGAGCGGCTGCGAACCTCACCTTTCGCCCGCTCGATCGCGCACGTTTTCCAGCTCCTGATTTGGCGCGCGAAAGCCTGACGAACCTCGCTGCCCCGATCGTGTTGAACGCTGCGAACGAAGTGATCGTCGATGCCTTCCTGAAGGAGCGCATCGCCTTTCACCAAATCGTGCCGTCCGTCCGAGCGGTGATGGATGTTTTTGACGCATCGAGGCTCGATCAACCCGATTCGCTGGAGCGTGTCTTGACAATCGATGCTTACGGGCGCAGGCTAGCTCTGGAGCGGCTGGAGCGGCAGGCGGTGTCGCTCGCCAAAGCTCCTCTTTTTCCAACTCCAGATTCAACTCCAAGTCCTCCTCTTTCTTTAAGCCAAGCCGCCTCGAAGCTGCAAACCTGATACACTTTTTTTCTCTGTTTTTTTCTCTAGTTTTCATGTTTCCCCTTCTGCAAAACATTCTGTACTTCCTGCTCGTGGTGGTGGTGGTGGTGGTCGTGCACGAGATGGGACACTACGCGGTCGCGCGATGGTGCGGGGTTGCGGTGAGGGTGTTCTCGGTCGGCTTCGGTCCTGTGCTGTTCGGATGGCAAGGCAAGCAGAGCGGCACTCGCTTTTGCCTCTCTGCCGTGCCTTTGGGCGGCTATGTGCGCATGGAGGGCTGGAGCCGTGCAGAGCTGGAGGAGATGCCCGAAGACCAACGAGGAGGAGCATTTATCAACAAGCCCTTGTGGCAACGCACGCTCGTGGTCGTGGCGGGACCTGTTGCAAACTTTGTGTTGGCGATCTTCTTGCTGACTTGTCTTTTTGCGACCCAAGGAGCGCCGATACGCGACAAGGGAGGCGCGGACAAGCAAGGCGTGGAGGTCGGGGAGGTGATTGCCTCGTCGCCCGCCGAGCAGGCGGGGTTGCGCACGGGGGATCGTATCAAAGCTATCGATGCGGAGGTCTTGCGTAATTTCAGCGACTTGGTGCGCGCCATCGAGGGTAGCGGAGGACGCTTGCTCGTGTTGGAAATCGTGCGCAATGCCGAGATGCGACGCGTGCAAGTGCGTCCTCGAGCAAAGGAGGGTGGAGGGTATCGAATCGGGGTTGGACTTGCGCCCTCGAAGATCGAGCGGCTGTCGCCTGTGCCAGCCTTGTTGCGGGCGAGCGTGGAGTGTGGGCGTTTGATCCGCGAGATTTTGCTCGCCATTCAGGAGCTGATCGCAGGCACGCGCAGCACGAAAGAGTTGAGCGGTCCTGTGGGGTTGGCAAAAATATCAGGCGATGCGGCACGCGCGGGAGTGGCGAGCTTCTTCTTTTTCACGGCGATCTTGTCGGTGAACTTGGGATTGCTGAACCTCTTTCCTCTGCCCGTGTTGGACGGAGGACACTTGTTGCTCTACGCCGTAGAATTTTTGCGACGCAAGCCGCTGGATGAAAAGGTGCAGCAGTCGCTCTCGATGTGCGGTTTTGTGCTGCTGCTCGCCTTGATGTTGTGGGTGACCAGCCAGGATATTCTTCGCTTCGTTCTTCCGTGAGCAGCGCGTTGCGACCTCTTTTGCGCGTCGTGCGATCTTTGGCGACGGGGCTGTTGTTGCTCGCCTGCGCGAGCCTTGAGGCGCAGGGACAAGCGGCTAATTCTTCGTCTAGGATCGGCGACATAGTCATCGAGGGAGCGCAACGCAGCGATCCCGCCAGCATCTTGTTGCACATCCCGTTGCGGATCGGCGATCGCTTCGACGAGGGCAAGATGGATTTGGCGTTGAAGAATCTGCATGCGACGGGACGCTTCGACGATGTTGCTTTGCTGCGTCGCGGCAGTGATCTTGTCGTAGTTCTGCGAGAAGCGCCCATAGTCAATCGGATCGCCTTCGAGGGAAACAAGGCGGTGAAGGACGCGATATTAGAGAGCGAAACGATCTTAGGTTCTCTCAACCCTCTAACGAAGGCGAGCGTTAATCGCGATGTGACAAGACTTTTGCAACTGTACCGTCGCTACGGGCGTTTTGCTGCGAGCGTGCGCCCGCGCATCATCCGTCTGGAAGAGAATCGCGTCAACTTGGTCTACGAGATTCACGAAGGGAAACGCACGAAGATTCGCCGTATCGCCTTCTTGGGGAATGCGTCGTTTTCTCGCCGCAAGCTTTTGGATCGTCTCTATTCGCGCCAAGCGCGCTTCTACCGCATCTTGGGTCGTCGCACCTACTACGAGGCGGAGCGTTTTGCCGCCGACCGACAGGTTTTGGAGAACTACTACCGCGAGAAAGGATTTGCACGGATGCGCGTTGTGGGAGCGAGCGCCGAGCTTTCGCGCACTCGCGACAGCTTTGTCTTGACGATGTCGATCGAAGAGGGCAAACGCTACCGCCTGCGCGACATAACGCTGACGACCGAGATCGACGAGATCGATCAGGAAGCGATGTTAGGGTTGTTGAGAGAACAGAAAGTTCGCAAAGGCAAAATCTTCCAAGCCTCGCGGATAGACGAGGCGCGCACGCGCCTGCTGGAGCGTCTTGGCGAACAAGGCTTGCTGTTCGTGAAGATCGATGTCACACCGCTTCTGGATACGGAGCAGGGCGAAGCGGACCTAACCTTCGCGATTGTGCGTGCCTCTCCGCAGCAGGTTGCGGAAGTGGAGATCGTCGGCAACGAGCATACGCTGGATCGGATCATCCGCCGCGAGATTTCTCTGAACCCTGGCGATGCGCTGCAAACCCTGAAGGTTCGGCAATCCGTTCGACGTTTGCAAAGGCTCGGTTACTTCGAGTCGGTCGAACCCGAGCTCGTGCCGACCTCGGATCCGCAACGAGTCATCGTTCGCTTCCATGTCAAGGAGCGCCCGACCGGCAAGGTCGAAGCGGGAGCAGGATGGTCAACGCAAGAAGGACCCTTCGTAAATTTCTCGTTCGGAGAAAGCAACTTTCGCGGGCGCGGACAGAAGTTCGAACTGGTCGGTACCGCCAGCTTTAACACGCAAACCAAAAGATTTAACTCGCAAAAAGCCTCTGTCTCCTACGGGCAACGCTACTTGGGAAGGCAGCCCTTAAACCCCTCCGTCAATGTTTCGGTCACCAACCAAGAGAAGCGTAGCACAACCTCCTACGGCGAGCTGTTGGCGCAAGTCGGCACAGGGATCGCGCTCGATATCGGAGGCAATTGGGTCAACAGCTGGAATGTACAATACAAGTTCAACGCGATCAAAGATGCCGATACAGACCCCTCTCCGATTGTGCAAGCCGACATTGACAGCTGTCCGTGCCACGAGCTTGCGTTGGGCTACGCCTTCACCTACAGCTCGCTGAACGATCCTGTCAATCCGCACAAGGGACAATGGTTTCGTTTTCGTCAAGTCGTAGCCGACTTCGGAACGAGCAGCCAATATGTACGCTCGGAAGTGCGCTACCTCTACTACCAACCCGTCTACAAGGGCAGTTTTCTGAAGTTCGATGCGCTGTTCGCCAACATTACCTCTTTGGGAAAACCCTTGCGCATCACCGACCGCTATCGCAACAAGATCCGAGGCTTTCAACTCTACGGCACTGGCGCGCTCGACGGAGGCAGGGCTATCGGCAATGAAAACTTTGCCAAGACCAGCCTCGACTTCAACTTTCCCTTTGGGATTCCGAAGGAGATAGGCATCCGCGGCTTTATGTTCGTCGAAGCAGCGCTACCCTTCGGCTTGGACTCGAGCTTGCCAAGCGTGGATATACAGGGTATCAATCATAATCGTGGCGTGCGCGCGAGCTGGGGCGGAGGCATTCTGTGGACAACTCCCGTAGGTCCTTTGCAGTTCACCTTTACTTCACCCATACCCGCAGCGCAAGCGGACAGCGATGCGCTTGAGTTCTTTTCGTTTACTATCGGAACACGTTTTTAACCCCCAACCCCTGAGGCAATCCCATGAATCGTTTAATCAAAATTCGTCTTGCAGCTTTTGTTGCGCTTTCTTTCTTTCTTTTGCCCGCCTATCCTCGCGTTGTCTTGGCGCAGGAGATTTCGCAAGAGATTTTGATAGGCGTTGTCGACAAGGCGCAGGTTGCCAATGCGTCGAAGGCGTGGAAAAACTTCAAGAAGCAGCTCGACGACGATGTGAAACGCTGGCAGAACGAGGTGCGCAAGGCGGAGGCGAAACTTGCCACGCAAGGAAAAGAGTTGCTTTCGTCCAAAGACAGTCTTTCTCCTAGCGCGCTGCGCGACAAGCAGCTGGCTCTTCAGAAACGCCAACAGCAGCTGAACGAAGAGTTGGGCAAGGCGAAGCGCACCTTGGACCAGCGCGTGTTGAAGGCTGAGAAAATTTTGAACAAGGCGATCAACGAAGCCAGCGGCACTGTCGGACGCAAACGCGGCTTGACGCTCGTGCTCAACGCGGCGATGGTCGTCCACCGCGACAAGAGCTTCGACCTGACAACAGAGGTCGCGGCGCAGGTGAACAAGGATCTGAAGCAACTGCCAAAAAACTAAGCCCGCGTGCAGAAGCGAGCTCACATTTTTTCCCAAGTCTTTTTCTTTCGGACAAGTCGTGGATCTGCCTTGCGCTGACGACGGAAAGGCGCGGACGCTGGCAACGTTGCTCGAAGGTATTCCTTGCAAGTTGCCGTCCGATGCGTCCGACAAGGCTCACGACTATCCTCAAGGCTATCCTATAGCTAGGTTGGTCTCCTTGACGAGCGCGAGGGAGGCGGGCGATCTGTGTTTTTTCGGGGATCCCAAGCTGTTTTCATACCTGCTCGCGTTGCCGAGCGATGTGCTCTGTCTCATCTCGAAGGATCACGCACAGCTTGCTCGTGCACGCGGCGTGAAGGCTGTGCTTGTCGAGGTCGAGGACGCGAAACAAACTTGGCGTCTGATGGTGGAAAAACTTTTGCCCGACGATCCGCCACACGAGCAAGCGATTCATCCGAGTGCTATCGTGGGAGCAGGAGCAGTTTTGCATGAGCCTGTCAGCATCGGAGCTTACTCTGTCATCGAGGACGGGGTTGAGATCGGCGCCGGCACGAGGATCGAAAGCCACTGCCTCGTACGCGCGGACACGCGTACAGACGCACGTACAGGTACGCGTACATGCACCCATCTAGGCAAGCGTTGCCGCGTTGGCGCGGGCTCGGTCATCGCCAACGCGTGGCTTGCGGATGGGGTCGTTGTGCATGAACATTGTATCATCGGCGGCAAAGAGTTCGGCGTTATGCGCGACGAGCAGAACATCCCCCGCACCTTTCCTCAGTTGGGAAGGGTTGTCATCGGTGCGTACAGCGAGATTTTCAAAAGCACGACCATCGGCAGAGGCGCGCTGGAGGACACGCGGATCGGCAGTTTTGTAAAAATCGGCTGTCTGAGCTTAATCAGTCACAATTGCGATGTCGGCGATTACACGATTCTCTCGCCGCGCTGTACGCTTTCGGGCGCGACGCGCATCGGACGTTATATGACGGCAGGAGGCGGGATGACGACAGGACAAGGCGTCGAGATCGGCGATCGCGTCGGCGTCGGCGGAAAGTGCACGTTTTGGCCGAACATCAGCGTAGGCGATGGCGTGCAGATCATGAACGGCTCGTTCGTCGAGCGCAGCCTGAGGGGTGAGGGTGTCGTCTTCTTCGGCAGACCTGCGCGTCCTATGCGAGAGGAATTGCGTCGCCGCAAGAAAATAGATAGACTTACAAGATAACTTCCTCCAAGCATGTCATGACTTCTTCCCCTCCCCCATCGCCACGCGAGCCTGCCCAAAAACCTACGAATGCGCAAGGCAAAGTGCAAGACAAGGTGCAAGTTAAGGGTTTAGGCGAGAGTTTGGACGACCAGCAGATTCAGGACATCCTATCGATGTTGCCGCATCGTTATCCGTTTCTGCTGGTAGATCGTGTTGAGCGCATCCAAGCGTCGCAATCGGGTGTTGGCATCAAAGCGATTTCTGTGTGCGAGCCGTGGTTTCAGGGTCATTTTCCTGGCAGACCTATTTTCCCTGGCGTGTTGATCTTGGAGGCGATGGCGCAAGTTGCGAGCATCGTCTTCGGTGCGTCCAACGCGATAAGCCTGCGCGATAGTAACGTCTACTTTGTCGGGATCAATCGTGCGCGTTTCCGCAAGCCTGTGTATCCTGGATGTATTTTAGAGTTGCATGTGGAAAAGGTGCGCGAACGCACTTCTAACAACAGTGTGCTGTGGCGATGTCAGGGCGAGGCGAGGGTTGCGGGAGAGATCGTCGCCGACGGAGAGATCATGGCGATGATGGAAAAGAGCACCGACTGAGTTCGATGGGCATCCATCCTTGGGCGCGAGTCGATCGTTGCGCTGCTGTTGCCGCGTCCGCCGAGATCGGCGCGTGGGTAGAGATCGGCGCAGGTGTCAGCGTAGGGGAGAATTGCGTTGTCGCCTCGCATGTGGTGCTGGAGGGAACGATGTCGCTGGGCGAGGGCTGCCATGTCTTTCCTTTCTGCGCGTTGGGAACGGAGCCTGAACATTTTAAAGATCACGGCGAGAACACTCGCCTGGAGATCGGCGCACGCTGCGTCATCAGGGAACATACGACGATCAACCGCGGCACGAAGGAGGGCGGCGGCAAGACGACCCTCGGCGAGGGATGCTATGTCATGAACAAGGTGCATATCGCCCACGATTGTCGGATCGGCGACGGCGTGCTCCTCGGAGGTTCGTGCGGCTTCGCGGGACACACCGAGATCGGCGCGCGCAGCGTGATGCTCGGCAAGTGCGACACGCAACCCTTCATCAAGATCGGCGCGGACTGCTACCTGATTGCCGGCACCCAGTTGCAATTCGATGTGCTGCCGCTCACGGTGGCGACGCGCTACTGCCTGCGCGGTGTGAATACGCGCGGACTGCTCAAGCGTGGCGTGTCGCGCACGGCGGTCGGCAAGATCAGAGGTTTCTATGCGCAATTGCGCGAGCGCAAAGGAGCGCTCGACAAACGCATCGATGCGTTGCAAGAAGAGTTCGGCTCGATCGAGGAATTGCAACCCGTCTTCGCTTTCGCCCGCGCTCCACACCGCTACCCCCTGCTCACGCCCTACCCCGATATCAGCGACTCTCGTCACCCCAGATAGCGACGCATGGAGGTGAAAAAACCGCTGTCGCGTGTGTCAGATCTTGCGATCGTTGCCGGCGAGGGAATTTTGCCACGCTTAGTTGCTCGCGCTTGTGTCGCGCGCGGCGAGCGTCCTTTAATTGTTTGGCTTTCCGAGGACACCCCGAAGTCTTTTTACGGCTGTCCTGTCGTTCGTCCGCGAGGATTTTGGGCAGCCTTGCGTCTTGCGAAAGCGCGTGGCATTTCGCGCGTCGTGATGGCGGGCGGCTACAGGCGATCAACGGGCAAACGCGAAGGACAACGCGCAACCCGCTACCCCCTGCTCGCTTTTCTCACCGAAAGGTTGATTGCTCGACACCGAGACGCGCGTGCGCTCAAGCGTCTCGCGTGGCTGTTGCGCTGTTTCGGCGTGCGCGTCCTTGCGCCGCAGACCTTCTGTCCCGCGCTCTGTCCCGATCAGCGTGGTGCGCTCGGCACAAGGCGGCCTTCGCGCGCGGACAGGAAGGACATCGCATACGCCAAACGTGTCCTCGATAGGCTTGCGCCGTTGGACATGGGACAAGCTGTCGTCGTCGCTCAAGGGCTCGTCTTGGCGATCGAGACGCTGGAGGGAACCGATGCGCTGCTCGATAGCGTGCGGCGGCTCAAGAAGCAACGCGCCATCCAAGGCGGCGTGCTGGTCAAGCTGCCCAAGATCGGACAACGACGCGATCTCGACCTGCCCGCCATCGGCACAAAGACAATTCAACGCGCCGCGAGCGCGGGCTTGCACGGCATCGCCTTCGAGGCTCAGGGAGCGCTCCTCCTGCCACCATCAGAGACGCTCCGACAAGCCGATGCTTGCCAACTCTTCCTCTATAGTCTCGTGTCATGAATTTTGCGTCATGAATTTGAGATGCGTTGCTGTTTTTGCGGCTGAGCCCTCTGCCGATCGTTTGGTCGCGGAGGTTGTAAGTGTTTTGAAGGAACGCCACCCCCATCTCCGCCTCTGCGGAGTCGGCGGCGAGCAGTTGCAACGCTTGGGGTTGGAGAGTCTGTTCGACACAAGGGACTTCGCCGCGGTGGGGATAAAAGAAGTGTTCGTCAAGTTGCCTTTGATCGCACGACGTTTGTGGCAGAGTGTGCGTGCCTTGCGTGCCGAGCGTCCCGATCTCTTCTTGAGCGTCGATATGTCGACCGTCTCGTACTGGATCGCGCGTGCTTTGGGCAAGCGTGCGCGTGTGAAGATCCACTACATTGCACCCTCGGTATGGCTTTCGCGTCCTTGGCGCGCGCGTAGGTTTGCGCGTTGCTACGATGCGATTCTGACCTTTTACGCGTTTGAGGTTCCATACTTCGAGGGTTTTCGAGCGCGCGTTGTGCATGTGGGACATCCGATTTTCGACGATCCTGCGCCGCGTGGCGATGGGCGTGCGTTTCGCAAACGCCATCTCTACGCTACGCACGAGCCTCTCGTGGGACTTTTCTTCGGCAGCCGCACGGGCGAGCTGCGCCGTCTTGCGCCGCTGCTTTTGGAGAGCGCGCGCCATCTGTGCGCCTTGCAAAAACGCGCGGGCAAGCCTGAGCCTCGCTTTGTTGCGCCCAGCCTACCGAGCCTTGTCCCTCTGCTCAAGCCTCTGCTGCGCGCGAACGACCCTCCCGTACAACTCGTCTTGGAGGCGTGCGAAAAAGAGAATGCGTTGTGTGCGTGCAACGCGGCGATCGCTGTGCTAGGCACTGTCGGCGCAGAGCTCGCCGTGCGCCATGTGCCGCACGCGCTCACCTATCGCCTTGCGCCTTCGTCCTTTCTCTTGGCGAAGATTTTCTACAACCTGCGCTACTGGGGTCTTGTCAATCAGTCGCACGCGCGTGCGATCGTTCCCGAATTCATTCAAGGTGCTGCGCAGAGCCGCCCGCTCGCACGCCAAGCGCAGCGTCTCTTGGGCGCAGAGGGAGCGCGTTTGACGCAAGAGCTCTCGCTACTGTTTCCTCACGAGAAGCGTCAAAAGCAGTCCTCCCTGCCCGCATCCTCCCTTCCCGCTCGTCGTGCTGCGGAGGCGATCTTGTCTGTGTGGCGCGCTGCTAGTGTTGGGCGAAGAGTCGGTTCGCAACGATTCCCGCAAACACAGCGATGAGAACGGCACAAAAGCCGTAGAGAAAGCTGTAACGCTCTGCGAATGCGAAGATGAAAGCGTTTCCGCCGCCGCGACGCACGAACAGGGGAGTTGCCTGCGCGCTCGTCAGTTTTCCCTGCTGGATCAGAAAGGTTTCGACGATGTAGGTTCCCGTCGGCAAGCCTGATGGCAGCGTGAGGTTCACGCGGAACAGATTGTTGCCCAACCTCTCGATACTGTTCGGCAGCTCTCCGTAGAGCCCCTTGCTTACTTGGTGGCGCAGGAAGGCGGAACGGAAAGCCTGCTGCTCTTGTTGCGCTTCTTGTTTCTTTTGCGGCGGCTCGTGTAGTTGTTCTTGCCTTGCTGTGGCTTGGGGCCGCGCGCTCGAGACGGGGATGGAAAGGTCGCGGAAGGAGAAGGCGTTGCGACGACGCTCGAAATCTTCGAACCAGTTGTCGTCGTTCTGCGAGGTGAGAATTTGAAAGAAGGCAGGCGCGGAAGAGATATGCCGTCGTGCGCCATCCAACCACAAGCCGAAGACGCGCTTCTTGCGCGCCATAGTGTAGCTTTGCAAGGGACCGCGCACCTTGATGAGAATATCCGCCTCGCCGCTGTCGCTCTTGGGGCTTGCGCCGAAGAGAAGAAGTTTCGCGCCTGAGAACCCTGTCGAGATTGGAACATCGTATCGCGACAAATCGACGACGAGCAGCTCTTCGGCGGAGGCTTGCTCTGCTTTGTTACCCAAGAAAAGCGCAGCGACTAGCACGACTACAAGCATTGCCCGCCCGCAGAAACAGCAGCGTAAAGAGGGACGTAGAGAGGGGCGTAGAGAGTGTCCGAGATGTTGTATGACTTTCATCAGCGAACCCCTTCTGTAACGGAGAAGAGCTCAGAGGGTTGTGCGATTAGTTCCCACAACAGCCCTCCGCAGACGGCGAGAACGATTAGTGCGAGGAACAATCGAAATTGCACGGCATCGATTCGGCTGCCCCATCGCACGCCGAGCTGAGCGCCTACAACGCCGCCTGTAACGAGCAGCATGGCGAGCACGATATCGACGGCTTGGTTGAAGCCTGCTTGCAAGAAGGTTGCGTTCGCGGTGACGAAGACGATTTGAAAAAGGGATGTGCCGATCACGGTGTGTGGTGGCATGCGCAGGATGTAGATCATGGCGGGTATCATGACGAATCCTCCTCCGATGCCGAGCATGGCAGCCAGCACGCCGACGACGACCCCGACCGCCAACGGCAGCAGACTGCTGATATAGAGCCTCGATGTGCGAAAGCGTGTTTTGAAGGGCAACAGCCTTGTCCAATTTCGACGGCGTTTTTTTTTCGGACGCGCCGCCCTTTTGGTATGCGCGCGGCGTTTTTCCAGCAGCCCCTCGGCGAGCATCATGGATGCGATGGAAAAGAGCAAGACTACATAGACGATTTTGATGAAGAAATCGATCTGTCCGATCGTCTTGAGAATCGTAAAGAGCAGCACACCGATCGTGGAGCCTGCAAGTCCGCCCGCCATGAGAAAGAGTCCCATTTTGACATCGACCCCGCCGCGTCGCCAGTATCCAAGGAAGCCTGATGTCGAGGAAGCCAAGATTTGATTAGCTTCCGTTCCGACGGCGATCGCGGGCGGCACGCCGAGAAAGATTAGTATGGGTGTCATAAGAAATCCTCCGCCGACGCCGAATAGTCCCGACAAGATTCCAACCCCCAACCCCAAAGATAGGAGCAGGAACACATTGACCGAAATCTCGGCGATCGGAAGGTAGATGGTCATGCCCCTAACATCGCCGAAAGTTGTTGCGGTTGCAACGCCAGTGTGCTAGAAGTTTCCTTGCGGCTGCGGCTGTGGCGGAATCGGTAGACGCAGCAGACTCGTCGTTCTCGAGCCCCTCCCCTCTTTGCCAAGGGAAGGAGGGGGAAGAGAAGAAATGGGTCCCCGCGTGGGAAACCGCGCGGTGAGCAAGCGTCAAAAACGGGGAACGCTTTTCGCTCTTCCGAGCGATGCCAATCCCGTGCCAAGCTCTGTTGTGCGCTCTAGGGTTTCGACCCTCCGCGTACGATGGAGAAGGTGTAGAGACTTGATGGCGCTCACCTAACGGCTCGACGAATGTCGCGTTTAAGGTGAAGGGAAAGTCCAGCCTCCAAACTTCGGAGGGTGCATTCGTGCGCCTCAGAAGGCGGCGAAAGCCGTAGAAGGATGCAAAATCTGCCGCTGGTAACAGCATGGGAGTTCGAGTCTCCCCAGCCGCATTTTTATCCGCTGTTTTAAAGATACAAAAAAGGCGCTGCCGAAATTCTTCTTCGCGCAACAACACTTGCCCCCCGCTAAGGAGAGGGTTGCAGGTCGCACGAGGGTAGGCACACCTCGCGCCAAGCGTGCGCGTCTTGAAACAGGGCGTGTAGCAGGCGATTGTTGAGCCTATGTCCCGACTTGCTCGCCTCCACGCGCGCCAGGATCGGCATCCCCGCGAGGTAGAGATCGCCGCAAAGATCGAGAATTTTATGGCGAACAAGCTCGTCCTCATAGCGCAGCCCTTCGGGATTGACGATACCACGCTCGTCTATCAGCACGGCGTTGTCGAGCGAGCCTCCCAAGGCAAAGTTTTGTTCTCGCAAACGCTCGATATCCTTCTTGAAGGCAAAGGTTCGCGCCGCGGCGATCCCCTCGCGCCACGCATCACGCGAGGAGGCTGAGAATTGCAGACGCTGCTGTCCGACCTTGGGGTGCGGGAAGTCGATCAAAAAGTCGACATTCGTCATCGCAGGGGATGTATTCGCAGGGGATGTATTCGCGGGAGTCGTTGCGGACAGGAGGTCGTTTTCCGTTTTTTCATCCAAAGGCAGCAGACGGCAGTAGCGGTCGTCTTCTCTTGCTTCGATCGTTTTGCGCACCAGCAAGTAGCGTCGAGGTTTTTTCTGTCGAACGATTCCTGCCTCGAAGATCGCCTTGAGCCACGGCTCGGCGCTGCCGTCTAGGATGGGCAGTTCGTCTATGTCCAGCTCGACGAGCAAATTGTCGATTTGCGCAATGGCGAGCGCGCCCATGAGATGCTCCACCATCGAGACGGCGGTGCCTGCTTCCCCAACAACCTTTGTGCACAAGCGTCTCTGCTCGACGCGCTCGTAGTGCAAGGGGATATCGCGCTGTCCGTTGGTGAGGTCTGTTCGGCGCAGCTTGAGCCCGCTACCGCACTCTTGCGGATGCAACACGACACGGACATCCTTTCCCGAATGAACACCGCAACCCTCGAGCACTACGGAACGCGCGAGCGTCCCTTCCCAGCCCTCCAAGCCAACATTGACATTGACATTTTCGTTCGTGTTCTTCTTCTCGGTTTCGAGGAAGGGGTCGCTTTCTGTGGTGACTTTTTCGCTCCTCCTCGCGAGGTTCTGCTGCATTGTCATCTTGTAGGCTCCTAATGTTGAGAGTCTGTCCGGACTCTGGAAACTCCCCTTGACAATCCCCCGATAACCCCCGACAACTCCCCAATACCCCCCGACAACTCCCCTTGTCCCACTCTCACTTTCGCGCATAGGCTGCGTAAAGACAAATCAAGGATTGTTGCGAATTGTTGCCTACTTTGCACCTTCTCTGTTGCTGCTTTACGGCTCTAAGTTTACGGGCTCAAGGCGGAGCGTTGGGCGCGGATAGTGATTTGTCCTGTCTCTTCTTCTAAGCCGATGCTCTCGCCGTGGAGGAGCGATCGTTCGGCAACGCCGCGTCTGACGAGGGCTGCGATGATTCCCTCGACACGCTCGGCATCCAGAGCAGAAGCTTCGATACGCAAACTCACGTTCTGCGTTTGTTCCTTGTACCACTCGGCGATGCGTTTGACCGTCTTTTTTCCCTTCGAGGTGAGTTTGCGCTTCTGCCCCTTGAAGGTGATCTGCCAAACGGGCAAGGGCGCACCGCTGGAGGTTTGTTGCAACTCCTGCTGTACAAGCGTTTTGACGATCTCCTGCATGTCGTTGTCGCCCTGCTTCAGCAACATCAGGAGGGTGTCGATGTCTCTCTGTTGCAAATAGCGCTCTAGAATGGAAAATTGTTGTCCCGTAGCAAAGCCCTGCTGTGCGCCTGGACGCGCGATGGCACCGGATAGGTTTTCTCTGTTGGGAAAATCTTGCTGTGCGCCGATGGCTTGTTCCTGCACCGCTCCCAGCGCTGCCGCCAAGTCTAGAGCGCAGGCGCTGTTGCGAGAGGTGAGAGGCGATTTGTACATCTCGTAGTACCAGCAATCGAAGTTGGCTTGCGCAAGCGCGGCGGAGGCGAACATCGCCGTGTTCTCGCCTGAGACCGTGGCAAGCAGAGCGTCGAGCTTTTGTCGTTGTTGCCTGACCCACGTGGTATCTTCGTTTCGCCAGCGTCTGCCGCGCTTGACCTCTGCGGGATCGACAATCTCTCCGCGCGCGGCGCGGCGTCCTTTCTTGATCAGCTTAACGCGTTGTGCCGCCTCGCGTCTGGAGGCGACCGCGAAATAGGCTTTCGAAAGAAAGATCGAAAAACGCGGATCGAGAATAACATCGCCCGAACTGACGCGCACCGTGTCGCGTCCGCCGCCGACTTGCTTCTTCCCATTCGCGCACGAGGCGACGAGCAGAGAGGCAGCGAGCAGAAGGACTAGAGGCGTGAAGAAAGAAAAACGAGACAAAGTCCTTGTGGGCGGGTGAGACATTTCATTTTCCGAAGCATTGCTTGCTACCCGTCTGCTTGCGTCATGGCTTTCATGCGTTTAGCTAGGCGCGACACTTTTCGCGAGACTGCTTTGCGATGCAGCGCACCTTTTTGAGCGGCGCGATGCAACTCTGCCATGGCGCGGCGAAAGTGTTCGTCGATCGAGATGGATTCGGCTTCGGGATTTTTGTCGTCGCTTTTCGAGGAATCTTTGGCTGCCTTCTGATTCGCCTTCTTGGCTTTCCCCTTGTCTTGCATCTCTTTTGCGGAGGGGTTTTTTTCCAAAGCGTATTTCGCCATGGCTTCCTCGCAGAATCGCACGAAGCGACGCGCACGGCTACGGCGTGCGACATGGCGGGCGGTGCGCGTTGCGGTCTGTCGGATGCGCTTGCGTGCAGACGGGCTATTCGCCATGATGCTTGTAACCTTTGTTCGTTGTCCAAAACAGGATTCATCGGCGACCCTGCCCTTCTTGTCTAACGCGATTTTGCTTCGGAGTCAAGCGTGTCGCACTTTTTCCCCAACCCTTATCTGTCTCATCTCTGTTGCCTAATTTTTTTTGTCCAAGTTTCTTTCGCCATCGCCTCTTTTGGCTCTACCGCGCGGACGCATCGAGAAGGCGCTCGCTCCGCTCTTGCGACGGCTCGACTTGCCGCACGCGCAAGACTTCGAACAATGCAGAAAACTGCTGCTCGCAACAGAGCAACAGGATTTGACGATCCTGCGGGTGCGCTCCTTCGATGTCGCAACGCTGGTCGCATTGGGCGCAGCAGATTTGGGCATCGTCGGACGCGATGTTCTCAACGAGACAGGCAGCGAAGACCTGTACGCCCCGTTGGACTTGAAGGTCGGCGCATGCCGACTCTGCCTCGCCGCTCCCACTGAACAGGCGCAGAAAAAATCTGATGAGAATGATAGGGCGCAGCAGTTGCAAAAACGATCGCACATCCGCGTCGCGACAAAGTATCCGAACACGACGAAAGCCTATTTTGCCCAGCAAGGCATGCAAGCCGAATGCATCAAGCTGCACGGCTCGGTCGAGCTCGCGCCCACGCTCGGGCTGGCGAGCCATATCGTCGATTTGGTCGACAGCGGCAAGACGCTGTCAGACAACGGACTGGAGGTGATCGAAACTCTGTGCCACAGCAGCTGCTTGCTGGTCGTCGGACGCATGGCGATGAAAATGCGCGGCAAGGCAATCGAGGCATGGATCGAACGATTCGAAAAAGCCTTGCAACAAAACAATCTGGACAAGCCAAGTTCGTAACCCACAATTGACAACGAGGGATTGACGAGGATGGCGGAGTTTCTTTCCAAGCGCGACGCTGATTTTTCGGCTCGGCTGGATGCGATAGTTGCGGCAAGGCATCGTGGGGTTGGCGCGATTGAGGGGGCTGGCGCGTCGTCCTGTATCGAGCAGACCGCCGAGATTATCGCGCGGGTGGAGCGCGATGGAGAGAGGGCAGTGCGCGACTTTGCTCAACGATGGGACGGGCTGAGCGATGCCGATCCCTTGCGTCTGGACGCGGGGGCGATTGCCGATGCTTCGAGGCGTGTCGCTGTGGAAGAGGAGCAAGCCTTGCGGATGGCGCATGCGAGAATACGGGCTTTTCACAAGCGACAGCCTGATACCTCCTACGATATGCGCGAGCGGTCAGGGATGCGGATGGAAGCGCGAGTGAGCGCGATCTCATCGGTGGCACTCTATGTGCCTGGCGGTCGCCATCCCTATCCTAGCACCCTGTTGATGACGGGGGTTCCCGCGCGTCTCGCGGGCGTGGGTCGTCTTGTGGTCGCGACCCCTGCGACGCGCCGCACCCTTTCGCCGTTGCTTGCGGCAGCGTTGCGTTTGCTCGACATCGACGAGGTCTACAGCCTTGGCGGCGCGCAAGCCATTGCCGCGCTCGCGCTCGGCTGCGAGAGCGTTCTCCCTGTCGATCTGATCGTAGGCCCGGGCAACGCTTGGGTCACCGAAGCCAAACGCCAGCTGTTCGGACGCGTTGGTATCGACACGCTCGCGGGTCCTTCCGAGGTTTTGCTTCTCGCCGACAGCAGCGCAGAGCCTGCGTGGATCGCTGCCGACCTGCTCGCACAAGCCGAGCACGACGCGCTCGCTTGTCCCATGCTGCTGTGCGATGACGAGCGCATCGTCAAGGAGACTTATGAGGAAATCAAACGACAAGGTACGCAAGCGAGCTGGGAGAACAACGGCTTATGTCTGCTAGTGCGAGACTTGGCAGAAGACGCGCCTGCCATCGTCAAGCGTCTTGCTCCTGAACATGTGCAAGTGATAGCCTTGAACGCGCGCGAGATTGCGCAAACGTTGGAGGGCGTGGGTTGCGTCTTTGTCGGGGCTTACGCGCCGACGGCTTTGGGGGACTATATTGCGGGAACAAACCATGTGTTGCCGACTGGGGGGGCGGCGCGATTCGCTTCTGGCTTGAGCGTCGAGACCTTCACGCGACGCACGACAATCGTCGAGGCTTCCGAGAGCGCGTTCTTTGAGCTTGCGCCGTATGCTATCTCGCTTGCTCGCGCCGAGGGGTTGGAGGCGCATGCGCGATCGCTCGAAATACGAGAACGCCGAGAAAAAGCATGACACCTCCTGATACTCCTGTCGATACATCTGCGGGGATGTCTACTTCTGTGAGGGATCGCATCGTTGCGATTGCGTTGGACGAGCAGACGATTGGGCAGCGCAGTGTTGCTGTCGAGCGAGAGCGTGCGATTGCGATTCATGATTTGATCGCGCAGAACATGTTCCGTCCTTGCGCTTGCGTTGATGGGGGGGAGGTGGTGTGGTCGGGACCTTTTCGGCTGCGTTTGCGCGTCGAGGATCGTCGTCTTGTCTTTGAGATTGCCGATGAGAGAGGGAAGGAGCAGGGACGCATTTACCTTTTGCTTGCGCCTTTTCGCAAGCTTGTGCGCGACTATTTTCAGATTTGCGAGAGTTACTACGATGCGGTGAAGAAACTCTCTCCTTCTGCGATTGAGACGATTGATGCGGCACGGCGTGGGTTGCATGACGAGGGTGCGATTTTATTGGTCGAGCAGTTAGCGGGCAAGATCGAGACTGACCATACGAGCGCGCGCCGTTTGTTCACGCTGATCGCCATGCTTTACTTGCGGCTGTGACTAGGGGGGCGGACAAAATAGTTCTCTTAGCGAAATCTGGGCGAGTGGAGAAAGCATCGCTTGTGTTGGCTTCTGCTTCGCCTCAGCGTTTGGCGTTGCTTGAGCGGTTAGGCGTGCGTCCGAGCGGGGTTGTTTCGGTTGCTGTCGATGAGCGGCCGTTGCGGAGGGAGGTGCCGCGTTTGTTTGTCGCGCGGATGGCGAGGGAGAAGGGGGAGATGGCAAGGCGGCAGATTGCCGAGCGGGGGTTGTTGCTTTCGGAGGGGTTATGTTTGCTTGCTGCGGATACGGTGGTTGTTTGTGCGAGGCGTATTTTAGGGAAGCCGTGCGATGAGGATCAGGCGAGAGAGTTTTTGCGGGGGTTGAGTGGTAGGAGTCATCAGGTATGGACGGGTTTTATTATTTGTAATGATCGAAGGTGTCATGAGCGGGTATGTTTGACGCGCGTTATTTTCAAGCGATTGACGGAGCGAGAGATTGCGGATTATGTTGATTTGGGGGAATGGCGGGGGAGTGCGGGGGGGTATCGTATGCAGGGGATGGCGGAGGGTTTTGTGCGGAGATTGAATGGGTCGCATAGTGGGGTTGTGGGCTTGCCGTTGTTTGAGACGCGGCAGTTGTTGTTGTCTTACGGGGTGTTGTAGCGGGGGGCGCACTTTGCAAAGGCAGACACGGGTTTTTTTGATTAGGTAACATACGCAAGACGAGCGAGCCGTAAGGCGAAGTGAGTTTTGCGCATGGGGGGTGTGGGGGGTAGCGATTAGTCTTTACGGACGCAAAACATGCGCACGCGCAGCGTGCGCGGGGGGTGTGGGGGGATAAATTCCCCCCACGAAGACCCCGCGTCAGCGGAGCGCGCGTAAGCGCGCTTTATCTACGCGCGTAACCCGCAGGGTTACGCGCGTAGCCTCTTGTACCAAAGCGCGAGGCTTTGCCTCGCGCAAGCTGACTCGTAACACGGAAAGCAGATTTTGTGACGCGAGTCAGCTTGCGCAAGCCGAAGGCTTGCGCTTTTGAATAAGAGGCTACGCATCTCGCGCTACGCGCGAACTGCGTAGAAGGCGCTTACGCGCCCGCTCGCGGCGCGCTTTTTGCGGGGGGGCAGAGCCCCCCCACACCCCCACGCGCGCTTATGCGCGCGTTCGTTTTTCTTTATCAATAAAATTCCCGTCAAGCCCTAGAAGAATCCTAAAGTAATTCCTCAAGAAAGCCCTCCACGCTCGAAGCTACCCCATCAATATACCGCTCATCCCCCGCAAACCGCCCAAATCGCAACGGCGTGTCAATCAAAACAGTCGCAATCCCTAACTCATGCGCCGTCCGTAAATTAGACGACAAATCATCAAACATCACAACCTCCCGAGGATCCTCAACCCGACAATGCACCAACAACATCTCATAACAAACTCGATGAGGCTTCGGTAGAAAATTCATCGCAACAATATCCAAAAAATGATCGAAATAATCACAAGGTACCCCCAACCTCTCTAAAACACGCTCCGCATGACAAGTCGTCGCATTCGTGAAAACAATCTTCCGCCCAGGTAAAGACCCAAGAACACCCGCTAATCGAGGATTGGCAGGAATACACGAATAATCAATGTCATGGACAAACGAAAGAAACTCACGCGCATCAATGCCATAACGACTCGTCAATCCCTCCAACGTGGTGGCGTAATCCTGAAGCAACCCCTTCTGCAACCGCCTCGCCTCATCAGCAGCTAAATCCAACTTCTCAGCAATAAAACCCCCCATGCGCCGATCAATCTGCTCGAAAAGATTGCACTCATGATGGTAAAGCGTGTTGTCAAGATCAAAAGCCCAAGCCCTAATATCAGGATTGCTCGCCGAACAAAACCTATCCCCATTAGCACCACCCCCCACACGCTCCGCAACAGACACTAGCTCGCCACCCACTCCCAAAAACTAGACCTTGCTAGCAAGGCCTTCACCACCAAAGGTTTTGTCAGCAAGGCCTTCGCCCGCAAAGGTTTTGTCAGCAAGAGTGTCAGCAGCAAGAGTGTCGGCAGCAAGAGTGTCACCAGCAAGAGTGTCGGCAGCAAGAGTGTCGGCAGCAAGAGTGTCGGCAGCGAGATTTTTCGCCGCCTCAGCTTTTTCTCTACGCGCCTCTTGCAGACGAGCGCGATTTTTGGCTTGCTCCGCCTTCTCTACGGCTTGCTGCAACTGACTGTATGTGCAGAGTCCCACATCGGCAGGGTTGCGAGGTTGCAAGTTGCGCATGTTCCAATGCGACCGCTTACGGATGGTGTTGATCATCGTCTTTGTCGTGCCGATGAGCTTGATGATCTGCGCATCGAGCAGATCAGGATAGCTTTTCAAACACCACAAGATAGCATCAGGCTTGGCAACGCGCTTGACGAGCGGCGTATAACGCGGTCCTCGCGTTTGCTTGGGCGGCACGGGCAAGGCGGTCTCTAATAGCTGCAAGCGCGCGCTTGGCTCTGCGATACAGCGATCGAGTTCTTCCTGCGTTATCTGACGATTGCGTATAGGATCGACCCCCGTGATGCCGAAGACGGTTTCTCCGTCGGCAATCGACTGCACTTCCAGAGGATGCAACGCACAAAATTGAGCGATTTGAGCAAATGTGAGCGTCGTGTTGTCGATCAGCCACACCGCCGTTGCCTTCGGCATCAACGGCGTCGCTTTGACGACAGAGGTCGTGGAGGTGAGAGTAGAGGATTTTTGTATTGCCATCGTTGGAATCAAGGGAAGAAGGGTGGGGAAAATCGAGGCTTGGATGATAAAACACACAAACGACGAATCTTATACTAGAGTAGCACAAATCATTTATGTATCCATAGACAAAAATCCCTAACGGAGAAAAACATGCGTCCTTCTTCCTCGTCTGCTTTCCGCGACAGTTTTATTGAATCGGAGCGCCTTGCTGTTTTTATCGATGGCGCGAACCTCTACGCCTCTGTGCGCACGCTTGGCTTCGAGATCGACTACGGCAAGCTTTTGACCTTCTTCCGCGCTCGCGGTCGATTGATTCGCGCCTACTACTACACCGCCATCTTCGAGGAGAACACGGATGAGAAGTTCTCTCCGTTGCGTCCATTAGTCGATTGGCTTGATTACAACGGCTACAGCGTCGTCACAAAGCCTGCGAAGGAGTACACCGATGCGAACGGGCGACGCAAAGTGAAAGGGAACATGGACATGGAGCTTGCCATTGACATGATGCGGGTTGCTCCTTCGGTTGATCATATCGTCTTGCTTTCGGGCGATGGCGATTTCCGTCGTCTTGTGCAAGTTGTCCAACAGCAGGGAGTGCGTGTCAGTCTGATCAGCACGCTGAAAACCTCTCCGCCGATGGTGTCTGACGGGCTACGGCGACAGGTAGACGAATACTACGACTTGGAGGAGTTGCGCGAGGAAATCACGCGCGATCCTCACGAGCCAAGCGGAGGGGGACGCGGCGGAAGCTATCACCCCTAACGACGGAAACAATTTTGTTTTTGGAGATGTGCGTTGGAAGAGCCTTCGTGCGACTGCAACTTCTGTCCTCGTCTGGAGGCTTTTCGGATTGTTAACCGTCGTCGCAATCCTCATTGGCACAACGCGCCTGTTCCTTCTTTTGGAGCGAGGCGCGCGAGGCTTGTTGTTGTTGGGTTAGCGCCGGGGTTGGGGGGAGCTAACCGAACGGGCAGACCTTTTACGGGTGATGCGGCGGGCGATTTGCTTTATGCCACTTTGCGGAAGCTAGGCCTTGCGCGGGGAGATTACTTACGCGAGGCGGATGATGGGTTAGTTCTTGTTGGGTGTCGAATTGTGAATGTGTTGCGCTGTGTTCCTCCTGAGAACAGGCCTTTAGCTGAGGAGATTATTGCTTGTCGTCCTTTCTTTCAGGCGGAGTTGCGGGATTTGCGAGCGCGAGTTTTTCTTGCTTTGGGGGGTGTAGCGCATCGGGCTTTGTTGGATTTTTTTGGATTGAGGCCTTATTGTTCTTTTCCTTTTCGGCATGGTAGTGAGTATCGGGTTGGGGGAGGGATTATTATTGATTCTTATCATTGTTCGCGTAGGAACACTTCGCGGGGGCTTTTGTCGGAGGCTATGTTTGAGGGGGTTGTGGGAAGGGCGAGGGAGCTGGCTAGGGAGTAGGCTTGCGCGAGGCAAAGCCTCGCGCTTTTGAATAAGAGGCTACGCACTTTGCGCTACACGCAAAGTGCGTAGAAGGCGCTTACGCGCCCGCTCGCTGCGGGCTTTTTGCGGGGGGACTGCGTCCCCCCACACCCCCCATGCGCAAAACTCACTTCGCCTACGGCTCGCTCGTCTTGCGTATGTTACCTGATCAAAAAAGCCCGTGTTCGTTTTGCATCCGTTTCACAAAAATTCTCACGCCATCCCCGTCAAACATGCTATTAAAAGCGTCATGGATACAGCTCCCCCCCTCCCCATCCCCTGCCTCACCGACAACTTCGCTTGGGTCCTCGAACACGCACCCCAAAAAAACCTCGTCATCGACCCCGGCGAATGCAAACCCATAGAAAAATATCTGACACAACAAAACACACAACTCACACATATCCTAATCACCCACTACCACTTCGACCATATCGCAGGCGCAGCCGAGCTGAGCGAAAAAACCGGCGCAGAAATTTGGGCACCACCCGATGCCATACAACCCCTCCACAAAACCCTGATAGCAGGAACAACAGAAGAAGTCGGCAACTTGTCGATGCAAGTGATCGATACGCCAGGTCACGCGCTGCAACATGTCTCGCTGTATTTTCCCCATCTGAAAGCGTTGTTTTGCGGCGATGTTCTCTTCGCGCTAGGATGCGGACGATTGTTCGACGGTACTGCCGAAGAAATGTGGCAGTCACTCACAAAACTACGCGCGCTCCCCCCCGAAACGCTCGTGTGCTGCGGACACGATTACACAGCAGGCAACTTGCGTTTCTTGCGCTCGTTGAAAGGTATCAGCAGCGAAGGCGAGCGCGCCATCTCCGCGCTAGAGGCTACGCGCGCATCTGCACCAGACAACCCCGCAGCAGGCTTGCCGACACGCTTGAGTTTTGAGCTGTGCGCCAATCCCTTCCTGCTCGCTAACAACGAAACCTTTCTTCGCGCGAACAACATTACTCAACCCGCAGGGGTAGAGGCTTTCGCCGAGCTTCGCAAGCGCAAGGATCTCTTCTAGACATGGCTGACAAAACAAACGAGGCTCGCTGCGAGCGAACAGGCGGCTGCTTGTGCGGCGGCGTGCGCTTCTCTATCAAGGCAGACAAGCCACACGATACAATCATGCGCCCGCTCATCGCCTGCCACTGCGAGCAATGTCGCAAGACGAGCGGTACATTTGTCGTCTCCAGCAAGGTCAAGACGAGGTATCTCACCTTTCAAACGCAAGCGACGCTCGTCTGGTACAACTCTTCTAATGGGGCAGAGCGCGGATTTTGCTCTCGCTGCGGCTCAAGCCTCTTCTACCGCCGCAAGCAACAAAAAGACGAATCCAAAGAAGAGGCAAAAATAGATGCTTGGAGCGTGATGCTCGGCACGCTCGACCAAGCCAACGACCTTCCCTTCGCAGGACACATCTTCGCACGAGGAGCGCACCCCATGCTCGCTCGCCTTTCTACAACTCCGCAGTGCGAGCAATGGGGAGAACAGCCCCTCATCGACGCGCTACACGAGCAAGGCTGGCACGACACAAAAAGTTTAACAACACCTCCCTCTTCTTAACAACAACAAACTTACAGGAACTTTCCATGATGAAACTCGCCTATTCCCCGACCTCTCCGTTCGTACGCAAAGCTACGGCTTCTCTTATCGAGCTGGGACTTGCCGATCGCGTCGAGCGCGCAGCAAAAGATATTCGCGCAGGCGCGGACGCCGACTATCGCGCGATCAACCCCTTAGGCAGGATTCCTGCGCTGATATTGGAGGACGGCAGCGTCCTATTCGATTCGCCTGTCATCTGCGCTTACTTGCAAAACTTGGCGACAGACAAACAAGGCGTGTTATTGCCCTCCGAGCAACCGCGTGCGCAACAGATGCAGTTGTGGCAGGCGGCAGCCGACGGCATCTTGGATGCCTGCGTGTTGCGCTTCCAAGAGACAATGCGCGCCGAGGGAGAACGCTCACCTGCGTGGATCGTCCGACAGGAGGCGTGCGTCCAAGCCACTTGCGCGTGGTTCGAACGACAACCTTTCGCCGAGCATGGCTTTTCGTTGGGAACGCTGACGCTCGCCATCGCGCTTGAGTATATCCCTCTGCGTTACCCCGCATACGATTGGCGCGCGCTGCATCCCAAGCTTGCGGCGTGGCAGAAGGTTTTCTCTCAACGCCCCTGCTTGCAGGAGACGCAGCCGCCCACCTCCTGATCGCACATCGATTGCGCCGTGAGTGTTTTTCCTGCGACGTTGCCTCTTTTTCCTGTATCGGGAGCGTTGTTGTTGCCGCATGCTCGGCTGCCGTTGGTAGCGTTCGAGCCGCGTTATGTCGCTCTTGTTGAGGATGCGCTTAGCGGCAATAGGCTTATCGGCATGATTCAGCCGAGCCAAAAGGAAGGCGAGGCGGAGGGGGGAAAGAAGGAGAAGGAGAAGGACATGGAGGAGGAGGGATTTGAGCTCTACCACATTGGATGCGTTGGGCGGATTGTGCGATTCGAGGAGTTAGAGGACAGGAGACGATTTATTGTTCTCAGGGGGGTGAGGCGATTCCGACGCTTGCGGGAGCAGGCGATGGCGGAGGGGGGGTATCGGCGTTTTACGGTGAGTTGTGAGGAGTTTGCGTTAGACGAGGCTACTCCTGCTGTTGATGTTTCTTTACCTCGCGATCGTTTGCGGCGTGTATTGGAGCAGGCTTCGGTATTACCTGAGGACTTTGACATGGCGGCGTTGCTTGCTTGTGGTGATGAGGAGGTTGTTAATCTTCTCTGCATTCTTTGTCCTTTTACGCCGAGTGAGAAGCAGGCGTTATTGGAGCAGCCTAATGCTTTGGCGCGCAGTCGAACTTTACTGACGTTGTTGGATATGCAGGCGGCGACGGCGTCTTCGACGCGGCATTAGGATTTGCGCGAGGCAAAGCCTCGCGCTTTTGAATAAGAGTCTACACACTTTGCGCTACGCGCAAAGTGTGTAGAAGGCGCTATCGCGCCCCGCTGACGCGGGGTCTTCGCGGGGGGAATTTATCCCCCCACACCCCCCGCGCACGCTTCGCGTGCGCATGTTTTGCATCCGTATCTCTCAATAATTCCGTTTGCCTTTACCCCCAACAAGCACTAGCATCGTAAAGTGGTTTTTCGGGGGTGTAGCTCAGTTGGTTAGAGCGCCGGCCTGTCACGCCGGAGGCCGCGGGTTCAAGTCCCGTCACTCCCGCATCCCTATCCCCCCTCATTAGCAATACCCGCAAGAGCAATGCCCGCAAGCGTACGCGCAAAAGTCTCAGCCGCCTTAGTGCGCAATGCCGCACTCCCCCCCAACCGTACCCTCCACGAAAGACTCTGATCCTTGCCCAAAGTCAACTTCTTCTGCTGCCGCTCTATCAAAGCAAGCAGTTTTTGCGGTTTGGCAAAAACATTGTCCCTAAACCGTACGGTTATTCCCGCCTCCCCCGCCTCCAACGATTCGATGTTTGCACGCGCCGCCTGCTCCTTAATACGGAACAACGCAAGCAAGTTGTCTACCTCCTCAGGCACCTCTCCGAATCGATCTTGCAACTCCTCCCTGAAATCTCGCCGCGCCGCCTCGTCCTCCAACAAAGCAAGCCTGCGATACAACGCCATGCGCAACCCCTCCTCCACAACATAAGACGCAGGAATAAGAACAGGAATCCCCAACGCTATACGAGTGTTCGTCGGAATGTCCTCCTGCTGATCCTCCGTAGCAATACCGCTCTTTCGCTCCCGTATCGCTTGGCTCAAAAGCTTTCGATAAAGCTCGACCCCAACCTCACGGATTTTTCCCGATTGCTCCTCGCCAAGTAAATTTCCCGCACCCCGCATGTCAAGGTCCTGCATCGAAACACGCAATCCCGCACCCGCACTATCAAGCGTCTCCATAAGATTCAAACGCTGCATGGCACTCTTCTGCTTTCGCGCATATTCAGGAATGCAGAAATAACAATAACCACGCAACTTGGCGCGCCCAACCCGCCCGCGCAACTGATACAACTGCGCCAAGCCAAAGCGATGCGCATCCAAAATAATCATGGTGTTGGCACGAGGAATATCTAACCCCGCCTCGACGATGTTGGTAGCAAGCAAAAGGTCGCACTCCCCGCCCAAGAACGCACGCATGCGCTGCTCCAATTCAGAAGGAGGCAACCTGCCATGCGCAACAACAAGCCTCGCCTCAGGAGCAAGTCTCCGCAACAAAGCCTCCGTGCGTTTCAAATCGGCGATGCGCGGCACAACACAAAAAGCCTGCCCCTCCCGCAACCGCTCGCGTCGCAAAGCTTCGCTTAGGGAGACCGCGTCGAAATCCAACACGAAACTCCGCACATTCAAACGATCGTAAGGCGCAGAAAGCAACGGCGACAGATCGCGTAAGCCCGACAGAGCCATGTTCAACGATCGAGGAATCGGCGTGGCACTCAACGAGAGGATATGCGCACAACTCTCCTTCCAACGCTCTTTCTGCTCGACGCCGAAGGATTGCTCCTCGTCGATGACGAGCAGCCCCAATTTTGGCAGCGCGATACCCTTGGCGAGCGCGGCGTGCGTTCCGATCAACACTCCTAACTCTCCGCGTTCGGCTTTTTTCTTTGTCTCGACTCGCTCCTTCGCGCTGCGCAAACGCGAGAGGATGCCGATCGAGATGTTTGCCGAAGCAGGCAGCCGAGCAAAACGCTGCTGGAACAAACGCGCGTGTTGCTCGGCGAGCAAGGTTGTGGGAGCGAGCATCAAAACTTGCGCTCCTTCGGCAGCGACGACGAAGGCTGCGCGCAGGGCGACTTCGGTTTTGCCGAACCCCGCGTCGCCGCACACCATGCGATCCATGACGCGCCCTGAGGCTAGGTCTTCGATGACATCGCGGATGGCGGATTGTTGGTCTTCGGTTTCCATATAGGGAAAGCCCATTTGGAAATCCTGCCACAAGCCATCGCGGGGTTGAAAGACAGGCGCGCGTTTTAGTTGTCGCTCTGCCATGGTGGCGATGAGTTTTTCTGCCAAGTCTTTAATGCGGCGTTTGGCGCGCGCTTTGCGAACGGCGAACAGCGTGCCGCCGAGTCGGTCGAGTTTCGGAGATCCCTCGCCCTCGTCGCCGAAACGCGATAGCGACTCCAAACCCTCGACGGGCAGGTATAGTCGTTCATCCCCTGCATAGGCGATCGTGACGCAATCGTGCGGTGCGCCGTCGATCTCGATACAGAGCAACCCTTCGAACTTTCCGATGCCATGCTCGTCGTGAACGACGAGATCGCCCGCCGCAAGCGTACGCGCCTCTGCTAGCAGTACTTCGAGCGGACGCGTACGCCTCCGTACGTGCGCGCCGTAACGTTCTCCGAACAGCTCCGATTCGCTGACAAAGCAGAAGGATGGCGAATCAAAACCCTGCCGCAACGACAAGGCAACCCCGCCTGGCACGCCCTCGCGCGCCCGTGTGAGCTCGGCATAGTCGCGGACAGGCTCTAGGGGAACGGCGTTCTCGCGTAGTCGTGTTGCCAAACGCACTAGTGCCGATTCGGGATGCGCCGCAAACACATGACGTTTGCGCAACACGCGAGTGCGTAGATCCTCGTAGAGTCGCTCTTGGCTGAGCGCGAGGGCGAAGTCGGGACAAGGACGACCGCCGCAATCGAGCGACGGCAACAACCCTTTGAGCGTTGCCGCAGATGCAGATGTCGGTGCGAGCGCGGGTGCACGATGCAGACGCACGGTCGCGCGAAAGGTTGTGTTGGCAAACTGCTGCCATTCTTGCTCGGTCAAATAGAGCGTATCGGGTGGCAGGACAGCACGAAAGTTTCCTCCTTCTTCTGTTTCGAATCTTTCGGCTCCTTTTTTACGGGCTTTTTCTGCCTCGTCGCGCAGGGTCAGACGGGCTTGAGCGTGGTCGGCGATCGTCTCCAAGCGCAGCTTGCTTGCCTCGCGCGTCTCTTGTCCCAGCACGAGCAGAGTATCTTTAGGCAGGTGATCTTTGAGCGTGTGCATGCGATCGAAGAATAGGGGCAGAAGATGTTCGAAGCCGCTTGTGGGTTGCTCGGCTTCGGCGGATGCGAAGAGTGGATCGCGCGTTGCGAATTCCACCCCGAAGCGTTGGCGATAGCGTGCGCAAAACATCCTCCAGTCTTCGGATGAGAGCGGGGCTTCGCAGGCCTGCAATAGTCGCACTTGCCCGACTGCCTCGTTGCTGCGTTGGGTTATTGCGTCGAAGCGTTTGACGGAGACGACCTTATCGCCGTCCAGATCGATTCGGAGAGGCTGCGCTTCGTCGGGAGGAAAAACATCTACGAGGCTACCTCGCAAGGCAAAGTCGCCTGCTCGATGCACGACTTCTTCGCGCGAGTAGCCGTTGCGGATGGCTGTGGCGATGAAGGTATTGCGATCGAAGGGTTGGCGAGCGCGCACGACGAGCGATGGATTAGCTACGATGAACTCTTTCGGAACGACGCGCTGCAGGACGGCGGCGAGCGTTGTCAGGACGAACGCGGGGGCAGATGACGCGGAGGGGGGGGCATCGGAGGCGTCCAATTGTGACAGGCGATCGAGGCAGGCGAGGCGGGTTGCCACATGTTCGCGCGAGGGGGAGACGCGGTCGTAGGGTTGGCAGTCCCAGGGTGGATAGCAGAGATGTTCGTATTGCGGTGCGAAGAAGGAGAGGGCTTCTGCTGTTTCGTTGAGCGCACGTTCGTCGGCGGCGACGAAGAGCAGCGGGGAGGTAGGGGAGCCGTAGCGTTTGTAGAGGGCGGTTAGGATGGCGGCGCTCATACCGAAGGGAACGCCGCATAGGGGCAGTTGTTCTCCTGCGGATAGTGGTGGCAGGCGATCGATCAGCGAGGAGATCAGGTCGGGAGTGTCAGGCATTTCTTGTTTGCAAGAACTTTTGCAGGGCTTGGAGCAGTTCTTTTTCTTGTTTGTTTTTGGGGGGAATTTTATCCCACAGCAAATCGAGCAGGTCTGGCTCGGTATTTTCCAGAAGGGTTTCTAGCGCGGTCAGGCGTGCTTCGTCTAGGGAGTTATCGGAGGATTCATTGTCGATGAGTGTTGAGACCCATGCTCCGTAGGTTGTATCGAGTTCGCGCATACCTCGATGGGTTGCGCGATAGAGCAGGCGTTTGCGGCGGAGCGCGAGCGAGGGGTTGGTAGTCAGGGGGGAGGCAATCATATAGGGAGAGGGGATTATGCATTTTGGAGGGACGAAACGCAAGGCGCAGTCTGGCATCACAAAAGCAGATTGCCATGGTACGAGGCAGCTTGCGCGTTTCTTTGAAACGCGCTTTTGAATAAGAGGCTACACACTTTGCGCTTCGCGCAAAGTGTGTAGAAGGCGCTTACGCGCCCCGCTGACGCGGGGTCTTTTGCGGGGGGGCAAAGCCCCCCCACACCCCCACGCGCGCTTAAGCGCGCGTTCGTTTACTCGTCAATATACAAGTTTCGTTTTTTGGGACACTACCGCCATCCGCCAGCCACTCACTCGCAAAGTACAACGACCCCGTAACAAGCAATCGTCTCGGCAACCTAGAATCCTCCGCCAAAGCCCTACAAGCCCCCCCCCAATCCAAAGCAGCCGTAAGACCCAATCCCCCCTCCCCCGCCCCCGCAACTAACTCCCCCGCCGTCAAAAAAGAACCCACCTCATTCTCCACACCCCCACAAGCAAACCCCCGCGCAATCTTCCCCACAAAAGGCTCGATAAACGAACGCAAATCCTTGCCCCGCATCATCGCAAGAATCATGCAATAAGACCCCCCACCCCAATGCTCCCCCAAAGCACGAGCAACCGCACGAGCCGCATGCGGATTGTGCGCCCCATCAAGACGTACCTCCCATTCCTCCCCAAAAAAACTAGGCGAAATGCGCTGCAAACGCGCAGGCTGAGAAAAATTAGCAATCCCCTGCGCAAGTCCCCGCACCAATACCTCGCGCGAACACGCAACCTCCCCCCGCGCATGCAAAGCAAGCAAAACAACCGCAGCAAGCGCAGCATTGTCTCTCTGATAACCCCCCAACGCACTAGGAGGAGGAAATAAAAACTCCTCCCCCCCCAACAAAGGCGCACATCCATGAAAACGCAAGTAGAGATCGTCCCCCTCCTTGCCAACCTCGCCTCCAATAGAAAAGTCGCGGTTTTGCAACAAACAAGGAATATCCAAGTCACGCGCACGCTCCAACACCAAATCGTCGCAACGCTGCGCTGCCGAAACAAGCAAGCCACCCGGTTTTGCAATAGCAATTTTTTCGCGCGTGATCGCTCGAATGTCACTCCCCAAGAATTGAGCATGGTCAAAATCAATAGGCGTGATGACAGCAGCGCGAGTTGTCTCCGCCAAGTTCGTCGCATCCAACCTTCCGCCCAAGCCCGTCTCCAATACAAGAAAGTCCGCCGCCTCATCGGCAAAGGCAAGAAAGGCCGCGGCAGTGGTGATCTCGAAAAAAGTAATGCTCCGCTCGGCATTGGCACGCTCGGCACGCTCTAAACAAGCCGCGAGCGTAGCATCCCCAATCGACCGCGCGTTGAAACGCATCCGCTCAGAAAAATGACAGAGGTGCGGCGAAGTGTAAGCCTGAGCCGATAACCCCGCCGCTAGCAAACTCGCCTCGATACAAGCGAGCGTCGAACCCTTGCCGTTCGTTCCCGCAATATGAATGACAGGCGACAAGCGCATCTGCGGCGTATCGAGCGCACGCAAAAGGCGCGCACAACGCTCCAAAGAAAGATCGATCTTGCGCGGATGAAGGTTGCGCAAACGCTCCAACAAGCGCTCCGAAACAGAGGTCAAGGAAGACGAGCTCGTCAGTCGGCAGCAGCCTTGAGCTGATCGTCAGGCAAAGGCACAGGAACTCGCTCGGTAAGGCTACGCCTCTTCTCCGCAAGCTTGTCAGGAAGTCTATCGGAAAGCCTATCCGAAAGTCCGTCAAGTCGGTCGATACGCGCCTGCCCTTGCTTGGCGCAGATCAAGCGCAGCAGCTGGGCGAGCGTGCGACGCAACATCCGTCTTTCGACAACAATGTCGACGGTGCCGTTCTCGCGCAAACACTCCGCACGCTGAAAGCCCTCAGGCAGTTTCTCCCTGACCGTCTGCTCGATCACGCGAGGACCCGCAAACCCGATGCGCGCCCCCTTCTCGGCGATCTGAATGTCGCCCAGCATGCCGAAGCTTGCGGTAACCCCGCCCATGGTCGGATCGGTGAGAATGACGATGTAGGGCTGCTTCGATAAGCGAAACCGCTGCAGCGCGGAGAGCGTGCGCGGCAGCTGCATCAGCGAGAAAGGACCTTCTTGCATGCGCGCTCCTCCGCTGGCGGTGAGGCAGATGAGAGGCATGGTTTTTTCGATGGCACGATCGACGGCAGCGATGAACCCGCTACCGACGGCGATACCCATCGAGCCGCCCATGAAGTCGAAGTTCAAGCCGACAAATGCAACGGGCATACCTTGAATGCGTCCCTCGGCGGCGATGACGGCATCTTCTTCGCCCGTGCGCGCGCGTTGTTCTTTCAACCTTTCGGTGTAGCGTTGCGAGTCTCGAAAACGCAACGGATCTTCGGGCGGCGAAGCGTAGGCGAGGCGTTGGTAGCGTCCCTCGTCGAAAAGACTTTTCAGACGCGCCGTGAGAGGCATCCGCACATGGTGACCGCAATGCGGACAGACATAAGACCAATTCTCCAGATCGCGGCTGTAGAGAGTCTCGCTACAACCATTGCACTTGCTCCAAAGCTTGCGCGAGCGCACCTCAACCTCGGAGCTCTCCCCAACGATCGCCTTGATGCGCGGGCGCACAATATCTTTCAACCACGACATGGAAAGCCAACCCTGCGACCCCTTTGTGTTCTTGGCAACCTCGATACTCTAGCGCATCGATGCTCGCCAAGTCAATAATTTGGTCAAGGAGTTTTCAATCCCTGTTGCAATTCTTGCAGTTTTTTTTGCACGCGCCGTACCGCCTCCTCGCATGAGGTGCTTTTCGCGACCTCTTCGACGAAGGCAGAGCCTACGACGACTCCGTCGAAGTGTCGTGCGACTCTTGCCACCTGCTCTTTGTCTCGGACACCGAAGCCTGCGAGCAAGGGCAGTTTTGTGTGTCGTCTTAGACGTTGCGCGAGATCTTTGAGCTGTTTCTCGTCTGCCTGCTTTTTCCCCGTTGTACCCGCCACCGAGACGACATATAGAAAACCCTGAGCCTCGGCACAAATCGTCTTGATCCTCTTGTCGTCGGAGGTAGGGGTTACCAAGCGCACGAGGGCGATGCCTTTTTTTGTCAGCAATGCTCTGCATTCTGCGTCTTCTTCGGGCGGCAGATCGACGAGAATCACGCCGTCGATGCCGCTCGCGCTCGCCTGCTCGGCGAATGAGGGGAGCGAGAATCGATAGACGGGATTGGCGTATCCCATCAAGACGATCGGCAGGTCGGGTTTTTTCTCTCTGATCGCCTGTGCGATGCGCAAAACATCTTGGAGCGTCGTTCCTTGCGCCAAGGCACGAGCGGAAGATTTTTGTATGGTCTCGCCGTCGGCTATGGGGTCGGAGAAGGGCATGCCGATCTCAAGCAGATCGACCCCCTCCAAACTTTCCAAGAGCTGCTGCGAGCAGGCAAGCGACGGGTCGCCTGCCGTCAGAAAGACGCTAAAGGCGCAGCGGTTGCGTGCGCGCAGGTCTTGAAAACAACGCTCTAGGCGCGTCGTGCTTGGAGATTCCACGAGTTGTTTCATGCCTTAAGAGTTTCTTCTTTCTCGGCGATCTTCTCCCCACGCGCGCGTGCGACGGTGAAGATATCCTTGTCGCCGCGTCCGCAGAGATTGAGTACGATCAGCGCATCTTTTGGCTTAGCGGGAGCGCGCTCGATGACGGCTGCGAGCGCGTGCGAGGGTTCGAGGGCGGGAATGATTCCTTCGAGTTTTGCGCATAGATCGAATGCGTCCAACGCTTGTCTGTCAGTTACCGCGACATACTCGATGCGCCCGCTGTCTTTGAGAAAGGCGTGTTCGGGACCTACGCCTGGATAGTCGAGCCCTGCCGATATGGAATGCGCCTCTTGGATCTGCCCGTGCGCGTCTTGCAAGACATAGCTCATGCTGCCGTGCAGGATTCCCTTTGCGCCTTGCGTCAGTGTTGCGGCGTGCTGGTTTGTCTGCGTGCCTTTTCCCGCCGCCTCGACGCCGAGCATGCTGACTTTGCTTTCGTCCAAAAAGGGATGGAAGAGTCCCAAGGCGTTGGAGCCGCCGCCGACGCTAGCGACCAACAGATCGGGCAACCTTCCTTCTGCCTCCATGAGTTGTGCGCGCGTCTCGCGTCCGATAACGGCTTGCAGATCGCGCACCATTTCGGGGTAAGGATGTGGGCCTGCGACCGAGCCGATCAGATAATAGCTGTCCTCGACATTGCTCACCCAGTCTCGTAGCGCTTCGTTCATGGCATCCTTGAGGCTAGCAGAGCCGTTGGTGCAAGGCACCACCTCGCAGCCCAAAAGACGCATGCGATAGACATTCGGCGACTGACGCTCGATATCCTTCGCTCCCATATAGACGACGCACGGCAAGCCGAAGCGTGCGCACACCGAGGCGGTAGCAACGCCGTGCTGTCCTGCTCCTGTCTCAGCGATGATGCGACGCTTGCCCATGCGTTTCGCCAGCAGAATTTGCCCAAGGCAGTTGTTGATCTTGTGCGCGCCGGTGTGGTTGAGCTCGTCGCGCTTGAAATAAATCTTCGCTCCCCCCAGATGCTCGGTCATTCGCTCGGCAAAGTACAGGGGGCTTGGTCTGCCGATGTAGTGGCGCGAGAAATGATCGATCGCCTCAAGGTAACCCGCATCCGTGCTAGCCTCGCGCCATGCTGTCTCCAGCTCGAGGACGAGCGGCATGAGGGTCTCGGGCATGTAGCGTCCGCCGAAGTCGCCGAATCTGCCGTCGCGGTTGGGGAGGCTGTTCGCGCGATCAGAGGGGGGGAGAGAAGTCGAGGAAGCAACAGACACAATTTCATTTCCTGATGGCAAATTCAGAGCTTGTAAGAATGGAGTGCTCACTCTATCATGGGCTTACGTTCATGGGGTTGCGTTTTCGTGCAACGTCGGCAAATTTTGTCGTGTGTATAACTTTTTAAAATGTAGGAGGAATTATGTTTATCGTTCGTATTGCCTTAGATTTGCTGGCATTGGCGTTAGTTATTCTTGCGCTGTCGGTCTTTGGTTTGGGGGGTCTTCTGTACCTTGCGGAGAGCGACTTGAAGGTACCGTTGGGCGAGTTATGGTTTTCGCACTTGCCGACGGGTCTTAACTTGACGCAGGCGATTGTGCAGCGTTATTTGACGCCGAAGATGTGGGAGATTGTTTTTGTTCCTGTTTTGTTGATGCCGGCGTGGAAGGGCATGGCTGTGACGGGGGGCGTTTGTTTCTTGGTGAGCGCGGTCTTGCGGCAGATCGCGGCGTGGATGCATCGCTGAGGCGCGGCGGTTAGTCTTTACGGAGGCAAAACGAACGCGCACTTTTTGTGTGCGACGGCAAAAAGCGCGTATCTGCCTCTGTCATAGCGCAAAAAAACTCGTCACGCCCGCGTCGGTCGCGCCATCTCCATCAACTGCAACCTCGCCGTCGGCAACGGCTCAAGACACTTGCCCAAAAAGAACCCCAACACACGCAATCCCTCAAACCACTGCCCATGCGCCATGCTCTGCTCGCCACTCCCCCCCAGCAACGACGGCGGTAAAGCAAGCAGCCGCCCGCGATACGGCGCAACTAACGGAGACGCAACCCCCTCCCGACTGATCGCACGACCCGTGCGCGGCGAAAGCCACGCCAACCCCCGCTCGCTGCCCGTCGCACAACAGCGCGAAATATCCAAGCCAAAGCCACACTCCCCCAACAAACGATGCTCCCAGCGTAGATAGTCGGCAAGCCATCGCCGACTGCCGTCGATCGTTTGACTGAGAGCAAGCGTGTGCTCGTAGAAATCACGGCACGGATCTCGCTCAGGCAAAGCCCGCTGACACAAAGCGCAGAGCGACTGCAAAGCAAACAAAGCCGTCGGAGCGTCAAACAGCGTGCCAGATGTCGTCAGCAGCGTTTCGCAAACAAACCGCCCGAGATGGCTCTCCAGACGTGCCGACCATTGAACCTGCAAACGGCTGGCAACAGGAGGAAAAGCAACCCCCTTCCTGCTACTCGCACGCGCCAAGCCATTCCACAACCCATGCTCCTGCGTCAAAACGGTGAGACGCGCCGAACCCTCGCCATGCCGCGCAACCGCGAGCAACAAGCCCTCGTCCTTCCACTGCATCGTAGCTTTGTTAACTTTTCAACGAGCAAGAGTCAACGACGAGCGTTGCGTTTTTCGGGCAAAACTTCTCCCTTGGCGCTGAGCAAGAAGTGAGGCTTCAACTCCAAGCCCATCAGCACATGCCCAGGCGAGGGCTTTGGCATGCGCAACCCCTCGACGCACAGCGTCCTGAAGCCGAACGGACGATAGTAAGCAGCAACCCCCGATATGAGAATTCCTCCGTATCCCAGCCTTTTCGCCTCTGCAATGTTGCGCTCGACCAAAGCCTTTCCCAAACCCTTGCCCTGCATATCGGCATAAACGGCGAGCGGTCCGAACAGCAAAGCCTTTTTTTCGACTTGCTCGCTCAAGCGTGGAGCGCGCGCCGAAGGTTTTGTTCCGCGGGAGCTCGCTTTGATGCGCACCTCCCAAAAACGCAAGGCGGCGACAATGCGCCCCGACCCCGCCGCCGTTGCTATGGCTGTCTCCTGCGCTTGCTCTGCTTCCTTCTCTTTCTGCCTGACGACATGGCATAGCGCTGCGATAGGCGAGCAATTTCGCCGCAGATCGTAGACGGGACGCTGCCAGCGTGCTTTGCCGCCGAAGCTCAGATCGTAGAGTCTCTCGACCTCCATCTGATCCTCGATGCGCTCTTGCTCTGTGATGAATCGTGTCACAAAAGATGCATCACAATTGTGCTGCCGATCCGATATGAAGATATTTTTCGTGCCGCCGTGCGACCAGGTCGTGTCCCTCGCTTGCGTCGAGTTTCTCCAGCTCCTCGACGAGCGTGTGTTTAAGGCTCGATGCCATGGCATCGGGCTTTCGATGGGCTCCGCCTAATGGCTCTTCGATGATGCGATCGACGATCTTCAAGCCGATAAGATCTTGCGCGGTCAGACGCAATGCCTCGGCAGCTTGGACAGCACGAGAGGCATCGCGCCACAGAATTGTTGCACAGCCCTCAGGACTGATGAGCGAATAGACCGAGTGGCTGAGCATCAACACGCGATCGGCGCTTGCCAACGCGATCGCCCCCCCCGACCCCCCTTCGCCGATGATGACGGAGATGAAGGGGGTGCTGATCTCCAACCCCGTGCTGACGGCACGCGCGATGGCTTCCGCCTGCCCGCGCTCCTCGGCCCCGACACCTGGATAGGCGCCGGGGGTGTCGATCAGCGTGATGACGGGCAGAGAAAACTTCTCTGCCATGCGCATCAGACGCACCGCCTTGCGATAGCCCTCAGGGCGCGCCATGCCGAAGTTGTGTTTCAAGCGCGTGTTGACCGTCTTTCCCTTCTCCGTGCCGATGAACAAGCAGCTGCGACCTTTGAGCGATCCTATCCCTCCCAAGATCGCTTGGTCGTCGCCAAAGGCGCGGTCGCCGCTCAGCGTGAGAAAGTCGTCTGCGATCGAGGACATATAGTCCAAAAAATGAGGACGCTGTGGATGACGCGCAACTTGCACCTTCTGCCAAGGCGTTAGCTTGGCGTAGATGCTTTTCAGCTGGCGGTCGATCTTGCTCTGCAGCCGAGAAATCTCTTCGATGATATTGACCCCCTCGCCGTCGTCCAAGTGTCGCAGCTCTTCGAGCTTGCTCTCCAGCGCCATGACGGGTTCTTCAAAGTCGAGAAAACTTTCCATCACCCCGTCACCACTTGTGCGTGCCGTCGTTGGCTTTCCCAGCAAGAGCCTGCTCCAAGAGCGTACGCTCTCGACAGCCCTGCGGACACAGCAAGACAAGACGCTCCAAACGTTTGCGTGCCTCCTCGATACGCTTCGTCTCGATATAGAGCTCCCCGCTGTATTCGAGCGCACCAAGATGATCGGGGTTGAGCTCCAAAGCGCGAGCGTAAGCTTTCTCCGCAAGCTCAGACGAGCCAGCCTTGCGCGCGGCAAAGCCGTAGAGACTCCAAAAATCGGCGTTCTTGCTGTTCTGCTTCAACGCCTTCTTCAAGTCTTCGATCGCAGAGGCGTAGCGCGCCTGTTTAACTTTTGCAACCGCGCTCTTATACAGAGCCTTGCCGTCGCCCTTGGTCTCTTTCGAAGCGTCAGCCCAAGCCGCTTTGCTTGCGAAAGACGCGTTCAAAAAAATCGCCAAACAGACAACGCAAGCAACTTTCAGCCGCCGCGAGACGACAGAGCGCGCAGAGCCGCGTTGGGCAAACGCAGGATTTAATAGGAATGCAGACATAGAAACCTCATGTGGCTTGTAAATTGTTTGTTCGTGAATTTTCTAAACGCGCTCGGCGATACGGATTGCCAATCGCGCCATGCCCTTGATTGCACGCCGAAAGAGCGGGTATGCAGGCGCACCCTCGGCATCGTGGGCGAGTCCTAAATCTCGGTGTTCGGCTTCTTCGGCTTGAAAGCGCTCGATTGTATCGAGCAGCTCCTCCTGCTCGCGAAATCGACGCAGCCACTGAAGCTGATGCGCATAGTGAGCGTCGATCACCTCTTCGACTGCAACCGTGCAAGCCATCGCACTTTTCACGCCCATCCGCGCGCTACCATAACCCAAGGCGTATCCGAAACGATGCCAGAAGGGCGCAAGCAACGAAGGACGCACTGCGTGCCTGTTCAACAGCTCGTTGAAAGTTTTGTAATGAACCTCTTCCTGCTCCGCCATATGCGCGATCAGCTCACCCACCTCCCCCTCGTGCAAAAGTGCACTCTGCCCGCCGTAGATGCGCACAGCACCATGCTCGCCCGCCTGATCGACGCGCAGCATACGCGAAAGACGCAACGACGGCGGCAGATCACCAGGTAAAAAAACTGTCCCGTCCTCCAAGTCCGAAGGAGGAACGGAAAACAAAACTTCACGCTCGCTCGACATCCTCTCGCTCTCTTATCATGTTCTCATGGGTCTAGTTCACAGAGCGTTGCGCTCTACGTTTAACTTCGACCTGCTTTTCGTTGAGTTCAACGCAAGCTCGCGCCGCAACCCCTGCGCGAGCCAGCCTAGCACAAAAAAAGAAAAAAGAGCATTATACTCCGACAACGAAAGACCGAACACACGCAGAGCAGGCTCGTCGCAAGGGAGGGGTGCTTGTGTCAGCAACAGAGCGCGCAAATCTTCTGTTGTCATGGCGGGATCGAAGGAGAATCCTTCGCACAACAGCGTCAAACTCCACCAGCCCCGCTCTCCGCCTGCGTGAAAGCTCGCCAGCGCGCCTCCCGCCAGCGCGAGCAGAGCAGCACACAAGCTTGCGAGCAAGATTGGCGTTACCAAAACGGGTTTCGTCAAGACAATCTTCGCACGCAGTGGAGGAGGCAGGCACGAGGGCGCGGCGGCGCAAACGAGCAACGCCCACCATACGATGCGTTGCTTCAGGCACAAGTGGCAAGGTTGATAGCCGAGCAGGTATTGCAAGACATAGGCTGCGCTCAACAGGAGGAACGCCAAGCAGGCGCACAGCACGAGGCGTCGAGCAAGAGGAGATAGACGAAGCGAGAGTGGTTGAAGTGAGATTGTGAGCAAGACCTGCCTCGACACCTTAGATAAAAATTGGCTAAAAATGGGTTAAAAGATTCCCGAAAAAACACCTGAGGCGTAGAGCGCGAGTAGCAACAAGCCCAGCAGCGATACGAGCAGGGAGAGCGTGAAGGCTTGGCGGCTTTGCAACCACTCTTTCAAGGCTTCTCCGAACAGCAGCACGAGCAGCGCAATCCCGATCATGCGTGTGGCGCGCGCGAGAAATGCAGCCACAAGAAAGACAGGTAGCGGCACGCCCGCTCCGCCACTAGCGAGCGCGATCGCCTTGAAGGGCAGGATAGTGAAGCCGAACAGGATCACCGTCCAAAAGGCGACCCTGCTTGATAAGGCGATCAAAACGCGCTCGAAGGCTTGCTCCAAGCCCAGCAAGGCGATCAGCCCTTCGCCGATGCTCTCGAACAGCCACGCGCCGATCGCGTAGCTGGTCGCCCCACCCAACACAGAGCAGACCGCAACAAGCAGCGCGAGACGCAACAAGCCTTTGCGTCGCGCAACGCCGCGCGCGAGCAAGAAGGCATCGGGGGGAACAGGAAAAAAGATCGCCTCGATGTAGGAGAAAAACATGATCCACGGCGTGGCGTAGCGTGCGTCGGCAACCGAAAACGACCACAGCACCAAGCGACGATAGAGCGCAAAAATGCCCTCCAGACGCAACAAGCGCCAAAAGCTTCGCACGACGAAAGACTCTTGAGACATAAAAAGAAGAACGCCGCTAGCGAGCGCGAGGTTTGCGGGTTGTTGGCTTGTTGGTTGTTGGCTTGCGGGTTGTTTTCTTTTCGTTTTGTATTTCGGCAGCTTTTTTCTCGTCTCGCTGCTTGTCGAGCTTCCTGCGTCTGAGTTGGATGAGGCGCGAATAGGAGGCTTGCGGCGACACGGCACCGCCCACGCGCGAAGCAAGCGGCATCAGACCGAGTCTTTCGTGGCTCTGCGCGCCGCGAATATGCAGGCGGTAGAGGGTGAAGCTGGCGATGGCGGCGTGCGCGCAAGCGATAAAGACGAAGAAACCTTGCGCTCCGATCGTGGCGATGCAGGTTGCGGTCAATAGCGGCGAGCACATACAACCCAGCGCAGAAAGCAGGTAGACGCGTCCGCTGATGGCGACCGATTGCCCTGGCGGAGCGAGGTCGTTGATATGGGCGACGCAGTTGCCGTAGCTCGGTAGCGAGAGCGCGCCGCCTGCTGCGAACAGGATGATCGTGATCCGAGGCGTCTCGCTGTCAAACAACAGGAAGGAGACGAGGGCAGCGATGCCGACGATGGCACTGGAATACATAATGACCGAGCGCCGATCGACCTTGTCGGATATGTAGCCTATCGGCCCTTGCAGCACGGCACCGCCGATGATGAGCGAGGACATCATCACCGAGATCTCGGCGATCGACATGCCCGCCTTGTAGCCGAAGTAGCCGCCCATAGCGAAGAAGGAGGTGTGCGTGCCTGAGATCATCGGAATCGCCACCGCGCCGAACGGAGAAACACGATACAACGCGCGCACGCCGAAACGAATCGGATCAGGAATCTTCGGAGAAGGACGCACGCTCATCATCATCGGCACGATCGCGCTCGACAGCAGCACCGACACCAAAATGAACAAGGTCGCCTCCGTCGGAGGAGCGACATTCAACAAAAGCTGACCGCAGGCAAAGCCCACAAAATGCACTATCATATAGGTCGCAAGAAGCCGTCCGCGAAAGGCGTTCGATACGCTCTCGTTCAGCCAGCTCTCTGCAACGATATACAAACCCGTATAACAAAAGCCCACAAAGACGCGCAGAAAAAACCACGCTAACGGATCGACCCAAACGAAGAACAACAAAATCGCCGCCGAGGCGACCGATGCCAACGCGCCGAAAACGCGCACATGCCCCGTACGCTCGACAAATCTTTGCGTCAAAAGCCCGGCAAACAGCATGCCCAAGTAGTAGCCCGCGATCACAAAGCCGCTAGTTATATCCGAAAAGTTTTCTTGTCCCGAACGAATCGCTATCAAACTGCCCTGGATGCCATTGCCCATCATCAGCATCAGAAAGCCGAAAAGAAGCGTCCAAGAGTTCCTATAAACCTCCGGCAGACGCACAACCGCAAGCGCGCGCAAAACACGTTGCAACGCCGAGACAAGGCGCGTGCTCGCTAGAGTAGCGACGCTAGAATCCATCGCGGAGGATTTGGCTGACATCTGTAAATCTCTGCGTAAAACCTAAAAGAAAAACATATAAAAGGACAAGGCAAGAAAAATTGCCTCGCGTCTTGCCTGTACGGCTTCAAGCAGAGCTTGTCAAGCGATTTCTTGCGCGCTATGCTTGGGCTTCGAATCGCTTCGAGTTTGAAAACATATTTTTGGAAAAAACACCTTGAAAACGATCTCTTGTGAGTAACGAAAGCCCTTACTCCGTCCTTTTGCCGAAAACAGACTTCCCTTTGCGCGCTGCCATGGCAGAGCGCAGCGAGGGCTTTTTGCGCGAGTGGCAAAGCTTGAACTTGTGGCAGCGGCTGCGCGAACGCACGACAGAGGCAGGAGAGCCGCGCGAGTTGTTTGTCTTGCACGACGGACCTCCCTATGCGAACGGACACTTGCATATGGGACACGCGCTGAATAAAATTTTGAAGGATATTATCAATCGCTCGCGTCAAATGGGCGGGCGAGACGCGCACTACATCCCAGGCTGGGACTGCCACGGCTTGCCGATCGAATGGAAGGTGGAAGAGAAACTTCGCGCCGAGGGCAAGCAGAAGGAGCAATCTTCGGTAGCAGACTTTCGCCGAGCTTGTCGTGCGTTCGCCGAAGAATGGATTGCGGTACAAAAAAAAGAATTTCAAGAACTCGGCGTGTTGGGCGATTGGAAAAATCCCTACTTGACGATGGACTACGCCAGCGAGGCGCGCATCGCCCAAGAGGTAGGAAAATTTCTTATAAGCGGCAACTTGCACCAAAGCGCACGGCCGGTGCTGTGGTCGGTCGCGGAGAAGACGGCGCTCGCCGATGCCGAGGTCGAGTATCACACGCACTCCTCGCAGGCGATCCTTGTCGCCTTTCCTCTGACAGAGGCATCCTGCAAACAGCTGGAACTGCCGCCTGACACCGCCATCCTCATTTGGACGACGACCCCATGGACGATCCCCGCCAATCGCGCGATCGCCTACAACGAAGATTTCTCCTACCGCCTCGCCCAAGACGAAAAAACGCAACGGCTGTTTCTCATCGAAGAGACATGTCTCAAGCGCGACAACAAGGAGGCATGGCAAGAAAAAGGCAAGACGATCGCAGGCAAGGCGTTGGCGAGCTGTATCGCGCGCCATCCTTTCGCAAGCCACGCAGAACTTAAGAATGGCTATGGCTACGAGGTACCGCTACTGCCTGCCGAGTATGTCACGCGCGAGCAAGGCACGGGCTTTGTCCATACTGCTCCTTCGCACGGCGAGGAGGATTTCAAACTGGGACAAAAACACGGCTTG
Organism: Alphaproteobacteria bacterium; assembly: GCA_965216625.1. GTDB lineage: Bacteria > Pseudomonadota > Alphaproteobacteria > JABAAW01 > JABAAW01 > JABAAW01. The sequence continues at coordinate 1,143,633 of OZ244186.1, forward strand.
CCTTGCGATGACACCGTAGACGAGAAGGGTTTTTACACCGACAAGATCGCGGGTTTTCAGGGCGCGCGCGTCATCGACGAAGAGGGCAAGGAGGGGGACGCGAACCGACGCGTCATCGAAGCACTGGAGGCAACAGCCTTGTTATTGCGCCAAGAGCGCGTGAAGCACGACTATCCGCACTCGTGGCGTTCTAAAACGCCGTTGATTTTTCGCACGACCAGCCAGTGGTTCATCCGCATGGATTGGAAGAAAAACGCAACGGACAAAAGCCTACGCGAGATTGCGCTTGCAGAAATTGAGGAGGTGAAATTTTTTCCCGAACAGGGCAAAGCGCGACTACGCGACATGATCTCCTCGCGTCCTGATTGGTGCGTGTCGCGCCAGCGTTGGTGGGGGGTGCCGCTGCCGATCTTCACCGACAAAAAAACGGGCGAACCCTTGCGCGAGCAGGTAGTTATCGATCGCGTGAGCGAAATTTTTGCCAAGGAGGGAGGAAGCAGTTGGTACGAGCGCGACGCGCAAGATTTCCTCCCCGCGCCTTACAAGGCGGAGGATTACGAGCAATGCCAAGATATTGTCGAGGTGTGGTTTGACTCTGGCTCGACGCACGCTTTTGTATTAGAGCCACGCTTGGGGGTAGAGCAAGCCGACCTATACTTGGAGGGCTCGGATCAGCATCGCGGATGGTTTCACTCTTCGTTGCTGCAAGCCTGCGGTACGAAGGGCAAAGCTCCGTATAAGGAGGTATTGACGCACGGCTTCGTGCTAGACAGCGAGGGGCGAAAAATGTCCAAGTCGCTAGGAAACATCACCGCACCGCAAGAGGTGGTGAAAAAACACGGACCCGATATTTTGCGTCTGTGGGTCGCTTCTTCTAACACTTCTAACGATCTGCGTATTGGCGATGATATTTTAACATCGGTCGTCGACAGCTATCGGCGTTTTCGTAACACCTTACGCTTTCTGCTCGGTAACTTGGAGACAACCCCCGCACCTCCTATAGACGACGACAGCCTTGCCAATCTACCTTATTTAGAACGCGCCCTTGTCGCCATGCTCGCAACCTTTGACGATAACCTAGAAGGTTATGTGAGAGATTACAATTTCACACGTTATATTAATGAGTTGCATCATTTTTGTACCCTCTCGCTTTCTAACTGGTTTTTCAACATACGCAAAGATCGTCTGTACTGCGATGCGAAGGACGATGCGCGCCGCGTCGCCTGCCTTTCGGTGATGGAGGTGTTGTTTCAATTCTTGACGAGACGCTTAGCACCCGTTCTTTGCTTTACGGCGGAGGAAGCCTTTCAATCCTTGCGCGAAAAACGAGGTGAAAAAGCATGGTCGGATTCTGTACATTTACAATCCTTCAACAAATTTCCAAAAAATTGGAGAGACTACAACAATCTTAAAACATGGCCGCAAATGATGTCGGCTCAAGGATGGCATGGTGTTCTTCAAAAGAATATTGATGACAAGCGTAAAGCCAAAGAAATTGGCTCTTCGTTAGAATTAAGAATTCATTTTCCCAAGCGAGGCATTTGGCGCGACCAGCTCGATGCCATCGCTATCCCTGAAGCAGAACAGGCGACCTTTCTTTCCGAGTTGCTGATCGTCTCCGATTTACGCTTCGATGATGCCTTGACGGGAGAACCTCGTATCGAGAAAATCACCGACTGGCAAAAATGCGCGCGCTGCTGGAAATACACCCCCGAAGTAGGCGAGCATGAAAATCATCCTACCCTCTGCGCACGTTGTAGCGATGTGGTGTGCGATGTGGTAGTATAGAGCGCATCATGATTAAAAGCCTCTTCTGCCGACTCTTCTGTTTCCTGCGCTCGCTTGCTTACAAGATCGCGTGCTATCTCGCCACGCGCCGTTGGCTCATACTGCTACCTATCGCTGTAGCGTTTGCGCTCGACCGTGCTAGCAAATCGTGGATGCTGACGGCAACCGAGAGATCACAAGCCTCGACGCTTGCAGACCCTCTGTTCGATTGGAGCGTTGGTGCGTTTGGTCTCTCGCTTTCGCTGTCGATGAACCACGGCGTTGCGTTCGGCTTCATGCGCACGCTCGGCAGTTACAGCCAAGTTCCGTTGCTGTTTTTCTCGTCGTTGATTTCCTTGCTCTTCGTCCATTTCGCCTTACAAAAGCGACGTCATGTACTCTCCGCCCTTGCCGCGAGTTTGATCGTCGGAGGCGCGCTCGGCAATCTCTACGATCGCATCGTCTACAAGGGCGTGCTAGACTTCATCGACGCGCACGCTTACAGCTACCACTGGTACAAGTTCAACATCGCCGATGTCGCCATCACTTGTGGTGCTATCCTGTGGCTTATGAGCGAGCTACTCAACATCTACGGAAAAAAATAACGACTATGTTTTCTGTATCGCATCTTCTTTCCATGTATTCTTGCGCGCGTTCTTGTGTTTGTTGTTTTTGTTGCGCTTTGCTTTTGTTGCTGGGGGGATGCAAGAAGGATACGGGATTGTTGGTATTGGATGCGCAAAGCCGAGAGGCTCTGACCTTGCCTCGTTTGCGACCTTTGGCTTTACCGCCGCGTTACAATTTGGATGGCGGGGAGGAGAGTTTGTCGCGTCCTGCGGCGTCGCTTGGCGAGGGGGCGGTACGTTTGAGCGAGATTGCGCCTGCGACGGGGGGCATTAGGGGGGGGAGTATTAGGGGGGGACATAGGGATGCGGCATTTTTGAGGCTTTTACGCCTTGACGAGCGCGATCCTGACATTCGGCGACGCATTGCGGAGGAGACGCGGCAGGCTGTGCCTTTGTCGGGGGATTTACTTGAGGCGATAAGACGGAATAATCAAACGGCGCAGTAGCGGAACGCATGGGGGTAGCGGTTAGTCTTTACGGATGCAAAACATGCGCACGCGAAGCGTGCGCGGGGGGTGTGGGGGGATAAATTCCCCCCACGAAGACCCCGCGTCAGCGGAGCGCACGCAGTGCGCTTTATCTACGCACGAGCGAAGCGAAGTGCGTAGCCTCTTGTACCAAAGCGCGAGGCTTGCCTCGCGCAAACTGACTCGCAACACGGCAAGCAGTTTCTATGACGCAAGGCTGCCCTAGCCGTTTCTCTATCAATCTATTATACTGCCAGAACGCGCTCGCTGCCACCACCCCCCTCGCCCGATGAAAAAACTCCTCGCCGCTAACCGCTCGGAAATAGCAATTCGGATTTTTCGCGCCGCCAGCGAACTCAACCTGCGCACAGTCGCCATCTACTCGGAAGAAGACCGCACCGCACTCCACCGCTTCAAAGCCGACGAAGCATACCTCATAGGAAAAGGCAAAAAACCCATCGACGCATACCTCTCAATCGATGAGACGATCAACATCGCCCAACAAGCCGAAGTCGATGCCATCCACCCCGGCTACGGCTTGCTCTCCGAAAATCCCGACTTCGCACAAGCCTGCGAAGAAGCCAACATCACCTTCGTAGGTCCCTCCGCCGATACCATGCGCGCGCTCGGCGATAAAGTCTCCGCCCGCACAATAGCAGAACGCCTGCGCATACCCATACTGCCCGCTAGCACCGAGATCAAACCCTCCGCCTCGCCCGAACAAGTCCAACAGCAAGCCACCGATCTGGGATATCCCGTGATGATCAAAGCCTCATGGGGCGGCGGCGGTAGAGGCATGCGTAGCGTCACCTCCAAGCACAACCTGCTCTCCTCGCTAGACCAAGCCCGCCGCGAAGCCAAAGCCGCCTTCGGACGCGACGAACTCTACCTAGAACGCTTCGTCGCCCAAGCACGACATTTGGAAGTACAGATTCTCGGCGACGGACAAGGAGGCGCAGTCCATCTTTTCGAGAGAGATTGCTCGATCCAACGCCGCAACCAAAAGATCGTCGAACGCGCCCCCGCCCCCTACCTAAGCGAGCAGCAACGCCACGAGGTCATGGGCTACGCGCTCAACCTCGCGCGCGAGACAAACTATCGCGGCGCAGGTACCGTCGAGTTCCTATTCGATACCGAACAGAAACAACTCTACTTCATCGAGGTCAATCCCCGCATCCAAGTAGAGCATACGATCACAGAGGCGATCACAGGTATCGACATCGTCAAGGCGCAACTCGCGCTCGCCCGTGGAGCAAGCATAGCAGAAGCACTGCCGCCGCAAGAAGAGATTCGCTGCAACGGACACGCCCTGCAATGCCGTATCACAACCGAAGACCCCCGCAACAACTTCGTGCCAGACTACGGTCGGATCACCGCCTACCGCTCGGCCACGGGCTTCGGCATCCGTCTCGATGGCGGCAGCGCCTACGCCGGCGCGGTGATCTCGCCCAACTACGACCCCCTGCTAGAAAAAATTACCGCCTGGGCACCCAGCGCCGCAGAAGCAGGACAACGCATGGGACGCGCCTTGCGCGAGTTCCGCATTCGCGGACTAGCGACCAATCTGCCCTTCTTGGAAAATGTCGTGCGCCATCCGAAGTTCTGCAACTTCGATTACACAACAAGGTTTATCGACGAAACACCCGAGCTGTTTCTGAAAATTCGCCGCAAGGACAGAGGCACAAAGCTTCTCACCTACCTAGCAGATACGACGGTCAACGGCTACGCAGGCTTAAAGGGGCGGGCGCGTCCTGAAATATTGATGCCATCTCCCGCAAGACCCTCTGTACCCACAACCCCGCCTCAGGAGGGTTGCAAACAACGACTCGATGCGCTGGGTGCTACGGGCTTCGCGCAATGGATGCTGAAGCAGAACGAGCCGCTCATCACCGATACAACGATGCGCGACGCACACCAGTCGCTGCTCGCAACGCGCATGCGTAGCTACGATCTGCTAGGTATCGCCGAAAGTTATGCTCACCACCTGCCGCAATTGCTCTCGTTGGAATGCTGGGGAGGGGCTACCTTCGATGTCGCCATGCGCTTTCTATACGAAGACCCCTGGCAACGCCTCCGCGCACTACGCGAGCGCGTGCCAAACATTCTGCTGCAAATGCTGCTGCGCGGCGCGAACGCGGTCGGCTACACGAACTATCCCGATAACGCAGTGCGCTTTTTCATCCGCCAAGCCGCGACAGAGGGTATCGATCTGTTTCGCATCTTCGACTGCCTGAACTGGGTCGAGAACATGCGCCTCGCAATCGACGCCGCCGGCGAGACAGGCAAGCTGGTCGAAGGAGCAATCTGCTACAGCGGCGATCTGTTCGATCCCGCCCGCCGTTACACGCTCGACTACTACATCACCCTAGCACGCGAGTTGGAGCGCACAGGCGTCCACATCGTTGCCGTGAAGGACATGGCGGGGTTGTTGCGTCCTGAGAGCGCGCGGGTGTTGATCGGCGCGTTGAAGGATACGCTTTCTGTGCCTGTGCATCTTCACACGCACGACACGTCAGGGCTAGGCTCTGCGGTGGTGTTGGCGGCGGTCGAGGCGGGAGTCGATGCATTCGACGCCGCAACCGATGCCTTGTCGGGCAGTACTTCGCAACCTTGCTTGGGATCTCTGTTGGCAGCGCTGGGCGACGACAAGCAGGAAAAACAAAAAAAACAAAGACGTTCGAGCTCGCTCGACTTGGCGGCAGTCAGGCAGATCTCGCTCTATTGGGAGCAGGTGCGGGCGGGCTATCGCGCCTTCGAGAGCGAGCAGCGTTCGAGTGCCTCAGAGGTTTTCGAACACGAGATGCCAGGCGGGCAGCTGTCGAACCTGAAAGAGCAAGCCTTCGCATTAGGATTGGCGGACAAGTGGCTTGATATCGCGCAAGCTTACGCAGCGACGAATCGTTTGTTGGGCGACATTGTCAAGGTGACACCCTCGTCCAAGGTTGTGGGCGATGTCGCCTTGATGGCGGTAGCGCGAGGCTTCCGTATCGAGGAGGCTTTCGCCGAGGGATCGGGGTTTGTCTTTCCCGATTCGTTGCGCGACATGCTGCAAGGCGGCTTGGGATGGCCACAGGGAGGATTCCCTGAAGCGGTCAGAAAGCGCGTCTTGGAAGAGGATGCGAGTGCTACAAAGCCATCTCTAAAATCACCCCTAAAACCATCTTTTGCGCTCAAGGTAGGCGAGCGAGCAAGCGCAAAACTCTCCGCTTACGACTTGGAGGAAAAGCGTAGCGAGGCAGAGCATGCCTTAAACTCGATGTTTGGCTCGGTATTGGCGGGCAGGCGTTTGACGGACTGCCAGCTTGCGAGTTATCTCATGTATCCGCAGGTCTTTTTGGAGTTCATGCGTGCGAACGAGCAGTATGGTCCTGTCGAGTGTCTTCCTACCTCGACCTTCTTTTACGGGTTAGAGGCGGGCTCGATGCTTTCCGTAGAGATAGAGCGCGGCAAGACGTTAGAGATCAGCTGTCAGGCGTTGGGACGCGCGGACAAAAGCGGGCGGGTGAATGTCTTCTTCGAGTTGAACGGTCAAACGCGAGTCATCACGATCGAGGATCGATCGCAGGCGAGCTTGGAAGCGCACAGGAGGGCGGAGCTGGACAATGCGTTACACATAGCCTCTCCGATGCGCGGGGTTGTGGGAAAGGTGCTTGTGCAAGCGGGAGCAAAGGTGGCAGCAGGTGATGATTTGTTGACGCTGGAGGCGATGAAAATCGAGACGGTTGTGAAGGCGGAGGTAGATGCTGGCATTGCGGAGATCGTCGTGAGTGAAAACGACGCTGTTGACACGGGCGATCTACTTGTTGTATTGAGTCAGAACTCATGATCATAGTAGTGCCATGCAGATTGTAGGACAAGTTCAAGAGTTAACCGACAAACTTTACGAAGTTTTGAAGTGGGTTAAGGCTTCAAGTCATGAGGACAATCCGAAGGGTGCGATTGCCGAATTTTTGCGTGCTTTTTCTTATGTGAGGGAGACGGATGTTGAGGTTGAGGGGGGGTATACGGATAGGGAAGGTTCTTTCAGGGAGACGGATATTATGGCTCGCGGGGTTGCCTTTGAGGTTAAGAAGGATGCGAAGGATTTAGGTACGGACAAGCCAAATGATGCTGGCACGCAGATTAAGAGAAGATTGGATATTTTCAGAGCAGAGAGCGTTGGTTGGGCTACGAACGGCGAGCGATGGATTCGTTATGTGTGGCAAGGAGAAACTAAAAAAACTAAAGTTTTTAATATAATATCACATCCAGACAATCTTATCACGGCTGACATCAGAAATTTAATCAATACATTGGAAAGCGATTTGAAGCCTCGTCCCGCGCCTACAGGAAAGGCGATTATAGATATTTTTACACCTGTGCAGCGTCAGGTGGCAGAGTTTTCCAAGAAAGCACAAAAATATAAATCTTATCAAGTTAAATTTGATTTATGGCAAGAACAGCTTAATGGTGCGCATATGAAAAAACACGAAGGAGAGGAAGGGCGTACGCTTTTTGTTAATCATACTTTGCTGACAGCGGCAGCTCGTCTTATTGCTGCCGAGCTGGCGCAAGATGCAGCGACAGATATCCTTGCGCGTATCACGACAGGAGGAGGTTTTTCCACTTGGCTTGATTGGGAAGGAGAAGAGCAGGATTTACGAGAGGAGGGCAAAAAGATTTGTTCTGCCATTTATCAAGCAGTGATTCATTATGATTGGGGTAAGGCAAGTGAAGATATTTTAAAGCATCTCTATCATGAGTTTATTCCCAAGAAAGAACGACATGATTTTGGCGAATACTACACACCCGATTGGTTGGCTGAAATGGTGACGGAAAAAGTTTTGGACGAAAATTATTGCAAGCAAGCGTTAAAAGCAGCTTTTGCCAACGAAGATTTAACAGGTTTGGGAGTGTTAGATCCTGCTTGCGGTTCCGGTACGTTTTTGTTTTCGGCTGCCAAACGTTTTTTGTTTTTTGCTAAAGATCTAAAAAAAAATGACTTAGAAATTAGCAACGCTATTGCCAAACTTATTTACGGATTTGATATTCATCCTGTCGCTGTTGAACTTGCTCGCGCTACGTTATTGGGTATATTGCCTGCAAGACCTACCCATCCGTTACAAATCTATTTGGGCGACGCATTGCAAATGAATATTAAACAAAGAATGCATTTATATGACAAGGAAGGATTATGGTTAGAAATTCCAAAAACACACGATGTGGTTATTTTCCCAAAAGAAACATTAGAACGAGAAGGATTTGATTTAATAGTTAATTTTATTGCTGGCTCTAAAGCACGGGAAGACCAAATTGATTTAATACTGAAGGGACAAGAAATTTCAGAGAGTGAGGCAATTTATTTGCGAAAAGTTGCGCAAATTTTGCAAAAATTAAGAAACGAAGGTAGAAACGGAATATGGGAATGGTTTATTAATAATCTTGCTCAGCCGTACCGTCTTTCAGAAAAAAAGGTAGGTCGTCTAATAGGAAATCCTCCCTGGATTACTCATAAACATTGGAAGAATGATCGTCAAGAAAAGCTAAAAAGCCTTTCTCAAGAAGTCAATGTTTGGCATGGTGGAAAATACGCACCACAAAACGACCTTGCTGCTCTTTTCACAGTACGTGTCATTCAATTGTATTTAGTAGGATACGAGCGCAAAAAAATAGGGGCTTACATACTTTAGTTGACAGACGGCAGAAACTACGAAAAATAGGATTTTTGGCACTGGCGGATAAAGGAAATATCAGATTGTGGAAAACACAACAAAAAACTTGAGCTTCTGTGCTGATCGAGCATTTTGTAGGTATCGGATGATTCGCCTGACAATCTACTTTTGACTACCATTTCTTTGGAGATACCATATCGCAAGCGAAGAAGTTGTCTTTGAGAACAAAGAAAAAAGCAGAGGCGATTTGCGCTATCGAAGAAGGTAGACCTTGGGATGACCGCTTTCGTTTTCTCTTGTTCGACAACAACCGGCCAGTAAAAGTCGTTTATGATGGACAGATTGACGATGTTTGCAAAAATATTTTTTCTCTTCCAGACCATCGAACCAATCAACGGGCCTCGTATTAGTAACGCAAGGAGAAGAAGCAGAAATGCCTACGAGTGTCTAACTTTTTTATAAAATTTTCTGCAATTCATTCCACAAAGCTGTTGCGATTTGATTGGCAAGCAAGGGAGGTACTGCATTTCCTACTTGAGTGTATTGATGCTTTTGGAAATTACATACTTGACACCCCTAGATTATTTGCTTCGGAAAAATACCGCAAAAAACGAAGGTTTTTTAATTTTTTAGTCTGATGTACTCCACCTAGCCTGTGAGGCTTATGAGAGCATTGTTATGCTTGCACTCTATAAAGAATTATCCATCATTACGTAATTCTTCTTTTAGCCAAGTCATGTCTGCTTGTGCCGATTCTAGAGCATCGACAAGTCCGTCAGGGTTGGTTTTTATGTGCTGTATATCTTCATAGTCCAAGCGGTTAATCTTCAGTTCAACAGCACGTAATAAAGTTGTCAAATCTGTATTCGCTAAAGTTTCGTTAATATTTGGCGAATCCAAATGATTCAAAGCAGCGCGTGAGCCACTTTTAAGAAATATCTCTTTCGCCTCCTGATTATCAAGAATTTTAGGAAGACGGCGCACATGTTCTAGACGGTCAAACTTTTTTTCATGCAGCCAACGACAGAAGTCTTTGTCATTAAAATTAGAAGCAAATACCGATTCTTGAATTTGAGGTTTTTGGTATTCGACAAATCCACTAAAAATTTCTTGCCGAAAATCGTTTGCAGGATTTTTTAAGACAGGACGATAAATTTCTTCTGCCATTCGGAAGGCTCGTATCCAACGTTCAACGTCTCTTTTGCTACCACCGCAGTATTCAACAATTTGATCATAAGTAAGAAGTTCTTCCTCATAAAGACGATTTAAGTAGCGTGCCTTCGCATAAGGAGTCCAATCTCTCGGTCCTATCACATGCGCTTGTAGACGAATTGATTCTGTTGTTTCCAAATCAGCGTTTTCGTAAAGAAGAACTGGAATTTCATTCCAGTTTCCTTCAACGTTTTGTTTTTGAAAGTCATGGTAAATCTGCAAACGCGTATTTCCTTCTACACACACAAATTGTCCGTCACAGCAATTGACAACAATAGGGTTGATAATACCTTTGTGTTTGCGGATGGAATTTCTGAGCTTGTTGTAGCTGTCGCTCGCACCACCCACGTCTTCACTGCCCTCGGTAAGAGCAAGAGCGATACGGTCTGCTGTGATATCACTACCGTAGGTCTCAAGGGCGAGTTGTATACGCGGATTCGTCTTGTCGAATTCTATTTTTTTTACGGGCAGCGTTTGGTGTTTGGGAAGTACCATGATTTTGTCCTCATGTGTTAAGTTTGATGGTGATGTGTTCCGGTAGAGTGGATTGTGTTTTAAGGTGCTGGAGAGCTGTTTTCTTTACAGATGCCAAAGCTTCCTGCGGTATCACGCTTGCCGAAAGAGTCATGGATTGGCGCGTTGTTTTTGAACGCCCTTGAGAGTGAATTCTGCAAGTTTCTTGCAAACGCATACACAAAGCAGAGGCACAATTAAGAAAGTCGTTCAACAAAGGAGAGAATTCGAAATTGCTACGGAGCGTATTGGGCTTAAGTTTAGGATCCAATATGTGGATTTCTCCAACGCACCAATTGTTAAAACGAGATTCGGGGAAGCAATTTTTTAAAATATCGCCGCTACCAATTTGAATATTACCCGCGCGGACACGAAGTCCTCTGATATTGGCATTTTTTGGCAAGGCTCCAGGGTAGTCGTGATGAAGTATCCAACCTTGAGCAAGCGGTTGGTTTTTTTGTGCAAACAGGGATTCAAAGTCCTTGACGGCTTCGAAAGAAGTGAAGATCGTGATTATTTTATCTTTTCCGATAAGAGAGTCGGTAAAGGGACGATTGACAGGAGGAGCATCGTTGATGCAGATGTCGAGGGAAAAGAGAGTTTTGTCTCCAAGCATGTTATTGATGTCGTGTGTGAAGCGAAAGGAGGAGGGGAAAGGGACGGGGCAATGTTCCGCAATATAGCTTGTCACGCGTGTAGCATTAAGAAGCTGGTCGTTCTCTGTCCTTCGAACACCAAAGAGGCGACATTCAAAAAAGCAAGGAGGTTCGTTTTCTTCATGTGCGGGTGTAGAAACAGCTGTGATGGCTCGCAAGATGTCAGCGATTTCTTTGTGACTGTTATTTTGGTCGAGGAGATGGAGGAAGGTTTCAGCGTCAAAGGTGATTGCGGTGACTGGTTCTGTCGCTTTTGTTCGAGAGCGAAAGCAGAGAGATTTGCACAAACCTAATCCTGCGAGCCTTCCTATACCTCGAAATCCTCTGAGATTATGTTTGGCACTTTGTCCGAGGGTAAGCATCTTTTGTTGCAACTCTTGCGGATTGAGTCCGAGCGCGTAGTCTTTGACGGAAAGCGAGCGGTTTTGGGTATCGATGGCAATATCGACTCGGCGTGAAGAGCGGGTTTGAGTTGTGTTTTCCAGGGTTTCGTAGGCATCGGCAGCATTTTGGATGAGTTCTCTGTAAAGGGTGAGGGGGTGTTCGTAGAGTCCGATCGAGAGGGAGGCAAGCAGATCGCTTCCAACAGAGAAGAGTTGAGGGGACAAAGGGTTTGGGGAGGGAGCGAGCATCGTTTTTTATTGCGCCGCGAGGATTTTGTCTCTTGGTGTTTCTAACGAAGTTGCTTTGTTTTGGTATGGCAAATGTGCATGTTTCTCGTTGTCCTTGTCGTTGTCGTAGAGTCCTGCGTCTTCGACTCGTTGATCCTCTTCGAGAGCGGGAGAGTGGGCGACATCAACAGCCGAGGAGATGGAGCGCATCTTACGGCTTTGTAGGATATTGTCTTGCTGTTCTTTAGGCATGGGTTTATAGAAGGCAAGAAGCTGTTGGACGGTACTGTCGGCGGAATGTTGGTGAGGTTGAATTTTCCTGACCGATCTCAGTTTAGACAAAATTTCGTGCAGGTCTGCTGTCTGTCCTTCTGATAAGTTTTTCAGACGCTTTTCGCATTCCTCTCTTTCTGCTTTTCCCTCGCCTGTTTCATAATATTCGCGGTAGAAGATCATGTGGTGTGGAAGAAAAAGCAGACGATTGAATTCTTCGGCGTCCTCACCGAAGGCATGATAAAAAAACTTGGGATTACCTGTGACGACTCCGTGCGTCGCTTGCAGAATTACTTGGAAAGAGCGCAGTTGGTACCAGCTCCAGTGTTTTCCGACATGGCTTCGATCTTTGAGGGTTACAGGCTGAAAACGCATAGGAAAAGACCAAATACGCAAATTCAGCTCCCGGTTCAAAACGATGTTGATGTGTAGCCTTTCGTACAAGTCGGCAGGCTTGTCGAGGAAGTTGTAGAGCATGTAGTTGGAAAGATTGTGTATGCCGTATTCGTTGGCATAGCGCACGGCTTGCATGTAAGATTTTTTTAAACCTAAGTGGTCGAAGGCGATGCGTAAGGGATTGATGCATGTCTTTGCCATTTCGCGCAAATACATGGGGTCTTTGCAAAGGATACGCGCGTCAACTCCCTGATTGAAATCGAGCCTGCGTTGTAGAAGGCTACCCTTCCTTTGGAGCTTTGCGCCTACTCCAAAGCCAAGGTCGATAATTTCTGCGATGATCTCTTTGTAGCGTGGTGTTGCCGTGATGTTGTTGTCCATGAGGGTGAGGTGTCGTTTTTCGCCGTGTTTGGCTGCGATGCCCTTGACGAGGTCGGTAAGGGGAACAGAATCACGCAATGCGCCTTCCAGCTTTGGAACACCGCAAAAATGACACTTGCGAATGCAACCGCGCGAGGCGTAGCCGAAGTAGGCATCGTTCAGGGGGTATTCGTAGTCTATGTCTTTGAGAATGTCGTAGTCGGGGATGTATTCTTCGATAGGCTTGCTATTTGTCTCTTCGGCGTAGAGGTCACCGTTAAAGGCATCGAGTTGGAGAGATTCTGCGGGAGATTTATCGAGCAGTCCCCGAATGAAGCGGACCCCTTGCCAACGGGGTTCTGCCAAGAATTCATCGTGCATGAGGGAAGCAGCGATCCCTCCGACAAAAACACGATGATGTTGTCCATGGACGCAAGAGATGGCGAAGTCGATGGCTTCGGCAATACGCTTGAATTCGAAAGAAAACAGCGTTGTCACATAGACTCTGTCCCAAACTTGCTTTGGGGTAACGGCAGCGATGCCTTTGTGGAAAAGGACAAGATCGCCCTTTTCTTTATGCCAAGCGGCGATCTTCATCAATCCCAAGGGAGGATACTTGTTAGGGTACCCTGGTTCAAGCAATAAAATTTTAGACATAATAAAAAATTAAATATCCTTTGCTTTTATTACCGTATCAGCGATAGTATAAACGTTAGATCGTATTCTTTTAAATAAAAATTTCATTTTTCCCAATTCTTCAGATTTTTTAACTGAAATAATTTCTTCTTTGTTTTCTATCAAAAAATTATTGAAACGCTCTAGCTCCTTAACTATTCTGCTAAGGGAACCGCTTTTCACCAAAAAATCATGGGCAACCTGCAAATCGTGCATTTCAAGCAGTTTCTTTTTAGCTCTGTTATTTTTAAGAACAGGTCGCAAAGTGTCACGAAATTTTGTAGCTTTAATAGTTTCGTCCTTACCTTCTTGCTCTCCTCGTTCTGCGGGTTTAATAGTAATCTTATTTTTTATGATTTCAACTAAAATATTTTCTAATTCAGGAAATTCTTCTATTGTATTTTTTGCGATGGGCATAGCGTTGACAACTTCATAATGACTATATTTTTTATGATCAATTTCATTATGTTTTTCCATCATGTATACAGTTTTACGCATTTTTTCTATTTTATGAGATGAAAGTCCTGTTTCTTTAATAACAGAAGATACGCTATCGTTAAAATCAATCCCATCTTCCATCAACTCTTTAATACGATCCCTCACATAGCTAGCTGTGTCAAATGGATTCCATCTTGTTTTACTTTTGATATGATACTGCCCAAGCAAAACTGAAACAACTCTGTCAGGTATATCATGAGGTACAGTTTTGCAATCAATTTCAGAAAACTGTTTTAATCTCTTATCATCTTTATCTTTAATGGCTTTATCACATAAGTTTCTACAAGCAGCCAATCTGCTGTTACCTTCCAAAACTTCGAATGTTTTGTCCTTTACAATAGGTGCATCAAGCAAGACTCCCTGACGCTTTATATCGGCAGTTAAAACTTCTACATGAGGTCTCTTTTTTAAGGTCTGATATATTTTTTCTTGCGACGGTTCGGAATCTCCTAATTCTCTTCGTATAGAATACAGTCGCGGGTTTTTAAGATAAAAACGCAGCGCATTGATATTAATTCTTTTGATTTCATACTCAAAGGTATAGCCCAGTATAGTTTTTCTTTCCTTTCTCATTGTAGTGCCTCCTTGACGGCGTCTTGTAGTTGATGGTGCGCCTGCCCCAAAGCCGCGCTCGGAGACAAGTCACCTTGCGCGATGGCTGCCATACGCGCCTTCGTTAGCAACAAGCGATCGACCCAAGAATCGATGCTGTTTTTCGCCAAAATATTGACGATGTCACACTTTTTTGTCTGCGAAATGCGGTGAATGCGGTCTTGCGCCTGCAGATAGTCGTCCAAGCTAAAGCCCCTGTCGTAAAAAATCGCCCGATTCGCCACCGTCAGCGTCAGCCCCTCCTTCGCAGCCCCAGGCGTCGCAACCAGAACACGAATCTTCTCGTCGCCCAAAAACCGCTCGACTGATTGGTCGCGTTCCCCCATCGCCATCTTGCCGTGCAAACGCACCGCCCCAAAGCCCGCCAAAAAGCGAGCCAAAGCCTCAGCGTTCGCAACAAAACTGGTCCAAACAATCACCTTACTTCCTCCTTCCAATCCTTCTTCCACCAAAGATTTCAACACAGGACGTTTGCCACTCTCCTCCCCGTACCTTTCATCCAACAGCGCAGGATCGCACGCAACTTGCACCAAACGCAACAACCTTTTGAACACAGCCTCTGCGTCGTCAAGAATCAACCGCCCGTCTCGCAACAGCTCTGCTGCCAACTCATCACGATACTTCCCATACAGTTTTTCCTGTTCTGCCTCCATCTCTGCCCACACAACGCGAATCTCCTTGTCCGGCAAGGTGATTCCCGACGATTTCTTGGTCTCGCGTATCGAAAAACTCCGAATTCGCTCAAAAATTCCCGCCAACGAATCCTCGTAAGCCGCAAAATCACCCCCTGCCTCAATCCCCTCCGGCAAGTCGTAGCTCCTGCGAAAAGCCTCGAAATCCTTCCCCAAACTCCTCCCCCCATCCAAAAACTTCACCTGCGACCACAAATCATACGGGCGATTCGCTACCGGCGTGCCAGTCATAATCACACGCCTCACAAAGCCCTCCGACAACGACAAAAAACAACGAGCCAACCCAGACTCAGGATTCTTGATCCTCTGCGATTCGTCCAAGATCACTCCCACCCGCCTCGTTCGCAAAAACAGCCCGAAGCGAGATTGATCCCCTACCACCGCCTCGTAGTGCGTCAGATACAGCCGATGCGGTCGATTGTAGAGGACAGAACTTCGCTTTCGTTCGCCCAACACCGCCGCCTCCAAGGTTGTGTGTCGAGCAATCTCCTTCTGCCAGTTCGCAATCAATCCCTTCTTCGTAACAATGACCGCCGAATCAACCGCATCGCTCCCAAACCACCGTAGAGCCAAATCCAACGCAATCTTCGTCTTGCCCAATCCCTGCTCGTGAAACAGCGCCGCATACTCCCAGTCCTTCACAGCCTCAACAGCCTGCAACTGGTAGGCAAAAGGCTCCAAGCGAGCCTCCTCACGCTCATGGGTAAAAGCAATCGTCACGAATCGCCCTCTGTGCTGTCCCAACCCGTTTGGTCGATAGCATGCCAGCGAATGCTCTCCACTCCGTCAGCACGACTCACCACCAGCCGAGCCAATCCCATGCTAGCCAAAGGAACAGCAAGAATCAGCACCGCCCTACGCTTTGTCGTCGTCTTGCGAGCCACCTTGCCAGAAAACCGAGCCAAATAGCGGATATAGGAAGCAATCTGCTCGTTGCTACGAAGCGAGGCCAGGTCTCTCGCTGTCTTTGCCTCACCAAGGATGCAGAAATTCTTGAGTCGAGCCACAAAGTCAGGACGAAAGCCCTCGATGCTCTTGGGCTTGTCGCAGTCAGGAGCATCCACACGCACAAGCCATTCCCCTTCTTGCACGCGGTAACGCTCGTCGGCAAAAGCGCAGACCGCTCCCAGCAGAGCGTCATGTTTTTCACTCGGCATTGAGGCAGGCTAGCACGCGCGGCAAACAATAGGCAAAATGCCGTGTTTTTCTTTGAAGCAAGGGGGGATTGGGGTGAAAAATTCGAGATTCTCTGCTCTTTATGAGCGATTTTCGTGGCTCCGGAGCATTTTGAAGAAAAAAAAAGGGATTTTCATAAAAAAAAAACAAAAAAGACGAAAAAAATCTTGACACGAGGCAAAAAAATTGCAATTATGCAAAAATGTTCGCACAAAAACCTCTCGTTGTTTCAAGAATGAGCAACGAACAACAAAAGAAAAGGCTGAAGAGAGATCTGAAAAAGATTCTCTTTCGAAAAAACAGTGCTGGAAAACCCTTTATAAATCAAGAAAAAATCGCAAATGATGCTGTGGTCAAGCAGTACGAGGTTTCTAGATCTCTCAGAGAACAACTTGCTGTAAAAAACCAGAGCTTTAAAAAATTATGCAATTATGCAGAAAATCTACTTGAAAAACCTCTTGCGAGAATCCCTAACGAAATTCAGGTCGCCTACACGCAGTACAAAAATCTTGGCGGAAAGCCCAGCAGGATTACCAAGGTGATCGACATTCTGACTAACGAGAGAGCTTCATGATGGATGCTTTCCCTACCACCTGTTGGTTGGCGACGACAGTCTCTCTCCCCAAAGATTTTTTCTTTTGTCGGGTGGCCTTTCTTAGCAAAGATTTAGTTTTAGGGGATACCAGTCAGTATTTTCGGATAGTCCTCAAAACACCGTATTTGCTCGTGATGAGAGCGGCAGCAGTGCGTACACTGTTATCTTGCCATCAAAGGTCGTTTATCAGGAAAGAAGGGCAGTCTTCGTTAGGGAACAATTTGCCTGCTCATAAAACGTTGTTGTCTCATCTCAACCAACATTGAAAAAGGAGAAGAGTCATGGATAGAACAAAGGCTTTGACACTCGAAGAAGCCAGTAAAAGAGAATTGTTGTCTTTGGATTTAGTCGCGCAGAGGTTTGCGAGACTACGTGAGGTTGTCCCTGAGGCTTTCGGAGATGGGGGAGTGGATTGGGACTTGTTTCAAAATCTGATGAAGTATCCGCCGAAGGGCGAAGGTGAGGGGGAGAACAAAGATCCTACCTATCATCCTTTTGGCTTGGTATGGAGAGGGATGGATGAGGCAAGGGAGGAAGCGGCAAAGCGGACGACGAAATGCCTACGCCCACAACAGGACAAATCTCTCAGTTGGGATCAAACACAAAATGTTTTCATAGAAGGAGAGAATTTAGAGGTGTTGAGGCTGCTGGCGAAAGCATACTGGGGAAAGGTGAAAATTATTTATATTGATCCTCCTTATAACACAGGCAATGACAAATTTTTCTATCCGGACAAATTTAAGCAAAGAACAAGAGAATACTTGTCGAAAAGTGGACAGACAGATGAAAATGGAAACCTTTATACTACCAACAAGGAGAGCGACGGCAGATTCCATTCCCAATGGCTCTCCATGATGTATCCTCGCTTGGCAGTAGCGAGAAATTTTTTATGCGAGGATGGTGTGATCTTTGTTTCCATTGACGACAGAGAAGTACATCGTTTAAGAATGATCATGGATGAAATTTTTGGAGAAGAGAATTTTGTTGTTACATTCCATGTTGAAATGTCTGTCACGCAAGGCATGAAAGTTGCCTCCGCGCAGAAAGGGAAAATTGTTAAAAACGCAGAATTTGTTGTCTGTTATTGCAAAAACAAAAATTTTCTTTCTTCTTTCGAAAAGCTTTACGAAGGCAAAGATTGGGACAAGCATTATCGGATACACTATAATGAGGAACTTCGCGAGAAGAAAACTTTGAAAAAATTTATTGATGAATCTATAAAAAATAAAAAATTAAAAGAAAAGTCATACACAGATATAGAAAAAGCGTATTCTGACGATGAAGAGTTCAGAAAATTTTTACATGATAATTCACATAATATTTTCAGAGAGGCTATGTGGGAAAAAGAATTTTTTCTTTCTAGTGAGCAAGAAAAGAAATTGCAAAATAAAGAAATTATTCGCTATTCAGATTCTGAAAAATCGTATTTGATTTTCCGTAACTCTAATGGTGTTACACAACAGCTTCTTAGCTTGAAAATGGCTATTGGAAAAACTGATGATTTTAACCCAACTTATGGGTTAAGAAAAATACGCGGAAATTGGTGGAAGGAGTATTACAAGGATATGATGAATGTTACTAAAGAAGGAACAACTAATTTTAAAAATGGAAAAAAACCAGTGCGTCTTGTAAAAGATCTTATAAGACTTATAAAAGATAAAAATGCGATAGTGCTAGACTTCTTCGCTGGCTCTTGCACAACAGCGCACGCGGTTATGCAACTGAACGCCGAAGACAGCGGTAACCGCCGTTTCCTCATGGTGCAGGTCGATGAGAAAACTCCTGTTGATTCTGATGCCAATAAAAGTGGTTACCCTACCGTTGCTGAAATTGGTAGGGAGCGTATCCGTCGTGCTACGAAGAATATCCAAGATACCTTCTCTAGTAAAATCCTTGATCTTGGTTTTAAGTCTTTTTTACTAGATTCTTCGAACTTCGAGATATGGGAGAACATGATTGAAAAGATTCCTGATTTGCAAAAAAATCTTAAAAATCATATAGACAGGCGTAAAGAAAATCGAACGAATGAAGATTTGATTTACGAAGTATTGTTGAAGCATGGCAGTAAGTTGACGGATTTTATACACCATGAAACCATAGGAGGACACAAATGTCATTTTGTTGGTGAGGATAAAAATCTAATGTTTTGTCTTGAAAATAAGGTTAAGGAGTCATTGTTGGATGCTTTGGAAAACATGAATATTCCTCCACAACACATATTTCTTCTGGATTATGCCTTGGAGAACAATGCTTCATTGCGTGCTAATTTCTATTATTCTATGAAAGACAAGGCGCGAGGCAAAAAAGAAATCAAAGTGACAACACTCTAAAAAATCTCTTGAACGTTTATTAGAGCAATGAAATTTATTTTTTCGCCATCTTTGACACATCAGAATAAAGCTGTCAAAGCGGTTGTCTATGCCTTGGATGGACATCCATATCCGTGCGATACCGAATTGATTTGGAATATAGAAGACAGAAAAAAATTGTTCTCTATCTCAGTCGGACGCAATCCTCTCCTTTATCACGATATTTTACTCACGGGTATTCAGAATAGCCAAAAGAAAAATAATCTGCCGGTTTCTCAGTCTCTATCTATGACTCAAGACAGCAAAGGACAGAAAGTGCCCAATCTATCTATTGATATGGAAACAGGAACTGGAAAAACTTATACCTATTTAAAAACAATTTTGGAATTGCATAAAAAATATTGCTATTCAAAGTTTATCATTGTTGTGCCTTCGATTGCCATACGAGAAGGAATTTTGAAATCTTTTGAAATCACAAAACCTCATTTTCGGAATCTACAATACGAAGAATTTAATTATTTTTCTTACGATGCTAAAAATCTGAATCCAGTCAAACAAGATTTTGCTAAAACAGGTGGCATGGTTCAAATCATGATCATGAATATACAGGCTTTCGTAAAAGATCTGCCTTACGATCATGATGACAAAAAACAAAAAAATAATATTATTTACCGTACTAGTGACAAATTCAGCATTATTAGCCCTGTCGACATATTACAAAAAACGCGTCCTGTTTTGGTGCTTGACGAACCTCAATCAATTGACACGACTGCTAGAGCAAAAAGCGCAATCGCCAATCTTGATCCCTCGTTGATCCTTCGTTACTCGGCAACGCATGAAAATAAACATAATATTGTCTACAGGCTCAGCCCTGTAGATGCCTATAAAAAAGGATTGGTCAAAGAGATAGAAATAGCTTCTGTGAAGCCCGATAATTGGCACAACACGCCCTGGATACGTGTTTTGGGCTTCAGGAAGAATAGCCAAAAACAACCACAAGTTTGTCTGGAATTCGAAAAACAAACTCAAGACGACTTCGCTCACCAAAAGAAATGGCTTGGAAAAGGAAGCGACCTTTTTACTCTTTCAGGAGAAAGAAGTTTTTACAAGGGATACACAATATCAAACATCTCGCGTAAGCCTGGACACGAGCGTGTGGAGTTCAAGAATGAAAAAAAACTTCTCAAAGGAGAAGAAAGCGGTACTATAAAGGATGAGCAACAAGAAAAACAAATTCATGAATGCGTCGCTCAGCATTTTGAGAAGGTGCTCAGAGTTAAAGATAATAGGAAAAAGCCTGTAAAAATTCTTTCTCTGTTTTTTATAGACAAGGTTGCTCACTATCGCGGAGAAAAGGGAGTGGGAAAATTTGTCAAATCTTTTGAGAAATCTTTTAATATTCTTAAGCAACAGAAAAAGTACAAAGAACTGATTCCGTACAAGGCTCATGAAGTCCATGGCGGGTATTTCTCTCAGGACCGCAAGGGGTACAAAGACAGCGAAGGAAACTCTAAAGTGCAGAAGAAAGTTTACGAGCTAATCATGCGAGACAAAGAAAAACTGCTTAATATCAAAGAACCTTTGCAGTTCATATTTTCGCACTCGGCGTTGAAAGAGGGGTGGGACAATCCCAATGTATTCCAAATTTGCACGCTGAACGACACTACATCAGAGAGAAAGAAAAAGCAAGAAATAGGAAGAGGTATGCGCCTTCCTGTCGATTGTGACGGTTCTCGTATTAACGACAACGATTTCAACAAGCTTACAATAGTAACGAATGAAGCGTATGAGGAATTAGCAAAAAATCTTCAGAAGGAGTTTCGTGACGAAACGGGAGAGAGTATTAAGCCGCCGGGCAACGCTAAAAAAAGAGACACTGTCAAACCCAATAAAAAACTCCTCGCAAGAGATGACTTTAGAAATTTTTGGGAAAAAATAAACGCTACAACACGTTATCGTTTAACACTGAACGAGGAGAAAATTATAAAAGCAGCGGCCAACCAAATAAGGAACCGTGAGATTGAAAATCCTGCATGGATTGTGTCGAAAGTTCTCTTGGAACGAAAGGACGCGATGCAAGGAGAGTTGGCCGCAACAACTCAGAAAGCGTCTTCTATTAAAACAATTTACATGCCTGATATTCTGTTTGAATTGCAAGAGAACACTTCTCTTCCTCGAAAAATTTTATTTAAGATACTGAAGAGAGCGCAATGTTTCGATGCAATAAAAAAAAATCCCGACAGGTTTATAAAAATTGCAAGCTTGGAAATTCAAGAAGTTCTGAAAGAATCTCTTGCCAACGGTATTCGTTACATTTATCATAAAAATAAAGAAGAAAAAAATGAAAAAATACAAGCAAAAAAAAACCGCCTGACAAAAAATATTAAAGCGTCTTTTGGAGAAAAATTTCTTCCTAAGGAAAAATCTTTAGTTTATGACGTGACAAATATTGGAATAGATAAGACAGTCTACAAACATATTGCTTGCGATTCGGATACTGAAAAAAAAGCAGCAAAGGAATTCAATGAGGAACAAGAGACGAAAATATTTATCAAACTTCCGAGAGAATTTGTTGTCAACACTCCTTTTGGGAATTACAATCCTGATTGGGCGATTATTAAAGACGAAGGAAAAGAAGTTGATTTTGTAAAGGGAGCCAAGCCTTATCTTTCTTACAGAATTGTCGAGACAAAAAGTTCCGAGAGAAGAACTAAACTTCGTGGAGAGGAAGCGCACAAGTCAAAATGTGCTGAAGAGCACTTCAAGGCTATCGGTATTAAATACGATGTAGAGAAGCCAAAATATTAGTCCAATCTCTTATCAAAGATTTTTTTAAGAACTTCGATGAAAACACTCCTAAATAAGAGATTATGTACAGCCAAATAGGAAGTGAAAAATCAGGTGAATCTGGACGAGTGCTTGTTTTCAGCACCCATTTGCCTCACAGCACACAAGCATGCTACGCTACCAGTTGATCATCCATCGATCAATAGAGATAATACGAACATGAGCGATTCTTGCGCTATAGGCATCCTGAAAGAAGACGGACAAGTCCTCTCGATCCGAGTGCGCAGCGGTGGGCTGCCCGAACACGCAGGACTGGCACTCGTCCAGCATTGGAACACGCCTGAAAAAGCACAAGAACTCCTCGAAGACGGAGACAAACTGTGGCTCGGAGACGATATCGAAGAAGGACGCTACGAAAACCATTTCGAACCTCCCGAAGACCCCAACTTCGAATGCGGAGCAATCGCCCACGAAACCGAAGAAGCCTTCGTCCGAAACAGAGGCTACTACCGAGAAAAAGACAAGCTACAAGGTGCTCTGACCAACAAGGAGTTCAACGAACATTGTGGCAATTTTTATATCTTCGACGGTAAGGATTGGTATGTCTCCGACTACGATTGCGATTGGGATCAGAAAAAAGATCGCTGGTTGATGACGAGCGGACACAAATCTCTGTTAGAACCCCTCGCGCAAAGAGAATACGAGGCTCTTCAAAAGCGTCTGTCTGATCCGAATTCGACAGAGTCGAGGGTAGAGGAAGCGATGGCGACAGACCCCGAATGGCAGGCAACCTGGCGCAAGAGGCAGCAGCAGAGAAATACGAAACTGGAGGCAGGGAAGCGGCGGCACGCCTTGATGGAGAAGCAAGCAGACGGCAAACTGGCTCCTCGTGTCTCCTTTATCTACGATAGCGGTTCAAGCACCTCTCACTGATGATTTGCGGTCGAAAACAGCATTTTGCGTCGAAACGATCGAAGCGCATGGGCGTAGCAGAGAGCCATCTGCCACAAAGAGCCAGCAACACTAATAAGGCGAACTAACAGCCTTATTTCTTTGTCAACTCCCGATAAGTCAGCTTATTCCCGAACAAACCTCTGATGGTGCGGTCTATCTGTGAGATAGTATGCAATCGTCTTACGTTGTTTCTTTCGGAGAATTCGTCGATATAGCGTTGCAGATGCTTGGGCGACATCTTGTGATAGACGCCGTAATAGCCCCGTTTCAACAGCGACCAGAAGGATTCGATGCCGTTCGTGTGTGCTTGTCCTTTTACATACTCGCCGACCGTATGCTTGACGCTCCGATGCTTGTAGCCTCGCCTCGAAAGCCCCCAGTAGCCGCGATTGTCGTCGGTGTAGATGGTTGAGCCTTGTGAGACATTGTCCAAGACAACCGTTTGAAAGGAATCGCCCTTGATGTCGCTCACCTTGACGGCTTTGATTTCCTTGCTCACACGATCTTTCAAACCAACAACAGGTGTCTTACCCCCACTGCCACCTCCAACCCTCAGCCTTTTGCGTGCGTGCTTGTTGCTCTCCTTCCCCCCAAGGTAGACCTCGTCAACTTCGACGATCCCAGACAAAAGAGAAGCGTTTTTCGCCCAAGCCTGCCGGATGCGATGTCCGAGAAACCACGCTGTTTTCTGCGTAATGCCAATATCGTTGGCAAGCTTGGTCGAAGAAATACCCTTAAGTGATGTTTCAAGCAGATAAATCGCCATAAGCCACTTGCGATAAGGGATATTGCTCCCTTCCATCAGTGTGCATGTCTTCACGCTGAAATACTTACGACAGACCTTGCACCAGTAAGGCATCGTTTTGTGCTTCGATTCACTGGTCTCAAGCACGCCGCAACGAGGACAATGCCTTCTGTTCTTCCAAAGGCGTTGCTCAAAATGACGCATGGCTTTCTCTTCGCTGTCAAACCGCTCCATGAACTCGTAGAGGGTGATTCGTTTGCGTTGGCTTTTTTTCATCAATGGTTCCTTTTGTTGCCGATTCGCGTATTTCTACGAATTTAACACAAAAAAGCTTCTTTGTCAACTAAAGTATGTAAGTTCCAAAAAATAGGTTGTTTTGGTTTTGTTCTACCTGGGTCAGCTTTGAAATCCGAGGCGTGGAAAAACTTTCGGAATGTGACATGGGGAGGAGCAGATTTAAGCCAAACTTCTCCATGGAAAATCGAAACAAAGCCTAGTCCTTTCCCCCAAAGCAAAGCTTGTGTTATCTTCGGACGAAGCGGAGAATCTTCTGCGTTAGCCAATCCCATTCGTATGCACGGGGATTGGGATAATCCTAGTTTTTCCGAAATTAAAATTTATAGAAACGAGCCTAGTGAATTTTGGTTGGATCATCAGAAAAAAAATGTTATACGCCAAGGGGCTTCATTGACTCCTATAAGCCTTGTGCGTGTTAATAAAAAACATATAAAAAAATCTCAACGAGGGATAGTGTATGTAAAAACTTATAAAAGCGTACACGAGCCTTGGAAATCAATGGGACAACAAGAAGGGGAATTAGAGGAAAATGCCTTGCTTGTTGCCTTGTGGGGAGACGGACTGTTGCCTTTCAGAATCATAGATATTGACCGCCTTATTGCACCTCCGAGCGTTTATTCAAAAATAAATCCACACAAAAAAACTTTTCATTTACCAATGTATTGGGGAAAAGTTAGCAGCATTTGGAAAAACAATAGAAAACCAAATTCTCCTGAAACATTGGAAGAAAGAATTGATTTTGTAGGAAATTTGTCAAGTCAAATTGATTCATCAAAATATAAAGTTATCTATAATAAGAGTGGATCTCATATGGTTGCTGCAGTAGTTAATGGTGATAATATAATTATCTCTCATCAATTGTATCGTGTTGAAACAAAAAATCTTGACGAAGCCTATTATCTGACTGCCATTCTTAATTGCGATATATTAAAAAACGCCTTTCTGGATTGTTGCCACACGGATAGAGACTTTACAACCTTTCATTTTCAAAAAATTCCTATCAAACGCTTTGATAGCGACAACGAATATCACAATACCCTTGCCGCCCTTGGCAAAAAAGCCGAGCAAGAAGCCGCCAAAGTTTCTATCAACGAACAACAAACAACAAAATCACGCGAGCAAATCCGCAATGCACTCCGCGCTTCAAAAACGATGTTAAAAATCGATGCAGCCGTCAAAGCCATCCTCCCCGATTATTGCGACTGAAAACTAATTCCTCCCCTACACCCTCGCGCATACTTCCCAAACCTTATAAACAATATCTCATAAAATTTTCAACGATCCTATACCGCTGTCCAACCCCCGTCGACCGCAATCGACTCCCCCGTCACCAACGCAGAAGCCCCGCTCGCCAAAAACACAACGGCCCCCATAATATCCTCTACCTCCCCCAATCGACCCAAAGGAATGCGCGCCAAAACCGACTCTCGTTTCTCCTCACTCCCTAACATCGAGTGTGTCAACGCCGTCTCCACAAAAGTCGGCGCAATCGCATTAACCCGAATCCCATACCGAGCCAAATCTAACGCCATCGCCTTCGTCAACCCCTCAATTCCATGCTTGGCAGCGCAATACGCCGTACGATCCTCTCCGCCAACGCGCCCCATCTGCGACGAAATATGAATGATCGAACCCCCTCCCCGTTCGCGCATTCTACGCGCAACCCCCTGCGACAGAAAAAACACAGCACGCAAATTCAAATCCATAATCCTGTCATAAACCTCCTCCTCCACCTCCAAAAACGGCTGCGGAGTATTCGTCCCTGCGTTGTTCACCAACACATCAAACGAAGGCTTCGATGCCAAAAAACTATCAACACGCTTGCGCTCCAACACATCCAAAACCTCTGCCTCCACCTTCCAACCCCGCTCGGCACAAGCACGCGCAACCCGCTCTAAATCCTCTCCGTTGCGCGCGACGCAACATACCTCCGCACCCGCCTGCGCCAACGCCGCCGCCGCCGCCAAGCCCAAACCGCGCGACGCACCCGTCACCAACGCACGCTTTCCGTGCATCGAAAACGACGGTGTCTTAGGTAGAACAAGAAGAGAGGATCTATTCATCACAGAGAAGATTCTATACACGCAAGAACTTCACGATGCAAACGCGCATTCGCCGAAGCAACCACCTCTCCCTTCGAATGCTGCGTCAAGGGTTTGCCTTGCCAGTCGCTGACGACCCCACCGGCCTGCTCGACCAACAAGATCAACGGCATGAAGTCGTATGCTTGCAACCCTGCCTCTACAACAACATCGACCCCTCCCGCCGCTAGGCGCACATACATGTAGCAATCGTGAGCGTATCGACAAGCGCGCACGCGCGTTGCCAAGGCTTGCGCTGCATCGTAGAGCAGAGTTTTTTCGGCCTCGCCTATGAACAAGCGGGCCTTGTCAAGCTGCTTGCATGCGGATGTCGCCATCTGCTGCTGTTTTTCAGCGAGCGCGTCTTCTTCCCAACATCCTCCTGACGAGGTTGCGAAAAAACGCCTGCACCCCAACGCGGGCATGCTCACTGCTCCGATTCGAGGTCTTCCCGTCGCATCGATGCGTGCGAGCAAAATTCCGAACAGAGGCCATCCTGCGATAAAACCTCGTGTGCCGTCGATCGGATCGACGATCCACAAACCTCTGTCAGCAGAGGACAAGCTCTCGCCTGTCTCCTCCCCCAACAACGAAGCCTCAGGATAGAAGGAGCGCACGACGCGCAAGATCGCCTGCTCTGTCTCCCGATCTGCCAGCGTTGCCGGCGAGCAGTCCTCCTTGGCATGCACCACTAGGTCTCCTTTTCGCTCTTGGTTGCGAAAGTGCCGCAAGGCGCACGCCTCCCCCTCAGCAAACGCCGAGCGCACGCAGGCAAGCCACCCCTGCTCTTCGTCTTTTGACTGCGCGTGGTTCACGACAGAGCCTCGCGTTTGTTTTTCCGTAAGGCTTCTAGGGCGGGCAGCTCTCCGAAGCTCAACAGCGCGAGAAACGCACCGCCTCCCAACGAGAGATGCGTGAACTTGCTCGAAACATCGGCGCGCTCCAAGGCGGCGAGAGTGTCGCCGCCGCCTGCGATCGTGCGCAACAGCCCGCGTTCGGTCTTCGCTGCCAAGAAGCGCAACAGACGTAACGTCGCGACATCGCAAGGAGGACGCTCGACGATACCGACGGGTCCATTGACAACGACGCGCGTACCACGCGCTGCCTTGTCGAGCAACTCCTCGATGGCACGACAGCTCTCGCTGCCGATATCGCCGATCGATGCTGTGCCACCTTCAAGGTTCTCCTCAAGGCTGCTGTCGAGCAGCACTTCGATGCGCGGAGAGATACTTCCTGCTTTGTCTTGTTGGGGAGCGCGCGCACCATCCACGGGCAGCAAGAGCAGACAGGATTCTTCGCGCTCTTGAAACTGCTTTTCGAGTAGACGCGCTGTGTGCAATTCTTTTTCTGCAAAGGCGGTAGAGGGCAGGATTCCGCGCGCTGCGAGAAAGCAGTTTGCCATCGCACCACCGAGACAGACCGCCGAGCAGCGATGCATGAGCGATTGCAGGAGGTCGATCTTCGTCGAGACTTTTGCGCCGCCCAAAAGAGCGATACTGGGAGCGATACTTTTTTGTGACGCTGTGTATGCTTCTTGGTTGGCGATGAGGGGCAGAAGGGTTTCGAGTTCCAATGTCAACGAGGGACCTGCGTAGGAGGGCAGCAGGTTTGTGATGGCGCTGGTTGAGGCGTGCGCGCGGTGGCAGACGGAGAAGGCGTCGTTGACGTAGATCTCGGCGTGCGCGCTGAGGGAGGCTGCGAAGGCGAGGTCGTTTTGTTCTTCGCCTGGGTGGAAGCGTAGGTTTTCGAACAATCCTATCGGGCTTGTGTTATTTGAGTTTGTGTTGCTTGAGTTTGTGCCATCGTTATGGGCGTTCAGGGAGGCGATGATTTCGGGAGTGAGGGCTTGTGGGTTTTGGCAGTCTCCGAGAAAGATGACTTTTCGTTTCCATCGTTGTTCTAGAAATGGGATGAGGGGGCGAAGGGAGAGTTTTGCCGTGTCTGAGTTTTGCTCTTGGCTTTGTTTTTGCGGTCTTCCGAAGTGGGAGCAGAGGAGGAGGGTGTGGTTTTTTGTTTGCTCTAATAGAGGCAGGAGGGCGTCGATTCGTGCGAAGCTTGCGGGGGAGCCGTCTGCGGCGAGGGGGACGTTGAGGTCTGTCCGAGCGAGGATGCGGCTTTGGGGCGGGCGTGCGAGGATTGCTTGCTCTAGACGGGGGAGGTCTGCAAGCGAGAGGGGTTGGAGTTGGCGCGGCGATGAGGTCATGGTGTCGCGTATGCTAGCCTGTTGACAAGAGTTTTACGATAAGTTTTGTGGCTAGAGGAGTCTGTTGACAGGGAGGGCGAGGGAGTGCTTTTATGGGAGGCGGCTTGCGAGGGAGTCGTTTTTGCAGGGGGATGTGCGGGGGATACGTTGGGGGATGTATGGGGGATGGGCAGGGGGATGTATGGGGGGATACGTTGGGGGATGTACGGAGGGTTGGCAGAGTGGTAATGCAGCGGATTGCTAATCCGTCTACCTCTACAGGGTAGCGGGGGTTCGAATCCCCCACCCTCCGTTTGTTATGCGCGGGGACGAGGGAGAGGAGGTTTTCCGTGCTTTGCAATCATGTTGCGTATGCCGTCACGGAAGACGCGAAAACTTGGTGATTCGTTTTTTCTAACGTCCATGTGCTGACAAATTTTTATAGCCCATTCTGCTTTTTTTCTAAGTATCTTTTTAGAACCTCTTCCATATCGTGAGTGTAATTCCTTAACCCCTCCTTCATAAACAGCATCGGCAAGTTTTTCCCAAGTTCCACATATCGAATCTTGTTCATAAGAGTCCAGTATCTTTTCTTTGGCATTGGGATAAGATTTTTTAACAGCGATTCTATCTCCCAGAAACCACGCTTCCAATTCTTCGATAGCGATTCGAAAAAGAACTTTGGGAGCTGGTTGACAAAAATTTAAAATTTCTAGGAGTTGTTTTTTAAATTGTATGCAATTTTTATCGTCGAGGTCAACCAATACGACAACAGCGAGATTATCGTCTTGTTCCTTTCCATAGTATTTTAATTTTGAAGATAAACTGCCAAGTAACGTTTGTTTAATTGCGTTTTTTTTGTTTTTATTGACTTCTTTCTTATCCGATCTGCAAGCAGGGTCGGGAAGATGTCCAATCCCCTTGTGAGGATGGATTTTCCAAAGATGAGCCTCATGGTCTTTGATGATTTTTTTTAACAAAACATCAAGAACATCTTTTTCGATGCTACCTTCAACAAGAATTTCCAAGCGCATATTCTAGCTCCCCTCTAAGTGTTCACTGTACCACAAACTGCCGAGCGGCAGCCCTTCATCCTTCATTCCTTGGACAAAGCGAAACTGGTCTGCCCTTGTGATTTTTGCAAAACCGTTTTCTTGTTTTTCCAACACCCACACTTCTTCAGGTTCTAATTCATCGACAAGATAAGGTTGGTGGGTAGTAACAAAAACCTGCGATGCCTTTCCTCTCGTTACAGTATGTTCTCGAAACTCGTTGACTAAGAATGGCAAAAGCGCGTGGTAAAGACCATTTTCAGGTTCTTCGATGCAAACAAACGGAACAGCTTCAGGATTTCTAAGTAGTAGCATATAACAGAACAGCTTTAATGTTCCATCGGACATTTGCTGTTGTGTGAAGGGTTTTGTCAATCCCTTGTCTTTAAAAAATAAAAAAACATTGTTTGTCACACCTTCTGTGTGTGCTGTAATTTCTCCTATTCCTGGAATTTTTTTCGATATGTCGTCAAGAATTTTTTGAAAAACTTTACCATAGCTCTTTTGCAAGTAACGAACGACATTTGCCATATTGTCACCTTTTAAATTAAGATGTCTATCTACACCATACTGCGTTATTTCCCTTGCGGAATCGGGTGTAAAATAACTCAAATACCAATTCTTGATGAAATTTTTAAAACGCTCAATGCGTGGGTTATCGCCAACATGCTCTGCCAGAGTGACAATTCCAAGCGTATGAGGACTTAAAATTACTTCTTTTTTAAACCCTTCATCATCTCCCTCGACGCTTTCATTGCCAACCCACACATTACCCTTACCTTTTTTCAGATCTAGAAACAAACGAGGATGCCCAGGCTCTTGATCTTTCCCTTGACGCAATCGTTCGTTGATGGCAATAGGTCTTTCATCTTTTGATTTTTTATCTTTTCCGATAGACACTTCATAGGTAATAGGACGTTGCTTTTCATCTTCCCTATAATAAATCTTAAAAGAAATGCTGCCATCAACATCGGATGATATTAATTTATCAAACCCTCCGCGATTCCTTGCGTTGCATGCCGCTTCAATATCCGTTGCCATACAATCTGCAAGAAAGCCAAAAGCATCAAAAATCGAGCTTTTTCCAACACCGTTTTTTCCGATAACAACCGTCAAATGCGTGAGTTTATGCGTAGCATTATGCATAACTCCCCCCAAGGTTATATCCTTCAAGGCTCTGTAGTTCTGAATTTTGATTCCTTCAATACGTGCCATGATCGTTCTCCGATGTTAGCGTTTGACAATGGGCCTGCTAGGACTCGAACCTAGAACCGAACCGTTATGAGCGGTTTGCTCTAACCACTTGAGCTACAGGCCCAAAAAGAATTTACTGATCCAAAAAGCTCTTCAGCTTTCTAGAGCGCGTCGGATGCTTCAACTTGCGCAATGCCTTAGCCTCGATCTGACGAATCCGCTCGCGCGTGACCGCAAACTGCTGTCCGACCTCCTCCAACGTATGATCGCTGTTGTTGCCAATCCCAAAACGCATCCGTAAAACCCGCTCCTCGCGCGGTGTCAGAGAAGACAGAATCTTCGTCGTCGTCGCTCGTAAGTTGCTCTGAATCGCAGCGTCCGTCGGCAGCAAAGCATTCACATCCTCGATAAAATCGCCGATCGAACTGTCCTCCTCGTCGCCTACCGGTGTCTCTAAAGAAATAGGCTCTTTCGCAATCTTCATCACCTTGCGAACGCGCTCAAGAGGCATGTGCAACTTCTCCGCCAACTCCTCAGGAGTAGGCTCGCGCCCGATCTCGTGAAGCATCTGGCGCGATGTGCGCAACAACTTGTTGATCGTCTCGATCATATGCACCGGAATGCGAATCGTGCGCGCCTGATCGGCAATCGAGCGCGTGATCGCCTGGCGAATCCACCATGTCGCGTAAGTGGAAAATTTATACCCCCGACGATACTCGAACTTGTCGACAGCCTTCATCAAGCCGATGTTTCCCTCCTGAATTAAATCGAGAAACTGCAACCCTCGGTTCATATACTTCTTCGCAATAGAGATCACCAACCGCAAGTTGGCTTCGATCATCTCCTGCTTCGCTTCGCCCGCAATCCGCTCGGCTTTGCGGATGTCGTTGTTCAGCATGCTGAGTTCCGCCGTTGGCATCATGGTTTCTTCTGCCAAGTCGCGCATCTGCTCGCGCAACGCCTCGACCTTCTTGCCGTGCGTTTGAACAAAGCTTTGCCACTCCTTGCTTTTTTTCTTCTGCGCCTCCATCCATCCCTCTTCGAGTTCTCTGCCCTGATAGGCTTTGCGGAACTCGGCGATGGGAATGCGCGAGCGGCGTGCCAAGCCCGCGATCTGCATCTCCCATTGCGAGATTTTTTGATGGTGAAACCGTAATTTGTCGATGATCTCTTCGCGCTTCAAGGCGTGCAAGTTGATCGCTGTCATGGCGACCACGATCTCGGCTCTCAGCTCCTCGTAAGCGCTGTTTAGCGATGCAGGAACAGCACTGCCGCGTTGCAAGCAGCGCAACCGCTTGCGTTGCAGTTTTTCGAGCTGCGCGTAATGCCTGCCGATCGCCAGAAACTTTTCGATGGTCGCAACCTTTAGCGATTGCTCCATCACGCTGACAGGAGGAGCGAGTTCGTCTTCGCGCCCTGCCTCTTTTGCCTCGTCGTCGCCGCGTGCCTTGCTTCTTGCGACCTCTGCGGCTTCGCTCGTTGTTTTCGAGATGGGTTTTTTGTTGTGGGTCTCGTTCCAAGTTTTTTCCAAATCGATGATTTCACGCAAGACACACTGCCCCTGCTCTAGTTCGTCGTGCCACAGCAAGAGCGAGTGCAACGCCAAGGGACAGGCGCACAATGCGCGAATGACGGTGCGGTTTCCTGCCTCGATTCGTTTTGCGATTGCGACCTCTCCCTCGCGCGATAGCAGCTCGACGCCGCCCATTTCGCGCAAGTAGATACGCACGGGGTCGTCGGTATAGCTTACCTCGACGGTTGTAGTTGGCTCGCTTTTTTTGGCGACAGCTTCTTTTTCTTCTGCGCCTTCTTCTTCCCACTCCTCGTCGTCTTGCGTCTCTTGGTGAGAGGGGGAGGATTCTTTGGAGGATTCGGAGGACGCTGCGGCTTCGATCGACAACCCTTCTTCTGCCTGTGTGCTGCGTGGGTTGTTCTGTGGCGAGATGCCGCGTCGCGCGAGCCGTTCGAGCAGCTCGTCGAGGTCTTCACTCGCCCGCAGATTTTCGGGCAAGAGCGTCTCGATTGTTTGCAGATCGATAGCGTTCTCGGCGTTTTGCCCGACTCGTCGGACGATTTTTGCGACCAAATCGCGCATACGCCGCATCCGTTGTTCTCGCGCGATGGCGGAGCGTTTGCCTGCCCCGCCGCCTTTCAAGGCTCCGAGAAATCCTTTCATCTTTCCGAGAAGGGATTTTTTTTCTGAGGTTGGGTCAGTCTT
Source organism: Alphaproteobacteria bacterium (assembly GCA_965216625.1). Classification (GTDB taxonomy): domain Bacteria; phylum Pseudomonadota; class Alphaproteobacteria; order JABAAW01; family JABAAW01; genus JABAAW01. The sequence goes on from OZ244186.1 coordinate 1,176,232, forward strand.
CATAGTAAGAGAGGGCGGGGGGAGAGGGAGGAGAGGGGTGGCAAAGGTGTTACGACAAGGATGTTACGGACGCACGACACACCCGCAAGCCTTCGGCAAGCCTCGATGCTTCGAGACGAACTTTCGGCTTGCTATGCGCGCATAAGGAATGGAGAGCAAAATCTATACCGAAAAGAGGCGCAATGTCAAGAACAAGGTTGAGGGGTTAATGGTTGGCTTGCATTTTTTCGTGAAAGATCAGGCTGGCTTCTCGACGGGTGTATTTTTTTTGCTCGGGCGTTCCTGTTTGTTTTAGGTCTGCGCGCATGGCGTGATAGTCGAGGGCGAGGAAGATTTGTTCGACATTTTCTCGGACATGCTCGATGGAAGCTTGCGCTTGCAAGTAGGGATTTTGCGCGAAGAAAGCGGGGTTACGCACGATGTTTTGCAAGACTTCGCCTGCGCTCTGCCACAGCAATTGCGTCAGGTTTGCGTCTTCGGCTGCTTCTTGGTAAGCGAGCAGCATAGCTTGCCTTGCCGCGTCCAAGTCGTGCGGCAAGGCGGTTCGTGCGAATCGATCTTCGTATTCATCCCACAGCTGCGGACGGCTTGCCAATGTTGCAAGCAGGCACTCCTGCAAGTGCCGCTTCTGTCGCTGTTCGTCGGTAGAGTAGGGCAAGTCTTTTGCGGCGGCTTGAGCTCGCTCGTTTTGCCGGCGGCGTTCTGCGAACAGAGAATCTTTGAAGAAGGCGCGATAGTGTTTCGAGAGTAGCGGAGCCTTGACCGCGTTGGCATGCTCGGTGAGCGTACGTTCCAAGGCTGCGAGCTGCTCCGGCGTTTGCAAGGGAGAGAGCGCGTTTTTTTCGTCGCGCCACAAGAAGGCGCTGACGGTTTCGGTGTGTCGGAGCGCCTCACGCCACTTTTCTATTCCGAAGCTGCTAACGAAAGTGTCGGGGTCTTGTCCTTCGGGTAGGAAGAAGAGCTTGAGGTTGCGCGTCTCGTCCAACAGAGGCAGCGCGCGCAAGACGGCGCGTTTGGCAGCGAGCGCGCCCGCCTTGTCTCCGTCGAAGCAGAGGACGGGCGTGTCGTTGCATTGCCATAGCAGCAGGAGTTGTTGTTCCGAGAGGGCTGTGCCGAGGCTGGCGAGGCTTGTTGCGAATCCCGCCTTGTCGAGCGCGAGGACATCGGTGTAGCCCTCAACGAGAACTATAGGGCTTGTTTGCGCGAGGTTTGCGGCGCGAGGAAAGTTTCGCACGCGGGCGAAGTTGTAGAGGTTCTGCCCTTTGGAAAAAACGGCTGTTTCGGGCGAGTTCAGGTATTTGGGCGGGGTGAAGTCTGCTTTGCCATAAGATTTTTCTTGAGATTTTTCTTGGTATTTTTCTTGGGTTGCTCGCGTGTCTTTTGGATAAGTATCGAGGAATCTACCCCCGAAGGCGATGACGCGTGCTTGTGCGTCGTTGATGGGAAACAAGATGCGCGAGCGAAAGCGTGCGCGCAGCTCTCGCTTCGGAACGCTCTGTCTTTCTACGACAAGCCCCGCTTCGAGAAGGTCTTTCTCGGAGCGGTTGTGCGCCCTCATCGCCTCGAAGAAGGGTTGTGTGTTGCTGTCCGCCCATCCGAGCGCGAATCGCTCGACGCAAGCCTTGTCGAGCCTGCGTTGTTTCAGGTAGTCGCGGGCTTTTTCGCCCGAAGACGCGAAGAGAGCCTTGCCGTAAAAGGCGGCGGCGAGTGCGAGCGTCTCGCGGATTCGCTCGTTCTGTTCGCGTTTCTGCTGCGCTTTGGGCGAGGAGGGTTTGCGCTGAAGCACCACGCCCGCCTGTTGGGCGAGGCGTTCGAGCGCTTGAGGAAAGGTTAGCCCTTGTGTCTGTTGCAACCATGTGAAGACATCGCCTTTCGCGCCGCAGCCGAAGCAGTGATAGAAGCCTTTGTTTTCGACGACATGGAAGGAGGGCGTTTTCTCGCGGTGAAAGGGACAGAGCCCGACATACTCCTGTCCGCGACGCTGCAGGGCGACAAGATTCGAGACGAGAGCCCTCAGGCTAACGCGGCGGCGGATATCCTCGGTCTGCCCGTCTGAGTTCATCGCTGGTTCATTGCGGGTTCATCGCGGGTTCATTACTGCTGTGTGAGTCTTTCTTTGGCGCGCTTGCCTGCGAATGCGAAATCGACGGCGCCTGGGTATCGTTTACGCAGCTCGCTCATGACGCAGCTCATGCCTTTGAGCCCTGAGAGTTTTTTCTCTTTGACGATATCCTCGATGGCTTGTTCGATTTGCGGCTCGGTCATGGGTTTTGGAAGGAATCGTCGTATCACCTCTATTTCCTGTTCTTCTTGCCGTGCGTGGGCGGGTCGTCCTGCGTTCTCGTAAGCTTTGATGCTCTCGAAGCGTTGGCGTATCATCGTTTGCAGGAGGGTGAGAATCTCGGGTTCGCCGAGACTGTCTTCTCCCTTGCCTTGCCCGCGCAATGCGATGTCGCGGTCGGTGAGCGCGGCGAGAATCAGGCGCAAGGTAGCCACCGCATGCGCCTCGTGGCTGCGCAAGGCGACCTTCAAAGCTTCGGTGAATTGTTCTCTCAAATTTTGCGCCATCTCTTGTCCTCGTAAGAAGATTGTCTGCCGATTCGCTTGCAGAGTCGAGTCGCAATCCATACGTCCGTCGAGCCTGCTGAGAGAAAAAAGTTGCAGAATACTGGTGCAGAATACTGGCAACAAGTCTGTCGGTCTTTGTTATAGTGTAGCCTCTTTGGAGGAGAATCTGTCGTTGTCGTTTTACCTTTTTGCCTGCGATGCGTCGTAGAGTTTTCACCTCGTCTGGAATCGAGACGGCGTCTTTAGTTTTGGAAGACGGCAGCGTTTGGCACGGCATGGGTGTTGGCGCGCGTGGCTTTGCCTTGGGCGAGCTTTGTTTCAACACCTCGATGAGCGGCTATCAGGAGATCTTGAGCGATCCGTCCTATGCGGATCAAATCGTGGTGTTCAGCTTTCCGCACATCGGCAATGTGGGGGTGAATGCTTTGGACGAAGAATCTTCGGGCGTGCATGCGCGCGGCTGTGTGTTGGCGCAGCGTCCGAGCGAGCCCTCCAACTGGCGTAGCGAGAAACATTTCTCTTCGTGGCTGTGCGAACGCGGACTCGTTGCGCTGTACGATGTGGATACGCGCTCTTTGGTGCGCCTGTTGCGCGACGGCGGAGCGCAGCGTGCGGCGATCGTCTTCGAGGAGAAACCTTTTTCGCTGAAAAATTGTCTCAAGAAGGTGCGCGCTTGGCCGGGTTTGAAGGGGGCGGAGCTGGCTCAGGGTGTCTCTTGTCAAGAGCCGCACGATTGGCAAGATCCTCTTTCTGTGGCATCGAAAAAGCCTTCGCAACCCCGCGTGCATGTCGTTGCGCTCGACTTCGGCATGAAGCGCAACATTCTGCGCTGTCTGGAGAGCGGCGGCGCGCGCATCACGATCGTGCCTGCGACGACGTCGAGCGCGACAATTACCGACTTGCGTCCTGACGGCATTTTCCTATCGAACGGCCCTGGCGATCCTGCTGCGAGCGCACGCTACGCTCAGAGCATGCTGGAGCCGTTGTTATCGTCGAACATTCCGATGTTTGGCATCTGCCTTGGCTTCCAGCTGTTGGCGCACGCGCTGGGCGCGCGGAGCGAGAAGATGTCGTTCGGACACCATGGCGCGAACCACCCCGTGCAAGTTCTTGCTAACCGACAGGTAGAGATCACCTCGCAAAACCACGGATTTTCTATTCCCGCGGAATCGCTTCCCGACGATGTGGAGGCAACGCATGTCTCGCTTTTTGACGGCACGCTAGAGGGCTTTCAATCCCAAAAGCGTCCGATCTTTGCGGTTCAGTACCACCCCGAATCCTCGCCCGGCCCGCACGATTCGCGCCACCTCTTCGCACGCTTTCTGAAGGATTGCCGCAACTTCCAGTCGGCAAAAACATCCGCTCCCCCTGCGCCTGCAACAACGTCTGTCGATTGATGGTTGCCACACCCTCCAAGCGTCGTTTTGCCGCATCGATGCTATTCGTATGGCTGTTTGCCTTAGCGGTGTCGACGCGCGTTATCTATCCCGAACCCGTGCAGATGGCTTTTCTCGCTCTGATGCTCGCATACGCATGGGCTGCGCCTTCGTTGCGTTTGAGCGTTCTGGCAAGCATGAAAAAGTTTTTTGCACGGAGCGAAGGAAAAATACTGCTGCTACTGTTGCTTTCCTCGACGATCACTACCGTCCTGGTCAGCTTACGCCAAAAAATATCTTTGGATATATCTTTGTGGCTCGACTGGCTGCTGATCGTCCTGTTCGCGGGAGGGTTGTTCGGCTGTACCGCATTGCTCGGGCAACCCTCTGATACGTTGCGGCGTGCCTTCCGTCTTGTAGCCGTGTGTTTGTTGGCAGCCATGCTTCTGTGGGTGTGTATGCTGCTGATCTTAGCAACAAAAGGAAAACTTGTTCCCTACTTGGCAAACGCCTCCCTATATTGGTCTTACAGCCAAGCGGGAATGTTCGTCGTCTTCTTTCCCTTGCTGTTCGCAGCTTTCAGTGGCAAGGGCATGGTTGCTCCGCAAAAATCTTCCGAAAAAACTACCGAAAAAATTATTTGGCGCTGTTGTGTTTCTGTCGCGCTGTTGTTAGTTTTCTGCGCCGCGGTCATCAGCGAACGCCGCATCTTCGGAGTAGCCCTGATCGCCTCCTTGCTTGTGCTTATGCTTGCTCTTGTGCCTGTCTTTGTGCCTATTTTGGGACATAAATTCCGCTCTCGTTTATCGTTGCCGTCGACAAGATTATTCTTGCTTGGGCTATCCTTGCTTGTTTTGGGTATCTCGCTTTTCGTTGCCGCCTTGCTCTTGCATCTCTATCACAACCCCGTCATCTACAAGGTGAAAAGCGGTGTGTGCGATACCTGCAACAGCCTTTACTTGCCTGTGTGGTTGGTCGACAGCGTGCGGCAAGCGGCTTGGCACGAGACCTTGATCGTCTGGAAAGAAAATCCTTGGTGGGGTCGTGGCATCCACAACGACCTCAGCTCTTTCTTCCACCCGCACAATCGTTACTTGCAGGTTTTGAGCGGTTTGGGAATCGCGGGCTTCGGGTTGTTTGTATCGTTGCTCGTCCTTGTGTTCGTCAATGCCAGCTTGCGTTGGTATCGCACGGGGTCTCTTTCTGCTTTGTGCTTGATGTTTGTCCATGGCGTTTATTGGGCGACAGGGTTATTTGAGCTCAGCATTTGGTCGGTGTGGCATGTTGGCATGTATGGATGCGCGATCGTCATGAGCCTTTGCTTGGATAGGCTGGCGGAGGAGGGGGACTAACAGACGCAGACACGTTTTGTTGGATTGCAAAACGCAAGACGCAAAACGCAAAACGCAAAACGCAAGACGCAAGACGAGCGAGCCGTAGGCGAAGTGAGTTTTGCGCATGGGGGGAGGGGGGGGACGCAGTCCCCCCGCAAAAAGCGCGCCGCGAGCGGGCGCGTAAGCGCCTTCTAGACACTTTGCGCGAAGCGCAAAGTGTCTAGCCTCTTATTCCAAAGCGCGAGGCTTTGCCTCGCGCCAACAACCTTGCGTCACAAAAGCAGCTTGCCATGTTGCGAGTCAGCTTGCGCACGACAAGTCGTGCGCTTTGGTACAAGAGGCTGCGCGTTTCGCTACGCTCACGCGCAGATTGCGCGCTGTGCGCGCATAGCACTGCGTGCTTTTTTGCGGGGGGAATTTATCCCCCCGCGCCCCCCCGCGTGCTACGCACGCGATGTTTTGCGCCCGTCATCATACAAAGCCCGTTTGTTGCGCGAGCGCATGCCTTTAAAAAGCACAAGCTCGAACACAGCCCGACACGCTCAACTCACATCGCGCAAGCAACAACAAAAGCCAAGCACCCCCACAAAAAAAACGGGCAGCGACAGATTCCCGTCGCCGCCCGCTTATTCCAAAAGGTCAGGAATCTAGAATCCCATTCCCCCCCCCATGCCCCCATCCGGCGGCATAGGCATCGGCGTTTTAGGCTCAGGTCTGTCCCCCACAGCCGCCTCAGTCGTGATAACTAACCCCGCCACAGAAGCAGCATCCTGCAACGCCGTCCGAACAACCTTGGTGGGATCAATAATGCCCGCCTTAACAAGATCTCCATAAACACCGTTCTGAGCATCAAACCCCCAGTTCCGCTCCTTCTGTTCAAGCATCTTGCCGACGATGACCGCTCCCTCTTCGCCCGCGTTCTCAGCAATCTGCCAAGCAGGCGAGGTGAGCGCACGCTTGACAATATCAATCCCAGCACGTTGGTCATCGTTCGCACTCTTGAGATTTTCAAGGACAACAACAGCATGAAGCAAGGACGCCCCCCCGCCTGCGACGATCCCCTCTTCGACAGCAGCCTTCGTTGCATTCATGGCATCTTCGACACGGTCTCTGCGCTCTTTCACTTCGACCTCGGTCGCCCCCCCGACGCGAATGACAGCAACCCCTCCCGCGAGTTTCGCAAGACGTTCCTGCAATTTCTCACGGTCGTAGTCCGAGCTGGTCTCTTCGATCTGCGCGCGGATCTGCGTGCAGCGTCCTTCGATTTCTTTGCTTTCGCCTGCTCCATCGATGACGGTCGTGTCTTCCTTGTCGATACGAATCTTCTTTGCAGATCCGAGCATGGAAACATCGATGCTTTCAAGCTTGATGCCCAAGTCTTCGGAGATCATCTGTCCGCCAGTGAGAATGGCGATATCTTCGAGCATCGCCTTCCTGCGATCGCCAAAGCCCGGCGCCTTGACAGCAGCGACCTTCAGTCCGCCGCGCAGCTTGTTGACGACGAGCGTTGCCAACGCTTCGCCCTCGACATCTTCGGCGATGATCAGAAGCGCCCGCGACGACTGCACAACTTTTTCCAACAACGGCAGCATTGGCTGCAGCGAGGAGAGTTTTTTCTCGCATAGCAAGATGAAGGGATTTTCCATCTCGACGATCATTTTCTCGGCGTTGGTCACGAAGTAAGGCGAGAGGTATCCTCTGTCGAACTGCATACCCTCGACGATGTCGACTTCGGTTTCTAATCCCTTGGCTTCTTCGACGGTGATGACACCTTCGTTGCCGACTTTTTCCATTGCATCGGCGATTTTTTTGCCAATGGAGGCTTCCCCGTTCGCCGAGATGGTACCGACTTGTGTCACCTCTTCGTTCGTGGTGATTTTTTTCGATCCGCTTTCGATGTCTTTGACAGCGGCAGCGACGGCGAGATCGATTCCGCGTCGAATATCCATGGGGTTCATGCCTGCGGTCACCGCTTTCACGCCTTCGCGCACGATGGCTTGAGCAAGCACGGTTGCGGTCGTTGTTCCGTCGCCGGCGACGTCGTTAGTTTTCGAGGCGACTTCGCGTACGAGTTGCGCTCCCATATTTTCGAACTTACCGTGCAGTTCTATTTCTTTGGCGACGGTGACGCCGTCCTTAGTGATCCTTGGCGCGCCGAAGGATTTTTCGATGACGACATTCCGTCCTTTCGGACCGAGCGTCACCTTAACAGCGTTAGCGAGGATGTCGACGCCTTTGAGGATTTCACCTCTTGCGTCAAGCCCAAACTTCACATCTTTAGCCGACATGGCTTTAATCTCCTGATTTAGGGGTTTTTGGAAAGTTGTTTGTTGTGCGAGTAGCCGCGAGTAATCTCAATTGAGGGAGAAATTCTCCTTTTATTCGAGAATTCCCATGATATCGGTTTCTTTCATAATCAACAGCTCTTCGCTGTCGAGTTTGACCTCGGTACCAGACCATTTGCCGAAGAGGATTTTGTCCCCTTTCTTCACGTCGAGCGGAGTTATCTTGCCGTCTTCGGAGCGTGCTCCGGAGCCTACAGCGATGATTTCGCCTTCCATGGGTTTTTCTTTAGCCGTATCGGGGATGATCACACCGCCTGAGGTTTTTTCTTCCTCTTCCAGGCGACGAACCAAAACGCGATCGTGTAACGGACGGAGCTTCATGCCGTCTTCCTCCTATTCTGTTGTAGAGTTGGCGCGCAATACCTTTGCGCAGAGGCTAGAAAGACGTGTGTCTCCCTCCTCATTCTATATGGGTAAGCATAGCCTACGAGTCAAGGGGATCGAAAAATAAATTTTGCTAGAGCCATGAAAACAGAACTTACGAGGGGGTACACATTAGCCTTCGACGCTTGTTCGGGAGGAATCTCCTTTTGTTTGTGGGAGGGGAAAGAGATGCGCATAAGGTGGTCTTCCCGCGAGCATGAATCTTGCGGAGGGGTTTTGGCTGAAGATTTGCCTTTTCTGCTCGCAAAAGAGATTGGGAAGGAATTCTCGCAAAAATTCTCTTACAAATCGTTAGAAAGCATTTGTTTTGTGAGGGGGCCGGGCAGTTACACGGGGTTGCGGGCTAGTCTTTCTGTTGCGCGGGGGTTGAGGTTAGCTTGCGGGGGATTGGGGATGTATTCGGTGACGAGTTTTCAGGCGGGGTTATTGTCGGCGGGGTTTGGGGGGGAGAATAATAATGGTGGGGGGGGATATGTTTTGTCGTTGGTTGAGAGTTTTCGGGGTATTTGGTATGGGCAGGCGTTTCGGGGGGGAATTGCTTTGGGGGAGGCTTGTATTTTGGGGGATGATGCGTTGCGGATGTGGGTTTTCGAGTTGTTGGAGATGGGGGGTGGAGAATTGGGTTTGTGCGGGGGGGGAGTGGGGCGTGCTTGTGCGGGGGCGTTGGGGAGTTTTCCTAGTGAGGCGTTTGTTTTTGGGGGAGATGGGAATGAGAATGGGAATAAAAATGGGGATGTGGATGCGTGGGCTTTTTCGAGGCGGTTGGTGATGGGGGACGATGGAATGTATGCGCGGGACGAGGAGGCACTGCTGCCTGTCTATATGGGTAGCCCTGTTTGACAGGAGACAGAGCGACATTGATTGCCCTCGCAAGACGCAGTCTTGCGCATGGGGGGTGTGGGGGGACGCAGTCCCCCCGCAAAAAGCGCGCCGCGAGCGGGCGCGTAAGCGCCTTCTACGCATTTCGCGCGTAGCGCGAGATGCGTAGCCTCTTATTCCAAGAACTGCTTGCCATGGTACGAGTCAGCTTGCGCACGGCAAGCCGTGCGCTTTGGTACAAGAGGCTACGCGCTGCGCGCGTAGATAAAGCGCACTGCGTGCGCTCCGCTGACGCGGGGTCTTTTGCGAGGGATTACTCCCTCGCGCTCCCCGCGTGCTACGCACGCGATGTTTTGCGTCCGTCATCATACAAAGCCCGTCTGTTGCGCAAGCGCATGCCTTTAAAAAGCACAAGCGCGAACAGAGGCAGATACGCCCAACTCACATCGCGCAAGTCGCTACCGTCGCCATCGTCGCCACAATCCCCGCACCCCCCCAAACACTCGCCCCTCCTCCCCACGCAACAATCTCCCCGCATTCCCCCAATGCCGCCCCGCAACAATCCCCACAATCCCCACAATCCCCCAACCCACACCTCCCCCAACTCCCCCAACACCCCCAAAAACTCCCCCCAATAACAAAAATAAACAAACCCCCAACGACGCTAAACTAGAAAAACCCCACACCCCCAAAATTCCCAACCACAATAAAACCGACACAAAAAACATCCCCGGCGACAACAATAAAATAATCCCCATCAAACTCGCAACCCCCTTCCCACCCCTAAATCCCCTGCTCCACAAAGGAAAACAATGCCCCAATAAACAACCCACCCCCGCTAAAGACTCCCCCCAAACCAAAGCCTCAACCTCCCCAAAACGCTCCGCAAACAAATCCCCCCCCAAAACAACCCCATAACGCGCTAACAAAATCGCCACAATCCCCTTCATAACATCCAACGCAACAACCGCAAATGCCCTCCCCCAACCCGCATAGCGCAAAACATTCGTCGCACCCGTACTCCCCGAACCCACATCCCTGAGATGCCTCCCCCCTAAACTCCCCCGCGCAACCCAAGGCCCCGAAGGAAATAACCCACACAAATACCCGCCGAGAAAAATAACCCCGAAAAACATCCCCGCTCCAACAAAATCTTGCATCATCACCCTCGCACCAACGCCCCCATCTCTTCTTCTTTCTTTTGCCCCCTCTCGCGTGCCTTGTCATCGCCTCCTCCCCTGTCGAAAACAATCCTGCCATCCACCCAAGTTTTCATGACTAATCCCTTCACCTGCTTCCCATGAAATGCCGTGTTTTTAGACTTGCTACGCATCTGCTCCTCGCGAATCACCCACTTTTTGTCAGGATCGCAGAGCAACAAATCGGCAGGCTCGCCAATCTCTAGCGTTCCTCCTCTGATTCCTAGCAACTTTGCAGGATTGGTCGCAAGCTTGCGGAAGATCTGCGCCAGCGAAATCTCTTTCAAATGCGTCAGACATAGCGCGAGCGTCGTCTCCAATCCGATCATGCCACAAGCCGCCAAGGGCAACGGCAGACGTTTTGAATCCTGATCCTGCGGCGAGTGGTCGCTTGCGATGCAATCGATGGTACCATCGAGCAACGCTTCGACAACCGCCCTCCTGTCGGCATCGCTACGCAACGGAGGCGTGACCTTGGCGAAAGTCCTGTATCCCTCCAACGCGCCCTCGTCGAGACAGAAGTAATGAGGTGCCGTATCGCACGAGACGCGCAATCCCTTCTTCTTCGCACGCCTGACCGCATTGAGCGCCGCCTCGGTGGTGAGATGGGCAAAATGGCAGCGTCCGCCTGTGCCTTCTAACAAGCGTAGATCTCGCTCGACGATGATAACCTCCGCCGCAGCAGGAATGCCGACCAACCCCAGCCTATCCGCGAGCGCGCCTTGGTTCATGTCGCCCTCTTCGGCGAGCGCACGATCTTCCGCATGCTGAATAACCAGCGCGTCCAAGCCACGCGCATAGGTCAGAACGCGCGTCATTACACGAGCGTTTTGGATGACATGCTCTCCGTCGGTAAAGCCGAGCGCACCACTTGCTTGCAAAAGTCCCATCTCTGATATTTGTTCTCCCTGCATTCCTCGTGTGGCGGCGGCGTAGCAGTAGATCTTGCAACCCTTCTGCTCGCGACCTCGCCGTGCGACAAACTCGACGACCGACACATCGTCGATGACTGGCTGCGTCGAGGGCAGGCAGACCATCGAGGTAACCCCTCCCGCCGCCGCCGCCGCAACCGCAGAGATGATCGTTTCTTTATGCTCTTCGCCTGGCTCGCGCAGTTGGACGCGCATATCCACCAGCCCTGGCGCGAGTACCAAGCCTTGCGCGTCGATGCGGAGCGCGTTATCTGCGATCTTGTCTAATGGAACATCGCCACGCGCTTTGATCTTGCCGTCTTCGATCAGCAGCGCGCCAAGCGAGTCTTTCTCTACTACGGGATCGATCAGGCGTGCGTTTTCGATCAGCGTTTGTTTCATAGCAGAGCGCGTCTTGATCTGCGTGTTATTTTCATGCGCTTATCAGCTCCAAACAGCTCATGCGCACGGCGACTCCTGTTTCTACTTGGTCGTGGATGAGGTTGCGCCCTAGGTCGTCTGCGAGGATTGAATCGATCTCGACTCCTCGGTTCATCGGCCCTGGATGCATCACCAGGGCATCGGGACGCGCGCAGGTCAGCTTTTCGTGCGTCAAGCCGTAGAAGTGAAAATACTCGCGAATCGAGGGGACAAAAATGCCTTGCATGCGTTCGGTCTGCAAGCGGAGCATCATGACGATATCGCAATCGGATAAGCCTTCGCGCATGTCGGTAAAAACCTCGACACCGTACAGCGATGGCTCGTCGGGCAGAAGCGTCGGAGGAGCGACGATGCGCACGCTCGCCTCCATCTTCTGTAGCAGCAGGATGTTAGAGCGAGCGACGCGGGAATGTCGAACATCGCCGCAGATGGCTACTCTCAGGCCTTTCAAGCCGCCTTTACGATGGCGAATCGTTGCGGCGTCCAACAGGGCTTGCGTTGGATGTTCGTGAAAGCCGTCGCCTGCGTTGATCACATGGCAATCCAGCTTTTCGGCGAGCAGTTGGACTGCGCCTGAATGTGGATGACGCACTACTAGCAAATCGGCGGCCATGGCGCGCAGGGTTTGTGCTGTATCGATCAGCGTTTCGCCTTTACGAATCGAGGAATGCGCTACCGAGATACTTGTGACTTCTGCGCCCAATCTTTTCGCTGCCAGTTCGAACGAGACGCGTGTGCGTGTTGAGTTTTCCATGAAGAGGTTGATGACATTGACGTCTTTCAGCGATTCGCTGCAGCGTTTCAGATGTTTGCCGCTACGACGATATTTTTCGGCTCGTTCGAGGATCATTTCGATATCTTGTGCTTCCATGCTTTCTATCCCTAGAAGATGCTTGAAGGGAAGGGACTGGCCTTTTTGGGAAGCGACCTTTGGAGCAGGGCTTTTCGACGCTGCTTTGTTAGGATTCACGAGCTGGAGTTGGGAAGGACCCATGCTGTTACTTTTCCATAGATTGCCGCGCGAGGCAAGCTTTTCTGTAAGACAGATAGCGGTAGTGTCCAAAAAAACAGAATCGCCTTACCGCGTTACGAGTCAGCTTGCGTGTTTCTGCGAGGGGAATTTATCCCCCCACGCGCTTTTGAATAAGAGGCTACGCGCGTAACCCTTCTCGGGTTACGCGCGTAGATAAAGCGCACTGCGTGCGCTCCGCTGACGCGGGGTCTTTTGCGGGGGGGCAGAGCCCCCCCACACCCCCACGCGCGCATGGCGCGCGTTCGTTTACTCGTCAAAGCGCGAGTCCCGTTTTTTGGGACACTACCGCTATCTAAGACAAAATTTAAAATAATCTACGCTCCCTAAGACAGACGCTTCAAACTAGACAAACAAACACGCTGCAAAATACCACGCACCCGCCAATCCCCAATGCCCTCCAACGCCTCCGCCCCCCTCACCAACGCCCCCTCCGCAACCGCCGCACAATCCTCAAAACAATCCCTCTCACGCATAAAACCCACTACCTCGTCAATCTCATCACCCCCACAATCACTCCGCGCAAGCAACCCCTCAATCCGCCGTCTTTGCCTCCTATCAACACGCGAAAGACACAAAACTAACGGATAGGTGACCTTGCCATCCCGTAAATCATCACCCCGCCGCTTGCCTAAAGTCCCGCTATCCCCAAGATAATCCAACATGTCATCCGCAAGCTGATACCCAACCCCAAACTGCTCGCCAAACAACGCAAGAGCATCCCGCTCCCGCGCAGGCGCACGCGCCAACAAAGCAGCACTCAACGTAGCCGCGCTGAAAAGAGCACCCGTCTTATCCCTGATAATCTCCAAACTCTCATCCAATGTCATCGAAAGCGCACGCGCGCTGTATAGCTGACGCACCTCCCCCTGCGTCAAACGCAACGCCGTTTGCGACAACAAAGCCAAAATGCCAATCTCGCTCTGCCTACACATCAAATCAAAAGCACGCGCAAACAGAAAATCCCCCACCAAAACAGAAGCCTGCGCACCCCACACTCGATGCGCCGTAGGCAACCCCCGCCGCATCTTCGAGCCATCAACAACATCATCATGCAAAAGACTCGCGCAATGAATCGCCTCGATCGCACCGCCTAATAAAATTGTTTCCTTAATTTTCTCCTCGCCATGACAACCCAAGAGCCTCACCGAGGCGATCAGCAAGCGCGATCGAAGACGTTTCCCTCCCGCAGAAACGATATGACGCACAACATCAGGCAGAGGCACAGCCAAACCCAATGTCTCCTCAAGCAAAAGTCGAGAAATCGCTTTCGTCTGCTCCTCCGTCTCTACGCACAGATCGGCAAAACCCTCGAAAGGCAACGATGTCTTAAGTGATTCTTTCGGCGACTCTTGCCTCTTTTCTTTCGACGCTTCTTGCGCCAATTTTCTCAATCCCCAAACGCGCCGCGTTCCGCGTTTGAGCGAATCAGCCAACAAGCTAGTCATCGAATCACGATGAGCACGAGAAGAAACACGGCACAACCACGGCACAACTTATGGTGTCAGAAGGCAGCATCGTAGAGACAGCAAGCAGCACAAAAAAAAAGACTTGACCCGCAAGGCACGAACCTGTTAATCAATCGCGTGCAACAGCATAGAAGACGCGCCTTGAGGAATCAATCGCAAAACGCTACAAAGCGCGAAGTTCGAACGCTCTTCTCGCCCCTCCCCCTCGCTAACTCCCCTCTGTAGGCTTTTTATGGCAGAACTGCTAGTCGTGCTGTGGCGCGACATTCCCGCACAAGTGATCGCGCGTCGTTCGCGCCGCGAACAGGTGAAGCGCGTGCTAGCACCGCGATTCGCCGAAGCGATCGACAAAGCAGCCATGCACGGCGACGCACGCGAGGCAGACAGCTACTTGCAAGAGTGGCACAAGAGCAACCCCGAACCCTGCTGTGAAAACTTGGAGCAAGCCTCCGAGGCACGCGCGCAAGAGCTGGAAAAAACTTACGACGACGAACGACTCAAAGCCCTTGTTGCCAACGGCGGCTGGGAGAAAAACGCCGAGCAAGATTTCAAGCAACCATAAAACAACCTCCCCTTTTGTCCCCCCTCACCCGAAGGATAAATTTTTTATGACAACTCGTACCCTTGTCGCCTCTGCGACGAAAGAACATGCGATCGCCTTGGACGCTCCGTTTACGATCATCGGCGAACGTATCAACCCCACCGGTCGCAAGAAGCTGGCGGAAGAGATGCGCAACGACAACTTCGAAACCGTCGAGCGCGACGCACGTGCGCAGATGGCGGCAGGCGCGCACATGCTGGATGTCAACGCCGGCATTCCGCTCGCCGACGAGCCAGCAATCTTGGCAAAAGCAATCCAGCTGATCCAGTCGTTCTGCGACTTGCCGCTGTCGATCGATTCGTCGATCGTCGCAGCCCTAGAGGCAGGACTGAAGGTCTACAAAGGACGCGCACTGCTCAACTCGGTGACGGGCGAGGACGAGCGGTTAGAGGCCGTCTTGCCATTGGTGAAAAAATACGATTGCGCCGTGATCGCCATCTCCAACGACGAAACGGGCATTTCCGAAGACCCCGACGTGCGATTCGAGGTCGCTAAAAAAATCGTCGAGCGCGCCGCCGATTTCGGAATCGGACACGAGCGAATCGTCGTCGATCCTCTCGTGATGCCGATCGGTGCGCTGTCGCAAGCGGGCGCAGGAGCCTTGCGCCTTGTTTCACGCTTGCGCGACGAGCTGAAGGTGAACACTTGTTGCGGTGCGTCCAATGTCAGTTTCGGATTGCCTAATCGCCACGCGCTGAACGCAGCCTTCTTGGCGATGGCATCAGGCGCGGGTATGAGCTCGGCTATCATGAATCCTCTGCACGAGGAGGAGATCATCGCCATCAAAGCAAGCGATGTCATCGCGGGCAAGGATGTGGGATGCACACGCTGGATCAAGCGTTTCCGCGAGCCGAACGCTAGCGACGAAACTGGAACCGACGCACGCGGCGCACGACGCAGACGCAGAGAGAGAGTAGCGTAGAAAGAATCCTTCGCCAAAAAAACGAAGGAAACGGAGTCCACGATGACAGAGTCAAAAACAGAGACGGCAAAGGAAGCTGCCACGGAGGCGGAAGAAGTTTTCGTCGTCTTCACACCTTCGGGACTGCGCGGCTCGGTTCCGCGCGGCACGACCCTCTTGGCTGCGGCGCGCAAGATCGGCGTCGATTTGGATTCGGTGTGCGGCGGGCGCGGCATCTGCGGACGCTGTCAGGTGCAGCCTACCTTCGGACACTTTCCGAAGTTCGGCATCGAGAGCGACGCGCGCGCGCTATCCGAGTTGTCAGAGGTCGAGGCGCGCTATGCGAAACGTCGCGGCTTGCAAAAGGGACGACGATTAGGATGCAACGCCGTGCTGCACGCCAACATGGTCGTCGATGTTCCTCCTGAGAGTCAGTTGCGCAGGCAGGTTATACGCAAGCGTCCCGATGCGCGTCCGATCGCCATCGATCCGATTCTGCGGTTGCACTATGTCGAGGTCGAGCCTCCCAAACTCGACAGCCCATCGGGCGATTGCGAGCGGCTTCTCGATGCCTTACGACGCAATTGGAATGTACAAGTAGGCGCGATCGATCTCTCTGTCTATGGCTCTATTCAGGCGGCGTTGAAGCGCGGCGACTACAAGGTCACCTGTGCCGTGCGCGACAACGACACGCTGCTCAAAGTCTACCCCGGTGTCGAGACGATGCTCTACGGGTTAGCGGTCGATATCGGATCGACGACGATGTCGGCGCAACTCGTCGATTTGCAAAGTGCGACCGTCATCGCCGCTCAGGGGCGCATGAACCCGCAGATCCGATTCGGAGAAGACCTCATGAGCCGCGTGTCCTACGCCATGCTCAACGAGGGCGGAGACGCAGAGATGACAGAGTGCGTGCGCGAAGCCTTGAACACTATCTTTAAAGAGGTCGCCGCTTCCTGCGAGGTTGATCCTGAGAAAATCTTGGAGGTCGTCCTCGTCGGCAATCCCATCATGCATCACATCTTTTGGGGAATCGATCCCATCCCCTTAGGCGGCGCACCCTTCGCGCTCGCCAGCGCCGCCGCGATCAGCGCGCCCGCACGCGAGTGTGGTTTCACATCGCTTGCCTCGTGCGCGCGCCTCTACTCGCCGCCTTGCATCGCAGGACATGTAGGCGCGGACGCAGCGGCGGTCGCGCTCTCCGAGTATCTGTGGGATGCAGAGCAGCCTGTGCTTGCAATCGACATTGGCACGAACGCCGAGATTCTGCTGGCAGTAGACAGGCGCGTGTTTGCCGCCTCAAGCCCCACGGGACCCGCCTTCGAGGGCGCGCAGATCGAACACGGGCAGAGGGCGGCTGCGGGCGCGATCGAGCGAATCCGCATCGACGACAAAACCTTCGAGCCGCGCTTCAAGGTGGTCGATCGTATGGCGTGGTCGAACGAGGATGGGTTCAAAAAAAATCCCGAAGCACCAAAAAACAAAAAAGCAGATCGCACAATAGAGCCGAGCGCGGTTAGCGGCATTTGCGGCTCTGGCATTATCGAGGGGATCGGAGAGTTATTTCGTACAGGACTGCTTGGCGTAGACGGGTTGTTCTGCGAAGAAATGGCTTCCCGCACGCCGCGTATGCAGCGCGAGGGACGCAGCTTCGTCTATGTGCTGCACGAGGAGGAGGGTAGAAAAATCACCATCACGCAGAACGACATCCGTGCCGTGCAGTTGGCTAAGGGTGCGCTCCATGCGGGCGCGAGGCTGTTGATGGCGCACGCGGGCGTGGAGAGGGTGTCGCGCATTTTGCTAGCGGGGGCGTTTGGCAGTCATATCGATCCGCTGTATGCCTTGATCTTGGGATTGGTGCCGGATTGTGTGCCTGACAAGGTTGTGCCGTTGGGAAACGCCGCTTCGACGGGCGCGCGCATCGCGCTCGTCAACCGCAACCACAGAAGGCTGTTGGAGGAGCGCGTGCGCGACATCGTCAAGATCGAGACGGCGACCGAACCCGACTTCCAGCAGTACTTTGTCGAGGCGATGGCGTTTCCTCACGCCTGCGATCCGTACAGCGAGTTGCGCAAGGTAGCGACGACCTTGCCTGCCTTTGTCGCGCAGGAGCCTACGGCGCGACGCGGCGAGCGGAGCAGCGCGAGGCGCAAACGCTCGCGCATTGAGGGGGAGAGCACATGACCGAAGATCTCACAGCGCGGATAGCTACGCTTGCTAGCGAATCGAGCCTTGAGGTAACGCCTCGCGGGGCGGCTAAAATCGAGAGTTTCCGCGATCTTTTACAGGAGGAGGGGGTACGTATTTTTATCACCTTTCTACCTGGGTCGGATTTAGGCGAGACGACAAAAACCGCCGTACGATTGGCACGAGAGGGCTTTTGTCCTGTGCCTCATATCGCGGCGCGCTCGCTTGAGAGTGAGGCGCAGATTGAGGATGCGCTCAAGGCTTGGAGGCAGGAGGCGGGTGTGGAGGAGGTGTTGCTCATCGGCGGAGCGGTTGAAAAACCGCTCGGTCCGTTCAGCGAATCCATGCATGTTTTGCGTTTGGGTTTACTCGAAAAGCATGGCATCAAAAAAGTTGGCTTGGCGGCGCACCCTGAGGGGTCGCCTGACATCGCGCAGGAGGCTTGTGCGCGGGCGATTGCCGAAAAGAATCAATACATAAAAAGCAGCGATCTTGGGGGTTATTTCGTAACCCAGTTTTGTTTTGAGATGCAGCCTGTTTTGCGGTGGCTGGAGGAGGCTCGAAGCGAGGAAGGGGGTGGCAATCGACTAAGGGTTGTGGTGGGGTTGCCTGGGCTTGCCACTTTGAAGACTTTAATTATGCATGCGCGGCAGTGTGGGATTGGCAATTCGATGCGTCTTTTATTGAAACGAGCGAGGGATATAAGGCAGATGGTGATGACGCGCGCTCCTGACGATTTGCTTGTGGGGTTGGCGCGGGCTTGGTTGGAGGACGAGGGATTAGGGGAGGGTTTGGGGGGCATTCATTTGTATCCTTTGGGGGGAATTGGGAAGACGGCGGCGTGGCGGAAGAAGGTGGCGGAGGGGGACTTTTATCTCGGAGAGGACGGCGAAGGATTTACACTAGGGGAGTAGGGACGGGACTCGTATATTGACGAGTAAACAACGCGTGCGTAGCACGCGGGGAGCGCGAGGGAGTAATCCCTCGCAAAAAGCCCGCCGCGAGCGGGCGCGTAAGCGCCTTCTACGCAGTCCGCGCGTAGCGCGAGATGCGTAGCCTCTTGTTAAAAAGCGCACGGCTTGCCGTGCGCAACAACCTTTCGTCATAAAAGCTTTCTACCGCGTTACGAGTCAGCTTGCGCGAGGCAAAGCCTCGCGCTTTTGAATAAGAGGCTACGCGCTGCGCGCGTAGATAAAGCGCACTGCGTGCGCTCCGCTGACGCGGGGTCTTCGTGGGGGGACTGCGTCCCCCCACACCCCCCATGCGCAAAACTCGCTGCGCCCAAAACTAATCTTAAGGCTCGCTCGTCTTGCGTTTTTCCGTCAATACAAAACGCCCGTCAATGCAAAACGCCCGTCAGTACAAAAAGTCCGTCAATGCAAGAAGCCCGTTGCGCATCCCTCGCTCCTTACCAATTGCGCGTCCTGTCTCCCGCACGCCCCCCATCCAACAACAACATCCCCCAAACAACAAACGCCTTAGCAATATCTCCACCCACAAAAGGAACCAACCCCAACGCCAACAAAGGCTTCTCCCATCCAATAACACTCCCCAACCACGCCAAACCACACGCGTAAATCACAACAACACCCCCAAACAAAGCCAACAAACTACGCACATTCTTCCCCCTCGCAAACAAAAACAACGCCATCGCAGGTAAAAATCCAAGAATATAGCCCCCCGTAGGCCCCAGTAAATACACCATCCCCCCACCCTTGGCAAAGACAGGCAACCCCAAAACACCCAACAATACATAAGAACCCAACGAAGCCCAAGCCACCGACCGCGAGAAAAAACATCCGATAAACATCAACGCCATCGTCTGTAAAGTCATCGGCACAGGATAAAAAGGTACCTGCACCTTGGCAGAAAGAGTCAAAATCCCAACCCCCGCCACCGACAAAACAACGCGCCGTAAAACAACCTCCGCCAAGGCTCTACGCAGAAAAACCCTAGCAAAAGGTTTGGTGAAAGATTGAGCAAAAGATAAACGCATGACGATTGTTATTCCTCCTAAGTCAAGAACCCCTGATTCGTGCGATTAGGCACGAAAATTGCAAGAATCACGCATAGAGTAACGATGCATGCTGAAAAAATCAACGAGAATTGTCCCCCTCTGCGGCATAGCACTGCTGCTCGTCCTCGGAGGCTGCCAAAGCGGAAAAAGCCTCTCGCTCGGCGAGGAGGCGCGACGTCTCAACGCAAGCCTCACACGCTCTGAACCCGCCAGCCAATCTGTCGCGCCAAGTAGCCAACTCGGCAGCCAACGCACCGCTCGACCGCGCACCCTCTACGATCAGATAGCCGTGATCCTCGCTACAGGAGAACGAAAAAGACGCAAAAGCCTCGTGAAAAACCTGCGCAAAGGAAAGCTGGGCAAACTGCCCTACGAAACGATGGCGCAAGAAGCCCAACGATGGGGCAATCTCAGCGGAGCAGCCATAGGCGGAGCAATCCTAAACCCCGACAATAACCAAAACAATAACCCCGACAACCAACAGCAAAACCGACGCGAGAACGCATGGCTCGCCCTAGACTTGGCGCAAGCCTACTCGCGCATCAACGAGAAAAAAAGCACCGCCACGAAAGTCGCCTCCGAACAATTGTTGTTGGAATCGGTCTCAGGCTTTTGGGCGCAGCTGAACACGCAACGTTTCACCCCCGCCATCGATGCTTCAAGACGCAGCCTGCGCAACGC
Source organism: Alphaproteobacteria bacterium (assembly GCA_965216625.1). Taxonomy (GTDB): domain Bacteria; phylum Pseudomonadota; class Alphaproteobacteria; order JABAAW01; family JABAAW01; genus JABAAW01. The sequence continues at coordinate 1,196,495 of OZ244186.1, forward strand.
GCTGAAACGCAGCGATGTGAGCGATAAAGAACGCCGAGACCTAGCAACGCTAGAGCGTCAACTCTTCCAAAGCAGCGTGCGCCTCTCGGCACGCACCGCCGCCTTCGGACGCAGCGCAGGAGCATCCCTGCCGCGCGCGAAGGTCTATCGACGCTTGCAAGGCGGCACGCTGTTACCTCCGCCCGAGTTGCTGTCGATCACCTACACGCCAGCCCTCACCGACCGCGTCATCGCTGCCTCCATCCCTGCGATAAGGTTAGGCGCAAAGCGGAGCGACCGCGTGCTGCCGCGCATCGCCTCCCTTTCTGGAGCCTTGGAGACGATGCCCTACCTAGGACTCTTCACTGTCCCGCCGCGCGAGGTACGCGCCTTCAACAATCTTGCCGAAGAGCGCCTCTTGCTCAAGCTCAGCTACGCCGCCGCTTGGGGACTGATCGACCTACGCTACCGACGCAACTCCATCGAGGCGCAAACCTATCGCCAAAGCCGCAACCTCCTCTTGGCTGTGACGCGCATGCTGAGCGCACGCTTAGCTCTGCTCTCCTACGATGGCGCGCTGCAAAACTTCGCCGATGCCTTGTGGCGGTTTCAACGCCAAGAGCGCGCGCTCTTGCATAACAAACCCTCTGGTGAGAACGACCCTCGCGGACTGGTCTTCTTGCAAATCTACAGCCACCATCTGTTGAGCGCTGTGCGAGCAAGCGAATCCTACGCCGAGAGTTTACTCTGGAGTCTGCGATTAGCGCTCGCCAATGGCTATCTGCAAGCGCCAGAGGTGCACAAGGTGAGGACGCTCGAACAAGTGTCGCGCAACGCCGATCGCATCGAGGCACGCTTGCGTCAAACCCCTGGCTTGCTTGCAACTCCGTTGGAGGGAGATAACACGAGGCTCATCTTCGGATTACCTGCGCATCGCCGTCAGGCACTAGAGCGCGTCATAGGCGCGCGCCTTGCTATCGAGGAGAACGCGCGCCTTAAAGAAAGAGCTAGCTCTTCGACGCTCTACATGCCGATGCCCTCGATGCTCGGCCCTTCGCGCGCTCGCCGCCAGCTTACTCCGCAAACGCCAAAACAGATCTTCGAGAAAGGAGGCAGCGTCTTTAGACGCTTGCAACCCTCCGCTCCGCCTGAAAGCATGCTACCGCGTCTGCAAAAACCCTCGTGGCTCGAAAACTAAAATCCTGCAGAAGAACCCGCGCCGTGACGCGAGAGGAGAGGAGACTTACAAACGAAAATCCGCAAGCTCAAAAAACGATTTAATCACCTGGCACTACGCTCTTATTCCTCACGATAAAATTACAGCGAGCAGCACCTTCGAAAGTTTGATGAATGGATTAGTATGCAGTCAAACTTATTACGTTTTGACTTGACTCTTCCACCCGCTAGCCTCATGCTTGCTAGAATATCCCCGCTTCACAACTTCCAACCAGAGGATAGAACGATGGACGAGAACAATGAAGAAGAAAGCAAAATAAGCAACGGAAACAAAACTCTTTCAGATATTTCTTTCGATAGAGAGCATTTTAACACTCACGGCATAATGTATTCTTTAAATTACTTGGATTTAATCCAAAAAATAAAGAACGATATGAGTGCCGCAGCCGAAACTGCAGCCGAGCGGGATGAAATTGAAAAAAATCTGCCTCTTTTTCCAGAAATATGCAACTTTGTAAAAGAATTGTTGTCCATTGAAATTCAAAAAAGAAACATAACGTTCGAAGGACAAAAAGATTTCGAAGAGGGAATATCTTGGCTGTCAACAGACAGAAACAAAGCAATAGATTTTTTTGAAAAATCTACTGCTGTTGGCAATCCTAAAGCACGACACTGGTTGGCTTTATGTTGGCTAGGGTTGGCAGGTTATGGTGCTGTTAAAACTCCTCATAAAGAAAAACTTGCCCTACAATATATTTTTAAATCCGCTGAGCAAGGTTATGAATTATCAAAATTATCTTTAGGAAGTTTTTATATGGAAGGGGTAATAGTAAAGCAAGATACTTCTGAAGCAATGAAATGGTGGATAGAATCCGCAGAAGACAACAATGCTGGCGCCCAATTTAATTTGGGATACTTGTATATGAATGGACAACAAGTGCAACGTAACTTGATTGAAGCATACGTCTGGTTTGCTGCTGCAATTAGCGGAAAAATTAAACCTGAACACCGAGCGATGAAAGACAAAGAAACGGAAACAACAGCAGTAACACTCTTTGTTTTACTTAACCTTCAATTGATGACAAGAGATGAAATAACACAAGCACAAGAAAAACTGAAATCACTTTTTAAAAAAATGAATCAAAGCAAAATCTAATAACCACCCTGAAAACCCTGAAACTCAAGGTCTGCGGATTTTCGTATGTAAGTCCCTTTTTTGGGGAATTACATACTTGCCCCCCCCTATCAAAAGTAGAACGAAGATTCATAACCCCCTGATAGAAAAAACACACGACTCGGCATGGGTGGCGTTCGTATGATGCATGCACCCAAGCCATGGCACTTGGCAGATAATACTGCCTATCGTAGTGCCTATGCGCATGTTTTAATTCCGCCAAGTGCCATGCCGCATCTTCATCCATCTTATAAACATCTCCCGCGCCGATAAAATTTTATTTCTATCAGCAAGAAAAAATATGGTGGCAAGTATGTAATTTACTTTTTATATGTTAAGTCTCCTTTACGCTGTTGCTGTTTTGTTCTTGCGGAAACATGTCGCCGCACACCAGCACCAACAACAACAGCAACCCCGGCACGCCCGCCAACACCGTGAGTAGAAAGAAGGTTGTCCAATCAACTTGGTCAGCAAGCCACCCCCCGCCCGCCGCAAACAACGTCCTGCCAAAGCCAAACAACGACGAAAAAAGCGCGTATTGCGTCGCCGAGTAACCTCGGTTGCACAAAAAAGCAAGAAAGGCGACAAAAGCCGTCGTGCCTAACCCACCCGAAATGTTGTCGACAGCAATAACCACGATAAAAAGAACTTCGTTCGCTCCCGCTTGCGCCAACGCAATGAAAGCGATGTTCGAGGCAGCCTGCAAAAAAGCCCCCACAAAAAGACTGGTCGCAAGAGAAAAACGTCTCACAAGAATGCCTCCCAACACCGCGCCGAACAACGTGAAGCCCAATCCCCAGCCTCCTGATATGATACCTATTTGCGTCTTGCTGAAGCCAATCTCTAGATAGAAGGGCTTCGCCATAATGCCCAACAACGCATCGCTGTACTTGTAGAGCATCACAAACAGAAGGATGAGAATGGCAGGCACAACCTTGCATCGCTTGAAGAATTCGATGAAGGGAGAAAGCACCGCATCGTAGAGCCATTGTCCCAGTGCTGCCGAAAGCGTCGTCGCTCTCGTGCTTTTCCTAGCAGCGGCTTTAGGCTCAGGATTGACGAGCGTTGTAACTACGCCCACCAAGCCGAGCAGTGCCATCGCAGCGTATGCCCATTGCCAATCGACAAGGTCGGCGATAACGAGGACTCCCGTCGAAGCGGAGAGCATGCCCGTTCTGTAACCCAACACGATGTTGGCAGCACCCGCGCCGAGCCGTGATGTTTCCAATATCTCTGCTCGGTAGGCGTCGACGGCGATATCTTGGGTGGCAGACGAGAAGGCAACGACGGCAGCGAGCAGGACGACATTTCTCAACGAGAGGGCGGGGTCGGCTTGCGAAAGCGCAAACAGGCTAACGATGATGGCGATCTGCGAGAGCAAAAGCCACGCGCGGCGTTGTCCAAGTCGTTTGCTGAGGAAGGGCAACGGGAGCTTGTCGACGAGAGGCGACCACAGAAACTTCAGCGAGTAAGCAGCGCCGATGAGACTCGCGAAGCCGATGGCGGTCTTGCTGACTCCGCTTTCCGAAAGCCATGCCGAAAGAGTCGAGAAGACGAGCAGCAGAGGAAGACCGCTCGAAAACCCAAAGAAGAGCATCGAGAGGACTCGACGCTCGAAATAAACGGCGATGGCAGGCACAAAAGAGCCTTGTTTTTTTAACTCGGACGAGGACATAACGGAAGTCTCCTATTAGATTGTCGCTAGCGAGATGATAGCTTAACGCGCTCGGCAAAGCAAGGGGATAAAATCTTTACTCTAGTTCGAGATTCGTATCTGTACGCGCGTTCAACTCGACAATTTTTTCATTGGGGAAATTAGATACTTGACACCCCATTTAACAATGACAACGAAGATTCATAACCTCCTGATAGAAAAAATGTGGGGCAAGTATGTAATTCCCATAAAAAAATATAAGCCATAAAGTATTTTGCTAACTCTTCAGTTAAAAATATCTATTTTATGTTAATTTCTGTGAATTACATACTTAAAACCCTTTCTGTCTCAAGTTTTTTGCGGCACATGCGCGGGAAAATTCTTAAGCAAGCAGAGCACAGGATTGCCCGCAGCCTGTCCCAAGCCGCAAATCGACGCGTCCGCCATCGTCGAACATAACTCCTCCAACAAGGCTCGATCCCAGTGTTTTGATGCCAACAACGCCACAGCTTTTTCTGTTCCCACTCGACAAGGCGTGCATTGTCCGCACGATTCTTCCTCGAAAAAACGCATGAGGTTGCGTACCAAAGTTGCAGGATCGTCATGCTCCGAAAAGACAACAACCGCATACGAGCCTACAAAACATCCCTCCGCTGTGAGCGTTCCGAAATCTAACGGCAGATCGATTTGCTCGGCGTTTAGCATTCCTCCTGAAGCACCGCCGGGCAAGTATCCCAACAGACGATGTCCCTCCTGCATGCCGCCGCAGTGTTTCTCCAACAAGTCGCGCAGCGTGATGCCGGCAGGCGCGCGTTTTACGCCTGGCTCTTTAACCCGACCAGATACCGAATAACTCCGCCAACCCTTATGCTTGCCATTATGTTTTCCTCCGTCTGCTCCTTGCGCGGCGTACCATTCTGCTCCGTGTTCGAGAATTTGCGGGATCCAATAGAGCGTCTCGACATTGTGGATGAGGGTTGGTCTAGCGAACAAGCCTACTTGTGCAGGGAAGGGAGGTTTGTGTCGTGGCAGGCCTCGTTTTCCCTCGATCGATTCGAGCATCGCCGATTCTTCGCCGCAGATGTAGGCACCCGCGCCGCGGCGCAGAAAGATTTCTGGAGCGAACGAGAAGCCCTCTGCCTCCAACAGAGGCAGCTCGCGTTTTAATAAGGCGTAGATATCGGGATATTCGTCGCGCAGATAGAACCATATTTTTTCTGCCTCGACGACCCATGCGGCGATCAGCATGCCTTCGAGAATTCGGTGAGGGTCTTCCGACAGGTAGAGGTGGTCTTTGAAGGTGCCGGGTTCGCCCTCGTCGGCGTTGACTGCCATGAGGCGGGGTTTCGGACAGGCTATTACGGTCTGCCATTTTCGAGCGGCGGGAAACCCTGCGCCGCCGAGTCCGCGCAATCCTGCTTGCGAGATGATTTCGAGGATTTGTTCTCTTGTCCATTCGCCTTGCAGGCAACGGCGGAGCGTATTGTATCGTCCTTCTTTGCGGGCGTGTGCGAAGTTGCCGAGCGGTGCTTGTGGCATCTCGGCTTTTGTGTCGGGGGATGGGGATGCGAGCAGGGTTCGGAGTGTTTCGATGCCTGTTGTCTGTTTGTTTATGTTGATGGCTTTTTTGCCGAGCATGGCGATGGGAGCTTTGTCGCATCGTCCCATGCAGGGAGCGCGCACGATGCGCAGGTTGGGGGGGAGGTTTTTTTTCTGTTGTTCGAGTTCTGCCAAAAGTTGTTCTGCTCCTGCGATTGCGCAGGAGATACTGTCGCAGATTCTGAGGGTGAGTGGTGGGGATGTGGGCTCGATGTCGTCTTTGACGATATTGAAGTGGGAGTAGAAGGAAGCGACTTCGAAGACTTCGACGAGCGGGCAGTTCAGTCTTTCGGCGAGTGCTGCGAGCAGATTTGCTGAGAGGAATCCTTTATGGTCTTGGATGATGTGGAGGTATTCGATGAGGAGGGTACGTTCGAGCTTTTTGTTGCCGAGCAATGTCTGCAGTTCTTCGAGGGCTTGGGGGGAGGTTTGTCTGCCTTTGGCGGAGGGGCGAGTTTTTCGGCGTGAGAAGCCGGGGTGTTGCCAAGAGGTTGGCGCGGGGGGCTTGGAGGGGGGCATGGAGGGTTCCGTGGTGGAGGGGGGATGGGGAGACTATAGGCGTTGCGGGGGGGACTGGCAAACGCGGGCTTGCTCTTGTGTGAGTTGAGTGTTTCTGCCTCTGCTTGCTTGCGTTTTTTATCTGTCTGTTGCGTTCGCGCTTGTGCTTTTTAATGGCACGCGCTCGCGCAACAGACGGGCTTTTTATGATGAAGGAAAAACGCAAGACGAGCGAGCCGTAAGGCGAAGTGAGTTTTGCGCATGGGGGGCGTGGGGGGACGAAGTTCCCCCACAAAAGACCCCGCGTCAGCGGAGCGCACGAAGTGCGCTTTATCTACGCGCGCAGCGCGTAGCCTCTTATTCAAAAGCGCGTTTCGCAGAAACGCGCAAGCTGACTCGCGTCACAAAATCTGCTTGCCGTGTTACGAGTCAGCTTGCGCGAGGCAAAGCCTCGCGCTTTGGTACAAGAGGCTACGCACTTCGCTTCGCTCGTGCGTAGAAAAGCGCGCTTGCGCGCGCTCCGCTGACGCGGGGTCTTTTGCGAGGGATTACTCCCTCGCGCTCCCCGCGTGCTACGCACGCGATGTTTTGCGCCCGTAAAAACAAAAAACACGTAGCCTCTTGTTCCCAATTTCCGCTACGATAATTTCTTCTTGCACTCTTCCCCCCACTCCCCTATAACCCAACAAAGCAACCCCAACAAAGCAAGCCCTCCCCCATGAGCGCCTCCTCCAATCCCCTCCACCCCGCCGAACGCCGCGATTTTCTCGGTCTCCTCGCCGCCGCAACCGGCGGCGTAGGCGCAACCGCCCTCGCCTGGCCTCTGCTCGATAGCCTCAACCCCGCAAAAGATGTCCTCGCGCTCGCCTCAATCGAAGTCGATCTCTCCCCAATGGAAGTCGGGCAAAGCATCACCGTCAAATGGCGCGGCAAACCCGTCTTCATCCGATATCGTACCGAAGAAGAAATTCAACAAGCCTCAACAACCGACTGGAAAACCCTGCGAGACCCCCAAAGCGACGCCGAGCGCGTTAAAAAACCCTCCTACATCATCGTCGTCGGTATCTGCACACACCTAGGATGCGTGCCACTCGGACAAAAAGACGTCTCGCAACGAGGTGCCTACGGAGGATGGTTCTGCCCCTGCCACGGCTCCTACTACGACGGATCAGGACGCGTGCGGAAAGGACCCGCTCCGCAAAACCTCCTCGTGCCACCATACGAATTCCTAGACGAAACAACACTCCGTATCGGCTGACCCATGTCACAGAATCGCCAACCCTTCCGCAACCCCCTCGTCAACTGGTTCGACGAACGCCTGCCCCTGTTCTCCATGCTGCGTCGGGAATACATCGAATACCCAACACCGCGCAATGTGAACTACTTTTGGAGCTTCGGAGCAATCGCAACCCTCATCCTGCTGCTGATGATCGCTACAGGCCTAGTGCTCGCCATGCAATACACAGCGCATGTCGATACAGCCTTCTCATCGGTACAGCGCATCATGCGCGATGTGAACTACGGATGGCTGCTGCGCATCATCCACATGAACGGCGCGTCGATGTTCTTTCTCGCCGTCTACATCCATCTGTACCGAGGGATGTACTACGGCTCGTACAAAAAGCCGCGCGAACTCTTGTGGATCTTCGGCGTTCTCATCTTCTTACTCATGATGGCAACCGCCTTCACAGGCTATGTGCTGCCTTGGGGACAGATGAGCTACTGGGCAGCGACAGTCATCACTAACCTGTTCAGCGCAATCCCCTTTGTCGGCGAAGATGTCGTTCAGTTCCTCTGGGGAGGGTTCTCCGTAGATAACCCCACGCTCAACCGCTTCTTCGTGTTGCACTTCCTCTTGCCATTCGTGATCGTAGGCGTCGTCGTCCTGCATGTCGCCGCCTTGCACATACCCGGCTCGAACAACCCCGACGGAATCGAGGTGAAATCAGCACGCGACACCCTCCCCTTCCATCCATACATCACAAGCAAAGACTCCCTAGCGTTGCTCGTCTTCGCGATGGTCTATGCGGCGATCGTCTTCTACGCGCCGAACTTTCTGAACCATCCCGACAACGCAATTCCCGCAAATCCTCTTTCTACACCCGAACACATCGTTCCCGAATGGTACTTCCTACCCTTCTACGCCATCCTGCGCGCCGTCCCGAACAAACTCTTGGGCGTGATCGCGTTGCTGAGTAGCGTGGCGATCCTGTTCTTGCTGCCGTTTTTGGATCGATCGAAAGTGCGCTCGTGCCGCTATCGTCCACTATATCGATGGTTCCTGTGGCTCTTCGTCGTCGACGCACTCTTCTTGGGATGGCTCGGCAGCAAGCCCGCCGAAGCGCCTTACGTCCTGTGGGCGCAACTGGCGACGATATACTACTTCGGATTCTTCCTCGTCATAACGCCATTCGTCAGTATCGTCGAACGACCGCGACCGCTACCCGCAAGCATCAGCGAACCCGTGCTGAAAACAGCAAGCCGTCCGCGCGCGCGCTGACAAGCAAAAGATTCTTTTTAAGCACGAGGCTGTTATGAAACGCAAAACATCGCTCAAGAAATCGTTGCAGACATCGCTGCGGACATCGCTGCTTTGTTTCTCGACGCTGTGTTTCTTGACATTGTGCGCGTGGGGTCTCGCCCCCTCTCGCGCATACGCTGCCGATGCTTCGAGCCCTGTCGTCAAGAAACAAAATTGGTCTTTCCAAGGAATCTTCGGACACTTTGAGCAAGCCTCCCTGCGTCGCGGCTACGAGGTCTACGACCAAGTGTGCGCCTCGTGCCACGGCTTGCAATTTCTGCACTACCGCGACTTGGAAGAACTAGGCTACGCGCGCGCGCAGGTTGCCGCCCTCGCCGCTCGCTTGGAGGTGGAGGATGGCCCCAACGACGAGGGAGAAAAATACTCTCGTGCCGCCTTGCCCTCCGACCCCTTCGTCTCGCCCTTTGCCAACGACGCGGCGGCGCGCTATGCCAACAACGGCGCACTACCGCCCGACTTGAGCCTGATCGTAGCCCAAAAAGACGGCGTAGGAGGAGCGGACTTCATCTACGCATTGCTGACGGGCTACGCCGAGCCGCCCTCAAACTTTGAGCTGGCACAAGGCTTGTACTACAACAAGGTTTTTAAAGGACACGCGATCGCCATGCCACCGCCGCTGTTCGAGGATATGATCGCCTACAGCGACGGCGAGCAGGCGAGCATCGAGCGCATGGCACTTGATGTTGCGCAGTTTTTGACTTGGGCCAGCGATCCCTCGCTGGAGACTCGCAAGCGTATGGGATTGCGCGTTATGATCTTTCTCGCCGCGTTTTTTGTCGTGGCACTGCTGTACAAGCGTCGCGTTTGGGCGCGAGTGCGCTAATTTTCCAAATTTCAGTCTGCAGGCTTCCATCTGCCTCGACGTGGACAAAAAGGCAGACGAGCTAAACAAAAAAAACGCGACAGAGGCAGACCTCGACTGCGCACGCCAAGCAGTAGCAACGCAAGCAGAAGCGTTAGCGCAACTCTTGCCTCTGTTCGATGCCGACAAGGCACACGGACAAATTTTCTCGCGCGTGCTGGACGAACTGGCAACGCTGCAGGGGCGGCTGATCATCACAGGCATGGGCAAGAGCGGACATATCGCACGCAAGCTTGCGGCAACCTTTTCCTCGACAGGCACACCCGCCTACTTCGTGCATCCTGGCGAGGCAAGCCACGGCGACTTGGGAATGATCATGCGCAACGATGCCGTCTTGGCTCTCTCCAGCTCAGGCGAGACAGAAGAGTTGAGCAACCTGATCGCCTACACGCGTCGCCATAAAATTCTTCTCATCGCCCTCACTTCGCAAGCCGAGAGCTCGCTCGCGCAAGAGGCAGATCGAGTTCTCCTGCTGCCGCGCGTGGAGGAAGCTTGTCCGTTGGGCTTGGCACCGACGAGCTCGACGACGCTGTCGTTGGTCTATGGCGATGCCTTGGCGGTCGCGTTGCTGTCTCGTCGCCACTTCACGGCGCAACATTTTCACCGCTTCCACCCCGGCGGAAAGCTGGGGCGGGCTTTGCTCTGCGTGGGCGAGCTGATGCACAAAGGAGACGCCTTGCCGAAGATCGCACAAGGTGACAGCATGCGAGAGGCACTTTTGCAATCGAACAGAAAGCGTCTAGGCTCGGCAATCGTCTACAACGAGGACGGCACGCTCTGCGGCATCGTTACCGACGGCGACTTACGACGCTGGCTCATGCGAGACGAAAAACCATCGTTCGATACTCCCGTGGCAACGGTCATGACATCGGATCCCCAAACGATCTTTGAACACAATTCGATCGCCGAAAGCCTCGAGACGATGAGCACACGCAACATTACAGCCTTGGTAGTCGTCGACGACAAACGACGGGTCGTCGGTCTTTTGCACTTACAAGACTGCTTGCGAGCAGGACAAGCGTGAAGCCTCCTTCTCACTATGCTACAGCCTTGAGGGTGCAAGCTGCATCGAGAAACTTGTTGTCGCGCTTGTTGTTGCGTTTGCAAGCTTGGAAAAAAAATCTGTCGTGGCAAAGCCGCTACGCACGAGCACAGCACGGGCAGGGTTCGCGCTTGGCGTCGCGACTGGCTGTCGATCTCGCCTTGTTGGGGGGGGTAGCCTTTATACCCTTGGCAATCTTTTTTTGGAGCCACGAGAGCGAACAACAGCAACTCGCACGCTTGCCGTCTGAACCCACTCGCTATGTCGAGGGATGGCAGATGGCACAAACGTACAGCCATGTTTTTTTCGACACTCCCGCGCCCGTAGCACAAGAGCGTGCGGATCCCCCTTCTGCTCACGGAGCAGCTCGTATTTGGAAGATCCGCTGCGGTCAGCTTTACGAGACGTTGTCCTCGCGCCGTCCGCCCTCGGAACAACAGGCGCTGGCAATACCGACAAGGCACTTGCAGTGCCGCGGAGGAGCGCAAGTGGATATCAAAAATATAACCTTGACGACACCAAGACTCGCTTACGAAAAAAGAGCGCAAGGCTATCGTCTGACGACCGACCGTCCCGTTCTCGTGCTAGAGGGAAAAAACAGACTCTCTTCGCTCGGCGGCGGCATCGTCGAAGAAAACAACGAACTGAGAATGTTTCGAGACATCTCGTTCCAAGCACCAAACTTGCAGATCAACGCACAGGGAGAATTTCAAGGCATCAATTTTCAAGGCATCGATTTGTCCAACAAAGATTTTTCCAAAAAAAACCCGTCCGCCGAAAAAAAACGCCGCCTTCTCATCTTCAAGCGCAATGTCACCTTTTCCTTTCAAACTCCGTCGAAACGCTACCACGGCACGGCGCAACTGGCGAAGTTGCTCCCTTGTGCTGAAAGGTCGACAATCGAGTGTCGCGTCTTCGGCAGCGATGCTCTCAGGCGTATTCTGCTGGAGGAATCGGTCGTCGTCTCGGAAAGGGGACTCGACGCAGAAACGCTGTGGACCTTGCAAGCCAAGCGTGTCATCGTACAGGATGAGTTAGCGCACTGCTACGGTGGCGAGAGGGGAGGAAAAGTGCGTATCGTCCTTGCTGACAGCACGCAGCTTATAGGGCAGCGCGGCACACACAATCTTTCCAATAACAGCGGATTGCTGTGCGGCGCGGTCGAGGTTCAAAGCAGCGAGGGCGTGCTGACGGGAGCTTGCCTGCGCTACAATTTGACCGAGCAACGCTACGCTCTGGAATCCTCGGCGAGCGAACAAGAGCTTGTGCAGCGTTTTCTTGCGCGGTAAGAATTTTGTGATGCCTTCCTCTTCTGCAGCAACCCCTCGCGATGCTTTACCCGCAGGCTTGTTGGAGGCGCGCGGGGTCGGCAAGTCTTACGGCGAGTTGAATGTCTTGCGCGATCTGTCCTTGAGCGTGGCGACGGGCGAAAGCGTGGGGCTGATCGGTCCGAACGGCGCAGGCAAGACAACCTTCTTCTACATCTTGGCGGGGTTGGCACGAGCTGACAAGGGCTCGATCCTGTTGGACGGCAAGGATATCACCGCGGCAGGCAGCGCCGAGCGCACGCGATTGCGAATCACCTATCTGCCGCAAGAGCCTTCGCTGTTTCAAGGGCTCAGCGCGCAAGACAATCTGGAGGCGATCTTGCAACTCCATTGTCCCAAGTCGCAGCGCGACGCACGCCGCAGCAGCTTGCTCGAAGACTTCTCGCTCACAGAGGTGCGGACCCGCCAAGCGCGCATGCTCTCGGGCGGCGAACAGCAACGTTTGGAGATCGCTCGCGCGCTCTGCTGCAACCCGCGTTTCATGCTTTTGGACGAACCCCTTGCGGGGGTCGATCCGATCGCCATCGCCGACATCGAGCGCATGATCAAAAAGCTGAAACGACGCGGCATCGGCATTTTGATCAGCGACCACAACATCTACGAGCTCTTGCGCTTCGTCGACAAAACCTGCGTCATGTATCAAGGCTCGGTGATGGCGAGCGGCTCGCCGAAACGCGTTGCCAAGAACCCCCTTGTTCGGCAATACTACCTCGGTGAGCGGTTTCGCATCTGATGCCGAGGGAGAAGAGCGAGAAAAAAGCGTGAGAACGATGAAGGACTTTGCGGCGGAAAAAAAACGATGGCGATAGCACCCAAGCTGGAACTGAGAGCGTCGCAGTCGTTGGTGATGACGCCGCAGTTGCAACAGGCGATCAAGCTGTTGCAGATGAACGCGCTCGACATCGAGACATGGCTTGAAGAACAGATCGAGGGCAATCCGTTCCTAGAAAAAGAGGAAGAGGTTGCCTCCGCAGACGACAGCGCTTTGAGTGCGAGCGAACCCGCTGCAACCCTGAATGATGCTCAGCCTGATTCCCAACCTGATTCCCATCCTGATTCCCAACTTGATTCCCATCTTGATTCCCTTGCTTCTCCTCTTTCCGAAACACGCGATGGGGATGATGGAAATAGCTCTGAGGGGGAGGAGCGCGATGCCTTCGATGCCTTGGAATCGACACAAGCGGATCAGGAGTCGCTGGATGTTTCGTACGAAAACGTGTTCGATGGCGATGCTCCTTTCGCCGATGTTTCTCGAGCTGCCGCCCCCTCGGCGCACGATCTGCTGCCGAGCGATCTGGAAGACGAAACGACGCGAAGCCTTGCGCACCACTTGCATCGACAGCTGGGGCTGGACATGACGGACGCCGAGGAGCAAGCGATCGGAGCTTTCTTTATCGATTCATTAGACGAAAACGGCTTCTTGCGTCTCAAGGCGAGCGAGGCGGCGAGCCAGCTCGGATGCCCTGTCGAGCAGGTGGTAGAAGTTTTGACGAAGTTGCGACAATTCGACCCCCCTGGGCTTTTCGCATACGACCTCAAAGACTGCCTGCGCCTGCAACTGCAAGACAGCAACGCGCTCACAGAGCCGCTGGAGACACTGCTCGCCAACTTGGACTTGCTTGCAAGCGGCGTCAAGGAAACCTTGCGCAAACGCTGCGCGCTGAGCTCACCTGAGTTTGAAGAGGCGCTCGCTACGATCCGATCGCTGAACCCTCGCCCTGCCGCGGCGTTCGACCATCGTCCCATCCAGACGGTTGTCCCCGATCTGCTTATGCGAGAGCTGAAGCAGCAGGAGGAGGAAGAAGATGGCGGAGGAGACATCTGGCGAGTCGAGCTGAACAACGAAACCTTACCGCGCGTCCTCTTGAGCCGAGATTATCATGCCGAGGTCGCCTCCGACGTCAGTCTGCGCGGCGACGCACAAGCACAAGAGTTCCTCAAAGAGCACTGGCAGAGCGCAAACTGGATCGTAAAGGCGCTCGATCAGCGCGCGCAGACGATCCTCAAAGTCGCCGCCGAGATCGTCAAGCGACAACGCGGATTCTTCCGATACGGAATCGCACGACTAGCACCGCTCGTCTTGCGCGACATCGCCGATGCAATCAGCATGCACGAATCTACCGTATCGCGTGTCGTCAACGGAAAATACATGCAAACACCGCGCGGCATGTTCGAACTGCGCTATTTCTTCACCAAGGCGATCCCTAATTCGATCATGCGCACATCGCTGTCGGCAAAGGCGGTGCGACATCGAATCCGCCAGCTCATCGAAGAAGAAGAGCCAAAAGCAACCCTGTCCGACGACAAGATCGTAGACAAACTAAAGGAGGAGGGAGTCGAAATCGCACGCCGCACCGTCACCAAATACCGCGAAGCAATGCGAATCGGATCCTCGGTCGAAAGACGCAGGCGACACGCATTACAATAAAGACTAAGACGAGCATTTCCCCTTGCATCTAGATTGTAATGATTCTAAACTATGGCTCAATACGAGCGAAACGAAAACGATGGAAAGAAGAATGACAGCTTCGTTTGTCAAAACAAGCAAGGATAGTCCAAGCAAGGATAGCAAAAGAGCAGACAAGGAATCGTGGATGGCTTGGCGGCGCGTTGCGATTGTAGGAAGCTTGGCGATCGCCTTGCTCGTCTACGTCTTGGCGGACAGCGAGGCGAGAGCGGTTGCGCTCATGTCGCTGGCAGACACTTATTTGAGCGTGACGGCCTTCGTCGCAGCAACTTTGATCTTGCTGTTGGCGGTCGAGAAAATATCGGGTTTCGACGCGGCGAGGTTCATGGGAGAGAACAAGCGTTGGGAATTGCCGATGGCAGCTTTTTTGGGAGCCTTGCCCGGCTGTGGCGGAGCGCTCGTTGTCGTGACGCAATATGTCAAGGGGAGGTTGAGCTTCGGAGCCTTGATCGCTGTGTTGACGGCGACCATGGGAGACGCAGCATTTTTGATTTTGGCAAAAGAGCCAAAGACGGCATTGTTGTTGATTGCCAGCACTTTTACCGTCGGCTGGCTTTCGGGCATGCTGGTGAACGCTCTGCATGGAGACGATTTCATGCGCAAGAAAACGAACGGCAAAACAATGCCGTTGGGAAAGGATAAATCCATCGCGGAGGCGAGCGAATACAGCTGTCGGATGTTGTTGTCGGGCAGCAAGTGGCGCGGATGGGTTGACGGGTTATGGTTTGTCTTGTTGCTGCCTGGAATTGTTGGGGCGGTGTTGTATGCGTTTCAGGTCGATGTTTTTTCTTGGCAGGTTTGGGGATTGTCTGCCGAGGTTGTTTTCGCGGTCTTTACGATCGTGTGTGTTATGTCGTGGGTGCTGTTTTCGGGACCGACGGGCAAAGAGACGCGCGAGAGAGAGACGCAGAGCGTGACTTGGCGCTCGGTGATTGACGACACGAACTTTGTGACGGCTTGGGTTGTCGCTGCGTTTTTGCTGTTCGATATGACGGTTCATGTTTTTGCGCTAGACTTGGCGAGCCTTTTTGGCGCTGCTTATATTTTTCTACCCTTGATTGCGATCGTCGTGGGTTTTATACCGGGTTGCGGTCCGCAGATTCTTGTGGCTGCCACCTACATTGGCGGGTTGGTACCTTTTTCGGCGTTGATGGGAAATGCAATTAGCAACGACGGCGATGCCTTGTTTCCTGCCTTGGCACTGGCACCAGGAGCAGCGGTTGTCGCTACCTTGTATAGCGCGGTACCGGCTTTGGTGATTTCCTACACGCTGCTGTTTTTCGGATATTGAGATACTTGAACGCAGTACAGCGCACTTGCGTGCGCTCGCTCGCGGCGCGCTTTTTGCGAGGGGCAAAGCCCCTCGCGCTCCCATGTGCGCGACAACGCCTTTTTGTTAATACAAGTCCCGTTCCTTATTCATTGCCTTTTAACAATTTACTCAAGATCTTTTTGTATTTTTGATAACCAGTCAAGATGATTGTGCGCATCGCTAAATTTCTTTTCCTCTGCTTTCCATATCTCACGAGGCGCATTCTCTTCAAATTTTTTATCTTCGTATAGTTTTTTGAAAGAACTTTTTTTTATCCTATTCCAATTTTCTAACTGTTTTTGAATTCTCACCCTAACCGCATTCAAGTTCACTTCATCAGGCAAGAACAATTTAGGCTCAAAGGTTCTTTGGTACACAAATCCAATTTCCCTCCCCTCCCCCGAACGCCGCAGCTCGACACTCGCCATCGAACGTAACACAGCTCCCCACCGCAACAAAATCTCCTTTGTTAGATAGTCTTCTCCCCCCCACCACGACACTATCATCTGCGGTGGCAACCCCAAGTCAGAACGCAGCGAGCGAATCTTGTCGATCAATCCCAATACCCATTTCACCTCCTCCACATCGCCCTCCCAACCTGTAAAAGTTATATCATGCGCTCGCAACGCGTTCGACATCATCAACAACTCTTCTCTCCCCTCACGAGATTCAAAAATTTTGGACTCTTGGAAAATTCTCTCCGTCACGAACGGCACAAAGGGATGCAACATACGCACAATGCCATACAAAACCCACGCGCTCACAACACGAGCCTCCTCCCGCTCGCTACCCTCGCTCGCCAAAGCGGGCTTGATCATCTCAAGATACTCGTCGCAAAACACCCCCCACAAAAAGTGGTACAACTTCGAGGCAGCCTCGTGAAACAAACATACCTCGTCGCGTAAATATTCCTCTACCCCCGCCGCCACTTCGCGCAACTTCGTCAAGATCCATCGATGCACCGCTCCTTCAACCTTATCCGTCTTAAAGTCTTTGTCGTAGCGACAATTCTGCATCTCTAAGAATCTTGCCGCATTCCATAACTTAGTTATAAAATTACGATTGCCCTCGATTCTTTTTTCCGACAAACGCAGATCGCGCCCCGGCACCGCCTGCGAGGCAAGCGTAAAACGCAAAGCATCGCATCCGTAGCGATCCATCAAGGCGATCGGATCGACAACGTTACCCAACGACTTCGACATCTTGCGACCCTTCGCATCGCGGATCAAGGCATGGAGATAGACAATCTTAAACGGCACTTGCTTCGTAAAGTGCAAGCTCATCATCATCATGCGCGCAACCCAAAAGAACAGAATGTCAAATCCCGTCACCAACAGCTGGGTAGGAAAATAACGATCAACGAGCGCATCCTTGTCGGTGTCTCCTCGCTCCCCGTTGCCCCAGCCCAAGGTCGAAAAGGACCACAAGGCGGAAGAGAACCATGTATCCAACACATCTTCTTCTTGTTTCAAGTTAACTTTTTTTCCGAATTTTTCTTGAGCTTTCTCGAAAGCCTGCTGCTCGTCCCAAGCGGCGATTTGCTCTCCGTCAGGCGCATACCATATTGGAATGCGATGCCCCCACCACAGCTGCCTTGAGAGGCACCAGGGTTGAATGTTTTCCAGCCATTGCCGCCAAGTGTTGACCCAAGTTTGCGGGATGAGCGTCGTCTCTTTTTTCTCGACGGCTTCGAGCGCGCGCCTTGCCAAATCTTCCATCTTCATAAACCACTGCTTCGTGAGCCTCGGCTCTAAGGCAACGCCGCTACGCTCGCCGTGCGGCACGGAGTGCGTTGCCTCCCTGACCTCGCGCAACAAACCCCGCTGCTCCAGCTCGACGAGAACACGCTCCCGCGCCTGCTCGCGCGACAAGCCGCGATAGGCTGGAGGCACCGCATCGTTGAGCCGCGCCTGAGCGTCGAAGATCGAAAGCAACGGCAAGCCGTGCTGCTTGCCGATCTCGAAGTCGAGAAAATCGTGCGCGGGCGTGACCTTCAACGCGCCTGTGCCTTGCTCGCGCTCGACGCGCTTGTCGGCGATGATCGCAACCTCCCTCTCTGCCAAGGGCACGAGGCAGCGCGTGCCTACTAGCCCGCGGTAGCGTTCGTCGTCGGGATGGACAGCGACGGCGAGATCGCCGAACAGAGTTTCAGGACGCATGGTCGCAATCGTGATGCTCGACCTCGATTTCTCTCCCTTGCTCGCCTTTTTGTCTTCCAGCAGAGGATAGTCGATCAGGCACAAGTTTCCCTGCTCCTCCTGCTGACGCACTTCCAAGTCGGAGATCGCTGTCTGCAACTGCGGATCCCAATTGACCAACCGCTCGTCGCGGTAGATCAAGCCCTGCTCGTGCAGTTCGATAAAAGCCTTCCGCACCGCGTGCGAGAGTCCCTCGTCCATCGTAAAACGCCCCCTCTCCCAATCGCAGGAGGCACCCAAGCGTCGCAGCTGTTGCAAGATGATGTTGCCGTACTGCTCTTTCCAACGCCATGTGTGTGCTAAAAATTCTTCGCGTGAAAGACGCTCGACCGCAATCCCTTGCTCTGCCAAATGCCTGCTCACCAAAAGCTGCGTTGCAATACCCGCATGGTCTGTGCCGGGCAGCCATAGGCAGTCGTAGCCCTGCTGACGACGCAAGCGCACGAGGATGTCTTGCAGGGTGTTGTCGAGCGCGTGTCCGATGTGCAAGCGTCCGGTCACATTCGGCGGCGGCATCATGAGGGTGTAGGTCTTTGCCTTCGGAGAGGACTCCTTGCCATCTTCGAGTCCCGCGCAACGGAAAGCACCCCGCTCCTCCCAGTTGTCGTAGAGCGCGCGTTCCGCATCGGCAGAAAAATCGTAGCGTTTATCCATCGGGTTTCCGCTAGCTTGAGTTAGCGTAGTTTTTCTCCCTCGACCCGACTGGTGAGACGTTGCAGAAGCTTCGCGCGCGCTTCCTCGTCCAACCCTTCGACCTCTTCAAGGAGCTTCGTTTCCTCGCTTGCTACCGCGCGCTCCGAGTCAACATTAGCAGCAAGGTGAGTGTCATCGTGCTCGCTCTTATGCTTTTTTGGGGGACTGCCCTGCTCTTCCATCGCTGAGCGAAGCTTGTCCATGTCTTGATAGTCCGCCTCCTTGTCCTGCGTCGAGGTTGCTTCCAAATTTTGCTCCAAGCTTTGCTCCAAGTTTTGCGCCAAGTTTTGCTCTTGCTCTGCCTCCTCCTCGCTAGCGAAGAAATCTTCCAGCAGCGAATGTTCGCTGGAAGCAAAAAGCCCCTTCTTGTCCGTCGCAACTGAGCGAGGCTGCTCCTCTTGCATACTCGCTTTTGGCAAGTCCTGCTCGTGCCTATCGTCCCCCCTGTCGCTTTTGCCGAAAGAGCGCGCTCGAGCGCTGGTGACGGCGCGCGCCGCCGCAGCTTGCCTTTCCAAAAGAGGCTTGCGTGCCTCTCTCGCTCGACGCACGAGAGCGACCCCTAACGTCGTCAAAGGAATCGTAAATCTGCGTCCGCTCCGCTTGAGCGCACGCCACAAGGAAGGCAGATAGCGGCGCATGCGCACGCCCCCCCCTCGAGCGATCCCTCCGACGAGCAGCTTCGTTTCGCCTGCCGTCCTGAGCGATTGCGCACGGCGCGCTCGAAAGACGCCGAGCATTCTCGATTGCAACAGCTGCCTGAACCCGATCGAGCGAATGCGCGCTCTACGCCAAAATCCTGCGCCGCTGTCTGAGAGCATGTCGGCAACATCGTGCGCCGTGCCATAGCGCAAGGAACGCCACGGCAGCAAAACGACGCTCGCCAGCAACAAGAAGGGAGATGCTACGAAGCGTCCGAGCATCTGAACAAGATACCTCGCGCCTCGCAAGAGTGTGTAGAAGTTTCGTTGTAACTGCTGTACGAAGATACGCGCATAGATCGAGGGCGACAGGCGCGGGTAGTTGTGCGGCTGTCGTGTGAACAAGCCCAAGGGGTCGATGACCGCGTGAGCAAGCAAGTGCAACGGCGCGCTTGCAAAGTGCCAACAAGCCCGCAACGCTTTCAAAGTCGTGTTTGCCAGTCCGCGTCTTGAGCTTTGTCGCGCGGGCGAGCGGTGGGGTCGGGGGCTATGGCGGGGGCTATGACGATAGCGAGGCTGGGGGATAGAGCGCGCGAGGCGATAGGGCCATAGAAGGGTGCGCCACAGCAGAAGGAAGGGATCGAGCAGAAAGACGAGCCCTCCCGCGCCCAAACTTTGAAAGACGCTTCGCCGAGAGCTTCGTTGCGAGACAGCACGGGCTTGTTTCGTGTGGGCAAAAGGGCTGTACAGCCTTGCATCCGTACGCGAGAGAGCCACGCGCTGTTCAGGCGAGGGGCCTTGTCTCACCAGCGTTGTGAGTTCCAACACATTGCTCTCGGATTTTTTCTCTCTGTAAGTATTCTTGGGAGTGTTTTTCGCAAAGTTTTTTTCACCCTCGCCCCTCGCCTCGTGCGGTGAAGGAATTGTGGTGCGCAGTTGCTGTTGAATTTTTTGTCTTGAAGCATGCTCTTTTTGTACGCGCATGGCTTCCTGTTTCTGCTTCTGCTCTTTCAAGGCGGCTCTTTGCGTCGCCTCGGAAATAAGCCTCTGTCGATGGTGCAACTGCCTCTGCTGTCGCTGCTGTTGCGTTTTTTCTCGAATAGCCGAGTCTTGCTCCTCGAGCTGCTGCTTGCGCTGTTGGAACGCGCTGTCGTGCTGCTGTCCTGCCGCCGCCTGCTGCGGCGAAGGTTGTACGGGAAGCGTCCTGCCACGCACGCTTTGCATGTCCCTGCTAATCAGAGACTTGATGCGCAAGAGACGGTCGGAGTCGTCGCTCATGGCTCGACGGCAAATCCCCATCGACTGAAGTAGGGAGCATCCAAGCTCGGCACCTCCAGCAGCAGCAGCGCAGGCGAAAGCGTGCCGATAACCTTGAGAAGCTGCACATGAGCAATGAGAGTCTTCCTGTTCGCAGCAATCGTTGCACGCTCGGCTTCGGCAAAGTTTCGCTCCGCCTCCAGCAAATCGTCGAGATCGCCCGTTCCCAGCCTCGTCTCTCGTTGCGTGCTGTTCAAAACAATGCGGCGCGCTTGCAGCGTCTCTTGTCGCGCCTGTTCGCTGCCCTGCGCCGCCGAGAAGGCTTCCCAAGCATCGAGCAACTCGCGACGTGCGTTTTGCTCTGCCAGCCTTGCCCCCTCGCGAGCAAGGCGCAAGCCGTTCAGCACCGAGCGATATCCGCTCAGAAAATACGCCGGGCGAAGGGGATAGGAGAAGGTCAGCTGCGTTGCAAACGAATCGATCGTGCTGCTGTTCTGCTCTGCGATGGCGTAGTTCGCCTGCAGTGCCACGCGCGGCAGAAAGACGAGCCCACGCGTCGAGCGCGCAACCTTCTTTTGTTTTTCCCATTCGAGACGCGCTGCACCCAAACGAAAGTTACGCGCGAGCATGAGGGCTTGCGCTGCCTCGATGCCTTGAGGAGCAGCGGGCAGGTTTTGTGGCGTTTCCAGCTCACCATCGATAGCGATACCGAAATGATCACGAAACGCTCGGCGAGACGCCTTGTGAGCATTGCCCGCCTCGATGGTCAGCGCACGCGCTTCGGCAAGCGACGCCGTAGCCAGCGCGACATCGCGGCGCGACGCTCCCCCCAAGGCGGCCTCGCGGCGTACCGACTGCCATTGTTCGTTGAGTTGGCTCTCGCTCTTTTCGCTGACGCGCAAGGCGGCAGAACTTTCCACAACGCCCAGATAACGTTGCAGACCATCGAGAATCAGTTGCGCTTCGAACTCGCGCAGACGCAGCAGGGCGATCTTTCTGTTGTAGGAGGCAATCGCATGGGTCGCATAGATTTGTCCGCTTTGCAAAAGGGATTGTTCTACCAAAACGCTCGCGTTCCACGCTTGCGTGGGATCGAAGCTTTTTGGCACAGAGGAGTCATCGCCTCCTTCGATTTGTCGCCGTGCCTGCAAGCCGTAGCTGCCTTGCAAGTTGAACCTCGGACCTAGATCGATCGCGGCGCGCCGAGCCACCTCGAAGGTTTCTTGAACCTTTCGTTTTTCGAGTCCGAAGGCGATGTTGTTCTTCCAGGATTCCTCCAAGGCTTTCCGCAGCGTTTGAGCGCGCGCGAACGGGGCTGCGCTTGTAGCGAGCAGGCATAGGATCAAAACAAGAGCAGCGCAGAATTTTTTCTCGAAGGATTTAGACAAGAGCGACATAGAAAATTTTTGAAGGATACGGGAGATTTTTTTGTGCGTCTTTGACTTTGTGCCAGCCTACTCTTATAGTAGTTTTTTGTATAGTTTCTTGTGTTTCGAGGAATGATTTTGTGTCGAAGCGGAGCAAGCCATCGTCTGCCGGCGAGAAGATTGTGCGTCCTGTCGTTTTAGTTGTGGTTGATTTTCCACAGCCTTTAACGCGCGCTTTGTTGTATGCGTGTCGTTATGCGTCTCGGCGGGGTTGTCGTTTGTTGTTGGCGCATGTGCGCCCTCGCGTTGATGTGAATCCTCTTTTGTTCGTGAGACGCGCGATGGGGCAACGCAGCCGAGCCTTTGCCGAGAAGTATGTCCAAGAGGTCTCCGCGAAGGTTCAGGAGTGGGGTTGTTCCTTACCCTCCTTTTCCATGTTGGAGGGGGACACCATCGAGGAAATCGACAAGCTTTTGGCAGGCAGAGATCACCAAATCGTCAAGGTGGTTTTCAGCGACAGGGGCTTTGTTGCCTTAGCGTCGAGCAAGAGAGGGTTGGGGAGCTTTACTTCGCTGTCTCGTTTTCCGTTTGTCGTTGTGCCGCAGGGCTTGTCGCAGGAGGAGGTGGAGGATTTGGCGTGAGGCTTCGTAAAGGACATAGCCAAAATTGACGACCAAGATTGACGAGCAAGATTGACAAAAAGTGTTTTTTGCTAGAGGGTTGGCTCGTAGGGGATTTGTTTTTTCTTGAGAGAGGATTTGTCTTGTGTTTATTCAGACGGAGTTGACTCCGAATCCTGCGGTTGTGAAGTTTCTGCCTGGCGTTGCGGTATTGCCTGCGAGCGATGGGGGAAGTGGTGGCACGGCGGAGTTTTGCACTCAGGCGGAGGCGGAGAATGTCTCTGACTTGGCGTATGCGTTGTTTGGGATTGAGGGGGTTGCGAGCGTTTTTTTTGGGGCTGATTTTGTTTCGGTAGCGAAGTTGTCGGAGGCGGATTGGGATGTTTTGCGCCCTCCGATTTTGGGGTTGATTATGGAGCATTGTATGAGCGGTCGTCCTTTTGTGAGGGATGGCGTTAAGACGCGTAGCGCGGGGGATGGAGGTGCTACGGCAAAAATTTCGGAGGAGGATGCTCCTATTGTAGCGAAGATCAAGGCGTTGTTGGACGAGCGCGTTCGTCCTGCGGTAGCGCAGGATGGGGGAGACATTGTTTTTCATGGCTTTGAGAAGGGGATTGTGTACTTGACCTTGCGGGGGGCTTGTGCGGGCTGTCCGAGTGCGACGATGACCTTGAAGATGGGCGTCGAGAATTTGTTGCGGCACTATATTCCGGAGGTCTCCGAAGTACGCGCGAGGGCGTAATGTTACATCGATGGTAAAGGAGGCAAGACAATGGATGAGAGTCTGACGGTCAAACAGGCGAGCCTTTGGGCAAGCGAGCGTTTAGGAAAGGTTGTCACATCTTCCAACATCTCGTATCTGATCAATTACGGACGCATTAAAAAAATCGAGAAAGACAACAAAATTTTTGTTGCTCTCGGTGAGTTAGAGTCTTACTACGCTCGGCTTCAGCAACAGAGGGAGCAGCAGTGGGCTCAAGGACGAAAAGATGAGGTTTGTTGGAAGTTGTCTTTCCAAGAGTACAAAGAAGCCGAGACAACAAAACATGTGCATCGTCTTCATCCGTACAAGGGGAAATTCATTCCTCAACTGGCCGAGTATTTTTTAGACGACCACACGGATGAATTCAAAACAGAAAGCGTTTTCAAAGAAGGTGATATTGTTTTGGATCCTTTTTGCGGCAGTGGCACAACTTTGGTTCAAGCAGGCGAGCTGGGACTTCATGCGGTTGGTATCGACATATCGTTTTTCAACAGCATGATCGGGAATCTCAAAATTATGGAATTTGATTTTGACGATCTTTTGCTTCATATAACATTGACTTTGAAAAAATTGAAAGAAAACAAGGCAAGTCAACATGTTCGTGTTTTTGATCGAGAGTTGTCAGAACAGCTGTCAGCATTTAACAACACATTTTTTTTAAAAAATTCTGTCAAACAAAAAATTCATGCGGGGGATATAGATGACAGACCATACGGACTTGCAAGTGAAAAAAAGTTTTTGTTAAAATACAACAATCTTTGCCTGCATCATAAAATAAGAATTGAAAACGATTCCGAGAAACGTTTTCTTGACAAGTGGTTTCTCTATCCTGTGAAACAAGAAATTTTATTGATAAAAAAATATATCGATACCATAGAAGAAAGCTCGACAAGACGCTTGTTGCAACTTGTTCTCAGCCGTACGATGCGCTCTTGTCGCGCGACGAGGCATGCGGATTTGGCAACGCTGAGGGGTACTATCTCTGCCCCGTATTATTGTCGCAAGCATGGCAAGATATGCAAACCATTATTTTCGGTGTTGGGTTGGTGGAAACGCTACACACAAGACACTCTTGAGCGATTAAAGATTTATACGTCGCTTCGCAAACCTTCTTTTCAGTGTTGCTTGATAGGGGATGCAAGGGAGTTAAACATTGACACGGCTCTTTCCAATGCTCATTCTAAATTGCATGAAAAATTTTTGGATAAGAAATTTCGCGGTATATTTTCCTCTCCTCCTTATGTGGGGTTAATCGACTATCACGAGCAGCACGCTTACGCTTACGATATTTTTAACTTTCCACGACGAGACGACAAAGAGATCGGGGCAAAGGGTCAGGGTCAGGGTTGGCAAGCGCGCAAAGATTACGCGCAAGCGATAGCGAAAACTTTGCTTCATACACAAAATTTTATGATAGACGATTGTGATATTTTTCTCGTTGCGAACGACAAGTACAATCTTTATCCTACTATTGCGGAAGAGGCTGGTTTGAAAATTCATAAAACCTATATTCGCCCTGTTCTGAATCGCTCTGAGGGAGACAAAGGAGCTTATTCCGAGACCATCTTTCACATGAGGAGGACTTTGTAGTGCCTTTATCTGTCGAGCAAAAAAACAACATAGAACATGTTGTCACGAAGGCTATTCGTGACAAATTAAAAGGTTATTCTCCAGAAACCGACGAAATGCCGTTTCACTATCGGTTGATTGGCAAAGACAGGATATATCTGTATCGGTTTATTCATTCTTTGAACACTACCTTTGGAACTTCTGTCTTCGAGCCTATTGCTAAAATTATTGCCGAGTCGAACTATATCGTTACTTTAAAAAAAGACATGGGTTCTGAAATGTCGGAAAATTCTGTAAGAGAAATCAGTAAAATTATGAGCGACATTACAACAACTCCGCTCGCGCCCAATCACGAACAAGAATTTAATCGTATTAAAAACGTCTGTCAAAAAGGTGGTGAATTTGAAGTTAAAAATCGAAAAGCCGATGTATACTTAATATCTAGCGACAAAAAACATTTTGCTATCGATATTAAAACTGCCAAAC
Organism: Alphaproteobacteria bacterium; assembly: GCA_965216625.1. Classification (GTDB taxonomy): domain Bacteria; phylum Pseudomonadota; class Alphaproteobacteria; order JABAAW01; family JABAAW01; genus JABAAW01. The sequence goes on from OZ244186.1 coordinate 1,221,719, forward strand.
CAAACATAGACGGGTTTGAAAAATACAAACGTAATTCGTTGCAATGGATTGCAAGCACGCTGTACAAAGATCCTACGATTGATCTTTGTCCTATGATCGCTATTCCCTACAATCCTTATGCTCCTGCTCCTTACAAACGCTGGACTTTGCAAGGTGTTTTCGATTTGAATAAACAGCTGCTGGTCGGAGAAGAATTTTGGAATTTCTTGGCAGGAGATGACGATGTATATGAAGAATTGCTCGATTGTTTCGAGAGAGTAGGAAAGGCTCTGAAGGGAGAGCTAGACAAATACTTTTCTCGTTTCGTCTAAACGATTCTCTCAAGCTCTTTGCCTTAACAATAGCATTAACCCATCATCTCCCCAGCTACAACCCAAAGGAGAGCTTCGCTATGTCCTCGCCCGTACGAAAACAACGCTCTCGTCCCTGAGGCGCGCTCACGCAACTCATAAAAAAGCTAACTCAAAATAACCTATTAAAATAACCTACTAAAATAACCCCTGCGTGAGTCCCTGCTCGTCGATGTGAATAGAATTCGCCGCGGGCTTGCTCGGCAAGCCGGGCATCGTCATAATTTCTCCGCACACCGCAACAACAAACTCCGCCCCCGCGCATAACCTCACCTCGCGGACAGGTACAACATGATTCTCAGGAGCGCCGCGCAACCTAGGATCCGTCGAAAAACTATACTGCGTCTTCGCCATACACACAGGAAACTTTCCATAACCCGCAGACTGCCAATGCGATAACTTGTCCCGAACAGCCTTGTCCGCAATCGCCTCGCTGCCTCGATAAATCTCCGAGACAATACACTGCATCTTCTCCCATAAGCCCAAGCCATCATCATACAATGGCTTGAACTTAGCACTACCCCCATCTACAAGACCAACAACCCGACGCGCCAAATCTAATGTCCCCTTGCTGCCATCCGCCCAATGCGTGCATAATGAAAACTCATCGCCTCGACGAGAACAAAACGACTCAACCGCAGAAATCTCCGAATCCTTGTCCGTCGGAAAACGATTCAACGCTACAACCGATGGAACACCAAACTTCGCAACATTCGATAAATGACGATCCAAATTAGCCAAGCCACGCTCCAATGCCTGAACATCCTCCTTACCCAAATCTACCCGCTCAACGCCTCCGTGATACTTCAACGCACGAACCGACGCCACAACAACAACCGCACTCGGAGACAAGCCCGCCTTGCGACACTTGATGTCAAAAAATTTCTCCGCTCCCAAATCCGCGCCAAAGCCCGCCTCCGTCACAACATAGTCGGCACAGCCCAAAGCTCCCCGCGTCGCCAATACACTGTTACAACCATGCGCAATGTTCGCAAATGGCCCCCCATGCACAAAAACAGGAGTCCCCTCCAAAGTCTGTACCAAGTTCGGCTGCAATGCCTGACGCAACAAAACCGACATCGAACCCTCCGCCTGCAAATCCTTCGCCGTTATCATCTGCTTCTCCCTATTCTCGCCTACAACAATGTTACCCAAGCGACGCGTCAAATCCTCCAACCCCGAAGCTAAACAGAAAATCGCCATCACCTCGCTCGCAACCGTGATGTCAAATCCTCCCTCGCGCGGAAAGCCATTCGCAACGCCGCCCAACGACAAAACTAACTTCCGCAACGCTCGGTCGTTCATATCCATAACCCTACGCCACGAAACCCTTCGCAAGTCTATACCCCTCTCGTTGCCCCAGTAGATGTGATTGTCCAACAACGCAGAGAGCATATTATGCGCCGTGCCGATCGCATGGAAGTCGCCCGTGAAATGCAAGTTGAGATCCTCCATCGGAACAACCTGAGCATAACCCCCTCCCGCAGCTCCCCCCTTCACGCCGAAACAAGGTCCCAACGAAGGCTCGCGCAAACAGACCGCAACCCTCTTTCCCAAGGCGTTCAATCCGTCGCCCAAGCCGACGCTCGTCGTCGTCTTCCCCTCGCCCGCAGGCGTCGGAGAAACCGCCGTCACCAAAATCAGCTTGCCGCGCGGCTCCAACGACGAGAGATAGTCGTTCGATACCTTCGCTTTCGTCTTGCCGAAAAGCTCGAGCGAATCATCAGGCAGATCCAGCTTACGAGCAATCTCGTCGATGGGTCGCGGACGCGCCTGACGCGCAATATCGATATCGGTGAGAGTCATCTTTTTTCTCCTGAAGAAGGGGTTGCTGTGTTGGTTAGGAGTTGTTGAGAATTGTTAAGATTGCTCGCTGCGCGTAGCGAAAGCGAGTAGATCCCATAAATACGGCGCGAGACTGAAGCGTACTTGCAGATCGAAGCTCTCAAGCGTCGTGCGATTGATGAGAACGGGTGCTTTTCCGTACAGGCTTTGAGCGCAATCGCCTTGGCGGAAGACGCTCTCGTGAAAATCGAGCGGGCAGTTTTTTTGCAAGACTTTTTGCGCGCGCGCTCCTTCGACGCGCACGACGACGTAGTAGTCGGAGACATCGACGATGGCGGCGAAAGTTTTCTGCAATTGTTTTTCGAGCGCGGCAACGCGCTCCAGCGGCGGCGGCGCGCTCTCAAGCGAGCGGAACAAGAGTTCGTCCGGTCCCATCCATAGCAGGAGTCCGTTCGGCAAGGCGAGGGTTTTGTTGTTGGACGGCAGCTTGCAGGAGAAAGATTTGGCAAGTGCTACGAGGGCGTTCTTGTCTCGCGCCCTTACGATGATTTTTTGGAGATGCTCTCTTGCCATGACGCTGACGAGATTGGAGAGCGATCCCTCGCCTCGTGGCAGAAAGTATTGAGCTTGTCCTTGAGCTCGCAACACGAGATCGACAGCAGCAGAGACGCTAGGGGAAGAGGATGAGGGCATAGTTAGAAAGTTTTAAATAGCTTGGATAGAGTTGTTGTGTGCAGATCAGGCGCGCATGCGCTCGCCTTTAGGATCGAAGAAGACGGACGAGCGCACCTTTACCGGCACGCAGCCTTTGTCTGTGACAGCGAAGACGGAGCTGCCTTTGCGTTTGCTTCCGTCCTTGAGCATCGCCATTGCGATCGAGCGTCGCAGGTTCGGCGAGTAGTAGCTGGAGGTAATGTGTCCGAGTGCTCGCACGCCTTTCGAGACTTTGTCGTCTTCGATGAGATGGCTACCTTCGGGAAGGGTGATGTTTGCGTCCTCGGTGTAGAGCCCGACGAGTTGTTTCCTCCCCTGCTTTGCGAGGTCTGCGGATGCGAGCGATCGTTTTCCGAAGAAGTCGTCCTTTGTGAGATCGACCATCCACGCGAGATTGGCATCGAAGGGAGTGACTGTGCCGTCGGTATCCTGTCCTGGAATGATGAAGCCTTTTTCTCCGCGCAGCAGGTGTGCTGCTTCCGTTCCGTACTTGACGAGGTCGTGCTGCTTGCCTTGTTGCCCCAAAAGTTTCCACAGGGACTCTCCGTATCGCGCAGGCACATTGACCTCGAAGGCGGATTCGCCGCTGAAGCTGACGCGAAAGATTCGCGCAGGGATATTGGCAACCCGCATGGTGCGAAATGTCATGAAGCGGAGAGCCTCGGCGGAGATGTCTCCGTCGCACAGGGGTTGCAAGAGCGCGCGCGCTTGCGGTCCTCCCAGCACGCAGACCGCCCATTGTTCTGTGATGGAGGTTGCATAGACTTTTCGCTGCGGCCATTCGGTCTGCAGCCACTCTTCGATCCAAGCGAGCACGCGCGCGGCGCCGCCTGTTGTTGTTGTCATGTAGAAGTGATCTTTCGCGATGCGGGCTGTGACCCCATCGTCGAAGATCATGCCCTGCTCGTTCAGCATGACGCCATAGCGACAGGAGCCCACTTTGAGTTTGTCCCAGCGGTTGGTGTAGAGCATGTTGAGCAGCCATACGGCATCGGGTCCTCGAATATCGATTTTTCCCAACGTCGAGCCATCGAACAAGCCCACGCTTTGGCGCACTTGGTAAGCTTCGCGCTGGCAAGCCTGCTCGCAATTTTCTCTGCCTTCGGGGTAGAACCATGGTTTTTTCCAATCGCCCACATCTTCGAAAAAGGCACCGTCGGCGATATGCGCTGCCTGCATGGAGGTCGCGCGGATGGGATGGAAAAGGTTGCGTCGATGCGGACCGACGAAGGCGGCAAAACTTTGCGGGCTGTAGGGCGGGCGGTAGGTCGTCGTGCCGATGTCTTCGATCGGTGTCTCCAGCGCATCGGCGATGACGGCGATGGCGTTCGTGTTCGCTATCCTGCCTTGATCGGTCGCCATGCCGGTCGTGGTGTAGCGTTTGACATGCTCGACCGAGCGGTATCCTTCCAAAATGGCGAGGCGGATGTCGGCTTCCGTCGCATCGTTTTGCAGATCGAGAAAAACGAATTTTCCTTGCGCTCTTCGCGCTTTAGTAAGCGCGAACGACGGCGGAAGAACTTCGGTAGCAGCGGCTTTCATCTCGCGCGGTTCGATCGTTGTGCCTCTTTTTTTGGCTGTTTTGGAAATCGATTTGAGCGCTTGCACAGCAGCTTTTTGTCCCTGAAGCAAGGCTTTGGCGAAGGTGTCCGCTCCGTTGACGCTGCCCGCAACCGAAGTGCTTTGCGCAGGAGCAGCGGGCAGGTTGCAGTGCTGTTGCTGGTCGAATTGCAACTTGCCGCCAGACTGACTGAAGAGATGGAGGCGCGGCACAAACCCCGCCGAGCAGCCCAACAGCGTGCAAGCAACCCTGCGTTGGGTTGCGGGGTCTAGCACACCTTTTGCGTCGCGCAAGGCGAGCGTGACCGCATCGAGTTGTTTTGTTCCGTGCGCCTCGACGATGGCGGTACCCGTGTGGACAGGGATGCCTTGCTTGCGCGCGAGTTCGACGATCTCCGACTTGGGATTTTCGCGCCAGTCCGCGATCACGACATCTGCCCCGACTTCTTTGAGGGCGAGGGCGGCTCGGTAGGCGGAATCGTTGTTGGTGGCGATAACGGCATCGAACCCAGGCAGGACGGCGTAGCGTCTCACGCTGGTGCCAATCGTATCGGCGAGCATAATGCCAGGCAAATCGTTGTGCCTGAAAACCATGTGCCGCTCGCTCGCGCCCGTCGCCAGCAGGACATGGCGCGCACGAATGCGCCATAGGCGTTCGCGCGGCAGGTCGGGGTTGTCGCGTGCCTCGGGGATCTGCTCGACAGCGGTGAGAAAGTTTCCGTCAAAGTAGCCGCTGACGCAGGTGTTGGAGAGGATGGTGAGATTTTTTCTCTGTTGCAGCAGGGCAAGCCTCTTTTTGAGGGCGAGGTGGGCGGGTTTGCCGTCGATGGTGATATCGGGGTGTGCGGCGAGGAGGGCACCGCCGAGCTCTGTATCTTGCTCGACGATGGTGATGCGCAAGGAGGCATCACGGCTGAGAATCTCGGCTGCTTCCAGCCCTGCGATACCGCTGCCGACGACGAGCACATCGGGAAAGTCGTGCGTCCATTCGCAAAAGTCGGCATCGTTGCTTTCGGGTTTGGGAGGTTTCCCCAAGCCCGCCGCGCGTCGGATGAAGTATTCGTAGAAGCGCCACGCGCCTGAGGGTGCCATGAAGGTTTTGTAGTAGAAGCCCGCAACCAAAATGGACGAGAACTTGGAAGCGAGCGCACCGAGATCGAAGGACAGGGAAGGGAATCGATTTTGACTGCGGAAACTCAAGACATTAGTTGATTCTTGGCGCTTGCTTTGTCTCAGAAAGATTTGCGTAGCGCGCAGGTTAGGCTCTCCGAGCCTTCCGTCCTCGTCGATGCGTTGTACGAGTGCGTTCGGTTCATCTTCGCCGAGCGCGAGCTGTCCTCGCGGACGGTGGTATTTGAAGCTTCTGCCAAGCAACCTCACGCCGCAGGCGAGCAATGCGGAGGCGAGAGTTTCTCCTTCAAAGCCCTCGTAAGCCTTGCCGTCGAATAGGAAAGACACGCGACGCTCGCGCTTGATACGCGAGGGCGTACGCAAGCGTTGCTCTTCGATGCGAAAGGGTTGGGAGACAGACATGTTTTTCAATCTTTTAAATTATTGAGGTGTTCGGAGGGTTTTCTTGTCGGCAGCACCGAAGCCTTGCGCCGAGCGCGGCATGGGGATCGAGGTTCTACTCTGCGCCTGACGATAGCCCTTCGGCACGCTAGGCAGGGGATCGCTGGGTTTAGCTGTTCCCAAGAAGGTGTCGTTCACATTGTCGCGCAGGGCGACGAACCATCGCCTGCATCCGAAGGTGTGCTGCCAACGCTCCCATGTCAATCCCTTAGCGTTTTCCTTGAAGAAGAGATATTCGCCCCACGCCTCGTCGTCGAGCACATCACCACCCTTGCTAGGACGCGGCATACAAGCCTCGCCATGACACGAGAACTCGACTTGCTCGCGCTCGCCGCACCAGGGGCATTTGACTAGCAACATTAGTGAGCTACGCTTAGTGAGCGACTCCTGCCGCCGAGCCTTCGTCGATGACAGCACCGCTGTAGAATCGATCGATAGAAAAAGGCGCAGCGATAGGATGCATGCTGTTGTTGGCAATGGAGGCAGCGAAGACATGCCCTGAGCCTGCGGTGGCTTTGAATCCGCCTGTGCCCCATCCTCCGTTGAAGAAGAGCCCTTCGACGGGTGTCTTGGAAATAATCGGCGAGCGGTCGGGCGTGATATCGACGATTCCCGCCCATTGGCGCAGCATGCGCAAGCGCGCGATGAAGGGAAAGAGTTCGACGAGGGGAGCGAGGATCTCGTCCATCGTTGCAAAGCTGCCGCGCTGCGAGTACGAGGTGTATTGGTCTGCGCCCGCGCCGACGACGAGCTCGCCCTTGTCCGACTGGCTTAGATAGACATGGACTCCGTTCGACATGACGACATGGTTTAAGACGGGTTTGATCGGCTCGGAGACGAGGGCTTGCAAAGGCACAGAGACAAGCGGCAGACGAAAGCCCGCCATCGCCGCCAGCACCGAGCTGTGTCCTGCAACAGCAACCCCGACTCGCCCCGTCTTGACAATTCCGTGCGAGGTTTCCAACGCTTCGATGCGCCCCTTCTTGACGACCATACCCTTCACCTCGCAGTTTTGCACGATATCGACCCCCAGCGCGTCCGCGCCGCGCGCATAGCCCCAAGCGACGGCATCGTGGCGCGCGTTGCCTGCGTCGCGCTGGTAGGCAGCCCCCATCACGGGAAAGCGTCCGTCGAGGTTGATCTCAGGCAGCATGTGTTGGACGCGCTCCGCCGAGATCATCTCGATATCGATGCCGTTCAAACGACAAGCTTGCTCGCGACGCGCCTGTTCTTGCAAGTCATGCACCGAGTGAGCAAGCTGTAAAAGTCCGCGCGCGCTGAACATGACATTGAAGTTGAGCTTTTTGCTGAGCGTCGCGAATAGCTCGAGCCCGTGCTGATAGATGGCGGCGCTCTCGTCTTGCAAGTAGCCCGAACGCACGATGGTGGTGTTGCGACCCGTGTTGCCGCCGCCCAGCCATCCTTTTTCCAAGACGGCGACGCGCGTCGCTCCGAACTCTTGCGCAAGGTAGTAGGCGGTTGCAAGCCCGTGTCCTCCCCCTCCGACGATCACGATGTCGTATTCGGAACGCAACGTCGGGCTGTGCCATGCGCGCGACCAATTCTTGTGGCCCTTACGCGCGTGGCGCAACAACGACCAAAGCGAATAACGCGAGGAATAACGCGCCATCTTAACCTTACCCTTATGGATTTCTTGGAGAGATTTTATTGAGAACAAGAGATAAAGTCGCCGTCAGGAGAAGCTTTCGACTTCTTCCAACGCGACCGCATTTCCCTCGGCAGTAGCATCGCTCGATGCGACCGCCGTCTCTTCGTTTTCTCTTTCGTTTTCGTTTTCGCTCGACGCGAGCGCGCCTTCTGCCACATCCTCCTCGCTCGTGCTACGCTCCTCCGTCGCAAAAGAGCGCGACATGAGTTTCTGACTGTAAGCAGCACCGCACTTCGGACAGGCGATCGCCTTCTCGTTGAAATCGTAAAACTTCGCGCCGCAACTGCCGCTGTTGCAGACGCGCTTGATACCCCAGTGTGCTTTTGCCATAAGTAACCCTAATCCAAACCTCGTTGCTAAACCGTGTTGTTGCAAACTATGCTGTTGTCGAACCTTGAGTTTGTCGCCGATGTGTCAAGATGCTTTTATCTCTACGAACAGCCTCCCCTTCTCTTTGCCTGAATCGTCTCTTCGTGTCAAGTAAGCTTTCGCTTAATTTTTCGCTTTTTTGTCTCCGCTCGTGTCGCAGCTGAAAGCCTCGCCCTGCCGCGCGCTGTCGGGCGAGGTGCGCGTCAGCGGCGACAAGTCTATCTCGCACCGAGCGTTGATCATCTCCGCCCTATGCCTCGGCAAAACAGAAATATCAGGACTGCTGGAGAGTGAGGATGTGCTGGCAACGCTCGGCATCTTACGCAAACTCGGCGTGCCGATCGAAAGAGCAGGGACAAAAGCAGAGCCTCTGTGGCATGTCTTCGGCGCGGGCGCAGGCGCGCTGAGCGAGCCTCAAGAGGTCTTGGACTGCGGCAACTCAGGCACGAGCGCACGCCTGCTGTGCGGCTTGCTCGCCGCCGCTCCGTTTCCCTGCATCCTCGACGGCGACCAAAGCCTACGCGCGCGTCCGATGGATCGCGTGCTGGCTCCCCTCGCAAGCGCGGGGGTGAGGGCGTATATGCACAAGGGACGCACGCTGCCTCTGACGCTGACGGGATTGCGGCGTCCGCTGCCATTGCGTTGCCGCTTGCAAAGCGCGAGCGCGCAGGTGAAAAGCGCGTTGCTACTCTTTGCCCTGTGCGCGCACGGACAAAGCGAGATCATCGAGCCATTTTTGTCGCGCGACCACACGGAACGCTTGCTCCTCGCTTGCGGCGCTCCGCTGCTTGTGGAGAGGTTGGGGGAGGAAGAACGAGGCGAACGGCACGGGCGGCGGCTCGTCTTAGAAGGGGGTTGCGCTTTGAGCGCGCCGCAAAAAATTTCTGTGCCAGGCGATGCAAGCTCGGCTGCCTTTCTTATCCTGGCGGCAACCTTGTGCGAAGGCTCGGATATAACGCTGAGGGGGGTGGGGGTCAACCCAACGCGCACAGGCTTCATCGAGACGCTACGCGAGATGGGCGCGGACATCTCCTTTGTGACGCAATCTCCCGACATTGACCCCGACAAGGATTACAGCAAGAGCGAACCTATCGCCGATCTTCGCGTGCGCGCAGCCTCCTTGCGCGGGGTCGAGGTTCCCGCCGCGCGCGCTGCTAGCATGATCGACGAGTATCCCGCCTTGGCGATGGCGGCGGCGTGCGCAAAGGGCAAGACGGTTATGCAGGGCTTGGCAGAGTTGCGCGTCAAAGAGAGCGACCGCTTGACGGCGGTCAGCGAGGGTTTGGCGCGCTGCAGCGTGCGCTGCGAGCAGGAAGCAGATAGGCTTATTGTATATGGAAACACGCTCGACAAGGCATCCACCAAGAGCAGTCCCGTTTCGATCGAAACCTACGGCGACCATCGTATCGCGATGAGTTTTCTGACGCTCGGCTTGGCGCGACGCAACGGATCGATCTCCGTCGATAACGCCGAATCGATTGCGACCAGCTTTCCCGATTTTCAACGATGCATGGCGAGCATCGGCGCTATCCTCACACCCGCAACTCCTCTCGCAACCCCTCCTGCTACCATCCCTGCCTCATGACCATGACGAAAAAACATCGCCCTTTCGTGATTGCCGTCGACGGGCCTGCGGCGGCAGGCAAAGGGACGCTGACACGCGGGCTTGCAACGCATCTCGGTTACGAACGCTTGGATTCGGGGAAGCTCTATCGCTCGGTTGCGCTACGTGTGGCGGACGAGTGGAATATCGCGTTGAGCCACGCAAAGAACGACCTCCCAAAAATTGTCTCTCCAGATTCCAACATCGCGGCGATCGCGCAGATGACACGCACGCATCTTCCCCTCACGCGCGCCTACCTTGCAGATTTAGAGACAGACCATCGCTTGAACGAAGATAGGATCGCCCTGCTCGCCTCTCGGCTTGCGCCACACGGCGCGTTGCGCGCGGTTTTGCGCGACCAACAGCGCGCCTACATCGCCTCGGTTGTGACAGGGATCGTCTTGGACGGACGCGACATGGGAACGGTGGTATTTCCCGATGCGCCCTGTAAGATTTTCTTGAAAGCCTCATTGGAAGAGCGCGCCAAACGCCGCACGCAACAATTGCTTGACGACAGCGAGGGAGGGAACTATAATGTGCAGTTGAACACCGTGCTTGAGGCGATGCGGGTGCGCGATGAGCGCGATGCATCGCGCTTGGAAGCACCCCTGAGAGAGGCAGAGGACGCGATGATCATAGACAGCTCAAGGCTTTCGCTTGAGCAGGTCTTGGCGCAAGCCCTTCACCATGTCGAGGCTTGTCGGATGCGTTTCGTGTCCTGATTTCTCCCTGCTTCCTTTCTTCTTTACCATCCCCCCTTTCCTCCCTATGCCCTATCTTTTTGTTTCTGCGATTCCCGCCACCGCAGGGTTGCGTGATGTCGTTCCCTTCCTCTTGTCCTTGAGCGTATCCGCGTGACCGCCGCCTCTCCATCCCCCTCGCCGAGCGCAGAACACGCCTCGGAGGACAACGCTCCGCAGCCCTTCCCCGCAAGCAAGCAAAAGAAAACTGAGGCGAAAGCACAAAAAAAAGCTGAAGCAAAATCTGAGGCAAAAGCTCAAAAGAAAGCTCAAAAGATGGCAAAAGAGCAAGTTTCCGAGCAAGTTTCCGACACCCCCTCGACAAACGAAACCTCTTCGGGAGGCGAAAGCTTCGAGGCTCTGTTCGAAGAATCGTTTGGCTCGGAAAAGAACATCGTAGGCTCCGTGCTTGCAGGCACGGTCGTCTCCCTCGATGGTGACTATGCCGTGATCGATGTCGGACTGAAGACAGAAGGACGCGTGCCAATCAAAGAATTTATCTCCGTCAAAGGACAAGTTGCACCGAAGCCCGGCGATGTCGTCGAAGTGTTCATCGAACGTCTGGAAGACCGCAACGGCAAAATCCAGATCTCGCGCGAAAAAGTACAGCGCGAAGAAGCATGGCAACGACTGGAAGAACAATTTCAAAACGAAACGCATGTCAAAGGCACGATCAAAGATGCCGTGAAAGGCGGGTTCACCGTCGATTTGGACGGCGCCGAAGCCTTTCTACCAGGCTCGTTGGTCGATATCCGTCCGCTGCGCGACCATAGCGAGCTGTTGCAGAAAGAAATAGAGTTCCAAATCCTGAAAATGGATCGAGCGCGCAACAATATCGTCGTCTCTAGGCGAGCGATCCTAGAAAAGGAGCGGGCTGGACAACGCGAAAAGCTGATCGAGACGATCCAAGAAGGACGCGTGATGGAAGGGATCGTAAAAAATGTCACCGACTACGGTGCCTTCATCGATTTGGGAGGCATCGACGGATTGCTCCATGTGACGGACATGTCGTGGAAACGCATCAACCACCCGCGCGACGTCGTCGAGGTGGGAGAAAGTCTGACAGTGCAGATCATCCGCTACAACGCAGAGACACAGCGCGTCTCCTTAGGCATCAAGCAGATGGAAAAAAATCCGTGGGACGAAGTAGGCGAAAAATTTCCTGCCGAGGCAAAAGCCACAGGAAGAGTGACGCGGGTGACCGATTACGGTGCATTCGTAGAGTTGGAACCCGGTATCGAGGGGCTTGTCCATGTCTCCGAGATGAGCTGGATGCGCAAGAATGTGCATCCCAGCAAGATGGTCTCCGTCTCCGAGGAGGTGGAAGTGCAGGTCTTGAGCTTGGACTTGGAAAAGAAACGCATCTCCTTGGGAATGAAATCCTGCCAGCCAAACCCCTGGACAACCTTTGCCGAGCAGCACAAGGTGGGCGACGAAATCGAGGGGGCGGTGAAAAACACCGCAGAGTTCGGCTTGTTCCTAACCCTGCCGATGGAGGCAGACGGTATGGTGCATATAACCGATTTGGTCTGGGGCGGCAGTCCTGACGACGCCTTGAAGAAATACAAACGCGGCGACAAGGTAAAGGTCAAAATTCTTGAAATCAATGTGAAGAAAGAGCGCGTCTCCTTAGGGATCAAGCAGCTCGAGCCCGATCCTTTCGCCGAAAGTGTCGCCTCCTTGAAGGAGGGAGAGGTCGTCACTTGCACCGTCGTCAAGGTGCAAGATGGAGGAATTCTCGTCGAGGTTGCAGGCGCGTCGGGCGACAAGATCGAAGCATTTATCCGTCGAGGCGATTTAGCGCGCAACCGCTCCGAGCAACGCCCCGATCGCTACGCACCAGGAGAAAAGGTCGACGCGCAGATCATGGATATCGACAAGAAGCAGCGAAAACTAACGCTTTCCGTCAAGGCACGCGAGGTGGCAGAGGTCAAGGAGGTCACATCGACTTACGGCAGCGCCGATTCGGGCGCGGTGTTGGGAGACATCTTAGGCAAGGCTCTCGAAGAGAAGGAGGCGCGCGAGGGAGGAAAGGGAGGTAAAAAGCCAGCCGCCAAAGAAAAACCCGCCAAAAGAAAAAAAGAAAAGGCGGAGGCTAAAACCGCTCAAGCAGAAAAAAAAGATGAAGTAGCAGAAGAAGAAACAACACAAGCAGCCGCACAAGAAGAGCAGAAAACAGACGAGGAGCTAGAGAACGCTCAAGAGGTGGTAGCAGAAGACAAAGACGAGGACGAGGCAGATACCTCGACGGAGGAAGAAGAAAAAAATTAGACGCTTTGTCGGCGAATTTTTTTTTGGGGGAGGTGTGTTAGGGGGTCGTGGTGGGTCGTGCTAGATTTGAACTAGCGACCTCTGCCATGTCAAGGCAGCACTCTAACCAACTGAGCTAACGACCCCTGCTTTGCCCCGCTAACAGCCCAGTCACATGACCCAGCATAAAAACGAGCATGGAAACAACGATTTCAATTTGTTCGTATTTTTCGTAAAATATAGCTATAAAAAAAGCAGATGCCAATAAAAAAAGAAGCCCTCCTACGATGCCTCCAAAGAGCAATGTATTCCTATAGTGTCTTTTGTCAGAATGTTCTTTTTCCATAACACGCAAATCATGCGCTTGTTGTTGTTTACTCTTTTCCGAATAATGCGTCCGATCAGCGCGCGCAATTTCTTTGGTAGCTCTTCCCTTTAGTGCTTCTAAAGATTGAGTTTCTCTGTCAGGCATGGGCTTCTGCGAGTTCGCTCTTGTTTTCATATTGTCCCAACAACTCCTTGTAGTGATCCCGAATAACAGAGTTTGCGATGATCTTCTCGTCGTTTTCACGCGCCCAATCCCACGGAGTCCCGCGTGCGTGCGTCGCATTAACCAGATCAAAACTTGGAATATTCTTGTATTTTTCCCAAACGATGCTCAACACCTTATTGAAAAAATCCTCCCTCGCAACGACGCACTTCTGATCGCCTTCCGAATCTTTACCCAAATCTTCAATAGGCTTGTCACCACAGTCTTTGAAAGCATAGTAGACATCACGCACAACAGGACCGTAAGCCCAAGCCTCAACCTCGTCCTCAAAAGCAGGTTTGTCTGTCATCGCCAAGTGCCAACCGTGCAGGATGTAGAGTAGCTTCTGCAGCTTCAGGTGGGTGATGAGGGCGTTTTTGTCCTTCTCGTCCAAGGAACGTTGCAGAATCGAGTTTGCGACCTGCAACGCTGAGTTTGGCGTATCGAAGCTCATGGTCTTGTCCTCCTTTGTTTGCGTCTGTGAAGCGCGCGAAAAGCCGTTCCCGCGCACTCCCCTCATTCTAGCCCCCTCGCGAGCGGTTGGCAAGGGGAAGGGAAAATGAGAAGGCAGGGAAGGCGCGAGCCGGAATCGAACCGGCCTCAAGGGATTTGCAGTCCCGTGCGTAACCACTCCGCCATCGCGCCATAGACCGTCCCCCTTCTTGTCTTGGTACAACAGGCTTTTCGTGGGGTCAAGCCTCTTCGTCGGTTTCGTGCTGCAGGTGCCAGGCGAGCAGGAATGTGTCGCCTTTGTGCCTGAGGTCGATGCTTCCCGAAACGAGAAGTTGCTTCGTGGACACGAGTTTTCCTTCCCCGCCGTAGAGGCTTTCCGCCACACTCAGCGAGGCGTCTCCTTCCAGACGAAAACGAAAGCCAGGGCGGTTGTCGGGCTTCAGCACAGCTTCTCGACCGTTGCGCAATAGGAAGACGCTCACTTTCGGGTGCAAGTGGAAACGCAGCGCGAAGGGCAGTCCTTTTTCCAACTCCCGACTTTTGTCCAAACCTTTACTGAAGGGTTTCTTGAAGCTTTTGAGTGGCAGAGTGCGTTGTACGCGGCGCGCGCGGGCGAGGTGTATCCTCTCCCAGCCCCACAGACGCGTGCCAACCGACGAGAGATGCAACTCGCGCGAGACAACGAGACCGAACAAGTTCTTGTAGCCGTCGTGCGAAAGGCGGAGGCGCGTTTGCCCTTCTTGCGTCGATCTCACGACGCTGACACGCGCACGACGCGTATCGAAGGGGTGGAGAGAACAAACGTTGCGCTCGGCTATCGTGAGCATCGAGTGCGCCGCGCTCGAACGAGCAGCGCGCAAAGAAAGATGGCTGGGCAGATGCGCGCTCAAAGCCGCCGCCAACGCGCAGGAGACGATGAGGCGGTCTTTTTCGTAAGAGAACTCGAAAGCGCTCGTGCTGGCGTAGGGAGGCTCGAAGCCATTGTGCTGCGCGTGCGAAGGGCGCGGGCAGGAGGCATCGACGAGCACAAGAGCGCGTTGGGCAACCATACGCTCCAACCCCGCAGCCGTAGCCGACAGCGGTGTGCGCGCGCGCACTTGAACCGCCGCCAGCAAACGCGCGACCGCAGAAGCAGAGCCCTCGCCGCTGCCGTTGAAGGTGGCGAGCGCACCGTCGCCGCAGCGCAGCATCATGAGCGCAGGCACCATCCGATCGAGCGCTGCCAACAACCCCTCGGCGGGAAGTAGCTGGAGAAGCCCATAAAGCCGTCTGACCTGCAACAACGCCTCCATGACGGCTTGCTGCTGGCAGCCTTTCCGTCCGTACCAAAAGCCCTCGCCGCGCGGCACTTGCTCTTCCAAACAACGGCACAGCCTGCGCTCGCAAGCTTGGCGGCGCGCGCGGATGTCGCGAAAGCACAAGGCTGCCGTCGTGCACACGAGCAGACCACTCAGACGCTCGACGGCGAAGCGCGGCTGGAGCAGCGTCGCGCGGCACAGATGCCGATAGTGCGCATAGAGCGCGCGGTGAAGCGAGACACGTTGTTCCTCTGTAAGGGCGGGCGCGTACCAGTCGTAGTGTTGTAACCATTGCGTCAGACGCGTGGCGACCGTGGCGGCTCGCCAGGCCTCCCACGACCAACGACGATGCGTGAGCAGCCAGTCGGCGATGCGCTCAGCTGCGAACCTAACGGCTTGAAGCTTTGCGTCGGTATCGGGAACCGTGGTGGCGTAGGCGCGGATATCGTCCAGCCACACGAAGCCGTGGCAAGCCTCAAGCCAGCGCGCGCAGGCGGTCGTGGGATGCCAAAAGGGATAGGGATGGACAATGCGCATGCCTCCCCAAGCGCAGACGCCTTGCAAGGTCTCTTTCCCTTTCTGCCGATCGCCGCGCCGAGGGGGAGTAGGCAGCAGCGCGGGGGCAACCGAGCGACGCTCCCACGGATAGAAGGGCAACAGGAAGAACAGCGAGACGCACGCCGTAGAAAAAGTCGACGGAGCGCGCGACAAGGCGACGAGCAGCGTCCCTGCTCCTACTCTTACTCCTACTCTTATTCTTGCCCATCCTAACGTGCGCTTGAGGGGCGATGCCACGCGAGCGAGAAGAGCAAGCAGCATCGAGATTGTTTGGGCGGCTGTTATGGCGAGAGTTTTGATTTTAGCGAGCATCACGACACATCTCATCGGGACAGGTCAGACGAGCCGAGAAGAGCAAGTTGCGAGCAGCAACAATAGCAAGATTCCTCCTCCTGTTCGCCAACACTCTTTGCGAAAGAAAGCCATGCACTCTTGTGGCTTGCGGAGGTTGCATCGTGCCAAGTCGACGTAGCACCACCGCGCGAGCAGGAGGAGCAGAAGAAGGCAGAAAAGCCAAAAACCCACCTGCCAAATGTTGAGGTTCGCTTCAAAGGTTGGCGAAAGAGCGAGAAACACGCTTACAAGAACACTTGCAAGAAAGAATGCGTAGAGGGTTTTGAGCCACAGTTTGGGGTTTTGTTTTTTCTCCAGCCACAGGGTGAGCGAGTTCATTTTTGTGCGGCGGTCGTCTTGGATATCCTGCCAAGCGTAGATGCTGTCGTAGAAGGCTGTCCATGCGATGGCACCGAGCCACAGCGACCAGGCTGCGCTGTTGAGGTTGCCCGCAAGGGCGGCGTAGGCGCAGAGGATGCCCCAGTTGAAGGCGATACCCAAAACGAATTGCGGAGCGGATACGACTCTCTTGGCGAGGGGGTAGAAGGCGGCGATAGGCAGGATGGCACAGACGAGCAGCAGTAGCAGGAAGGGGTTTTCCGCAAGCACGAGCAAGCCGAGCAAACACGCGCCGCACACGAAGAGCGCGAGCAAGACGAACAGCAAGGCTTGACGCTTGGAGAGCTCGCCGCTCGGCAGCGGACGGGTTCGCGTGCGCGCGGTTTGTTTGTCTATAGTGCAATCGCATAGGTCGTTCCACGCGCAGCCAGCGGCGCGCGCGGCTGTGGCAGCGAGAGCAAAGAGAAGCGCTAGCGAGAGGGGGAGTAAGAATGGCGACGCTTGCCCAAAAGAAACATCGGAGGCAAAATCGGGCAGGACATCAGGCAAGGCGAGCGCGAGCCCCCACCAACACGGCACGAGCAAGTAGAAGGCGCCGCTGAGGGAGTGGAAGCGTCCGAGTTTCAGGTAGGCAGAAAAGCGCACAGAAAATAACTTCGAAAGTCGTACGAACAAGGGCGACTTGCCTCGTTGCCTGCTAGAATGGCAATCGTTGTTGCTGCAAGAGTTGTTACTGAAAGAGTGGTTGTTCAAGGAGACCTCAATTGCCATGACCGCAAAAATACAAGGCTTTCCTACTCGTAGTTTGCCTACTCGTAGCTTGCCTGCTCGTAGCACGCAGGCTAACACAGCACGCTTTTACCAGCAGGGCTTTCTGCAACGCGACGCTGTCATCTCGCTATCCGCCGAGACGACGCACCATGCGCGCAATGTCTTGCGGCTGCACGAGGGCGAGCAGATGCGCTTGTTCAACAAAGAGCATGGCGAGTGGCTGGTCGAAATTGTCAGCTGGGAGACAAACGAGAAGACAAAAGGTGAGCAAAAAGCAAAACAAAGAGCAAAACAAAGGGAGGAACAAGGAAAATCGTGGCAAGGAAAATCGTGGCTTGAAAAGTCCAATAAGGCGCGCTGTTTGCATTGCCTGCGCCCAGCGCACGAGGGCGAGGCAGAGCAGAGTGGAGCGACGCTGTATTTTTCACCGATTCGCGCGCATCGCCTGGTGTGGCTTCTGTCGGGCGCGGTCGAGTTGGGAGTATCGAGGCTTGTGCCTTTTCGCAGCTCCTATACGAACGCGTATTTCTCGCACGCGCGCGCCCAAAAGACGATCCAAGCCGCCGTCGAGCAGAGCGAGCGTCTTACCTGTCCTCTCCTTGAGGAGGAGCAGCCCCTGTCCGCAGCGTTGGTAAAGCGAGAGCCGCAGCTGTTGTTTTGCGCCGAGCGCGGTGAGACAACAAGCTTGCAAAAGACACTCGACGAGCATACGACAACAAATACCATGACAAATAATATGGCGATGCTCGTCGGACCTGAGGGAGGATTCTCCGAAGCGGAGCATGCGATGTTGCGGCGATGTCGCTCGGTCGTCGCTGTCTCGTTGGGGGCGCGTGTGCTACGGTGCGAGACGGCGGCCTTGGCGGTCTTGGCTTGCTGGCAGACAAAACAAGCTAGCAGGCTTGAACAAACAAAAGCGTGAGGACAAAGAGTAGCACCATGAGTGATAAACCCATCGAGACGATTGCCAATCGTGCCGCCTTGAAAAAATGGTTTCAAGATGGCGAGACCAGCGATTGTCGCATCGGCGCAGAGCATGAGAAGGTATTGTTTCACACTGAGGACTTGCGCCCGCCGCAATACGAGGTGATACGCGAGCTCTTGGAAGACTTGCAGCGCGCGAGCGGAGGAGTGTTGCAACGCGAGAAAAATTGTCCCATCGGCTTGGACTTGCCTGAGACGCAGAATGCCATCTCGATTGAGCCTGCCGGACAATTCGAGTTTGCTGGCGCGCCGTTGCGCTCGGTTCATGATATTTGTACGGAGCTGAAGGCGCACTTGTCCGTCTTGCGTCCTCTGTTGCAAGCGCGAGGCTTGGGAATGTGTGCGATCGGCGCACGTCCGCGCGAGAGCGACGCCGAGCTGCCGTGGATGCCGAAGGAGCGATACGCGATCATGCGAACATACATGGCGCAACAGGGCGGGATGGGCGTTGCGATGATGGGACGCACGGCGACGGTACAGGCGAATGTTGATTACACCGACGAGCGCGACATGGTGTGTAAGATGCGCATTGCAACCGCGTTGCAACCTGTGGTCACGGCGTTGTTTGCCCATTCACCTTATAGCGAGGGGAAGGCGAACGGCATACTTTCGAATCGCGCGCACTATTGGTTGGATAGCGATGCGCGGCGTTGCGGGATGCCGTTGTTTGTCTTCGACCGCGCCTTCGGTTACGAGGGGTGGCGAGACTATGCCTTGCCGATCCCTCTGTATTGTTTGGTGCGTGGCGAGCGTTATATCGACACCAGCGACTTTTCTTTTGCCGACTACTTGGATGGCGCACGTGGCGAGAGACTACGAGAACAGCATGGCAGCGCGCGTATAGATGATTGGGCGAGCCACATGCGGATGATCTTTCCTGATGTTCGTTTGAAGCGTGTCATCGAGATGCGCGGAGCGGACAGCGGCGATTCGGCGATGCTGTGCGCCTTACCTGCCTTATGGGCGGGCTTGTTGTACGACGAGCAGGCTCAGGCGCAGGCTTTGCTGATGGCGGAGGAGTTGGCGCAACCTCATCCGTCGGGGGTTGGATTGTGCGATCAGGAGGCGGAGGATTCGCTTTCGAGGGCGAGCGAGAAGGTGCCTCGTTTAGGCTTGGCGACGCCTTGTCGGGGGCGTGATATCGGGGCGATTGCGAGTGACATGGTGGACTTGGCGCGCGGGGGCTTGGCGCGGAGGTGTCGTGTGCAAGGGGGAGAGGACGAGCGTCCTTTCCTTGAGCCGCTAGAAAGCATTATCAAGGAGAGGCGAACTCCTGCGGAGCGGTTGCTTGCGCTTTTTCCTCAGCCTAGGAGCTTGGATGATTGGAAGGCTTTATACGATCACTGCTCTTATTGAGCTTTTATCTTACTAACAGGTAGCGGTAGTGTCCCAAAAAACGGGACGCGCGCTTTGACGAGTAAACATGCGCACGCAAAGCGTGCGCGGGGGGCGCGGGGGGATAAATTCCCCCCGCATGAATCTGCGCGTGAGCGAAGCGAAACGCGCAGCCTCTTATTTAAAAAGCGCATTGCGAAGCAATGCGCAAGCTGACTCGTAACACGGCAAGCAGATTTTGTGACGCGAGTCAGCTTGCGCGTTTCTGCGAAACGCGCTTTTGAATAAGAGGCTACGCATCTCGCGCTACGCGCGAAATGCGTAGAAGGCGCTTACGCGCCCCGCTGACGCGGGGTCTTCGTGGGGGGAATTTATCCCCCCACACCCCCCCGCGTGCTACGCACGCGATGTTTTGCATCCGTTAAAGACTACCCGCTCCCCCCATGTGAGCAAACTATTCCTATTGCGTTTCTATCACACGACGACGAGCAGCAAGAAAACTCGCGCGACGCTCAAACGCCTCAACCATACACAAAGCCGCCTGCTCAAATAAACCCTCGAAAAGAACCCTTAAAGGTAAGCTACTCAACTCGAAATCAACAACAAAATCCACCACGCTACTCTCACTATTCTCCGCCGAAGTGATGCACCAACGACTCCGAAAGTGCGAAAAAAGATTGCTATGAGCCTTCATAGAAATAATGCCCGTCGCAACATCAAACCGAACAAAACTCGTAAAAGAACTATGGACAACCCGCGTCCCAACCATCAACACACCATCTAAACTATTATGCGTCCTGTTCGCAACACGAGCATCACAACACCAAGGTAGAAATTGAGGGTAAGTCTCAATATCTAAAACAAGATCAAACAGAGTCTGCGCAGGATGAGGCAAAGTGCGAAGCTTATGAAAACGAGGCATAACTAAAATATACCTAACTAAGCAGCTCTTTTTCCCTTGAGCTTCCAAACATAACTAATCACCTCGGCGACCGCCTGATAATGCTCCGACAAAACCTCCTCCCCCGCATCGCACGCCGCATACAAAGTTCTCGCCAAAGGAGGATTCACAACTAACGGAATACCCGCCTCGCGCGCAAGACGCATAATCTCTTCTGCTAAATAATCTACCCCCTTGGCAACAACGCGCGGTGCCTCCATCGAAGTATCATCGTAAGCGATCGCAACCGCATAGTGCGTCGGGTTCGTAATCACAACATCCGCACTCGGAACAGCCTGAGCAATGCGCTGACGAGCACGCTCGTTGCGAATACGCCGTATTCGCGCCTTGATCTGCGGATCGCCCTCGATCTGCTTGAACTCGTCCAAAACCTCCTGCCTCGTCATCCGCAAACGCTTGCGATGACGCGCACGCTGAAACAACAAGTCCAACGCCGCTATCACAAACAACACCATCAAGATCGCAACCATCATGCCAATCAACAACTCCTGCGTCTTCGGTAGAACGAAATCCGCGCTCCGCATCATGAAATCTTCGATGTTCGGCAACTGCGCAACCAAAAAGGCAGCCCCCACACCACCCACCAATGTAAGTTTTATCAACCCCTTCAAAAACTCAACCAAACTCTCCATAGAAAACAAACGCTTAAACCCCGACAAAGGAGAAATCTTATTCAACTTCGGCTGCATCCGCTTCGGCGCAATCAAAGGACCTATCTGCACCAATGGCGAAAACAGAGCGATGAACACGATAGCAAGCGCAGGCCAAACGAACGCTACCCCCAACTCGCGCACGAGATCCGCCAACAAGTCGCCTATCTCCTGCTCGGCAACCGCGAGGTTGCCCGCTTTCTCCATAATGCTCGCGAGTGGCGCGCTGATACCTTGAGCTACAAATCTACCCAACAAAGCAATCGCCAAGGTCGCTACCAACAACAAAAGCCAATGGTTGACCTCGCGCGATAAAGGCACTTGCCCCTCGCTCCTCGCGTCGCGCAACCGCTTCGGAGTAGGTTCTTCCGTCTTTTGTGCATCATCCGCATCCGCCATAAGAAACCCAAACCTCCGTCGTTAACTCTTCCAAAACCCGTTTTGCCTCAAGAGGCAAGGAAGGGCGTCATCGCCTCTTGAAAATGCTCCAAGAACAAACGCAACATCACGGTAAGACTGAGCGCCAAAAGCAAAAATCCCAACAAAAGCTGTAAAGGCAGAGCGATAAAAAACACCTGCATCTGCGGCATCAAGCGCGCCAACACTCCCATCAAGGCGTAAAACAACACCGAAACAATAAAAAAAGGAGCAGCAATTTGAAAACCCAAACTAAAGCTCTTGCTGAAAATGTCAAGCACCAGCTGTGAAAAATCTCCTGCAGGAAAAGACCACACCCCAGGCGCAAAAAGACGATAACTATCCGCAAGCGCCAAAAAAACGATGTGATGCAAATCGGTGACAAAAAGTGCCGTCGTGGCAAACAGACTCAAGAACACGGCAGGCAAGACGCTCTGCTGCGCTTGCAGAGGATTGAAAAGAGAAGCGTTCGACATACCCACCAACAGAGCAAAAAAAACGCCCGTATAGAGAAACGCCGACGAGGCAAATCGCGCCACCGTGCCGATAAGCACTCCTATCAAAGCCTCGTTGAGCAGCAGCAGAAAGAGCCTGTCGAACTCCTGCGGTTGAACAGGCAGAGACTCCCCCACGACGGGTAGTAGAATCAACGTGAGAAAAAATGCCAACAACAAGCGGATGCGCGGTAAGACGAAGCTCTGCCCGATGTTGGGAAACAGCGTGATCATAATTGAAATGCGCACGAACAGAAGAGCAAAACGCCATGCTTCTTGGGGGAGCAACTCTGCAAGCATGAGCCTCGCCTTGCCCTTCGCGGGTTATCCCAGCGCGATGATGCGGTCGGCAATCGACTGCATGAAGTCGAACATGCTCCGCATCATGAAGGGCAGAAACAGAAGCAGCGCGAGAAAAACCGCGACGATTTTCGGCACGAAGGTAAGGGTGACCTCCTGTATTTGGGTGAGCGCCTGAAAAAGGGCGATCAGCAACCCGACAATCAGGCTAACTAACAGAATAGGCAAGCTCACCTCTAACAGCAGGAAGATGCTTTCGCGCGCGAAAATCAGTAGGTCTTCTTCGGTCACGGCAAGGAATCCTCAGGCTCTGTGGCAGAGGGCAGCAGTTGCGTCGTCTGTTCCTGCTCGTTCGGTCTTTGCGGAATGAAGAGAATTTGTCCTGGGCGGATGAGGTCGGGATTTTCGATTTGCGCCTTGTTCGCCTCGTACAAAAAGGTGTGGAGCGTTCCTGTCCCGAAAATGCGACGCGCGATATGCCAAAGGCTCGCGCCCGAGCGCACGACAAAGTATTCGTCTTCGCCCTCGCGCACGAGGGGCGTCCAGTCGATGGGAAGGGCTTTGCGCTGCACGACCTTCTCGTTACTGACGAGGTCGATACGCAAAACCTGTCCCGACAGGCTCGTCTGCGAGGGGGCAAGACGCGCCGAGATTTGCCAATCCACAGGCACAGCGCCTTTGCCGCGATAGCCCCTGCGCGCAACGAGCTTGTTGTTGCGATAGACCAGCATTTCGACTTGCTCTCCCCTCAGTCGTCCTGCAAGCGAGAGATGTCCGTTCTCGCCGTAATCGAGCGTATCGACGATGAAGTCGGCACCCGTCGCCGTCTTGTCGCCTGAGAAACGTCGCGATAGGATGCGCGAGGCAACCCCACTTTCGTTCGGTAGCACGACCATCAAGGGTTGCTGAACCTCTGTCGAAAAGCTGGCTTCGGGGATGACCACCCATAGCGTTTCGATGCCATAAACAACTTCTTGGATAACTTCTTTCTCTGCTCTCTGCTGGTCGATTTGCGCTTCTAGGCTGAGCGTGTACTGCCCTGTATCGAAGGGCTTTTGCGAGAGGAAGAGCCACTCGCCCCTATCGTCGGTCACCATGGCACCCAACACCTCTCCGTTAGTCAGCAGCAGCAGTTTTGAAAGAGGCGGCGCGTAGCCGCCGAGTATGATTTGTCCTTCCTCATTGACGCGCGCTAGGTTGAACCCCAGCTCTCCTGCGAGCGCAGGTCTTTGTTGCAACCCCGCACGCTCGACAGAGGTTGTCAGATTCTGCTGCCAAACTAACAGCGTCTCGCTATCGTCGAGGTTGGCGGTCTTGTCGCGCGCGAGGTATTGCATCAGCGCGATGGCGCACAACAGCAGCGTCAATCCCGAGGCAATGCCGACAAGGTAGCTGCGCTGGGCACGCAGGGAGGTGCGCGAAAAAAACGCCAAGCGTGTAAAAAAAGAGGCGACAGATTTCTTGCGAACGCTTCTTTTGCGCGCAAGAAATCGAGGCTGAGAACGAGACGGAGAGCGAGCCATGGCAACAGAGTGTAGCATAAAAAACGCGCAGAAAACAAGAGAGAGCCTTACTTGAGACGCTCGCGTGCTTGCGCTTGAGACGCTCGCGTGCTTGCGCTTGACCTTTCCTACTCGCCGTGCCACAAGAAAAGAGGTTGTTATCTTCTCTTTTTCCCCTCCTGTGAGTTTTCGTTTCTATGCCTCTCCCCTCCTTCTCCATCGCCTTTGATGCCGAACCCACCATTGACACGCTGGCAAAAAAACACAGCTTGCTCTTCCTCTCGGTTCGAGAAAAACCCCAAGCGCAAGAACAAGCCCTCGACAAGCTGCTCGGCAAGCCCATCGCCAGAGCAAGACAGCAAGCAAAAAAATTCAAAGCACGACAAGGACAACTGCTCGATGTGTCAGGCTTCCCCACGCAAGGCAAGCTGGGCAGGGTCGTGCTGCTGGGAACAGAGCAATCGTCTCACGAATCTTGCGAGCAGAACGCGGCTACCTCTCCAGAAAGTCAACGCCCGCGCACGTTATTTTCTCAAGGGGCGATGCTGCTCGCACGCGCGCGCGCGATCGGCGCGGAGGATGCACTTTGGATTTACGACGGCAGAGAGCGCAACCTCTTTCTACAAACGCCCAAGGCTGCAAGCGAGGGAGCATTGGGGGCGACGCTTGCCTCCTATCGTTTCGACAGCTACCTTTCGGACGACAACGAGGAAGAGGCGGAAAGCCGCAAGATGCATCTGAAAAAATTGACGCTGTCTCTCTCAGGCGCGCAATTTGCAATATCTGCGTGCGAGCGAGCATGGGCGCGATGCCAAGCCGAGGCGCAAGGGGTTTGCCTTGCGCGCGACCTTGTCAACGAGCCTCCGAACGCTCTGAACCCGCAAACCTTTACCGAGCGTTTGTTGGCTCTGCCAAAGGTTGTTGGCAAGAGTGTCGGCAAGGATATTAGCAAGGGATTGCGCGTCGAGGTGTTGGACGAGAAGCGCTTAGAAAAAATGGGTTTTCGCGCTTTGTTAGCGGTTGCGCGTGCCTCCGAGCATGCGGCGCGCGTTGTCGTGATGCATTACGAGCCGCCCAAAAAGGATAAACGTGCGCCGTTGGTGTTGGTGGGCAAGGGAGTGACATTTGATTCGGGGGGGTTGTCGTTGAAGCCGGCGGGCTCGATGGAGGACATGAAGATGGATATGGGCGGTGCAGCGGCGGTCGTCGGGGCGATGACGACTATTGCTTTACAGCAACCTCGCAGGGCTTGCGTTGGCATTGTCGGATTGGTTGAGAACATGCCAGGTGGAAACGCTCAACGGCCGGGCGATATTGTGCGAACGCTTTCGGGCAAGACCGTCGAGGTATTGAACACGGATGCTGAGGGGCGGTTAGTGCTTGCGGACTTGTTGTGGTATGCGCAGCAGCGATGGCAGCCTCGTGCGATGGTGAACTTGGCTACTTTGACGGGAGCTATGATTGTTGCTTTAGGCGAGGAGTATGCGGGTTTCTTTGCGAACGACGACACGCTTGCCAAAGAGTTGGAGGCTTGTGCGAAGGCTGTGGGCGAGAAAATATGGCGATTGCCTTTAGATGCGGCTTACGATGCGATGTTGCGCTCGCCTATTGCGGACATGAAGAATATCGGCGGGGGTGGAGCGGGTTCGATTACGGCGGCGCAGTTTTTGCAGCGGTTTGTACGAGGAGCATCGAAGGAGGAGGGGATTGCCAAAACTCGTTGGGCTCACATTGACATTGCGGGAGTGACTTGGGCGACGAAGGCGAGGTTGGGGCGTCCGAGGGGAGGCTCGGGCTTTGGCGTGAGATTGCTGGCTGACTTGGCGGAGGCGCTTGCCAATGAGGGGGAGAGGGAGGCGGGGGGTTAGGATAGTAGAGCGATGGCGGAGTTTCGTTTTTATTGTGTTTCTCGCGGGAGGACTTCGCGTGTCTTGCGGGTGATGTTGGAGAAGACATTAGAGCGGGGGGAGCGTTCTGTGGTGCGGTTATCGTCTGTGCGCAGGGAGGAGGAGTTAGATATATTTTTATGGATGGATCCTGCGGCGGGATTTCTGCCTCATGGTCGAGTGGGGAAGTTGCGGGGTAGCGAGGAGGACTTTACGGCAGAGCAGCCTATTTTACTGACGACAAAAACGGAGGAGATTAAGAACGGAGCGCGTGTTTTGTTTCATTGGCAGGAGGGGAATGAGGGGGGTGATACGGATATGGATATGGGTATAGATATTGGAGGTGATGGGGAGAGGTTTGATTTATGTTGTTTTTTGTATGAGGATGGAGATGTGGATGCGGGGGTTATTGCGGAGGGATTGTGGGGTAGATTGGGTGCTATGGGGGGGGGTGAGAATAAGAATAAAATTGGTTTTTGGTATCAGGAGGGTGGGGGATGGCGACGCAGGGGTGAGGAGCAGGAGAAAGAGAAAGATAAAGATAAAGATAAAGATAAAGAGAGGGTGCAAGTGCGGGAGAAGGTAGAGGAGAGGGTTGCGGAGGAGAAAGAGCAGGTAGAGGAGAGGGTTGCGAAGAAGGAGCAGGTAGAGGAGAAGGCGGAGGAGAAGCTTGCGGAGATTAGTGTTAGCGAACCTAGTCAGGAATCGCTGTTGTAGGGGTTGTGTATGGGCGCGTGTGTGTGTATGCCTTTGCTCGCCTGCGCTTTTTAAAGGCACGCGCTTACGCAACAGACGGGCTTTGTATGATTACGAGCGCAAAACATGCGCACGCCAGTATCATTGACGCGCACGGCAAGCCGTGCGCTATGGCGTGCGCGGGGGGTGTGGGGGGATAAATTCCCCCCACGAAGACCCCGCGTCAGCGGGGCGCGATAGCGCCTTCTACGCACTCGCGCGAAACCCGAGAAGGGTTACGCGCGAGATGCGTAGCCTCTTATTCAAAAGCGCACGACTTGTCGTGCGCAATACTGACTCACAACACGGCACGGCGACAATGTTTTCCTCGTCCTAGTGATAAGAAGAATACCGCTTTTTTTCCT
The DNA here is from genome assembly GCA_965216625.1 of Alphaproteobacteria bacterium. GTDB lineage: Bacteria > Pseudomonadota > Alphaproteobacteria > JABAAW01 > JABAAW01 > JABAAW01. Next base: position 1,248,241 of record OZ244186.1, read on the forward strand.
TGCTTTTTTTCTCTGCAGGCTTTAGGGTCGGGGAGTGGGGTTTATCAATCTTGGATACGGAGAAAGACTATGGCGACGACAAAAGAGACTCTGACGGACTTACCCGTTTTTGACACGCGTAAGTATGTTCGAACATTAACGCGCGAAGGCAGTTTCAACGAAAAGCAGGCAAACGCAAACGCCGATGGCTTGCAAGAGGCTATGCGGGGGGTTGCGACGAAGGCGGAGACTCAGGCGGTGAAGATAGACCTGAAGGCAGATATTCGGGAGGTGAGGGCGGAGATTAAAGAGGTGAAGGCGGACATTCGGGAGGTGAAGGCGGAGATTCGAAGGTTGGAAGAGAAGATGGATGTACAGTTTCAGGCGTTGAGGACAGAGATGAAGGCGTCGAATCAGGCGATGCAAGAGCAGATGCAAGGGATGCGGCAGTTGATGGTTGTGGGGTTCTCTGTGATTGCTATAGTGGTTGGCGCAGCGACTTTGTTCGGCTAGGGGAGTTCATCCCCAAGGGGAGTTCATCCCCAAACTGCCTCGCAACATGGTAAGTAGCTTATTAGATTGCTACGATGTTTCGAGAGGGGCTGTATCAACAAGCGTATTCTCGGTATTGTAGGCCTTGTGGTAGATCGTGTAGGCATCATCGGTGAGACCAAAATAGCCTTCGATGTAGACAACATTCCTTTCCTGACCTCCTGAAGTAACGACGATTCGCAGGTCGTCGTTGTCAGAGCCTTCTACCTCACTTGAAAATGCTCCATCAGCATCCAGATTGCCTTTGGTGAAGGCAAAGCTGTCGTTCGTGTAAGCCGCTCCGTAATAGTTGAAGACCAGCTTGTTGCCTACCCCGTCTGCGGAACTGTCTATTGTATCTATGCCATCGCCAATGTAGAACTCATAGGTGTCCGCGCCACCGCCTCCCTCAAGGCGGTCGTTGCCATTGCCGCCACGCAAGGTGTTGGCATTCTCATCGCCCGTAAGCCAGTCTTTATGAGCTGAGCCTAAGATGTTTTCTATATTGGAGAGGATGTCGTCCACGGCTTCGTTTTGGTTGGCTGCAAAGCCATGCGTTTCGTCAAAATCATTTTGCCGTCCTGTATTGGAAAGGTCAACCCTGACCCCTTTGCCAGATCCTGAATAATTAGCGAAGTCCTCTTCTGTACCTCCATCAAGGATGTCTGCGCCATCGCCACCATCAAGGCGGTCGGCGCCCGCACCGCCGTAGATGGTGTCGTTGCCCGTGTTGCCGCTGATAATGTCGTTGCCCGCGCCGCCGTAGATGATGTCGTTGCCATTGTGGCCGTAGAGGTAGTCGTCGCCCGCGCCGCCCTCAAGAGTGTCGTCGCCATTGTTGCCGTATATTTGGTCGTCGCCATTGCCGCCCTCAAGAGTGTCGTCGCCATTGTTGCCGTATATTTGGTCGTCGCCATTGCCGCCACGCAAGGTGTTTGGATTGTCGTTGCCTCTAAAGATGTTGATTTGAGTTAAGGAGCCGATCAGGTTGTTGATGCCTGTAAATGTATCTCCCGCAGCTCCGTCTTCACCCGTAGTAACGCCATTGACAGCAACGCCAAGATTGATGGTGACACCCTCAGTCAAGCCTGCGTAGCTCACCCAGTCCGCGCCTGCCGAACCCGTGAAGGGGTCGGCAGCTGCTGTTGCCTTATACGGGTTGTTCTCGCTACCCTCTGGAAAAACAAGCGAGGCATCAGGGATTGGTGTGTCGGTGCTACCGCTCCGCGTGGAGAAGGAGAAGGTAGCCGAAGGATCGCTCGCAAATTCCAGGACATTGAGCGTGTTGCCGTTACCATCCTTCACCGTGAGCGTTACAGCATCGCCGCTTCCTGCATCGGAGAGCGTGAATTCGTAGTCTGCGCCATCATAGGCGTTGCCCGCCCCTTGCAAGAAGACGATGCTGCCGCCGTCGTCGGTGATAGTATCCGTGCCGTCGCCTGCGCCGAACAGATAGATGTCCGCACCCGCACCGCCCGCAAGGTTGTCGTTGCCCTTGCCGCCACGCAAGGTGTTGGGATTGGCGTTGCCAGTCAAGGCGTCGCCGTGATCCGATCCGACCAGGTTTTCGATGTTCGCAAGCGTATCTTTCGCAGCATGGCCGCCGCCAATCCTGCTTGCGCTACCATTGTCAGCAAGAGTGACGAGGACACCTGCATTCGAGCCTTCGTAGCTCGCCGTGTCCGAACCCCCGCCGCCGTAGAGATTATCCTCGCCCGCGCCGCCATTGAGGATGTCGTTGCCATCGCCGCCCTCAAGGGTGTCGTCGCCTACGCCGCCGCTGAGGATGTCCGCATCCGCGCCGCCGAAGAGCTCGTCGTCGCCATCGCCGCCGCTGAGGGTGTCCGTTCCCGCGTCGCCCTCAAGGGTGTCGTTGCCCGCGTTGCCGTTGAGGATGTCGTTGCCCCCGCCGCCACGCAAGGTGTTGGCAGCGTCGTTGCCCGTCAATTCGTCTACTCCACCCGATCCGATCAGGTTGTTGATGCCTATAAGCGTATCTCCAGCAGCCCAGCCGCCTGAAGCAGTGGCAGCGCCATTGACAAGAGTGCCAAGGTCGATGGTGACACCTGTATCCGAGCCTACGTAGGTTACCCAATCTGTTACGCTTGAACCTGTGAAGGGGTCTGCCGCCGCCGTTGCCACAAACGCGCTGAGCTCTTTATTCGACGAGGGAGGAGGAGTAGGAGGAGTAGGATTAGGATTAGGATTAGGATTAGGATTGGGATTAGGATTGGGATTGGGATTAGGATTGGGATTCGGATTGGGAGCAGTATTGCCGCTGCTAGCAGCTGTGTCTCCGCCGCCGCAACCATCAAGAAAAATGCCGAGTGCGCTTGCTGACAGCAAGGCACTTAAGATTTGGGTTTTTTTGTTGCGTTTTCCTGTCTGCCCTTCGTTCGACGAGGTTGCAAGGGACGATGTGTTAAGCGTCGTGATGTTTTCAAAGCTCATGGGTTCTCTTCCTGTGGTGTGTGTTTAACGAAAAAGTGCTTACCCTCTGTGCACTCGCGCACGATACCTATCTTATGGGCGCAAGTCAAGAGAAAAAACTCGTTGGGGGGGGGGGGGGGGCGGGAAGTTTTAACGGCACACGCTCGCACAATAGACGGGTTTTGTATGATGACGGGCGCAAAACATCGCGCGCGTAACGCACGCGGGGGGCGTGGGAAGTTTTAACGGCACACGCTCGCACAACAGACGGGTTTTGTATGATGACGGGCGCAAAACATCGTGCGCGTAGCGCACGGGGAGCGCGAGGGAGTAATCCCTCGCAAAAGACCCCGCGTCAGCGGAGCGCACGCAGTGCGCTTTATCTACGCGCGTAGCGCGTAGCCTCTTATTCAAAAGCGCGAGGCTTGCCTCGCGCAAGCTGACTCGTAACATGGTACGGCGATTCTGTTTTCTTCGCCCTAGCGACAAAAAGAACACACAAAGCCCGTTTTTGTCGTTACGCCATACGCCCATAAGAAAACACAAGTGCAACAAACATAACTCCCCCTAACTAATCCCGCCCCCTCTCCCCCCGCCGCCTTCTCCGCTCCTCCCGATCCCTCCGCTCCTTAGGCGCATCAACACCACCCCCAACAACAGCACCCTCAGCCCTCCCAACAATTTCCTCAATCTCCTCATCACTCGGAATACCCCCTCCCCCATACCCCCCCAATCGCTCCCCCATAACCCGCACATGCCCCGCACCACTCCCACAACACGACCCAACAACATCCGCACCTAACCTCCGAGCCAATACCGCATAATCTCCCATCATCCCCTCATCACCACTATACCGAAATCCCCCATCCCTCCATTGAGGAACTCCACAATTTCCCTTCACAATAACTAACATATCATCTCCCTTATCGCATCCTTTATCTCCTGCCTTATCACCTCTCTTATCACCTCTCTTGCTACGCAAATAACCCGTCAACCTCCGCAACGATAACAAAGTGTCACTCGCCGCTAATCCGCAATTCAACCCCATCCCCCAAGGAGCAACTAATGGAGAAACAGAAGAAACATCCCCCTCCCCTACCCCTAAACAAAAATCAACAAATACCTCAGGAGAAATCCCCATCATCGTACTCCCCGCCGTGTCAAACGATACCGTCACACTATAAGGCAACCCCGTCCGTGCCGCCGCCCGCATCGCACACCTTGCCTCCCCTAAATCCGACTGCGTCTCAATCCATAACATATCCGCTCCCCCCTTAACTAAAGCGCAAGCCTGCTCGTAATACATCGCCTCCATCTCAACCTCAGACATCTTCCCCAACGGAGCAAGCATCTCTCCCGTAGGTCCCATCGAACCCGCAACAAAAACAGCACGCTCCCCACTCCTCTCAATCGCCCTGCGAACACAAGCCACCGCCGCCATATTCAATTCCTCTAACTCGCCCTCCGCCCCATGCATCGCAAGCCGAGCGCGATTGCCCCCAAACGAATTCGTCAACACAATGTCACTCCCCGCCTCAATATAAGAAGCATGAATCGCAACAACATCATCAGCTCTATCCCTGTTCCATCGCTCAGGCAAGGCTCCCTCCGCAAGTCCCGACTCCATCAATCGAGTCCCCATCGCTCCGTCGGCAAGAAGATACCCTCGCTCGCCCAAGCGTCTCCGCAACTCCAAAGGCAAGTCTGTAACTATGTCTGTAATTGTGTCCGCACCCATGCCCACACACTAAGACACCGCATACCCCTTGTCAAAGAAAAACTCGACTCGAAGAACGGATTGACACACACAACCCCGCATGGCATAAGTCCACTCATGGACTTGTTCGGCATCGTCGTCATCTTCGCGCTCGGACTTTTAGTCGGAGCAGCGCTAGGATGGCTGCTCTACCACGCCCGCAGCCGTGCGCTCGACGAGAAATCTACCGCGCGCATCATGCGGCACACCGAACACACCGAAAAACAACTCGCCGAAACAAGCCGAGAGCGCATCGATGCCATGCTGCAACCCTTCCGCGTACAAATAGAAACCCTCTCGCGCGATGTAAGAGAGTCGTCAAGCTCGCAGAGCAACCTCAAGGGACAGATCGAGCAGATGGGAAAAACATATCGACAAGTCTCGCAACAAGCGGAAAACTTGACGCGCGCGCTCAAGGGCGAACCCCAAACAAGAGGCAAATGGGGCGAGATGCAACTCAGCAGAGCGTTAGAAAGTTCTGGGCTACGCGAAGGAGAAGAATATCAATTGCAAGCCAACTACACAGACAGACAGAGCGGAGAACGCCACCGTCCCGATGCTGTCGTCTCTCTCCCTGGCGGACGCGCCGTTTTCATCGACGCCAAAACTTCTCTGGTAGATTATGACCGATACACAAACAGCGAACAGCCAGAAGAAAAGCAGGAGGCATTACGAGGCTTCTTACAAAGTATGAAGCTGCGCGTCAAAGAGTTAGGCGATAAAGACTATGCAAGACTAGGAGAGACGAAGAACCTCGATTTTGTCTTGATGTTTGTCCCTATCGAATCGGCGTTTTTGTTAGCGCTTGAGAACGACAAGTCTTTGACTACCTATGCATTAGAGAGAAAAATTATGATGGTATCTCCTTCGACCTTGTTGCTGGCGTTGCAAACTATCTACCAAGCTTGGCGCACCGAGCGGCAGAACAAACATGCCGAGGATATCGCAAGGGAGGGTGGCTTGCTGTACGACAAGGTCGCGTCCTTTGTCGAGGATATGGAAAAACACGGGCAGCAGCTGGGTACTGCGCAAACAAGTTATGACTCGGCGATGAAAAAATTGTCAAGCGGCAGAGGAAATATATTAGACAGAACAAACAAGCTCAAAGAGTTAGGTGTCAAAAGCACAAAAACTTTAAAGCACAAAACTTCCGATGAAGAATAAAAAACATAGGAGTCAGCACCTTATATTTTCTTGTTGTGAATAAGGGATAGAATTTTTAGAGACAAAAAAGAGAGGCGCACACACAAGGGGCGCGACACGCCTTTTTATCAATAAAAATGCATAAGCCTCTATCTTTTTTTCCAATTTCCTACTTGGGCGGAATCAACACGATCTTACCTATAAAATCCTTCTTTAAAAACGCGCGCTGCGCATCGTGAATCTGCTCTAATGGAAACTGCTTCGCTACAATGGGCTTGATCTGCCCCTTCTCGACATAATCCATCAGCCGAGGAAAAATATCGCTACTCTGATAGGTGCAACCCAAAAAAGTTAAATCCTTCAAATACAACTGACGCAAATCTAACGCGACGATCGGCCCTGCTATCGCTCCCGATATTGCATACCGCCCGCCGCGTCGCAGAAGCCACATCATATCCGACCAACTCCCCCCCGTTGTCACATCGCCCCCCACAAGATCGATGACAACATCGACCGACTCTTCCTCCATACTTTCGCGCAAAGAGATGTGCCGCTCGACAACCTTTGCTGCTCCGTTTTGCCGAACGATTTCTCCCTTGCCCTTGCCGACAAGAGCCGTCACCTCTGCTCCACGCAAAGCAGCGAGTTGCACCGCCGCCAGCCCGACGCCGCCTGATGCGCCGGTGACGAGAACCTTCTCGCCACGGATCACGCCTGAGCGTTGCACCAATCCTTCGGCAGTCGAGTAGGCACAGGGAATCGCCGCGAGCTCGGCATCCGAGAGCTGGGACGAAGACGAATAGGTTTCCTTAGCTTTGACGCGCACATACTGCGCATAGCAGCCGTCCATCTCAGAGCCAAGGCAGCGATTCTGCCACCCTCTCGCGTCTTGCATTGAGCAGAGAACGACGCGCTTGCCGATACAAGCCTCCGAGCCTCCCTCTCCCACAGCCGCCACAACGCCGCAGCCGTCCGCGCCTTGGATGAACGGAAAGGACAAGACAGAGCCAGACCACGAACGATTCTCTCCGCTGTTGCCAAAGCTTTGTTCGTCGGCTTGAGCGCTGTCGGCTTGAGCGGGAGCGGCGGATTTCTCCAACGCGAATCCTTTTTCTGCGCCTTCTGAGGTTGCGGTTGAGACGGAGGAGTCGTACCAGCCGCTGCGTGTGTTGATGTCGGTATTGTTGATGGCGGCAGCCGAGAGCTTGACGAGCACTTCGCCTGCGCGAGGGATGGGGACGGGCAGGTCGGTTCGGTATTCGAGCTTGTCGAGCCCTCCGTGTCCTGTGAGCAACACGCCTGCCATTGTTTTCGGAATCGTAGGGGGCATGATCGGCCAGGGGACAAAAAAACGAGAGGGGGTTGCGGGGGTAGGATTTGAACCTACGACCTTCAGGTTATGAGCCTGACGAGCTACCAAACTGCTCCACCCCGCGAGACGAACTCTAACGCGCTCGACGGAGGCTGTCAAGGAGAACTAGCGGGAAAGAGAGAACGAGGCAAGATTTTTTCTTGACGAGACTCCGTCGTTCCTGCTAGATGGGAGCAGTCTTTTCATAAGAAAAGAAGGATGGAGAATAGGATGTCCGCAGTGTCGCTCGACCAATTTTATACGCAACCCAAGGTTGCACGAGAGTGTTGGGAAGCCTTGCGGAGTATCTTGCGGAAGGGACAAATCGGCGAGGTGTTGAGCGAGGAGCGGGGGCAGTCGCCGTTTTTTCTTGAGCCGAGCGCGGGCGACGGCGTGTTTTACGATCTACTGCCTGAGAGACGCAGGGTGGGCTTGGACATTGCGCCGATGCATCCGAAGGTAAAAGAATGGGATTTTCTGAATGGGGTGTATCGATTGCGCTCGGCGAAGAGGCGCATTGTTGTTGTCGGCAACCCTCCGTTTGGCAAGCGAGGCAAGTTAGCGGTGCGGTTTTTCCAACGGGCGTTTGAGATGGCGGACACGGTAGCTTTTGTTGTTCCTGTTATTTTTCGGAAATACTTTATTCACAAGCAGATGCCTGAAGAGGTTAAATGGATTTACGGCAAGGCTTTGCCTGCGGATTCTTTTCGCACCATGGAGAAATCTATCTATTCTGTTCGCACGGAGTTTCAGGTATGGACGAGGTTATCTACACAAAAAAAGAATTTGCGTCTGTGGGTGCCTCCTGCCATTTCTCACCCTGACTTTGAGATGCATCAATATAACAACACACGAGAGGCGGAGAAGGTTTTTAAAGAAGATTTTGATTTTGCGGTACCGTGTCAGGGGTATCAAGATTATGATCGACGAGAGAGGCGAGCGGAAGATTGCGAGCGACGCAAGCAATGGATATTGTTTAAGGCGAAGAGTAAAAAATTTTTAAAAAATCTTTGGGAGATGAATTACGGGGCATTAGCGATGAAGCACACGACCAGCATTCCTGGATTTCGCAAGGGTGATGTTGTCAAGGAGTATGCAGATATTTACGGATGATTTTGGGAATTACATACTTGATACCCCCCACCTGTCAAAAGTAGCAAGTATCAATGATAACGAAGATTCATAACCTCCTGATAGAAAAAATACACGACTCGGCATGGGTGGCGTTCGTACGATGCATGCACGCTAGTCATGGCACTTGGCAGACAATACTGCCTATCATCGTGCCTATGCGCATGTTTTAATTCCGCCAAGTCGGGGATAAATTCCCCTGCCATGGCGCGATTACATGCATCCTATAAACATCTCCCGCGCCGATAAAATTTTCTTTCTATCAGCAAGAAAAAATATGGGAAGTGTCAAGTATGTAATTCCCCAAGAAAATACTACTTTCTGCGGTCGCGCTGCCTATTGCGCCATCGCCACGGCTTAGTAAACCAACCCCCCCACATCCCCATCCTCCCCCTACGAGCCTCCGCCTGCCGCACCCCGTAAAAACCCTTCGAATACCGAGCGTCCTCAACAGCCAACCCCTCCCCAACTAATGCCTCGCCAATATCCTTCGTCCCCACAAAACAACGACCCACAATACGATCATAACTCCTGCCCTTCACAACACAACTAACCTCATTTCCTCCCGCGATCGAGCGCAACCTCGCCCGCGCTTCCTTCCAACATGGCCAAATCTCCCCATCCGCAACGCAATTCTGTCGCAACTCCGGCGAGTCAACTCCCCACAATCTCACATTGTTAACAATACCCTCCAGCCGAAAAGTGTCCCCGTCTACGATGCGCTCCACCCTCCCGAAAATCTTCTTGGGCGAGCGAACCTCCGAACGACTCCCCCCCGAACACTCCGCCCCTCCCCTCACTTGATGACGATGATAAGTCCCCGTCTTGCGATCGCGATGCCCCCCGCAACGATCCAAACCCCCTCCATGCGCTACCGCCTCGTCCGCAAACAGCAACTCCGTCCCCGCCCAACCCAAGCAGAGCCAAAGCCCGAACAACACACCCACCCCGATACGAAAAAAAGTCATGCTTTTTAATAGGTATTTTTAAAAGAAAAAACAACTTAAAAGTGTTTTTCAAAGGAAAAAAACACCTCTTTCTTTTAGAGAACAAAACGAGAACGCACAAGAAGAGGATGACGAAAAAAGAGCAACATCGTCAGGGGAAACGTGCGTCTCGCGCGTCTCGTGCGTCTCGCGCTTCTTGCTTAGAGTTTCGGGAGTGGTCTCGCTTCTTGCTTCGAGCGGAGGAACGAGCTAGGCTAGAAAGCATCTCTGCTGTAGCCTTCTCACCTTTTGTTTTCTTCTTTGTGCGCGACCATGCTTTTTTTCGGCTCTGCTTTTCTGCCTGCGTTGCGCCGTCTGCGGAAGACTTTATGGAGAGGCGCGCTCAACTTTCTGCTGCCGCCTCTGTGTCCGCGTTGCTCGACGCCAGTTGCGGACGAGCCGGCATTCTGTCATGCGTGCTTTTCCAAGCTGCGTTTTACGAAGAAACCTTTTTGCTACGCTTGCTCCTTTCCGTTCGAGGGCTATGTGAAGCACGAGAGTTTGTGTTTCGCTTGTCAGGCGCGTCCGCCTGCCTTCGACCGCGCTTTTGCTCCGTTGCTGTATGACGATGCTTCGAGCGGGCCTATTCTCGCCTTGAAGCATGCGGATCAGACGCAGCTTGTTCCGTTGTTTGCGAGGTTGATGATGTCGCGCGCGCCTAGGGTGTTTCGCAAATCTGACATTGTTGTGCCTGTGCCGATTCATCCGAGGAGGCTACGACGGCGTTTGTACAATCAGGCTGCGTTGCTCGCTCGGCTTGTGGGGAGGCATTGGGAGCTGCCGATTGCGTGCGATGTGTTGGAGCGGAGTCGTTATACGCCTCCGTTGGGGGATTTGCCGCCGCGGCGGAGGTTGCTTGTTTTGCGACGCGTTTTTTCTTGCAGGCAGGCGGAGGGAGTTCGGGGGAAGTCGGTATTGTTGATCGACGATGTGATGACGAGCGGCTTGACGGCGGAGTTTTGCGCGAGGTGCTTGAAGCGCGCGGGAGCAAGGGAGGTGAGCGTGTTGACGGTGGCGAGAGTTCCTTTGGCGCGTCCGAAGTTCTCGCGTGCTATCTAGGATGAGGATATTGCCGATGTCTCCGCTGTCTCCGCTGTCTCCGATTGTAGTTTTGGTTCGTCCTCAGATGGGGGAGAACATAGGGATGAGCGCGCGGGCGATGGGGAACTGCGGATTGAGCGCGATGCGGATTGTTTCTCCTAGGGATGGATGGCCTTCTGCGAGTGCTCTGTCTGCGGCGCGGGGGGCTGTTGGCATTGTAGAGGGAGCGCGTGTGTTTGGGAGTGTGGGGGAGGCGGTTGCCGATTGCGTGAGGGTGATGGCTACGAGCGCGAGGATGCGAGATAGGAATGTTTGTGTTTATTCTCCTGAGGGGGCTGTTGTGTCGATGAGGAAAACTATGATGGGGGAGGATAACAACGAGGCGGAAGGTAACGAGGCGGGAGTAGGTAGAAATCGGTGTTGTGTATTATTTGGACCTGAGAACAATGGGTTAGAGAATGAGGATATGTCTTATGCGGATGGGATTATACGGGCGGATTTAGAGGAGGGGTGTTGCTCGATGAATTTGGCGATGGCGGTATTTATGTTTTGTTGGGAGTGGAGGAAGGGTATGAGGGCGGGGGTTATGGGGGGAGAAGAAAAAGCGAGAGAAGAAAAAGCGGAGGTAGAAAAAGATGGGGTAGAGAAAGATGGGGTAGGGAAAGATGGGGAGGAGTTATTTGGGAGGCGTGGTGATGGGCGTGGTGATGGGCGTGGTGATAGGATTGCGAGGCGTGGGGATATTGTTAGGTTTTTGCGGAGATTAGAGGGGGAGTTGGGGGGGAGGGGATTTTATCGGGGTGCGGGAGGTGGGGGGGAGGTAAGGTTGAATTTGCGGGCTATGGGGATGCGGGCTATGATTAGTGAGCAGGAGTTGCGAACGCTTGAGGGGGTCTTGAGTGCGTTGCTACGCTCGCGTAAGAACGGATAGGCTTGTCTTGACGGAACTTGTGTTTTGACGAATAAACATCGTGCGCGTAGCGCACGGGGAGCGCGAGGGAGTAATCCCTCGCAAAAGACCCCGCGTCAGCGGAGCGCACGCAGTGCGCTTTCTACGCGCGTAGCGCGTAGCCTCTTATTCAAAAGCGCGAGGCTTGCCTCGCGCAAAGCTGACTCGCAACACGGTAGAGCGGTGAGAGTGTCTAGTTGCTATCTGTTATTTATTTTATATCTTCAATATCCCAATCTCTAAGATTAAGTTTTGTTTGATCGTTATGCGTGTTAAGAACATCATTTGCTTTTGATAAAAATTTTGTTTGATAGTTTTTATTATCTTTTACCAAACGATAGAACATATCCCAGTCAACTTCTTCACGCTCTTTGGCAGGAATCAAGATTTGACCTTCAGATGATTTTTTACGGTCAAGGCTAATTACGCCAACGCCATGAAGATTGGTAAGGCGACGAAGTTCTTGGAAAGTGTCTTCGTCTCTGATTTTATCAGCAACAAGATAGGCAAAATTTGCCCAAAAAGAATTAGCTACCGTTTGAAAGAAAGCTGGCCTTATATTACTTTGATTGATTTCATTTTTTACTTCAAAAGACCAAAATTTAAATCGTTTTTGCCCAAGTCCCCGCATAAGACCTATAATCTGATTGCCTGAAAAATCTTCTTGCATATCTTGCAAACCAACTAAATCTGGATAGAGCCATTTATTAAATCCAGCCACTTGCCCTTTGTTACCAGAGTGAGGTACGTGACAGCTATAAACTCTATAACCAGACGAGTGATACATATAATCTTTTAACACAGGATAGAGTTGTTCTTCAAGTTTCCTTTCTTGTTCTTCTATTTCTTTTCTTTCTTGTTCTTCACTTCTTTGTTTTTCACTTTCTTGTTTTAATTTATCTTGCTCCCTCCTATCTTGTTCTCCCTTACCCTCCTCTCTTTTTAGAATATCTTTTGCTAATTGTAAGCCAATACTACGATAAAGGATATCCCCACCTTTATCGCGCAGAGAAAACAGACGAGGTCGTACAGTTGGATCAACTTGCAAGTCAGGATGCTTTTCCTTGAATTTATCAAAGAAATTGTTTGTTGATATTTCTCTCCTAATTTGATGAATCAAACCTTCATCATCAAAGTTTGATTTGGTTTTTTTTGTTTGTGCATATTCTGGATTATGAAAGACAATACGATGAGCAATTGTCATCGCGTCCAGTTCACTAGTCGCATCTTCCTTTTGCGCCTCAAGAAGAACATTGTAAAACATATCTGCCAGAAGAATTGGTTTTTTAGCCATAATCGTATCCTCTCGTTAGGGTTGTTGTTGTTCGTAAAGATAGAATGCTAGCAAAGCAAAACAGCCTCGTCAAGCGTTTTTTTCACCGTATCTGTTGCGCTCGTGTTCGTGTTTTTCCTTGGGTTAGGGTTAGAACTCGTAACCAAGCATAAGGTATGTTCCGCCGTATGTCTTCACTAAACTATCATCAATTTCGCAACCGCTTCCTGATATTCTGCAGCCATCATTAGATAAGTTGTTGCTATCATTCTTTATAGCATCATCAAGAGAGACTGCTTCTCTCGTTGTATTGAAAATAGCCATGCCAAGAAAAGTTCTAGCGGAAAAGAAAAAACCGCCTTTGAATGTGTATGAAATACCAAAGCCAGCATCCCACAGAAAACCGATGGTGTCTTTGTTTTCGTATCTGTCTCCTGTGGTTGAGCTGAAGGGTTGCCCAATTCCTCTGCTCGCTCCAATGTAATGGACAATATTTTCTTGCGTGAAACCTATACCCGTTGTGATTGGGAAACTCCATTGCGTCTTGCCTCTAATGTTGCCAATGAAGTAAGCTGAGCCGTAGGTGCGGAAGTCTGTGTGCATACCACCACCAATGTTATAATTGCTTATGACACCCTCTATAAAAATAGAACCGGGTTGAATGCCAGTTCCGTACAAAGAACCTATACCCATAGCAAATGCGACAGATTTTTTTTTGTTGTTGGTGTTGCTTTTGTTGTCGGTGTGTGTTGCTTTTGCTGTTGGTATGAATGTGAATGCTATAATGCCAACAATCAAGGCAAGTATGATTTTGTTCATTGAGTTTCCTTTAGTTATGGTTGTTTTATTAAGATTCGCAACGCGGTAGGGCGGTGAGGGTGTATGTTGCGCTCGCGCAAAAGATATGTGTTTATTCGTCTTCCAAACCCCAAAAAGCTTTTAATTCTGGCAAGCTTTGTTTTATTTCTTTTTTAAAATCTTCCTTTGACAGTTTTCTTGTTCCAGTAAACTTATTAATTGCACCGAAGCAGGCATTGAAATCTACACTCCTTCTGGCAAGACGGTTTACCATCACCCAATCGATATTCTTATTTTCTCTCGCAGGAAATTTTATATCGCCAAGATTTTCTAATGTATCGGCGACAGCTTCTTCATCTTCATCAATTTGATTTTTTTGAGAATGAATTTTAATTACACCAATTCCATAATGATTGGAAAGCATTTTTAATTCCTCCTCAGCAGCGTCTATCTTTCCAACTACTAGGTATCCAAAATTTGCCCAAGAGGAATTGGCGACAGCTTGGAGAAATTTTTTCCTTACATCTTTTTTTGACACTTCTTTTTTAACTTCAAACGACCAGAATTTAAATTGAGACTCCAAAACGCCTTCCATAGATTTGACAACAATCTCCTCCCAATTTTCAATAAGAATATCCACACCTACCACATCGGGAAAAAGCCAAAAATCCTCTCCTGCACTCGACAACCCAAAAATTTTAGTATGGTCAATTCTTTTGCTTCCAATATCTTCACCTTTTAAGTACAGACCTAGCCAAGGATACATGTCTTCTTCTGTATAATCCCCTTCAGATTTACCATCCTTCGCAGCACTTTCGACTCTCCCGTCATCTTCATCTTCGACTTCGACTTCATCTTCAGTTTTTGTTTCATGATCCGCTTTTTTAAAATCGGTATAATAATATTTTAACAGACCTTCTCCCTCTACTCTTTGCAGGTTATCTTTTTTAGCTTGATACGAAAGAAGAGCGGATATTTGACGCCTGAGGCCATAGAACAATTCCTTTGAGATTTCTTTTAGTTCATTGTCTTCTATTTGTTTTCTTTCTCTCTTAAAACTTTCACGCAACGCATTAGGTATTATCTCGTCAGGAGCAGTCTTCATTTCCTGCGCAACCTCACCAACAGTAAACCTTGTTTCAGGATTATCTCTCATAAATTTCAGTATCGTTTGGGTAAGATTTCTAGCCATAATAGCATCCTCTCGTTAGGGTTGTTGTTTTTCTGTCAGAAACAAAGCAAAGCCTCGTCTCTGCGAGTGTTTGTAGCAAAGCGATTCCGTCTCGTCAAGCGTTTTTTTGTGTTTTTTTTTCACTTTTTTCGCTTTTTGTTCACCGTATCTGAATGGGTCTCGGCTCTTTTCGTTTCTTCCCCTTCCTTCTCGTCCGCAAACTCCACAAACACCACATAGCAATCGCCGTAAAACTCATCCCTCCCCCCAACAAAGTAGCCCCCGGCGGTACCTCACCAACAACTCCCCACACAATAATCGGCGCCAAAAACGGCTCCAACAACAAAATCAACGCAACCTCCGCCGCAGGAATATATCTCGCACTAACCGCCAAAAATGCCATCCCAAACGGCTGTATAGCCAAAGTCATCAACAACGGCAATACCTCCCCGCTAGGAGGAACCCCAAACTCAATCGCCCTGCTAAAACTGAACGCAAGAATAAAACTCGCCCCAATAGCTACCGCCAAAATCGCGTTCTCCGAGCGTATCTTCTGCCCACACAAAAAAAATGCCGAAATCGCCATCGCCGAAACAAAACCCATCGCATCGCCAAACCACCTCCCACTGCCTATCCCCGCCCTCGCAAAAATCACCAACCCAACAAAACAAACGCCAATCGCTCCCCAAGTCGATATCGGCAACCTCTGCCTCCACAAAAGCCACCCCCCCATCGCCGCCAATAACGGCGAGATCGATACCAATAACAAAGTGTTCGCTACATAAGTGTGCGTGATCGAAATCAAAAAGCTGCAAGTCTCTATCGCATAAATCAACCCCATCCCCCACAATAACCTCGATCGAGAAAATCTAGCCCCCAAAACAACAATCGCAAAAAATCCCAACCCCAACGCCTGCGGTAAAGCACGCCAAAACATCAATGCCTCAACCGGAAACGACGGCATCAGACGTATCAATAACGACGTCGGAACAAGCAACAAAACACCCGAAACAGCAAACAAAACTCCCCTCTGCTTGTCACTCATGCCATGTCGTCTTATAGTCGTCGTCGTCGTCATTCTCAACAATCTCCCGAAACACTCGCTTACAAAAAACCGCTCCGCTCCTTGTCTCACAAGCATCGGCAAGGGTCAAGAGAAAGCTGGGTCAAGAGAAAGCTGGGTGAAGAGCAATCTGGGGCAAGAGAAAGCAAGAGAAGGGTTGACGCTGCTCTGCCGTCTGCTCTATAACACAGAGCATGCAAGGCTCATCCACCCGTCTCGATCTGTTCACACAGCCGCTCCGCCAGCTCATGGAGAAAGAATCCTCCGGCGGTATCGTGTTGTTCGCCTCCGGCGTTTTAGGACTCTTGATAGCCAACTCGGTCTATGCGGAAGCCTACCAACACTTTTTGCACCTGCCCGTTAATCTGAGTATCGGCGCAGTCGGCTTGAAGAAGTCTCTGCAGCACTTCATCAACGACGGGCTCATGGCGATCTTCTTCTTTATGGTCGGCTTGGAAATCAAACGAGAACTGCTGGTAGGAGAACTCTCGCGCCGCGATCAAGCGATTCTACCCCTCTTCGCAGCAGCCCTAGGCATGGCTGTGCCAGCGCTCATCTATGTCGCCTTCGTCGCAGCAGAGGGCGGTAGCAGCGAACTCTACAAAGGATGGGCGATTCCCTCCGCAACCGATATCGCGTTTGCTATCGGTATCATCGCGCTAGTCGGTAGAGGCGTTCCGCTCGGCTTGAAAGTGCTGTTGGTCGCGATCGCCATCATCGACGATCTCGGCGCCATCCTCGTGATCGCCATCTTCTACACTCCGCAAATCTCGCTTTTGCCACTGCTGTTGGGGATCATCTTCTTCTTCGCCATGTTCTCGCTGAACCGAAGCGGAGTCGCATCCCTTCTGCCATATGTTCTTCTAGGCATCATCCTGTGGGTGTGCGTTCTAAACTCCGCGGTGCATGCAACTATCGCAGGCGTGCTAACCGCCTTCTGCGTTCCGTTGCGGCTCAAGAACGCGCACGGCGTCTCGCCCCTCATTCAGATGGAACACACGCTCGCGCCCTGGGTCAACTTCGGTATCCTGCCGCTGTTCGGCTTCGTCAACTCAGGCGTCTCCTTCGCCGAAATAGGCTCTCTCTCGGCAGTGCTGCTCCATCCGATCACGCTGGGAATCTCGTGCGGGCTGTTCTTCGGAAAACAAATCGGCATCACAGGTACAATTTGGCTGCTCGTGAAACTGGGATGGGGACGCATGCCGCAAGGGTGCAACTGGAAACACATCTACGCAATGTCGCTGATGTGCGGAATCGGATTTACAATCAGTCTGTTCATCGGCGCGCTCTCCTATGCCGACAGTCCTCTTATTGCGCAAGCGCGGATCGGCGTTTTTATAGGCTCTCTCGCCTCGGCGTTGTTCGGCTTCCTGCTGATGAAGCAGCTTGCGAAACAAGGGTTGGAAAGTATTCCCTCCGCGAAAGCGACAGCCCGAGCAAAACCCAACGCAAAATCCAACGCAAACCCCAACGCAAAACTTAGGGCGAAACGCTAGAGACAAAGCATGGCAGAAACGGATGCCGTGATTGCAGGAGGCGGTGTAGTCGGATTGACAACGGCCCTCTCGCTCGCTAAGGAGGGCTTGACTGTAACCCTCGTCGAGGCGCGCAAGGAGGAGGCTAAGGAAAACTCTCCGACAAATATTCACGCCAATATTAGAGCTTGGGCACTTGCGCAATCCAGCTGGGACTTCCTCTACGATTTGGGTCTTGGCAATGAGTTGCGCGCTGTCTCCTCGCCGATATGGGACATGCGCATAGTCGAGGCGCATCCTCTGCGCGGAGTAGACAGCCGCAAGTTGCATGTCAGCCACCGCGATGCTGTGGATGCTCTCGAGACGGATGCGTCGGTGCAAGGATCGCGTCCTTTGGGCTGCATTGTGGAGGAGCATGCTCTTCTCGGTCTTCTGTCGCGTGCGGTCGCGCGCAGCCGCGCGATCCGTTGCGAGAGGGGACTTCGCGTCGTCGACTTTGCTTCGAGCACGCGCGGCATCGAGGTGATGGCGCGCTCGGCGGCGGAGGGTGGGGGTCAGAAGGAGGGAGCGTCGAGCGATGCTTCCTCTATCTCTAACTCTAACTCTGTCTCTTCGTTCGAGCGTTTTTTTCGTGCGCGTATTTTGTTGGCTTGCGATGGCAGGCATTCTTTTGTTCGAGAGCGAGCGGGTATTTTCTGTCGCACGCGCGATTACGCTCAGCGAGCGTTGGTGTGCGCTTTGGGTCATGAGCGTGAGCATGGAGGAGTTGCGCTGGAGTGGTTTATGCCGAGCGGCACTTTTGCTAGTTTGCCTCTGCGTGGTCGTCGCAGTGGTGTTGTTTGGTGTGACGCTCCTTCTGCGATCGAGCGTTTGGTCTCGATGGATGCGTCGGATTTCATGCGCCATGTTTCGGTTCGCTTTGGCAGCTGGCTTGGGAGTTTGTCTTTGTGTGGTGATCGGCAGAGTTATCCTGTTTCTCTGTCTTGTGCGCGTCGTTATATATCGGCTCGCGTTGCGCTTTTGGGGGATGCGGCGCATGGGATTCATCCTTTGGCAGGGCAGGGATTGAACTTGGGCTTGCGTGATGTTGCTGTTTTGACGGAGGAGTTGAGGGAGGGTTTATCTTTGGGAGAGGATCTCGGCGGCGAGGGATTGTTGTCGCGTTACGAGCGTCGCCGTCGGGGAGATGTACGACGGCTAGTGATGATGACGGATGGTTTGCAGCGACTTTTTGGCAACGACCACGCTCTTGTGCGTGCGGCGAGATTGGGGGGTATGGGGTTATTGAACAGCGTCCCCAGTGTCAAGAGGCGCATGGCGAGGGCAGCGGCGGGAGCATAAAAGGGGCATAGAGACAGAGCGGAGAAAGGTTTGTCGTTGAGTATTACCTTGACTTTGTTCCCATAATCGGCGACAAGGGGTTTGACAAGGGGTTTGTGAAGGTTTGTACTATAGATATGGAGAGGTTCGGTCATGTCCGTAGATTTGCGTCCGACGACAAATGAAATTATAACCTTGCCGCGAGATTTCTTCCTCGCGCGCCTCACCTTTGTGCGCGACGGGGATGATCTAGTTGTTAAGACGGCGGAGGGGGAGTTTATCGTAGAAGGTTATTTCTCCTCTGCTTCACCCGTTCTTGCGACGGCATCGGGCGGCTTTCTTTCGCCCGACTTCGTTGCTGCATTCTTGCAGACACAGGTAGATTCTTCTGCTCCACGCTACGCGCTCGGCTTTCTAGGCGATCTTTTTTCGGGTGGGGAGGAGAGCGGGCCGATCGGTTTTGTGCGCGGGCTCAAAGGGATGGCGATGGCCATACGCGATGGCGAGGTTGTGTTGCTCGCAAACGATACTCCGATCTTTCTCGGCGATACTGTCAGCACAGGCGAGGACTCGAAGGTTTTCATAGAGTTCACCGACAAGATGAAGTTTCGCCTCGGCGCGGATGCTAGTTTCACCATCAGCGAGTACATCTACGACGAAGTTTCGTCGCAAGGGCTGCAGGTTCTCTCTGTGATCGCCGGCGCCTTCTCGTATGTGAGCGGTTTTATCGCAGGCGAGAGCCCCGCCTCGATACGTCTGAATACGCCCTACGGCACGATCGGCATTCGCGGCACGAATATTCTCGGCAAAGTGGACGAAGAAAAAGAACAGCTCACCATCACCGTCCTCGAAGGGAAAATCAAAGTGCAAGGCAAGGCGGGCGAGAGCGCAGAAGTCGCCGTGGAAGATGGTGCTGCCTTCGCGACGCTCGTTCTCACGCAAGACGCGCAAGGACAACAGGAGTTCGAGGTGGAAACAGATACCGTCAAAGAAGTGTTGCTCGCCTACGACCTGCTCGACAACGATGTAGGAACGCTCGCGAGCATCAAAGGTACATCAACCACAGCGATCGCAGCGATTATCAGCGAAGAAGAGAAAAAAGAACCCGAGCCTACCCCTGAGCCTGTGATGATCGCTACGGTCGAGATTGACCCCGCAGAAAAGCTGAAGGAGACGGAGCTCAAAGAGATTCCGTGGAACGACAATGCGGATCGCATGCTGAGCGCGCTTGGCGAGGGCACCTCCGGCAACGACATCCTTCAGGGTGGCGACAAGGGAGACACCTTCTTCGGCAACGCGGGCAATGATCGCCTGATCGGCTCAGGCGGCAACGACAAGCTCTACGGAGATTCGGGTAGCGACCGCTTGGAGGGTGGTGAAGGGAACGATAGGCTCGACGGCGGTGGCG
Source organism: Alphaproteobacteria bacterium (assembly GCA_965216625.1). Lineage (GTDB taxonomy): Bacteria > Pseudomonadota > Alphaproteobacteria > JABAAW01 > JABAAW01 > JABAAW01. The sequence continues at coordinate 1,268,046 of OZ244186.1, forward strand.
GCATCGACGGACTTTACGGCGGCATAGGCAACGATGTGCTACGCGGCAACAAGGGCAACGATGGGCTGTTCGGCGGCGATGGCAACGACCGATACCTCTTCTACGCAGGCGACGGCAGAGACACCATCATCGACAGCGACGGGCAGAACAGCATCGCCTTCTTTGATGTCGAAACGCTGGCACTCGCCAAAAGCAGCGACGGCGAAGACCTCGTGCTGACGGCGATCTCGTCGGGAGGCGACAGCCAACGCGTCGTCGTGCAAGGCTACTACCAACTGCCTGGCGCGGTGGGCTACTCCATCACCTACGAAGGCGGCGACGGAACGGCTGTCTCCGTTCCTAGCAGCGACATTCCCTAACACAATACAAACAAGCCCGCTCGACACTCATTTCTCGTAGCGCGCTTCTAGTAACGATAACGCTCGGTTTTGTAGGGACCGTCGACGCTGACACCGATATAACTCGCCTGCTCCTCACGCAAGGGAGTGAGTTCTACGCCGAGTTTGTCCAAATGCAAGCGTGCCACCTTTTCATCCAGTATTTTAGGCAAGATATACACCTTTTTTTCGTAAGCAGCATGATTGCTCCACAGCTCGATCTGCGCCAATACCTGATTGGTGAATGATGCGCTCATGACAAAGCTGGGATGTCCCATGCCGCAGCCCAAGTTCACTAGCCTGCCCTCTGCAAGCAAGATGATCTTCTTACCGTCAGGAAAGATGACTTGGTCTACTTGGGGTTTGATGTTCTGCCAGCGATGGTTTTTTAGGGCTTCGACCTGAATCTCATTATCGAAGTGTCCGATGTTGCAAAACACGGCACCATCGCGCGCTTTGCGCATGTCTTCGAGTTTCAAGACATCGCAGTTTCCCGTTGCCGTGACGACGATATCCATGTGTTGTATCGCCTTGCTGAGGTTGACTACGGGAAATCCCTCCATGGCGGCTTGCAAGGCGCAGATGGGATCGATCTCGGCTACGGACACTTGACAGCCTGCGTGTCGCAACCCCGCTGCCGATCCTTTTCCTACATCTCCGTATCCGCACACGAGCGCTTTTTTTCCTGCCATCATGAGATCTGTGGCGCGTCGTATGCCGTCGACGAGGCTCTCTCGGCATCCGTATATGTTGTCGAACTTGGACTTTGTCACCGAATCGTTGACATTAAAGCAGGGTGCGCCGAGCGTGCCGTTTTTCTCGCGTTCGTAGAGTCTCTGTACGCCTGTGGTCGTTTCTTCAGAGATGCCGCGCACCTCTGGCAAGTGCGCCTTGTGCTTTTCGTGCAAAACTTCGGTGAGATCTCCGCCATCGTCGAGCAGCATATTAGCGCGCCATGCCGCATCGGGCGAGGCGGTCGTGCGATCGACGCATTCCCAATACTCCTGCTCGCTCTCGCCCTTCCATGCGAAGACGGGAACGCCCGTCGCAGCGATCGCGGCGGCGGCGTGGTCTTGCGTCGAGAAGATGTTGCACGATGACCAACGCACGCTCGCTCCCAAGGCGGTCAGCGTTTCGATCAGGACGGCGGTTTGCACGGTCATATGCAGGCAGCCCGCGATGCGCGCGCCGTCAAGAGGACGCTCGGCGGCGTATTCTTCGCGCAAAGCCATTAGCCCAGGCATCTCGCTTTCGGCGAGGGTGATCTCGCGCCGTCCCCATTCGGCAAGCGAGAGATCGCGGACTTTGAAATCTTCGCCTTTAAAATCTTGGCTTGCCGAGCCATTTCGATCTTGTGATTTGGTATCAGATTGTATCTCAGATTGGGTCATTGTGTTCCTTCGATGTGCTATGCTGTCTCACTAGAATGCTGCGGCTTGAGCCGAGCGAGCGATGTTTGACACACTATAGGGCTTGCGGGATGCGCGGGCAAGAGACAGGCAAGAAACACGATGATCTTTTTGGGTTATAAAAAGGTATCTTTGGAAAAGATAACTTTGGGAGAGGTATCTTTTTGACGAGGCTTCGTTCGTATCCTTTTCCTGTGTGTGCTGTTCGCAGACGGCTTGGGGAGGCGCGTCGTTTAGGTCGCGGTGTTTTTTTCCGCGCATCGCTGCGGCTGGGCATTTTCGGAGGAGCGTTCGACCCCGCGCATCGCGGGCATGCGAGCCTAGCGGAGGCGGCGCAGAGGAGGCTTATGTTAGGGAGAGTGTTGTGGCTTGTGTCGCGCTGTCCTCCTTTGAAGGAGAGGGGTGCTGTGTCGCCTTTTCGGCAGCGATGGGCTTCGGCGCGGAGGATTGCCGACATAAGCCATGTCAAAGTGGGGAGGGGGAGCGGGGGTTATCGCGGGGGGTTTGTTATCTCCGATCTGGAGGAGGAATTTGGAATGGCTTATTCAGACGAGGTGTTGTGGTCGTTGCGGAGGTCGTTGCGCGAGTATGACCTTGTGTTTCTTTTAGGCTCGGATGGGTTTAAGCGATTGGCTCGTTGGCGATCGTGGCGTGTGGTGGGGCGTATGGTATCGCTGGCGATCTTTTCGAGGCGTGGCACGGATGTCTCGGCGAGGTTGGGGTTAGCGGCGCGTGCTTTGCCTTGCGCGAGGCGGGGGGTTTCTTTGTTGCGCTTGGCGAGCGGGGGGAGGCGGCGCGGGGGATTACGAGAGAGCAGATGTGTTCAAGGGGGGAGTGGTGTTAGGTGGGGTTTTGTTTCGATGCCTTTTGTGGATACCTCGTCGAGCGCGCTGCGTGGGGGGAGGGGAATATGACGGAGGAGATTGTGACGGAGGGGGATTCTCAAGGGGGCTTGGATGCGGGAGATATTGCGGAGGATATTGTTGGAGATGGGGGTATTTTATTGAAGTTAGTTGTTGGTGCTTTAGAGGATCGGAAGGGTGAGGATATTGTTATTTTGCCGTTGGTTGGGAAGGCGGATTTTGCGGAGTGCATGGTGATTGTGACGGGGGGGTCGAGGCGTCATTTGGGAGCTTTGAGCGAGGGGGTTATGCGGAGTGTGCGGGGTGGTGGGTGGTCGTTTCTTGTTGAGGGGGAGGAGAGTGATGATTGGGTTGTTGTGGATATTTTGCGTGTTGTGGTGCATGTTTTTTCGCGGGAGGCGAGGGCTCGGTATGACTTGGAGAGCTTGTGGGGGTAGATTGCTTGCGCTTGCTTGCTTGCGTTTGTTGCTTGCTTGTGAGTTGAGCGTGTCTGGCTTTGTCGTGTCTGTTGCGCTTGCTTGCTTGTGAGTTGAGCGTGTCTGCCTTTGCTCGCCTGCGCTTTTTAAGAGGCGCGCATCGCAAAGGCAGACACGCGCTTTGTATGATGACGGGTGCAAAACATCGTGCGCGTAGCGCACGGGGAGCGCGAGGGAGTAATCCCTCGCAAAAGACCCCGCGTCAGCGGGGCGCGTAAGCGCCTTCTACGCATTTCGCGCGTAGCGCGAGATGCGTAGCCTCTTATTCAAAAGCGCGAGGCTTTGCCTCGCGCAATACTGACTCTTAACACGGTAAGGCGGTTATATTTTTCTCGCCCTAGCGACAAAAAAATCGCGCCAAATATGATGGACGCGCACGGCAAGCCGTGCGCTATGGCGCCTCTTATTCAAAAGCGCGAGGCGATAGCATGGACGCATACGGCAAGCCGTATGCTATTGCCTCGCGCAATACTGACTCGCAACACGGCAGGGAGGTTATGTTCTCCTCGCCCTAGCGAAACTTGTATCTACAAGCCTCTATGTTGTTAGAACTTCGTCGGGTTGTGTATAGATTATCATGGCTAGGTTGTTTGCAAATTTGAAGATCGTATAGACATTATTATCGCCTGTATCAAAATAGCCTTTGATGAAGACGGTATTATCAAAGACAGTAGCATCGTTTGGGTCTCCATTGACGACGATTCGCAGATCAATGTCCGTATCCGCCGTGCCTCCGTTAAAGGTTGTTCCATCAGCAGCCAGAGTGCCTCTGTCGAAGGCAAAGTCTCCATCGACATAATCCGTCCCCGATGTAGTAAAGAGCAGATTGTTATTGACGCTATTGTTGGTAGTTAGTATTGTATCCGTGCCATCGCCCGCGTTGAAGTAATAGATGTCATCACCTGCGCCGCCATCAAGGGTGTCGTCGCCCTTGCCGCCCTCAAGGGTGTTACTATCGAGATTACCCGTCAGCCAGTCGTTGTAGTTTGATCCTAGTATATTTACGATGTTGTTGAGGATGTCGCCCACGGCTTCGTTTTGGTTTGCGTCTGCTCCGTCAAAGTCAACTTGAGCGTCCTCTCCTGTGAGTCCAAGATTAACCCTGACCCCCAGAGCAGAGTTGCTATAAGAAGCCCAGTCGAAAGTCCCTGCAGGACCCGCGCTACCGTCAAGGGTGTCTCCGCCCTTGCCGCCCTCAAGGATGTTGCTACCGCTATTACCCGTCAGCGAGTCGTCGTAGTCTGAGCCTACGATGTTTTCGATGTTGTTGAGGATGTCGCCCACGGCTTCGTTTTGGTTGGGTGTATCAAAGTCAACTTGAGCGTCCTCTCCTGTGAGTCCAAGATTAACCCTGACCCCCAGAGCAGAGTTGCTATAAGAAGCCCAGTCATCACCATCGCCGCCATCGAGGGTGTCGCCACCCTCGCCGCCACGCAAGATGTTGGCATTGTCGTTGCCCGTCAGCGAGTCGTCTTGATCCGATCCGATCAGGTTGTTGATGCCTGCTAAATCAGTGCGTGTGATAAGGTCGATGGTGACACCGTCAGTCAAGTCTGCGTAGCTCACCCAATCCTTGCCTGCCGAACCCGTGAAGCTGTCGGCAGCTGCCGTTGCCTTAAACGGGTTGCTCTCGCTACCCAGAGGAGGAGGAGGAAGAGTAGTAGAATTAGGAGTACTGTCGCCAGCTGTGTCTCCGCCGCAGCCCTCAAGGAACACGCCGAGCGCGCTCGCTGATAGCAAGGCACTCAAGAGTTGAGTTTTTTTGTTGCGTTTTCCTGTCTGCCCTTCGTTCGACGAGGTAGCAAGCGTTGTGATGCTTTCAAATCTCATGGGTTGTCCTCCTATGGTGGTGTTTAACTGGTAAGTGCATCCCCTCGCGCACGATACCTATCTTATAAGCACGAGTCAAGAGGGAAAACAATCTCGCCGTGCCGTGTTAAGAGTCAGTATTGCGCGTTTCTGCGAGGGGAATTTATCCCCCCACGCGCTTTTGAATAAGAGGCGCGCTTCGCGCGATTTTTCTTGTCTCTATCTTCTAGGCAAAATTAAAAACGCTCTACCGCGTTGCGAGTCAGTATTGCGCGAGGCAAAGCCTCGCGCTTTTGAATAAGAGGCGCACTGCGTGCGATTCTTTTTTGTCTCTATCTTCTAGGCAAAATTAAAGACGCTCTACCGCGTTGCGAGTCAGCTCGGGGACAAATTCCCCTTGCGCGAGGCAAGCCTCGCGCTTTTTAATAAGAGGCTACGCGCTACGCGCGTAGAAGGCGCTATCGCGCCCCGCTGACGCGGGGTCTTTTGCGAGGGATTACTCCCTCGCGCTCCCCGCGTGCTACGCACGCGATGTTTTGCACCCGTCATCATACAAAGCAAGTCTGTTACGTAAGCGCATGCCTTTAAAAAGCACAAGCAAGCAGAAGCAAATACGCACAAAATCAACAAGCACAAGCGCGAACGCGCAATACTGCCTCTCAACACGGCAGAGCGATTCGAGTTTCCCTCTTGACTTGCGCTTATAAGATAGGTATCGTGCGCGAGTGCGCGAAGGAAGGCACTTTTTGTTAAACACGATCATATGGAGAGAACTTATGAGACACGGAAATATCTCGACCTCGTCGAACGAGGGGAATGAGGGAAAACGCAACAGAAAAGTCCAAGCCTTAAGTGCCTTGCTGTCCGCAAGCGCGCTCGGCGTGTTTCTTGAGGGCTGCGGCGGCGACGGAGATGCTACTGCTACTGCTCCTAATCCTACTCCTACTCTGGGTAGCGAGAACAACCCGTTTGTGGCAACGGCGGCAGAGGGAGACTCCTTCACGGGTTCGGTAGGCAAGGATTGGGTAACCTACGCAGGCTTGACTGAAGGTGCCACCATCAATCTTGGCGTTGCTGTCAATGGCGTTACTACGGGTGCAGCTGGAGCTGCGGAAGATACATTTACAGGCATCAACAACCTGATCGGCTCTACTGGTGGCGATACCTTGACTGGCAACGCCAATCCCAACACCTTGCGTGGTGGCGCGGATGACGACAACCTCTACGGCGGCGCGGGCGATGACACGCTCGAAGGCGGCGCGGGCTTGGACGACCTCTACGGCGGAGCAGGCAACGACGCCCTCGACGGCGGCGCGGATAACGACAACCTCTACGGCGGCGATGATGACGACACCCTCGACGGCGGCGCGGACGATGACACGCTCGAAGGCGGCGCGGGCGATGACACGCTCGAAGGCGGCGCGGGAGACGACACGCTCGAAGGCGGCGCGGGTGCGGACAGGCTCGACGGCGGCGCGGGTGTTGCGGACTGGGTTTCTTACAGCACCTCGGCTCTGGGGGTCAGGGTTAATCTTGGACGCACAGGAACGGACGCTCAAGTTGACTTTGATACACCCAACCTAAACGAAGCCGTGGGCGACATCCTCAACAACATCGAAAACATCCTAGGCTCAAGCAATGGCGACTGGCTGACGGGTAATGGCGATGCCAACATCTTGCGTGGCGGCGCGGGCGATGACACGCTCGAAGGCGGCGCGGGTGCGGACACCTATCTGTTCGGCTCAGGCGACGGCACGGATACGATCACCGACGACGGTGGCAGCATCGTCTTCTTGCAAGGGACAGGCAACGACTATACGGGCGCAACCTACGCCTTCACCTATGAAGGCAACAATATCAGGCTTATAGTGACGAAGGATGGCAACACGCTCAACACCATAGACTTCACATCCTATCCTGATACTTACACCTTCTCCACGCGGAGCAGTGGCGGCGCCGACACAGCAATCGACTCTTCCTCGCTTGTCGTGCCTCCGAAACTAGGTAGCCAGAACAACCCGTTCTTGCCAACGGCAGCTGCCGACCCCTTCACGGGTTCGACAGGCGCGGACTGGGTGAGCTACGCAGACTCGACAGCAGATGTCGGTGTCACCATCGACCTTGGCACTCTTGTCGATGGCGTTGCCACGGGTTCAGGCGGCTGGGCTGCGGAAGATACATTTACAGGCATCAACAACCTGATTGGCACGAAGGAAGTCGACAGATTGACTGGCAACGCTGAGGCCAACACCTTGCGTGGTGGCACAGGCAACGACATCCTCGAAGGCGGCGAGGGTGCGGACAGGCTCGAAGGCGGCGCGGAGCAAGATGAACTCTACGGCGGCGATGGTGACGACATCCTCTACGGCCAAGCGGGCTTTGACAAACTCTACGGCGGAGCAGGCAACGACGCTCTCTACGGCGGCGCGAACGAAGATAGCCTCTACGGCGGCGCGGGCGATGACACGCTCGAAGGCGGCGCGAGCGAAGACTACCTCGAAGGCCAAGCGGGCGCAGACACTTATCTGTTCGACGCGGGCGATGGCATGGATAAAATAAATGCGGATGGCGATGGAACTGGCAACATCCTGCTCTTCCGCGACAGCGGAACCTTTGCCTTAGCCAGAGGCAATCTGCCTCTCGGTCGGGTTGATAATGAATTTGCTATAGGAACAGGAGGCCAGCACGACGACCTGCAAATCACCATCTCTTCAGGAGGTCAAGATAGTATTGTCTACATTTTCAAATATTTTGATACCGACGATGTTAATGCCTACACGATCTACCATACCGCCATAGACTCAGCCAACATCGTCTCGACAGCAGGCGGTTACGACGAAACAGCACCGGACGTTTACAATTAAATAGAGGCTTGTAGATACAGATTCGCTAGGGCGAGGAAAACAATCTCGCCATACCATGCCACGAGTCAGTATTGCGCGAGGCAAAGCATCGCGCTTTTGAATAAGAGGCTACGCGCGTAACCCTTCTCGGGTTACGCGCGTAGAAGGCGCTATCGCGCCCCGCTGACGCGGGGTCTTCGTGGGGGGAATTTATCCCCCCACACCCCCCGCGCACGCTTCGCGTGCGCATGTTTGTATCCGTAAAAACTACCCACGCTCCCCGCGTCACAGCGTACAGCAATGATATTACCGCCCGCGCTCCGCCACCGCATAACTCCCCAACAATCTAACCCGCTCCGAAAACATCTGCAACTCCTCCAAAGCACGCCGTACCGAAGAATCATGCTTAGATCCCTCTACCTCTACATAAAACTCCGCAACCGCAGAATCATAACTCACATAACTCTCTAACCGAATAAGATTAACCCCATTCGTAGCAAATCCCCCCAACGCCTTATACAACGCCGCCGGAACACTCCGCGTGCGAAATAATAAACTCGTCAAACAAGCAACTCCCCCCCCAACTCGACCCTCCTCACGAGACATCACGATAAACCGCGTCGTGTTACCAATCTTGTCCTCAACACGCTCCCGTAAAATACGCAACCCATAAATCTCCGCCGCTAACCGAGACGCCAACGCCGCAACTCCACCCTCCCCCCCCCGTTCCGCAACCTCTCGCGCCGAACCCGCCGTATCTAACCTCGCCTCCGTCTCAACCCCCAAACTCTCCAATAACCGACGACACTGCAACAAAGCCTGCGGATGACTCAAAATACAACGCACATCCTCCAACCTAACCCCCTCTACACCCAACAAATGATGCTCGATCGGCATAAATCCCTCGCCCGTAATGAACAAAGCCGTCTCCGACAATAACTGATGAATCTCAGCTACACGACCGCCTAAAGTGTTCTCAATAGGAATCAACGCAACATCCGCACCACCATCCGCAACCGCACGCAACGCCTCGGCAAAAGTGCGACACGCCAAAGGCACATGCCCAGCGCAAAATAACCCACAAGCCATATGCGAAAACGCACCCTCAACACCCTGATAGGCAACTCTGAGCGTATCCTTAACCATAACCTACCCCCCCCCCAATCCATCTTCGTCTCCGACACCAACAACTTCGCCCGCCAAAACCCGCCGCTCGAACGCAACGCGCTCATCCTCCAAGTTGATCTCGATAGGCGCAGAAGCACAGACGAACGCAACAATCTTCATCCCCGCCTCCAGCGCACGCATCTGCTCCAAACCCTCGCGACGCTCCAAACTAGAGGGCGCAAGCAACACAAAACGCGACAACGAATCCCTACGATAAACATAAAGACCAATGTGATGCCAATAACAAGCATCGCCTATCCCCTCCTTTGCTCCCTCCTTTGCTCCCTCGCTCCACGGCGCACAAGCACGCGTAAACGCCAAAACCCTATAAGAAGAACGCCGAGAAGAACGAGAAGAACGCCCTCCCTCGCCCTCTTTTTTTCCCTCGCCATGTTTTAACTCGTCGCCCTCCAAGCCCGCCACGATCGCCTTGACGACAGAGGAACGCTCCGCCTGCTCGCGCCCGATCGCCACGATCGGCGTCGCGATATCCGCACCGCTCGTGCGTAAAGCCTCCACTGCATCTTGGAACACACTCGGCTCGACGATTGGCAAGTCCGCCTGACAATTCACGACAATCTCCGCCTCACCGCGCGGATCGAATCTTTGAACCGCCTGCCAAACACGATCCGATCCCGAAGGCAAATCCGCATCGGTCAACACCGCCGAAAAACCATGCTGCTCGGCACAATCGACGATCTCCTGCTCGGCGCATGCGACGAGCAAAGTCGCATCCTCGCCCCTCTTGCACAAAAGCCGCCTGCCGCGCTCTGCACTCTCGCAAGACCAGAGCAGCAACGGCTTGCCCGCAACAGGCAGCAAAACCTTGCGAGGCAAACGACGCGACGAAAGACGAGCCGGCACAACGATCAAAATCCGAGACACGCACTCTTTGCCCTGTTGCTTTTTTTCATGACTCCTTCTATACTCCGTCTGCCTTCGCGTTGCAACGCACAAGCCTGCGTGCAATGCGGGAGGATTCTGTGTCACCTTCACGAGATCGGCTAAGAGGTAGAAAAAACAACGATGAACCGCGATCCCCTACTATGGAACAAAATTTTGGGTGCCGTGCTAGGCGCACTGCTGATCGGCACGCTCTCTGCCTTCGCTTCCGAGCTGCTGTTCGGCGAAGAGCATGCCGAGCAGGGTGACGTCGCCTTGTCGCTCGTCGCTATCGAGCCAAGTCCCACCGAAGCCGCCGCCTCTGCAACTGCCGCAGCCGAGCCTATCGTTCCGCTACAAGACCTGCTCGCGCGAGCCGATGTGGAGCACGGCAAAGCCATCTCCAGAAAATGCGCGGCGTGTCACACCTTCACGCCGAGCGGCGCGAACCGTATCGGTCCCAACTTGTGGGCTGTCGCGGGCAGATCGGTCGCCGCCGTCTCGGGCTTTGCCTACTCCAAAGCTATGAAGGGTTTCGGAGGAACATGGTCAAACGAAAAACTCTCGGCGTTTCTACAAAAGCCTAGGGAAGCCGTGGCGGGAACAAAAATGAACTTTGTCGGAATAAAAAAGGCGCAAGACAGAGCCGACCTCATCGCATGGTTGCAAACGCTGAAATAATATGATACAGACAAGAGGGTTGTTTGTATTGACTCTTTTGGGAAGCCTCAAAGGTTCGACACAAAAGGGGTTAGCAGGAGGTATAGGATGATGGTAAAAACGATACGTCGCGGGCTTTTTCTCGCTTTGTTGTGTGTGGGCTTTTTCGGAAGCCCCAATGGATCCTTAGGCGTGCGCGCTGTTCTTGCGGAGGAGCCTTTGGTGTTGGTCGAGTTGTTCACCTCGCAGGGCTGTTCGTCGTGTCCTGCTGCGGATCGATATTTTTCGGATTTGGCGGAGGAGAAGGATTTGGCGGTTTTAGCGTGGCATGTTCCCTATTGGGATTACATCGGCTGGCGCGATCCGTTCGGGCTGCCTTTGGCGGAGCGCAGACAGCGTCGTTATGCGCGCAGGCTGGGGGGAAGTCAGATTTACACGCCGCAGGCGATTGTGATTGGCGACACGCATTATGTTGGCTCGGACAAACGAGCGGTGGGAAAGAGGTTGCGTTCTGTGCGGAGGAAGGTTGCGATGCTTTCGCCTCGGCTTTCTTTGCGGCGTGCGGGGGGGGATGGAGGTCGAGATTTCTCGGTGCGTTTGCAGCGCGGCAAAGGAGTCAAGAAGGGGGCGAAGTTTGATGTGATGGTTGTGTTGTATCAGGCGGGAGCGGAGACGCAGGTTGAGCGTGGCGAAAATCGCGGGAAGAGGTTGCGCGATGCGAACATTGTTCGCTCGGTGATTCCTTTGGGGCAGTGGAACGGCGAGGACGGGGGGGAGATGGCATTTTCGCTACCTGCGGGAAAGGGAGGCTTCGATGTTGTAAGAGACGGAGGTTTTGTTGTCGTTGCGGAATCGCATGTTGTGGGCGAGGGAACGACGGGCGCGGCGCGTTGGGATTTCAAACGTGGGCTTCATTGACCGACAATCTTGCTGTGAAAGCGTCATTGGACATATCTACGCTTAAAAAGGAGGCAAAAAAATTTACCGAGCAAGAAGCGCTGCATTACGAATCTTCATTGTATGGCGTGACAGACGGGAAGGCGGTAGGAACGTATTTCGAGAAGAAATTGACAGAACATCTTGGGCGGCAATACAATTTTCAATCTGGCAGTTCAGCATCAGGTATCGACTTTCCCAAATTAAACGTTGATATGAAGATTACAAGCCAGCAACAACCTCAATCTTCTTGTCCCTACAAATTTCCTGAACAGAAAATTTACGGATTAGGCTATCATCTTTTAATTTTTGTATACGAAAAAACCGATCAAAAAGAAAAGAAAACTAGTAATCTTAATATTAGGCATACGGTTTTTCTGCACAAAAACCAAACTGCTGATTTTCAAATGACCAAAGGTATCTCGGATATTTTAAAACGCCATGGAAACATTGATGATATTGTTGCTTTTTTCTACGAGCGCAATCTTCCTGCAGACGATATTAAGGCAGAAGAACTAGCAAAAAGAATAATCAACAATCCTCCTAAGCAAGGATATTTAACAATATCCAATGCGTTGCAGTGGAGACTGCAGTACAGCCGTGTAATACAACAAGCGGGTAATATTAACGGTATTGAACGAATAAAATAATTATGGCGAAAACACATCACCGCTGGCAATTCGGAGACTTTCAAACTCCATCAGAACTTGCCGATTCTGTTGTCAAAATTGTTGCTGAAAAACACGAGTTTTATCCTCATCTTATCGTCGAACCCACTTGCGGCAGAGGAGCATTTATTAAAGCTTGCGCAAGTTACTACAAATCCTCTAAAATTATAGGATTTGATATTGATAAAAGTTATATTAAGGAAGCAAAAAAAACTATTGCCATTTTTCCTTCTCAAAATATAAAAATAGAGCATGGTGATTTTTTTGATATTGATTGGAATAATGTTTTATCCAACAAGGAAGACACGACTCTAATTCTAGGCAACCCTCCATGGGTAACTATCAGTGACTTAGGGAAAATCAACGGGAAAAATTTTCCTAAGAAAAATAACTTTCAAAACACACGAGGTATCGACGCAATCACAGGAAAGGGGAATTTTGATATTTCCGAGTGGATGTTACTTCAGTATATTGATTGGATAAAGAACAGAAAATCTATGATTGCTGTTCTCTGCAAAAAATCTGTTGCCAGAAAGGTTTTCAAATATGCGTACGGACAAAAAGATTTCAATTTAGAAGGTCATATCTACGCTATCGATGCCAAGAAGTACTTTAATGCTTCTGTCGACGCTTGCTTGTTTATTCTCACCCCTTCTAAAAGAAAAACTGATTGCTATGTTTATTCAAATCTTTTTTCAAACAAAAAAACTTCGACAATCGGTATTCGCAACGACATATGGATTAATAATTTTGATTGTTACAATCGCTGGAAGCATCTCGTGGCAAAAAAAAATAGTTATGTTTGGCGATCAGGCATAAAACACGATTGTTCAAAGGTGTTCGAGCTAAAAAGAATTCAAAATTCTTATGCCAACGGTTACAATAAAATCTATGACCTTGAAGCTAATTACATATATCCCTTGCTGAAAAGTTCGGATGTAAAGCAAGACTCTACTTTATCTCCTCGCAAGTTTATTCTTATAACGCAAAAAGCAATAGGGGACAACACAAATATTATGTCTGCGATTGCGCCAAAAGCATGGGAGTATTTGCAAAAACACGACAAAGAACTGACAAAGCGATCCAGTATTATTTATAAAGGAAAACCTCGTTATTCTATGTTTGGAATCGGAGATTACACTTTCAAGGAATGGAAAATCGCTATTTCTGGTTTTGGCAAAACACCGGTTTTTAAAATTGTTGGTTGCCACATGGGAAAACCAATTGTTTTCGACGACACTGTATACTTTTTGTCATTCGACTCTTACAAAGAGGCAAGTTTTATCCACAGCTTGCTTTCGTCAGAACCCGCAACGGAACTCTTAACCTCCATGATCTTTAGCGAAGGGAAAAGACCCATTACCGCTAGTATACTTAACAAAATCGATCTTCATCTTGTTGCCAAAGAATTAAAAAAACTAGAGAATTATATTCAAATGCTTGAACATGTTTGTCCGCAAAAAGAAAAACAAATGTCTCTACATTATTGATTTTCTTAACCTCTAGCGATCTTCTTATACTGCATGCGTTTCGGTGTCAGAGCGTCCTCGCCTAGCCTCCGCCTCTTGTCCTCGATATAAGAGCCGAAATCACCCTCAAACCACACGACACTCCCCTCCCCCTCAAATGCCAAAATGTGCGTCGCTAACCTATCCAAAAACCACCGATCATGACTGGCAATAACCGCACAGCCAGGAAAAATCTCTAATGCTAACTCCAAACTCCGCAAGGTCTCCAAATCCAAGTCGTTGGTAGGCTCGTCCAAAAGCAAAACATTGCCCCCGCCCCGCAACAACTTCGCCAAATGCAACCGATTGCGCTCCCCGCCCGATAAATCACAAACGCGCTTCTGCTGATCGCTCCCCCGAAAATTAAACGACGCAACATAAGCCCGAGACGCAACCTCCTTCCCCCCCAAAGAAATCATATCCTCGCCACCCGATACCTCCTGCCAAACCGTCTGCTCGCCCACTAAGCTCTCGCGCGACTGATCGACATAACCCAAGTCAACGCTCTCTCCCAAAACAAGCGCACCCCGATCCGCCTGCTCCTCGCCCATAATCATACGAAACAAGGTCGTCTTGCCCGCGCCGTTCGCGCCAATCACCCCCACGATTCCCCCCTGCGGCAAGGAGAACGACAAATCCTCAAACAAAAGACGCTCGCCAAACGATTTCGAAACGCCCTCAGCCACAACCGTCTTCGAGCCCAATCGCGCGCCTGGCGGAATCACAATGCGCTGTACATCATGACGAACACTCTGGGCTGCTTGCAATCGCTCCTCGTAGCTCTTGATCCGAGCCTTCGCTCGCTCCCTGCGCGCAACCCGAGACTTACCTATCCACGCTCTCTCCTCCTCGATAGCGCGCAACAATCCCTTGTCCTCGCGTTCCTCCTCCGCCAATCGCCGCGCGCGCGCCGCTAACCAACTGCTGTAGTTGCCCCGATGCGGCAAGGCACGTCCGCGCTCCAACTCTAAGATCCATCCTGTCACATTGTCCAAGAAATAACGGTCGTGCGTCACGAGAACAACGGCACTCTCGCTCTCGCGCAGATGCCGCTCCAACCATGCGACGGTCTCGGCATCGAGATGGTTTGTCGGCTCGTCGAGCAACAGGATTTGCGGTTTGGCAAGCAGCAGTCGGCACAAAGCGACCCGTCTCTTTTCTCCGCCGGACAGCACTTTGACGGACGTTTCCCCATCGGGACAGCGCAACGCCTCCGATGCAATTGCGATCTCGCGCGAGAGATCCCACGCATCCTCAGCGTCGATTTTTTCTTGCAACGTCGCCTGCTGCTCTAACAGCTGGGTCATAGTTTCTTCAGCGATGTCCTGCTCTCCCAAACGAGCCGTTATGGCGTCGAAGGCGTCGAGCAGGTCTTTTTTATGCGCCAAGCCCTCTAATATCACCTGCTCGACATTTTTGTTCTCGTCGAGCAGGGGCTCCTGCGGCAAGTAGCCTATCGATATGCTGCTGGATGTTCCTCCCTCCAGTTTTCGCTCGCCTGTGAATTCCTTGTCCTCGCCTGCGAGTATGCCGAGCAGGGTAGATTTTCCCGCTCCGTTGCCGCCGAGAATGCCTATCTTCGCGCCCGCCAAGAAGCCGAGCGTCACATCTTCCAAGATGACGCGCCCCCCCATCAAGGCTTTCGTTACCGACTGCAACGATATAACAACGCGCTCGCTCGCCAAAATATCTCCTGAGTATCTTCCGCAGCGCCCGAGGCTACATCAAGGCGATGACGCGGGTGAGCCCTCCCGTTCCGCCCTCGATCTTTTGCACGGCGGCTATGATCACCGCGCCCTTGGCGGGGATCTGCTCCAAGTTTGCGACACACTCGATGCCCCACTTACCTTGCGGCAGCCATGCGTAGTGCATGGCGAAATCGGGCGAAGGACCGTGGTCGAGCGAAAGCGTATCGACAGCGATTCCCATAACTCTGCGATCGTTGATCAGAAAGTCTGCGGTCTCGCTGTGGAAGCCTGGGAAATGCATCACGCCCTTGTCGTCGGCGTTGCGGAACTTCTTGCCTTTGACATTGCCCCCCCACCCCGAGTCCATGGCAACGCAGCATCGCGGAGGAATTTTGCCGTGTTTTTTCTCCCACGCCTTGAGATCGTCTACGGTCAGCTGAGCGTCGGGGTTCTGCTCGGCTTTCGCGCGTATGTCCACCTTGATCAGCGGCACGACCAGCTGCTGCGCGGAAATATCGGCAGAGCTTGTCCCGTCTTTCGTGACATGCAAGGGTGCGTCCATGTGCGTTCCCGCGTGTTCGAATATCTCGTACTTGTGAACATTGAACTTGACCTTGTCGTAGTCGGCGACCTTCTTGACAGAGATACCCTCGAAGCCTCCGAAGGTAGGGAAGGCGGGCGAGAAGGTATGGGTGAGGTCGATGACCTTACGCACGCCGCGACGCAGCAAGCGTTTTTTGCGTCCCTTGTCGTCTTCCTTGCCTCCTTCCATAGCGAGCGCCTTGGAGCTCATGGTTGCGACACTCGCCGCCGCTCCGACAGCCGCAAGCGAGCCAGACAACGCTTGCTTCAAAAAGCCGCGTCGTGTTTCTCCCGCCGAAGAGGCAGAACGATTCTCCGGTGTTGTCTCTGGTGTTTTTGTTGCGTGCTCGCGTTCTAAGCGATCGCGCACTTGGGTCATGCATCCTTCTACGCACATAGTCTTTCTCCTTTGAGGGGTTGGCAATCGCAGATAGTATTAGCACGCCGTGTTTCTCTCGTCAAGCCCTCTTTGTCGCGCGCGCGAGTGCCTCTGCTTGTTCGAGGTCTTCGGGACGGTTGATGTTGAAGAAGGGGTCTGGGGTTGCCTGCCATGCTTGGCTTTCGGTGTGGTGTTGCTCTGTCCATCGGTCGATTTTGCGCATGCCTTTTCCGAGTGCCTCCTCGAGGCTGCCACGCAATTTGTTGTTTTGGGCAACGCTCCATAGTGCGACGACGGGATGCCTTCTCTCGTGCGAGAAGGCGCAGACGATATCCGCGCCCGTTTTTCTTTGTCGTTGTTGCAATTGTTGCCACAGATCCTTCGGCAGGAAGGGGCAATCGCACGGCACGGTGAGCAGCCATGCTGCCTTTTTTGTCTCGCTCCAGCGCATGGCGGCGAGGATGCCGCCGAGGGGACCTAAGTGTTTGTGGTGCGGGCTGTCGGGAAAGATTTCGAGTTGGAATTGTCGAACGATGTCGCGGAGGGTGTCGGGGTCTGCGTTGGAATTGATCGCGCGCGCGACGAAGGGGTTGGCTTTGTCTTGCAGTCTTTCGAGCGTTCTTTCGACGAGGGTTTTTCCTTCGATACGGAGCAATGCTTTGTCAATATTTTGGTCGATTGTCTGTGCGTTTGTCGCGTTTTTTTTTCTGCTTTGGCACTGTGTCAAGTTTTGCATGCGCGAGGCTTTTCCGCCTGCGAGAACGACGAGCGTTGTCCGTGTATTTTTTGCGTCTTCCACAAGTGAGAGATATAGCACAAATTTTCTTGCGCGTGCGTTGTTGTTTTGTTATTTTTTGTGATGCTTTTTTCTCGTCGCGTTGCTTTGTTTTTGCTTTTTGTCGGTTTTTTTCTGACAAGTTTGTTTGGCATTTTTTCTGTCTTGCCCTTTACGGCTGATTATCAGCGAGGAGCGACCTGCCAAGAATCGAAGTTTGTGCGCACCATGCTTTTGCGAGACAACAAGGGAATTTTTGCACGAGGAGGTTTTTTGGCAGTGCATTTTTCGACCGAAGAATGTTATCGCACTTACAAAGACTACCGCGTGTTGCAAGAGGCGGGTTGGACGGAGGTGTGGTCGTATATTAAGGATCGTCCTCCCTACATTTCTCATCCGCGCTTGGGCAGTTATCTCTTGTACCCTTTTTGGCGCGCCTCGCAACTGCTTGCCGCCGATCACAAGGATCGTCTTTACATCGGCGTGTGGACTCTGCGTACGATCACGGCTCTCTCGACGGCGCTTGCGTTGTGGCTTTTGTGTCTTTGGGTTGTGCGCGAGACGAGTTTGTTTTCAGGGCTATTCACGGGCTTGGGAATGATGCTACTGCCTCTGATGCCGACCTTGCTCTACACGATGGGGCGCAATCCGATGCATAAGCCTCTTTTTATGTTTTTGCCTTTTTTGCTGACGGCTTTCCTTCTACAAAGCGCGTGGCGCAAACGCACTGCCGTGCCTTTGTCTGTCGCTGTCGTGTGTCTGTTGAGCAGCTTAGCAATGGTCGTGAGCTTTTTTTTCGGCGAGGGTTACGACTTTTTGCCAACCGTCATGGTTTCTGCGACGATTCCTGTGTTTTGGTACGCTATGCGTGAGCAATGGTCTTTCGGACGCTTTGCACTATGGTTTAGTTGCCTCAGTCTTGCTGTTGTCGTCGGGGTCGCGGCGGCGATCGTCCTGCACGGAATGCAGGCGAGTGCCATCGGCATAGATTTTCTTGCCTACGCCAAGCAGCGTGCGTTGTATCGTACGCACGGCTTTGATCAGATGGGCAACGCGCTTCGTTGCGAGGACGCGAACATCGTCCGTGCTTTGCCGTGGCATCTGCGGAGTTCGTGCAAGGGTTATGTTGCGGTCATTTTCGACAGCTTTCTCTATCAGCTTCCCTTTCTTGTGTTGTGTTTTTTGTGTTTTTTGTTTCGCTCTGTTCGCGTTGATTTGCGAGCGCGTCTTAATAATCCTCGCTTTGTGTCTTTGTTTCGAACAACGCTTGTTTGCGTCGGCGTCGGTGCGCTTGCTGCTATCGGTCAGCCTTTAATGTGGAAGCAATCGACCTACGCGCATAGCTATTTGAAACTGTCGTGTTGGCTTTTGATGTTTCGTCCTTTTGCCTTGTTGACGCTCGCGTTGTTATTGGAGCCTACTTTGTTGCGCTGGAGTGAAAGATCGATCGAGCGTTGGCGAAAGGGAATTGATATTTGTTGATGCGTCTATATTTTTTGTGATGCTTTGCGGAGATGGCGTTCGTCTTCTGGGATAGCTTTAGCTCCGTCGAAGACTACTCGCTGTTGTCCTGCGAGGATGACGAAGCGGTTTCCTCGGAGTCTTCCTACGAGGGTCAGTCCTGTTTGTCGAGCGAGGTCGATACCCCAGGCGGTGAATCCTGATCGAGACAATAAGATAGGTATGCCCATAAACGCGCATTTGATCACCATCTCGGATGTTAGTCGTCCTGTTGTGTAGAAAATTTTATCGGAGCCTTTGATATTTTTTGTGTGCATGTATCCTGCGATTTTGTCTACGGCGTTATGTCTGCCGACATCTTCGATATAGGCGAGCAGATTTTTATCAGAGAAGAGTGCGCAGCCGTGGATAGCGCCTGCTTTTAGGTAGAGGCTTGGAAGGCGATTGATGTGGTGTTGGATATGGTAGAGGGTAGATGTTGTGAGGGGGGTTATGTTGTGGGTTAGGTTCACGCTTTCGATTTTCGAGAGTGTTTCTTGGAACATGCTTCCTTGGGCGCATCCTGATGTTTGAATTTGCCGTTGCAGTTTTTGTTCGAGATTGATTGTTGGATTTTTTGTTCTCACGACGATGGTTTGGAGATCGGGATGATATTCTATTTTTGTGATGGGATTATCTATAGGGAGGAGGTTTTGATTCTTGAGAAATCCTATTGCGAGGTATTCGGGATAGTCGCCGATGGTCATTTGCGTTATGACTTCGCGGCTATTGAGGTAGATAGAGAGGGGTTTTTCTTCGACGACGGAGATGGGGATGGGGTTATTGTTGTGGTCGGTTGCGACGAGGGAACGGGTGAGGTCGGGATTGTTGGGGGATGGGAGGAGGGCGGACATGGCAAGAGTGTAGCAGAGATTGGCGATTCTGTTTTATCTCTATCTTCTAGGCAAAATTTAAAACGCTCTGCCGCGTTGCGAATCAGCTCGGGGATAAATTCCCCTTGCGCGAGGCAAAGCCTCGCGCTTTGGGACAAGAGGCTACACACTTTGCGCGTAACCCTTCTCGGGTTACGCGCAAAGTGTGTAGAAGGCGCTTACGCGCCCGCTCGCGGCGCGCTTTTTGCGGGGGGACTGCGTCCCCCCACGCCCCCCATGCGCAAAACTCGCTGCGCCTACGGCTCGCTCGTCTTGCGTATGTTACCTAATAAAAAAACCTGTGTCTGCCTCTGTGACACTCACTCCCCGACAAGCCCGTCAAGCTCTGCTACACTCCGCCCATGCTTCCCCCCATCCCCTGCACCGTCCTCCGCTTCCCCGGCTCCAACCGCGAACAAGACCTCCTCACCGCCCTCCGCAAACTTACCCCCCATCCCCCAACCCTCATCGACAGCTCCGCAACAAACCTCCCCCCAAAAACAAAAGTTATCCTCCTGCCCGGCGGCTTCGCCTGGGGAGACTACCTCAGAGCAGGCGCGCTCGCCGCTTGTGAGCCCATCATCCCCGCCCTAAAACAACAAGCAGAAAAAGGAACGCTGATTATAGGAATCTGCAACGGATTTCAAATCCTCACCGAAGCCAACCTCCTCCCCGGAACACTCACAAAAAACACATCGGGACGATTCGTCTGCGCATGGCAAAATCTCCAATTTCAAAATCCCCACAAACCCACCGAACAAAAAACACTCCGCATCCCCATCGCACACAGCGAAGGCAAATACCACGCTCCGAAAGATGTCCTCGAAACCCTAGAAAAAAACAAACAAATCTTCCTCCGCTACAACAACAACCCCAACGGCTCGGCAAACGACATCGCCGGTATCTGCGATAGCACACGACGCATCTTCGCCCTCATGCCACACCCCGAAAACGCCATCCAACCCTTCCACGCATCGCAAGACGGATTGCTCCTACTCCAATCCCTCCTTGAAGGCGCACACACACCACCGCAACCCTCGCCACAAGCATGACACTCTCGCAGGCAGAACGAAGCCACCTCCTAGAACACTTGCAGCGAGAACCCACCGCGCTGGAAGCGGAGCTCGTCAGCACGATGTGGTCGGAGCATTGCTCGTACAAATCGTCGCGCCATCTTTTGGCACAGCTTCCGAAAACTAGCCGCCGCACGCTCGTCCAAGAAGGCGAGAACGCAGGCGCGGTGCGCATCGGCAAAGACGAGACAGGCAGAACGCACGCGCTCGTCTTCAAAATGGAGAGCCACAACCACCCCAGCATGATCACCCCCTTTGATGGAGCAGCAACAGGCGTAGGAGGGATCATGCGCGACATCCTCGCCATGGGAGCAAGACCCATCGCCAACCTGAACGCCCTTAGATTCGGAGACGCTCGCAATCCCAAGACGAAAACTCTGCTGAAAGGGGTCGTGGAGGGTATCGCCTTTTACGGAAACTGCACGGGCATCCCCACGCTCGGCGGAGAGTGCGACTTCGACCAAGATTACAACGACAACATTCTCGTAAACGCCATGACCGTAGGCATCGCGCCTGCCTGCCAACTCTGCTCGGCGCGCGCGAAGGGAGAGGGCAACCTCGTCGTCTACCTCGGCGCAAAAACAGGCAGAGACGGAATCAACGGCGCAACCATGGCTTCTCAAGGATTCGCTCAACTTGCCGAGCAAAAAACAAAGACGCAAGAAACCAAGATGCAAGTCCAAGTGGGCGACCCCTTCGCGCAAAAGCGACTTTTGGAAGCCTGCCTCGAAGCCGCCGAGCAAAACCTATTGCAAGCCCTGCAAGACATGGGAGCGGCGGGGTTGCTCTCCTCCTCGTCGGAGATGGCGGACAAAGGCAACATCGCCTTGACGCTCGATTTGGAAAAAGTTCCCACCCGACAACCCAACCTCTCGCCGTGTGAGCTCATGCTCTCGGAGAGCCAAGAGCGCATGCTCGCCATAGTCGATGGGAATCACCTCCCGATGCTCGAAGCGATTTTCACCAAGCACCGTCTAGATTGTTGCGTCATTGGCGAGTTGGGGGCTATCTCGGAAGAGCCTCTGCTCGTCTTGAGGTGGCACGGAGAAACGCAAGCGAGCCTGCCCGTGCGTCTTTTGGGCGCGGCTCCTCCTCAGCACCACGCGCAGGCATCGCGCGCTGCCTTGCCGCCCGTGCGTATCCCCGCCGAGCCTCCGACGATTTTGGAGGCATTGCGCACGCTGCTGCTTTCGCCTCGCTTGCTGTGTAAGGAGTGGGTGACGCAGCAGTACGATCAGCTCATCGGAGGGCAAACGCTCGAAGGACCAGGCGGCGAGGCTGCCTTGTTGCGCATCGAGCAGACGCGCGAGATTTTGGCACTCACCTGCGATGCGACTCCTCGTTATTGCCGAAACAACGCAAAGCGCGGCGCGATGCAAGCCGTCTGCGAGGCGGTACGCAACTTGGCGGCGACGGGTGCGACGCCGCTTGCGATTACCGACAACCTCAACTTTGGCAATCCTGAAAACCCTCTTGTGATGGGAGAGGCGAGCGACACCGTGGCGGGGATTGCGGAGGCGTGTTGTGCTTTCGACTTACCTGTCGTCTCTGGCAATGTTTCTTTCTACAACGAGACGGACGGACGCTCGATTCCCCCTACGCCCGTCATCGGTGCTGTCGGCATCATCGAGGCGGACAAGAGCGCGACTAACGAGAGTGCGACAAACGAGTCGTTGCCTCCTTTCGCGCGTGCGCTTCCGTATGGGGACGAGCGATTGCTGTTTCTTTTGGGCGAAGCTGCCACTTCTAGCGCGAGTTTGGGTGCGTCGCTCTATATGCAGGAGGTAGCGAACGAGCGGCGCGGTGAGCCGCCTGCCATCGAGTTTGTGCAAGAGAAAGAGAACGCCGCGTTTCTGCGCGAGGCTATCGCGGAGGGATTGTGTCGTTGTGCGCGCGACTTGTCTTGCGGAGGGTTGTTGGTGAAGATTGCTCTGTTGGCGATGCAGGCGGGATGTGGCGTACGCTTAAGTGCGCTCTTGCCGCGGGGCGAGAGTGACAAGAATATTGTTGCGGAGACGGTATTTTGGTTTGGCGAGCGGCAGGCTCGTTACCTACTTTGCCTGACGGATGCTCAAGCGGAGGCATTGACGGAGGAGGCTCGGCGGCGTGGTGTTTCGTTGCTGTCGCTGGGAAGACTAGAGCTGGGAGAGGCGAGACACTTGACAATGCCGAGCGGGGAGGTTATGTCTTTGGGGGGATTAGCGGACGAGTGGCGTGGGGGATTGGCTCGGCTTGCTGGTGTGTAATGTGTGACCAACATGTGTGATATGGGGAGGCAGTAGAGATGGTAGAAGTTTCCGATTCTCAATCTTCTTTGACGGAATCGATTAGTTCTGACATTGCGACGAGCGATGTTGTTTTGTTTATGAAGGGGATTCCTGATGAGCCGCGTTGTGGTTTTTCGGCGATGGCGGTGAGGATTTTGCAACTTTGCGAGGTTGTTTTCCATGCGGTTGATGTATTGGAGGATGGGGAGAAGAGGGAGGCATTGAAGGTTTTCAGCGATTGGCCTACGGTACCGCAGCTTTATGTTGGGGGGAAGTTTGTGGGGGGATGTGACATTATGCGGGAAATGTTTGAGGCGGGAGAGTTGCAGCAGTTGTTGCGCGAGAGGAAATAAGAGGCTACGCGCTACGCGCGTAGATAAAGCGCACTGCGTGCGCGAGGGGATAAATTCCCCCCGCTGACGCGGGGTCTTCGTGGGGGGAATTTATCCCCCCACACCCCCCGCGCACGCTTCGCGTGCGCATGTTTTGCGCCCGTCAATATAAAAAGCGCGTGTCTGCCTCTGCGCAGCGTGTTCACAAGCGCAACAAGCCCACCGCCCCCACAATGCACGCCGCCGGCACAATGCGCCATCTCCCCCCCCGCTCCCCCAACAATAACCACCCCAAAAAGGCAGCAATCACAATGCTCGTCTCGCGTAAAGCAACCACCAACGCAATCGAAGATACCGACATCGCATAAACAACAATCCCATACGCTACCAAAGAAAGAACCCCGCCACCCGCACCCCGCAACCCATCTCGCCTTACCAACATCCCTAAACTTCTCCTCCCCCGCTGAATAAGCAAAATGAAAAAAATCGGCACAGCATCCAAAGCCATCAATAACGCAACATACGACAAAGCATTCCCCGATACTCGACCCCCTAACCCATCCAATAACGAATAACAGCCAATAAACAAAGCCGTAGCCAAAGCATAGAAAACAGCACGACCCTCAATAGCAAAAACTCCCGTGCGAGTCTCCTTGCCCCCCACCCCCACAAACGCCAAAGACATGATCGACAAACCAATCACAACAACCGCAACGATCTCGCGCAACGACAAAACTACCGCCTCGATAAAAAGAAACGACAAGAACAAAACAACTAACGCAGCCCCCCCGCGAGCCATCGGATAAACCTGCCCAAATGCTCCGCGTCGATAGCCCGCAACAAGGCAGAGCTTGTAACCCAAGTGAGCGCACAACGATAATGCCAGAAATTTCCAACTCTCGATGCTCGGAAAAGGCAAAAAGAACAGCAACGCCACGATCGAAACGAAAGAGGCAACAAGGCACAACAAGGTCATCGTCGCCAACAAGTCCTCTCCGCCCTTCACCATGGCGTTCCACAAGGCATGCAAGCAGGCAGCCGCCAAAACCATTCCGAAGACGATTCCACTCATCGCAAACAAAAACAAAAAAATCGCTTTATTCTGACGCAACTATAGAGTAATCTTCTGGCAACTGACAAGAGGCAGAGAACCCATGCACGAACTCGATATCAAAGACCGCCTGCTGATGGCGTTGCACCGCGAGGGATACCCCTTCGTTCTCACGACAGCCGTGGCGACGGTCGTCCTTGGGCTGATCGAACCCCTGTTGTGGTGGCCAGGAGTGGCAGCGACGCTCTACCTCTTCTTCGCCTTCCGCAAGCCTCACGCCGTTGTGCCGCAGATCGAACAAGCGCTGCTTGCCCCCATCTCAGGCACTGTGATCGTCTCGGAAGCCAAAGCCAAGGGGAGCAGCAAAGCGCAAGAGCCATTCGTCGTCACGATCGCGGCGACCGTCTTGGATGCCTCCCTGCTCAGATTTCCTCTGACGGGCAAGGTGCTCAGACGCACCGACAACGATGCGCCATCGGCAGGATTCGACTTCCGAAAAGCGCGAGACAACGCCAGCTTCTCAGACCTCGCCCTCAAGGCTGCCCTTGGCGAGGAATACGCGCTCAACATTCGAGCGAGCGCGCTCGGACGCAGCATCACGCTGGAACTACCGTCGGGCAGCGACGACATCGAGAGCGCGAGTGCTTTCGGATTTCTTCGCTTCGGAGGCACTGTACAGATAACCTTCGATGCGCACGACTTCACGCCGATAGCGGCTATCGGACAGAGGCTCAAGGCGGGCGAGAGCATTGTTGCGCTCAGCAAGAAGGGCAAATAGCCCGCTATAAAACAACCGCTATAAAACAACACGGAGAAAACTATGCTTGATACGCATATACAGAAAATCGCTGCCCCTACTCTTGAGGTTTTTGCCAAGAGATTAAAGGGTATGGGTATATCTGCCGACCACATAACTTTCGCTGGCTTCGGATGCGGACTTTTTGCGAGTTTTCTTATCGCTTTGGGAAAATACAATGAGGGGTTAGCTTTTATTGTTTTGAATCGACTTGCTGATGGGTTAGATGGTGCGCGCGCGCGTCTAGAGGATGAGATTTCTCGACGCGGAGGATTTTTGGATATTGTGTTTGATTTTATTTTTTATGCGTCTATTCCTTTAGCTTTTGCGATCGCCGATCCTCGGGGCAATGCTTTAGTAGCGGCTTTTGTGTTGTTTTCTTTTATTGGCACGGGCAGTTCTTTTTTGGCTTATGCGATTGCCGAGAAGGGGGGAGGAATAAAGAAGGAGAGAGTTGAGGCAAAGGATGGTGATGGCAAGGTTTTGCATCCTATTGTGAAGGCATTTTTCTATATTGGTGGAGTGACTGAGGCGACGGAGACGGTCATCTTTTTTGTGTTGGCGTGTTTGTTGCCGCAGTGGTTTTGGTTGTTGGGGATTGTGTTTACGGGGTTATGTTTGGCGACGACGGGAACGAGGGTTTGGAGGGGGTGGAACGACTTGGCGGGCTAGACTAGGCTTGGGTTTACGTGCACAAAACATCGTGCGCGCTTGTGTGTGTCTGACTTTATTTGTTTGTTGCGCTTGTATTTTTTGAGTGCATGTCTGTCTGTTCCGCTCGCGCTTGTGCTTTTTAGATAGCACGCTGTTTTATGGAACGCACAACAGACGGGCTTTGTATGATGACGGGCGCAAAACATCGCGTGCGTAGCACGCGGGGAGCGCGAGGGAGTAATCCCTCGCAAAAGACCCCGCGTCAGCGGAGCGCGCGTAAGCGCGCTTTATCTACGCGCGTAGCGCGTAGCCTCTTATTCAAAAGCGCGAGGCTTTGCCTCGCGCAATACTGACTCGTAACATGGTAGAGAGTTTGTGTTTGTCTGCCTTTGCTCGCCTGCGCTTTATGAGGAGCGCGCATCGCAAAGGCAGACACGGGCTTTATCTACGCGCGCAGCGCGTAGCCTCTTGTTCAAAAGCGCGAGGCTTGCCTCGCGCAACAGCCTAGCAAAATTAAAAGCTGTTTTTGTGTGTCTGATTTTTCAGTTCACTTTGATACCTTGTTCGCGCTTGATTGCACGGCATGTGGCGATTTCACTAGCATGATTTTTTCTCCAATCTGTGTCGGCATGATAGTTATTCATGTGACATTCAACGCACAAGATTTTTAAATTATACGAGCTGTTATCTGATTTATCAAGATTTAAGTGATGCATATGAAGGCATTGTCTATGCCCACTTGCTCCCAAGAAAACTTTGCAATCTTCACACCTGTAGTGTTTTTTTTCTTTTAAATTTTTAGCGATATCAGCGTTGTCATCTGAATAATAGCTAGTTGCCTTTATGTCGGCAGTTTTTGTTGGCATTTTTTTGAAACGCTCCAAATTTCCAATCTCTTCAAAAAATTCTTTAATATTAAAATTTTCAACGTGCTTTGCTCTTTCAGCTTTTGGCAAAGTTCTTTCGTAACCATGGTAATTAGATTCATCCAAGCAATATCTGCATACATTTAATTTTGTAGTGTAGGTTCCAACATCAATTCCATGCTCATCGTTTGTTTCTATTGGAAACTCACCACTATCCTCTCTCGTCATTACGTATCTATTGCTAAATCGACTGATCTCATCCATTTTTCTTATAGTTTGGCACCAATAAATATGAAATTTATTTGCTTCGTCAGGATTTTCTTTTATAATAGTAATATTTTTTTTCTTGTAAGTGTTGTCTCTTATGTACACTAATATAAGATTGTTCTTATGCACTAAAAATCCATCTACATTTTCCACATTATCTTTAAAATCTCTTTCATCAATTTCAATTCCTTGCGCCAAGTCTGCTAAAACTTTTTCTTCTTCTTTTGTTATCGCTTCATTTGCGGAAGAATCAACAGTCGTTTTATTAAATTTTTTATCGTTAGGCTGCAATCCAAGTCGCTCTCTTGCTTCTTGAAATGGACGCCAAAGATCATCATCGAATTTCATTTTATTTTGTTTTGTAAAATTTTTGTATCTTTAGTAAGACCGAGAAGTTTTTCTGGAGTTTTCAGACGAATCTTAAACTCAACGCGCCTTGAAGCGTCCTCGTTGATTTTATTTGTTTCTTTATCCAAAACGGGGCGGCTTGAAGAAAGCCCGTTGGCTGTCATATACTCTATTAGCCAATCTTCGTGCTTTCGTGCCACTTCCAAGCCAAACAGAAATTCCAAAACACTCCTCGTACGGTTTTGTGATAGCTCCATGTTACCAAAGTAGGCGATGAAAAGATCGTTATTGTTTTTCCATACTTTGTCTGTATGCCCTTCGATTCTGACTTCTTCTATATCCTCTTGGTATTTGTTCAGGACACCCAAATAGCTAGGAAAAAAATCAGCCAAAATTTTCTTAAACTCTGGTTTTAAATTTGCTTTGTTGAAAGCAAACAAGGTATCAGGGTCGTTAAAACGCACGACCAAGCCATTTTCGCAGATAGAGATTTTTTCACGCCAAGTTACCTCTTGAAAAGCTTGTTGTAAATCTTGGCAGATAGAAGAAGTCAGATTTTTTTGTTCTTGTCCAATGCCTTTAATGTAAGCGATGGCAATAAACAAAAATACAATCATCAAACCAGCCATGAGGTCAGAGATAGACATCCAACTTTCTTCTTCGCTTCCTTGCGCTGTAAAAATTTCTGTGCTCATGGTCGTAGGCTCTTTTTACTTGTTAAATATTTATCTAAGTCTATTTGTTTTTTCATTCTGGAAGCGTTCCTTCATAATAGTTAAAGTTTGTTGACTAAAATTTACAACCTCTTGGGCATTTTGTGTTATGCTACGAACATGATTTTCAAACTGCTCGGCTAATGGAGCTATATTTCTTGACAAAGATTTCATGCAATCGTTCATTGCTTTTTCTATTTCCTGTTCCATATCTTTGCTAAATTTTTCAAAAGATTCTTGCATTTTATCTGGAAACACCGCGTAGGTATTGCTGATAGTCGTTGCCATGTCTTGCTGCTTGTCAAAAACTTCTCTCATACCCTTGACGCTTTCTTCTACATTGCTTCGCACGCCTTCGGTCAGGTCTTTCAAGTTCTTTTCGATATCAGGCATGGCATTAGTGGCTTTGTCTTTTAATTCTGCAAAAGCTTCAAGTTTTTGTTGCAAGTCTTCAGATTGCACTTGCAGAGCAGTGATGATACCTTGCATACTTTTCAGATGGTCGGGGATTTTTGCCGTCTGTTCGGCGATACCCTCCATCGCCGTGTCAGATTTCTCCAGACTCTCTTTGGTGCTTTCGTAGGTTTTGACTAGGTTTTCTACTTGTGTTTTGTAGTTTTCCTGCCACTCAAGAAGCTTGCCTACAGCAATATTGAGCTGTTTAAAATTATCCCCAAATTGCTCGTTGATTTTGGCATTAAAGTCTTTCATTACCTCCTCAAGAGCAGCAATTAAAGTTTTTGTGTTGTCTTCTGCCATCTTTTCGGCAAAAGTTTTAAATTCTTTTATCAAATCGTCAAACTTATCCGTTGTTGTTGTTCGCAACTTGGAAAGATGGCTGATAACGCTTGTGTCTTTTTCCCCGCCCAACGCATCCGCTAATGCCTCCAATCCGTTCTTCAAGCCTTCTCCTATGTTTTGTAATTCTCCAAGAATGTCGTTTGCTGTTGCGCCGCTTGTCGTTGTTGTTTTAGTGCTCTGAATTACTTTAAAAGCAATGGAAAAACCTATGCCCAAGACGCTTGAGAAAAAAGCCGTGTTCATCCCGTCTAGCAGCTCCGTAATGCTGTCGTCGATATTGTCTATGTCGAAGCCGTAGAGTCCCTTTGTGATGCCAAAGAAGGTAAAAAATATGCCTGTCGTTGTTAGCAATCCTGCGCCGTTTCCTGAAACTTTACGCAGAAAAGTATTTGCGTTCGGTTTCATTCCCCACAAAGAGGCACAAAACAAACTAACAATTGTAATTGCTGCTATTTTGTTTAAAGGAGGGGATAGAAAAAATCCCAATATCTCGATCATATTTTTGTCATTTTTGTGTCATTCGTAGAGTCGAGCCAAGCGCACAAGGCCCCCATCTCCGCACCAAAGCCCCTCCGCGCACGATACCTATCTTACAAGCACAAAGTCAAGAGGAAAACTCGAATCGCCATGCCGTGTGCGTCCAATGAAGAAATCCGACAATTCTCGAAGAACATCCTTGCTCCCCGTCCGCCGCGTGTGTTAAAAGACTCCCTATGGTGTCACGCTTCCTCTTCACGCTCGTAGCAATGTTGCTTGTCTTCAAACCCTCCGTAGCGCAAACGCAAGAGGAGCATCCCGTCGTCCTGCTGATCGCACGAAATCTCGCCGCCTTCCCGAAACATCACCTTCCCTGCTGACGATGCGCGAACGCCCTCTCGGCTATAGTTGCCTGAATGTGAGCGTGATCGCGCTCGGGACGATGACTTGGGGAGAGCAGAACTCTCCGCGTGAAGCCTGCGAGCAACTCGATTACGCGACCGAAAAGGGCGTCACGCACATCGACACCGCCGAGATTTATCCTTTTCCCGTCCCCTCGCCCAAGATGAGCATCACCGAGTCCATCATCGGAGACTGGCTCGCGAGCAAGGACAAAAGCTTTCGAGACAGGCTTGTCATAGCGAGCAAAGCCGCAGGACCTTGCTCCTTCGACATCCGAAAGAACATCCCGCAGCAGCGCGTGCGCCTCGACAAGCCCAACATCCTGCAGGCTTGCGACGAGAGTTTGAAACGCCTTCGCTGCGAGGTGATCGATCTCTACTACTTGCACTGGCCTGAGAGAACAAGCAACTTTTTCGGAAGAAGAGGATTCCAAAGCGACCCCCAAGCCGACCGAGACGCTGTGCCGCTAGAAGAGTCGTTGGAGGCGATGAAGGAGTTGTTGGATGCGGGAAAAATTCGCAGCATCGGCATCTCCAACGAATCGCCGTGGGGAACGATGCAGGTAGCAAGCATTGCCGAAAGGCTCGGTATGCGGAAGGAGGTGGTGGCTATTCAGAACCCTTACTCGTTGCTCAACCGCACTTTCGAGGTTGGCTCGGCGGAGGTGAGCATACGCGAAAAAATCGGGTTGTTCGCTTACGCGCCTTTGGCGGGGGGGGTATTGAGCGGAAAGTATTTAGATGGCGCGAAGCCTGTAGGCGCGAGAAGTACGCTTTATCCGCAGCACACGACGAGGTATCACAAGCCGCAGGCGGAGCTTGCTTTGGGGGCTTATATGAAGCTTGCTAAAGAGAGTGGATTGGATCCGGCGAGCATGGCGATGTCTTTTGTTAATGAGAGGGAGTTTTTAACTTCTAACATTATGGGGGCGACGACGATGGAGCAATTGAGGATTAACATTGCGAGCGAGGAGATACGATTGTCTGAAGATATTTTACGGGAGATTGATGCTATACATGAGATTTATAACTCGCCTTGTCCGTGATGCGCGTAATATCGCGCACGAAGGAGGCGCGGATAATTTTTACAGATGCAAAACATGCGCACGCGAAGCGTGCGCGGGGGGTGTGGGGGGATAAATTCCCCCCACGAAGACCCCGCGTCAGCGGAGCGCACGAAGTGCGCTTTGACTGCGCGTGAGCGAAGCGAGACGCGCAGCCTCTTATTCCAAAGCGCGAGGCTTGCCTCGCGCAAGCTGACTCTTAACACGGCACAGCGTCTTTAATTTTGCCTCTAGGGCGAGGAAAACAGGCTCGCCCTACCATGTTAAAAGTCAGTATTGCGCACGACAAGTCGTGCGCTTTTGAATAAGAGGCTACACACTTTGCGCTACGCGCAAAGTGTGTAGAAGGCGCTTGCGCGCCCCGCTGACGCGGGGTCTTTTGCGAGGGATTACTCCCTCGCGCTCCCCGCGTGCTACGCACGCGATGTTTTGCATCCGTCAAGACTAACCGCTACCCCCCACACCCCCAGCGACCTTCTTTTTTCAACGCCTCCGCCAAAAGGCCATGATACTCCTCCCGCGAAATATCAACCGCCCCCAACCTCGCCAAATGCGCCGTCGAAAACTGCACATCCAACAAAATATAACCCCCCTCACGCAAACGCCCTACCAAAAATTGCAACGCAGCCTTGCTCGCATGCGAAACACGCGAAAACATACTCTCTCCAAAAAACGCACCCCCCAAAGCAACCCCATACAACCCCCCAACTAACTCCCCCCCCTCGCCAGCATATACCTCTACCGAATGCGCCACCCCCATATCATGCAAGTTGCCATACACAACCTCGATCTCACGATTGATCCAAGTCTCCTCGCGCGCCGCACAAGCCCTAACCACCGCACGAAAATCTCTATCCGAACCTAGCGTAAAACCCGCGCTGCGTATCGAGCGACGATCCCTACGGGAAAGACAAAAATTCTCCAAAGGAAACACACAGCGCTCTTCAGGATCCATCCACAATATCTCTTGTTCTTCACGAGCGCGAGCCATCGGAAAGATTCCCGCTCGATAAGCAGCGCATAACTTTGACGTGGTCAGTAACACCGCGTGCTTCCCGACATCCCCAATTGTCAACGTCCCAGCAAGATTTTTTCCAACCAGTGGATCGTGTAATCGCCAGCGCGAAAATCCTTCGCCTGCAAAATTTTTCTATGCAACGCCAAGTTTGTCTCCACACCCTCGATCGCATACTCCTGCACTGCGCGCTTGGCACGCGCCAAACACAAGCTGCGATCAGGAGCATGCACGATCAACTTTGCGATCATGCTGTCGTAATACGGAGGTACAACATAACCCCGATACAACGCCGAATCGATCCGTAAGCCCAATCCGCCCGGCGCGTGATAGTTCTCGATTCTCCCCGGCGATGGAGCAAATGTCTCTGCGTGTTCGGCATTGATGCGCAACTCCATAGCATGCCCGTTCAAGGGAGGAGGCTTGCTCCATTCGCGCTTTTCGCCTGCTGCGATGCGGATCTGCTCTGCGATCAAATCGACTCCGCACAGACTCTCCGAAACAGGATGTTCGACCTGTATGCGCGTGTTCATTTCGATGAAGTAAAACTCTCCGTCCTGATAGAGAAACTCGAATGTTCCCGCACCGCGATAATGCAACTTTGCTGTGCAATCGCGCGCCTGCTCGCAAATTTTTTTTCTGATCGCATCGCTCAATGCAGGCGATGGAGCCTCCTCCAACACCTTCTGATGCCGCCGCTGCAACGAACAATCGCGTTCCCAAAAATGCTGCGCTGCCCCCTCTCCGTCGCCGCAAACCTGCACCTCGATATGCCGAGGGGCGGGCAAATACTTCTCGATATAAACCTCGTCGTTGCCGAAAGCAGATAGAGACTCCTGCCTGCACAAGGCAAAGCTCTCCTCCATGACCGCGCTCGACAACACAACCTTCATGCCGCGTCCTCCGCCGCCGCTCGACGCCTTGATCAAGACAGGATAGCCGATATCGTCAGCGACACGCCTTGCCGTTGCGACATCCCTCACCGCCCCCTCAGAGCCAGGAACCGTCGGCAATCCCAACTCCAGCACCTTCGCCTTCGCCGCGATCTTGTCGCCCATCGTCTCGATATGCTCGCGCCGAGGGCCGATGAAACAAAGCCCGTGCGCCTCGATCATCTCGGCAAAGTCGGCGTTCTCCGCAAGAAAACCATAGCCAGGATGAATGGCATCCGCACCCGTAATCTTCGCAGCAGAAATCAACGCGCGCATGTTCAAATAACTCTCGTTGCTCGGCGCAGGGCCGATGCACACCGACTCGTCGGCGAAATGCACCGCCATCGCTTCCGTATCCGCGCTCGAATGCACCGCGACCGTAGCAATACCCAACTCGAAACAAGTGCGCTGAATGCGCAACGCGATCTCGCCGCGATTGGCGATCAGGATTTTTTTAAACAACGCCATAAAACAAGGCGATACAACGCCAAACCTTCAGCAACCACTACGACGGATCGAGCAAGATCAAAGCGTCACCATACTCGACGGGCTGCGCGTTCTCGATCAGCAACTTGACGACGGTCCCGTTGCAAGGAGAAGGGATTTGATTCATGATTTTCATCGCCTCGACGATCAGCAACGTTTGTCCCTCCTTCACCTTGCTGCCCACCTTGACGAATGGTGCCGCCGTCGGAGACGATGCCAAATACACGGTGCCTACTATCGGCGCAGAGACGACAACGCCCTCGTCCGCAACCGCTTGTGCCTCTCCTGCTTTCGCTGCACCATCGGGTTGAGGTGCTGCGGAGGCGGCAACCGCCGCAACGGGCGCGGAGGAGGTGCCATACACGACCTTCTCGCCGCGCTTCAGGGTCACGCGAGAAGACTCGTTGCCGAGCGAAATCTCGCGCAAATCGTACTCGCGCAAAAGCTTTGCGAGGGTCTCTATGTAGGAAGTGTCTAGCGAAAATTTTGCCATTAGAAAGTGACTCCTTAATTACTCTTGTTTCATTCTTGGTTTATTTTTGGGATTGATGAGATTGTTTTCGATGCAAAGTTTTTGTGTGCAAGTTTTTCAACCGATGAATTGCGATGATAGCATCGATAGCCAAGAGATATCCCTGTGCGCCCAAGCCTGTGATCACGCCATCGACCGCGGCTGCGCTCAAGGATCGTTGTCGAAATTCTTCTCGTTTGTATAGGTTGGAGAGATGAACTTCGATTTTGGTAGTGTCGCAGCTCAGCAGCGCATCGCGCAAACCGACGGACGTATGTGCGTATCCGCCTGGATTTACGACCAAGCCTGCGCAAGAACGAGCTGCCTCTTGTATGCAATCGATCAAAACGCCCTCTACGTTGTCCTGCCGAAAGTCTATCGTCCACTCCTCGCTGTCAGAGGCGTGCTCTTCTGCGCGCGCGCGACAAAGCGCCTCGATGTCGGCAAGGGTTCGCTCGCCGTAGATGTGCGGCTCGCGTGAACCCAAGAGGTTCAAATTCGCTCCGTTCAAAACCATCAGACAAAGTTCCATGACACCTCTCGATCGATCCAAAGAAGCATTCTACGACAAGACTCACAAGGCAAGCAAGCCCTGCTCCTCGTACCAGCGCGCTGCGCCTGAATGGAGCGGCAGCAACGCCGATCGATATCGATAGGGACGATCGATCTTCATCTCAGGTACGAGTGTCTGCATGATATGTTGCGTTGATCCGTGCCACAGCGCGCGCGTCAATCGATATACGACCTCCTCCGACACGGAGCGCGAGACAACCCACAAGACATCGAAGGAGAGCGTATGCCAAACATTCTTCTGTCCTGGGTAGGTGTCCGCGGACAGCACCGTCGGACGAGCGATGCCGAGATGGGCTTTGGCAAAGCGTTGCGCCACGTCTCTGTCGGCATCGATGTCCAACAGACGCATAGCATTTTTTTTCGCGAAGACGCGCAACGCTGGCACAGGGGCTTGACCGGACACGACGATCGCTTCGACCTTTCCTTCCTGCAAAGCGGCAAGCGCGTCTTGCAGTGCCAATCTGACGACGACGAGCTGCTCCATCTCCACGCCCTCGTTCGTCAAAGCTCTTCGCAAGTGCAACGAAGACGCCGATCCCGACAAGCCTACGGCAACCGTCCGACCGACAAGGTCTTCGAACGACGAGACCTCGCTAGAATCCAACACCACGACGTGCAACTGGATGGAGGTCAAACGCGCGAGCAACCTCACGTTTCGCATGTCGAAGGAATATGTCTCCGATCCGAAAGCCTTTACCTCGTCCAACACATCCGCCGACACCAACGCCGATTCCAAACCTCCGCGCGCCATGTCCTCCAGACTTTCGAAAGCGCCCGAACGGCTTTGCGCGACGAGCAAAAGACCTGGCACACCGCAAGGAGTGCCTTTGCGACAAGGGGGTTTGATGCCTGGCGGCGCGCTCAATGAGCCTGTCAGAGCGCTGCCTAAACGATAGAGCGTCCTCTCCGCAGGACCTGTGCCGATACGCAGAAAATCCAAGCGCGCGCTGCCGCTCAAGGGTACCGACTGCGGCAACGACTGAGCGCGAGCCAAATATGAAAAGGATGAAAATGGCAACACGGCGTTTGTTGCCAAAACGCTTGCGACGAGCGCAACGCACAGAAAGAAGGCCCCGCCGCCGCCGCTCCTGCCAGCTGAGAACAAAACCATCTTACAACCTCGCAGAAATTCCGCAGACAAGCTTGACCTGCTCGTCTACACTCTGCCACAACGAAACGACACAACACAACTTCTCTCCTTCCTTTTCTTAGCCCTTTACCTTGTCCTCCGCCTCCGCTTGCTCCTCCTCTTCGTTCTCGCCGCGCCAGCTCTCGGATGCGGTGCGCGTTCTCGCCGCCGATGCTGTGCAGAAAGCTCAATCAGGCCACCCCGGCATGCCGATGGGCATGGCGGATTGTGCGGGCATCCTGTTTCGAGAGGTTTTGCGCTTCGACCCCCAGCATCCCGAGTGGCACGACAGAGATCGATTCGTTCTCTCTGCCGGACATGGCTCGATGCTGCTGTACGCGCTGCTCTACCTGTGCGGCGTTCGAGGAGTTTCGCTGGAAGCGCTGAAGACCTTCCGTCAGTTGAACTCTGCCGCTGCGGGACATCCCGAATACCGCGCGCTGCCTGCAATCGAAACGACGACAGGACCGCTAGGACAAGGCATAGCGAACGCGGTTGGCTTCGCCATCGCCGAGCGAAAACGCAATGCTCAGTTCGGAGACGATCTAGCAAACCATCGTACTTGGGTTGTGGCAGGAGACGGCTGCCTCATGGAAGGAATTTCGCACGAATCGATCGCGCTTGCCGGACATCTGAACTTGCACAAGCTCTGCATCCTCTTCGACGATAACAACATCACCATCGATGGCAAACGAAGCCTCAGCGACGAGACCGACCAACAACTGCGCTTCCAAGCCTGCGGTTGGAAGACGCTGGCTATCGATGGGCACGACGAGACACAAATTCGCGCTGCCCTCGCAGAAGCACAAGGCGCGGACAAACCCACGTTGGTCTGCTGTCGAACGCACATCGGTTACGGCGCGGACAAAAAAACGGACAGCGCCGAAGCGCACGGCGCCCCCCTAGGCGAAGAAGAGATCAAAGCCTTGCGGAGAAATCTCCGCTGGGACGCAGAGCCATTCGTCGTGCCGCCAGAGATGCTGGCAACTTGGAGGAAACTCGCACGCCACGCCGAGAGCGAACGCGACGGATGGCAACGACGATTCGACCGACTCTCGACAGAGCGACAAGGGCAATTTCTAGAACGCGCGCAACGCACTCCCGATGTTCAAAACCGAGCAAGGCACGACGTTCTTGCGCCGCTCCAACGACTCAAACGACAATGGTTAAAGGACAACCCCGCGCTCGCTTCTAGGCAGTCGAGTTTGAAGGTGATCGAGGTGCTAGCTTCAAGCTTGCCCGAACAGATTCTCGGTGGCTCGGCGGATCTTTCTGGCTCGAACGGTAGCAAGGCTGAGAGTCTTTCTGTCTTCGATCGCAACAACTACAACGGCAGCTACATCCACTACGGCATCCGAGAGCATGCCATGACGGCGGTGATGAACGGCATCGCGCTGCACAGCAACTTCCTTGTTTATGGCGGCACTTTTCTTGTCTTCTCGGACTACGCCCGCCCTGCCATCCGTCTTGCTGCTCTGATGAGCGTGCCGATAGTTCTGATTCTCACGCACGACTCGATCGCGTTGGGGGAAGATGGTCCGACCCATCAGCCTATCGAACAGCTTGCTGCTCTCAGAGCCATTCCGAATCTTTTTCTCTTCCGCCCGTGCGACAGCGTCGAGGTTTTGGAATGTTGGCAGGCGGCGCTTGCGCTCGATGCTCCTTCTGCTCTTGTTTTGACGAGGCAAAGCCTTCCTGCTGTGCGCAACGGCGAGGGTTGCGTTGGGGAGGAGAACAACCTCTCGCGCAAGGGAGGTTACATCGTGCGTCCTGCTGCGGAGAATGCTGTGCGCTTGATCGCTAGCGGCTCTGAGGTTCACCTTGCCATCTGCGCGGCGGCACTTTTGCGGGAGAAGGGGGTTGAGACGGCGGTCGTCTCGATGCCGAGTTGGGAGTTGTTCGAGCAGCAGAGCGAAGACTACCGCGAGCAAGTTTTAGGTGCAAACACGCGGATTGCCATTGAGGCGGCGTCTTCTTTTGGGTGGGAACGCTACGCGACCAGCTCGCGTCATATCATTGCGATCGATCGTTTCGGCGCGTCTGCTCCAGGCGATCTTCTTATGAAGAAATTTGGATTCACTGCGGAGGCTGTCGCAGAAAAGGTAGAAAAAATGTTGCGCTAGAAACGGATGCAAAACATCGCGTGCGTAGCACGCGCGTAGCGCGTACATAATATCTATTATTTCTTAACGAAGGTCAGTGGTAGCTTCTTCTGCTACCTATACCAAGAGCTCTTTTTCAAAAGGACACTTACCGAAGAGCTCAAAGCCGTCCTTTGTGATCAAGACCTGCTCCTCCAGTTTGACTCCCTCCCTGCCTCCCTCTGCGCCGACATAGGCTTCTACCGTGATCGTCATGCCCTCTTGCAAGACTCCCTCAGCAAAGTATGCGTCGTCAGGAATGTCTTCAGGATACAGCACTGCCGGATACTCGTCGCACAAGCCGATCCCATGATACTTCACGGCATACTGCTGCGCTAGATACTGCTCGGGCAGATGGTTGCCCTTGTAGGTCATATCGCGGAACGAAACCCCTGGCTTCAGCAAGCTCATGTTCTCCTGAATGTGATCGTAGGCAATGCGATAGAGGTTGCGCTGCTCGGGCGTGGGCTTGCGCTCGCCGAAAATCCACGAGCGCGAAATGTCGATGCAATAACCGTAAGGTCCGACCATGTCGGTGTCAAAGGCGAGAATATCTCCCTCCTCGATCAGACGCGGTCCGCATTCATGGAACCACGGGTTCGTTCGAGGTCCCGATGCCATAGTGCGCGTCTCGATCCACTCTCCGCCGCGACGGATGTTCTCGGCTTGCAAGACTGCCCACAGATCGTTCTCCGAAGCTCCAGGATGCATCGCGGCGCGCATTATCTTGATGCTGTTCTCGCACGCTTCCATGCCGCAGCGCATGGCTTTGATTTCGTTCTCGTCTTTGAGCAAGCGCGCCAGCTCCATGACCGTCTGTCCGTGATGGATATCGATTCCCAAGTTCTCCAAGGCTTTGACGCCGCAGATCTCCATCTTATCTACGCCCAAGCGTCGGTTTTTGCCGCCGCAGGCGCGCAACATCTCGTCTATTTGGGCTGCGAACATTTTCGCCTTTGCGTCGTAATGCTCGCCGCTGACGAAGAAGTAGAATCCCGCCAGAGGACGAACCTCCGAGATCAACGGCAAGTGCGCCGACAAGAATTCGCACTTCGGAAAGTCGAACAAGACCACATCTCCTTCGAGGGGAATGAAGGCGGCACGTCCCATGTTGTGCATGATCCACACCTGCATGCTCGGAGAATCCAAGGCGTAGCGAATGTTGAGAGGATCGGTCAGCAGGCACGCCGCCAAGTCGCGCGCCTTGAGTTCGCGACGCACACGAGCAATACGATACTCTCGCATCGCCTGTAGGTCTGGTGCTGGCAGCCCTGCCTGCTTCCATTCGGAGAAGGCGAGCGTTGTAGGACCGATCTCGACACGGTCGTTGTCGTCGGGAGAGCCGTCAGGACGCGGGCTACTCGCGCGCCGCGAGGGGTCAATTTTCGGGTTGGACACAGAGTGTGATACTTCGGACATATTAGGATCCTCACAAAAAGCCATTGCCAAAGGGTGACGGATAGCCTATCGTTGCGCTCGTGTCAATCGTTGACACAATCGTTAGGAGAAGTGTGAGGAGGCAACCCATGAACTTCGAGGCTTTCATTACTTGCGCTGTGACTGGCTCTGGCGCGACTGCGGAGAAGAGCAATCTTGTGCCGCGCTCACCGCGAGAGATCGCGGATGCCTGCGTGGAGGCTCGTGAGGCGGGTGCTGCGATTGTCCACTGCCATGTCCGCGACCCTGATACGGGAGTTGCTTCGCGTGATATCGCGCTCTACCGCGAGCTTGTGGAGCATCTCAGGGATAGCGATACGGATGCGGTGTTGAACTTGACGACTGGCATGGGGGGCGATCTTTATGTTGGCCCTCCTGAGGCTCCTCTGCCTCTTTCTGCGAGGACGGACATGGCGAGCGCGCAGGAGCGTGTCGAGCATATCTTAGAGTTGAAGCCTGAAATATGCACGCTCGATTGCGGCACGATGAATTTTGCCGAGAGCGATTATGTGATGACCAACACGCTTTCGCAGCTCAGGGCTATGGCTGCTCTGATTAAAAAAGCTGGTACACGACCTGAGGTTGAGATTTTCGATACGGGACATCTTGTCCTTGCTAAACAGCTGGAGGCTGAGGGGTTGTTGGAGCAGCCTGTATTGGCGCAGCTTTGCATGGGCATTCCGTATGGCGCGCCTGCGGATTTGAGCACGCTTGTTGCGCTCAAG
The DNA here is from genome assembly GCA_965216625.1 of Alphaproteobacteria bacterium. Taxonomy (GTDB): domain Bacteria; phylum Pseudomonadota; class Alphaproteobacteria; order JABAAW01; family JABAAW01; genus JABAAW01. The sequence goes on from OZ244186.1 coordinate 1,307,499, forward strand.
ACGAATGTTCCGAGGGAGTGGGTTTGTTCGGGCTTTGCTATTGGGCGTATGTCGTTGCCTTATGTTTCGGCGGCGTTGTTGGCGGATTGTCATGTGAGGGTTGGGTTAGAGGACAATCTTTACTTGAGGAAGGGGGTATTAGCTTCTAACGCGCAGCTTGTTGCGAGGGCTAAGACGGTGATGGAGGCGATGGGGGTGCGTGTGTTGGAGCCGGCGGAGGTACGCGAGAGGCTGAAGATTAAAAAGCGATGGTGATATAACGCGGGCTTTTTTGATTAGGTAACATACGCAAGACGAGCGAGCCGTAAGGCGAAGTGAGTTTTGCGCATGGGGGGTGTGGGGGGACGCAGTCCCCCCGCAAAAAGCGCGCCGCGAGCGGGCGCGTAAGCGCCTTCTACACACTTTGCGCGTAGCGCAAAGTGTGTAGCCTCTTATTCAAAAGCGCACGGCTTGCCGTGCGCAATACTGACTCGTAACATGGTAAGGCGATTGTGTTTTCCTCGCTAGAGTAGCAACAAGGAGAGGAGTACCATGAGAATTAAAGACTCCTCTCCCTGTGACTTCTGTGATTGTGTTTTCCTCGCCCTAGCGAAGCAAGAGGAATTTATCTCCAAGTGTCGACAAGCCTCTATGTTGTTGCTGCCTCTGTTTCGAGAAGGCCTAAGACTTCGTAGGGATCGCCTGTGTTGTTGATGTAGATTGTGTAGGCTTCATCATTGCCTGTAGCAAAATAGCCTTTGATGAAGACGGTATTATCAACACCGCTAGTAGCAGTGTCTTTATCGACGACGATTCGCAGATCGTTGTTCCCCGTCGTGGAGGCTTTCGTAAAGTCTCCATTATCAGCCAGAGTGCCTCTTGCGAAGTCAAGGTCGCCTCTGAGGTACTTCACCGCCTGACCGTTGTTGTCTACTATAGTAGAGCGGAAGACCAGAAGGTTTTCCAGTCCGTCGTTGGCAGCTAATATCGTATCCGTGCCATCGCCCGTGTTGAACAGATAGATGTCCACATCCATGCCCGCGCCGCCGATGAGGATGTCGTTGCCCTTGCCGCCGTCGAGGGTGTCCGCACCCGCGCCGCCCTCAAGGCGGTCGTTGCCTGCTCCTCCGAGCAGTCTGTTGGCATTTTCATCGCCCGTCAGCCAGTCGTTGTGGTCTGAACCTAGGATGTTTTCGATGTTGCTGATGCTGTCGCCCACGGCTTCGTTTTGGTTGGGTGTATCAAAGTCAACTTGAGCGCTCATTCCTGTGAGTCCAAGATTAACCCTGACCCCCAGAGCAGAGTTGCTATAAGAAGCCCAGTCATCATTACCGCCTTCACCGTCGAGCGTGTCTCCACCCAGTCCGCCGTTGAGGGTGTCGTCTCCCGCGCCGCCGTCGAGGACGTCGAGGCCTGCGCCGCCCTCGAGGGTGTCGTCCCCCGCTTTGCCAGAGATGAAGTCGGTGTGCTCGCCCGCGCCACCACGCAAGATGTTGGCATTTTCGTTGCCAGTCAAATAGTCGACAAGTCCAGCCGAGCCGATCAGGTTGTTGATGGTTGCTAAATCAGTGCGTGCGCTAAGGTCGATGATAACACTATCCAAGTTTTCGTAGCTCACCCAGTCATTGTCTCCCGAACCCGTGAAGCTGTCAGCAGCTGCGGTTGCCATAAAGGGATTTTCCTCGCTACCATCGCCAGCCTCGCCAGTCTCGGTCGGTTTATCTGGCACGACAAGTGAGGTAGCAGGGATTTTTTTGAAGTTGCCTTCGCTATCCCCTGTGATGAAGGTGAAGGTAGAGGAAGGATCGCTCGCAAATTCTAGGACATTGAGCGTCGTAGTCGTAGTACCACCGTCGGGGCTAGTAGTCACCGTGAGCGTTACAGCATCGCCGCGTCCTGCATCGGAGCGCGTGAATGTGTAGGTTGTTGTTGCTGTCGCATAGGCGTTGCCTGTACCTTGCAAGAAGACGATTGTACCGCCGTCGTCGGTGATCGTATCCGTACCGTCGCCCGCGTTGAACAGATAGGTGTCTTCGCCCGCGCCGCCGTTGAGCTCGTCGTTGTCCTCGCCGCCGCTGAGGGTGTCGTTGCCCGTGCCGCCGTTGAGGGTGTCGTTGCCCGCGTCGCCGTTGATGGTGTCCTCACCATTGTCGCCGTTGAGGATGTCCGCACCATCGCCTCCGTGGAGGGTATCAGTATCATCGCCGCCGTTGAGGGTGTCGTTGCCCGCGCCGCCGTCGAGAATGTCGTCGTCCTCGAAGCCTATAAGGAGGTCGTCGCCCGCTCCTCCGACCAGTCTGTTTTTAAAACCATTGCCCGTCAGCCAGTCGTTGAAGTCTGAGCCTCGGATGTTTACGATGTTGATGAGGGTGTCGCCCACGGCTTCGTTTTGGTTTGCGGTAAAGCCGTTTGTTCCATCAAAGTCCACTTGCCGCCCTCCTGTGGCGCCAAGGCGAACCCTGACCCCCAGAGCAGAGTTGCTATAAGAAGCCTCGTTCGCAGTAAAAGCGCCGCCTTCGAGCGTGTCCGCGCCCTCGCCGCCTTCGAGGGTGTCATCGCCCGCGCCGCCGTTGAGGATGTCATCGCCCGCGCCGCCGTTGAGGATGTCGTTGCCCGCGCCACCACGCAAGGTGTTGTCCTCAGCGTTGCCAGTCAATCTGTCGACTTCCTTCGTGCCAATCAGGTTGTTGATGCCTGTAAATGTATCTCCCGCAGCCCAGCCGCCTGAACCCGTGGCAACGCCATCGACAAGAGTGCCAAGGTCGATGGTGACACCAACATCTGCTGTCGAGTCTGCGTAGCTCACCCAGTCACTGTCTCCCGAACCAGTGAAGGGATTGGCATCCGCCGTTGCCAAGAACGGGTTGTTCTGGCTACCCATGGGGGGCGGTGGCACGACAAGCGAGGCAGCATCGATCACTGTGTCGGCGCCACCACTGCTCCGCGTGTAGAAGGAGAAGGTAGACGAAGGATCGCTCGCAAATTCTAGGACATTGAGCGGCGTATTACTGCCAGTGGTAGTCACCGTGAGCGTTACAGCATCGCCGAATCCTCCGTCGGAGCGCGCGAAGGTGTAGGTTGCGCCAACATAGGCGTTGCCTGTCCCTTGCAAGAAGACGATCTTGCTGTCGGTGTCGGTGTCGGTGATCGTATCCGTGCCGTCGCCCGCATTGAACACATAGGTGTCCGTACCCGCGCCGCCGATGAGGGTGTCGTTGCCCTTGTCGCCGATGAGGTGGTCATTATCCCCGCGGCCATCAAGGCGGTCGTCGCCACCTCCGCCACGCAAAACGTTGGCAAGATTGTTGCCAGTCAAGGTGTCGCCTTCACCCGATCCGATCAGGTTTTCGATGTTGTTGAGGATGTCGCCCACGGCTTCGTTTTGGTTGGGTGTATCAAAGTCAACTTGAGCGTCCGTTCCTGTGAGTCCAAGATTAACCCTGACCCCCTTGCTAGAGCTCGAATAGGAGGCGGTGTCTATACCGCCACCACCCTCAAGCCTGTCCGCACCTGCGCCGCCTTCGAGGGTGTCGTTGCCCACGCCGCCGTTGAGCTCGTCGTTGCCCGTGCCGCCGTTGAGGGTGTCGTTGCCCACGCCGCCGTTGAGGGTGTCGTTGCCCGCGTCGCCGTTGAGGGTGTCCTCACCCGCGTCGCCGTTGAGGATGTCCGCACCATCGCCTCCGTGGAGGGTATCATTACCATAGCCGCCGTTGAGGGTGTCGTTGTCCACGCCGCCGTCGAGAATGTCGTCGCTCTCGAAGCCATCAAGGCGGTCGTCGCCCGCTCCTCCGACAAGTTTGTTGAAAGAGCCATGGCCCGTCAGCCAGTCGTCGTGGTCTGAACCTACGATGTTGTCGATGTTGGTGAGGATGTCGCCCACGGCTTCGTTTTGGTTGGCAGCAGCCCCATCAAAGTCCACTTGCAGCCCTCCTGTGGCGACAAGGCTAACCCTGACCCCATTGGCAGAGTTGCTATAAGAAGCCTCGTCCGCACCCGCGCCGCCTTCGAGCGTGTCTGCACCCAAGCCACCACGCAAGGTGTTGGCCTCAGCGTTGCCAGTCAAGGTGTCGGCATAATCCGAGCCGATCAGGTTGTTGATGTCTGTAAGCACAGTGGTAGTGCTAAGGTCGATGGTGACACCGTCAGTCAAGTCTGCGTAGCTCACCCAGTCATTGTCTCCCGAACCCGTGAAGCTGTCGGTAGCTGCCGTTGCCAAGAACGGATTGCTCTCGCTACCTAGAACAGCAGGAGTAGGAGCAGGAGCAGTATTGCTGCTGCCAGCAGCTGTGTCTCCGCCGCCGCAGCCTTCCAGAAACATGCCGAGCGCGCTTGCTGATAGCAAGGCACTTAAGATTTGGGTTTTTTTGTTGCGTTTTCCCTCGCTTCCTTCGTTCGACGAGGTGGCAAGCGTCGTGATGTTTTCAAAGTTCATGGTCTCTCTTCCTATGGTGGTGTTTAACGGATAAGTGCCTTCCCTCGCGCACAACGCGCACGATACCTATCTTATAGGCGCAAGTCAAGAGGAAAAACTCGAATCGCTGTGCCGTGTTGCGAGGCAGTTTGGGGATAAATTCCCCTTGCGCGAGGCAAAGCCTCGCGCTTTTGAATAAGAGGCTACGCACTTCGTGCGTAGAAGGCGCTATCGCGCCCCGCTGACGCGGGGTCTTTTGCGAGGGATTACTCCCTCGCGCTCCCCGCGTGCTACGCACGCGATGTTTTGCGTTCCCTAATTAAATAAAGCCCGTGTCTGTTGTGCGAGCGCGAACAGAAGCAGCCCCGCTCACCTCTCTCCACAACCCCCGATAAACAGCCCCAATCGCCTTCGCCTCACGCTCAATAGTGAAAAACTCCTCCGCACGAGCCCGACAAGCAACCCCCATACAACCCCTCCCCCGCCCCGAAAGAAAACGACGCAACCCCTCCGCCAAAGCCCCCGCATCACCACAAGGCACAACATAACCCGTCTCACCCTCAATAACCGCCAAATCAACACAACCCCGCGGCGTGACAACAATAGGCGTTCCGCACGACAAAGCCTCCACCGTCGCCATGCCAAACCCCTCCTCCAAAGAAGCAGAAACATACAAATCCAACGAACGCAAAAAAGAAGGCATCGCATCATACGAAATATGTCCCAACCACAACACACGCTCCGCAATGCCCGCATCCCGCGTCATACGCTGCAATCGCCAACGCAAAAACGCATCCTTCACAAGCCAACGCCCCGCAACAACACCCACAACATCCGGAAAAGACGGCAAAACTCGACAGAGCGCACGCACGAAAACATCGCTCCCCTTGCTGCGTCGAATGTTCCCTACCTGCCCGATAACCCTCCTCCCCCCCCAATCATAACGCCGAGCGTCAGACCCTCCCCCCGCCTCAGCTATAGGAGCAAAACGGCGCGTATCAACCCCGTGCGGAATCACCGCCCTCACAAGCGGACGCAAACGCGCAGCCCGCTCCGTCACAGCAATCACGCCATCGCACCGCGAAATCATTCGGCGTAAAGGAAAGGAATGACGCGACTGCTTCACCGAAGTGAAAATCACCTTGATCCTAGCAGCGCAGAAATCACGCAAAAAAAGCCCTCGACGCAAATCAACCGCACGACGAGCATGATAAATCCGAAAGGGCTTGTCCGCAGGAGCACGCCGAGCAAGCCAAAATAACTCCGCAAAACTAACCTTCCTCGTCGCAAACGAAAGGTCGTAGCCATGCACACCAAAAGAAATATCAGATGCCTCGCGCGCTTGTAGAGGATACAAATTCTCCAAAGTCGCGGTTACACCCGTGAAGTAAGGATTGAGATTGGCAACGATCACATCGGGCAGAATCGCCTCTGTCCCAGCTGCCTTTGTACCAGCTGCTTTGGTCCCAGCTGCCCGCGTCACGGCTTTTTGCGTTGCAAGCTCAGGCGCAAGAAATCGAGCGACACTCCAGACCTCTGCTGCAAGCAGAGACGCTTACAACCCTTAAACACCTCCTTCTCCATCGCCACACTGCGCGACTGAGCGCGCGCGACATGCAATAAGACATGCTCTGCCGTTGCGATCGCGACGTTCTTGCTTGATGCGGAAAACATTCGATGGACGAGATGCAGCTTTTTTTCTCTACAACCCACGACGCGCGTTGCAACAACAAGTCCCTCTCCCCGCTTCGCCTCGTGTAAGTGGCGCAGGTTCGTCTCCAAGGTGTAAAAGCCAAACCCGCGCGCGAGACAAGCATCGTCGAAGCCAACAAAAGCCAATAACAAGTTCGTCGCCTGACTGAACACTTGCAGATAACGGCTCTCGGTCATATGCCCGTTTTCGTCAAGCCACAGCTCCGATACGCGCACGCGCAAGAGACACACCTCGCCTTGTTGCAAAAAAGGATCTTCTTGTTTTTCTTTTTTTAGCGCGTCTTTTTTTTGTTTTTGCTTTGATTTTTTCGCCTCTGCCGCTGTCGTTGCCCGCGCGAGAGCTTTCTCTGTAAGCCTTCGCTCGTAGTCGGAGAGCAAGGCGCCCGCGCCCCATTCTTCTCCTTTCAGAGCGTTGATGATTCCCGCCAGATTGCCGTCTCGGATTCTCTCGAGCTCTTCGGTAGAACGCCCGCGCGCCTGCGCGTCCGACTGAGATACGATCCTCTCCTGCAAGTCTTTGCTCCATTGTGGCACATCGACCAGCCTGCTCCACGGCAGCAGCAAGGATGGAGCGAACTGCGCCAAGAAATGCCGAAATCCTCCGTCTCCGCCCGCGACACGATAGGTTTCAAAGATTCCCATCTGCGCCCAGCGTAAGCCGAAGCCGTAACGAATTGCATCGTCGATCTCCTCTGTCGTGGCAACGCCGTCCTTGATCAGCCACAGAGCCTCGCGCCAGACGGATTCCAAAAGGCGATCGGCGATGAAGGCATCGATCTCCTTCCTGACGATCAAACCCTTCATGCCGAATGTCTCGTAAAATTTCTTCGCGCGCACTAGCAACGCCTTCGAGGTCTGCTCGCCGCCGACCAACTCGACCAACGGCAGCAGATACACCGGATGAAAGGGGTGGGCTATAAAAAACCGTTCGGGACAACGCAGCCGCGCTTGCAAACGAGACGGCAAAAGTCCGGAGGTCGAGGAGGCAATCGGCGTTTCATCAGGCAAGAGCATGGCAAGCTGACCCAAGACCCGCTGCTTCAGCTCCTCGCGTTCGGGAACGCTCTCTTGCACCCACACCGCGTTGCCGAGCGCTTCCTCGATATGCTCGACTACTCGAAAGCGACCTCGAGGCGGCAAGGGTGCCGTCGTCAGTTGCGCGAATGCACGCTCGGCTTGCTCGATGATGCGCCGACAGCGTTGCGCCGCATCGGCGGATGGATCGTACAGCACGACATCGCGCCCGTTCAAGACGAATCGCGCTGCCCATCCTGCTCCGATCACCCCGCCGCCCACGAGCGCGATTTCACCCCCCTCCCAAAACGCCTCATGATCTTCCGTAGCATCTTTCGGAGCATTTTCTACGCCCACTGCTACGCTCATTGGCACATCTTGTGTTGCGCTTTTTTTCGTCCCCTTTTCCGACTTCACGCCTGCCATGTCCGCTCCTTTAAAAACAACCCCGCCAAGACAAGGGCTTATGCTAGCCTTTGCGTGAAGAAAAGCCAACCGAAACGACCGCATGAACTTTTTATCCCCCTTCGCCGCCAAGGTTGCCAAAGGCGAACGCAGCCTCGTGAACTGCCTCGTTCTCGGCGGCGGCGGCCGAGAACACGCCTTGTGCGATGCCATGGCGCACGCCTCGTCGTGCGGCAAGCTGTTCGCGCTGCCAGGCAGCCAAGCCATCGCCGAGGCAACGGGAGCACTCTGCCCTTTCCTGCAAAACGAGCAAGAAACGAAATCTCCCGCGAATTTGGACGGGGAGCGCGTGCTATCTTTTTGCAAACGCCATGCGATCGGTCTCGTGGTGGTTGGTCCCGAGCAGCCGATCGCCGATGGCATCGCCGACCTTCTCCGCCGCAACGACATTCCCACCCTCGCGCCTGGCGCTACGGCTGCGCGCATCGAAACGTCGAAGGCATGGGGGAAAGATCTCTTAGCTGCAGCGAACATTTCCACCCCGCAGGCGCAGATCACCGACTCGCACAAGGAGGCTCAAATTATTCTCGCGCGCTGGAAGCAATTTCCTGTCGTCGTCAAAGCCGATGGACTGGCGCAAGGGAAGGGAGTAGTAGTCGCCACAACCCGACGCCAAGCCGAAAAAGCCGTGGAGCAGGCCATGGTAGAGAAACGCTTCGGCAAGGCTGGCACGACGCTGTTGTTCGAAGAATATCTGGAGGGGCAGGAACTCTCCTACTTCACGCTGTGCGACGGCACGGAGGAGAACGCACGTTTCTTCGGTGTAGCGCGAGATTACAAACGCGCGCTCGACGGCGACAAAGGCGAGAACACGGGCGGCATGGGAGCCTTCGCGCTCGCGCCGCCGATGGGAGAACACGGCAGTCTGGAAGAACGCGCCGTGCGCGACAGCATCGTCCTGCCCTTGCTGAAGCAGCTCGCCCAAAAAGCCGAGCCATATCGAGGCATTCTCTTCCTTGGACTCATGGCAACAAAATCGGGGGTCCAAGTGCTAGAGGCGAACGCACGGCTAGGAGACCCCGAAGCCCAAACCCTGCTGCCATTGTTGGAGGGAGACCTTGTCGAAGCATTCCTCGCCGCTGCCAAGGGGCAACTCTCGCAGCAGGAAGCGCAACACGAAGAGAGTCAAAAGACAAAAAGAACCTTCAACTTCACCGAACTCGTCCATTCGGTCACCGTCGTCGCCGCGGCGAAAGGATACCCGACAAAGCCACAAAAAGGATCTGTCATCAAGAGGCTGGATACTATCGAGGCAACCCCCGACCTCTCGCTGTTTCACGCAGGAACGGTGCTGCAAAACAAACAAGAAGACAAACAAGACAAGCCGTACTTTCAGGCGCATGGCGGACGTGTTTTTTCGGTCAACGCAAGAGGCAGCTCGTTCGAAGAGGCACGCAACCTCGCCTACAAGACGCTACAAACGATCGACTGGAAGGACGGCTTCTACAGAAAAGACATCGCCGATGAAAAACACACGAAAGCCTTCCTGAAAACTTGCGACGCTGTTCTGAAGTTTTCCTAGAGTAAGATTCCTTGAACGACTAGTCGACGAACATATCGGGATGCAGTGCCTTCCCCGTGAAGGGATCGAGCATCGCGGGCAAGTTGGGCTTTACCCCCTCAAAGTATTGCGCGATAGTCCAAAGTTGCATGCGCGGATAGCTGTTTGCTCCTAGAGTTTTTTCTCCTTTGTTTGCTGCTTCTGCGAGCGCGGAGGGAGAAGACACGTGATCCAAAGTTATAAAAACCGCGAGTGCGGCGTGTTCTCGTTCCGCGACATGCAAGAACTCTCGAAAGTACGAGAGCTGAAATTTACCGCCTTTGGCTTGCACCAACACCAGCTGTTTTTCACCCTTGTGGTCGATGTACTGCCCTCTGCCATCGATCCCGCCGTCGCCGACTTGAACCTCGTTCGGAGCGATGCCAGGCAAGCGAGAAACTGCCCAAGTTTCAAAGTCGAAAGGTTTTTCTTTTGCCAGCTTACGCGCGGATTTAAGATCGGCAGGAATACCTTGAGCGGGGATCGCGGTATCTTTCAAACGACGCTTGCGAATAAGATCGATGGCAAAGGCTGATATGTCAATGCCTATCCATTGACGCTTGAGGCTTTGCGCTGCTTCGATCGTCGTTCCGCAACCGCAAAAAGGATCCAGCACCAGTTCTCCTTCCGCAGAGCTGGCTTTGATGATGCGCTTCAACAGCGCCAAGGGTTTTTGTGTGTCATAACCCAGTTTTTCTTTCGAGAAGCTCGTAATCATAATTGAGTTCAGCTTATCTGCGGGTTGGCAATTCCAAGTATCCTCGATGGGAATACCTTTGCCCACACCCTTGCCAATTTCTTCATCGACGCATTTACTTTGGGAATTTTTTCCGTTGCGCCTTTCGTAGTCTTCGGGGTAGGGAAGGTATTCTTTGTTAAAACGCTCTGCGGCGGCTGCGGACTTCACATAGTACAAAATTGTATCGTGGTTTCTGATCCAGCCTCTTTTTTGGGTTTTATAACCCGATACCCATCCTATGCGCCATACGATCTCATTTCTAAAATTTTTTGCGCCGAAAAGGGAATCCATAATAATTTTCAAATAATGCGATGCTGTCGGATCGCAATGTAGATACAACGAACCCGTCTCTTTCAACAAGACATGCATGACCGCCAAGCGTTCTGCCATATAAGAAAGGTAGGCAACCATGCCGCAAGGCCCCAACAATTCGTAAAGTTTGGAGATAACCTTGTGGCAAGGGTCGGCGACAGCACGCGTTATGCGTTCTACGCGCCGCGCTGCGGTCTCGTTCCACCGCCATGTATCCGAGAAGGCGCGCATCTGTGCTGGCATGCCATTCTCGTCGCTACTGTAGAGGATATTGTAGTGCGTCTTCGAGTTGAAGGGAGGATCCAAATACACAAGATCGACAGAGCCGCGCGACGTCTTGACCCACTCCTGCATCCATTCGAGGCAGTCTCCGTAGTATAGCGTGTTGTGTTCCATCCCCAAGCCTCAATATGTTTCACGAATTGTCCATAGCAGCCATTCAGGGTAGCGTTTTTCCAACAGCTCCTCAACGGTGATCACCGACAACTTCGGCACTTTGAACAACGCATCGCTCGCCACCAACCCCTTTTTGTCGGCAAAGTCTCGCATGCCCTTTGTCGCATAACGCGCAAAGCAAACGAAATTCCCATGTCCGCAGCAGGCGTATGCTCGATCACCTCAACAAAGGCGCGCAGGTCGGCGATGCTCGTTCCGCCGCTTTTCACCTCGATCAGGCTGTATTTCAAGCGTTCTTTTTCACGCCCGACGATAACGCTGACATGCCCGTCGAAGCCTCCGTCGGCGCTTTTCTTGGCTTGAGAATGTCCCGTCAGGCATACCTCGATGATCCAGTCTTGAAAACGAAACCGCCCGCCAACATCCTTTTGTGCCAGTCGTTCTGCGCTTGCGACATCTTTCGGAAAGCCGATCACCTCGTACTCTGCCTTGAGAGGCTGCAGCCGTTTTGCTTCGATCAAGCTGATTGCCAAATGACTAATATCAACCCCCAACCAACGGCGATTTTTCTTCTCGGCTACCACAACCGCCGTGCCACAACCACAAAAGAAATCTGCCACAACATCTCCTTCGTTCGTTGAGGCGTCGATGATTCTGTGCAAAAGATTTTCGGGTTTTTGGGTCGGATAACCCATCCTTTCTTTAGATTGAGAATTGATAATCGACAATTCCCAAACATCCCGCATAGATTTCAAACGCGACGAATCTTCTGTGTATGCCTGTTCCAACCGTCCTTTCTTCCCGACAACAGAGTGACGAGAAGCCTTGTGTTTCGACTTCGAGCTGAACGATTCTTGTTGTGTATGAAAGACTCTGTCCGTACAGGGCGATTTGGCATAAAAAAGGATGGTGTCGTGCATCCGTTGAAAAACATTCGTAGCTCCTGTCCAACGTTGATAGCTCCATACGATCTCGTTCAAAAAATTCTTTTTAGAAAAAATAACATCGCAAACGATTTTCAAATAATGGCTCATCGTCGGATCGCAGTGCAAGTAGAAACTGCCCGTCTCCCTCAACAAGCGATGCATGTAGAGAATTCGCAACCCCATCATCGTCAAGTAAGAAATGCTGGCTCTATCCACGACGGAGCGCAAGGACTCCAGCATGTTGAAAAGAGACCGATCGCTGTGCCTTATCTCCTCCAAGCTGTCGGTCAGATACACATTGCTCCAAGTGTCCTTGAAAGCTTCTTTCAACGCCGTGTTGCGACCGCCGTTCGACTCGTCGGCGACCATGTCCTCGTACAGGATATTGTAGTTGCGCTTGCTGTTGAACGGAGGATCGATATAGATCAAGTCGGCAAACCCCTGCGGATGCTCTTCCGACAGGCTTTTCATAATCTCCAAATTGTCGCCGTAGTAGAGGCGATTGAGCATGAGATTTAAGGACTCCCTCTTCTTTAAAACGATACAACGAAAAAGTTAGTTTTTCTTCTTGTCGACCAAAGCCTTCTTGGCAATCCATGGCATCATGGTGCGCAGTTTTTCTCCTACCTCCTCGATGGCATGGCTTGCGTGTTTTTTGCGCATGGCCAAGAAGTGCGATGGATCATTATACTCGGATTGCGGACGCGCGTTTTCGGCCATCCATCTTTTTGCGAAATCGCCCGATTGTATGTCGGCGAGCACGCGCTTCATTTCAGCGCGCGTCTCGTCTGTGACGAGTCGAGATCCTGCTGTATAGGCACCGTATTCCGCAGTGTTGGAGATCGAATAAAACATGTTGCCGATGCCGCCCTCGTACATCAAATCGACGATCAGCTTCACCTCGTGCAGACATTCGAAATAAGCCATCTCAGGCGAGTATCCCGCATCGACCAAGGTGTCGAAACCTGCGCGGATCAGCTCGGTCAAGCCGCCGCATAAAACTGCCTGTTCTCCGAACAGATCGGTTTCGCATTCTTCGCGGAAGCTCGTCTCGATGATTCCCGCCTTGCCTCCGCCCAGCGCGGCAGCGTAAGCGAGTGCCAGCGCGCGCGCCTGCCCTGACGCGTCTTGAGCGACCGCGATCAACGTCGGCACGCCGAAGCCGCGAACGTACTGATCGCGCACCGTGTGTCCTGGTCCTTTGGGTGCTGCCATGAAGACATCGGTATCGGCTTCGGGTTCGATGAGTTTGAAGTGGATGCAAAGCCCGTGCGCGAACACTAATGCTTTGCCGCCTAAATTCGCCTTGAGGGATTCTTGAAAGATCTGCGGCTGTTTTTCGTCGGGAGCGAGCAGCACGACGACATCCGCCCACTGGCACGCCTCAGCGGGAGACACGACTTGGAAGTTTGCTGCCTCGGCTTTGGCGCGCGAGGGCGAGTTTTCACGCAAACCTATCTTGACCGCTCCGACGTTGCTATCGCGCAAGTTTTGCGCGTGCGCGTGTCCTTGGCTTCCGTATCCGATGACGGCGATGTTTTTGTCTTTGAGCAGATTGAGATCTGCGTCCTTGTCGTAAAATACGCGCATGAGAACTCCTGTTAAAAAAAGTAAGGGGTGGGAGAAGAGGGTTGAGAGTTAGCGGTGTTGAGAAAAGACTTCTTCGCCGCGGTTGAGCGCAACGACGCCTGAGCGTGCGATTTCTATGTCGCCGAGCGCGCGCATCAGGGCGATGAAGGCGTCGAGCTTGCGGGAAGAGCCGCTGAGATTGAACACGAAGGAGGAGAGCGTCGTGTCCGAGACCTTTGCGCCGAAGATGTTTGCCACACGCAACGCCTCTCGTCTTTGTACGCCTTTGGCGACGATTTTGACGAGCGCCATTTCTTTTTCGATATGCTCGCCCTGCGTCGAGAGGTCTTCGACGCCGTGCACGGGCACCAGTCGTGCCAGTTGCGCCTTGATCTGTTCGATGGTCATGGCGTCGCCTGATGTGACGATCGTGATGCGCGAGATCGTGTCGGCTTTGTCAATCGAGCAAACGGTGAGGCTCTCGATGTTGTAGCCTCGTCCTGAGAAGAGTCCGATGACCTTCGACAGCACGCCCGATTCGTTGTCGACGACGACGGCGATGGCGTGGCGACGAGACGCTATTTCGGAAGTCACTTTGTTTCTCACTCCGTTCGCAGTCAGACGAGCATCTTGCCGTCGTCCGAAACCTTCGCCTGCGGCTCGTCGCCCAGCAGCATTTCGTTGTGTGCCGCGCCTGATGGGATCATCGGAAAGCAGTTCACATGCTGATCGACGCGAATATCTGCGAGCACAGGCCCTGGGTGAGCGAGCATCTGCGCGATCACCTCGTCGAGCTCCGAGGGTTTTGTCGCACGCAATCCTTTCACGCCGTATGCTTCGGCGAGTTTGACGAAATCGGGCAGCGATTCTGAATAGCTCTCTGCGTAGCGGCCGCCGTGCAGCAGTTCCTGCCACTGCCTGATCATGCCCATGTATTGGTTGTTGAGAATGAAGACCTTCACCGGCAAGCGTTGCTGTACGGCAGTCGAGAGCTCCTGTATGTTCATGAGGATCGATGCTTCGCCGGCGATGTCGATGACGAGTTCCGAGGGGTATGCGAGCTGCACGCCAATAGCGGCAGGCAAGCCGTAGCCCATCGTTCCCAAGCCTCCTGATGTCATCCAGCGCCGAGGTTTTTCGAACGGAAAATGTTGCGCTGCCCACATTTGATGTTGTCCGACTTCGGTTGTGATGCGCACGGGGCGGTTGCGGGTTGCTTTCGCTAGGCGGCAGATCGCCTCTTGGGGTTGGATTTGTTTGGTATCGCTACGAAAGCTGAGCGAGTCTCGCTTACGCCACGCGTCGATCTGCTGCCACCATCGTAGCAAATCTTTTTGTTGTGTTTTTTGTTGCGTCTGTTTTTTTCCCTCTGCCATCTTCTTCCAAGCCTGCAAGAGTGCCTGCGAGAGTGCCTTTAGCGCGAGTCCTGCGTCTGCGCAGATTGCGATATCGACCGGCACGATCTTGTTGATCGAGGATGGATCGATATCGATATGAATTTTCTGTGCGTTCGGCGCGAAAGCGTCGAGTCTTCCTGTGACTCGATCGTCGAATCGTGCGCCTACGCACAGCATTACGTCGCAGTTGTGCATGGCGAGATTTGCCTCGAGGGTTCCGTGCATGCCGAGCATTCCCAGATACTGTTTTGAGGAAGCAGGCACTCCTCCCAGCCCCATTAGCGTCAGCGTTATGGGAAAGTTTGTTGTATCGACGAAGGTTTTGAGTATTTGGCTTGCCTCGTCGCCCGAGTTGATGACGCCGCCGCCTGCGTAGATGATGGGTTTTTTGGCGACCAGCAAGGCTTCTGCGGCACGCGCGATTGCCGTAGCATCGGGCGCGGAGGGCGGACGATAGGTACGGTGGTGGATGTTGTCGGGCGCGACATAGGGAGCGGACGCGAATTGCACATCTTTCGGCAGGTCGACTACGACGGGACCCGGTCTGCCGCTGCGTGCGATCGAGAAGGCTTCGTGGAGCGTGCGCGCGAGCACTTCGGGACGGCGCACCAAATAGTTGTGTTTGGTGCAAGCGCGCGTGATGCCTGTGGTGTCGCATTCTTGGAAGGCGTCTGTTCCGATGAGGTGTTGCGGCACTTGGCCGGTGATGCAGACGATAGGCACCGAATCGAGCAGCGCGTCCGTTAGCCCTGTCACCGCGTTGGTCGCGCCCGGCCCAGAGGTGACGAGCAGAACGCCCACCTTGCCGCTCGCACGCGCGTAGCCCTCGGCGGCGTGGGCTGCTCCCTGTTCGTGGCGCACGAGAACATGGCGCAATTGATTTTGCTGGAAGATCGCATCGTAGATGGGAAGCACCGCACCGCCGGGGTAGCCGAAGATGATCTCGACACCCTGATCGAGGAGGGCTTTCACCACCACTTCGGCACCGTTAAGCGAGGAGGGGGGAGACATAAAAAAAAGCGTATACAAAAGTTTTCGGCGTTATTTCTTCGCTTCTTATTCTACACGAACGGCAGGCTAGTGCAAGAGACTTTCAACCCCCGTTTGCCTCCGCGCTAGCAAACCAAAATTGGCAAACATGGGCGCAAACAGCAAGGCAATCCTCTGCCACCGATAAGGTGATCTGTCCTTGTGCTTCGCAAAACAATTGGTGGCGCATCCATGTCAGTTGTCTTTTAGCGTAGTTTCTCGTGCGCTGCTGTCCTCGTTCTACCATCGCTTGGTATGACATTTCTCCTGCGCCATCGCCTGCGCCATCAACATAGCCTTCAATCTCTTTGAAGCCTAACGCGCCGCGCAGAGGACTGTCTTCGGGCAGGGAAGTTTCTTGTAGGAGCGCGCGCACTTCTTCGATTGCACCTTGTTTCAGCATACGCTCGAAACGCGCGTTGATCGCCGCGTACAGGGTTTGCCTGCAAGGAACGAGCGACATCACACAAGGATTAGCAAAGAGATGAGATAGGGGCGAGGGTTGCTTTGCTCCTTTCCTAGCGTGGAGGAGGGAGGAGCCGCAGGTCTCGTAAAATTCTAGCGCGCGTATGATACGGTGCTTGTCTTGCGGTGCGAGGGTTGCGGCGGTTGCGGGGTCGCGTTGTTGTAGGAGTGCGTATAGGTTGCGCGCTTCTTTCTGCCATTGGCGAACTTGTTCTATCGCCAAGCGCGAGGGTTGAGGGAGGGCGGTCAAGCCTGCGCTCAAACCTTCAAGCAGGACTTTCAGATATAGCCCTGATCCTCCGCATAGGATGACGGCGAAGGAGGGCGAGGAAGAGGATTCTTGTGTATAGAGGGATTGCAATAGGTTAGATGCTTTTTCTGCGTAGAGTCCTGCGGAGAATCGTTGGGTTGGGTTGATGATGGAATAGAGGTGATGGGGTGTTTGGGCTTTGTCTTGGGTTGTGGGTTGTGCTGTGAGGATGGGGAGGTGTGTATAGAGTTGTAATGCGTCGCAGTTGACGATGTGGGTAGTTATATTTTGGGAGGTTAGCTTTTCTGCGAGCGCGAGCGCGAGATAAGATTTACCGCTGGCGGTAGGACCGAAGAGGACGAGCGGACGGAGGGTATGTTGTGGGTTAGACATTTGCAATGGGGCTTACATACTTTAATCGATAATATGTAAACCTCACCTGTTTTTTCTATCAGGAGGTTATGAATCTTCGTTATAGTTTTCTGTCATTTGTTTTCATAACAAATGAGCTTCTATCAATTTAATTGATAACCTACACGCTCGCCAGTAGCTCGTCCAACATCTCCTGTACCGATCGTATCACCCTCGCATTAGCAGCAAAGGTCTGCTGCAACTGACTGATCTTAAGAAACTCCTCGTCAAGATTCACCCCGACAAAGTTAGAAAGCAAAATCTGCAACTCCTCCTTAGTCCCCACCTGCTGCAACGCCCGATCGTCATAAGCAACCGCAATATCATTCAACCTCACGGATATACCCTGCACCAATCCATAATAACTCTGATTCTCCTGACGCAACGAAGGCGGCAAAGGTAAAACTGTGTTGGGGTTGGCTATGCCCGCCCCCAACAAAATCACCGCAATGTTCTGAGCCTGCGTGGTCGGAGGAAAATCACGCTGATCTAACTGCAATGCCGACAAAATGTTGCGCGAAGGCTCCGAAGATACCAAAGCTTCCCGAAGATCTAAGTCAAAAGTATCCGTGCCTATCGTAACGCTATCAGCAACGCCGTTAATCACATCGGGAGAAAACTCGATGGCAAAACGAAACAAATTGCTCGCCGAAATACCATTGGCAACAAACAAATCGCGTCGTGCCAAAGCGACTAGGTCTGCCTGCAGCACGCCCTCGTTTCTTAACTGCTCGACACGCGCCAAGTGAAAGGCATCGTTCAACGAGTTCGTCTGCGCATTGGGAGCTATTCCCGCTCCGCTACCCGCGACGAAAGCGCGCGCTAGGCTCTCCAACTGGTCTTCGTATTTTGCGATCAAGGCGACATCCTCATCGGTGCTTAACCGACTTGTCGCGCTCTCGCGCACCAAGTCAAACAGAGCCGTCAAACTGCCAGGTCCCAATCTGTTGACAGCGTCGTCGGCTACGACATCGGTATCAACATTCAAGGTGAACTCCTTGCTGCCTCGGTCGTAACGCAACTCGTTTGTGATGCCGCCTAACAACAAAGCTCTGCCATTTTGCAAGTACACATTTTTCACCCCCTTGTCGTCCTCCAACACTTGCACCGAGATTCGCTCGGCGAGGGAGCGTAAAATTTCGTCTCGCTGATTCAACGCCCCCGCGCCCTGCCCCGTATTGCGCGAGCGTGCCACGCGCCCGTTCGCCTCGCGCAACTGCTCGACCAACCTGTTGACCTCGGCGGTCTGCTGCTCGATCTGCTCGTCTAGGCGAAAGCGCAGGCGTTGCAAATCCTCTGCCGAGGAGTTGATCTGCAAGGCGAAATCTCTACCGCTTGCGACAAACTCGTTGTAGGCGCTGCCGCTTTCGGGCGACGCTTGCAAGTCGCGCAAGGCGCTCTCGAACCTGCGCAGCGCGAGATCTAACGCGGGAGCCTCCAAGTCGCCCGATCCTGCTGCGACGCCTCCCAATCCTGCGGCACTCTTCAGCTCGATGGTATAACGCTGCAAGGTGGAGCGATAGGAAGCCTCGGAAATCTGTTGGGTGTAACGCCGCTCTAAGCCCTCCGATGTGACGCGGCGCACGCGCGCGATGCGCACCAAGTTGAGATCTGTCGTTGAGAAATCAACCTCGTGTCGATGATAGTTCGGATTTTCGGCGTTGGCGATATTCTGCGAACTCAAGCGCACGGCGTCGCTCAAGGTGAGGCTAGATAAAGCCGCGCTCCGCAGGGTTGCAAACAACGCCATTGTGTCTTCCTGCTAGACCTCGCTCTCTGCGTCTACCGAGCGCGAAAAGGATACCGATCCTGTCTCGCTCAAGCGTCCCTGCGGGGTGTATAGCTGGGGTCCCTTATTGCTTTCGGTTTGCGCCGCCTCCGAGAGGGCAGCCAGCAACATCTCGGACGATGCGACCGCCGCCCTCAAGCGCAATCCGTTTTGGCGCAACGCCTCCTCAAACCGAGCATACAACGCACGCAAGCGCGCGCGCGCTGCCTGATCTAACTTTGAGACAAAACCCGACAAATCGCCCGTTGCAGTTTTCGTATGCAACCCCTGCAGACGCAACACTTGAAGATCGTGTTGCGTCAGCAAAGCCTCCTTCTGCTGCGCGATTGCGCGCAACGCGCTCAATGGAGAACGACTTGCAACGAGCCTCGTCTCCTCGTCCACAACGCTGGTCGCCTGCGAGACGACGCGCGCCAAAGGAGCCAACTCGCCAAACAGCCTTGTTGAGGCAATCTTCGTAGAAGAATCGGACAACACGACGCGCGATTTTTCAGGAGATTTCTCGCCAGATTGCTTGGCAACAGGAGGAGAAACATCTTGTTCCGCTTGTTGTTCCGCTTGTTGTTTTGGGTTGGGGTTGCTCATCGTGCTTGCTCCTCAGGGGTGGGAAGTTGTTGGCTCGGTATTGCTTGTGGGTTTGCTTGGTTTGCTTCTTGCAGCGTCAGGAGCTGCTGATATACGAGGTCGGCGATTCCTATCCCGCCGCGTTTCGCCAATATTTCTGCGTATTGCTCGTGGAGCTGGGATGTCCAAATTTTTTCTGCATTTCCGCCGCCTCCGAAGGCGTTTTCTTTGGGAGCGGGGATCATATCTTCCAGGACGGTGCGCAAGAAGAACGCCTCGAATTTTTCTGCGGCGATTCTTGCTTGCTCCTTGCTGCTGCTCGCCTTAGCCAAATCGAGCGCAGGCGATTGTGCAGGCGATTGTAGTGGCGCGAGCAATGGGAGCAGATCGGGTCGTGTTGCGATATCCATTTTTTTGTCTCTCTACAGCACGACCAGGTCTGCTTTCAACGCGCCTGCGGCTTTGATTGTTTGCAATATTTCGATTAGGTCGCGCGGCGTTGTTCCCAGTCGGTTGAGTCCCTCGACGAGTTTTCGCAAAGGGACGCTACGCGGCAAGAGAGCTACGGTGTTTCCGTCTGCGGTTTGTTGAATGATTGCGCCTGCGTCTGCTGCGCCGAAGGGGTCTGCTTCTGCTTCTGCGCTGACGCGTATGGTCAGATTTCCGTGCGCGATTGCGACCTCCTCGATAGCGACATCTGCGCCCATGACGATTACGCCCGAATGCTCGTCGATGACGACCTTGGCGGGTTGATCGGTGTTGACGCGCAGCTGTTCGATATCGGCGATCAGCGAAACCGCGCCGCCGCGTTCCTGCGATAGAATGAACAAATCTACCGTTCCCGGATCGATTGCACGTGCGATCTCGTCGCCGACGAATCCGTTGATAGCGGCGGCTATTCTGCTGGCGGTTGTGAAATCGGGTTGTCGCAACGCCAGTTTCAAGTTCTGTCGTGCGTTCAGATCGAACGCCACCTCACGCTCGACGATACCTCCGTCGGCGATGCGTCCGCTAGTAGAAACGCCGCGTTGATTTCGACCTTGTCTGAGTGCATCCTGTCGGCTGACCGCTCCGATGCCGACCCTTCCTTGAGCGACGGCATAGACCTCTCCGTCTGCACCGATGAGAGGGGTTACGAGCAGGGTTCCTCCTTGCAACGATGTTGCGTCTCCCAATGCGGAGACGGTCACATCGACGCGCGATCCTTGTCTTGCGAATGGAGAAAGGGTTGCCGTTACCATGACGGCGGCGACATTGTCGGTGCGCAGGTTGGTATCGCGTGCGTTCACGCCCAGCCTTTCGAGCATGCCGAGCAGGCTCTCGCGTGTGAAGACGGAGTCTTGCAAGGTGTCGCCTGTGCCGTTGAGTCCTGCGGCGATTCCGTATCCGACGAGCAGGTTGTCGCGCACGCCCTCGAAATCGGTGATGTCTTTGATGCGCGAGGTGCCGAAGGCTTTCTGCACCAAGACGATGCAAACGAGCGCGATCAGTGCCAAGCGGAAGATCCAGCCGAAGAAGAAGCGCAGAAGAAAAAACATGGAAGATCCATCGAAGCAAAAGGGAGTGTCTGCATAGAGGGATGCAAAATCTATGCCAGAGTCGCAAAACAAGAGGCGGAAAATAGCGGAATTCGTCAAAAGTCTATTTTGTTCTTGACAAGACTACGCCTGCCATATTATTTATGGTGTATGACAGCCGCTATGAGCGTGGCTTTGAACTTGTGAGGAAAACACCATGCCTAAACCTAAAAAAACCTCCACCACGATTCACCGTTCAAAAAAAACGTGGGCTGCAGGGTTGCTTGAGTTTTTTTTGGGTAGGGCTACCGCCTCTTTAGGGATGGAATTTCAGTTCCGCCTACCTGTGCAAATTTGGCAAGAACACGGACATTTCGTAGCCTTTTGCCCTGTGTTGCAAGTGACCAGCTATGGTGACAGCAAGAAAGACGCACAGAAAAATATTAAAGAGGCTGTCGAATTGTTTCTCGAAGTTTGCGTCGAAGACGGAACGCTGAACAAGGTTTTGCGTGAGTGCGGCATGAAGCGCGGGGTGTCTGAAGTGCCGACAGAGGCTCGGCAGGAATCCTTGATCCAGGGTTCTGTACCTGTGCTGGCAAGCTAGAAATTTTAAAAAAAATCTCGCAAAAATCCAGTGACAAAGTTTCCTTGCTTCGAGTGTCGACATGACGATTAAAAACTTTCCTTCTTCGTTTCCTCTCGGTGTGGGTTTGGATTCGGTTGCGATTTGGAAGAAGGGCGAGCAGTTTGTCGTCGTGATGTCTCCTCCGAAAGGAAAAAGAAGCAAAAAGCAAACGACTCCTTGGGTTGCATTCGCTCTGGAAACAAGGGTCTACGAAGACGATGGGGACATTCTTGGAGAATGCCCTGCGTTGGATGTCGTCAGCTGCGGCAAAAATGAGCAAAACGCGCGCAAAAACATTCAAGAAGCTGTCACACTCTTCTTGGAATCTTGCGCCGAACGGGAAACACTTGGTACCGTGCTAAGGGAATGTGGCTTTAGAAAAATGCACAAGTCGCAAAAACCCTTGTCCGAAAAGCACGAGCGCATGCAAGGAATCACTATTCCCGATCTTCATGCAATAGTAGCGTAGTGAGACGCATTCATTCGCGCGAGCTCGTAAAATTCTTCTTGTTTAAAAACTTTCTCACCCGCAAAAGTTCGAGAGGGGATCACGTCATCCTGACAAGAGAAGGTGTCTCGCGCCCCCTCGTCATCCCGCATCCTTGCAAAAACCTTCCCATACATGTCATCAAAAACAATTTAAAAACTGCAGGTTTGACCGAAGAAGACTTGTTGCGCTTTTTGCAAAAAAAGAGCAAGTAACAAAAAAACAAGACTCGCGGAGTCTCTCCTTTTTGCAGCTGTGAAGCCATGCTATTAGATCTTCTTGAAAACGAAAGTGCGCTTGAGGTTCTAGCGCAAGCGGTCGCGTTGCAACGCCAAGGTCGCCCTATCATCAACCTCGGCGTTGGACAGCCCGATGCTCCGACTCCCGCGCATATTTGCGATGCTGCCATCGAGGCTATCCGCCAGGGCAAGCATGGCTACACGCCTCCGCTTGGGATTCCTGAACTGCGGGCGAGCGTCTCCAGCTATGTAAAAAAGCACTTCGGCGTGGAGGTAGAAGCCGAGCGTGTTGTCATCACTCCTGGCGGCAAGATGGCGATCTGTTGGGCGCTGCTGATCTGCGGCGGCGAGGGAGCGGAGGTTCTCTACCCCGACCCCTCATTTCCGATCTACGCCTCGATGGCGCGCGCGAGCGGCGCGAGGGGTGTTCCTGTTCCTCTGAAGGCTTCGAACGATTTCGCCATGCGCGCGAGTGATCTCCGCCCCTTGCTGAACGAGCGGAGTCGGTTGTTGATTACCAACTCGCCGCACAATCCGACGGGCAGTGTGATGCGCGCGCAGCATTGGCAGGAGATCGAGGAGCTGTTGCAAGATTTTCCTCGTCTCACGCTGCTATCGGACGAGATCTACAGCGACTTCCTGTTTGACGACACCGAGCCTCATGCCTCTGCGTTGCACTGCGAGAGTTTGAGGGAGCGCACGATTCTTGTGCATGGTTGGTCGAAGAGTTTCGCCATGACGGGATGGCGGTTGGGATGGTCTGTGTGGCCGCGGTCGTTTGTCTCGAAGGTGTTTTCGCTTGCGGTCAATAGTTACTCGTGCCCTGCGACACCTTTGCAAGACGCGGGGATAGCGGCGTTGGAGGGCTCGAAGGAGCCTGTCGTGCGCATGCGCAAGAGTTTTGCTGAGCGAGCGCGCAAGATCACGGAGGCGATGAATGGTATCGATGGCGTTGTGTGCGTGCCGCCGCGCGGTGCTTTCTATGTTTATCCTTCGCTTGCGGGCAGAGGGCTTACGGGCAGCGTTGTGCAGAAACGATGGCTCGACGAGATCGACGTTGCCGTCGTTGCGGGCATCGGATTTGGGCAAACGGGAGAGCATCACATTCGTCTTTCCTGCGCCGCCTCGGACGAGCAGATCGACGAAGCCTTGCGCCGTATCGGCGCGTGGTTTGCCAAAAATCCCAAGAAGTAGCATTCCAACCAAGATTAGAAGCATCGGTAACCGAGAAGCCTTTTGCCTGCACCCCTAACGACGACAACTGAACGAGCTGTCCTGCTTGCCTGCCTCGAATGGCAGCTCGAGGCGGGATGCGATGGATGGCTTGCGAGCGATAGCGCATCGGTGCAAAGAAAAAAACAAGAGGAACAAGGATGGCAACAAGCGGACAGCCTTGTTCGCAACATGCTGGATTCTCTCTCACCGCCAACCTCTGCTGTAAAAACCTCTTCTGCGAAAAAGCTAGCTACGAAGCCCGCGACAAGGTCTGCGGAGGGCGTTGTGCTGCAAGGTGTGCCGCAAGGTGTGCCGCAAGGTGTGCGGAATACTTTGCCCGCAGCAAGGCAACGGAGGTCTCCATCGCCATCGCCGATGCTCGCTCCTGCCGAGGCTGTCGTGGAGGCACGCAAGGCTGCCGAGGGGTGCAAGACGCTCGAAGAGCTTGAGCTTGCGGTGCAAGCCTTCGATCTCTGTTCGTTGAAAGAGGGAGCGCGCAACACGGTTTTCGCCGAGGGCAATCCCAACGCTGAGCTCGTCATCGTAGGCGAAGCGCCGGGGCGCGAGGAAGACGAACAGGGAAAACCCTTTGTCGGGGAGAGCGGACAGCTGCTTTCGCGCATGCTCCATGCGATCGACATAGCCAGCCGCGAGCAATACCGTGTTACCAATTTGGTTTATTGGCGACCGCCGGGCAATCGTCAACCGAGCTTGGACGAGATCGCCGTCTGCTACCCCTTCTTTCTGCGCCACATGGCGATTATGAAACCGCGGTGGCTTTTGTTGCTCGGCAATGTTGCGATGCAAAATGTTCTCCAAGAACGCAGAGGAATCACGAAGCTGCGCGGACAATTCTTTCCGATCACGCTGGAGGAAACGCCTGTCGTGGCATTGCCCTCCTTCCATCCCTCCTACCTGCTGCGCACGCCCGTCAAGAAGGCGGCGGCGTGGCACGATCTGCTGATGTTGCAGCGTGCCATGAAAAAATGAGATTGGAAAAAATGAGCTTGGAAGAAATGATTTTGTCAGGTTGCATCGCACTCTACAAAAGAGTAGAATGGCGCGAAGAAATGATACAAGGAAGTGGCACAAGAAAATGGTATTAGAGTATGATGCCTGATGGGTATGATACTTGTCGGGGGAATTTACCCCCGACATGATCCACGCCAAGCACAACAACACGAGCGAGTTTGCAGCATGAACTACATGCACTACAAATCCACGCGCGGGGGCGAGAGGAAGACCTTCGCGGATATTCTCAGCCGCGGGCTTGCCGCCGATGGCGGTCTGTACGAACCTACGAGTTGGCCGCACCACCGACGGCTACGAAGTTTCTTGTCAAGCAACCCCACCTTCCCTGATGTCGTGGGAGCGGTGGTAGGCGTTTTCGCGGGACGCCGTAGTTTGACGCATCTTGATTTCACGGCGATTGCTCGCAAGGCCTTTGCACCTTTTCACAGTCGCGCTGTTGTGCCTCTGCGCGAGGTGGAGCATAACCTTTGGCTGCTCGAACTTTTTCACGGGCCTACGCTCTCGTTCAAGGACATCCCGTTGCAATTCTACGGACAGCTTCTCGAAGCCCTTGCGTCCGAGAGGAAACGGCTACTGATCATGATCGGCGCAACATCGGGCGACACGGGCTCGGCTGCTATCGAGGCGATGAAACCCGTTCGCGGCGTGCGATTGTTCATGCTGCATCCGAAGGATCGCATCTCTGCGCTGCAGCGCAAGCAGATGACATGCGTCCAATCTCCGAACATCTGCAACATCGCTGTCGAGGGCAGCTACGACGACTGCCTCCGTCTTGTGAAGGCGGCGGCGCAATCGGAGGCGATCAACGCGCGCGGACAGGTCTCGGCGGTCAACTCTTTCAACTGGGTTCGCATTGCCGTACAAAGCGCTATCTACCTCTACGCAGCCCAACAGGTTCCGCGACGCGCCAAATCGGTGCGTTTCGCGCTCGCCAGCGGTAACTTCGGCAACGCTTACGCCGGCTATGTTGCCAAAAAGCTGGGCGCGAACATCGAGGGTCTCACGCTCGCGGTCGGTCACAACGACTTCCTGCATAACCTTTTTCAACAAGGCTCAGCGGCGAGTGGCAAGGTTGTTCCCAGCCTTGCGCCTAGCATCGACATCATGACGCCGAACAACGTCGAGCGATTGCTCTTCCGCAGCCTCGCAGACAGCGCGCGAAAATGGAGCAAGGTGCGCGAACAAGCCGAAGAAAGCGGGACGCTCCGCGTGCCGAAAGGCGCGTTGCGTTCGGAGATCTTTCGTTTTTTCCGCACGCAACGTTTCGACGACGAGCAAATTCTCGAAGCAATGAGCCAAGCCTACAACAGCGTCGGAGAACCCCTTGACCCTCACTCTGCCATTGCGCTCAAGGCGGCGAAGGATGCGAGCGGGGAGGAGGACAAAAAGTTGAAAAACAAAAAGGCGAGAAACAAGAAGGCGCACGACCTGTGTACCATCGCCCTTGCCACCGCTTCTGCGGCGAAGTTTCCTGAGACGTTAGAGCGTGCGATCGGAGCAAGACCGCACATGCCATTGAGACTCGCCGAGCTGGAAACGAGGGCGGAGGAGTACGAGACGATCGCAGCCGACTTCGGGGCGTTAGAAAGCATTATTGTTGCGCGCTTGCAAAAACCTCTCGATTCGGATGCAAGCATTCAAGCGAGCGTTCAAGCTACGAGCGTGCAAGCTACGAGCGTTCAACCTGCAAGCGTGCAAGCTGACAGCGTGCAACCTGCGAGCGTTCAAGCTGCAGAAGGACTTGCCGCAACCGCCGCAGCCACGGCTCCAATCGCCACGGAGGCTGTTGCAAGCGAGACAACGACGGAAGCGACGCTTGAGGGCGAGGAGAAGCGCGATGGGGTTGAGCATGCTGACGAGACAACAGCTGACGAACATTTTGCAAGGATGCCCGAAAAGATGTCCGAGGCGAATCTTGCCATGGGTGCTTCAGCGGCCCTCTTCTCTTCGGCGCAGCCTCCTGAGATGCCTGCTGTCGCTGCGATGACGGAGGAGGAAGATTCGTTGGAGAAGAAGATCGCCAAGCTCAAAGAACAGACGGCGCAACTCGACGATAGTTTCGATGCGTCTGCGACCACTTCTTCCTCGCCTTTGCCGAGCGATTCTTTCACCACTCCCTCGCCCACCCCTGCCTTGGAGGATGCGCCGAGGGTGAGCGATCCTTTTGCGATACCCCTCCCTGCTCAGCAAGAAGACGAAACGCGAGAAGATGAGAAGACAGATTTCCCTGCAAAAACAGAAACGACAGAAACAGAAACGACGATGGAAACTATGGGCGGCGAAGGCGCAGGTGATGATGGCATGGTTTCGCTTGCCGATGCGGCGGAGCAGGGACAGGCGTCGTTGCAGGAGAAGATCGCCAAGTTGAAAGAGCAGAGCGAGAAGCTAGACGAGGTAACGGAGACGGTATATTCGCCTTTCGAGGAAGCAAAGGAGGATACGAGCGAGATCGCTGGGGCAGAAAATTTCTTCTCTCAACCTGCGCCTTCATCCAAAAATGAGGCGGAAGATTCGGAAGAAAAAACTTAAGCTCTTTAGTGCGCTCGCGCGTAGAAGGCGCTTACGCGCCCCGCTGACGCGGGGTCTTTTGCGAGGGATTACTCCCTCGCGCTCCCGCGCACGCTTCGCGTGCGCATGTTTTGCACCCGTCATCATACCAAGCAAGTCTGTTGCGCGAGTGCGCCCCCTAAAAAGTGCTAGCAAGCAAAGGCAGGTACGCCTTTTTATCAACAGCGAGTTCCGTCAAAAACTCCTCAAGCGATCAAGCCGCCCAGTTCTCCCCAATCCGATAGTCCACCTCCAAAACAACCGACAACACCCGTTGCGGCTCAGCAGCCCGTTGCATAATCTCCTGAACAGCACGAGCACTCACCTCCGCTACCCCCAACGGTGCCTCCAAAACAATCTCATCATGAACCTGCAAAAGCATGCGCGTGCCATGCAAAACATGCGCCCTCTCCCCCAAAGCGCGGTGAATGCGAATCATCGCCTGCTTGACAATGTCCGCCGCCGTTCCCTGTATCGGCGCGTTGATCGCCTGCCGCTCAGCATGCAAACGCATGTTCTGCTTGCGGTCAGCAATCAAAGGTAGATGAATCTTCCTGCCAAACAACGTCTCGACATAACCCCGCTTGCGACAAAACTCGACGGTTTTCGCACGATAATCTCTGAGCTGAGGATACCGAGCAAAGTAAAGAGCGATCAAATCCTGCGCCTCCGCCTCCCCTATACCCAACTGCTTCGACAAACCAAAGCGCGAGATGCCATAGAGCAACCCGAAGTTCACCGCCTTGGCAGCCCGACGCTGCTCTTGAGATATTTTTTCCTCCTTTTCGCCAAACATCTCCTGTGCGGTTGCCTGATGGATATCGCGTCCTTCTGCGAAGCTTTGCAACATGCCCTCGACAGAGGCGATGGCAGCGACGAGGCGCAACTCTATCTGCGAATAATCCAACGACACTAAAGCGAATCCCTTCTCTGCGATGAAGGCGCTGCGGATGCCACGCCCCTCCTCGTTGCGCACAGGAATGTTTTGCAAGTTCGGCTCGGAGGAAGCGAGCCGCCCCGTCTGCGCGCCGCTCAAAGAAAAGGAGGTGTGGATGCGTCCTGTCGCCGCTTGCACCTCGCGCGGCAGTGCCTCGGTATAGGTCGAGCGCAACTTCGAGATATGACGCCATTGCAAAACACATTTAGCGATCTCGTGTCCCTGCTCTGCCAATCCCTCCAAAACACGGCTGTCGGTCGCATACTGCCCGCTCGGCGTCTTCTTGCCACCCTTCAGATTGAGACGCTCGAACAGCACTTCTCCCAACTGCTTCGGCGACGAGAGCAAAAAATCTCCTCCTGCCAAGGCTACGATCTGTTTCTCCAACGCGAGCGTCTGCTTTTCAAAGCGCGCGCTCAAAGTTTGCAATACATCCACATCGATCAGCACACCGCAGCGTTCCATAGCGACGATCACCGGAATCAGAGGACGCTCCAAAGTCTCGTAGACCTGCTTGCCGCCCTCGTGCAGCAGGCGCGGAGAAAAAATTTCGTGCAAGCGTAGCGTAGCCCAAGCGTCTTCTGCGGCGTAAGCGCTCGCCGCCTCGATCGAGACGCGATCGAAGCAGACCGCCTTGCGCCCTATGCCGACGACCTCCTTATAGCGCGTCAAGCGATGCTGCGCTTGCTTGAGGATGAGAAAATCCAATCCGTGTCCGTGCTTGCCGCCATCAAGCACCGCCGACATCAGGAGCGTATCGTCGCAAGGTGTTATTTCCAGTGCGTATTTTTGCAAGATCGCTGCGTCGAATTTCAAATTATGTCCGACCTTTAGCGTCGCGCGATCTTCCAACAAAGGCTTCAAGACAGCCAGAGCTTCGTCGAGCGCGACCTGCTGCTCTAATAAATTTCCTTCCGAATCGCGGTGCGCCAACGGCAGATAGGCAGCGCAAAAATCTGAAGAATCTACGGAAGAGTCCGCAGAAGAACCTATGCACATTGCAACGCCGACGAGTTCTGCCGCGACGATATTCAACCCCGTCGTCTCGACATCGAGCGCTAGGCAACCTTGCTCTCGCGCTCTGTTGCAAAAATCTTCCAAGGCTTTTTTGTCGCGCAAGGTCTCGATGCTGTGGGGAGGGCTTTGTGCCTCGCTCTCCTCAAAGCCCTGCTCGCCCTCGCCGCGCGCTCCTGCCTGCTGTGCGTTGAGCAGGCTGTTCAAGCCCTGCTTATATTGCTGCGCATCCAAGTCGCGCACTAATGAGCGAAACTCCTGTTGTTGAAAGAAGGCGCGCAGTTTCTCGCGTTCGGGACGCGGAGCTTCCAGCGTCTCCAATGGGAGTGGACAGGGCGCGTCGTCGGCAAGGGATACCAAAGTATAGCTTAGGCGCGCTTGGTCTGCGTGTTGTTGCAACGCCTCGCGCCGTTTGGGCTGCGTGATTTCTGCTGTCCTTGTCAGTAAGGCCTCTAGGTTTCCGAATCGCAGGATGAGTTCGGCTGCGGTTTTGACTCCGATGCCTGGCACGCCTGGCACATTGTCGCTGCTGTCGCCTGCGAGCGCCATTACATCGCGCACCTTGTTCGGAGGCACGCCGAATCGTTGCTGAACGGATTCCTCGTCGATGACGATTCCCTTGACGGGGTCGCGCAAGAAAAGCTGTCCGTCTTCGACGAGCTGCATCATGTCTTTATCGGAAGAGCATACCTCGACGCGCCATCCCTTTTCGCGCGCCAGGCGGGCGTAGAGGGCGATGAGGTCGTCCGCCTCGAAGCCTTGCTGCTCTACATTAGGCATGGAGAAGGCTTCGGCTGCAGCGCGCACGAGAGGAAATTGCGCCTTGAGTTCAGGCGGAGTCTCGCGGCGATTCGCCTTGTAGGCGGGGTAGAGCGTGTTGCGAAAGCTTTTGCCCTTGGCATCGAAGACGACGAGGAAACGTTGCTGCGGACGCTCCCGCAACAGTTGCGCGAGCATACGCGTAAATCCGTAGAGCGCGCCTACGGGCGTGCCGTCCGCGCGTGCCATCGGCGGCAGGGCGAAGAAGGCTCGAAAGACATAGCCGTAGGCATCGATCAGCGTCAGCTCCGATGCGGGTTGCGTCGGCGGAGTTTGTGCCTGCGGGGCTTGCGTCTGCGAGTTGTCGCCGCGTGGGCTTGGCTGTTCTGCCACCAAAGTTCTATCGCGACGAGATGATGATGTCTTCAATGCGCCCTGCCTTCATGTGTTTTTTGGAGTTTTTAGCCAAAGAACCAATCGGACTAACGTGCGGTCCTGCCGCCTCCATCAGCACATAGGTTTTACCTTGGTGAGTGTAGACATCGTCGCCTTTTCGCGGCGGGATCTCCACACCCAAGAAAGCATGGTTGGGGACAAGAAAGATAGCCACGGAGCGTTCTGTTAGTAGCAGGCGCAAGAGTCCCATCACGGCGGTTGATTTGGAATCGCAATCGCCCTTGTTGCGGGCGATCACATCGATCGGCGGCGCGAAGCCTTTAAAGCCGCGTATCTTGCCTTTTGTCAGATCGTTATAGGGAATGGTTTGAAAAAAACTCAAGACCTCGGCAACCTGCTCGCGCTCGCTTTTTCCTTTGAATTTCGCGCGAAAGGTTTGCGCTATAGGTTGTAGGCTCGCCTGCGCTTGCTCTGCGATGCGTGCGTAATCGAGCTGTATTCGTTTCTCATCCTTAAATAACCGAAAATAGTGCGCGGTGTAAAATTGGGTCTTTTCAGCATTCGCCTCGGCGATGACAGCCTTCCGCGCTAAGGACAAGCGTTGTGAAAACTCTGCGCTTAACTTACTGACGCGCTGATGCGTATCCTCGACAAACTTGTCGGCGTTCCGCGAATTGTTGCCGAACCGCCACCCTGGCACTTGCGACGAGATTTGGAAGCCCCCCCGCTTTTTTTTCACACGCTTCACCTCCAACTTCAGCGGTTTTTTCATACGCAGGGAGACGAGTTTCCTCCCGCGTTTGCGATTGAAAGTTTTAATCGAGCGTTGAATGTCGGCTAGCGCAATATCGAAGTCCGCCTGCAACAGAACAAGATGTTTTGCCGCCGCCTTCCGCGCCTCGCTTATCCTGAAGTCGTCCAACGCGCTGTCGAGCGCGGCGCGATCCAACAACAGCTCCTCCGCCTCAACGATCGCCGAGCGCGGCAGGGCAAACTCCAACTCTAGCGTGCGCCGCGCGCTATCCCGATAGCGATAGGAAAAGGCGACCTTGTCCCCCTCATCGTGCTTGTCGAAGTGCAACTGCTTCGCCGCTGCGGGAGCAAGCCAAAGCGCACCGCTTGCAAGCAACAGCGCCAACAGCAGCCCGCGCATCGTTCTTTTTGTCCTCAAAGTTGTCCTCATGGTTATTGTCCTCATGGTTCTAGCGCGAGGGTAGGGTTATGATGTCGTCGATGCGCCCTGCTTGCAAATGCTCGAAGGAGGATTGCAACAACGATCCTAGCGGACGGACGCGCGGTCCTGTGGGTTCCATCAAGACATATGTTTTTCCCTGATGGCTGTAGGATGCCTCTCCCGCAAGCGGCTGCATCTCGACGCCTAAGAAGGCGTGTTTGGGAACAAGGAAGAGCGCAACAGAGCGATCTTCCGCCAACAGACCAAGTAGTCCCATCATGGCGGTCGACTTGGAATCGCAGTCGCCCAAGTTTTGGGCGAGCATCTCCAACGGCGGCGAAAAGCCGACGAAGCCACGCACCTTGCCTTGAGTCAGATCGTTATAAGGAATGTTCTGAAAGAAGCGCAAAACCTCAGCAACACGCTCGCGCTCGCTTTTGCCCTTGAAGGTCGCGCTAAAGGCGCGCGCGACAGGGCGCAGGCGTTCCTGCGCTTGGGTTGCTATGCGTGCGTAATCGATCAGCGTTCGATCCTCTTCCTTCTTCGAGGGGAGAAGGTAGTGCAGGGCGTAAAACTGGGATTTTTTTATCTTCATGTCGGCGATGACTTCCTTGCGCGCCAAGGACAAGCGTTCAGAGGTCTCCGCAAGCAAGGCGCGAGCGTGCTCCCTGCTACCCTCGTCAAACTTACGCACTTCCACCACATCGCTTTTGTGACGCGCCGTGCGCGAACGCAAGCGCGCGTTCGTCTCGCTGATTGTTTGGGCGGCGCGCGCGCGTGTGCCTGTGTCGTAGGTGCGCTTCTCGTTTTTCAAAGGAAACCTGACGCTGCCCGCTTCCCTGATGACTCTGAACCGCAACCCCTCGGGCAAGCTGGCGTTCGCTAGAGCTACGATCGTCTCGAGGTCGGCGTAAAACTTTTTCAACAGGTCGTCCGTGTTGCGAGCAAAGCTCATTCCGGGTAGCAGCGACGAGATTCGGATGTCCAACAGATTCTCTCCTGCCAGCTGCAGTTTCAAATCCAGCTTCGACGGCTCTTGGAGCGTCATGGAAACAGCCTTCGAGCCTAGCCTGCCGTTGAAGGTTGCGATCGATGTTTGCAAGGTGGCTATCCCCGCATCGAATCCCGCCTGCAAGGCAACGAGGTATTTCGCTGCCGTCTCCTGCCCTTCGAGCAGGATGAAGTCGCTAGCCGCACGATCGAGCGCGGCGTTATCCAGCAACAAAGCTTGCGATGCTTCGATCGCTTTGCGCGGCAAGGCAAAGTCTATCTCCTCTCTGCGCTTCACGCTGTCTTGATAGATGTAGCTAAAGACGATCTTTTTGCCCTTCTCCTCCTTGTCGAAATGCAACTGCTCCGCCGCCGAGGGCGCATAGCAAAGCGCACCGCTTGCAAGCAACAGCGACAACAATATCCCGCGCATCGTTTTCTTGTTCATCGGCATCGTTTTCTTGTCCATTCCATTGCTTGCGAAGTATAACAAATGACGACCGCCGTGCATCCGTTTTTTGGAGGGCTGTTTGTCTGATCTTCAAGGCTTGTGCTAGGGTGAGGGCTACACAAGTCCACTTCCAAGCCACCTCCAAGCCAGCCTCTTGGAACGAGTCCTCCTACAACAGCAACGAGTTTCCCTTTGATGAAGATCGGTGTCCGCCGCTCGCAATACTTTCTGCCGACTCTGCGCGAAGAGCCTGCGGAAGCCTCGATGGTTTCGCACCGCTTGATGCTGCGCGCGGGGATGATTCGCCAAGCGAGCGCGGGGCTGTACAACTGGTTGCCGCTGGGCTTTCGCGTCATGAAGAAGATCGAATCGCTCGTGCGCTTGGAGCAAGACCGTATCGGAGCGCACGAGTGCCTTATGCCGACGATCCAATCGGCGGAGCTGTGGAAGAAGTCGGGACGCTACGACGACTACGGCAAAGAGATGCTGCGCATCACCGATCGCCACGATGCTCCCCTGCTGTACGGGCCGACGAACGAAGAGGCGATCACGCAACTCTTCGCCGAGACGGTGAAAAGCTACAAGGATTTGCCGTGCCGTCTGTATCACATCCAGTGGAAGTTCCGCGACGAGATTCGTCCTCGTTTCGGGGTGATGCGCGCGCGCGAGTTCTACATGAAGGACGCCTATTCCTTCGATGCGGACGAGGAGCAGGGGATGGCTTCGTATCGGGCGATGGCGGTCTCGTACCTGCGCCTCTTCGAGCGCATGGGGCTGACAGCCGTGCCGATGCGCGCCGAGACGGGACCGATCGGCGGCAACAACAGCCACGAGTTCGTCGTATTAGCGGAGACGGGCGAGAGTGCCGTCTATTGCGACAGCACCCTTTTGGAACAGAGATGGCAGGATGCCTCAGGCAATGACGCGAAGACGCACGCGGACATCTTCGAGCGCGCCACCTCCTGCTACGCCGCCACCGACGAGGAACACGATGCCGATCGATTCGCCAAAGCTGTTCCCGCCGCGCGCAGGGTTGCAACCCGCGGCATCGAGGTTGGACATGTCTTCTACTTCGCCGACAAATACTCGCGTCCGCTGGAGGCTAAGGTGGCAACCCAACAAGGCACAAACATTCCCGTTGCCATGGGTTCCTACGGGGTGGGTATCTCGCGGCTGGTCGCCGCCTCCATCGAAGCCTCGCACGATGCGAACGGCATCGTGTGGCATGATTCGATCGCTCCCTTCTCGGTAGGCTTGGTCTCGCTTGCGTTGGAGGAGAAAGATCAAAATGAGGCAGAAAAACTCTACAAAAAACTTTGCCTTGAGGGTATCGAGACGCTCTACGACGACCGCCTCGATGCGCGCGCGGGCGTGAAACTCAAGGACATGGACTTGATCGGGTTGCCGTGGCAGATCGTCGTCGGCGGCAAGAACGCCCAAAACAGCGTCGAGCTGAAACGACGCGATGGCAACAAAAAACAAACCCTACCGCTAGACGAGGCACTCGTAAAGATACGAACAAGTTTAAAACAAACGAGGGCTCATGATCCCGTCTTCGACTGAGCGCTTTGTCGCGTGGCGTTATCTGCGTGCGCCGCGCAACGAGGGTGTCATCACGCTGACGAGCGTCTTTGCGTTGGTGGGGATCGCGCTGGGGGTTGCGACTTTGATCGTCGTCACCTCTGTTATGAACGGCTTCCGCGAAGAGCTGTTCGAGCGCATGTTGGGCTTTACCGCCGAAGCCTCGATCACGGCACCAGGCGACAAGATAGACGATCCTGAACAATGGAGCGCGCGCGCGCGGGAAGACGAGCAAGTTCGCTCTGCCACCTCGCTTGTGGAGGGGCAGGCTTTGTTGAGCGTGCGCGGCTATTCGACGGGCGTGTTGTTGCGCGGACTTGCTGCTACCAGCTTACCGCACAAGCCGCGTTTGTTCGGCTCGCTCACGGCTGCGGAGCGCGCCGCTTTTGCCGAGGAGGGGGGTGCGTTGATCGGCGAACAGCTGGCGTTGCGGCTGGGGCTTGAGTTGGGAGACAACCTTGTCATCCTTGTACCGCAAGGCGTGCCGACCGCCTTCGGCAGTCTGCCGAACGAGGCGACGCTGCGGTTGGTGGGCATCTTCAAAACCGAAATCTACGAATACGACAACGGCTTCGTGCTGCTGCCGCTTGCGCGTGCGCAAAACCTTCTCGGCTACGGAGAGAGCGTCGATGCGATCGAGCTCAGACTGGAGCGTCCTGAACAAGCCGCCTCTGTCCAGGGACGCTTGCAAAAGCTGCTACCCGAAAGGCTTGTCGTGCGCACTTGGCAGGAGCAGCACTCCAGCTTGCACGAGGCACTCATCGTCGAGCGCAATGTCATGTTTCTCATTCTGACGCTCATCGTGCTGATCGCCGCTTTCAACATCGTCTCGGGGCAGGTCATGCTGGTGCAAGACAAGCGACAGGGGATTGCTGTGTTGCGCTCGCTCGGCATGAGTCCGAACGGCGTTTTGCGTATTTTCCTTGCCATTGGCTGTTCGATTGGCATCACTGGCACTTTCTGCGGTGCGCTGTTGGGGCTGACTTTTGCGAGAAACATCGACTCTATCGAGAGGCTTATCGAGCGTCTTTTCGGCGTCAAGCTCTTCCCCTTCGATGTCTATTCGTTACCTTCGCTTCCTTCGCGCATCGAGCCTACTCAGGTTGCGGTGATTATTTCGCTTGCGGTCGCCGTCAGTTTTGCGAGCGCGCTCTACCCGGCGAGGCGTGCTGCTACGCTATCGCCGATCGACATTCTCCGCAGCTCGTGAGTTCAATGTCCCAGACTTCGTCGTCTCAGGCTTCGTCTGTGTCGCGCAAGGATTCATCTAACCCTTCTGCTGTGCTTGTGTTGGACAGGGTTTCGCAGAGTTTCGACACGGATGCTGATGTGGGTCTGCAAGTTTTAAACGAGGCTTCTCTGACATTGCAAGCGGGTGAGAAGGTTGCGCTCAGCGCACCGTCGGGCAGTGGAAAATCGACGGTGTTGCATATAGCGGCGTTGCTTGCCAGGCCTAGCGCGGGTTCGGTCATGCTTGCGGGCGAGCGTCCTGATCCGCGCAGGAAGGGGTTTCAGGAACGAGCGAGCAGTTTACGCGCGCGTCATGTTGGGTTTGTTTATCAGTTCCATCATTTGTTGGATGAGTTCTCGGCGTTGGACAATGTTGCTTTGGCGGCGCGAATTCTTGGCGCGAGTGTTGAGGTGGCGGAAGCGAGTGCGAAGGAGATGTTATATCGCGTTGAATTGCGTGATCGTTTGCATCATCGTCCGAATCAGCTTTCGGGGGGGGAGAGGCAGCGGGTTGCGATTGCGAGGGCTCTTGTTAACGATCCTGTGTTGTTATTGGCGGACGAGCCTACGGGAAATTTAGATGCGAAGTTGCGTCTTTCGGTTTTTGAGTTGATGATGGATATGTCTAAGGACAGGGCTGTGTTAGTTGCGACGCACGATGAGAAACTTGTGGGGGGGGTTGGCAGGCGCATTACGCTGCGGGAGAAGAAGATCGTGTCGGCGCGGTAGGTGATTTTTACGGGATTTATTTAATTAGGTAACATACGCAAGACGAGCGAGCCGTAGGCGTAGCGAGTTTTGCGCATGGGGGGAGGGGGGGGACGCAGTCCCCCCGCAAAAGACCCCGCGTCAGCGGAGCGCACGCAGTGCGCTTTTCTGTGCGTGAGCGAAGCGAAACGCACAGCCTCTTATTCAAAAGCGCGTTTCGCAGAAACGCGCAAGCTGACTAGTAACATGGTACGGCGATTCTGTTTTGTCTCTATCTTCTAGGCAAAATTAAAAACGCTCTACCGCGTTGCGAGTCAGCTTGCGCGAGGCAAAGCCTCGCGCTTTGGTACAAGAGGCTACGCGCTACGCGCGTAGATAAAGCGCGCTTACGCGCGCTCCGCTGACGCGGGGTCTTTTGCGAGGGATTACTCCCTCGCGCTCCCCGCGTGCTACGCACGCGATGTTTTGCGCCCGTCATCATACAAAGCCCGTCTGTTGCACGAGCGTGTGCCGTTAAAACCCCCCACACCCCCCATGCGCAAAACTCACTTCGCCCAAAAATAATCTTAAGGCTCGCTCGTCTTGCGTTCTATTTTTAGTCAACAAATCTCGCAAAAAAAAGACCGGCTCCCCCGTTATTATGTTTTTATCGGGGAAGCCGGCCAACTGTCGCACGCATGGAAAGGGCAAGAGAGAAGAAGGATCCACACGCGCGAACTTCATCAACAAAACATAGCTTCTTCTTCTACGCCTCGCTGTCCCATAAGCATCACCTTCGATGCAAACTCTGCCCCCTACCCAACTCCGCTAACCGCTCAACTAAACACGCCAAGCTAGGCGCAACAGACGCGCCATTCACATCCTCATCATGAGAAGACATATCAACATCAATCGGAGGAAATCCCTCGTGCGCCAATACCTCCAAATCCTGTAACGCTCCCTCGAAATCTGCACTATGCACAGACCCCGAAGATAAAACCGTATCTTCTGACATACTCACTACCTCTGCTCTTCCCCCCATTTCTTCTCAAGCAACCTTCAAAGCCCATGTCGGACTTCGCCTTTGTCTCATCTTCTCTCTTCATCGCAAAACTTGTGCCAACAGAATTTATTCAACAATATCAACGGCTTAACTATCAATTGCTTTTCTCAACAACCCCAAGAAGGCTTTTTCGCCGAACGCGCGCCAAACTCTCCATCGCCAAAAGCCTCCCCCCCGCCGCGCGCGCATCGGCAGGATCGTGAGTCACAAGAAGCGTCGGCACGCATAACTCCGCAATCTTGGCAAAAACAAAACGACGAAAACTACGGCGCAAAGGTAAATCTAACTTGGAAAAAGGCTCGTCCAACAACAACGCACGCGGACGAGCCAACAAGCAACGCATCAACGAAACACGAGCCTTCTGACCACCCGAAAGACTATGCGGATCGCGCGTAGCAAAGCCCGACAAACCCGCCTGCTCCAACGCCTCTTCGACTCGATCGCGAATTTGCCCGCGAGAAACTTCTACCGCCCGCGCCGCAAACGCCAAGTTCTCACCCACCGACATGTGAGGAAAAAGCAAGTCCTCCTGAAACAACAAGCCAACACGACGCAGATGTATGGGCGTCTCGGTGATCTCCTCCCCATCCAAAAAGACGCGCCCGCTCGCCCGAAAGGCAGGCGAGAGCGCACCGCACAAATACGAGAGCAAAGACGATTTTCCCGAACCGCTCGCCCCCATGCAAACGACGATCTCTCCGCGCCGAACCCGCAAGTCGAGCGCGCGCACAAAGCACTGCTCTTCACGAAACAACGACACATCCTGCAAGCGCAATCCCTCCTCGCTCGCTGTTGCGTCGTCGCTCGTCGTTTTCGTTTTCATGATCGTTCGCATTCTACCCTCACCCTCAACTATAGAGTCCCCTCATGGATACGCGCTTGCGCCAAACGAGCATCGGCACTAGCAGAGCCGCCCCGAAGAAGAAAAAAGGCAGCGCTGCTTGCAGCAGAGCAAACGCGCCGACTATTCTCCGATCTCCCCCCGAAGAAAGAGCGACCGCCTCGCTCGTCAGGGTTGCATAGCGTCCCGCGCCGATCAAGACCGTCGGCGCGTACAGCGCGATCGAAACGGCAACGCCCAAAGCGAACGCCGTCAGCAGAGGCTTCAACAACAACGGTAGCGTCACGCGCACAAGCCTGCGTGCGGGCGAGCAACCCAAGCTCTCGGCGGTGAGAGAAAATCGTCTATCTAAACCCCGCATCGATCCGCTCAACGAGAGGAACACATAAGGCAACACGAACAGCATGTGCGACCAAACAAGGATTAACCAACTCGCCCGCACCGAAAGAGAAAATAGCAATATCTGAATGCCGAACAAAAACGAGGTGTGCGGTAGCAGCAACGGCAAGTAGAGGGCGACCATCGCTCTGGTTTGAACGCTATTTCCAACGCGAACTTTAGCCCTAGCGCGAACTTGGTCGTGCGGCTTGTTTTGTATTTTTTTCTCAAGGCGCGTTTTACGCCGTGACTCCTGCTCCAAGCACAGCACGCACAATAGCAGCGCGAAGCCTGCCGCGGCGATGGCAAGGGAGAGCGAAAGCCACAGAGGCTCGGCAAGACGCTCGAACTTGTCGTGCCACAAATCGAGCGTCCAAGCGTCAGGCAAGGCAGCGGGAAAACGCCATGCTTTTGTTTCCGCAAAAGACCACAGAGGCAAAAGCGTGATCGCCAACAAGCCAATCAGCCAAACGAGCAGCCCGCTACTCCCCGCAAGCAAATCGTTGAAACGGCTTATGAGCCTTGTCTTCCACACTTGATTCTTGCGTCCTTGAGGCTTGTGTCCTTGTAACCTTGCGCGCCAGGCTGTCTCGACCAGTTTTTCTCCGCCCCTCCACACGATGATCGCAGTCGCTACCATGAGTACCTGAAACAATGCTGCTGCGGCGGCGGTGGGCTGTTCCAACAAATCGGGAGCATTCGCCAAAGCCAACAATCGCTCGGCAAACAGCCCTGGGCGCGAGGGAGCAAGCGTGAGGGCGACCTCCAAGTTTGTCAGCGAAAACGCCAATACCGCATAGACGGATAGGCGCACGCGGCGATAGAGCATCGGCAAGATGCTGTGACAAAAGGCTGCTCGGCGTGCGTAGCCCAAGCCTTGCGCTACTTCTAGGGTGCGAGGCGCGTTGTCGGCGTTCTCGGCGGAGAGCGTCATCAGAAACAGAAACGGCACTTCCTTCACGACGAGGGCGAGGACATACAGGATGCCGTACGGATCGGGGTTTGTCAGCCACAGGGGCGGCTCGTCGAAGCCCGTCAGCCACGGCGAGAGCAGACGCAGGAACCAGCCGCTAGGTGCGAAAAGAAATCCTACTCCTAGGGCTACCGCGGCGTGCGGAACGGAGAGCAAGGGAGAAAGGCTGCGACGCAAAAAACGCATCACGACACCCTCGCCAAACGAGGCGAACAGCGCAAAGACAACAAGGCACGAGACCAGCGTCGCCAAAAAGCCGCAGCGCAGCGTGAGCAGAACAGAGGCGAGCAGGTGCGGAGTTTCGAAGAAGGCTACAAACGGCGCGAGCGAAAAGGCGTGTAAGCCTAGCGCGGGAAAGTAGCCGAAGGCGGGCAACACGACAGCAAGCAGCCCGCACAAGACGGGCGACAAGAACAGCAACAGGGTTACGGGAGGAGCAAAACGCATGAGAATTACACACTTACCTCCACATTTTTTCTTGCTGATAGAAAGAAAATTCTATCGGCGCGGTAGATGTTTATAGGATGCACGAAATCGCGGCATGGAACTTGGCGGAATTAAAACATGCGCATAGGCACGATGATAGGCAGTATTGTCTGCCAAGTTGGGGATAAATTCCCCTGCCATGGCAGAAGTGCATGCATCATACGAACGCCACCTATGCCGAGCCGTGTTTTTTCTATCAGCAAGAAAAAGTGTGGGGAGCGTCAAGTATGTCATTCCCAAACGCATCATTCCTCCCTCTTCTCCTATCTTTTGCGCCCCTCTCCCACTAAGCAACCCTCGTGCAGCTCAGCCGCTTAGCTTCTCCCCCCTCAACCCCCATAGCGTTTTTGCCATGCCTTTTTGAGCAGATCGCTCCAGCTCGGGTGAGGCTCAGGCAAGCTGCGTCCCAACTCTTTTGCGCTCATCGCGCCCGTTGCCGCCTTAGCTTCGATTTGTTTGAAAAACGCGCGCTCGGCTTTCGGCAGCCTAGAAACCGCCAAGACGCTCGGATCACCCCATAAGCTCAAGTCCGCCTTGCGCGCCTGCGCCTCGGCAGAAAGCAGAAAGTTTGCAACTACCTGCGCTCCCTCCTTCGCTCGTGCGTTGTAAGGGATGGCGACAAAGTGAGCGTTGCCAATCGTGCCTTTCTTGAATACAAAGCCGCGCGAGCTGTCAGGCAGCGTGCCATCGGCAATCGAGGAGGCGACATCGCCGGGGTTGAAGGTGAGCGAGAAATAAATCTCTCCGTCCGACAGCAGACGATTTTGATGCGGCCAGTTCTTCGGAAAACTGCGCCCTCCCTGCCACAGCGATGGATGCAGCGCATCCAAGAAATCCCACAGAGGCTTTGTCGTCCGCTCGAAGTTAGCAGCCGTGGCAGGCTGCGCGAGCGTCTCCTTGTCCGCGCCCAAATCGTAGAGGGCCTGTTTCAGAAAGGTCACTCCCACGAAATCAGGCGGCGCAGGATAGGTGAGGCGACCTTGATTTTTCTTCGCATAAGCAGCCAACTGCTTGAGCGAGCGCGGTGCTTTTGCAACCCGCGCCGTATCCCTAATCAGCACCAGTTGCGCCATTCCCCATGGCGATTCGTAACCCTCGGTCGGGATCGTGAAGTCCATCGTTGTCGCGGGTTTGTTCTTCGTATCGACATATTTCCAGTTCGGAAGACGTGTCGCAAATGGACCGAACAACAGCTTCTGCTCCTTCATGGTGCGGAAGTTCTCGCCGTTGATCCAAATCAGATCTATGCCGCCACCCGTGTTTTTGCCCGCGCTCTTTTCTGCCAGCACGCGCTTGACGGCATCGGCGGTGCTCTCCAGCTTGAAATGCTTGAGCGTGATGCCATAACGCGCTTGCACCTGCTCGGCTGTCCAGTGCAAGTAGGCGTTGATTTTCTCCGAGCCTGCCCAAGCTGCGAACCACACCGTTTGCCCTCGCGCCTTGTCCTCAGTTTTGTGAAAAGCGCCGTGATCGGCGTGCGCCTCCAACGACAGAGGAAACAAGAGCAGCATAACAGCCACACCAAACGACAAGGTCAGGCGAGACAAGGCTCGCGTCAAGAAGGGGGAGGGGGAGGAGGTCATAAAAAAAAATCCTTATGGGTAAGAGAGAAATGACAACAACGATAGGATTCACAAACGAGAATCCTCTTAAGGTTTTAGACTTTTTAGCATAACGCGCAAGTCTTTTACAACCGCGCTGAGTCGCAAGGGGTCGGTATCCGAGACGACGATAGCATTTTGCCATGTCGGCGTTGCGATGGTCGCTCTGTTTGGTCGTTCTCCTTTCAAGCGCGGATAGCTTCCGATCTCGCTTTCGGGATGGCGTTCTTGCACGCCTTGCAGGGCTTCTGCGAACTGGCTCTCGAAGAGGTTTGTTCGCAGAGTTTCGCTGATTCGGGCGTTTCCGCCTACGATCTTACAGGCGAGCGTTTGCAGCATGGCATCGAAGACCTGCGGCACGCCCGCCAAGACATAGACATTTTGGATACGAAAACCCGGTGCGATCGAAAGAGGATTGGCGATTGGCTCTGCGCCGCGCGGCAGACGCACCATTTTCAAGCGCGGTGCGGTCATCGATTCGCCGCGCTCTTTGAAA
The DNA here is from genome assembly GCA_965216625.1 of Alphaproteobacteria bacterium. Lineage (GTDB taxonomy): Bacteria > Pseudomonadota > Alphaproteobacteria > JABAAW01 > JABAAW01 > JABAAW01. The sequence goes on from OZ244186.1 coordinate 1,349,187, forward strand.
TAGGCGTTCATCTCCTCGAAATGCTTTTCCGAGATTTCCAGCGGACAGCCGAACTCGGCGGCGATGGCTGCCGTTGTGATGTCGTCGTGCGTGGGACCGATACCGCCTGAGGTAAACAGCATATCGGCGCGCCGCGCGAGGGCTCTTGCCGCGCTACGAATCTCGCGCATTTGATCCGAGATCAGACGCGCCTCGACGATCCGAATCCCGCGCGGATTCAGAAACTTCGTCAAGACTTGCAAATTCTTTTCTTGCGTCCGTCCGACCAAGAGTTCGTTTCCGATCGCCAAATAGGCTGCTGTTGCGGCGTTTGCCACCATTGCCTTTTTTCTCGTGTTTTGTGAGTTTTTCGAGATTTTCGTTACTATAGCAAAAGAAACGCCCCGTGCGTGCGGAGATGCTCTATGGTGTCTGCGGGGAACGGGTGCGGGCGAGGCGTTCTGCCAACCCGGTCAGGTTCGAGAGAGCGCAGCCGTAACAGAGTGCTTCGGGTCGCGCCCGTCCCTGCAGAGGGGGTAAATTCCTCTGTAGCAAGGCAAGCACTTAAGGCAAACACTTAAGAAAAATCCTTAAGCAAGACACCATGAGCGACATCAAGAACGACACGAACGACAGCAGCGACAGCACGGACGAGACGACACGACAAGTCGATCCGCCGACCCTTCTGCCTGAAGACGCGCCGAAAGACTTGGCGAAAGTCGTGGCTACGAAGGGGGAGCGGCTTGTGCTTGCGCGCGCCTATCGTCCGAGGCGATTCGAGGATTTGATCGGACAAGAGCAGGCACGCAGAATTGTCGAGAACGCTTTACGCAGCGATCGGTTGCATCACGCGATTCTGCTGTCGGGACCGCGTGGCACGGGCAAGACGACGATGGCGCGCCTGATCGCGCGCGCGGTGAATTGCGTTGGCAGGGGGGGTGGGGTTGATCCTTGCGGGGTGTGTTCGGCTTGCGAGGCGATGGCGAGGGGGGAGGTGATCGATGTGGTCGAGATCGACGCTGCGTCGCACACGGGGGTTGATGGGGTGCGTGAGATTGTCGATGGGGCGGGCTATCGTCCTGTGATGATGTCGTGTCGCGTTTATATTATTGACGAGGTTCACATGTTGTCGCGCGCTGCTTTCAACGCGTTGCTGAAGACTTTGGAGGAGCCTCCGCCGCACTTGCGGTTTTTGTTTGCGACGACGGAGGTTGAGAAGGTTCCTCTGACTGTATTGTCGCGTTGTTTGCGGTTAGAGTTGAAGCGATTAGACAGCGAGACTTTGGCAAAGCACTATACTTTTGTGAGCGAGCAGGAGGGGTGGCAGATCGAGCGTGAGGCGGCGTTGGCGATTGCGCGTGCGGCGGAGGGATCTGTGCGCGATGGGTTATCGTTGTTGGATTGCGCGATGGTAGAGAGCGAGGGGAAGAGCATTGTGTTGGAGCGGGTTCGAGAGATGTTGTTTCTTTCGGATGGGCATGCTTTGTATGATTTGTTGGGGTCGATTGTGGATGGAGATTTATCGGTAGCGTTGGGGCATTTGGATACTTTGATGTTGAAGGGTGCTCAGGCGGAGCGATTGTTGCGCGAGATGATGGAGCGGTTGCATCGTTTATCGAGGATGAAGGTTGCGGATGGTAGCAGGGGGGTTGCGAATGCGGAGACTGATTCGTCTGTGGATATGGATGCTTTGATATTGGAGCCTAGCGATCGGGAGCGTGGGGGGAAGTTAGCGGAGGGGTTATCTTTGGCGTCGTTGTCGAGGTTGTGGCAGATTGCTTTACGGGGTTATGAGGAGTTGCGATTGGCGCCGCATCCTCGCTCGGCGTTGGATATGGTTGTTGTGCGGTTGGTGGGGGCGGCGGGCATGCCTTTACCGCAGGAGATTTTGGCGAGGTTGGCGCGGGGAGAAGAAGGAGCGCGGGGAGCTAACGAAGAGAAAAAAGAAGAAGAAAAGAAGGAAGAAAAGCAGGGTGGTGGATATGAGGAAAAGTTGCGGGAGACTTTTCCGGGGGCGACCATTGAGGAGCGTTTTGAATAAGAGGCTACGCATATCGCGCTACGCGCGAAATGCGTAGAAGGCGCTTACGCGCCCCGCTGACGCGGGGTCTTTTGCGGGGGGACTGCGTCCCCCCACACCCCCCATGCGCAAAACTCGCTGCGCCTACGGCTCGCTCGTCTTGCGTTTCCATCGATACTCAAGTCCCGTTTTTGTAGCAAGGGGCAGTCCCGTACCCCCCTGCTTCCCTAAATTCACACAAAACAACCCGCAAATCAACCTCTTTATTCACACCGCAGTCATGCCCTCCCCCAACTCCGCAACCCCATGCACAACAATAATCACATGCGTCAACCCCCCCTCATCACTAGTGCTCATCTCCAAACAAGCAACACAACCCAATCCCCCCGCACGAGCCAAAATAATCCCCCGCGCACCCCCGCTCAATCGAACACAAGGCTTCCCACTCCTAAAACGAACGCTCTCAATATCACGCCAATAAACCGCCGCATTGCCAACCCCAACACCCAGCCGCCTAATCCCCGTCCCTAACGCCTTCCCAATACACTCCTTCGCAGCAAAACAACTCGCTAAATAACTAACCCCACGACACCCCATACCATCTCCAATACCACCCCCCATGCCCCGACGACGCGCCTCCGCAACCTCGCCCTCCGCAAAAACACGCGATAAAAAACGACCGCCATAACGCTCAACTAACCGAGCAATACGAGCATGATCACACAAATCCGTGCCAATCCCCAAAATCACAACTCAACTCCCTCTCTACTTCCCTCTCCGATTCCCTCTCTTGCCTCGCGCATCAACCCCCTCATCTTTGCGACAACCCCGCCCAAAGAATCGAACAACGCCTGACACACAAGAAAATAACCGATGTTCAACTCCTCGATCTGCTCGATCCGCGCCACCGCCACAACATTGTCAAAGTCCAAGCCATGCCCCGCATGGCAGGCCAACCCCACCCCCTCCGCAATCCTTGCCGCCTCGCGCAACCTCTCCAGCTGCCCCGCGTCGTCGTCAGGACGCAACGCATAACTGCCCGTATGCAACTCAACCGCCTTCGCACCCGTCTGCCGCGCCGCTTTGATCTGATCCCCATCAGGCTCGACAAACAACGAAACCTCAATCCCTACCGCACCCACCCTCTCGACAAAAGAACGCAACCCCTGCCCGCTACCCCCAACAACATCCAATCCCCCCTCCGTCGTCTGCTCCTCTCGCCGCTCCGGCACGAAACACACGGCAGCAGGACGAAGCCGCTCGGCAATCACCACCATCTCCTCGCACGCCGCCATCTCCAAATTCAACCGCACCCCCGCCGCAAGCAACGCCTCGACATCGCCGTCTCGAATATGTCGCCGATCCTCGCGCAGATGAACCGTGATGCTGTCCGCTCCATGCGCACACACAACCCCCGCCGCCGCAACAATATCAGGATGATCGCCGAAACGCGCGTTGCGTAAAGTCGCAACATGATCAATGTTAACCCCCAAACGAAGAGGACGCATTAAAAGCCCCCCCCAACAACCGCAAAAATAACCGCAAAAATAACCTCAGCTGCTCTCCTCGTCCGCAACCTCGACATCGCCAGCCTCGCCAGCAGCCTCGCCGCCAGCAGCAACAGCCTCGACATCGCCAGCAGCCTCGCCGCCAGCCTCGTCAGTAGCCTCTGTCGCCTCGGCCGCCTCTGCTCCGAAGATAGCCTCCGCATGGATTTCAGGCAGAACCTCGGTGGAATGTCCCTCGAAAGAAACTACCCCTTCCGCAGCTAAACCCGCGCTTACCCCCTCCTCGCCCTCTTCGGCTGCCGCCTCGATCGGAGAGAATCGCCGATGGTTTCTCACGATCGAATCTTCCAAAGCATCGATATCCAAATTGCCCTGCATGATCTCCCGCAAGGCAATCACAGCGTTTTTCTCATGCTTGATCACACGATCACGCTCCACCGTAGGCTCGACACCGCTCGCCAACTCGCGCCCGCGCTGTGCGCCGCACATCACCAGCCGAAAACGATTCGCTATTAAATCAACACTGTCTTCTATCGATACACGCGCCATCACAACACCTCACTCACGAAGTTTTAGTTTTAAAAGGGATACCAATGTAAAGGTCGCGCTTGCCTTGCAAGTCGGAAACCCTCAACAACACAACTTTACGCCCCGCCTTCTTCGCCTTCGCCAAGACACGTCCCGCCTCCTCGACAGAGGCAACCTTGACACCATTGATCTCGCGAATCACATTACCGCGCTGCAAACCCTTCTCGGCAGCCTCGATGCCCGCCTTCACAACAACGAGCCCCTCGACCGAGCGCGGAACCTTGTTGCGCGAGCGCACCAAAGCGGTCAAGGCAACAACCTCGACCTCGATCAAAGACAAGGATGCCGTCTTAACCTGCTTATCCGCAACAACGCCGTTGCGAGAACCTTCGCTCTTTTTGCTCCCCCCCTTACTTCCTCCGCGCGTGCTGGCAAGCCGCTGCTCGCTCTGACGCGCCACCTTCAGCGACAAAACAAGCCGCTTGCCGTCGCGCAAAACCTCGACGGGAACTGTCTTGCCGATCGGCGTTTGGGCTACCATCCACGGCAGGCGATCGTCGCGCGTCACTTTTTTGCGATTGTAAGAAACGATCACGTCGCCGCTTTGTAAGCCTGCGCGCGCTGCGGGACTTTTAGGAGCAATGCCTGAAACGATAACTCCCGCTGGCTTACGAGACCCCTTCCATCCCAAGCCTGCTGCGATATCTTCTGTGACGGGCTGAAAGGCTATTCCCATCCACGCGCGTTGCGCTTCGCCGTGCTGTCCGAGTTGCTCTACGATCGTGCGCGCTACTCGCGAGGGAATGGCGAATCCGATTCCGATCGATCCTCCGCTGGGCGAGACGATCGCCGTGTTGATGCCGATCACGCGCCCGGAGAGGTCAAACAGGGGCCCTCCTGAGTTGCCGCGATTGATCGGCGCGTCCGTCTGAATAAAGTCGTCGTAGGGACCTGCGCGAATATCGCGTCCGCGTGCGGAGACGATTCCTGCGGTCACGCTACCGCCAAAGCCGAGCGGGTTTCCGATCGCCATGACCCAATCTCCTACTCGCGTCCTATCCGAATCGCCCCACGACACGGCGGGCAGGTCTTTGTGGTGCTTGACGCGCAACAGCGCTAGGTCGGTTTGAACGTCCTTGCCGACCACTTCTGCCGCCATTTTTGTTCCGTCTTGTAGCACGACAACGATGCTCTCTGCCTTGTCGATCACATGGTTGTTTGTGACGATCAGCCCTTTGGCGTCGATCACGAAGCCCGACCCTTGCGAGCGAGGACGCCTGCGTTGTTGCGGGGTGCCTTGTCCTTTTTGTCCTTGTTGCTCGCGGAATTGTCGAAAGAGTTCTTCTAGTTGCGAGCCAGGCGGTGCGCGAAACTCGAACTGCAAACCGCTACGCCGCTTGCTTTCGCTGACGGCGTGGCGCGCCTGAATATTGACGACGGACGGAGAGAGTTTCTCGGCGAGGTCGGCGAAGGAGCTCGGACGCGCGCGCGCATCCGCTGTTGTGACAACGCCGCACGAAAGCAGGAGCAAGGAAAAAATTGCAACCGCAGGCACATTTGCCGACAGCACACGCGAGAGGATAGACATACGAGACGAGGAAGAGACGAGGAGTCGAAACAAGGTGAGCGTTAACTAAATTCTATGCTGTCTATAATATGGTATTTTTCTTTCCAAAAGCAAGGTCTTTGGCAAGATTTTTCGCAAGATTTTTTGTGTGAAAAAATAAATTGCGATAGAAGCAAAAAAAGACAAGAATAGCGATAGAAACAGCTTGCAAGAATGACATAGCAGGGAGGTTGTTGAGATGGCACAAGAAACGGCAGAAGTTTCTACGGATGTTTCTTCGGAGCGTCGTCGTGGTGGCGGTCGAGAGGGTCGTCGTGCGCTCCGTGCGCAAGCGGCGGTTGATCGGCGTGACACGGCTGCGGCGTATATCAAGCGTGGCATGCCTGTCTACAACTACTTCAGCGAGGAGCAGATCGACCGCATTTGCGACAACGGCGCGAAGATTCTGAAGGACATCGGCTTGGAGTTTCGTGAGGATGAGGAATCGCTCGCCTTGTGGAGGCAAGCGGGAGCTAAGGTGGAGGGTGAGCGCGTTCGCTGCGACGAATCCACGCTGTTGGATATCGTCAAGAGCGTGCCTTCTCAGTTCACGCTGCATGCGCGCAATCCGAAACGCTCGGTACAGATCGGCGGAGATGCGATGGTGTTTTTGCCTACTTATGGACCTCCGTTTGTGCGCTCGCTGAAGGAGGGACGACGCTATGCGACGATCGAGGACTTTCGCAATTTTTCAAAGTTGACCTACTTATCGCCGGCGCTGCACCACAACGGCGGCACGCTGTGCGAGCCTACCGATCTTCCCGTCAACAAGCGGCACTTGGAGATGCTCTACAGCCACGTGCGCTATTCGGACAAGGGCTTTCTCGGCTCTGTGACGGCGCCTGAGCGAGCGCAAGATTCCGTCGACTTTGCCAAAATCATCTTCGGCGAAGAGTTCACCGACAACAACGCTGTTATCAGCGCGATCATCAATGTCAACTCGCCGCTCGTCTTCGACAACACGATGACGGGCGCACTGAAGGTCTATGCGCGCGCGAACCAGCCTTGCATCGTCTCGCCTTTCATCTTGTCGGGAGCCATGGGACCCGTCACCGTGGCAGGCACGCTTTCGCAAATCTACGCCGAGAGTCTGCTGGGCGCAGCTCTCGTACAGCTCTACCGCAAGGGAGCGCCGCACATCATGGGAACATTTGCGACCTCGCTCTCGATGCTCTCAGGCGCGCCTTGCTTTGGGACTGCCGAATCCAGCATGGTGCAGCTCGGCTGTGGGCAGATTGCGCGCAGGTTGGGCTTTCCGTTGCGCTCTAGCGGTGCTTTGTGTGGCTCTAAAATCATGGACGCGCAGGCAGCTTACGAATCGGCGATCTCTATGCAAACGAATCTGTTTGCGGGCAACAATGTCGTCATGCACACGGCGGGATGGCTGGAGGGAGGCTTAGTGATGGACTACGAAAAATTCGTGTTAGACGCAGACCAAGCCATGGCTTTCGTCAGGTTGGCTACTCCTCCTGATACGGACGAGAACCAACTGGCTTTCGATGCGTTGCAAGAGGTCGGACCTGGCGGACACTACTTGGGCTGCGCGCACACGCAAGCCAACTTCGAGAGCGCCTTCCACAACTCGCCCTTCGTTGACAACGAGTCCTTCGAGCGATGGAAAGCCGAGGGAGAAAAGGACATGGTTGCGCGCGCTGCGGACAAGGTCGAGCGTATGTTGAACGAGTACGAGGCGCCGCCGATCGACGAGGCACTCGATGAAAACCTGCTCGAATTCATCAAGCGGCGTAAGGAGTCTATGCCTGATTCATGGATTTAGTGGGTATAGTCGGGCTTGCTTGCTTGTTTTGTCTTTCTGCGCGCGGAGGGTTGTAGCCAAAAAGACGAGATGGCGGATATTTCTTCTCAGAAGGATTTATGGCGACGTTTGTGTGCTTCGTTGCGCGCGTGGGTTATCGATCATTGGCGCGGAGATTTGTCGCTTATCGAGTCTTTTTGGATCAACTGTTTTTTCGTCAACTTGGGAGCGGGCATTCTGTTGCGTCGCCTTGCGCTTTCGCCTGCGGGGGTGATGGTGTTCGGCGTGTTATCGGTGGGAGTTTCTGTGTGGCAGTTGGTGGGCTTGTGGCGATCGGCGCACAAGAACAGCAGGAAGCAGCCGATTTGGTCGGCGATTGTGAAGGGAGTGTGCGTGATGAATGTCGTCGTCTTTGGGATGGTGGTGCTGGCGGCGTTGTTCGGAGGATTCGGAGAGGGAGACATCAACTTGCCCGTAGATTTACCCGCGCAGAGCATACCGAGCAGATTTCTCAAAACTTGACAAAAATTTGACCAAGATTTGACGAAAATTTGACGAAGATTTGCGAAAACTTTTTTTAACACCGAGCCTTGACGAGCAGAGAAGGAGGTGCTAGAAAGTCCTCTTGTTGCGCTTAAGGGCTGAAGTGAGGGGGTTTGGAGCGGGGGGGCTAGAGCAAACAAATAGGGGGGAAACATGGGGGGACAATCGTTTTTTACAAACAACAACAACACACTAACAACATCACACTAAGGAGTTTCCTCTGATGAGAAAAGGAATTATTGTTTCCCTCGCCGCGCTGGCGATGGGTTTGACGGGCTTGTATGCGTCTCCTGCGAAGGGGCTGCAGTTTGGCTTTAATGCGGGTTACACTTCGGTGGGCCTTAATTTGCATGGCATGGGCGGAGAGTTTCTGTTCGGCTTTCAGGGCAAGGACGAGCATCGTCCGCAAGGCTCGGTGATACGCATCGGCTTGGCGGGTGCTTCAGGAGAGGGCGAATCCGACCTCACTGCAGCAACATGGGACGGAGTGAGCTATGACGTTTACACAGCAGCAGCTCAGGCTCAAGTGACTGCTGCCATCACAGCGTTGGCGACATTGGGGGCGACAGGTGCTGCTCTAGCAGCAGGCACTGCGGCAATACAAGCTGCAGCAGCAGCTCCAGGGGAAGCTTATGGTATTGCCGATAAAGCTTCGGCATCCGCTGCGAAGGGCAAGGGTACGGCCTTCCTCGTTTCGGCTGCTTACGAGTATGTCTTGCCGCAAGGTGCGCCGGGGCTTGGCTTCATCGTCGGTGGCGAGCTGTATGTTTCGCAAGGCGGCTTTGCAAGTTCTAATCCTGCCTATCCTAGCGTCTCGACCGATGGAGGCATCGGAGGGGGCGGTGTTGTTGGCATCAGCTACTACACGAAGAATGGCTTCAACCTCTCGATCAAGACGGGAGTTGGCATCGTCAGTCCTGGAGAAGTGACTTTGCTTGGAGTGACAGTCGTGCCTGAGTCGGTGCTTTATGTCAGCCCGACTTTCTCGATTGGCTTCATTCACTAGTTCTAATCAACAAAAATGAGGACGCGGGCTTTCGTTGCTCGCGTCCTCTTTTTTTGCTTGCGGATTGGTGCAGAGAAGGGTTAGGATTGGTGTGTTATGCGTTCTTTGATCGAGTTAGTGTTGTTGCTGTTGCGTTTGTACGGATGGTGTCTGATTGCGGTTGCGATCATGAGTTGGATGTTGGCGTTTGGGGTTATCAACGCTTACTCGCCTGTGGTGCGCTCGATTTTGGAGATTTTGTATCGATTGACCGAGCCGTTATTGCGTCCGATAAGGCGAGTGATTCCGTCGGTTGCGGGGGTTGATTTCTCGCCGGTGATTGCTCTGCTGGGGTTGTGGTTTGTCGGGCAGTTGATCAGGGAGTATGCGTTTAAGCTGTTGCTTTGAGCCATAAGAGAAGAGAGAGAGGGAGTAGGGGCGAGTGACTGAAAAGAAGCAGAGGATTGATCCTATTCGGCGGGTACGCGGGATGCAGGATTTTCTACCTGAGCGCGCGGCGGGGATGCGGAGGATTGCGGGGATTGCGGAGGATGTTGCGAGGCTGTATGGGTTTGAGCGGATAGAGATTCCTATATTAGAGAGGGCGAGTTTGTATCGGAGGTCGTTGGGATTGGGGAGCGATGTTGTGATGAAGGAGATGTATGCGTTTCAGGATAAGAAAGATAAAAATGACAATAGCGAGGAGTTGTGTTTGCGTCCTGAGGGGACGGCGGGGGTGATGCGGATGTTGATCGAGGAGGGATTGACGCAGACGCTACCGCAGAGATGGTTTTACGAGGGGGCGATGTTTCGCAGGGAAAGACCTCAAAAAGGTAGGTTTCGGCAATTTCATCAGTGCGGAATAGAGTTGCTACATAAGTCCGCGCGTTATGTCTACAATATAGACAAAGAATTAGAGATTGTTGCTTGCGCTTGGTATTTTCTTAGGGAGTTAAGGTTAACAGATACGATTGAGCTTAAAGTTAATTGGCTTGGGAACGCAGAGGAGAGGATGCTTTATGGTGAAACTTTAAAAAAGCATTTTCAACGATATGCGAAGGATGAATCTCTTTCGGATGAGAGTATAGAGCGATTGAAACGCAATCCTTTACGCATCCTTGATTCTAAAGACCCTCTCGATCAGGAGGCAATAAGTAAAGTTCCTCCATTGGAATTAAATAAAGTTTCACAAGATAAATTTAATGATGTTCAAGAATCTCTTAAAGTTTTAGGTATTTCATTTTCTTACGACTCAAGGCTTGTGCGTGGGTTAGATTATTACAACGGGTTTGTTTTTGAATTCGTAGAAAAAGACACGGAACGAGCGCAGGCGACGATATTGGCGGGAGGACAATACGATGGGTTATGCGAGGAGTTAGGAGGAAAAAATCCTGTTGCTGCTATCGGATGGGCTGCGGGGTTGGAGCGTTTATTGGAACTGCAGGAAAACAAAAAAAATCAAAGCGTTAGCTCTCATATAACAAAAATGTGTGTATTAGGGGATGATACTTTTAGAGGAGTTGAGTTTGGAGGCGAACTTGTTGATTTAATTGAGGACATAAGAAATAAATTTTATAAAAACAATGATCTTTCTAGTGTTGCTTTTTTTACAGCTTCTTCTTACGAAGAGGCAGAAAAAACAAAAGCAAATTGGATTGTTATTATTTGTAGATTAGGGTTGGAAAGTTATTATTTCCGTATAATAAACGCATCTAATGGGAAAGAACTTGATGCAAATATTGAGCCGCATGAGTTTGATCAATGGTTGGAATCTAGTTTTGGTGATGAGGACGAAGACTTATAACCCCCTGATAGAAAAAACAATACTATCGGCATGGTGGGCGTTCGTATGATGCATGTAGAGGCGACATGGCACTTGGCAGATTAAAACATGCGCATAGGCACGACGATAGGCAGTATGGTCTGCCAAGTTGGGGATAAATTCCCCTGCCATGCCGAATCTACATGCATCATCTAAACATCTCCCGCGTCGATAGAATTTTCTTTCTATCAGCAAGAAAAAAATGGGTTAGCGTTATTGTCTTGTTTCTTTTATCGTAATAAGTTACACTAATACCATGAGTGCACAAGACGAGTTCTGGCGTGAAAGATTCGCAACCTCCCTCCATCAAGAGGAAACAACCCAACTCGCCCTAAATAACCCCAAAATCCCCAACCCCGAACGCATAACCCTCGCAAAAACACTCGCATCCCTAACCCCCCTCTGTAACGAAATCCGCTCCTACAATAACCTAACCCAACAAAAAATCTCCGCACAAAACATCCTCGCCGAAGAACCCGACGCAGATCTAGATCTATCTAAAGAACTCAAAGCACTCGCCTCAGAAGAAATTATAACCCTAGAAAAACAACGCGCCTCAATCCTAGATAAAATCCAAAACCTCATGCTAGACTCATCAGAAGAAGAAATAAATACCGCCATCCTAGAAATAAGACCAGGTACAGGCGGCGAGGAAGCCGCCCTCTTCGCAGCCGACCTCCTAACTATGTACCAACGATACTCCGCAAATAATTCCTACAAGTTCGAGACTATCTCCATACAACAAACCCAACAAGGCGGTATCAAAGAAGCCATCGCTACCATCGAAGGACCCCGCGCCTTCACAAGACTCTCCGTAGAATCAGGCGTCCATCGCGTCCAACGAATTCCCGAAACCGAAACACAAGGCAGGATCCATACCTCCGCCGCAACCGTCGCAATCCTCCCCCAAACATCCAATATACAACACCCCCTCCGCGAACAAGACCTCCGAACCGAAACCTTCCGCGCGCAAGGCGCAGGAGGACAACACGTAAATACAACCGACTCCGCCGTGCGTATAACCCATATACCCTCAGGACAAGTCGTCCAATGCCAAGACGAAAAATCTCAACACCGAAACCGCGAAAAAGCACTCAAAGTCCTAACCGCACGAGTGCAACAACATATCCAAGAATCACAAAATGCCGAACGCTCCGCAACACGCAACGCACAAATAGGTAGCGGAGACCGCTCAGAGCGAATCCGTACCTATAACTTTCCCCAAAACAGAATCACCGACCACCGCATCGCGCTAACCATCTACAAACTAGACCGCATCATGCAAGGCGACGGGCTAGAACTGCTCCTCAATCCTCTCGAAGCCGCCCGAAAATCCGAGCGTATAACACAACTCCAAGAACAAAACACAATCCCCAAAACAAACCCCTCATCCCCAAACAAGCAAACAAACAAAAAAAATGCCTCTTCTTGAGATTCATAAGCTCCGCGAACTCTATAAAAATTGGCTACTTCGTCTGAAAGACGCCGACCTCGAAGACCCCCAAGCAGAACTCAACGCGCTATGGAGAACAACAACAAACGATCCCCTACCCTTACTCGCCTCCTCTGAAATTACCCCCCTCCTCGCACAACGCCTGACGCATCTCGTCGAACGCCGAGCCGCGCGCGAACCCCTCGCCAGAATCACCAACCATCGCGAGTTCGCCTCCCTCCCCTTCCGTCTTAACAAAGCCTGCCTCATTCCCCGAGCCGACAGCGAAACGCTACTAGAAGCCGTCCTCCACCTCATCGCCTCGAAGCACCCCGTCCGCAGCATCCGAGAACTCGGTTGCGGTAGCGGATGCATCGTCCTCGCCCTCGCCGTAGACATGTTCGACAAAACTCACCGACCCCGCCTACAAGCCTGCGACACCTCCGCCCAAGCCCTCATAGCCGCCAGACTTAACGCACAAAGCCTACAAAAAAAACTGCCCGTCCAGTTCTTCCTCGAAAACTGGAGCGATAAAAAACATCGCAGAAGAGATAACGGAAAACATCGCAGAAGAGATAGCAGAAGAAAACACCTCGACCTGCTCTTCGCGAACCCCCCCTACATTCGTCGCCGCGAGCGCATCACCCTATCGCGCGAAGTTGCCCGCTTCGATCCTCCGCTCGCGCTAGACGGCGGCTTCGATGGCATGTACTCCTTTCGCCAGATCCTTCTCTACGCGCAACAAACGCTACGCTGCGGAGGCTTTCTGCTACTCGAACACGCTCCGCACCAAACGCGCGTTCTCAAACCCCTCGCGCGACGAAAACAATTCCGATACCTCCGAACGCTCCGCGACCTAGCAGGCAGAGACAGAGTCTCGGTTCTCAGGAAGCATTCTTCGCAAAAAGTCCTTGCTTGATGCCTGCCGCCTCGCCTATCCTTGTTTTAAGAATTACCCCCTCCCTTTGTACGAGCCCATAAATATCCATGTATACCCAACGAAGACCCTCCTCCCGCCCGCCCCGTAACGGCGGCTACTCCCAACGCGGACGCGGTCCCTCCTCTTCAGGACGCAACTTTGAATCGAATGGTCCTGCGAACTTTCGCGTGCGCGGCAAACCCATCCAAATTCACGACAAGTATGTGCAGCTCGCCCGCGACTCGGCTGCCAACGGAGACAAGATTCTGACAGAAGGTCTTCTTCAGCACGCAGAGCATTACTTGCGCATGCAAACCCTCGAGCGAGACAGAAGCGCGCCCGATCGCTCCGTAGAACGAGGCAACGATTCTTCCGAAGAGGGCGATGGCGGCTATCGTCGTTTTGCGCCACGCGCAGGCGGCACGCGCCGTCGCTGGGCGGTTTCGCCTGAGGGACCTGCGCGCCAAGAAGCACAACAAGAATCGCAAAACCAAGAATCGCAGAACGATGGCTACGCCTCATCTTCCGAGCCGACCAGCGTCGGCGGAGGTAGCGAGAACATCGACCAATCCTCAGATGCTATCGAAGAGCAGGCGCAAGTCGAGCAACGACGTCCCCTCTCTGAGGGAGGGCTTGCCACCAACGATGCTCCCGACAATGCGAGCGGAGACGGAAGCTATGGGTCGGATGCCTCCTACGAGTGAAGGGTTGCTAGCTGGCCTGCTCCTGTTGTTGGCGTTGCTGCGCCTGCTCGGCAAGACGATCGAGCCAATACTGCTGTCCTTCCAAATCGTTGTGCGCCTCTTTAGCCAGACGTGCGCGCAGGACGTTGTAAGAAAGCCACTCCGCCTGCGCAGCAGAATTGTCCGCGGCAGGATTGTCCGCGAGTGGTCTGTAGTTTTCTTCCATCTTTAGCGCTAGGTCGTCGAGCATCTGTGTTGCGCGCGCCCAGACTTTAGCGTCCAACAGCATTTCGCACAAAAGGAGTCGAGATTTCAACGATGGCTGCTTTGTGCATAAGCTCTCTAGCAGTCGAGCGCGCTCGATAGGTTCGGTCGCGTTGTGCAGACGGAAGAAGGCTTCGGCGAGTGCGCGCCCTTCGAACTCTGCCCAATGCGTGCGGACGAGTTTTCGTCCCTGCGCCCTTAAAGCCACTCCGCCGTCGGCGAGTCGTTGGGCGTAGGCGACGATGCCGCGTTGTTTTGATGCGAGGAAAGCCAGCTGCGCTTGTCGCACGGCATCTTTTTCGTCTCCCGCCTCCAAGGCTTTTCGCATGGCGTCGATTCGCAACCCCGCTTCCAGCAGCTGAAAGGTCGAGGGCAGGGTTGTACCGCGCCGTCGTATTTTGTCCAAGATGGCGAGAGCAGCTTCGGGAGAATCGCCTTGTCGAGCGATCTCGATTTGCTCGACCCACAGCTGCAACGACGATGGGCGCAACGCCTCTGCTTCGCGCGCATAGATTTGAGCCCGCCCGTAGTCGCCGTTGTTGCGGAAGAGCCGTGCGAGCGAGAGCAGGGCTACGAAGCGCATATCGGGAGATCGTTGCAATCTTCCGTAGAGCATCTGCGCCTGCTCGACATTGGAGGATGCTTCGGCGACCTGAGCGGCGATCAAAGTCGAGAGGCTATCTTTGTTCAACAGCTTGCGTGCTTCCAAAGCTTTTTCCAAACGTGCGTTAGCAGCGTGAGCAGTTTCCCCTTCCATCGCCGCTCCGCCGCCGCTCAATGCTTGTAGCAATGCGCGATAACCCGCATCGCGTCTCCGCGTTCGTCTCCACAAACCGACATGGCGTGGCAAGAGCCATAGTTCTCGCAAGAGTCGCCCTCCCCACAGCAGGAGAAACAACGTCAAGAGCAACAAGACGAGCAGCGCACCTGGTCTTGCTGTGAGCTGCCATTCTCCCCACGCGATGTCGAGTTGTCCGCGTGCGGTCGCCATCCACGCCGCTACGAGTGCTAGCAGCGCGAGTTTGACGGTTGTCCAAAACATCAACGGATCAGGACGAGGGTCGGCGAGGTGTTGTGTCGCCTATCTCGCTGCTACTCAGGAGGGTGCGAATTTCGTGCAACGCTACGAAGATGCCGTTGCGGGAGGACAGTGCCGCACGAAAAGCCTGCAGTCGGGCGGAGACATCTTCGCCCAGCTGCTCGCGCGTCTGTGCGCTGGAGGAGGAGAGGGAGGGGAAGAGAGAGGGGAAGGTTTGCGCGAGGCGCTCTTCTGCCTGTTGGAAGCGTCCGTCTTCGAGCATGCGTTCGACGGTGAGAAACGCGGATTCGTCGCCATCGCCATCGCCGTCGCCATCTCTTGCGCCGTAGCGTCGTCGCAAGGAGAATATTCCGAACATCTGCGCGCGCAATTTTTGAGCAAAGCGTGCGGCAAGCCCTCGCCCTTCCGCCCCCTTCGCTGCCTTGTCCGCAGCCTGCCATACGAGCAATTCGGGAAGCAAACGGCGGTAATCGGCGAGCAGTCGCTGCGGGGAGGAGAGATTGTTCGCTCGCCGCAAGAGTGCCAAGGCACCCTCCAGCTGCTCGCGTTCTTGGAGGCTCAAGGAGGACTCCAGCTGCTGCAACGAGAATGGGCTGCGTTGCGCGATCGCATAGGCGATGTTCTCCAGCTGGAACAGAGCATTCAAACGCCGCGACAAGCGTTCGGTCGCGCGATTCTGCTCTAGGCGTTCGACTTGCAAGCGCAACTGCGACAGAGCCTCAGCGCGCCGCTGCAACAGCTCGGAAAGCGAATCCAAGCGCGCCGACTGGTTGTCGAAGGCGGCTGCCAACGCGTCGCTCTCGCTTTTCAGACGACGCAGTTCCGCCACAGCGGGCGCAGACTGCTGCGCGCTCACCCCCGCCATGTCGCGCTCCAATCCCTCTAGGCGCACAAGCAAGTCGTGCGGCAAGGCAGAAAAATTAACCGAAGAAGAATCGTGCGCGGCATCGTCTTTGTTTTTGTCATCACCATCGCTCGCGTGCGACTCTGACGACGATGCATCGTGACCCTCGGCGAAAGTGCCCATCAGCTTTGTATCGATCGGTCCCGCCCAAAGAGGGCGCGTGAGAACACCGACAAGGGCAATCAGCGAGAGCAGCATCGCCCACTGACCGCTCGTGCTACGCGGCAGAGCGGCGTGTTCCCATACCTCGCTGGAAATATCCAAATTCTCCTCGTCGCTGCTAGTGAAATCGTCGCTGCTCGTAAATGCACTGACGATCCCCTCCTCCATGGCGACCTCCTCCATGGCGACCTCCTCCTTCGCGGCGGAGTCCGCTTTACCCTTTTGTTCTTGTCCTTTCTTCTGGTCTTCTTTCTCTTCCCCCTTTTGCGCCATAATATTTTCTGGGAGCTGTTCTTGTACTTGTGTGGTCGAAGTGCTTGCGTCCTCCAAGGAGGGGGTGCTTAAGAGCGCGCGTATTTTCTGTTGGTGGGCGAGAGGGATCGATCCTCGTTTTTTCCATCCTTGAACCGTGCCGACAGCGAGCCCGAGCCGTGCAGCGCAGGGACGCAAACCCCCTAGGCGAGCGACGAGTGCCTCGACGCCTGAGCGTTTGTCGAAATCTATATCGAGGTCAGCGTCCGTCATGGGAGGGCTTTGTCAAGAGCTTGGAGCAAACTCGCCTCCGAAGGCACAGCAGCGCACACGATGCGGGCGTGCGGAAATCTTTGCTGCAAGCGTACGCCTACGCTCGGCGCAAGGCAGAAGAAACGCAAGCGGGCAGCGAGCAAGGAAGGCTCGCCGAAGGCTTGCGCGTACAGCGTTGCAAAAATATCCGCCGTGCGCGGCGAGTAGAACATCGAAGCGTACAGGGGAGGTTGTGAAGGAGATTGCGATTTCATGGAAGCGTTCAAGAGTCTGTAAGCAGAAGAAGGCAATTTTTGTACCGAAACCGCCTCGTACAAGACAGCTCTTTCAGCAGAATAGCCCACTTTTTGCAAGGATTCTACAAGATTTCCTCGACGATGCAAGCCGCAGAGATGCAGCACGGGCGTACTTTGAGGATGGTGTTGGCGAATCTCTTCGAGCAGGCTTACAAGCGTTCCTTGCGCGGCGCGTACGCTTGCAAAGCCTAGGCGTTTTGCCAAGGCTGCGCTTTCCTCTCCCACCGCCAGCACCGACAAGGCGCGCGTAGCAGGGTTGTGCGACGGCGAGGATACACGCGTACGCGCGAGCATACGCAAGGCACTTTTCGAGGTTACGACCAGCGTAGGTTTTTTTTTCAGCTTTTCGGCAAGGTCAGGCGCAGGCAACGCTTCGAGTGAGAGTAGGGGTGCGCGAAAAACAGACCAACCACGACGGCGTAGCGTCAAGGCGCTCGCGTGCGATTCTTCGCGCAAGCGCGTGAGCAGCAAGGCACCTAGATCATGCACCTAGATTATGCACTTAGCATCTCTTGTTAGAATCTCTCGACCGCCTCCTCTGATAGAGGGGGTTGCAGCGAGGTTTGCGGTGGAGTTTTCGACAAGGATGTTAGCAAGCGTTGAGCGAGCGCGCGTCCCAGCGTTTCTGCGTCCTGCTCTTTGCCTGCGATTGTGTCTTGCTTCTTCTGCCCTCCTTCGATGACGAACGCTGTCAGGGTGAGCGTGTCCTCGCGCAAGTGTGCGGATGCGCCCAACGGGGTATAGCAGCTTCCTGAGACGGCTTTGAGAAATGCGCGTTCGGCAGAAACCTCTGCGTGGCTTGTTATGTCGGAGATTTCGCGCAATAGCGCGAGCATCTCGGCATCGTCGCTACGCGCGACCAAAGCGATTGCGCCTTGTCCTGCTGCGGGGAGGAATTTTTTTTCGTCCAGCATGCACAAAGGCACAGTGATGCCGAGTCTTTGCAAGGCGCAGCGAGCCATGACGATTGCATCGTTTTTTCCTTCGTCGAGGCTTCGGAGTCTTCGCTCGATGTTTCCGCGCAAGGTTTGAATGTTGAGATCGGGTCGGATCGTCTTGACGAGCGCTTCGCGGCGCGGCGACGATGTGCCGATGGTAGCGGCGCGCGCGAGGCTAGCTAGCCCTCCTCCGTCGGGGTTGCGCATCACGAGACAATCGCGTCGTTCGCCACGCGGCAGGTATGCTGCGATCGCCGTTCCCGTTGCGAGCGTCGATTCCATGTCCTTTGCCGAGTGCACTGCCAAATCGATCGTGCCGTCGAGCAGCGCGCGATCGAGCTCTTTGGTAAAGAGCCCCTTGCCGCCTATCTCGGCGAGCGGGCGATCGAGAACACGGTCGCCGCTTGCGACGAAGTGCTGCAGGCTTAGCGAGGGCATCTCTGCGCTTCCTCTTGAAGCAAGGACGCGCGGGAGGGCGGAGCGTAGAAAACGCTGTGCGAGCGAAGCCTGCGCGCGCGAAAGGGGCGAGCGGCGCGTGCCGAGACGCCAAGCGGCAGAAGGCGCAGCAGAGGTCATGGAAGCAACAATCCTAGTACGATTTTTTTTGGCAGAATAAAAACTTCAAGTCAAACAAAAGCCAAACAACAGCGTGAAATAAAAACTCTCCGCAACGATAGAGCAAGCGAGGCGATGTGTCTATATTGCGCGCTGTCTATTGTGCGCTTGTTTTGGGGTTTAATTTTCGACCACCTCGATGGCGAGCGCGAGGGCTTCTCCGCCGCCGATACAAATCGCTGCCATGCCGCGCTTCAGGTTTCTTGCGCGCAGGGCGGAGAGGAGGGTGATGAGAATGCGTGCGCCCGATGCGCCGATGGGGTGTCCGAGCGCGCACGCGCCGCCATTCACATTGACGCGCTCGGCTGGCAGGCGCAGGGTTTGCATCGTTGCCAGGGTGACGATGGCGAAGGCTTCGTTGATTTCAAACAGATCGACATCCTCAAAGTTCCAACCGCAGGCTTGTTCGAGTTTTTGCAACGCTTGGATAGGGGCGAGCGTGAATCGTTGGGGTTCGCGCGCGTGCGAGGCGGAGGCTTTGATTTCGGCGAGGATGCGCCAGCTTTGTTTTTCGGCAAACGATCTTCGAGCGAGGACGAGCATCGCAGCCCCGTCGGAGATCGAGGAAGAGTTGGCGGCGGTGACGCTGCCGTCTTTTACAAATGCGCCTTTCAGAAGTGGAATCTTGGCGATATCCGACTTGAAGGGTTGTTCGTCTTGCTGCACGAGCGTCTCTTTTTTGCGCGAGGAGATTGTTACGGGAACGATTTCTTCCTTGAAACTGCCGTCTTCATTAGCACGCCGCGCTTCGGTGAGCGAGCGGATGGCGAAGTCGTCCATCTGCTTACGCGAGATCTGCAACTCTTGCGCGGTCTCTTCGGCGAAGACTCCCATACTTTTATTTTGCCCACCTGCTTGCGAATAGGCGTCTTCCAAGCCGTCGCACAGCATGTGGTCGATGAGGTGCGCGTGTCCCATACGCAAGCCGCCGCGCGCGTTGGGGAGGATGTAGGGAGCGTTGCTCATGCTTTCCATGCCGCCTGCGAGAATGGCGGTGTTGGCGGTGTTGGCGTTGTGCTGTAGCGCATCGCCCGCCATCATCACTGTCTTCAGCCCTGAGCCGCACATTTTGTTGATTGTCGTTGCGCCCACGCTATCTGGGAGTTTTGCGGCTCGTGTAGCTTGACGCGCGGGGGCTTGTCCGATGCCTGCGGATAGCACGCAGCCGATGAGGCTTTCGGAGAAAATGTTGTTGATGGGGTCGTTATTGTAGTTGATGTCTTGCAGGCAGGCTTGGATGCAGCGGGAGGCGAGGTAGGGGGCGGAGGCGGGTGCGAGGCAGCCTTGGAAGCTACCGATGGGGGTACGACGGGCGGCGACGATGACGACGGGGTCTTTTGGATCGAGGGCTTGCGACATGGGAATTGGTGAGGAGGCAAAGGGGGCAAAGAGGGGAGGCGTGGGTACGGTTGGGATTGAACCAACGACTTCTGCCGTGTGAAGGCAACGCTCTACCGCTGAGCTACGCACCCTTATCAGAATTTTTTCGGGGGAGGGGAGGTCGCTACAGGTAGCCTAGCCGATGGCGGGCGAAAGGTCAATTTACGAAACGCGCGTAGAAGGCGCTATCGCGCCCCGCTGACGCGGGGTCTTCGTGGGGGGAATTTATCCCCCCACACCCCCCCGCGTGCTACGCACGCGATGTTTTGCGCCCGTAAAGACTACCCACTCCCATCATTTACTCCCAAGCCCCCACCCTCTCAATCTTCCCCCCATCCCCCCCCAGTCGCACCACCAACTCCCCAATCGAACACCCCAACGCCGGATCACAAAAATTCGACGCAATCTCCTCAAGCGGCAACAAAACAAAAGCTCGCTCCCCACGACAAGGATGAGGAACAACTAACCCATCCCCAACAATAATCCGCTGCTCGTAATACAATAAATCTAAGTCAATCACACGCGAAGCATAACGACGACTCGATACAACCCTCCCTAACCCCCGCTCCAAATCCTTCAGCCGAACAAGCAACGCCTCAGGCGACAAACGCGTCCGACAACAACAAACCGCGTTGAGAAAATCAGGCTGGGCAGAGTCATACATCGCACAACTCCGATACAACGACGAAAAACGCTCGACAACAATATCCCCCCCCGAACCCAAAGCCTCGCGCGCCGCCAACAAGTGAAACCTCTTGTCACCAAGGTTACTGCCCAAAGCAACAAAAATAGGAGAATGCCACATCCTTCCCTCGAAAATATGCCGCAGAAATATGCCGCCAGAAGTATGCCGAAGGGGAGATTCGAACTCCCGGCCTACTGATTACGAATCAGTTGCTCTACCCCTGAGCTACTTCGGCTCTATCGAACACGCTCCGATAACATGCTAGCAAACTTTTCCCCCCTCTCTCGCACAATATATTGCACACGACAACTCTGATGCTTTATACGCGAGCCGTTTTGCACTATCATGCATCGCGTCTCCCTTTGTTTTCACAGGATGCATGCGCGTTCTCGATCGCCATATTTTTTCTTCCCTGACGGCTGTCTTTTTGCTCGCCTTAGCGAGCCTCTTGTTGCTGTTCTTCTCGGTGCTGATTCTGCGCTACAGCAGCCTGATTTCGGAACACCACCAAGTTCTCTCTGCGGTTGTCATCACTTGCATTGTAGGCATCCCGATGCATGTGAGCTTTTTTATTCCCCCCGCCTCAGGGATTGCAACCTTCTTATGCATGCGCAACTGGCAACGCGAGGGCGCATGGTTGGGTAGCGTTGCCTCCGGCTACGACATTCGCCGATGGCGCTTTCCCTTCCTGCTATTCGCGCTTTTTTGCTCGGTGATGGGTTGGGTGTTCACGCTTTGGATCGGTCCCTACGGAGCAAGGGATTATTTTGCTCGGGTCGGCAATCTCTACGCGGATCGCTTCTTCCTCTCGACAGAGCCGAAACGCTTTGTCGAGCTGACCGACGGGGTGAGGCTGTGGGTCGAATCGAAACCCTCACAAGACGATCTGCGCAACCTAGTGCTGACGATCAAAAAGGACGATCGCCACACCCTCTTGGCAGCGCAATCAGGACGGCTGTTGCGAAGCGAGGGCGGAATGATGCTGGAAGCGCGCAACGGCACTGTATCGATTTTCGAGAAAAAAGTTTCTCAAACGATCCGCTTTGAGAAGTTTTACTACGGCTTGGAAAGCCTTCTCAACCCACAGCGAAACTGGCAAACGCGCTGGAAGAATTGGACACGCCTGGAAATACCGACCGCATTGCTCTTAGAACGAATAGCGCTCGCACGACAGACGAATGCCGACAACCTTGAGGCGCAGAAACGCGAGACGCTGCTGCAAGGAGAACGAGCAAGGCGCGAGTTTGTGTTGCGCCTCGCCTATCCGTTACTCTCTCCTGTGTATGTTTTGGCGATCTTTGCCCTCGCTGCCCCGAGGAGGGCGCGCGGAGAAAATCGCTGGAACGGACTTGCCGCCTTCTCGTTTGTGATCGTCTACAGTACGGCTCATATCTACGCGGTCACACTCTCGGAACGAGGAGGATGGGCGACGGGTGCCGTGTTCGCTCTGAGCGCTGCGGTTTGTGCGGGTGCCTACGCGCTGACAGAGCGCAAAGTCGAAGCGCAAGCATGAGCCTTTTGGGAAGATTTCTTTTTAAACACCTCGCGCTGCACTTGGGAGGCGTGTGGGCAGTTCTCACGCTCAGCGTCTTCGTCTTGGGGGTCGTCGAGCTCTCGATGAACCGACTCAGCTATGCCGTCGGACGAGAAACGAGCTCCGTCTTCGCACAGACCCTGCGCGACCGAGGCAACGATCTGCCCGAATACGCATCCGAAACAATGGCTTACGCTGTCTTGGCGGGATTCCTCTTAGGCTTTTGGACGCTATGGCGACGCAGAGAGTTCCTGCAATACCAACTGCTCGGGGCCAGAGGCATCCTGTGGCGCTACGCTGTCCTCGCAGGATTGCTCTGCGGAACGCTGCACATGACAGTCGTTGAGAACTGGAAACACCAACAAGACACAAGCAGCACCAAAATCGTCCGCCACAACCTCAAGATCATACGCGACACGCAACAGGGAGAAAAAATCATGCTGTTTGCCGATCGCTATCATCCGCACAACGGCGCACTAGAAAAAGTGCATGTCATCAAAGCCAACGAGACCTTTCGAGTACAAGCCGTCTTCTTGGCAGAGAGCGGACGCATCGAACCCACCGCTTGGGTGATCCGAAAGGGAGCGAGCTTAGACGCAGCAGGAAAAAAAACGCCTTTCCTCCAAAAACAATTCGCCATCGATACCGATTTGGCAGCGCTCGCTCACGCATTGCAACCCAACCCGCAAGTCTTGTCGCTCTTGAAACTGCCGCAAGCCTTCCGCGCCGCACGAGCGAACGCACGCAACACCAAGCCCTTCGTCGACCGCGCGCTGTTCCTGCTGAGCCTGCCCCTCTTCTACGCCAGTTTCGGCGTGCTCGCCTACGCCCTGTGTCTCACGCTGCCGCATCGCACTACGGGAGCGCGCATGGCATTACTCATCGTGCTTCTGCCTAGCAGCATCGAGTTCCTGCGACATATTGCCTGGTCGCGCGTCTACGCCGACAGCCTGCATGGAATCCTTCCCGCTCTCGGCATTCCGCTCGCCTTCGCTTGCGCGACAGCTTTTCTCGTGCGCAACGAACGCCTGTTCTCGTAAAAACACTGCCATGCAACAGGCACGAGCCATACGCGCGCCAGCCCTTCGCACCACCCGCCTTGTTGCGCTCGTCCTCTGCGCCGCGCTGCTCGCCATGAAATGCTCGAAGCCTGCCCAAGCTCAGCAACAAGACGAGCCGAACGACGATCGCATGTGGGCAGACAAAATCTTCTACGAAAGCACGCCGAGACATTTCCGCGCACAAGGAGACGTACGATTGCGCATACACCGCGACGATGGGCGAATTCTCATTCTAACCGACCGCCTCGAGTACGACAAAACGACAGGAACCGTTCGCGCTCAAGGAGGGCACTTCGGCAAAGGGCGCAACCGCAGGACGCAAGGTGCCTTGCGCCTAACCTCAGGTGATGTCTTCTTTTTTCAACGCTTGGAAACAGACGACAACCTGCAACCCCTGAAAGGCGAAGGATTGGGATGGCGCGAAGCAGAAAAGCACGGCGGACTCAGCGCCGCAACCTTTCGCCAAAGCAAGCGCGTCGATAACAAGAAGCAAAACAAGAAGACACACAAGCAAGACGACTGGATCTTTCGCGACATACGCTACACCCGTTGTCCCATCTGCGCGGATGCGCGGGCAAAACAAGAACTAGCGGTGCTTGAGCTAGCAAAGCAGGCAAAAAAGGGTGACGGCAAAGGGGCAGCAGCGACAGAAGCACAACGAACCTTATCACAACGAACTTTTCCTCCGCTGTGGCGAATCGATGCCACGCGCATGCGTTGGGAGCGTTTCGAGGGCAAGACGCAAGGATGGTTTGCCGATGTACCGCGCATCCACCTGCGCCACCCGCGCTTGAGCCTCTACGGAGTGCCTATCTTCTACACGCCCTATTTGTCATTTCCGCGCGATGGCGTGCGTGCGTCCGGGCTGCTGTCGCCACGCTACGGGCAGAGCAGCCAGCGAGGATGGTATACAGCCTTACCGCTCTACTGGGCACCGCACCGCAGCTGGGATATGACCTATGTTCCCATCTTCACGACAGACAACAAGGACGCAAGTCGTTTTGAAACTCGCGCCGCTTGGAGCGTCGGGGGAAAAGACGAAAAAGCTGCGAAAAAGCAAGCAGCACACCTATTCGACATAACGGCAGCGTGGAGCTTGCCGCACAAAACTATCGGAACTGGCTCTGACGCACAATTCTTTGCATACGGCAAGGCGAGCTGGCAAGCACCTTGGGGATTGCGCGCCGATGGTATCTATCACGGATTGGGCGACCGACGCTATCTCAATAACTACGGGCAAGGCGTGAACCTCTTTTCGACGAGCGCACCAGAAAGCCTGACCGACCGCGCGCGCATCGAACATTTCTCAAGAAACGGATACGCGCGCCTGACGCTGGAAGAACAGCGCGAACTGCTAGCTACACCGCGTGCGGATGCAAGGTTGCTGCCGGAACTCGTCTACAACAACGGCGGCGTTTTTGCACGCTCGCGACGAGGCGGCGGATCGTGGAAGATCGAGGGCTTGTGGAGAAGGGCAGAGCAGGACGAGCAAAAAGGCTTTTCTGAAGACTTCTTGCGCCAAGACACGGTGAGCGCGGCGGTCTCGCTCGGTTGGCTGCAGAACCTGCCGTTGAGTTTCGTCAGTCAATCGGCGCTCAAGCTTGCAACAACATACCGCCGCGATACGCAAGAAGGAGATGTCGTCGTTCCCTTCCCCGAATTTCAGCAGAGCCTAGAAGGGCTTTTTGCCCAAAACTTCCGAAAAGGCAAACGCACCCTGTACTTGCGTCCCTTGCTCGAGCTTTACGCTACGCTCGACGAGAACGACAACACGAAATTTAACGAAAGTTTTGGCGGCAAATCTACCTTCTACGAAACGGGAGCAAGGTTGGGCGATCGTTTAGCTTTCGACAGCGCGCTGGAAAGCGGACAGAGACTGCTCGTAGCAGCAGAGCTCGGGGTGAGGGGGGCGCAAGAAAGCTCAGCAGCTCTGTTCGCAGCCCCCACCCTGCTGCGACAGAAGGGGGAGGATCTGTCAGGACGGCTATGGACAGGTGCACGCGCCAGCTGGAAAGATCGCCTCTTGTTTGCGTACGATACAACATGGCTGCTGCCACGCTTGCACCCCCTCAGCCATCGCGCAGAAGCAGAAGTGAGGGGAGAGGACGCCGCCTTGTCGCTCGCTTACAAAGAATTTCGCGACCCCGACGACCCCCCTTCGCACTACGAGCAAGACATCATCGTCAAGGGCAACCTACGCCTGAAACAGCGATGGAACTTGGACATGTCCGCAGGCTACGGCTTCTTGGGAAAGAAGGTGCCGATAGGCTTTTCCTTGACCTACGGGGGCAGTTGTGTCACTCTCAAATTCTCCTATGATCGCACTTTCTACAGCGACGGCGAAGACAGCGAAAGCTTCAACGCTTCTCTACGCTTCGAGTTCTCCTAAGCGAGCGAGCAAGTGCCTGCTTGCAAGCATCCTCCAACGGACGAGAATTCTTGTATTGCCTAATCCGTTTTTCTGTGTGTTTTTCCTGCTGTTTTTCGGTCTGCAAGCCTGCTTGCCCATGGGAGACACGAGGGCTATGGCGGCGGAGATCGTCGCACGCATCGACGGCGCGATCATCACCGAACGCGATGTCTCAAAGCGTAGCACCGTGTGGCGAAAAAGGCTTGGGCAGCTGCTACCCAACTTACGCATCGGGAGAAAAGACCTTCAAGCCCTTGCGCTCGACCTGTTGTTACAAGAGAAATTGCAACAACAGCATTTAATCGTAGAGCGCGCCCTCCCCGTAACAGATGTAGCGGTGAAGAAGAGGCTGTCGCGCTTGAAAACAAAAATTAGCAACAAAACAGAACGGCTGTTTTGGGAAGCGTTTGCACGACAAGAACTCACTTGGGAGGGCTATGTCGGGCGTGTAGCAGAGTTCAACTCTCCCGTCACCCCCGAAGACGCGCTCGACGAGCGCGCACGTTTGCGCGTCAGTGCTAGTGCTGCCGAGCCGCGCTATCGCCTCGAAGAGATATTTCTGCCGCGCTTGGAGGCAGGAGAAAGAACACGCAACGTCGCCGATGCGCTTTATCGTTCATTAAGCAGAGGAGGCTCCTTCGCACGCGTTGCCAACGTCTTACCCGCCCCTTATGCGCACGAAGTGCGAGCAAGGCGGCTTCTGTACAGGAGTCATTTGCCGCCCGCCGTGCTCGACGCCCTTGAGCGAGGGCGTGTCGGGACAAGAGGCATCGTTCCGCCCGTAACCTCTCCGTACGGCGTTCATCTCTACCGCATCACGAGACAAGGCTCTAACAAAACGATCCTGCGCTACAGCTTCGTGCAAACCTTCTTTTTGCAAAGCGGGTTCGGAGCAAGTCAGGCTTCGATTCTCGCCAATCCCGAATTCTGCGACGCGCCGCGAGAGGCCTCGTTGTCTTTGCAAGCCTACGACTTGGAAACCTTCGACGATATTCCCGAAGCCGACCTCAACGCCAATTTGAAGCTGAGCTTGTCTGCAATGTCGCTTTTTGAGACGGCGGGACCTTTTCCCTTCACGCAAGGCTTGGTCGTGCTGATAACCCTGTGCGACAAGCAGAAAGCCCCTGATCGCGGCGATTCGTTCGCAGAACTCAAGAACGAACTGCGTCGGAAGCGCGCACGAGCCCTTTCGTTACGGCTTGTCGAAAGCCTGCGCACGCAAGCCAGCATCGACAAGCAGGGGGACGAAAGCTTGTCTGCCTTGCCTGCTCGATAACGCCCGACAAAGAGAATACTACCATGCCTCAACCTCCGTTGGTCGTCACCGCGGGCAGCCGAGAGAGCATCGGTGCAGAGATTCTTGCTACGGCGTGGAAGATTTGGGCGCAGCGGCATCAAGACAAGCATCCAAATAAACTTGGAGAAGAATCGCCGTGCTTTCTTTCGCTCGGCGGTAGCAAGAAAGACTTCGAGGCTTTCGCTGTACCTTGTCGCCGCATCTCGACGATCGAGGAGACGAGTGCCATCTTTCCGCTCGCCTTACCCTTGTTGGACGAGGGGTTGGAGGCACGCGATTCGATCGACGCAGCCTTAAAGTTATGCACTGAGGGCAAGGCTTGTGGAATCGTCACGCTTCCTGTCGAAAAGAAAGTGTTTTCCGATAACCCTCTCCTGCAAAACTCGACGACAGCCTCTAAAAACGAGTCTGTCCTTTGGGGACATACGGAATATATCGCAGCCTCGTTGGGGATTGAGGAATACGGCATGCTGCTCGCTTGGCGCGGGCTGCGCACGTTGCCGATCTCACGCCATGTCGCGCTACGCCACGCGGTGGAGATACTGGACGAGGAAGGCATCGTAGCGGCGGCGCGGCTTGCTCACAAAGCATTGAGGCAGGATTTCGCCATAAGAAAGCCTCGGTTGGCGGTCGCGGGGTTGAACCCTCACGCGGGAGAGGGAGGATTGTGCGGGCATGAGGAAAAAACAATTCTACAGCCCGCCATCGATCGTTTGTGCGAGGAGGGAATCGCAGCGACAGGACCGCATCCGTCGGACAGTCTTTTTCTCCCCCAGATGCGCAAAACTTTCGACTGCGCCTTGACGCTCTACCACGACCAGGGATTGATTCCCTTGAAGCTTTTGTCCAACCAGCGAGCGGTCAACATCACGCTGGGCTTACCTGTCGTGCGCTGCTCGCCCGACCATGGCACGGCGCGCGACCTTGTCGGACGAGGGATCGCCGATGCGGGCAGCCTTATCTCCGCCTTGGAGACGGCGTGGCAGATGGCGAAACAGAGGCAGAAGCATGGAGAAGATAGAAAGGAGAAAGCTGTCCGTTGCGAGCATGCAGCGTGAGCCACAAAACTTGGCAAAGATAGACTTAAGACTAGACGGGGGATTAAACGCGGACGAGGACATTGTTGCTCGGTTGCGCGAGGCGGGCTTGTTGCGCACGAGCGCTTTGCAAAAAAGTCGCGGACAGAACTTTCTGAGGGATACGAATTGCGCGAGACGTATTGCAAGGTGTTGTGATGTTGGGGGGGGGCTGTCCGCCTCGATGATTGTGGAGATTGGCGCGGGTGCGGGGGCTTTGACGCGCGCGTTGTTTCACGAGGGAGCGCGGCGTGTTGTTGCCATCGAGTCGGATGTGCGACTAGCAGACTTCTTAAGACGGGCGAGCGATAGATGGGGGGAGGAAAAAACCTTGCAGGTAATCGAGGCGGATGCGAGGACTTTGGATTACGTTGATCTTATCGAGAGGGGGCTTACTGAAGAAGATACGATCATTGTTGGCAATTTACCTTATAGCGTTGGGACGGTGATTTTGCGAAAGATTTTGGAGGATGGGGTGAGGTATAGGACGATGGTATTGATGTTTCAGCGAGAGGTTGCGGAGCGTATTGTGGCGAATGTTGGTTCTTCTGCGTATGGTAGATTATCGGTTATGGTTGGGTTGCGATGTTGTGTTGAGCGATGTTTTGATGTTGAGCCGAGTGTTTTTGTTCCTGTTCCTAATGTTGTTTCTTGTGTGTTGCGTTTTTCAGCAAGGGGGGTTGATGAGGAGTTAGGCGATATTGTTACGGATGCGGAGTATGGGGTTGTTGGGGAGATGACGGGGTTATTATTTTCGTATCGAAGGAAGCGGATGTCGACGATTTTGCGGATGGCGGGGCGGGGGGATTGGGGGAGGATTGGGGAGGGGATTGGCATTGATTGTTCTAGACGTGCGGGGGAGGTGGGGATTGGGGAGTGGCTACGCTGGGCGAGGGCTGTGATGACTTCGCGGTGATGGCGACGCGCTATGGCGAGGCAGACACGGGCTTTGTTGATTAGGTAACATACGCAAGACGAGCGAGCCTTAAGATTAGTTTTGGGCGAAGCGAGTTTTGCGCATGGGGGGGGGGGCGACGGGCTTTTTGTATTGACGGGCGGAAAACATCGCGTGCGTAGCACGCGGGGGGGTGTGGGGGGATAAATTCCCCCCACGAAGACCCCGCGTCAGCGGGGCGCGATAGCGCCTTCTACGCACTCGCGCGAAGCGCGAGATGCGTAGCCTCTTATTCAAAAGCACGTTGCTTGCCTCGCGCAAGGGGAATTTATCCCCAAGCTGACTCGCAATGCGGTAGAGCGTTTTTAATTTTGCCTAGAATCTAGAGATAAAAAGAATCGCGCGGAGCGCGCCTCTTATTCAAAAGCGCGTTGCTTGCAACGCGCAAGGGGAATTTATCCCCAAGCTGACTCGTAACACGGTAGAGCGTCTTTAATTTTGCCTAGAATCTAGAGATAAAAAGAATCGCGCGGAGCGCGAAAAAAATTGCTAGGCTACGCAACAAGTGCTAAAAATAGTATAGATGATTCGCACAAATACACAGATAGCCCAAGAAGGGCGGTAACGATGACCGACTTCAATCAATTGCCAAGCAACCTGCCTAAGCCAATAAATGACGGTGCCGCAGATCATCTGCTTGGGCTAAAACTGCCAGAAATTACTCTAACCTCGACTGATGACGAAAAAATCAATCTCGCAGAACTCAAGGGAAAGGTCGTGATATTTTGTTACCCGAAAACCGGCAGGGATGGTGTCACAATGCCAGAAGGATGGGATCAAATACCAGGCGCAAGAGGTTGCACGCCGCAAACTTGCTCCTACAGAGATAATTACCAAGAGATAAAACAGCTTGGCGCGAAAATCTTCGGGCTGAGCACACAGAAAACCGATTACCAAAAAGAATTGGCAGATAGGCTAAATCTACCTTTTTCCATACTCAGCGACGAAAAAATGCAGCTGACTAAAGCTCTCTCTTTGCCAACGTTCGCCATAGACGATATGTTGTTACTCAAGCGTTGCGCAATGATTACAGAAAACGCCAAGATAATAGCTCTGAAGTATCCTGTCTTTCCTAGCAATAGCGATGCTAGTTGGGTCATCGATTATCTAGCGCAAATACAATCTAGACTCGCGTCATAGCGCGAGACAAAGCCTTTCTGTCGCGCTCGCGCTTGTGCTTTTTAAAAGCACGCACTCGCGCGTCAGATTAAAAAAAACTGCACGAAGATGCTAGTAGCGGCGGCAGCAGCGATGGCAAGATTTCTGATGATCTCAGAGGCTTGGACTAGACATTTCATACCTATATTATGAGACACACCTCCTGACAAATCATGCCGAAGTTTTTCCCCCTGTAAGGAGGCTGACTCTGTCGCTGTCTTCTGTGAGAGAGCGGGCAGAGTCTCGCGCCAACAACCTTGCGTCACAAAAGCAGCTTGCCGTGTTACGAGTCAGCTTGGGGATAAATTCCCCTTGCGCGTTTCTGCGAAACGCGCTTTTGAATAAGAGGCGCACTTCGTGCGTTCTTTTTTCCTCTATCTTCTAGGCAAAATTAAAAACTCTCTACCGTGTTACGAGTCAGCTTGCGCACGCCTTCGGCGTGCGCTTTTGAATACGAGGCGCGCTACGCGCGATTCTTTTTATCTCTAGGACGAGGAAAACAATCTCGCCG
The DNA here is from genome assembly GCA_965216625.1 of Alphaproteobacteria bacterium. GTDB lineage: Bacteria > Pseudomonadota > Alphaproteobacteria > JABAAW01 > JABAAW01 > JABAAW01. The sequence continues at coordinate 1,379,778 of OZ244186.1, forward strand.
TACCATGTTACGAGTCAGCTCGGGGATAAATTCCCCTTGCGCACGGCAAGCCGTGCGCTTTTGAATAAGAGGCTACGCATCTCGCGCTTCGCGCGAAATGCGTAGAAAAGCGCACTGCGTGCGCGAGGGGATAAATTCCCCCCGCTGACGCGGGGTCTTTTGCGAGGGATTACTCCCTCGCGCTCCCCGCGTGCTACGCACGCGATGTTTTGCATCCGTCAATATAAAAAGCGCGTCAAGACAAAAAGCCCGTCAAGACAAAAAGCCCGTCAAGACAAAAAGTCCGTTACGCATCCGTAGTTCTGCTACAATCCCCCCACCCCATGACCATCCGCGTACGATTTCCCCCCAGCCCCACAGGAAGCCTGCACCTCGGCGGCGCACGCACCGCCCTCTACAACTTCCTCTACGCTAAAAAACACAACGGAAACTTCCTCGTCCGTATCGAAGATACCGACAAAAATAACCCCAACGCCACCGCCAACACAAAAAACATCCTCAACGACCTGCAATGGCTCGGTATCAACCCCGATGGCAAATATACCCTCCAATCACAAAATATCGTCCGCCACAAAGAAGTAGCCGCCCTCCTCCTGAAAGCAGGTAAAGCCTTTCGCTGCTACGACAGCCTCAAACACGACAACAAAAACGCAGCCCACTCAGAAGCACGCTCCCGTAGCAATGTCTTCAGAAGTCCATGGCGAGATAAATGGAGCGATAAAACTCCCACAGACGCTCCCAAAGATGCCGACTCCGTCGTTCGCCTCAAAGTGCCGCTCGAAGGAACCCTGACCATCGACGATAAAGTCAAAGGAAAAGTCACCTCCCCAAACACGCAAATCGACGACTTCGTCCTGCTCCGCTCCGACGACTCCCCCACCTACATGCTATCAGTCGTCGTAGACGACTACGATTCCCAAATCACCCACATCATCCGCGGCGACGACCACCTCACCAATACCTTCCGCCAACAAACCCTCTACAACGCTTGCGTCAGCGCAGGAATTTTCTCCAACCAACAACCAAAGCCCCTCTACGCGCACATTCCCATGGTGCTGGACGAAGAAGGAAACCGCCTCTCGAAACGCAAAGGCTCGCGCAGTATCAACGACTTTCAAACCGACGGCATCCTACCCGAAGCATTGCTGAACTTCTTACTCCGCCTCGGTTGGGGACACAAAGACATGGAGATTTTCTCGCTACAACAAGCCATCGACCTGTTCGACCTCGAAGGCTTGAACTCCGCACCCGCACGCATCTCCTACGCACGCCTCGAAAACCTGAACGCGCACTATCTGCGCACGCTGCCGCTCAGCGAGCTGCAATCTCGTCTACAACCCTTCCTGCCCGACTCCGCAGACGCACAAGCTCGCAAGCGATTCTTCCAAGGACTCGAAGGCTTGCGACAACGCGCGACAACCCTACGCAACCTTGTCGCACGCGGCGAGTTTTACTTCCAACCCCCTCGCCTCCCGTTGCCCGATGCCAAGGCGCAAAAAATTTGGGACGAAGCACGCCTCAACCTTCCTCCTCAAGCCCTGCCACAACTCAGCGAAAGGTTGGCAGGAACCCGCGACGCAGATTGGAAAGCCGACACCCTCGCCCAAACGATGCGCGAGGCAGCACAAAGCTTAAAGCTCGGCTTCGGCGACCTCGCCAAACCCCTGCGCGCCGTCTGCACAGGACGCATGGATTCGCCCGACCTCAGCGAAGTGCTTGCCGTGCTAGGAAAACAACAAACCCTAGAGCGACTGCAACAAGCCCTCGCGCAACGCTAGCTCGAAGTACTACGAGCGCGCAGCCGTCCATCCGTGCAACACAAGCGCGTGGAACTCTGCGAAAAGACGCCCATCTTTGCGAGGATACAAGCTGTCCGCAAGCTCGATCACCTCTCTCGACAAAGGCGTCGTCTCGGCGACCACCCCCGATTCGCCCATCGTCTGCACATCGCGTAGCAAATCCCACAGGTTCTCGTAGTCCGCCTCGACATAAAAACTCTCGGCAAAGGGCTGGCGCAAAAAAGGCAGATCGCGCATGGCGTTGCCGACACGCTCCAAAGAAGGGAAAGGAGGAACGCGCAAACAAACACGACTTCGCAACCGCGATTCGGCTTGCAACAAGGTTTGCGCCAAAACACTCAGCGTCCCATCGCCAAAAATGACGGCGTAAAAAGGCGCGTCCGCCCTCAACAAAGCCGCCAGTCCCGTCAAGGCACGCGACAAATCCTGCTCCCAATGCAACGAAAAAAAAGACAGAGCCGCGTCAAACGACTCCGTCTCATCCGCAAGCGAAGCCTTGATGCATACCTTCGCGCGCAACTCCGCGTGCAACTTTTGCGATTCAAGCCTCGCCGCGTTTTGCTCCAGCAACATCGTCAAACGCCGAGAAGGCTCGCACAGCGTAAGCTCCCCCATGCGCTGCAAAGCTCCTCCGTCCGCCAAAGCCTGCAACAAAGCCCCGTCGCGCGGCGTGAGCGCAACAACACGCCGAAAAGGCTTTTTCAAATCAAGCCACTTGTCCGCCAACACATCCCCCGCATGGCGAAAAAGAAACTCGGCATCCCTACCCCATAACATTCGCCGAGAAACAATGCGCTCGCGCAACGCCAAACGTCTGCGCAACGAAACTCCAAACCCTGCTTCCACACCTCTCCCCCCATCGCAACCAGCCCCATCGCTCACCTGACGCTACTCTTTCAAAGGCAGCACAACAGCCCACCCCACCAACGGCGCAGGAATGCCGCGCACTCGGCTCACCTCCACCCCGAAAATCCTACGCCACGGCACAGCGAAGGGCGGTGGCAACGCATAAGACCTGTCACGCAAAACTTGACGATAACGAAACGGCAAGCCCTCGTCCGCGTTGCGCGCAAACCACAACAGAACGCCTCCCTTCTCGCGCCACTCCTCACGGCGATCAGCAACCCACGCCCTCCTCTCGTCGTCGAGCAGCGTGACAACATTAGGGCGCGAAGGCGCAAAAAACGCAACGTTGTCAGCAAGCCATCCGCCGCCAACGATCGACAAGGGCCGATAACCCTCTTGCCTCCAGCCGTCTGCAACCTTCCTCGCCAAAAGCTTGCCGTCGAAAAAAGGACGCAAACTGGGAGGCAGACCAACCCGCAACGGCGTGCGCGACGACTCCTCTCCCGCCTCCTCAGCACGATTTTGCGCATCGACATCCGAACGCATCGAAGCAACAGGCTTAGTCGTCACCTGATAGGGACCGTCGAACAACCACGCCTGTCGTGGCGAGGCGACAAAAGGCAAGGCTAACACCCCCGCCGTCGTCAACAAAACAAGACCACTCCACACAGCAAAGAAAATCGGCACCCTTCTGCGGATCGTGTTCTGATCGATCGCGTTCCTGCAAAAATAGAAGAGCGCAATCCCCGTTAAATTCCAATAGAACAAACCCCACAAGCTGTGAATGTAGCGCTGCCCGAACATCGACAAGGCAATCGAGACAGCAAATGGCAACAATCCGATCGTCAGCAAAAAGACTTTCTTGTCGTGCGCGAAACAAACCCGCTCGGAGGAGGGTTGCGGCTTGTCGCGCCGCGGCAGAAAGACAGCGAAACACAAGAACACAGGGAGCATATTGACGATCTGCCCGTAGGTGAAGCGCAAGGGAAAGTAGAGCGCGGGCAAGAACGGCGCAGTGAGTTTTTGCGATATCTGCGTCGTTGCGTAAGCGAAGGTTGCATAGTCGTTGTGTATGACCCACCACCCGTGCGGCAGGATGAGAATTCCGAAGAGCGTCATTGCCGCGTACGGCTTGTAGGTCTTGAGATATGCTCTCCAATGTGGACGCATCAGGATCGTCGCTAGGCTTGCCAGCAACAACAACACGGCGGCGTATTTCGTCAGGATAGCTACCGCCGCCGCCGCCGCGAGTGCCATCCACCATCGAGCGCGCCCGTCGTTGAGAGCTTTCCACAAAAAGAAGTTAAAGGCAGCCCACGAAAGCAACGACACGGTGTTGGCGTTGTAGGTGAGGCTGTAAAAGCTGTAGAAGAGGCCGCAGGCAAGAATCAGCGTCGCAAGCAGAGCAGACAGGGGCGCGAGAAATTCTTGAGCCAAGCGCCAAACAAAAAAGTAGGTTGCAAGCAGCGTTATTTGTCCGACAAGATAATACGAAGCGATGGTGTCGGGAAGAAAGAACAAAAAAGCCTTGAGTATCCACGACGGCATGGCGGGATGCTTTTGCCCGCTCCATTGCAACTCGCGCGACCATTGGAGAATCTCCGCTGCATCCGCTTGCAAGCCCGGATGCAGCCAGGTAAAAACACCGACAAGAACAACAGCTTTGAGCGTTAGGAGAATTAAAAGAAGAGCCCCAAGGTTTTCCTGCTTAAGAAAACTTTGAGAACTTTTTTGTTTTGAGTTCACGGCAGGATTTTCCTTAGATTTGGATATTGGTCTTGTCGTTTTGTTTCCGTGCAGAGAAGGGACGGCAACGCCCTACTCTTCCACGCCACGAGGACGCAGTACCATCGGCGCAGGAGGCTTTCACGTTCGAGTTCGGAAAGGGATCGGGTGTTGAGCCCTCCGCTATGATCGCCGCCCCGTCACTGCACGGAAACAAATCATGGATTTTTTTCGACAAGTTTGTTTGTCGTTTTTGTTTTGAGAACGCTTTTCAATTTTTAGTAATTTCTGTCACAGCATTATCTATGCGCTGAGGCGCTGCTTGCGTTTTGTCGAAGCAAAGAGCGTTAAGGTCAATCGAGAGATTAGTACCGGTCGGCTCCACATGTTACCATGCTTCCACCTCCGGCCTATCGACGTGGTGTTCTTCCACGGCTCTGATAGCGATATCTATTTTCGAGGTTGGCTTCCCGCTTAGATGCTTTCAGCGGTTATCCAGACCGTACTTGGCTACCCGGCACTGCCACTGGCGTGACAACCGGTACACTATAGGTACGTCCACTCCGGTCCTCTCGTACTAGGAGCAGCTACTCTCAGATATCGAACACCCACGGCAGATAGGGACCGAACTGTCTCACGACGTTCTAAACCCAACTCACGTACCACTTTAAATGGCGAACAGCCATACCCTTGGGACCTGCTTCAGCCCCAGGATGTGATGAGTCGACATCGAGGTGCCAAACACCCCCGTCGATGTGAACTCTTGGGGGGTATCAGCCTGTTATCCCCGGCGTACCTTTTATCCGTTGAGCGATGGCCCTTCCACTCGGGACCACCGGATCACTATGACCGACTTTCGTCTCTGTTCGGCCCGTCGGCCTTACAGTCAGGCAGGCTTGTGCCATTGCGCTCATCGGCTGATTTCCGACCAGCCTGAGCCTACCATTGCGCGCCTCCGTTACTCTTTGGGAGGCGACCGCCCCAGTCAAACTACCCACCACGCAGGGTTCCGGCTCCTCCACGGAGTCGGTTAGATGACAAATACAGCAAGGGTGGTATCTCAAGGTTGCCTCCACCTCGACTAGCGTCGAGGTTTCTCAGGCTCCCACCTATCCTGCACGTGATGCATCTGGCATCACTGCGAAGTTGTAGTAAAGGTGCACGGGGTCTTTCCGTCTAACCGTGGGAACTCCGCATTTTCACGGAGAGTTCAATTTCGCTGAGTCTGTGTTGGAGACAGTGGGGAGATCGTTGCGCCATTCGTGCAGGTCGGAACTTACCCGACAAGGAATTTCGCTACCTTAGGACCGTTATAGTTACGGCCGCCGTTCACCGGGGCTTCGTTCAGGAGCTTTCACCCCATCCCTTAACCTTCCGGCACCGGGCAGGCGTCAGACCCTATACTTCGTCTTACGACTTTGCAGAGTCCTGTGTTTTTAGTAAACAGTCGCCACCCCTGATTTCGTGCCCCCCGCGACGGCTTGCGCCGCTGCGGGGCCTCCTTTTCCCGAAGTTACGGAGGTAATTTGCCGAGTTCCTTCAACACAGTTTTCTCACGCGCCTTGGTATGCTCAACCGATCCACCAGTGTCGGTTTAGGGTACGGTCTAAAGCTGGGGTTCTTTCCAGGAACGACTTCCCCTGCCTTCGCAATCCGATCAGCGAAGACAAGAAAGGTCATCCGTCACCTCCAGCAGGCTCAGGAATATTAACCTGATTCCCATCGTCTACGGCTTTCGCCCTCGACTTAGGGGCCGGCTCACCCTACGCGGACGAGCCTTGCGTAGGAAACCTTGGATTCTCGGCGGGGGTGATTCTCACACCCCTTGACGCTACTCATGTCAGCATTCTCACTTCCGATACCTCCACGACACCTTACGACGCCGCTTCACAGGCTTACGGAACGCTCCGCTACCGATGCAACAGAATCTGTCCGTCGTCAATTAATCATCATTTAAATTGCGCTCCTATCCCTTCTATAAGCCAACTAGGGATGGAGTCAGAATCTCCATCCCCGTTAGCAATGTCAAATCGTTTTGACTAGTTCGCTCTTTTGCAAGCCCCATCCTCACAAGAATAAATTTGGGGAGACAAAGGGATGCCGAAAACATGACGAGGAATCGCCAGATAACCTGCTGGCGCATCAATTGTGTCGGTACTGCCTCCAAAATAGATCCCGCCAGTGGTACATCCACCCAAGGCAAATATTCCCACAAGAGCCACAGCTACGATAAGAGATTTTTTCATGTCATCCTCCTACAAGGATTGTTGAGAAACTGCCTCTCGCGCTCGTGCGCGGAGGCACTGCCTTATCGGCAGGTGGAGCGATGATAGTATGAAAAAAGGCTTTGACAACCTTTTTTGCTTTTCACCATCTCCTCCTCGTGTTTCTTTTTTCCCTTGAAGGAGGGACATGAAATTGACGACGCACAGATTCTGTTACATCCCGCAGCTTCGGTATACGGCTTGAGCCCCGTTACATCTTCGACGCAGGAAGGCTTGATTAGACCAGTGAGCTATTACGCTTTCTTTAAAGGATGGCTGCTTCTAAGCCAACCTCCTGGCTGTCTTGGCTTTCCCACATTCTTTCCCACTTAGCCGTAATTTAGGGACCTTAGCTGGCGGTCAGGGCTGTTTCCCTTTTGACGACGGACCTTAGCACCCGCCGTCTGTCTGCCGTGCTGAATCCTACAGTATTCGGAGTTTGGTTAGGTTTGGTAAGGCTCGCGCCCCCCTAGCCCATCCAGTGCTCTACCCCTGCAGGAGATCACACGACGCACTACCTAAATAGTTTTCGCGGAGAACCAGCTATTTCCGAGTTTGATTGGCCTTTCACCCCTAGCCACAGATCATCCGAAGATTTTGCAACATCTAACGGTTCGGCCCTCCAATGCGTGTTACCGCATCTTCAGCCTGTCCATGGCTAGCTCACTCGGTTTCGGGTCTTATACTACGAACTAACGCGCCCTTTTAAGACTCGCTTTCGCTACGCCTACGCCTCACGGCTTAAGCTTGCTCGTAACACAAAGTCGCTGACCCATTATGCAAAAGGTACGCGATCACCGCACGAAGCGGCTCTCGCAGGTTGTAGGCACTCGGTTTCAGGGACTCTTTCACTCCCCGCATTGGGGTACTTTTCACCTTTCCCTCACGGTACTTGTTCGCTATCGGTCGTCGAGGAGTATTTAGGCTTGGAGGGTGGTCCCCCCACATTCAGGCAAGATGTCACGTGTCCCGCCCTACTCTAGAACAAATCATGCAGATTCGTGTACGGGGCTATCACCCTCTATGGCGCGTCGTTCCAGACGTCTTCCTCTTCAAGCATAATCAGCTACTGGCCTCTTCCGCGTTCGCTCGCCGCTACTAACGGAATCTCGGTTGATGTCTCTTCCTCCGGCTAATGAGATGTTTCAGTTCGCCGGGTTCGCTTCGCTGTACTTGCGTACAACGATTCCCCACTAAGGGGAGGGTTTTCCCATTCGGATATTTTCGGATCACAGTGTGCTGGCAACTCCCCGAAACTTTTCGCAGCCTGCCACGTCCTTCATCGCCTCTCGACGCCAAGGCATTCGCCAAGCGCCCTTTGCTACCTTTCGCTCTTTGCTGACAATTCGCAAGCAGCGCCTCAACTCATAGAGGGCTGCTGTTGACAGAAATTGTGCGTTCTTTCCGATTTCACAAAACTCCGTGCGCAACGCGCCGACAGAGCCAGAAAATCGAATTCTTACAAACGATGGACTTGTTCAATAGTTCCCCCCGAAACGCCTCTCGTATTGCAAATACAAGCAGCGCGAAGCCCATAATAGCCGAGCCAGTACTAGAGCGCAAGAAAAAAAACACAAAAAACGCATCAGAGATAAAAAAACACGCAAGCGAAAATTTTCCCATCCTCCCCTCTTTTGCTCCCTCTTTTTCTCTTTGTGCGCCTTGCCTCAAAGCACGCCTTGCGTAGAAAACGACGCTCTCATGTCAGCATTCTCACTTCCGATAACGCTTCTCATTCTTGCGGAACGCTCCGCTAGCGATGCAACAGAATCTGTCCGTCGTCAATTTTTTTCTTTTATTTAAATGGTGCTTCTACAGCACCAGGTTTCAACCTCCAGCCAGTGATAGGACTGCGTTTCCCTATCACTTTTTGCGTATAAACTTCTCCCGTCTCAGGATGCGTAATCTCAACACGATATCTAGCACGCTTGAGATATCCCACCTTGCGCTGAAGAGGTATCGTATCGGGCGTGAGACCGCTTGCCAGCGTTTTTCCAGATGTCTCTGAAATCACAACATATTTTGCTCTCAACTCCCCAGCTCTTATGGAGATCGACTGAGGCTCATGCCCACTCGCCATCAGCGCACACCCACCAACAAACAACAGCGGGCAAACGCCAACAGCAATAAATATTAACAGCTCTCTCTTCACAACACCCTCCCGCCTAGCGTCTGGATTGGTATGGTAGGGAGTGGGAGGCATAATGCCCAATACCCCACTCCCTATCCATTTAAGTCGTTAATTGACAGAAGGACATACAGTTCCGCTAGAACAATCGTAGACCTTAGGTTTCAAAGGAATCGGAATCGTAAAGATCCATAACGTCCGAGCGGCCGCAACTTTGTCATCTTTCAAAGTTGTTAATCCCATGTTTGTCACGCACCCCCCAAGTGTAACAACAGCAACAAGAGCCACAGCTGCAATAAGAGATTTTTTCATGTCATCCTCCTTCAAGGATTGTTAAAAAACTGCCTCTCGCGCTCGTGCGCGGAAGCACCGCCTTTAAGCACTCCATAAGAGGCACACTTATCGGCAGGTGGCGCAATAATAGCATTAAAAAAAGTTTTATCAACCTTTTTTTGCTTTTTTTTCCGCGTCTTCTTTTTCCTTATTTGTGCGCGCGTTGGAGTTGGGAACAGACAACTCGACGTGCGCCTTGCCTCAAAGCACGCCTTGCGCCATAGTGGAGGGATGGTCGCGTTCGCTCCCTCGCTCTTGTCGGCTTCTTTTGCAACGCTCGGCGCGACGGTCACCGACTTCGAGGCTGCCGCGCCTGCCTCGCGCCCTGACCTGCTGCACTTCGACCTGATGGACGGACACTTTGTCCCCAACCTCACCTTCGGCACGCAGGTCATGAGGGATCTGCGAGGCTTGACCTCTATCCCCTTCGACGCGCACCTCATGGTCGAGAATCCCGAACGCTACATCGATGCTTGCGCGCAAGCCAAGGTCGAGCGCGTCACCATCCACGCCGAGGCGACGCACCACCTACCGCGCCACCTTGCGCAGATACGAGAGCAAGGCATGCTCGCAGGGGTTGCGCTCAACCCCTCGACATCGCTGGAGACCTTGCGATGGGTCAAGGAGGACTTACAATTCCTTCTCGTCATGGGGGTTAATCCTGGCTTCAGCGGACAAGCCTTCCTTCCGCAGACGATCGAGAAGGTCGCAGCAGCACGAGAAATGCTACCCGCAACCTGCGTCATCGGCGTCGACGGCGGCGTAGCTACAGACAACGCGGCGCAACTCGTGCGCGCAGGAGCCGCTATGCTGGTCGCAGGCAGCAGCCTGTTCGATTGCGGAGGAGGCAGCCCCTTGGAGGCGCTGCAAACCTTGCGCAAGGTCGTCGCAGCGACAGAGCATTAATGCTCGCACGATACGCCAAGCCTGAGATGGTCGCCCTTTGGTCGGAGCAGCGACGGCAAGAATTGTGGTGTCGTGCCGAGATTGCTCTCGCGCAGGCGCAAGGCGAGCAGGGAGTCATTCCGCAAGCTGCTGCGGCGGTGATCGCAAAGCATGCGTTTGCAGACGAGGCGCTCGTGCAGCGCAGCTTTGAGCTGGAAAAAGAGACGCGACACGATGTCACAGCCTTCCTGCGCGCGATCGAAGAGAGAATCGAACAGCAGGAGGAGGAAGAAAATAGCGACGCCGCACGCTTCCTCCACTTCGGAGCAACCTCGTCCGACATCCTCGACTCTGCCTTCGCCATGCAGCTGCTGCAAGCGACGCATGCTATAGAGCAGGATCTGATGGGGCTACTGAAGGCACTGCGCGCGAAAGCCATCGAGCATAAGCACACGCTTTGCCTCGGACGTAGCCACGGCATGGCGGCGGAGCCTACGACCTTCGGTCTCAAGTTGCTGGGCTTTTACGCCGAGTGTGCGAGGGCAGAGCAGCGTCTGCAGCGCGCGCGGCGCGAGATTGCCAGCGTCTCGTTTTCCGGCACGGTCGGACAGCACGCCTTCGTAAGCCCTGCGACCGAGCGACGCACGGCAGAAATTCTCACCGAAAAACACAGCGCGGAGTGGGGCGGGATGGCGCTTGCTTGCGAGCCTTGTGCGACCCAGGTTATTCCTCGCGATCGGCACGCCATGCTTTTTGCAACCTATGCTATCACGGCATCCTTCTTGGAGCGACTCAGCATCGAGATACGCCACTTGCAGCGCAATGAAATAGCCGAGGTGCGCGAAGCCTTTGGCGAAGGACAGACAGGCTCTTCCGCAATGCCGCACAAGCAGAACCCCATCTTGAGCGAGAACATCACAGGATTGGCACGACTCCTGCGTATGCCTTTGCAAGCAGCCTTGGAAAACATCGCTCTGTGGCACGAACGTGATATTTCTCATTCCTCCGTCGAGCGCGTGATTGCTCCCGATAGTTGCATCACGCTCGATTTCGCCTTGCAGCGTATGACCTCTGTCATCGAGGGCTTGCAAGTCTTCCCGCAGCGCATGCGCCGCAACATGGAGGCAACGCACGGTACGATCTTCTCGCAAGGGCTGTTGATCACGCTCGTGCAAAAAGGGCTTTCGCGCAAACGAGCCTACGGTATCGTGCAACGCGCCAGCCATCGTGCAACGTCAGACGAAACCCATCTCTTCGAGGCTTTGAAAGACGACGAGCAAGCCAACACGCTGCTCGACGCGCACGATTTGAAAGAACTCGAAGACCTCACACCCTATACGCGCCATGTCGATACTCTGTTTGAACGCGTGCTTGCACGATAGAAACCCCTCAATTCTCGCGTGGATTCGCGCGCGTTCTTTTGCCGCTCTGTTGGGATTCGCCATGTTGGGGTTGGTTGGAGCAAACGGGCTTTTCGCGCCCCAAGCCGAAGCGCAGCGTCTGGAGCCTGAGGAGGGAGGGCTTTCACCCGAAGAGCTGCTGCTTGCTCCCGACAGGTTGGAGGCAGGAGAAGGTGGCATCGTCGAGCGATGGCGAGCGATCAGATCCTTCATGGAGAAGGGTTTGCAAAACTTCGAGCGCGGCATCGCGCAAGTGTCGCTCACGCGCGCCCTGCTACAAGCGCAAGGCTGGCAAGCGGCGCAGGACTTTGCCTCCTCGATCGACGAGCCAGTTTGGCGTGCGCGCGCGTTGATGGCGGTCGCCGCAGCGCAGTTTGCCACGCCCAACGGACAGCGATTCGGACGGCTCAATTTGGAATCTGCCTTCTCCATCCTGCGAAGCATTCCCGAAAGGCAGCTGAGCGACGATGGCGAAGAGGGCTTTCGCCTAGCAGGAGCGCTCTACGCGAGGCAGGGATTTTTCCAACAAGTCTCCCAGTATCTAAAGTCAGAACAGCAAGTTCGACCTCGAACGCGCTTTTTGGAAGGCGCGTTGCCGTACCTCTCGGCGAGCGCGCTCGGCTTAGTGCAAGGCGAGCACGACACCTTCATCAACGACCTGCTGTTGCAAGCAACCCGCCGTAGCCGTTTGGAAGACCTCTTACGCCTCTCCGACTATTCGCAGCAACAGGGCAGGACGCGCTCGGCGAACCGCTTGCTGTTCGAGGCTTACCGTCGCACCCTACTACTGCCGCCCAGCGAGAAGCGCAACGCCGATCTTGTGCGCGTGGCGAGACACATGCTTGCCAGCAACGCCTTTCGTGATGCGCTCAGAGCTATTCGCCGTGTCGAAAATCCCTTTCTGCAAAGCGGACTGCTCGCCGAGACGGGAAGAAGGATGATCCAAAACAAGATGGAATACGCAGGACAACCCCTCATGTCGCTTGCCAACGACTTGGCGGGAACGCTGGAGGACGAACAGCAACGCCGAGCATTTACAAGAATCGCTGTCGAATACGCCTTGGCAGGAGATCTCGAACGAGCGTGGGAAGTCTTGCAAGCAATCCAACTTCCCTACGCACGCGCAAAAGGCATCTTGGCGATCGCGCTTGTGCTTACCGAAAGCAACGACATCGAACGCGCGCTCGATTTATTGAGGTTCATCCCCGATGCAAACCTGCGCGCGCGCTTTGTCATCCACGCTGCCTCGCAGATCGAAAAGAGGCAGGGCAGTCGAAAGCTGACCGACCTATTGTTGACATTGATCGACGCGACAGACTTTTTGCCAGAAGCAGGATTGACCTCCCTCTCGCCGCGCAATGTCGAGGGGCTGTTGGAAGCGCAACTCGATTACGGACACGGGCGTAGAAACAGAGTCTTGTTCGACAGAATCCACGCGCGTGTGCTCTCGCCTGACCAATCGCCCTTTGCCCGCATGCGCGCCGAAGTGCGATTCCTGAATATCAACGCGCGGCGGAGCGAACGACACGCCGCAGACGCGCGCAAGAGAATCGATACGCTTTTGCGCGGCTTGTGGGTCTATCACAACGAGCCACAATACGTTTCGATCGTCGAGACAGCCGTCGACTTCTTCATCGCGCAAGGCGATCTGACACGCGCCTTCACGCTCGTGCGCTTGCTGACTACAGGAAATGGAAATGGAAATGGAAATAGAAATGGCGATCAAGACCGTCAAGACCGCCTGCTCGCTGCCATCGCTTTTCAAGCGACTCGCAGAGCCAACGAGAACATTGCGTTACGCGCTGTTGCCAGCATCCGAACAAAAAAGAGCAAGGCCGCGACCTTGGCAAAGGTTATAGACATCGCCGCCAACCTTCCCTAACATTCTCTGAAAATTAGAATCTACTTTTTCCATTTTTTCTCTTCCACGGAGGCATTTTCCATGAATCGCTGTTTGACTTGTTGTTTGGCTCGCGCGGGGTTTATCGTGCTTGCGCTCGTTTTTTGTTTCGAGCCGTTTGTGCTGATAGCGACGGCTCAGCAGGAGAATTTTGTTAATGTTTATAGTTATCGTTCTCGTTTTCTGACGAAGCCTGTCTTCGATTTGTTTACGGCAGAGACGGGCATTGCTGTGCGCGTCGTGTCTGCTAAGGAGGGATTGATCGAGCGCATCGCGCAGGAGGGAGAAAACTCTCCTGCCGATCTGTTGATTTCGAACGATGCGACGCGCTTGATACAGGCAAAAAAACGAAACATTACTGTTGCCGTGAGGGATAGGAACTTTGTTGGCAGCAGCTTGCCGCGCCATTTGCGTGACAAGGAGCGGCATTGGTTTGCTCTGACGCGACGCGCGCGAATCCTTTATGTCGCGCAGGAGCGGTTGGGCGAAGAGAAGATCCGACGTTATGAGGACTTGAGCTTACCGCAATGGAAGGGACGCATCTGCACGCGCTCGGCTGTGCATGATTACAACTTGGATCTTGTTGCTGCTGTCATGGTGCATAATGGTCGCAAGAAGACGCATGCGTGGCTTTCGGGGTTGCGAGACAATTTGGCACGCAAGCCGCAGGGCAACGATCGTGCGCAGATACGCGCTGTTGCGGAGGGCATCTGTGATGTTGCCATTGGCAATAGTTACTACTTCGGCATTATGCAGGCGGATCCTGCTCAGCGGATTTGGACTAAGGGGGTGACTCCTGTTTTTCCCAATCAGAATGATTATGGGACGCATATGAATCTGACGGGCATGGCGTTGATTAGGACGGCTCCGAATCGCACTGAGGCGTTGCAATTAATGTATTTCCTTCTTTCTTTCGAGGCGCAGAGTTTGTTTGCGCAAAAAAACTATGAGTATCCGGCTTTAGATGGGGTACCGCCGACGGAGTTATTGCAGCTATGGGGTGTTTTCAAGCAGGATGTTGTTGATCCTGCGCGAATTGCGGAAAGGAGACGTGAGGCGATTGAGATGGTGCATGCTATCGACTTCGATCGATGATAATTGAGCGCAAGGCTGTTGCGCTCGCGTAACACAGACGGGCTTTTTGTATTGACGGGTAAACGCAAGACGAGCGAGCCGTAGGCGAAGTGAGTTTTGCGCATGGGGGGTGTGGGGGGACGAAGTCCCCCCGCAAAAAGCGCGCCGCGAGCGGGCGCGTAAGCGCCTTCTACGCAGTTCGCGCGTAGCGCGAGATGCGTAGCCTCTTATTCAAAAGCGCGTTTCGCAGAAACGCGCAAGCTGACTCGCGTCACAAAATCTGCTTGCCGTGTCACGAGTCAGCTTGCGCGAGGCAAAGCCTCGCGCTTTGGTACAAGAGGCTACGCACTTCGCTTCGCTCGTGCGTAGATAAAGCGCGCTTACGCGCGCTCCGCTGACGCGGGGTCTTTTGCGGGGGGACTGCGTCCCCCCCCTCCCCCCATGCGCAAAACTCACTTCGCCTTACGGCTCGCTCGTCTTGCGTATGTTACCTAATCAATAAGGGGAATTTATCCCCTCGCCCGCTCCTCATAAAGCGCAAGCCCCCCGCGCCCACACGCCAAGCCCGCGCTACAACTTCGGCAAAGTAATCCCCTGCTGCTTCTGATACTTGCCCGCACGCGCCGCATAAGTCGTCTCGCAAGACGAATCACCCTTCAGAAAAATAAACTGACACGCCCCCTCGTTCGCATAAATACGAGCAGGTAAAGGCGTCGTGTTGGAAAACTCTAAAGTCACATGCCCCTCCCAAGCAGGCTCCAACGGCGTGACATTAACAATAATCCCACAACGCGCATAAGTCGATTTGCCAACACAAACAACTAAAACATCCTCAGGAATACGGAAATACTCCACCGTCCGAGCAAGCGCAAACGAATTCGGAGGAATCATACAAGTCTCCCCCCTCTTGCGAATAAACGCACTCTCGTCAAATGCCTTCGGATCAACAACCGCCGAATTCACATTGGTGAATACCATGAACTCATCCGCAACACGCGCATCATAACCATAAGAAGAAAGTCCATAAGAAATAACCGAACCCCCACGCTGACCATCCGTATAAGGAGCAATCATCCCACGCTCGGTAGCTTGCGCGCGAATCCAATGGTCAGGCATGACAGGCATGACGAGAGACTAAAGAGGATCACACAAAAACGCAACATGCCATCGGAGTGGCAGGATTTGAACCTACGGCCCCTGCCTCCCGAAGGCAGTGCTCTACCGGGCTGAGCTACACTCCGTTACAATCCCGATCAAGCCCCCTCTAGAGATCGACGGCAATCCCCGTCCTAACTTCCTTCCGTGACTCCTTATCGGCAACAACAGACTCGCCAGCAACAGACGCTTCGGCAGGTAGCGCAGACGCTTCGCTTCTTTTTTCGTCTCCCTCGTTCTGCTCCGTTTTGTTCGTCTCGTCGGATTCGGTTTTGGCGTAAGCCTGCATGATCACCTTCTGCTCGGCATCGCTCAGATGCTCTCCGCGCAAGCCCTGTCCCAAATGCATGTTGATGTCGATAAGAACCTGCACCCTCGATGCGTCCGGAGAACCCAACAACTGCGCGCTATGCTTGTCGATAAAGGCGCACAGCGTCAGCAAATCGCCGCGCAACTCAGGCGACATAGGGTTGGACTCGTCGAGCAAGGAGGATTGAATAACCGTCCAAGCTCTCCAGTTCAAGCGTACGATCTCTGACAGCGCGGAGGGATTTTTTTCTTGCTCCTGCTCTCTGCGAACGCGATCCAAGCGTTTAGCCAGCTCCAACAATGCCCAAGATTCTACCTCGCGGCTACCCGCCCCTACGACAGAAAGTCGATCTGCCTCTTCGTAAGGATTCACACTCATCGCCAGACTCATCGAAAAAACCTATAACAACTCATCGTAGCACACAACAACGAGAAATGCGAAAGCGAGGGGAATTTGTCCCCGAGGAGAATTTATCCTCATCTTGCTCACAGCAATCTTGCGAGGCTGAGACTGTTTCGTGTTTCGATCGTCTGCAGTGTCGCGGAGAATTGTTGCGATAGTGCCGACAACTCGATGCCTGCCCTTGTCGTATCTGCGGCGACCAGCCTGTCGACGAGGCTTTGAGTTGTTATTTCTATTTCCTGCTGCCGCTCCTGCGAGACCAACAGGGTTGCCACCGTACCTGATGCGGATTGGCGCAAGTTTCGCAATCCGTCGCGCGCGAAATCGAAGAGTTCCTGCGCGTCTAACAGCAGCGTTCTGCGATCGGCGAGCGTTGTCGTTGTGGTATCCAAAGCTTGCTTGACGAGCCTGACAGCTAGCAAAAGCTGGTTGATAGGCTCGGCGTTGCTGGAAATACCGTACTCGATGAGTTGATTTTGCTCGACTTGTAGGACGCTCGTTCTGCGTGCGCGCACGACGAGTTCTCCCACGGCGGTTGAGGGAGCATCTGCCGCGTCGCGATCGTGGTCGGCTACTCTGTCGGCGTTGGCGTTGGCGATGGGAAATGTTGGCGCGATCGACAGGACATCGATCAGGGCGTTGTTGGCATCCGTTGCGGTTGCGGGCAGGTTGCGGAGCAGAAACGCTTCGTAGTCTGCGGCGGAGGACGGCAGGGGAGCGTTGGTCAAGCCTGCGAGATCGCGCACGGGTGCACCCTCTCGATAGCGTCTGCCTGCGAATATGTAGCGGTTTCCCACTTTTGTATTCAGCAGAGATTCGATTGCGCGGAGGCTATTATCGAAATCATCGCCGCTGTATTTTTCGCGCCATGCGGTTGCGTCGAGACTGGGTTGAAGTCCTTCGCGCACGATTTCGGAGAACGGCTCGATATAGCTCTGCAGGCCGCCTGCGTTGTTGCTTCCTATGCTGCCTGGGTTTGTTGCTCGCAGGGTGAGTTCGAAGGTTTGGGTGATGGTCAGGACTTTCGAGATACGGGCGGAATCTTTCTCGGCTCGATCGACGACGCGACGATAGGTCAGCACATCGGTCAAGTCTGAGCGATAGGCGGAGAGGGTTGAAAACTTGCGACCGCTCGACAGGCGTTCGCTCGCGAGATTATATTGCGCGCTTTTCTCCGAGACTGTCCGTAGGGAGTCGAAGGTTGTGGCGTAATGGCTAGTGCGTCCGACGTAGGTCATGATTGTTGAAACATTTTCTTCTGCTGGTGTCTCTGCATTTACGGAGCAAGAATAGTGCCAACTTCGCGTGCAGAAACGCGCTTTTTATGTTGACGGACGCAAAACATTGCGTGCGCTTGCGTGTGTTGACGGCAAAACGCAAGACGAGCGAGCCGTAGGCGCAGCGAGTTTTGCGCATGGGGGGAGGGGGGGGACGCAGTCCCCCCGCAAAAGACCCCGCGTCAGCGGAGCGCGCGTAAGCGCGCTTTATCTACGCGCGTAGCGCGTAGCCTCTTATTCAAAAGCGCGTTTCGCAGAAACGCGCAAGCTGACTCGTAACATGGTACGGCGATTCTGTTTTGTCTCTATCTTCTAGGCAAAATTAAAGACGCTCTACCGCGTTGCGAGTCAGCTTGCGCGAGGCAAGCCTCGCGCTTTTGAATAAGAGGCTGTGCGTTTCGCTTCGCTCACGCACAGAAAAGCGCACTGCGTGCGCTCCGCTGACGCGGGGTCTTTTGCGAGGGATTACTCCCTCGCGCTCCCCGCGTGCTACGCACGCGATGTTTTGCATCCGTCATCATACAAAGCCCGTCTGTTGTGCAAGCGCGTACCTTTAAAAAGCGCAAGCAAGCCCCCAAAATTCCCAAAATTGTTCTTGACAACAACCAACCCCTCCCCCAAAATACCCCCATGAAAGTCAGCTCCTCCCTGAAAACCCTAAAAAACCGCGACCGACACTGCCAAGTCGTCCGCCGTAAAGGAAGACTCTACGTCATCAATAAACGAAATCCTCGCTTCAAAGCACGTCAAGGATAACCCAAATCTCCCCCCGCTACTCTCCGCAGTAGCTAGCCTCCCGAAGATCACCTAACTAGGTAGCCTCCCTTGCAATCCCTGAGGCATCTCGTCGAAAAAACCACGCAAGTCTGGGCATGGCTCGGTGCCACAACACTAGCCGCCATCGCCGCCATGACAACCCTCAGCGTCATCGGACGAACCCTCCTCGCTAAACCCCTGCTCGGCGATTTCGAAATCACAGAACTCGCCTGCGCCACAGCAATCTTTATGTTCCTGCCTCTCGCACAATGGCACCTCGACCACACAACCGTCGATATCTTCACCCAAAACACCTCCAAACGCTTTAAATTTTTCTGCCAAAAAATAGCACAGAGCGCAACGCTCCTCATAACCCTCCTGCTCCTATGGCGCATGACGCTCGGCGCACAACAACTCCAACAAGCACAAGAGGTGACCACAATACTAGGACTGCCGCGATACCTCCCCTTCCCCATAATCCTCCTCTCCCTCATCCTGCTCGCCTGCGTGCTGCTCGTCCAACTAACCCACAAAGACAAAAAAGACGACCCCAACAATAACCCCTCCTCCGCAGCATGACGATCGCCCTCGTCCTCACAACCCTGCTGCTTTTGCTCGTCCTACGCCTGCCTGTCGCGGTCGCCATGATAGCAAGCGCAAGCCTCGGCTTTGCCCTGCTAGGCGCCTTTTCCAACATGCTCTCATACTGGAAAACCGCCGGCTTTTGGCTTTTCTCCTCCTACGACCTCTCGGTTATCCCGCTTTTTATTCTGATGGGACAATGCGCAGCACGCTCCGGCTTGAGCCAAAGCCTCTTTCGCGCAGCGCGCTCCGCCATCGGACACAAACGCGGAGGACTGGCAATGGCAGCCATCGCAGGCTGCGCAGGCTTTGCCGCCATGTGCGGCTCGTCGCTAGCAACCGCCGCAACAATGGGACGCGTCGCTCTGCCCGAACTGCGAGCTAACAATTACGAAGGAGGCTTCGCCGCCGCTACCCTCGCTATCGGAGGAACGCTGGGAATCCTTATTCCTCCCTCCATCGTGCTTGTCATCTTCGCCATCATCACCGAGGCGAATATCGCCAAACTCTTCGCCGCAGCTCTCATCCCCGGCATGCTCGCCGCCGCCCTCTACATGACGACAGCCGCCCTCTACGCACGCAAGAATCCGCAGAACGCTCCCCCCGCGCCGCGCGCCTCCCGCGCCGAGCAACGACACGCGCTGCTGCAAGTCCTGCCCGCCTTCGCCGTCATCGCGCTCGTCATCGGAGGGCTCTACGCAGGTTGGACAACGCCGAGCGAAGCCGCCGCACTCGGCTGTAGTGCCGTCTTCTGTCACTTCCTCATCACCGCATACAGAAAAAAAACCCAACACCGAATCGGCACAGACTTGCTCGCCATCCTCTCCGAGACCGCACGCGCGAGCGCAATGATTTTCTTCATCCTGCTCGCCGCCGACCTGTTGAGCGCCTTCCTCGCGCTCGCAGGATTGCCACAAGCCCTCGCGCACACGCTTGCCTCTAACGCGCTCGCTCCCTACAGCCTTCTGCTGCTCACCATGCTTTTGTTGGTGCTGCTCGGCTGCTTTCTCGATAGCCTCTCGATCGTCGTCCTGACGATGCCCCTGCTCTGGCCCGTGCTGAGCGGCTTGGACTTCGGCATGCCGCCCGAACACTTCCAGCTGTGGTTCGGCATCCTCGCGCTCATTCTCGTCGAGGTCGGACTCATTACCCCACCCGTAGGACTGAACTGCCTCATCATCCACCGTATCGCGCAAACCGTGCCACTACAGCGTATCTTTCGCGCCTCCATCCCCTACCTCTCGGCAGACTTGCTCCGCATCGCGCTGCTGTTGCTCTTTCCGCAAATCGTCCTGTGGCTGCCGAAATTTCTCAATCTCTAGAACGCTCCTATAACCGCCGCCACAACTTCCTCCTGTTGCGCAAGCGTCAAATACGGATGCATCGGCAGGCTGATAACCTCCGCCGCCGCGCGCGTAGCTTCAGGAACACCACCGCCAACGACAGGACAATGCCGAAAAGCCTCCTGAGCGCATAACGCAAGAGGGTAGTGGACAAGCGTAGCAACCCCCGCAGCCGCACAACTCTCGCGAATGGCATCGCGTCGCGCACTCCGCAGCGTGTATTGTCCCCACACGCAAGCTCGCCCCGCAAGAACGCGCGGCAAACGCAACAAAGACTTGTCTCCCAGCTCGTTCTTTTGTCGCAACGCCTGTTGAAAAAGCTTTTCATAAGTTTCTGCCACCGCTTGTCGTTGCAACAGCTCACTCTCGAAGATGGTCAGTTTTGCCAACAAAATAGCCGCTTGCAGCGTATCCAAGCGCGAGTTCGTCCCAAGCCTGCGGTGACGATAACGATGTCCTGCCTGCTGCCCGTGGTTTGCAATCTCGCGCACGATCCGCGCACGCTCTGCATCGTCCGAAAAAACAGCACCGCCGTCGCCGTAGCAGCCCAAGGTCTTTGTCGGGAAGAAGCTCGTGATCGCCGCATCGCCCAAAGAGACGGTCGAGCGTCCATCGTAACGCGCGCCCAAGCTCTGGGCTGCGTCGATCAAAAAGAACAACTCCTCCTCCCGCGCCACAGCGAGCAGACTCTCGTAATCGCAAGGAAGCCCGTACAGCTCGACCGCCATGACGGCTTTGGCAGCAAGCCCTTGCCCACGCGCATCGAGCAGCGCGCGTTTCAAAGAGCCCACATCGAGCGTGAAGTCCTCGTCGATATCGACAAAGAAAGGCATCGCTCCGCATAACAGCACCGCCTCTGCGCTCGCGGCAAAGGTGAAGGCGGGGACGAACACGGCATCGCCCGCGCCGATCCCCTCTGCCCGCAAGGCAATGGCTAAGGCATCTGTGCCGTTTGCACAGGCGATCGTGTGCGCAACCCCGTTCTGCTCAGAGAGCCTCGCCTCCAACGCCCCAACCTCAGGTCCCAAGACGAACTGCCCATGCGCAAGCACGCGCTCGATCCCCTCTGCAAGCGTTACCTCGATGCGCGCACGCTGCGCCGCCAGGTCGATAAATAAAACCGCCATGTTGCAGCCGCGCTAACTAACTCACTAAAGCTCAACAGCCTGTCTGCTTGATCTGTCTGCTTGATCTGTCTTTTGGCAGGAACACTTTCTACAACGCGTTGATCTACAGGTACTTGCGCGCAAACGGATGCGGCTCGCCCATATTCACTTGCAGAGCGTGTTCGCGGATCTCGCTGACAATTTGAATCGAAGGACGCGCCTCCTCGATACCCAAACCCTTGCCCTCCATCACGCTACGATAGACCTCCGAGTGCAAGTCGGTGAAGCCGTCGGAAAACTCGATCGCGCGCTTGTCCAAACGAATGTTTCGATACGGCTGATCCGCCGCGCTGCCCTCAGGCAAGTCGTTGCGATCGATCGACAAATACCACCGCACGCGCGCGCGCTCCAACTCCATATAACCCGCGACACGCTGCTTGTCTCGAACATGCACGATGTTCAGCGAAACCTTTCCAAACAGCACATGCAGCATGTCGAAGAAATGAATTCCGATCGTCGTCGCCAATCCGCCGGACTTGCTCTCCTCGCCCTTCCACGAGGTCTGAAACCACGGGCCGCGCGGCGTAATATAGGTGAGCTCCACATCGTGAACCTTGTCGGAAGATACCAGCTCATCGCGCAGCTTCATGATGTCAGGATGCAAGCGCAACTGCAACACAACATAAACACGACGCCCTGTCTCGTGTTCCAACTCCTGCAAGCCGTCCAAGTTCGAGGGGTTCAGCACTAATGGCTTCTCGCAGATCGCATCGGCGCCCGCGCGCAAGGCGTAGCGAATGTGCGAATCGTGAAGGTAATCGGGAGAAACAATACCCATATAGTTAACATGCTCGCCGCGACGGTTGCACTGATCGATGAACCTCTCAAAGCGCTCGAACTCCTTGAAGAACCGAGCATCGGGGAAGTAGCGATCCATAAACCCAATTGCGTCGTTCGGGTCCATCGCCGCCAGCAGGTCTCCGTCCACCTCCTTGATCGCCTTCATGTGACGCGGGGCGACATAGCCCGCCGCCCCGATCAACGAGAAGGTTTTTTTCCGTGCGCTCACGCTCTGCCCTCCCCGCCGTCCTGCTTCGGCAAAAGCAGCGCACCGCCCAACAGAAACAGCAAGATCGGCAGCAAGCCCAATCTGTTATCGGCAAGGAGGATTGTTGCGGCAGAGACTGACAAGGGTCCCAAGAATGCCGTCGCCTTCCCTGAAAGCGCGTACCATCCGAAGGCTTGTCCTGCCGCTTCTTGCGGCACGAGGCGAGAAAGAATCACACGGCTGGAGGATTGCAGCGGTCCGAAGAAGACCCCCATCGTCAGAGCGCAAAGCCAAAAGAGCGGCTTGCCTGGCAAGGCTATCAAGCCCAAGCCCAACAGCAAGACGGCGATCACCGAGAAGCGGACGATTCTGATCGCTCCCACGCGATTTTCGATCAACCCGCCGACCATCGCTCCGAGCGCGGCCGTGATGTTCAGCAAGATACCGAACAGCAAAACGCCCTGAAGCGAAAAGCCATGCACGCCGACAGCAAAGATACCTCCGACGGCAAAGATCGTCGTGACGCCGTCGCTGTAGAGCATGCGCGCGAGCAGGAAGCGTCCTGTGCGCGACAAACCGCGACCTTGCCAAAGCAAGAGTTTAGGCACCTTATCTTTACCTTTGCGACGCTCCACTTTTGCCAGTCCTTGCCTGCGGAACAAGATCCAAAAAAACGGCAGGGAGAAAATAAAAAACCATAATCCCGCCAGCACAAACACGGCACGCACATGTTCTGCTCCCTCATGGGTCAATCCGAATGGAGGCTGTTCGGGTTGAATGAAAAACAGCAATGCGATGAGCAACGCGGACAAGCCTCCCAAATAGCCTAGCCCCCAAGCCACCCCCGACAGCAAGCCTCGCTGCTTGTCGGGTAGCAGCGATGGGATCAAGGCGTTGTACAGAAACGCCGAAAGCTCAAAGGCAACATTCGCCAAACCCACGACGAGCAGCACGCTCCACAGCGCGCGTTCGCCTGGCACGGCAAACCATAACAGCGCGCACAGCACCATCGTTGCCACCGAGAAGAACAACAGCAAGCTGCGCATTGTTCCCGTTCGATCGGCAATCCGCCCCAACAACGGAGCTGCCACTGCGACGAGCAACGCCGACCACCCTATCGCTTGCGTCCAATAGACTTGTCCTAACACGGCATCGCCGACGATGGCTTTTGCAAAAAAAGCGGGAAAGACAAAGGTCACGATCAGCGTTGGGAAGGCAGAATTTGCCCAATCGAAGCTGCACCAAGCCCACATGGCTTGCTTGCTAGAAAAAACGCGTTTGTTATTTT
The DNA here is from genome assembly GCA_965216625.1 of Alphaproteobacteria bacterium. Taxonomy (GTDB): domain Bacteria; phylum Pseudomonadota; class Alphaproteobacteria; order JABAAW01; family JABAAW01; genus JABAAW01. The sequence goes on from OZ244186.1 coordinate 1,403,399, forward strand.
TTGCGTCGTTTTTTGCGTCTTTTTTTGCCATGCTTTTGTTCTCCTCGAAGTGTCTCTGTTGTTGCGTTGTCGTTTCTCTTTATTGATTTTTACTCCTCGAAGCCACTCTTCGTCTTACTCTTCGTCCTCAGCTAAGTCCTGCTCTTGCGCGGAGAGGAAGGTTCGTCTAGAGTGTTTCGAGATGCGGGCGTAGCTCAGGGGTAGAGCGCAACCTTGCCAAGGTTGAAGTCGAGGGTTCGAATCCCTTCGCCCGCTCCAACGATACGCACCACAAGAGGCTTGGGGGAGGCTTGGGGAGGCTTGCCATCGCCAACGCTTACAACCTAGCATATCCTAAGGCTTTGTAAAGGAAGAAACACCCCCGTGCCTTATGCTCGCTTGTTCCGTCCCCCCTTCGCGCCAAACCCAACGCGCGCGCCGCAGCTTGCCGAGCGCCTTGAACATCGCCATAGGCATGATTTTGGGCATGATCTTGTGCCTGCTCTCCGCGCTGTATTGCGTCAACGATGCGATGGGACAAACGCCACTCAAACCCTTCGAACCCTATTTTCTGAGTCTGCGCTTCAACGAAACCTACATGCGCTCAGGTCCTGGTCGTCAGTATCCCGCTCTGTGGGTCTATCGACGCTTGGGGATGCCTATAGAAATCATCGGACACTTCGACGACTGGCGCAAAGTGCGCGACTTCCAAGGCGATGTCGGCTGGATGCTGTCGAACCAACTGCAACGCCGCCGCGCCGTGATCGTGCTGCTGCCTGAAGTGGGGCTCTACAAAGAGCCTGACACGAAGAGCGTGAAGATCGCGCGCCTCGGCAAGGAGGTGGTCGCGCGCGTGCAACGCTGCGACCACGAGTGGTGTCGGCTGTTGATCGACAGGCACGAAGGATGGACACGACGCGGAGGATTGTGGGGGCTTGCCGAAGAGGAAACTTTGCCATGACAAAAAACAACAGCAAAGAACGACGCTACTTCGGCACCGACGGCATGCGCGGCACAGCGAACAGCGCGCCGATCACGCCTGAACTCGTGCTGCGGCTCGCGGAAGCGGCTGCTGTTTTCTTCCGCAAAGGCACGCGACGCCATGGGGTCGTCATCGGCAAGGACACACGCCTTTCCGGCTACATGCTCGAGCCCGCGCTGACGGCGGGTTTTGTCTCGATGGGCTTTGATGTCACCCTCGTCGGCCCCATGCCGACCCCTGCCGTCGCCATGCTGACCCGCTCGATGCGCGCCGATTTGGGCGTCGTCATCTCGGCGTCGCACAACCCCTACTGCGACAACGGCATCAAGCTCTTCGCCCAAGACGGCTTCAAACTCGACGACAGCAGCGAGCAGCGAATCGAAGAACTCATGCACGACACGACGCTCAAACGCGCGCGTCCCGAACGGCTGGGACGCGCACAACGAATCGAAGACGCACCAGGGCGTTATATCGAGTTCGTCAAAAACTCCTTTCCACGCAACCTAGATCTGAAGGGGTTGAAGATCGCGCTCGATTGCGCGCACGGCGCCGCCTATCGCGTGATGCCGCCGATTATAACCGAGCTCGGCGCAAAGATCGTAAAGCAGGTCGGAACTAACCCCGACGGAACGAACATCAACAAGAACTGCGGCGCAACAGTGCCGAGCCGTATCGCCGAAATCACTCTAGCCTCAGGTGCCGACATCGGCATCGCCGTCGACGGCGACGCCGACCGCTTGCTCGTCGTCTCGAAGCAGGGACGTGTCGTCGACGGCAATCACCTGCTGGCTGCCATCGCAACGCACCTGCTCGAAGCCGACGAAATACGCGGCGGCAGCGTCGTCTCTACCATCCTCGCCAACTTGGGCTTGGAGCGATACCTGGAAAGAAAAAATCTCTCTCTGCTGCGCACCGAGGTCGGAGACCGCTATGTCGTCGAACGCATGCGACAAACGCACTGCAACATTGGCGGAGAACCCTCAGGACACATCGTCCTCTCCGACTACGCAACGACAGGCGACGCGCTCGTCGCAGCCTTGCAAGTTTGCGCTATCGTCGTGCGGAGCGGACACAGCGTCGACTCCTTCTCGCAACTCTTCGAACTCGTGCCGCAACAATCCATCAGCATACCCCTGCCCAATCCACGCGAAATACTCGCCGACGAAACGCTACAAAAAACTCTCGCCAAAATGAAACAGCACATCGCGCAACAAAAAGGAAGGCTCGTCGTGCGCGCCTCGGGAACAGAGAAGGTCGTGCGAGCAATGGCGGAAGCCGAAGACGAAGGGTTGATAGTGGAAACCCTAGAGGCTTTGAAAAAAGCGCTGCTCGCCGCATGACGCAGCTCTTTACCGTCTCGAACGAAACTATGTCTGAAAGCTTCGCCGAAAGCTTCTCCGCACAACAATGCCGACACGCCAGCATCGCCATCGGAAACTTCGACGGGCTGCACCGAGGACACCTCGCCCTGTTGCGCACCATGCGTGACAAAAACCTGCCTCGCCCGTGGGTCTTCCTCACCTTCGAACCCCATCCGCGACAATTCTTCGCGCCCGATGCTCCTCCCTTTCGCCTCTCCCACAGCGCGCAAAAGCGACGCTGGCTTGCCGAGCACAAGGTCGATGCCTTGCTGGTCGCCACCTTCGAGCAAAGCCTCGCCGCGCTCGCACCCCACACCTTCGTCGAGCGATTTCTCGTGCAAGGCTTGCAGGCGCGCGACATCGTCGTCGGAGAAAACTTCGTCTTCGGACACAAACGACAAGGCACGCTGGCAACGCTACGCGACTTCGAAATGCGCGACGCCTTTCGTGTGCACGCCGTTCCTCTTTTGAGCTTGGGCAAAACCCTCTACGCTTCCTCGCGCGCACGAGCGGCGATACGCGAGGCACAACTCGACGAGGCGCGTAGCGTCTTGGGACGCAGTTTTGAAATCGAGGGCGTCGTGCAAAAAGGAAAAGGACTGGGGAGTCGGCTCGGCTTTCCCACCGCCAACATCGACCCCGTCGACTACTGTCAGCCTCGGTTTGGCGTCTACGATGTTTCGGTCCTCCGCGGGCAGGAGCGCTGGGATGCCGTTGCCAGCTTCGGCAAGCGTCCGACGCTGGGAGAGGGACTTTCGCCTTTGTTGGAGTTGCATTTCTTCGACCGCTCCGAGACGCTCTACGGCGAGACGCTACGCGTCAGCTTCGAGCGGTTTCAGCGTCCCGAACAGCACTACGAATCGCTTGCCGCCTTGCAAGCGCAAATCGCCAAGGATGTCGCCTCGTCGCGAGCCTACTTCGCCAAACGAATCCTGAAGCGCAACCCCTCCTCCGTTTCCTCTGCTCCCTCCGCGCCTGAGCGAGAATCGCTGCAGAGGCGAGGAGACGAAAAGCAACAGATCGCCTCGCAACCCTTGCGATGACAAAAACAGTTGCAGAAGTAACGCTTGCCGTTCTCGGCGCAGGAGGACGCATGGGACAAGCGGTGCTCGACGAGGGAGAGCGCGAGCCGCGCGTGTCGACGATGCTCGCGGTCTTCTCGCAAGACGCGGAGGTCTCGCAAGCTGCGCTACGCTGGAGCAAGGCTCGTGTGGCGAAGGATGCGGAAGCTGCGTTGGACGAGGTTGTCTCGTGTGGAGGAGCGGCTATCGATTTCACCGCTCCTGAAGCTTCGGCAAGGTACGCGCGAATGGCGGCGAAGGTGGGATGTCCTTTTGTGTGCGGGACAACGGGCTTGGCGGAGCAAGAGATGCTGGCGTTGCGCGAGGCGAGCACGGATTGTGCGCTTGTCTATGCGGCAAACTTTTCTTTGGGGGTTGCCTTGCTTGCAACCTTGGTGGAGCGAGCGGCGGCATTTTTGTCTGGGGAAGAGTTCGACGCGGAGATTTTCGAGATGCACCATCGGGAGAAAAAGGACGCTCCCTCTGGGACGGCATTGCGTTTGGGAAAGGCGGTCGAGCGGGGGAGGGGGCAGCAGAAGATCGGGGAGGCAAAAGGCGACAGGGGGGGGGTACGCGAGCGCGGCGAGGTAGGTTATGGCGTTTTGCGGGGAGGGGGTGTTATAGGCGAGCATCGCGTTTTCTTTGCTGGCAGGGACGAGCGCATCACGTTGGGACACGAGTCTTTTTCGCGCGCGCTTTTTGCAACGGGAGCTGTGAAGGCAGCCTTATGGGCGTGCGAACAAAAACCAGGTTTTTATTCCGTTGACGATATATTGAACCTTGACACCAAATGTTAACATTGATTCAAGATGATAGAGAATATTTGTTGACCTACCCTACAAAAAATTAACAACACCATCCATGCTAAGTTTTTTCTTTGTAGACAACCTTTCCATTGCCCAAAGCCCATTGTTCCGAAAATCCTACATGCGAAATAACATTCTTGCTGTTATTAAGCTGGCGTTCTGTTTCTTCTACAGATTTTGAAACGTCCAGCTCGTAAATAGTTTTTATTTTTGTTTGATTATCTGCATAAAAAACAATGAAGAAAATCTTGTGATTACGCGTAAGGCGACGCAGAGATTTGGCACGTCTTTCTGGCGGCGATTTAAACATTCTGTCCAATTGTCCGGAGCCACCCTCCTTACAAGACAAATACTCGTACAGCAAAGACGAGTTATTCGGGTCGCAAGCATCCGCATGCCTCTTGGAAGTTAAAACTCTGTGTCCCAAACAATCGGCTATAATAATTTCTTTGACGAGACCAGGCTGAAACAGATTCGCGACACCAAGGTTTTTTGCAAGATGAGAGGCTTGCAAAATTAAATCAATGATTTTACTGTAAGGATTAAAAACCATGAGCCAAATCTAACGAAGGATGTTCGTCCAAAGAACAATCCATCTGTTCCAATCGTCTTGTGGCAGCTGCTGCAAAAGATGCGTTGATCTCAAACGCAATGAAACGACGAGAATGACGCTTGCAAACAACGGGGCAAGTGCCTACTCCTGAAAAAGGATCAAGAACTAAATCTCCTTCGCAAGAACTTGCCAACACCAGTCTCTCTATCAATCGTTCAGGTTTCTGAACAGTGTTGAGTGCTCGGCGATCAACGAGCTCTTTCGAACGATATGTCAGCGCTTTTATATCGCCCCATACATCTCCAGGATTTTTTCCCTTGTTGTTAAATTTCGTCTTGCCGTAACGACCGCTCACAACAGAAGGCACTCTTTCACACCTAAAACGATGATCCAATTCAACCAACTGCGGAACCCTGACGCTATCCAAATTAAAACACCGTGCTTTTTCTCCTTTCACAAAATAAAAAATTGTATCGTAATTGTTTGTGTAGTTAATTCTTCCCTGAGAAAGTCTGCTTGGCAAATACCAAACAATTCTTGTTCTAAGATGTAGATATTTCCTGTAATCAACAAAGTCAACAGAATCGTGCTTGCCGAAAAGATACAAAACTCCTCCCTGTTTTAATTTTTTTGAAAAAATTTCTATAAGATGGAAATTAAATTCCTGCACCGAAGAAATTTTATCCCAAGCATTGTTGGTCACGCCGTAAGGACCATCGCAAACGATCAAGTCGATCGAATTATCTTCGATCTCCTTGACAAGCTCAAAGGTGTTGCCACAAACAATTTTGTTTTCAAATTCTTGCACAACAACACTCCTCTTGTTTTTTGTACGCTCAAATCAAGACAAAGCAGAAGCAAAGAAGTTAAACGCTGGGGTGGTAGGATTCGAACCCACGATCACGAGACCAAAACCCGTTGCCTTACCACTTGGCTACACCCCAACAATACCTCCACACTCTACACATTCTCCCCCGCCTTGTCGACTCCCTCTCCTGCCTCGCTTTTACGGAAGCGCGTCGCAATCACCCCCCGCCAGCCGCGCGCGCGCAAGCACTCCGCCACATCCTCCTCACAACCCAGCTCCGTCAAGCCGAAACAGGCAGAGCCGCTCCCCGTCATCCGAGCGCAAAAAACTTCCTCGCAAGAACGCAACGCCGACAGCCGCTCGACGATAGAGCCATCCAACGCACAAGCCGCCGCAAGTAAGTCGTTCCCCCCCGCCTCCAACAACGCCGTCAACTTTGAGAACTTTGATGCTGACGAAAAAGTCTTTGAAAAAGTCTCAGCCTCAGTCGCGCTGTATGCTCTCCCCTCCGCTCGATCACGAGCATAACGCTCATAGACCGCTTTCGTGGAAAGTTCCGCTCCACAAAGAAGAACCACGCCGCAGACAGGCAACGCAGCTTGCTCTAATACTCGCTCGCCATAACCCGAGACGAAAACACTATTGCTCTTCGCGCGCAAAAAAAACAACGCGACATCCGAGCCAACCGCACGAGCAACAGAAAGCCACTCGGCAGCGGAAAGAGATACGCTATTTTTATTAAATCCCCGCATAGAATTCTTGGAGCTAATTTTTTCACGCGCATAACGCAAGAAAGACGCGGCATCGCTCGACCCTCCGCCCAAGCCCGCGCCCGCAGGGATCGCCTTTTGAACAACGATATTCCAAGCGCACTCGAAAGATTCAACGCCGTCTTTAACACTACCCTCGACACTCTTCGATTGCACGGTTGCCGCAAGCGCACGCGCCGCGCGCGCTAGCGAGTGATCTTCGCACACAGGAAAAGTCTCCTCCGCAGAGTGAGCCTTAAAATGAGTCTTGCAATGAGTCTTGGAGTTTGCCTTGTAAAATTCTACGGCAAGCCCTCCGCCGTCTTCTCTGTCATGCACCTCCAGTTGATCGTGCAGCTCCAAGAAGACGATGTGACTTTCCAACGCGTGCAGCCCGCAATCGTTTCTACCGCCGACGCGCAACGAGAGGTTCACCTTGGCAGGCGCAAACAAAAGAGGCGACGCAGACTCCAAAGGCATGACTAATGGCATGGCTAAGGACACGACTATTCGCTATCGAGAGGCAATCCGACTTCCAGTTTTTTCTGTACGCGCTTGCGCAGTTTTTGATCCGCCTCCTCGAAGGCGAGCACTCGCGACCACTGATATCGAGCTTCCAACTCTCTTCCTACTCGCCAATAGACGTCTCCCAAGTGATCGTTGATGGTTGTGTCGTCGGGAGCAAGAGCGATAGCTTGCTCTAAAGTTTCCAATGCATCGCCGTATGCCTTGAGTCGATAGTAAGCCCATCCCAGCGAATCGATCACGGCACCGCTTTTGTTGCGCAATTCGACGGCGCGCTGCAACATCGAGAGTGCCTCTTGGTAGTGCTCGTCCTTCCCCAAGTCGAGCCAAGTGTAAGCGAGGTAGTTCATGACCATCGGCTGTTCGGGAGAGAGCAGCAACGATGTTTGGAAGTCTTCCTCTGCCTCGTCCCACTTTCCTACGCGTTCGAAAGCGATTCCGCGCTCGTAGTACAGACGCCACGCGGAAGCGCGCACCTCTTCGGGGAGAAGATCAGCGCGCGACAGGTACATCTCGATCGCCTTTCCGAAATAAGGCAATGCTTTCTCGGACTGCTCTGCGACGCGGAGAAAGGAGCCTGCCTGCCACCAAGCGAGCAGATCGTCAGGACGCAGTTCCTGCAGGTTTTTCAAGAGTGCCAAAGATTCTTCCAATTGAGATTCTGCAAGGTGAGATTCTTCAAGACGCGATTCTTCAAGTCGACTTGGTTTGCGCAAAATCTCGGCGCGTGAGTATAGACTCTGTCGGTAGAACAAGGAGCGAGTAGGAATCAGCTCTAGCGTAGCCAAGGCTGCATCGTCCTGCCCATAATCTCGAAGCGCGTCGCTCAAGACAATGCGCGCGAAGGATGACGAGGGGTCTGTCTCTACAGCCAATCGTGCGAACAGCAGTTTCGCCGCCGCGCTCCCCTCCCGCGCCGCCAGGTCGGCAAGCGAGCGCGCGAGGAAGAATCGTACCTGCTCGATCGATTCGTCGCCGCGCGCGTCAGGAGCCAAGTCCTTGATTCCGTCGCCCTCGATGCGTCGCGCCAGCTCGTCCAAGAAGAGCACTTGCACGCGCAGTTGGCTCCTCACGGGTTTCAACAATGCCAACGCCGTCTGCTTTCCTCGACCTTGCGCGCTACCCGCGTGATGCAAGGCTTGCACCCACTGCTGCGACAGATCGCCCGACAGAGCCTCCGTCTCGCGCAACAGCTGTTGGGTTGTGCGAAACTCTCCGCGCGCGAAGGCAGCGTATAGACGCAACAAATGGGCGAAATCCTCCATGGACTCGCGTTCTATTTCCTGCAACGCCTCCTGCTCGGCGCGTGCGTCGCCTTGTGCGAATGCGAGCCAAAAGCGGTATGTCGGCGCGCCGTAGCGAGCGAAATCGCCGAATCCCGACAGATCGCCTATGAACTCCCGCGCGCGCGTAACCTTTCCCTTTTTGAGCAACGCGGAGGCAAGCAGAAAGCGCGCCAAGAAGCCGTGTCCGTCTTTTTGGGTTTGCAAACGCTCTGCTATCGAGAGAGCCTTCTCCATTTCTCCTGCGCGCACATGCGCCAAGAATGTGCGCTCCCACACCTCTCGCGTCGGCAGCCGAGCCGATAACCTGTCCGCTATCGAGGAGGCATGAGGAAATGCCCGCTCCGCTTCCGCATAGCCCAAGGCGAGGTAACTGCCCGAGACGGTGTCCGTTGGCGCATACCAAAGCCACAGCGCACGCACGAGCGAACGCTTTACATTCGACAAGGAAAAACTTCGCACCGACTCCATAAAACGCCGACCCCAACCCTCCTGCCGAGCAGACCCTTGCGAGACATCCTGTAGCTCAGGGGTGTAAGCATCGTTGTCAGGCTCATCCTGCTGGGCAACAGGCTGATAGGACTTGGAGAACTCCAAATAGGGTAAGCCTGCAGGCTCACTTGCAGGCAGAACGGAAGCGTCGGCAAAGGCGAACGGAGCTAGGCATAGGCAAAAAAGCGCGCTCCGACAGAACGCCCTTGCGAACACCCTTGCGAACACCCTTGCGAACGCTCTTCCACGCCTTTCCGAATTTTTTTCAGCCATCGCTCGATGCAACCTCCTTGTTTTCTCCGCTCGCCATTCGATTCCACAATTGAGCGTACTTACCGCCTTTTTGCAAGAGGTGGCGATGACTGCCGATCTCGCTACAGCTACCGCGCTCTAGGACATAGATGCAGTCGGCGTTTTGAATGGTCGTGAGACGATGGGCGATCGTCAGCACCGTGCGCTCTTGCATGACGCGATCGAGGGTCGTTTGCAAGAGTCGCTCGGTTTCGTTGTCGAGCGCCGCCGTCGCCTCGTCCAACAGCACGATGGGAGCATCCTTGTAAAGCGCGCGCGCCAAGGCGATGCGTTGCTGCTGTCCGCCTGACAGACGAAAGCCGCGTTCGCCTACCTCCGTCTCCAACCCCCTCGGCAGCTGGGAGATAAAGCCCTCGGCCTCCGCATCCGCTACCGCGCGACGAAGACGAGCCTCGTCGATACGATCAACCCCCAAGGCGATGTTCTCGCGCAGGTTCGCGTTGAACATTCCCACCTCCTGAGAAACATAGGCGATACGCGAGCGCAGAGAGTGCAAAGTGCAATCGGCAATGTTCTGCCCGTCGATGAGAATCGCTCCGCTGTCGATATCGTAAAGTCGCAGCAGCACATTCACCAAAGTAGACTTTCCCGCACCCGATGCTCCGACGATGGCGGCCTTCGTGCCGCCCTTCACCGAGAAGCTCAAGTCTCGCAGCGCAGGAGGAGCAACAAAACCTTTCAACCCCCCGCTTTGTGAAACTTCTTGCGAAACTTCTTCGCTCGCATCGTAGGTGAAACAAACCTTGCGGAATTCGAGCGTCGCGCGCGAGACACGCAAGGTGCCAGCTTTTTTCCGATTACGAACGGACGCCTTGACCTCCAAGGTGCGGTAAAAGGTGAGCAGGGCGGCGATTCCCTCCTGCACATCGACATTCAAATTGACGAGCGCACGTATTGGCTGAAGCATCAAGAGCAGGGCGACGACAAAGGACATGATGCTTCCGACGGTCGTTGTGCCTTCGCGTATTTGCAATCCTCCGATCAAGACGACGCACGCGAAGGCTAACCCGACCAACAACTCGACGATAGGCAAAGCCTTAGCCTGCGCGTAGCTTGTGCGCTTGTTCCAAGAAAACAGCTCTTCGAACTGCCCGCGAGCGAAGCGCAGACGATTTTCTTCGGCGTTGTAAGCTTTGATTTGGCGCAGGCCTTTGAAGGATTCGTCGACGAACTTCCCGACATCGCCGATCTTCTTCTGCGTCTGTTGTGCGGCGTGTCGTGTGAGTCGAGAAAGCCATCGGACGGGTATGAACAGCAGGACGACGAAGCACAAGGTTACCAAGGAAAGTTTCCAGTTCGTATAGAGCATGTTGAAGAGGTATGCCAATGCCAGCACGCCGTCGCGCAAAAGAGTGATGAAGACGCGTGCAAAGCTGTTTCTGATCACATGCATGTTGGCGGTCATGAGGGCGACATACCTTCCTGTTCCGTCGCGCTGTAAAAAGGATAGGTCGTGCGTAACGAGATGGCGATAGAGGGTGTTTTGCAAATCACGAAACACGGCAGCGCCGATGTATCCACTTTGGGAGGTTTGCAAATAGTAGGCAAGGGCGCGCACGGCGGAGAAGGAAAACATCAGTCCCATCAGCCAGTACAGCGTGCTGCTGTTTTCCGCGACAAAGCCGTGATCGAGAATTGGCTCCAGCATGCGCACTTGCGCAAAGGCAGTCAGCGAAAACAGCACCAGCCCGCACGAGGCAACGAGCAGGCGGAGGCGATAGCACCACAGATAGTCTTGGGCGAAGCGTAGAAACGGCTGCGAAGAGGCGCGAGAAGAGGAAGGACGAATTGAGAAAAAAGGCACGCGACTACTGAAAAAGAAAGGCTATATGTACTCTACGGAGATACTCTATGGAGCTGCTCTATAGGTAATTTTTGGGCAACTCGATGGCAGTTTTTGGAAAAAAACCTGTATAGTCTCAACAAAGACTCTATTGTGCATGCTAGTGGCAGACGGCGTTTCAAGCAAGCTTGTCTCGACGCTTTGCGCGGCAGATGGAAATAGCGATGGAAGCAGCGATGACCGATTCTCCTTACGATCTTGCCGTCATCGGCGCGGGACCTGGCGGCTATGTGGCTGCCATTCGCGCGAGCCAGCTCGGCATGCGCACGCTCTTGATCAACAAACACGAGGCGTTGGGCGGCACTTGTCTGAATGTCGGTTGTATTCCCTCCAAGGCGTTGTTGCACTCTTCGCACCTCTATAGGCAGAGTTGCGAGGGGTTGCGAGAGCATGGAATCTCTGCGGGCAAGGTCTCCTTCGATCTTAGGGCGATGCAGACGCGCAAGCAGAAGATCGTCTCTACTTTGACGGCGGGCATCGGCTTCTTGATGAAAAAAAACCGCATCGATGTCGTGAACGGACACGCCCGATTAGACAAGGATGGTGCGATAAATATCGTCGAGGGGAAGAAGAGTATCAGCAAGATTGCGGCGAAAAACATTCTGTTGGCATTAGGCTCGAAGCCTATGTTGCTGCCTTCCTCTGTTTTGCCGAGCGAGCTGATGGATGAAAAGCGTGTTGTCACCTCGACGGGCGCGTTGGCGTTTTCGTCTGTGCCGCGGCGGCTTTGTGTTATCGGAGCGGGGGTGATCGGCTTGGAGTTAGGCTCGGTGTGGGCGCGTTTAGGGAGCGAGGTTGTCGTTCTCGACAGGCTGGATCACTTGGCGGGATTGGACGAGGATATCTCGAAGGCGTTTCAAAAGGCTTTGGAGGCGCAGGGGCTTGTCTTCAAGCTTAACACCGACTTGCTTTCCGTAGCAGCTACGAAGGGGGGGCTTGCGATCGGGGTAAAGCCTGCGGATGGGAAAGAGCAGACATTAGAGGCGAGCCATGCGTTAGTTGCTGTTGGGCGCGGAGCGGCGACGGGTGATTGTGGATTAGAGGATGCGGGGATTGTTTGTGATGCGCGGGGGTTTGTGCGGATCGACGATCATTTCCGCACGACGCGCGAGGGAATTTTTGCGATTGGCGATTGCGTTCGGGGTTCGATGTTGGCGCACAAGGCGGAGGAGGAGGGGGTTGCTGTTGTTGAGACGTTGGCGGGGGGACGTGGTCATGTAGATTACGCGACGATTGCGGGGGTTGTTTATACGGATCCTGAGATTGCGAGCGTGGGGTTGAGCGAGCGGGATGCGAGGGAGGGTGGTATTTCTTATCGATTGGGCAAGTTTCCGTTTAGTGCTAATGCTCGTGCGCGCACGAGTGGTGTTGGCGAGGGGTTTGTAAAATTATTGATTGGCGAGGGGGAGGATGGGGGTCGTCTTTTGGGGGCTCAGATTTTGGGATCGGAGGCTGGCACGCTCATTCAGGAGTTAGTTGCGATTTTGGCGTATCGGGGGACGGCGGAGGACATTGTGCGGATTTGCCATCCGCATCCGACGTTGAATGAGGCACTGCGTGAGGCGGCGATGCAGGGGCTGGGGCGCGCGATACATATTTAACGCGCTTGTTGTCTGTCTGTTGCGTTCGCGCAACAGACACGGGCGTTTTTGATCAGGTAACATACGCAAGACGAGCGAGCCGTAGGCGAAGTGAGTTTTGCGCATGGGGGGTGTGGGGGGGCGAAGTCCCCCCGCAAAAGACCCCGCGTCAGCGGGGCGCGTAAGCGCCTTCTACACACTTTGCGCAAAGCGCAAAGTGTGTAGCCTCTTATTCAAAAGCGCGAGGCTTTGCCTCGCGCCAACCACCTTGCGTCACAAAAGCAGCTTACTAGGTTACGAGTCAGCTTGCGCACGACAAGTCGTGCGCTTTGGTACAAGAGGCTGCGCGTTTCGCTTCGCTCACGCGCAGATTCATGCGGGGGGAATTTATCCCCCCGCGCCCCCCCGCGCGCTACGCGCGCGTCGTTTACGCGTCAAAGCGCGAGTCCCGTTTTTTTGGTCTACACCGCTACCTGTTAAAATTTGCCTGTTAAAATTAATAGACAAAGCGCGCAGCCTCTCAAAAAAGAAGCCCCCGCGAGAGTGTCGCAGGGACTTCAGAATTGCCAGCCCGCAAAAGAGAGAAAGACAGACCAGCAAAAAGATAGGTTTTTCTCCTATCAATGCTATCAATGATATCAAATACTATCGAATAGCGTTACTCAATTCCTGCAACATCTCATCAGTCGTAGTGATCATCCTAGTCGCCGCCGAATAAGCACGCTGAGTGATAATCATGTTCGAAAACTCAGCCGCAATGTCCGTCGTGGAATTCTCAACCGCCGAGCCAATCAATGTTCCCGCACCCTGCGTGCCAGAGATTCTAGCAACCCCCATGCCCGAATCCGCAGTCTGAGCGAAAAGATTGCCCGAAAGAGCCCTCAAACCATTAGGGTTGGCAAAGGTGAAGAGAGGTACCTGGTAGAGATTGCGCGTCTCTCCGTTGGAATAAAATCCCTCGACAATGCCGCCGCCCGTGATTGCAACCGAATCGATTCCGCTGAACAAACGCCCGTTCTGCTCGACGAACTTGATGATCGAAAGATCGCCCGTGCTGCCGAACTGCGTGAAGCCGTCCGAACCCGCGTTATTACCTTGGCTTTCGACCGTTCCCAAGTTTATCAAAACTTGCTGATTGACATCGGTCGTCAAACTCGGCGTGTAATCGATATTCAAGAAGAAACGTCCCGTTTCAGAACCCGCTTGACCTGTGGAGAACTCATCGTCGACCGTCGTGGTAATTCTGGCATCCGCCGCGGCGATCGCCGGCACAGCAGCTCCGTCAACAAAATAAGTGCCAGGAACAATGTGTTCTACATCGGTCAATCTTCCGTTTGCATCAAATGTCACTACTCCCAAAACAGCCGTGTTATCCGCAACCGCATTCCCAGCACCATCTACTACTTGAGGGTCATTCGCTGCGCTACCAAAAGAACCATACATAACCCAAGTGTTGGGAACAGGATCCAAATCTGTAGCTGTAGCTGTCGGTCGGACAAAGGTCAATGTGAGTCCACGGCTGAGTCCTTGCGGATCGACCAACGGTACTTCGACCGAAAAGGCATTGCCAAAGCCTATGCCCGCCTCCGCCGCCAAGTTCACGCCTAAGTCTGCACGCCTCGTTTGAATCGGATCCAACGCCTGCTGCTCGATATTGACAACCTCAAACTGAGAGATGTCGTTCGTTTGCACAAAACGCGCATCGGCTTCACGATCGACGCTGGTCGCATCCGGCGCCCAACTCAAGAGGTACTGCCCCTCTGCGTTGACTAGGTTGCCGTTAGCATCACGACGAAACTGTCCCGCACGCGTGAAGGAAACATCGCCGCTGTTGACATATTTTCCATCTTGGTTGCGATCAACCGAGTCGGTCACAACAAAGAATCCCTTGCCCGTGACAGCGATATCGGTCGAAAAAGAAGTCGGCTCCAAAATGCCCTGCTGCGAGTTCTCGCGCTCCGTCTGCGAGACAACCCCGCCAGAGTTGTAAAGTCCGCGCCGCGACGATTGCGTCACAAACGACGAGAAACGAGCATCGACACGCTTGTAGCCCACCGTGTTAACATTGGCGATATTGTCAGAGATCATCGCCATCCTTTGCGAGTTCGCAAACAACGACGAAACGCCCGATCTCAAAGCTCCGTAAAGACTCATGATATTGCTCCTTTGGCTGGGTTCTTGTTAAAAGGTTGAGTTGTGTTTAAGTTAACGTTGCGTCGTGCTTACTCACGAAGCCCGACGATTTGAGAAAGTTCTACCTCTGCGCCCGTATCCAGTTGTAAGCGCACGCCCGTCTCGGCGTTCGATACAACGCCTACTACTCGCGCAGGGCTCACATAGTTCGCAACCGTCCCCTGGCTACCGTCAGGCAGATCAAAGGTAACATGGTAGCTGTAGCGTCCGACACTCGCAGGCTCGCCATCGATTCCGCGTCCGTGCCACACAAAGGTATCGCGCCTCTCTGCGCTCTGCTCACCCTCCTGTTGCACAAAGGCTCCTTCCACCGTAAAGCGATAGTCGCCCTCGTCCGCCTGTTGCCACAAGGTGTTGCCGTCGCCGTCTTTGAGGATATTGTTGTCCGCATCGCGTTGCGCTCCTAGCTCGCTACTTCTGCCGTCCCAGTTCCATGTTCCCGAGCCTGAAACGGCATTCACCGCCTCCTGATGCACTAGCCTGCCCTCGCTGTCCGTAATCTTCACCACCGCACGCCCGATGTCGCGCGGTAGCGTGTAGGAAAAGGATTCGGCGTCCGTCCCTTTGTGGAAACGTTTGCCCTCGTCCAATACCTCCTGCCCGACCGCGTTGTTCCTGTAGACGATGTTGCCATTGGCGTTGCGAACCTCCAGCTGCGCATTCTGCGCACCCTCAGGCAGGACATACTGCAAACGAGCCTCCTCGCCCTCGTTCAGCAGAAACTGATTCGTTCCCTCACGCGCGACTTCTTTGCCCAAGTATCCTAGTCCGTCTGCGACGGTCGAGCTTTGCTGTCCTTCGAGCAGTGCTTTCAGTTGTTCCAGCATGCTGCTTTGATGGATCTGCTGTTCGACCGAAGCGAACTGCACCAGCTGGTTTGTGAACTCGTGCGTATCCAACGGCGAGAGAGGATCTTGGTGCGTCAGCTGCGTTGTCAGTAGGGTGAGAAAGTTGTCGAAATCCTCGGAAAACTTGAGCCGCGAGACAGTGCTGCGCGACTCTTCTGCCACCTGTCGCTGTTGCTCGGCGATTTGACGCACGGCTGCCTGCTGTTCGGGCGAGCTCGAAGTGCTAACGGCGTTATTGCCACTGGAGATATCGGTCATGATCGTTTTCCTCTCGTTTTTTTTAAAGTTTCTAGATCTCTACATTCAAGCGTCCGTCTTGGCGCACTTGCAACCTGTCTACGACGGACGACAGAGTTTCTTCACCAAGCTCGCCACCCTCTCCATCGTCTGCTTCTGCGCCGCTTGTCGTATCGGAGGACGCTGTTTCGCCCTGTCTTTGAGCCTCACCCTCTGTCTGGGCGTTGCCTTGTCCTTTCAGACCGAACTGCAAGCCCTGATCCTGAGTGCGTATACCTGCATCTTGCAAGGCTTGTTCCAACTGCCTTGCATCGCGCTGTAGTAGATCGAGTGTCTCGCTGCGCTCTGCTAGCACGACGATTTGCAAGCGTCCTGCTGCGTCTCCGTCGAGTCGTATCTCGATGCGTCCCAAGAGCTCAGGGCGCAGTTTGACGGTCAAACTTTCGACCTTGCCCTCGACGGCGCGTTGTATGTTGACGAAAACCTGCTCGCGCACGAACGAGCTCGCCGTCGTGAAGCTGGAACTGGCACTACCCCTCGCCGCGTTGGAATTAGAGGCGGATTGTCCTTGCAAGCTTTGCGAAAAGCCGTTGTTGAGCGAAGCATCCGAGTTCGACCCTTGTGCGTTCGACCCTTGTGCGTTCGACCCCGATAGTTGTCCGAGAGCTTGTCCGAGCGTCTGCGCCGCACGAGAACCGCCGTCCTGCCCAGTATTTCCCCCAAGGTTACTTGCAGCCTCAGCGCGCCCGCCCGTCAGGCGAGAAGCCAACGATTGCAACAATGCTTGCGTGCCGTTCGGCTTGTCTTTTGTTGTACTGCTCGATGCCTCTCTGCGCTCGCGCAAACCTTCTTGGCGTTCTGCCACACGCGCTGCAAGTTTTGCAGCCGCGCTCGACGATACCAAGCCCACTTGAGCGGTATCAGAGCCGCTCAAAGCAGAGGAAGTTTTCCCTTCAAGGCTTGCAGCACCGCTCGTAGAAGACGAAGAGATTCCATTGGCGGCGTTGCCGTAGCCCGTCGTCTGCGCGGCGCTGTTCGCGGGGCGCAGGCTGTCGAAAGCGTTCTGTGCGCTCAAGCGCAACCCTTCAGGACGATGCGCGCGCACTTCTTGGGTCAAGCGAACATCGATACTTTCCGGCAGCGAGGGTGTCTCTGCTGCTTTTCCTTGCGCAGATGTTCCTTGCGTTACGCGCGTTGCGGTAGTGCTCAAAGCCTGCGCCAATATGTTTGCTTGGGCGTTTGCTTGGGCGGAACGAGAGGGCGCATCAGCCGTCGCCGTTTTACCTCCTGCTTGTTGGGCTGTTTCTGCGGCGCGCCCTGCGGCTGCCTGCCTTAAGTGTTGCTCCAATGCGCTGTTCCTTAGGAGGGATTGGTCGCCTGTTGGCGAAGCGAGTCCCGCCTGCCTTTCTGCGCGAGTGCCTGCTACACGAGCGTCCTCTGCGCGAGCGTCCGTTGTGCGAGTGTCCGCTCCGCGAGTGTTCACTTCGCGAGTGTCTGCTGGGCGAGTGTTCACTCCGCGAGTGTCTGCTGTGCGGCTACCAAGCTGTTGTGCTTGTGCGAGAAGTCGCGCGCTGTTGTCACGAACGGCGGCTTTGAGCGCGTCGGTGCGGCTAGCAGCTGCGTTGGAGGCGAGGGGAGATGTCGTTGCCGATACCGTAGAGGCTTTCGCTGTGTCTGCGTCCTTGGGTGAGTTTTGCCCGTTACCTTCTTGTACTGCAAGAGCCTCGCCTTCTTGTGAGGCGGGGGTTGGTGTCGCGCCTCCTTCTTCTGACTCTGCGGTTGTGCGAGTGGCGATGGCATCGGAGATTTCTCCTGTCTGCTGCTTATTGTCTGCGTCGCCGACAAGCCCTCCTGCTTGCGTGCGCGAGAACTGCACGAGGGTTTCGGCTGTCTTGCTTGCTATTTGCGTTGTTTTTGCGTGCTTGTCTTGCAGCGCAAAGACATCGATACCTTCTGCGTCGACGAGTCCTGCAAGAGCGTTTTCGAGAGAGTTTTCCGCTTTACCTGTCGTTGCCTTGCCTTCTTCAGAGTTAGCGAGCAAGGTTTTTTCCGCGAGGTTCTGTGCGCTTGCCTTGTCTTCTTCTGGGGCGGGCGGTGTTTGTGCAACTTGCTTTGTCGTTTTCTTGTCGTTTGTTGTGCTGTCGGCTTGGCTGTTTTTCGTAGCGATGCCATCCTTAGTGCTTTCCAAGGGAGTAGATTTACTCTCTCCTTCTTTGGGCTTGTCTTCTTGGGCGAGCGTCTTTGCGTGGGTGTCTGCGTTGTTGGGTTTTCCTGCTTGATTGCCGACATTATTGTCATTGTCGCGGCGATTGTTGTCCGATGCCGCTTGAGCGCGTTCGGCACGAGCTGAGGTTTTTTCTTCGTCGCGTCTTGCTTGGCTTGCTTCGTTTCTTGCTTCGTTTCTTGCGCGCGGTGTGTTTTCGTCTGACGAGCGCGAGGTTACCGAGCGTTCTTCCCGCTGTTTGTCGAGTGAGTTCTGCTGTTGGCTTGCGATTCTGTCGATCTGTTCGCTTCGATATTGTTGTTCTTGCTGTGCTTGGTTGTCTCTTGCTTGTTGCGCTCTGGCTTGTTGTGCGCCTTGCGCGCGTTCTTGTGCTTCGCGCGATGCGTTATCTTGCGCGCGTTGTTCGTTCAAGTTTCGCAGGGTTTCTTTCTGCAGGGTTTCTTTTTGCAGGATATCTTTTTCGAGGTCTTGTTGGCAGTTGCGGCAATCTTGTGGGTTTTCGGAGGATTTTGTTGTTTGGGATATGCGTTGCGGGGAGGGAGTTTTGTTGCTGCCGAGATCGAAGGCGAAGCGTTCGGGACGGAAGGTTGATTCTGCCAATAGTTCGGAGAAGACGACCGAGCCTCCTTCCGAGAACAGGGTACGGGGGAGGGGCAGGGATTGCTTAGCGAGAACGCTATTCGAGGCGTGCGTATTGACGGTCTTGTCCATGGATGGATTGCTCCTGCTGGGATCGGGGTTTCTTCCTGCCTAGTCAGGGGGGGAGTTGCAAGGAGCGTGCCAAGTTCGGCGAATACTTTGCGGAGGGGCTGGATAATCTTTACGGATGCAAAACATCGCGTGCGTAGCACGCGGGGGGGCGCGGGGGGATAAATTCCCCCCGCAAAAGCGCGCCGCGAGCGAGCGCGTAAGCGCTTCCCACGCCTTCGCAAGCCAAAGGCTTGCGAAGGCGTGGCTTCTTGACTACTCAAGCGCGAGGCTTGCGTTTTGCCGTCAATACAAAAAGCGCGTCCTACCGACAGCGCACAACGCAGTTCCCCGCCGCCCGCTCAATCCGCCCCGCTAACTCCATCTCCAACAACGCCGCATTAACACACGCCGCATCCGTGCCAAGATGACTGATCAAATCATCAATCGGCGTCGCGTCAAACCCCAATAACGAAAAGATTCCATCCCGCAACTTGTCAATGTCCCGATCAGAAAAATCACGCTGCGCCAAATTCCCCTCCGCCTCCAAAACTAACGCACGCTGCCTGCGATTGCGTGCCTGAAAAACATCCTTCAATGTCTTGCTCTTGTTCAAAACCGCCAGCACATCCTCCGCCTTCTCAACTAAATAAGCCCCATCCCGCAACAAAGCATTCGGTCCCGCAGAACGCTCGTCCTGCGGCGAGCCAGGTACCGCAAACACATCCCTGCCCTGCTCCAACGCATAACGAGCCGTGATCATCGCACCCGATTTCCTAGGCGCCTCAACAATCAAAGTCCCCGCCGTCAACCCCGCAATAATCCTGTTTCGCCGCGGAAAATGTCGGGCCGTCGGAACAAAACCCAACCCCATCTCGGAGACAATCGCACCATTGTCGACAAGCCTTCGATACAACTCACGATTTTCATACGGATAAATATGATCAACCCCACCCGCCAAAACAGCAACCGACCCACTCTTCACCGCCGCATGATTGGCAGCCGTGTCAATTCCACGCGCTAAACCCGAAACAACAACATAACCCGCCTCCCCGCACGCAGCCGCCAAACGCGCAGCAAAACGCATGCCGTTCGCAGAAGCGTTGCGCGTCCCCACAATAGAAATTCCCTCCTTGCGCAAAAGGTGCGCATGTCCCAAAACCGCAAGCAAAGGCGGCGCATCGGTGAGAACAAACAAGTTTGACGGATAATCCTCCTCACCCCAAAAGATTAACTTTCCCTCCATCTTTTCTGTACGCGCGATCTCCTCATTAGCCTGCGCGTCAGAGAAAAGCCGTATCTTCGCCTTCAACCCGCCGCGCCGCGCAAGTTGCGGCAAAGCGCGTAATGCCTCGCTCGCCGTGCCAAAACGCGCCAACAGATGGCGAAAAGTCATAGGCCCCACATAAGCACTGCGCGCAAGCCTCAAGCGATCGCGCCGCTCCTGCTCGTCCAAGCGCGTCATGAAAGCACCGACTCCACAGCGTCGAGGAAATACCGCAGGTCTGCCGTCAGCCTCGGTCCCACCTCGCTTGTGACCGCACCACCCAAGCTGTTCGCCAAAACCCCCGCCTTCTCTTGAGACCACCCCCGCGACAAGCCGAACAGCATGCCGGCAGCAAACGCATCCCCCGCCCCCGTCGTGTCAACACAGCGCAAAGGCGGCACCGCCGCAGAGACGCTCGTGTTACCTTTGCCATCGAACAGCAACGCTCCCTCCCCCCCCAACGTCAAGCAAACACGACAACCCAAACTCAAACAATGCTCTGCCAACGCCTCGCGCCAAAGTGTTTTCTCGGCTGTTTTGTGGGTTGTTTTTTCCGCTATGGGCGCGAGCGAAAACAATGTGCGCGCCTCCTCCTCGTTAGCAAACAGCAAGTCCACCTCGTCGCGCACGAAGCGAAGAAGAAAGTCACGATTGCCAGACACACAGGAGGGGTCGGACAAAGAAAGCGATAGAACACTCTCCGCCTCTCGACACGCCGCGCCAGCCGTTTCAAACACCTCTCCCCCCTGCTCGCTACCCAACAAATAACCCTCCAAATACAGGTAGCGCGCTTGACGCAACAGGGAGACATCCAACTGCGCCGCTCCGATATTCGACGACGCACCTAAATAAGTCGCAAAGGTGCGCTGCGCATCCTCCGTTATCAACACAAGACATTGTCCCGTCGACTCTGCTTGTTCAATCGCTTTTGCTACAGCCCTTTCTTGGCGCACTTCCAAGTGGCAGGCAACAAAGCTCTGCTCCATCGAGTGCCGAAAGTTCTCCCCCTCCGAATCGTTGCCTACTCTGCCCACAAAGGCATAACGCGCCGCGACACCTTCCCGCCCCTGCCCTGTAAGCTTTCTTGCTGACTCTTTTGCCAAACATCCCAACAGCGCGAGCGTGTTGCTGCAAGAACCTCCTGCGTTCAAGCTCGACGCAGCAGGCAGAGCCGTGCGCAACCTTTCAAGGCGCGCGTGGTCGCATAGGGTCATCTGTCCCTTCGGCAAGTTCTGCTCGCCTAAAAACGAATCGCTTATGGAAAAGCTGGCATCGACGAGCGCATGCCCTATTCCCAAAACATCGTAAGTTTCTTCTGGCATACCTCTCCCTTGTAGACCGCTAGAGCCTTGACATGCGCGCCAAGCCAGCGCATTGTGAATGACACCTTAACACAAATCCGAGCCATCTTTAAGCACCCCCAAAGGTAATCCGAAAGAATAACTTTGGGAGTAATTTTTGGGGCAACCCAAAAGATAACTTAAGAGATAACGCAAGAGAACTTAAGACAACTTATGCGTAACCCATGAGCGAAATCTTCCGCGAGGTCGACGAAGCCCTCACCTACGACCGCCTACGCACGCTGTGGCATCGCCATCGTCTCAAGATTGTGGCGATGCTCCTGCTTGTGCTAGCAAGCGTCCTCGCTTGGCAAACTTGGCAGTACAAGGAACGGCAGAAGCACGCCCGCTCCGCCGAAACCTTCTTCGAGCTTTTGCGCAAAAACGCGACACAAGATTCTTCGCAAGAATTCTCAACCGCCCTCTCGCCGCAAGAGCAGAAAAACCTGCTAGGAGGCTATCGTATGCTGTGGCTCTTCGCGCGCGCGAAAGCCTTTGCCGAACAACAAGAATGGCAAAAAGCACAACAAGCCCTGCAAGCCATCGACGACGATAACTCGTTGCCCTCCCTCTACCGCCACTACGCGCAGATTTGGCACGCCTCGCTCGATATCGAACAGGGGCGGCTGGAGGCAGCAGAAAAACAACTCGCCGCACTAGCGGATGAAACCCAAAACACTCCCGCCCTGCAAGGGCTCGCGCTCTACTTGCAAGCAGCCATCCTCACCGAGCAAGGCAACCAAAAAGAAGTACAAGACATTCTCACGCGCGCGCTTGCCAAAAGCAACCTCGCCCCCACCCTACGCAGACAGCTGCAAGAGGCAGAAGGCGCGCTCGATACGACAAAAACGCCATGACAAGAAAAATCTCTGTCGCAACGACCACGCTCGCCGTAGCAGCCCTGCTTCTCGTAGTAGCCTGCGCCGAGAAGCGTCTTTCAGGCAAGCGCATCGATGTGAAAGGCTTCGAGAGCGCACAGCGCACCAAGTCCTCCTCGTCCAATATCGTCTTGCCTGCGCCTGAGTCTGCGTCTGCGTCTTCGCAAAAATCGGCGTGGGAGCAAGAACAATTCTCCGCCCTGCATACCCCCCCTCGACTGGCAACACGCTTCGCTTGGCAGCACCGCTTCCTCATTGCCACAGGCAAAGGTCGCACGCGCGCGCAACCCCTGCAAGCAACCCCGATAGTTGCCGAAGGTCGCCTGTTCGCCCTGAACACCAACAACAAAGTCTCCGCCTTCGATACGATGACAGGGCGCAAGGTATGGCAACGCAATCTCAAGCCTGCCTCTCGGAAAACCTTCGGAGAAGGAGTTAGCAAAGGAATTGGCAAAAGCTTCGGCGGAGGATTGGCATTTGCTGATGGACGCGTCTTTGTTTCAAGCGGCATCGGCATCCTCGCCGCGCTGGACGGGCAGACGGGCGAGATTTTATGGCAGCAACAGCTGCCCTTCCCCCTGCGGAGCGCGCCAACCCTCGTCTCAGCAGGCGTCGTCTCGAAGGAGCAAGCGTTGTTGCTTGTCGTGACTCCGACCTATCGTACTTACGCCTTCAACCTGAATGGCGAGATGCTTTGGCAACAACAAGCGACACGCGATGCCCTCGCTCAACTGACGCTTGCCCCCTCGCCAGGCGTTGCAGGGCGTTATGCCGTGGTGGGTTACGGCGACGGATCGCTGATCGCATTAGACAAGGACAACGGGCGCGTTCTGTGGCAAGCATTCGCAACGGCGCAACGACGCAACGATGCGCTCTCCGACATCGCGGACATTACAACGCCGCCTGTCCTCGCGGACGGGCTCGTCTATGCCTCCAGCTTTTCGGGAAAGACGGTCGCCCTCGACCTCGCTTCAGGCAGCTTGCGATGGTCAGTGCCGCTGGCAGCAGCAAGCTCGCTCGCGCTTCACGGCACAACGCTCTTCGTCGTCGACCAAAATAGCCTGCTCTCCGCGCTCGACGCCAACAACGGCAACATCCTCTGGGAGCAACAACTAACCGCTCACCTCGGACGCAATAAACGCAAACCCGTGTTCTGGAACGGACCACTGCTAGCAGCAGACCAGCTGATCCTCACCGCATCGAACGGAGAGATCGTCGCCATCGATGCACTCAAAGGCACGCTCGTCCGTCAGATGCGAATCAACGCGCGCTTCACCGCAACACCCATTGCCGCGCAAGGGCTCTTCTTCTTTTTGGACAGCGAAGGGAACATCCACGTCTTCGAGTAACCTTGCGAGCAACCTTGCAAATGATCTCACCAACAACCTTGCCTACGACCTTGCCGCAACAGAGCGCCGCCAAAGTCCTGATCGTCGGCAGACCCAACACAGGCAAGTCGACACTGTTCAATCGCCTTTTGCAAAAGAAAATCTCTCCCGTGACAAGCCGTGCCGGCATGACGCAGGACTGGGTCGAGGAGGCGTTCGTCATCGACGATCTTCCCCTGACGCTGATCGACAGCGCCGGCGCGGAGCTCACGCACGAGGGCGACCTTGCGTGGCACAAAACACGCGCGCTGATCGAAGAAGTAGCTCTTGTCATCTTCGTGCTCGACGCGCAAACCGAACTCACCGCTGTCGAGCGCGACTTGGCACGCTGCCTGCGCGGCAAAAAAGTTTTGCTCGTCGCCAACAAAGGCGAGGGCTTGAGGATGCTACCTGAGCCTTGCACGCAACTCGGCTTCGAAACACCCCTGCTGCTCTCGGCGTTGCACGGACAAGGCATAGGCGTGTTGCGAGAAAAAATTCAACAAGCCCTGAAAGAAACCCTCGAAGACACGGCACATGCCCCCCTCTCGAAAGACAGCGAGGAAAAAGAGACAGGAGAAGAAGATAAAGAAGAGCCGCCTCTTTTCTCGTTGGCTCTTTTGGGACGCCCCAACAGCGGCAAGTCGACGCTCGCCAATCGCCTTTTGGGCAGCGAACGCTTGATCGTCGCAGGCACACCTGGCACGACTCGCAACGCGGTGAGAGTGCGCTGGCAACAAGGAGAGGGTTACGCAACCCTCGTCGACACGGCGGGCTTGCGAAAACAAGGCAGCGTGCGGCGTAGCGCCCATCCCATCGAGCAGGCTTCGACGCGCGACGCGTTGCGCGCATTGCGCCAAGCCTCGGTGATCGCCCTCGTGGTCGAGGCGACTAGACCATTCGAAAAACAAGAACGCCTTCTCGCCGCGCGCGCGCTCAAGGCGGGCAAGCCCCTCGTGCTTGTTGCGAACAAGTGGGACATGCTCTCAAACGAGGAGCGTAAGATCTTCTCGCGCGACCTGGAGGGGATGTTGCGAAGACTTTTTCCCGACGTGCAAGGCTTGCCCTTGATTATGGTGTCTGCGCTTTACGACAAGGATGTCTCGATCGTCTTTTCAACGGCACAAACGCTGCACGATCTCTCCACCCGACGCATTCCGACATCGCAAATCAACGCATGGCTGGCAGAGGCGAAAACCGAGCATCCGCCGCCACAGCAGCGCGGACGCACGAACGCATTGCGCTACGCGACGCAAACGGACGCCGCGCCGCCGCGCATTCTCATTCACGCCAACGCGACGCTGCCGAAAGTCTACCTGCGCTACCTCACCTCCTCGTTGCGACGAAAATTCGACTGGCGCGGAGTGCCGATCGTCGTGGAAGTGCAACCCCGCGAACAGCGCAACCCCTCTACGAAACAATCCCCTAAATCTTCGCTGTCTAGAAATGCGTCCGCTAGAAGTTCATCGCCTAGAAGTTCATCGCCTAGAGGTTCAAAGGTAGGATCGAAAAGTCGACATCGAAGTCGGACAAGCGACAGCGCATAATTTCAAACGCCTGCTCGGACTCGTCGCACAACAGGAACCGCCTGCCGTTCTTCGCCGCCGCCTCGCCCAAAGTTCCGCTGCCTGCGAAACAATCCAACACCCAGTCGTCGGCAGAAGAATGCACGCGCACGATGCGCTCCGCCAGCACGAGGGGTTTCTGCGTCGGATACCCCGTCTTCTCGCGCCCCTGTGTCGGCACGATCGTCTGCCACCACACATCGGTCGGCGTCTTGCCGCGCAACGCCTTTTCTTCTCCCACAAGCCCCGGCGCCAGGTAGGGAATACGGTCGATCGCATCGTAGTGAAAACAATAACGACGAGGATCCTTGCTGTACCAAAAGATGCTGTCGTGCTTCCGAGGCCAATGGCGTTTCGATCGCCCTCCGAAATCGTAGGTCCATACGATCTCGTTTTGGAAGCAATCGCGCCCGAAAAGGCGATCCAGCATCACCTTTGCGTAATGCGCCTCGCGGAAATCCAAATGGAGAAAAAGCGAACCCTCCGCCTTGAGAACGCGCCACACCTCCTGCATCACATTGCCGAGCCACCCCATGTAATCGGCATGGCGATCGTCGTAAGCAAGACGCGCCACCTCCTCGCGTTGATAGTGTCTTCTGCCGAAACCCCGATAGACAGGAACTCCTGCCCGTAGCCCCTCTGCCTCGCTTTGGTCTACTTCGCTTGGGTTTGCTTCGCTCTCGTTTTTTTCGACACGGCGGCAACGCAGCTGTCTGCGTTCCTGCCGCTTGCCCGTGTTGAAGGGAGGGTCGACATAGACGAGCGATACGGAGTTGCTCGGCAAGGAGCGCAACATCACCTCTCCGTCGCCCCGAAAGACTGTGCTTTTGTTCGGCAACGACGAACGACAACATCGCTCCTTCATCGCCGCTACGCTGTCAGCGCGAAAGACCTCAAGAGGCTTTGCCCTTCCAAGGAACGAAGGTGCGCTCGAACCAGCGCATGATGAGATCAAAGCTGTATGCGATGAGCCCGATGACGATGATACCCAAGAAAACGATGTCGGTAGCAAGGTAGCGCGCCGCGTTCAAGACCATCACGCCGATCCCCGCCTTCGCCGCCACCATCTCGGCTGCGACCAACGTCGTCCAGCCGAATGCGATGGCAACGCGCATGCCGGTCAAAATTTCAGGCAACGCGCCCTTCAAGACGACATGCCACACAACTTGCGTCGAACTCGCGCCCATCGAGTAGGCGGCGTGGATCTGCTCGATAGAGACCGAGCGCACGCCCGCCCGCGCGTTCAGCGCCAAGGGAGCGAAGCAGGCAAGAAAGATGAGAATCACTTTAGATACATCTCCGATGCCGAACCATATAATGGTGAGCGGTAGGTAGGCGAGCGGTGGGATCGGACGATAGAATTCGATGGGGGGGTCGAACACGCCGCGCGGGATTCTGCTCATCCCCATCGAAATGCCGACAGGAACGCCGAGGATGACCGCAAGCACGAATGCCGTAAACACCCGTTTCAGGCTAGCAAGCGTGTGTTGCCACAGGGTCGAATCGTTGAAACCAATGCATTCGGACGGCGTTGCTACGGCCCAGCCCAAAAAGTTTTGCAACTCCTGCCAGTAGGTCGGCGCGCAAGAGATCAAAAGAAACTTCTGCCACACGATGTAGGGCGATGGCAAAAACAGCGATGGTACCAGCAACCCATCCTCAAAGTTTCGATTAGCGAGATACTCCCATGGTTGCGTGGAGAGCCACCACATGATCAAAATAAAACTCACTGTCACGACGCTGATGAGCCCGCTCTTGCCGCGCCCTGGCGCGCCGTAAGAATCGATTGCAGCCGCTTTCTTGTCCCCGCCTCTGATTCGCTTTCCGAGGAACGCGAACCACCAAACCTGCAGGTCGTGCAGGAAATTCTTTGTCTGTGTTTTTCTCTTGCTCACGATAGTCCTCCTCTAGAGCTCAGGCTCTTCTTCGCCGTGGATAATCGAGAGTACTGTCTCTCGCATTTTAATAAATTCAGCGCCAGACTTAATCTTGCGCGCGTCTCCTTTGTCCAGAAACTCCTTCCAAAAAGTCAGCTCGTACTCGTGGGTGATGCGCCCAGGACGCGGCGACATGACGATCAGGCGCGTCGCCATAAACAACGCCTCCTCTACGCTGTGGGTGATAAAAAAGACCGCCTTGTGCGTCTTGTGCCACACATCCAAAATCAGCTCTTGCATCGTCTCGCGCGTGAAGGCATCGAGCGCGCCCAGCGGCTCGTCCATCAAGAGAATGTCAGGGTTAGAGGTCAGCGCGCGCGCCAACCCGACGCGCTGCTGCATGCCGCCCGAAAGCTGAAAGACGGGATGACTTTCGAAGTCCTTCAACCCGACAAGATCCAAGTTTTCTTTGGCAATTTTCAAACGCTTCCGCTCGCCCACCCCTTGCAGTTTGAGTCCGAAAGCCGTGTTTTGCAGGACATTCAGCCACGGCAGCAAGGCGTGCTTTTGAAACACAACGCCTCGATCCTTGCCAGGTCCCCATACATCTTCGAAAACAACGCCGCGATCCTTGCTAGGTCCATCGATCTCCTTGCCCTTGATACGAATACGCCCCGATGTAGGTTTGATAAACCCTGCCATCACATTCAACAGAGTCGTCTTGCCGCAACCCGACGCGCCGAGCGCGACGATAAACTCGCGGTCGCGCATTGCCAAGTTCACATTCTCCAGCGCGGCAACATCGCC
The DNA here is from genome assembly GCA_965216625.1 of Alphaproteobacteria bacterium. GTDB lineage: Bacteria > Pseudomonadota > Alphaproteobacteria > JABAAW01 > JABAAW01 > JABAAW01. The sequence continues at coordinate 1,431,023 of OZ244186.1, forward strand.
AGAACCGGGGTTGCCCGGAAAAACAACGCCGATCTTTTCAAGGCTCAGGGCTATGGACGAAGCTTCCTTCGCCGCACGAACCCCTTTCGCTTTCGTTTTAAGAGACATGATCTTCTTACTTCTCCCTAAGTCAAGATGGGGTAGAGCCCCCCACGCGAGTTTGTAACACAAACAAGCGCGGGGGTCAATACCTTGTCAAATTAAGTCAAAGCCTCGAACAAGGGGAATTTATCCCCGAGGGGAATTTATCCCCAAGGGGAATTTATCCCCAAGCGATTAGCACTTGCCTGCTTTGACCATTTTGACGAACTTGGTTGTGACAGCTCCTTTGTAGCTGCCTTTGACCTTGTCGATTTTGCCCGCACCCTTTAGGAACTGAGCGGTCGACTTGAGCGCTTTCGCAACCCCTCCGCCGAGCCAAGCTTTGGAGATCTGCTGGTCGATGGTGGGATAGTCGTAGAGCGCAAGCACTCCTCCGACCGTTGATTGCTCTGCACCCAAGGAGCGCGCGATGGCTTTCGCGTTCTTGGAGCCTGGTGCGTACATCGCAGGATTGCTGCGATAGTCTGCGTCGGCTTCCGAGACGAGCTTTACGAACTTACAAGTGAAGTCGGCATGCTCTTTCGTGAAGGCTTGGCGTGCGACCATGGCATCGAAGGTTGCCTTGGAGGGGTCCATTTTGCTCAGGTCGCCTGATGTAAGCAGGACATGCCCGTTGCTCTTGAGCGTGGAGAGGATGGGATCCCATACGAATCCACCGTCGATGTCGCCTCTTTTCCATGCTGCCGCCATATCAGGGGGCGACATGTCCAAGACATTGACCGATTTCGGATCGATGCCTTTGGCTTCAAGCGCGAACATCATGTGGAAGTGCGTCGTCGAGCCGAAAGGCACGGCGATCTTCTTTCCGACCAAGTCTTTGGCGGACTTGATGCTCTTCTTGACCACAAGTGCTTCTGCGTCGTTGATGTTGTCGTAGACATAGATCACATGCAGAGGGATGCCACGGCTGTAGCCTGCCGCCGTTGGCGACGATCCGTTCAGGGAAATGTCGACCGCCTTGGATGCGAGCGCGCTGATCACATCGGCGCCGGAGTTGAACTGGATAAGATTGACGCTTTTACCGCCCAATCCGTTTTTCTCGACATCTTTCATCTGCGCCTTCCACGGGCCGAAGACGAGTTGATACCCGAGATTGACATCGGCTGCGCTAGCATTGAGCGCAAAACTTGCGCCCATGATGCCGATGGCAACCGTTTTTAAGACATGCTTCATCACATGACCTCCAAAGAGTTAAGGAACAATGAGAACTCAAACGAAAAACTACGAACGATCTCGCAACCTTTCTTTAGGTCCTCTTCTCAATAAGGCAACTGCGCCAAAGGGCTTTGCGAGGCAAACACCACGCGCCTCCCAAGATCTGCGCGATGTGCGCAGGGGCAGAAAACCTTTCTGATGTTTTTCTATGCGTTTTCTGCGACCGTGTCAAGCAACTTTATCAAGTGTTTTGCGAAAAATGTCGATCATCTCGTCGATCTGTGTTTTCTCGACGATGAACTGCGGCGAGAGGATGGCGGTATCGCCTGTAAACTTGGCGTGCATGCCGTTGAGAAACATGGCTTTTTGCAGGGCGGTGCCTTGCTCGCCGATCTTTTTGCCGTGCGCTTCGACCTCGATGCCTGCCAGCAGCCCGTATCCGCGCAGGTCTTTGACCATCGGATGTCCTTGGAGCGACCACACGGCATCGAGGAAGTAGGGGGTCAGCTCGGCGGCGCGTTGGAACAATCCTTCTTTCTCGTAGAGCTCGAGGGTTGCCAGCCCGGCAGCGCAGGCGGCGGGATGCGCCGAGTAGGTGTAGCCGTGAGCGAACTCGATCGCGTTTTCGGGAGCGGCTTCGGTGATTGTTTTGTAGATCTCTTTGTTGGCACCGACCGCACCCATCGGAATACAGCCGTTCGTGAGGGCTTTCGCCATAGTCATGATATCGGGAGTGACGCCAAAGGCGTTGGTGGCGAAGTCGTAGCCCAGCCTGCCGAAGCCTGTGATCACCTCGTCGAAGATGAGCAGGATGCCGTGTTCGTCGCAGGTTTTGCGCAGCTTTTCTAGGTAGCCCTTAGGCGGCACAAGCACGCCTGTCGAGCCTGCGACGGGTTCGATGAAGACGGCGGCGATGGTGTTGCCTCCGTAGGTTGCGCAGAGGCGTTCGAGATCGAGCGCGAGGTCTGCTCCTTCGTGTGGCTGTCCGCGCTCGAAGGGGGTGTTGCCGCTGTGGGTGTGTCGGATCGTCGAGACGTTGGGCAGGGTGAGGCTGAAGGTTTCGCGGTTGCGCACCATGCCGGACAACGAGAGCCCTCCCATATTTACTCCGTGGTAGGCTCGTTCGCGCGAGACGAGGCGGTTTCGGTGTCCTTCGCCTTTGGCTCGGTGGTAGGCGAGCGCGATTTTTATGGCGGTATCGATCGATTCGGAGCCTGAGTTTGTAAAGAAGGCGTAGTCGATCGTATCAGGCAGGAGGCGAGTGAGCTTTTCGGCGAAGGTGAAACTGATCGGGTGTCCTATTTGGAAGGAGGCGGTGTAGGAGTTCTCTTGCAGCTGGCGATGGACGGCATCGGCGATTTCTGGGCGAGCGTGTCCTGCGGGAGAACAGAAAAGTCCAGAGCAGCCATCGAGCAGTCTTCTGCCTTTGTGATCCCAGAGTTCTGCACCTTTCGCTTTCGCTATGAGGCGGGGAGATTGTTTGAAGTCGCGGTTGCCGGTAAACGGCATCCAGTGGGGTTCCAAGGAGTTGGCGGCGTGGGTTGGGGACTCGAGCATGGGTTGTCTCCTTAGGGTGTTTTGGGGTTGTTTGTTGTTGCGGACGGGAGAGAGTGTAGCACAGAAAAGGGCGAGGGAGGAAAAAGAACGCGGCAGGGCGAGTCTATATTGTGAGCGTGGTTGCTCTGATGAGGTCTGTTGCGTTCGCGCTTGTGCTTTTTTGATTAATTTTAACAGGGAGCGGTAGTGTCCCAAAAAACGGGACTCGCGCATTGACGAGTAAACATGCGCACGCGAAGCGTGCGCGGGAGCGCGAGGGAGTAATCCCTCGCAAAAGACCCCGCGTCAGCGGGGCGCGATAGCGCCTTCTGCGCGCGTAACCCGAGAAGGGTTACGCGCGTAGCCTCTTATTCCAAAGCGCGAGGCTTTGCCTCGCGCAAGCATGACTCGCAACATGGTACAGCGATTGTGTTTTCCTCGCCCTAGCGACAAAAAAGAATCGCACGAAATATGATGGACGCGCACGGCAAGCCGTATGCTATTGCCGTGCGCTATGGTGACTATGTGGCTTGACTTTCGGACGGGGAGTAGGTATTGTTATCAGGAGATTTGTTTTGGGGGCTTTGGAAAAGAGAGAGGGTCGTCATGCTGGAAGGAACAGAAAGAGTGTCGAATGGAGCGGTGAGTTTTGACACGCAACGGGTTGTCGACCGATTGCGAGAAGGGGGATGGGACGAGGGGCAAGCTCGTGCGCTTTGCGATGTTTTGCGCGAGATTATGCGAGGCGTTGCGACGAAGGTGGAAATCGCGGCGGTGAAGACGGAGATTCAAGAACTGAAGATATCTACGAAGGCGGACATTCGAAGGTTGGAAGAGAAGATGGATGTACGGTTTCAGGCTGTGGATGTACGGTTTCAGGCGATGCAGGAGCAGTTTCAGGCGATGCAAGAGCAGATGAAGGGGATGCGGCAGTTGATGGTGATAGGATTTTCTGTGATGGCGACAATGATGGCAACATTAATGGCGGTAGTGGCTGTGTCGGCGAGTTTGCTGTTCGGGGCTGCTCCCTAGGGCGATTGGTGTTTTCCTCGTCCTAGCGGTAAGAAGAACACCGCTTTTTTTCCTTGCTTTTTTTCTCTGCAGGCTTTAGGGTCGGGGAGTGGGGTTTATCAATCTTGGATACGGAGAAAGACCATGGCGACGACAAAAGAGGCTCTGATGGACTTACCCGTTTTTGACACGCGCAAGTACGTTCAAACATTAACGCGCAAAAAAAGTTTCTCCGAAAAGCAGGCAAACGCAAACGCCGATGGCTTGCAAGAGGCTCTGCAGGGGGTTGCGACGAAGGCGGACATTAAAGAGGTGAAGGCGGACATTCGAAGGTTGGAAGAGAAGATGGATGTACGATTTCAGGCGATGCAAGAGCAGATGCAAGGGATGCGGCAGTTGATGGTTGTGGGGTTCTCTGTGATTGCTATAGTGGTTGGCGCAGCGACTTTGTTCGGCTAGGGAGAATTCCACTCCACGCAATCATTCGCCCTCCTTCGCAATCCTGCTCTCCTTCGCAATCCTTCTCCCTCCTGCTCTCCTTCGTAATCATTCGCCCTCCTGCTATCCTTCGCAATCCTGCTCTCCTTCGCAATCCTGCAATCCTTCGTCCTCCTGCTCTCCTTCGCCCTCCTAGCGCGAGGGGAGTTCATCCCCAAGGGGAGTTCATCCCCAAGGGGAGTTCAGCCCCAAGCGGAGTTCAGCCCCAAGGGGAATTTATCCCCAAACTGCCTCACAACACGGCAGGGTGCAGGGTTAAGGCGATTGGTGTTTTCCTCGTTCTAGCGGTAAGAAGAATACCGCTTTTTTTCCTTGCTTTTTTTCTCTGCTGGCTTTAGGGTCGGGGAGTGGGGTTTATCAATCTTGGAGAGGAGAAAGACCATGGCGACGACAAAAGAGGCTCTGATGGACTTACCCGTTTTTGACACGCGCAAGTACGTTCGAACATTAACGCACAAAAAGAGTTTCACCGAAAAGCAGGCAAACGCAAACGCCGATGGCTTGCAAGAGGCTCTGCAGGGGGTTGCGACGAAGGCGGACATTCGGGAGGTGAAGGCGGAGATTGGGGCATTGAGGACAGAGTTTCAGGCGATGCAAGAGCAGATGAAGGGGATGCGGCAGTTGATGGTGATAGGATTTTCTGTGATGGCGACAATGATGGCAACATTAATGGCGGTAGTGGCTGTGTCGGCGAGTTTGCTATTCGGGGCTGCTCCCTAGGGCGATTGGTGTTTTCCTCGTTCTAGCGGTAAGAAGAATACCGCTTTTTTTCCTTGCTTTTTTTCTTTGTAGGCTTTAGGGTCGGGGAGTGGGGTTTATCAATCTTGGATGCGGAGAAAGACCATGGCGACGACAAAAGAGGCTCTGATGGACTTACCCGTTTTTGACACGCGCAAGTACGTTCAAACATTAACGCGCAAAAAAAGTTTCTCCGAAAAGCAGGCAAACGCAAACGCCGATGGCTTGCAAGAGGCTCTGCAGGGGGTTGCAACGAAGGCAGACATTCGAAGGTTGGAAGAGAAGATGGATGTACGGTTTCAGGCGATGCAAGAGCAGATGCAAGGGATGCGGCAGTTGATGGTTGTGGGGTTCTCTGTGATTGCTATAGTGGTTGGCGCAGCGACTTTGTTCGGCTAGGGGAGTTCAGCCCCAAGGGGAGTTCAGCCCCAAGGGGAGTTCAGCCCAAAGTATCTAAAAGCCTCTAGGATGTTTCATCGAAACCTTCTGTAGAGATTATGTTGGCGGAGTCTATGGAGGTATGGTAGATCGTGTAGACATCGTTATTGTCGGTATCATAATAAGCTGCGATGTAGACCGTATTTATCACTTCCCCTCCTGAAGTGAGAATGATTCGCAGGTCGTTGGCACCAGGTCCAAGATCATTTTCATTGAATGCACCTCCCGAGCCCAGATGGCCTGCCCTGAAGGTAAAGTCTCCGTTGGTAAGGAAGACTATGCTGTTGCCCGTTCCGTCGCCGTTAGGGTTATCTGCATATACGTTTTTGGCACCGTTACTGTAGATTATATCCGCGCCATCGTTCGCGGCGAACACATAGGTGTCCGCACCCGCGCCGCCTATAAGGTGGTCGTCACCCGCACCGCCGTTGAGGGTGTCCGCACCATCGCCGCCGAAGAGGTCGTCGTTGCCCGCACCGCCGTTGAGGGTGTCTGTTCCCTCGTCGCCCCTGAGGATGTCGTTGCCACCTTCGCCACGCAAGGTGTTGGCATTGCCGTTGCCAGTCAATTCGTCGGCTCCACCCGATCCGATCAGGTTGTTGATGTTTGGTAAATCAGTGCGTGTGCTAAGGTCGATGATGACACCCTCAGTCAAGTCTGCGTAGCTCACCCAGTCATTGCCTGCCGAACCCGTGAAGCCGTCGCCAGCTGCCGTTGCCTTAAACGGGTTGCTCTCGCTGCCAAACTTTTCTGGGAAGACAAGCGAGCCAGCAGAGATTTCTGTGTCGGTGCCATCGCTGCTCCGCGTGGAGAAGGTGTAAGTATCAGGATAGGATGTGAAGTCTATGATGTTGAGCGTGTTACCATCCTTCGTCACTTCAAGCCTGACATTGTTGCCTTCATAGGCGAAGGCGTAGTTTGCGCCCGCATAGTCGTTGCCTGTCCCTTGCAAGAAGACGATGCTGCCGCCGTCGTCGGTGATCGTATCCGTGCCGTCGCCTGCGCCGAACAGATAGATGTCCGCACCCGCACCGCCCACAAGGTTGTCGTTGCCCTTGCCGCCACGCAAGGTGTTGGGATTGGCGTTGCCAGTCAAGGCGTCGACGTGATCCGATCCGACCAGGTTTTCGATGCTCGCAAGCGTATCTTTCTCAGCATGGCCGCCGCCAATCCTGCTTGCGCTACCATTGTCAGCAAGAGTGACGAGGACACCTGAATTCGAGCCTTCGTAGCTCGCCGTGTCCGACCCCCCGCCGCCGTAGAGATTATCCTCGCCCGCGCCGCCATTGAGGATGTCGTTGCCATCGCCGCCCTCAAGGGTGTCGTCGCCTACGCCGCCGCTGAGGGTGTCCGCATCCGCGCCGCCGAAGAGCTCGTCGTCGCCATCGCCGCCGCTGAGGGTGTCCGCTCCCGCGCCTCCCTCAAGGGTATCGTTGCCCGCGTTGCCGTTGAGGATGTCCGCATCCGCGCCGCCGAAGAGCTCGTCGTTGCCATCGCCGCCGTTGAGGGTGTCCGTTCCCGCGTCGCCCTCAAGGGTGTCGTTGCCCGCGTTGCCGTTGAGGATGTCGTTGCCCCCGCCGCCACGCAAGGTGTTGGCAACGTCGTTGCCCGTCAATTCGTCGATACCAGTAGAGCCGATCAGGTTGTTGATGTCTATAAGCGTATCTCCCGCAGCCCAGCCGCCTGAAGCAGTGGCAGCGCCATTGACAAGAGTGCCAAGGTCGATGGTGACACCTGTATCCGAGCCTGCGTAGGTTACCCAATCTGTTACGCTTGAACCTGTGAAGGGATCTGCCTCCGCCGTTGCCACAAACGCGCTGAGCTCTTTATTCGACGAGGGAGGAGGAGTAGGAGTGCCGCCACCACCACCTCCGCCGCCGCCGCCACCGCCGCCGCCACCAGCGTCTTCGCCGCCAGCAGCTGTGCCGCCGCCGCAGCCATCAAGAAAAATGCCGAGTGCGCTTGCTGACAGCAAGGCACTTAAGATTTGGGTTTTTTTGTTGCGTTTTCCTGTCTGCCCTTCGTTCGACGAGGTTGCTAGGGACGATGTGTTAAGCGTCGTGATGTTTTCGTGTATCATGGCTTCTCTTCCTATGGTGTGTGTTTAACGAAAAAGTGCTTACCCTCTGTGCACTTGCGCACGATGCCTATTTTATGGGCGCAAGTCAAGAGAAAAAACTCGTTGGGGGGTGTCGGGAAGTTTTAACGGCACACGCTCGCACAATAGACGGGTTTTGTATGATGACGGGCTGCACCAGCGCATGCCTTTAAAGCAACAAACAAGCCCCTCCCCAACTCCAGCACAAATCCCTTGCTTAACTCCCCCCCATAACGCACTCTATCCCCAAAACAACCCCCCCAACACAAGCGAGAACCCCATGCCCAAAATTACCCCCTCCGAAGCTATCGTAGAAACCCTAGTAAACCAAGGCGTAACCCACGCCTTCGGTATAGTCGGCTCCGCATTCATGGATACACTCGACCTCTTCAATACCGCAGGAATCCGCTTCATCTCCGTCGCTCACGAACAAGGCGCAGCACACATGGCAGACGGCTTCTCCCGAGCATCCAATAAAGTAGGACTATGCATAGCCCAAAACGGCCCAGGAATAACTAACTTCATAACAGGCGTCGCCGCAGCCTACTGGGCGCACTCCCCAATAGTCGTCTTTACTCCCGAAACAGGCTCAAATACACAAGGACTCGGCGGATTCCAAGAAACCGAACAACTCCCCTTCTTCGAAAAAATTACGAAATTTCAAGCCCATGTAGGAAACCCCGACAGAGTGGCAGAACTCCTATCTCGATGCTTCGATTACGCTAGGCTAGAGAGAGGCCCAACCCAATACAATATCCCAAGAGACCTCTTCTACGGAACTCTAGATATAACAATCCCAAAACCCATGCACCTCAAAGGAGCAAGCGGAAATCCCGCCGCGTTAGAAGAAGCAATCAAACTCATCGCAAACGCAAAATTTCCCGTCATCCTATCCGGCGGAGGAGTCGTCATGAGCCAAGGCGTAGAAGACGTTATCCAACTCGCCGAACACATATCCGCCCCCGTCGTCAATACATACCTCCACAACGACTCATTCCCCTGCTCACACCCCCTATGGACAGGGCCAATCGGATACCAAGGCTCAAAAGCAGCCATGAAAATTCTCGCACAAGCCGATCTCGTCATCGCGCTAGGAACAAGGCTAGGCCCCTTCGGAACACTCCCCCAACACAATATCAACTACTGGCCCCAAAACGCAAAACTCATCCAAGTAGACCACAATCCACGAATGATCGGGCTAGTCAAAAAAACAGACCTAGGGATATGCGCCGACGCAAAAGCAACAACTCAAGATATTCTCCATCGACTAAAAGCTTCCAATACACCACTCAAAGCTCAAGACAACAAAAGCCAACGACTAGAAGAAATCAATAAACAAAAAAAAATATGGGAAGACGAACTAAATACATGGGGACAACAAGACGGATCCCCAATCTCGCCAAGGCGTATCCTCCGAGAACTGGAAAAAGCACTCCCCAAAAATGCCATGGTCACAACCGATATAGGAAATATCTGCTCGGTCGCTAACTCGTACCTGCGCTTCGAAAAACCCCAGAGCTTCTTCGCAGCAATGAGCTTCGGAAACTGCGGATACGCATTCCCAACCGCTATCGGCGCAAAAGTAGCCCAGCCCGAACGTCCCGCCATCGCATATGTAGGAGACGGAGCATGGGGCATGAGCCTACAAGAAACACTCACCTGCATACGGGAAGATATTCCCGTAACCGCAATCGTCTTCAATAACGGACAATGGGGCGCAGAGAAAAAAAATCAGATAGATTTCTACGCTAACCGATTCATCGGAACTAACTTAGAAAATCCCTCCTTCGCCAAGATAGCGCAAGCAATGGGCGCAGAAGGAATCATCGTGGATAAACCCGAAAATATCGGAGACGCTCTGAAAAAAGCTACCTCCAACAATAAATGCACCATCATCGAAGTCATGGCAACTCAAGAACTCGGCGATCCATTCCGACGCGACGCGCTCAAAAAACCCCAACGACTGCTGGAAAAATACAAACACACAAATGTAGACTAAAACAAAACTAAACCCCCGCGTTGCTCTACCCGTGAGCTTCCTCTCGCCCCTTGAGCCCGTCTGTCCACAGAGCTTGCTCGATCGTGCGCTGAGCGTAAGGAAGAGTAGCAAAACAAAATTGAAAATAGCACTGGCAGGAGGCGAATCCGAAACCGCATTAGAAGGCGCGCTCAAAGTGAGCAAAGCAGGATTGGCAGAAGTGCTAGTCCTGGGAGACGCAGAGAAAGCTCGCGCTATCTCCAAAAAACACGCGCTCGAACTAGAGCGCGCAGAAAAAGCAAGTGAAATAACTCTGCTCGATTGTCCCTCTGACGAAGCAAGCGCGCGTGCCGCGAGCATGGCGAACGCAGGCGAAGTGCATGTCATTATGAAAGGCTCGATGAAGACCGATGCGTTCATGCGAGCGTTGCTCGTGCGAGACGGCGGAATTCGCGTGAGCGGACAGCGCATGGTGCATGTGTTTTATATCACTCCTCCGAGCGCAGGAGGAGAGGAAGATGCTGCGAAAGCTGGCGGTCTTTTTCTTTCTGATTGTGCGGTGAATGTAAAGCCTGACGAGACAACAAGGCGAGAGTGCTTGAGGGCTGTTGTTGCGCTCGCGCGGGGAGTGGGGATTGTTTGTCCGAAGATTGCTATTTTGTCGGCTGTTGAGAAGGAGACGGAGTCGATGCCTTCTAGCGTGGAGGCGGGAGCGTTGGCGCGATGGGGTCGAGAGACCTTTGACGGGCAGGCGTGTATCGAGGGTCCTTTGTCGTTGGATGTAGCGATGGCGGAGCGGGCGGTGTGCATCAAGGGGATTGTGGGGAGCGAGGTTGCGGGAGTAGCGGACGGGATGATTGTTGCTGACATTGATGTGGGTAATGTTTTGTTCAAGGCGTTGGTGTGGGTCGGGGGGGGGTGCTCGGCGGGGGTTGTTGTGGGGGGGAGGTGTCCGGTGGTGTTGACGAGCAGGGCGGACGCGGCGGCGGCGAGATTGGCGAGCGTTGCTTTGGCGGTGATTGCCGCGCAGGGCTAGCGGGTGGAACGCTTGGAGCTTGGAGATTGGGGCTTATGCATTTTCCTTACGGATGCAAAACATCGTGCGCGTAGCGCACGGGGGGTGTGGGGGGTTTTAACGGCACGCTGTTTTATGGGACGCACACGGCAAGCCGTGTGCTATGCGCGCAACAGACGGGCTTTGTATGATGACGGATGCAAAACATCGCGTGCGTAGCACGCGGGGGGGGGGGGGGGGGGATAAATTCCCCCCACGAAGACCCCGCGTCAGCGGGGCGCGATAGCGCCTTCTACGCGCGGGGGAATTTATCCCCACGCGCTCGCGCAACAGACTGGGCAAAAATCTACGCGCGTAGCGCGTAGCCTCTTGTTCAAAAGCGCGAGGCTTTGCCTCGCGCAATACTGCCTTACAACATGGCAGGGCGATTCTGTTTTCTTCCCCCTAGCGACAAAAAGAATCGCACGAAGTGCGCCTCTTATTCAAAAGCGCGAGGCTTTGCCTCGCGCAAGCTGACTCGTAACATGGTAAGGCGATTCTGTTTTCCTCGTCCTAGCGACAAAAAGAATCGCACGCAGTGCGCCTCTTATTCCAAAGCGCGAGTCGCGCCTTTATTTTTTCTGAAATAAAGGGTTGGTTTTCGTCATCGCCTTCAGTATCTTGCGCTCGACAACCCCCAACCATCCAACAAGGAGAATGAGAATGAGCAAGATCAAACAAGAAGTCCTATCGGCCAATGAAACTTACGCCGCCAATTTCGGCGCCAAGTCCCAGTTATCAATGCCACCTAGTCGTGGCTTTGCCATTCTGACTTGTATGGACGCACGCCTTGATCCGGCAAAGTACGCAGGACTAGCGGAAGGCGATGCGCATGTCATCCGCAACGCAGGCGGCAGAGCGAGCGACGATGCTATTCGCTCGCTCGTGATTTCTCACAAGTTGCTAGGTACCAACGAGTGGTTCGTCATTCACCATACAAACTGCGGGATGGAAACTTTCACGAACGAGATCATGCGCGAGCTCCTCGCTTCTAGCCTTGACACTGCCTCCGTCGATGAGTCTGGCTGGCACGATCACGGCGCAGGACCTGGCTCTCGTGAAGGAGATAACATCGACTGGCTCACCATCAAAGATCATACAGACAGCGTGAAAACCGATGTCAAGCGAATCAAAGAGCATCCCCTGGTACCTAATTCCATCCCCGTCCACGGCTTCGTCTATCATTGCGAAAGCGGGCGGCTGGTCGAAGTGCAAACCTAGAGGATACGCGTCTCGCGCAAGGGGAATTTATCCCCAAGCTGACTCACAACGCGGTAGAGCGTCTTTAATTTTGCCTAGAAGCTAGAGACAAAACAGAATCGCCTTACCGTGTTAAGAGTCAGCTTGCGCACGACAAGTCGTGCGCTTTTGAATAAGAGGCTACGCACTTCGTGCGTAGAAGGCGCTATCGCGCCCCGCTGACGCGGGGTCTTTTGCGGGGGGGCAAAGCCCCCCCGCACCCCCACGCGCGCTAAGGCGCGCGTTCGTTTACGCGTCAAAGCGCGAGTCCCGTTTTTTGGGACACTACCGCTACCTGTTAAAATTAATCAAAGCGCAAGCAGAGGCACAAAAGCACTAGTACCAAAGTCCGCCGCCTACTCCCACTCCCCAAGCAAGGTAAGACCTTCCATCCAACCCCTCTGCCCCAAGCACAACGCTGGCAGAGCCAACATTGCCCCTGCCGTAGATCGTCCATCCGTTCTTGAAGTGATAATTCAAGCCGAGGTCGCTGATGCTAATACCCGTCAGAAACGCCGATTTTCCCGATTCTCCCGATTCTCCCGATTCTCCTCCCTCTACAGCCTTACCGATGGCAACATAGAAAGGAACGCTAACCCCCGCCGACACGCCCAACCCAAAAGGAAATACATACTCGTAGACGAAGGGTATAGCAAAGTAGAGGCTGTCGGCAGAACCCACACCGCCGATCGTCGCACTTCCTCCTCCTCCCGCCACCATCGCAATGCCGAGCGCATGCCGAGGTCTTTTTCCGCCTTCTCGATAACCCGTTCCCAGCGTCGACAAGATATCCAATTGTAAGACATGCGCTCCGTAATCAATGTTGTTGTTGGGGATGTTGATATACTTGTAACCCCCCAACACGCCAAACTTCGCCCGCGCAGGCGAAGTCGCAAAGACCGCTACCATCAAGATTGCTATAGAGAAAACCGCCAAGACAAAGAGGTTGTCGACGATTCTTGTAATTTTCGCGCAACGCATGGCAGTTGTTCTCCAAGCAGAAAAAAGAGCGCGTCCTTTGCTTATCCTAACAAAACTCTTCTGTCTTTGCTCGCCCTAAATGCTGCAAAAGCACAAAGCCGCGCGCGCATCTTCCACAAAAAGAAAATCCCCCCTTGCCGATTAGGCGCAGAGCGGGACTCCCCAAAAAGTGAAGGTGGGAGAACTAAAACCAGAAGCCGATCCCGCCTCCTGCACCCCACATGAGACCTTTAACAGAGTCGGTAGTGAAACCATCCGGATCCTCATCTTTAACTTTAGGAATGTCAAGGTTAGTTCCAAAGAATGTTGCATAACCGATATTGCCTCTTGCGTAGATGTGAAAGCCATCGTTGAAGGTGTAGCTCACACCAAGGTCGCTAAACCCTACACCTGCCCCGAAACTGGCCTTGGTGACATCGCCCACCGGTCCGATACTGAGCATGATAGGCAGGTTGACACCCGCCGAAAAGCCTAGTCCGAACGAAAAGACATACTCGTAGATCAAAGGTAGTGCCAAATAGACGCTGCTGACGCTCCCCTCTGATACATCTTGTCTATTCGCTCCTACCGCCAGAGCGACGCCGAAGGTTTGCTTGGGTCTTTTTCCGTCTCCGCGGTAGCCTTCGCCTCCTCCGATTGTCCGCATGAAGTCCAGCTGACCTACATGAACCCTGTATCCCTCCGCGTGAACATAGACATGCTTATAGCCGAATCCCATACCGGACTTCGCATGCGCGGGTTGTGCTGCGAAAGTCGCAACCGCTACAAAGAAAACCGCCAAAACAACGATGTTGCCTGCTATTTTCAGAATTTTCATTCTGCTTATCATCTTGTTCTCCTGTGAAAAAGTTGAGCGTAACATTGATTCAACCCTCCCTCTCGCGCAGTTTAGAGCTTTTGCACTAAAAAGCAAGAAAAATCTGCCTTGTCACAAAAAAGAACCCCGCCCTGCGCGATTAGGCGCAGAGCGGGACTTTCAAAACTTTGAGGTTGAAGGAACTAGAACCATTTTCCGATCCCACCTCCTACACCCCACATAGCACCGCCAGCGCCGAAGGTGACATAACCGATATTGGTGTTGGCGTAGAGGTTCAAGCCGTTGTTGAAGGCGTAGCTCACACCGAGATCGCTAAAGCCGATTCCGATTCCAAACTCTTCGCCACCCTCGTCATCCATTAAGGGAACAGAAACACCAGCCGAAACACCAAAACCGTTGGAAAAGACATGCTTGTAGACAACAGGTACCGCCCAGTAGACACCACCTTCATTCCCTCCGATAGCCATTCCAACACTGATAGCGTCATGGGGTCTTTTTCCTCCATCGCGATAACCTTCGCCTTTCAGAATAGTCCACATAATATCCACTTGTACTACATTAGCATCGTATTCAATCGAATGAACGGAGACATACTTATAGCCCCATGCCATACCAGACTCCGCTTGCGCGGGTTGCGTTGCAAATGTTGCAATTGCCATAGAGAAAACCGCGAAAATAGCGGTTCTCAGAGTTTTTGTTCTGCGCATGGTAAGTGTCCTCCTGCTAGAAAAAGCCCAATGCTGAGCCTATAGATTGTAAAAATATAGAGGTTTTTCGCCAAAAAAGCAAGAGAAATCTGCCTTGTCGACCTCCTTGCCACAAAAAAGAACCCCGCCCTGCGCGGCTAGACGCAGAGCGGGACTTTGACAACAAACGAGAAGCGGCTAGAGCCATTTTCCGATCCCAATTCCTATACCCAACATAAAACCGTTCAGACTTCTCTCATCGTTGCCAGGCGTGAGGTTTGTCCCCGCGAGGCGCGTGTAGCCGAGGTTAGTTTTGATGGAGAAGGTCAAGCCGTTGTTGAGGTGGTAGTTCACACCAAGGTCACTAACACCGAAACCAAAACCAATTCCAGTAGCAGTAAGGTCTTCGTTACTGCCGCTCACAACAGGAAAGGTAAGACCACCCGAAATGCCTAATCCGTTCGCAAAGACATATTCGTAGATCAAAGGGATCGCAAAGTAGGTGTATCTGCCTCCGACTCCTATTATTGTTACGGTCCTCCCGTTGCCTCTATAATAACTCTTTGTTCTATATTCGCCCTCACCAGAAGTTCCCCCGTACGCCAATCCAAAGCCGAAGACTTGGTAAGGTCTTTTGCCTCCGTCGCGGTAGCTTTTGCCTTTCTCTTGGATCGTCCACAAGAAGTCCAACTGACCGACATGTGCCCCATAGTCCAGGTCACTTTGAACGGTAACATACTTGTAGCCAAGTCCCATGCCAAATTTCGCATGCGCGGGTTGTGTTGCAAAGGTTGCGATTGCCGCAAAGAAAACCGCGAAAATAGCGGTTCTCAGAGTTTTTGTTCTGCGCATGGTAAGTGTCCTCCTGCTAGAAAAAGCCCAATACAGAGCCTATAGATTGCAGAAATATAGAGCTTTTGCACCAAAAAAAGCAAGAAAAACCTGCCTTGCCAACCCCTGTATTACAGCCTCGGTAGCAGCGCTACGAAGTTGCACGGCTTCGTCCTGATGTCTAACTGCCTCTCCAAAATGCCCGTCCAAGCGCAACGACAAGCCCCCGTTGAGCCGGGCAAAACAAACAACAGCGTCCCTGTAACTCCCTTGCCCATAACGCCTCCCGACGCGCGCGACTGAATCGACGACGCACCGATTTCCGCAAAACTCAAGTGGCGAAACAACTCGCCAAAACCCGCCAACTCCTTATCCAACAGAGGACGCGCAACCTCAGGCGTTATATCACGCGCCGTAATTCCTGTTCCTCCCGTCGTGATCACAACCTCGATCGACTCATCGTCGCGCCACCGCTCCAATGCCTCGCTGATCTGAGATCGCTCGTCCTTCACCAACTCGCGCGCAACAAGACGATGCCCCGCTACCCCTATCGCTCGCTCTAAAAAATCGCCCGACTTGTCCGAAGACCTCTCCCGACTATCCGAAACCGTCAGCAAAGCGATCGCCAAAGGACGAAACTCAACGCTACTGCCACTCTCGCTGTCACTCTCGTTGCCAGCCTCCGTCATTTCTCGCTCAGACCTATCGCAGCTTGCCGAACTTGTGCGTCAAATCCTGCGGGTAAGGAACATGATTGTCATACAGCGGCCAGCGTCCCTCCGCCATGGCTTCTCTGGAAGGCGTTTGACTGCCCAAGCGATGCTGATAGATCCAATAGTTGGAAAGGATCTTCTTCACGAAATGCCGTGTTTCGCGCAAAGGGATCGTCTCGACAAACAACAGCGGATCCTGCTGATAGTTCTTGCCCTTGCTCACCCACTTGAGAACATTGCCCGGTCCTCCGTTGTACGATGCTGCTGTAAACACTAGATTCTTTCCGATGTTTGCGTCGTTCATCAAGAACTGCAAATACTTCTGTCCCAACGCCAGATTGTCCTCTGGTCTGTTGAGAAACTGCCTCGACAATTTTCTGTTGGCGACATATTGAGCGGTGCGCGGCATCAGTTGCATCAAGCCCGTCGCCCCGACGCGAGAGCGCGCGTAGGGCTTGAACGCCGATTCCTGTCGCATAAAGGCGTAGAGCAGCGCAGGCTCCAAGTTGAACCCTTGGCTGGGTTGCCATTTCGGCAGGGGGTAGAGCGCGGCATCGAAGCGCTTACCCTCCTCTCTGAGGGAGAGCAAGCCCAATCGATAGGCGAGGTCGGCTTGTCCGCGGCGATAGGCGTAGACCATGTAGTCGGTGCGCGTTTGGTCGGGTAGGGATGGAAGAAAGCGCACCACCTCCTGAGCGGCGAGCTGGTATTGCGCCGACTCCATCAGGGCGATGGCGCGCTTGCCCGCAGGAAAGGAGATAAGACGTTTGAAGTTTTCTTTCTTCTGCGGCACGCGCGTCCAATCGAAACGGCTTTGGTAGCCAAGCGTTTCGGTTGCAAGCTGTCCG
This sequence comes from Alphaproteobacteria bacterium, assembly GCA_965216625.1. Classification (GTDB taxonomy): domain Bacteria; phylum Pseudomonadota; class Alphaproteobacteria; order JABAAW01; family JABAAW01; genus JABAAW01. The sequence goes on from OZ244186.1 coordinate 1,447,746, forward strand.
TAGAAGGAATGCGGGCGAGCGTGGGCAACCTTCAACAGCCGAGAACTTTGGTCTGGCTTCCCGTTACGCAAATAGGCGCGTGCGCTCCAGTAGGCGGCTTGCGCTGCCATCGAGCTGTTCGGAGAGGCGTTAAGGGTTGTGGCTTGTTCAAAATGCCAGGCGGCGCGCTCCAGACGATTCAGACGAAAGGCGGCAAGCCCCGCCCACCAGTGCAAGTCGGGAACTCTTTTGCCGTTCAAGCGCGCTTGCTCTTCGGCAAGCGAGAGCGCTTTTTCGTCGAAGCCGTTGAAGATGTAACCCGCAACGACGGTCGTCATGCCTTTCGCGTAGGCGAGCGGACGCATCGATTTCTTGCGCGCTTGCAAGTATTGTAGCGCGTGGGAGACGCGCGTGCGATGAACAAAACGGCGCAGGCGATAGAGGGTGCGACGCTCGGCGCGGTTGTACAGCGAGGCTTTGCGTGTCTTCTTGGCTGCCTTTTCTTTCAGACGCTCGAAGGAGGTTTTCTTGACAAAAGGCAGGACGGGCGCGCTCGGACGCTTGAGCGTTCTGCGCTTACTCTTGGAACTACGCTTGTAGGCGAGGCGGTAGAGGCGAGACGCGTTCGGATGGTCGCTGTAGCGAGCCATCCAGCGACGCAGCTCCGACGCGTTCGAGCGGTAGGAGCGCGGATGCATGTAACGCTCGAACAACAGATGTCCTAGCAGCACCTTGTTCTTGAGCGTACCGACAAGCTTATCGGCTTCTTTCCATTGCGCTTTTTTCTGAAGTTCGAAGATGCGCTTGTAGGTAGCGGCGTCCTTTGCTGATAGCAGGCGGGGTTGGTTTGCCGAAAAAACGGGCTTCAAAAACGAGGGAGCTTGTGAGGCGGCGGGAGCTGTGCCTTTTTTGTTGCGACGTTTTTTATTGCTCTTTTTGTTTTTGGGGTCGGGTTTTGCTTTCTCGACGGCGGCGAGCAGGGGAAATTGGGGGGGATTTTCTTGTGTTGGGGATAGGGTGGGTTGTTCGGCGGAGGCGGTTGTTTGTGCTGTTGGCAGCAGCGAGGGCGCGAGCAAGAATGACAGCAGAAACGAAAGCAGAAACGAAACTCTTGCCAAGGTTGTAGCGAGGGTTGTTGCGGGGGTTGTTGCGGGGGGCATGGTGGGGGACGAGGTTAGGAGCATGGCTTGGGCGAGTGTGTTTTTCGGGAGGGGGCTTGAGTGTGCATCTTTGCAACAGATGTGCCGAAAGGAGGAAGGTTAGCATGGATGACGGAGAATTTTTTGGAGTTTACTTATTAAAACGCAAGACGAGCGAGCCGTAGGCGAAGTGAGTTTTGCGCATGGGGGGAGGGGGGGGACGCAGTCCCCCCGCAAAAAGCGCGCCGCGAGCGGGCGCGTAAGCGCCTTCTACGCAGTTCGCGCGTAGCGCGAGATGCGTAGCCTCTTATTCAAAAGCGCGTTTCGCAGAAACGCGCAAGCTGACTCGCAACATGGTACGGCGCAGGGTAGGGTGATTGGGTTTTCCTCGCCCTAGAGGCAAAATTAAAGACGCTGTGCCGTGTTAAGAGTCAGCTTGCGCGAGGCAAAGCCTCGCGCTTTGGTACAAGAGGCTACGCGCTACGCGCGTAGATAAAGCGCACTTCGTGCGCTCCGCTGACGCGGGGTCTTCGTGGGGGGAATTTATCCCCCCACACCCCCCGCGCACGCTTCGCGTGCGCATGTTTTGCGCCCGTCAAGACTATCCGCCACCCCCATATTCTAGAGTTGACAAACAAAAAGAACAAAGGTAGAACAAACTACGCAGACGATTTCTCCAAGAGGCTTATCCAAAGAGGCTCCCCAAAATGTTGACCGAACAACAAAGCTGCCTGTTGCAATTTATCGAATCTCGTTTGAACGACGGAGATATCTCCCCCTCGTTCGAAGAAATGCGCGCGCACCTAGGACTCCGCTCCAAATCAGGCGTGCATCGTCTGCTAGAAGGTCTGCGCGAACGAGGACGTGTCGTTCGTCTCAAAAACCGAGCTCGCTCCCTCCGTGTCGTGCAGCACGAAGAAAACGCTAGAAAGAACGCTCGTGGCGAAACCCTACGCCTGCCTTTCTTGGGAAATGTCGCCGCCGGTCTGCCTATCGAAGCAGTGGGAGCCTCAGGTTGGGACGAAGAACGAGAGTATCCAAGCGAACTGCTAGGTACCATCAACAGCAAAAACAACAACACAAAACAAGGCTACAAAAATGGAAGTCAGAACAAGAATGAGGACGTGAGCATGGCATCGCACTATGCCTTGCAAGTCGAGGGAGACTCCATGGTGGAGGTAGGAATTTTGGATGGAGACACAGTGATTGTCGAGGCTTGCAAAGAAGCGCGAGACGGAGAACTCGTCATTGCCTTGGTGGACGATGAGGAGGCAACGCTGAAAATCCTGCGCGTAGAAGGTAGGGAAATCGTGTTGGAAGCCGCAAACGAAGCTTACGAAGCACAAAGATACGCCGCAGGAAGAGTGCAAGTGCAAGGAAGAGTGACAGGCTTGATGCGAAGATACGGACGGAGGACTTGACAGAGAAAAAAGAAAGGCTGTTGCTTGCAGGCTTGCAGGCTTGCGAATGGAGTCGAGAAAATCTACAATCCCCTCACCATGCCCTCCTCCTTGTCGCCACGCAAATCTTCTAAGTCTTTGATGTCCTCTCGGTCTTTGGTGTCCTCTCTGTCCTCTGCGCTGTCAGTGTTGCGTGTGTTCGCGAAGTTCCGCGCCTCTTTTTCTCCTGCGGTCGCGCTGTATAAAAAAGAGTGCGCCGATTACTTCAACAATCCTGCGACCGCCGTCTTTCTGCTTTTCTTTTTGCTTGCATGCGGCATTCTTCCTTTCACGGCTGGACGCTTTTTTTTCCGCAACCAATCTGATCTTCAATCGCTGTTTGTGCCTCTGCCTTGGATTTTCCTGCTCTTCATCCCTGCGCTCACGATGCGCACATGGGCGGAAGAGCGACGATTAGGAACGCTCGAACTGCTATTGACGCTCCCCATCTCGATTCCTCAAGCGGTGCTTGCCAAGACAAAAGCCTGCGGGCTGGTGCTTTTCGTAGCCCTCGTCCTCACCTTTCCTCTTTGGATCACGGTAACCCTGCTGGGAGACCCCGACCACGGTGCTATTGCCGCGGGATACCTTGGCGCGCTCATGCTTGCGGGCGCACAGATCAGCATCGGGTGCTGTGTCTCCGCAACTACGAGAAACCAAACGACCGCATTTGTCGTCACCGTCGCCATCATCGCCGTCCTGACCTTGTTGGGAAGCCACACCGCAGCGCAAATTCTCGGGACACTCTTTAGCGACAATGTACAACGCGCCATTCAAACCCTCAGCATGAGTACACACTACAAGGGATTTTTAAGGGGTGTTGTTTCGTTTGGGGATGTCGTTTATTTTCTTTCTGTGTCTGTTGCGGCTTTTTTTCTGACTGTGCTGGCGGTGAAAAAAGCTCCGCAAAGCAGCTGAGGGGACGCGGGGGGGGTATCCCTCTCGCCATAGCACACGGCTTGCCGTGCGCTATGCGCTTTAAAGGCATGCGCTCGCGCAACAGACGGGCTTTGTTTATTGACGAGTAAACATGCGCACGCGAAGCGTGCGCGGGGGGTGTGGGGGGATAAATTCCCCCCACGAAGACCCCGCGTCAGCGGGGCGCGTAAGCGCCTTCTACGCACTAGCAAGCCGAAGGCTTGCTAGTGCGTAGCCTCTTATTCCAAAGCGCGAGGCTTGCCTCGCGCAATACTGACTTATAACATGGTACGGCGACAATGTTTTCCTCGTCCTAGCGACAACAAAAATCGCACGAAGTGCGCCTCTTGTTCAAAAGCGCACGCCGAAGGCGTGCGCAATACTACCTCTCAACACGGCACGGCGACAATGTTTTCCTCGCCCTAGCGACAAAAAAGAATCGCGCGAAACCCGAAAATGGTTGCGCGCGCCTATGTAGTCTTGACTTTCGGACGTGGAGTAGGTATTGTTATCAGGAGATTTGTTTTGGGGGCTTTGGAAAAGAGAGAGGGTCGTCATGTTGGAAGGAACAGAAAGAGTGTCGAATGGAGCGGTGAGTTTTGACACGCAACGGGTTGTCGACCGATTGCGAGAAGGGGGATGGGACGAGGGGCAAGCTCGTGCGCTTTGCGATGTTTTGCGCGAAATTATGCGAGATGTTGCGACCAAGACAGAAATACGAAGGTTGGAAGAGAAGATAGATATACAGTTTCAGGCTGTGAATGTACGGTTTCAGGCGATGCAGGAGCAGTTTCAGACGATGCAGGAGCAGATGAAGGGTTTGCGGCAGTTGATGGTGATAGGATTTTCTATCATGGCGACAATGATGGCAACAGTAATGGCGGTAGTGGCTGTGTCGGCGAATTTGTTATTAGGGGCTAACTAGCCACTCCACTCCATACCTTGCGCGAGCCAAAGAATCGCGCTTTGGAATAAGAGGCGCCATAGCGCACGGCTTGCCGTGCGCGTCCATCATATTTGGTGCGATTCTTTTCTCCTCTGTCTTCTAGGCAAAATTAAAGACGCTCTACCGCATTGCGAGTCAGCTTGCGCGAGGCAAGCCTCGCGCTTTAGTACAAGAGGCTACGCGCTACGCGCGTAGAAAAGCGCACTTCGTGCGCTCCGCTGACGCGGAGTCTTTTGCGAGGGATTACTCCCTCGCGCTCCCGCGCACGCTTCGCGTGCGCATGTTTTGCGCCCGTCATCATACAAAGCAAGTTTGTTACGCGAGTGTGTGCCTTTAAAAAGCGCAAGCAAGCCAAGCCATAAACGCACAAAAGCACAAACCCATGCTACCCTCCCCCAATCATGCCTCCTCGCCCAACACAACTAAGACGCAAAGCCACACAAGCCGCATCCGCCTTGCATCGCTTCCTCAACAACTCCCCAAACAAAATCCTGAGCCGCTTCCTGCATCTGCACCTCGGCACCCAAGCCTGCCTACTACTGCTAGCACTGCTGCTGTTCAATGCCGCCCTCTCTCCCCTCTCCGAGCGTAAGTGGGACTGGACAGCCGAGAAACTAGCAACCCTGTCACCCGACGCAGAAAAATTCTTGGGTAAACTCTCGAACAACTACCGCCTCACCCTCTACGCCTCATCGAAGATCGTGCGCGACATTCCCGCCTACGCCGACTACGAACGCCGAGCCGTTGCTCTTCTCGAAGAAATGACACGACACAGCAAGAACAAAAACAAAAGCACCAACAAAAGACAGCGACGCCTCGCCTTCACACTCACACGCCCTGAACCCTTCGACATATCAGAGGACGAAGCGTTGGAAAGCGGACTCTCGCCGCTCGCTATCGACCAAAGCGGCGAGCAAGTCTTCTTCGGACTCAAGATCACCCGCGAAAAATCCCAAACGCGCCCAGAAGAAAGCCTGCTCATCCCCTTCCTCCTGCTGGAGCGCGAACAAATGCTCGAATACGAGGTGATGCGCACGCTCGTCGAGCTGGAACAAATTGCTAAACCCCGCATCGCGCTCGTGACATCGCTCGAACCCCTAGGAGGATACGGCGCAGCAACAAGAGGAGGCAGTAGAGCAGGCATGTGGCGCGCCTTCCAATCCCTCGAAGCCGATTTCGACATCGACACCCTCTTCGTCTCCGAAGACTTCGACGCGCAAAAAACCGACCTCGTCATCTTTCTCCATCCGCGCATCCAAGACATTGAACTGCTGTACGCGCTCGATCAATACATGCTGCAAGGCGGTAAAGCCCTGCTGTTCCTCGATCCCCACTACGAAAGCACCTCGCCATCGCGACGCTCCAGCCTGAACACCCCGATTCCATTCGCATCGAACGACTTTCCTCTGCTCGAACGCTGGGGGCTTGAAATCTCATCGGACATCGTCGCCGACGCGCGCTACGCCATGCTCGTCAACGCAGGCTCCGCTCAACAGGTCGAACCCGTACCCCACCTCGCATGGTTGCAACTGCCCGAAGAGGCGCTCGCTGATCAAGAACCCACGCGCACGATCTCATCGCTCATCCTCGCAAGCGCAGGCGCTATCGAGGAACACGCTGGCGAAAAAGCCAACTCATCCTCCGAAGAAAAGCAGGTGAAACCCATACCGAAAAGAATCAGCATCGCTCCCCTCGTGCGCTCCAGCGAAGAATCCGACCTGCTATCGCGCGACTTCTTCGCACAAACGCCGCCCGAACTGCTGCAGGCTTACGAGGCGTTCTCGACACAAAAAAAACAAAACGCAAAACGAAACGCGTTAGGAGTCGTCGTAAAAGGTCGCTACAAATCGCTATTCGAGGAAACTCCGCAAGGCATGGAGTTTGACGCAACGCATCTCAAGGCAAGCACGCAAGACTTCCAAGCCGTCGTCGTCGCCGACGCAGATTTTCTGAACGACCGCTTTTGGGTCGAGCGGCAAGATTTTTTGGGCGAAACCCTCTACACCCCCTTCAGCGGCAATGGCGCCTTCCTGTTGGATGCCGTCGAGTGGCTGGTCGGTATCGAGGGACTTTCGGGATTGCGATCGCGCGGCGTCGGCAATCGTCCGCTCGTCTACTTGGAGCGACTGCGACTCAGAGCCGAAGGACGATGGAGGCTCGAACAGCAGGCGTTAGATCAAAAACTGCAAGAGATCGAACAACGCCTTGCAGAACTGCGACAACTCCCCAAAACAGAAGGAAGCGTAGAAGAACAAGCGCAATCTCAGACGCAATCCGCAGAGCAAAACTTCGTCCGACAGCTCATAGAGACGCGCGGCGCGTTGCGTAATATCCAACGTGCGCTCAACCGCGAGGTGGGCGCGATGCAAACTTTCGTGCAGGTCTTTCACGCTGCCGCCGTGCCGCTTGCCATCGTCGCGTTTTTTCTCTTTCGAGCTTGGCGCAGAAATAAAAAAACGGCGCAAAAATTAGCGCAAAAATCGGCGTAAGAAGAAAAGAACTTCCGCTACACGATGGAGACCGCCGTACAGACTTTGTTGGCTTGGAAGCTGTGGATCGTAGCAGGGTGGTTTGCAAGCATCCTGCTATGCGAGCATACATTGCCGATACGCCGACCGCGCCATCAGCGTCTGTTGAAACGGGCTGCGCGCAATCTCAGTCTTTTCGGCTTGAACGGCATCGTATCGCCCTTGCTTGTTCTGTATACGGCGTTTGTTGCCGAATCCTTTTCGCTCGGATGGCGTGGCGAGGGATGGCAGACTGGCACGCTGGCTCTTGTTTGCGACCTTATTCTTATCGATGCTTTTATTTACTGGTGGCATCGTGCTAATCATGCGATGCCTTTTCTATGGCGTTTCCACGAGATTCATCATCTCGATGTTGAACTCGACAGCACAACGGGCGTACGATTTCATCTCGGAGAGGTGGTGCTATCGGCGTTCGTGCGCTCGATCTTTGTGATTGCGTTGGATATTCCTCTCGCCTCGGTGTTGGTGGCGGAGATCATGCTACTCCTCGCCTCCTTGTTTCAGCATGCCAACCTGCGCCTGCCGAGCCTTTGGGAGCGACGGCTCGGTTATCTGTTCGTGACACCGCAGTGGCACGAGTTCCATCATCGGGCGCGTAGGCAAGACACCGATTCGAACTACGGCAATCTGTTGAGCTTGTGGGATCGTCTTTTTTCCAGTGCCAATCCGCAACGCACGCCTGCCTCTGTCGGCATCGGCGTCGAGCGCAGGGATGACATGCCTTTCTTCGCGCTTTTGCTCGCTCCTTTTTACCGAAGGAGGAGTGCTGTGCCGTTCAGACGAAAGGATCGAGACGAGAATCCTTGAGCCCTTGCTGATCGAGGCGCAAGGAGCAGCAAGCCGCGAGAAAGTCTAGCGGCGGTGGCAGATGGATATCCAGCGTGTAGCCGCTGCCTTCTTCTTCTGCGATCACTAGCCTTAGGGCGTGTAGCATGAGGCGATCTGTGGGCTTGGCGAACTCTGTTGCGGACGCAGATTCAACAATTGTTTCTTGAATTGTTTCGCTGTCTCGATTGCTGCTTGTTTTTTCGCGGCTTGAGTAGAGTTTTTCGCCCACGATTGGTATGCCGGCATCGGCGAGATGGCGGCGCAGTTGGTGCTTGCGTCCGCTGACGGGGCGCAGCAGGACGAGCGAATTGTCATACACCTCGTTGTGCGCGAGGGGATAGAGGTGTGTCATGGCTTCTTGCTCGCCTTTGCGTTTGTCGGAGAGGGGGGTGTGGTAGGTGAGGATGCTTGGCTTGGGAGGCGTTAGCTTTTCTTTAGTTTTTGTTTTGGGCTTTAGATTTGTCTTTTCTCTGATATTTTCTTTCGGCGTTCCTGTGAGGATGGCGCAGTAGGTTTTTTGCACTTTACCGAGTTGAAACAGGGATGCGAGGGAGGCGGCGGCGCGGCGGCTTTTGGCGACGAGCAGCAGACCGCTCGTGGCGCGATCGAGGCGATGGACGAGACGAGGCGTGCCGAGCGAGGGGTGTGTCTCGGCGAGCGCGAGCAGTTGTTTATCGAGTGCTTGTGTGATACCTCGGCCACCTTGGCAGGCGAGCCCTACGGGTTTGTCGAGCAGGAAGAAATCTTCTTGTTCTAGCAGGATGCGTTTGCGGAGCAGGGAGAGCGTTTTATTGTCGAAGGTATGTGTTTTTTTATGCGTAGGTATGTCTTCGGAGGTGCGTAGGTAGTTTGTTATTTCTTCGGGTGGCAGGCGAACTGCGTCATTTTCTTGGATGCGCATGTCGGGTTTGACGCGCGCGCTATTGAGGCGTATTTGCCCGCTTCTCAGCCATTTGTGGATGAGGGTATGGGGAACGAGGGGGAAGAGGCGTTTTAGATAGCGATCGACTCTTTGTCCTGCTTCGTCGGCGGAGACGAGGTGAAGGTTCGGCGAGGGGGGAAGGGGCATGGTGGGGGAGATAGGGACGGGAGTTTAGGGACAGATGGAAGGTACGGAGGATTAATTTTTACGGATGCAAAACATGCGCACGCGAAGCGTGCGCGGGGGGTGTGGGGGGATAAATTCCCCCCACGAAGACCCCGCGTCAGCGGAGCGCACGAAGTGCGCTTTATCTACGCACGAGCGAAGCGAAGTGCGTAGCCTCTTGTACCAAAGCGCGTTGCTTGCAACGCGCAAGCTGACTCGTAACACGGCAAGCAGATTTTGTGACGCGAGTCAGCTTGCGCGTTTCTTTGAGGAGAATTTATCCCCCCACGCGCTTTTGAATAAGAGGCTACACACTTTGCGCGTAACCCTTCTCGGGTTTCGCGCAAAGTGTGTAGAAGGCGCGTAACCCTTCTCGGGTTTACGCGCCCGCTCGCGGCGCGCTTTTTGCGGGGGGAATTTATCCCCCCGCGCCCCCCCGCGTGCTACGCACGCGATGTGCAACCGCCTTTTTATTACTGCTAGTCTCGTCATTTACACTACCCCCCTAGCGCGTGCGCCCGATCAAAGGCAGCACCTCCCCCAAATCCCCCGGCAGTAAAATGCGCGCCTTCAAAGTAACAACCCGCGGCACACCACCGCTCACAACCCCCCCACGCAACGAATCACGCAATAAAGCAACCGCACGCCTCCCCTGCTCGAAAGGACGCAGATCAACAATAAAAGCAATCCGCTCCGCCTCCGTCTCCAACGCAACCTTCTGACTGCGCGCAAGCCCGAAAACAACAACGGACGCATCGGACGACGCTTCCTTCACAACCTCCAAAACCTCCTGCGTGAACGCACCATCGTCAAGCCATATCAACGGAGGCGGAGAATTCTTTTTCAAATAACTCCGCAAACGCTTGAGGTTGATATCTCCCGCACGCCTCTTATGCGCAATGGTCAGCATGGCAACGCTCTCCCCCAATCCCGCCGCGACCCCTCGACACATACGCGCGCGCGCAGGATCGTCGCTACGCGTGCGCAAACACAAGGTCGAGGCATCGCCGAGTTTCCAACCCTGATTCGTATCCCTCCGCACGCTCTGAGCGCGCGCATACTTTCCCGCCTTCACCCCCGTCGCAAAAGCATCGATCCCCACAATCGCGCTAACAAAACGAGGCTGCGAGCTGCTTCCCGTATCCGCCCCAATCAACACAACCGCCAACCGCGTTCCAAGCACAGCCCGCGCTTGCAAGGTCTGCTCGATCCGCGCACGCAAGGCATAAGGCGCAGCAGCAAGCAAAAGTCCTCGCGGAGGGTTTGAGTCCCTTTTTAAACGATCAAGCAAACGCTCGCTCGCCTCCGTACCCTGCCCCGCTTGGTAGCGCACGCGCAGCTTGCTTTTAAACCCCGCATCGACAATCCCGTTGCGCATCACAGGCCAAATACCCTTGAAACTAGAGCCGCTCGCCCATAACACATTCGACGAGGGCGCACCTTGCGCATCCGCCGCGCCTATAAAAGACACACCGAAAAACAGGACAGCAAAGATGAAGAATTTATTCATAGAGTCTCTTTCATTCCTCTATAGTAAGAGATTCATAACAAGTTGTGGGGGAATTTATCCCCAAGGGGAATTTATCCCCGAGGGGAATTTATCCCCAAGAAGAGTTATTCACCAAAAATTTCAACAAGCGTTTTTGATGGCTCACCCTACAAGCAGCTCAATATCTTTGCCCAGCTTCTCGGCAGAGGAGATCATCTACAGCGACGCGCAGATCATGGCAAATCTTGAGCGTAGCTACGCGCGCGATTGGAAACCCCGCATCGAGGCGGCGGAGGAAAGCATGCAAGGAAGTATGCAAAGAAGCATGTATGTGTTCGCCTACGGCTCGCTGATTTTCCGCCCCGACTTTGACTACGCAGAGCGTCGTATCGCCTGCGTGCGAGGTTTTCGTCGTTGCTTCGGCTTGTGGTCGGGCGTCTATCGAGGAACGATGGAGCGACCAGGGCTAGTGCTAGGGCTCGATGGCGGCGGATGCTGCTGGGGGGTCGCCTATCGATTGCCAACCAACGCGAGCGAGCCTTACAAGACGCTGCAAAAACTCTGGCGACGCGAGATGCTTACCGATGCTTACCAGCCTCGCGCGCTGTGCGTCATCGCCGCCGACGGCACACGATTAGCACCTTGCCTAGGCTTCGTTCTCAATCGAGCGAGCAACCAATACGCAGGCAACCTAGACGAACGCACGCGCTTACACGCGATCGAAGGCGCGCACGGCACACGCGGCAGCAACCGCGACTACCTGCTCGATACGCAACGCAGCCTCGCCCTAGACAATCTGCGATGCTCGCATATCGACGATTTGGCGAAAAAACTGCAGCAATGAAAATGGGAATACCATACTTGGCACCCCACCACCTGTCAAAAGTAGCAAGAATCAAGGATTATGCGCATGTTTTAATTCCGCCAAGTGCCATGCCGAATATTCATGCATCCTATAAACATCTCCCGCGCCGATAAAATTTTCTTTCTATCAGCAAGAAAAAAAGCGGGAGTGTCAAGTATGCTATTCCCATAAAAATACCAACAGCACCAAACGACGAACGCTAACCCAACCCGCACGCCTCCCGTGTATTTCTACCCTCCATGCATTTTTTAGCAACGCAGCAGATAGGCATCGAAGACGCAGGCAAGGCGCGCGACCTACAACAAGAGCCCGCCGATATTCTCGTCTTCAGCGCTGCCGACAGCGAGCTCAAAATGCTCGCGCTCGCCTACGCCGAGTTGCTTAAAGAAGGATTCGCACGCAGCCTAAGGCTCGTGCCTTTGCGCGACTTGCAACACCCCGCCTCCGTCGACCTCTACATCGAAAAAACGCTTGCGCGCTCGAAACTCGTCATCGCAAGGCTGCTGGGAGGACAGAGCTACTTTCCATACTTCTGCGAGCAAGTCGAGCAAACCTGCCGCAACAACAACATAGCCTTGGTGTTTTTGGCAGGCGAAGGACAAGAGGACACATCTCTATACCGACGCTCCACGATAGCCGAAACGCAGGCACGCGCCCTCTACCGCTGCCTGTTGCACGGCGGACGGGAGAACGCCAAAACCTTCCTCCGCATCGCAGCTGGCTTGCTCGACAAAAACGAGCAACCCTTAACACAAAACAAGCCGTTAGCAAAAAACACAATATATTCCAAAATACAATTTTTGCCCGAAGCAGGACTCTATCTTGCCAAAAACGTTCCCAAAAATTCACCAAAAGCCAAAACCCGCACGAAGCAGCAAAGAATGCATAAAGCGATGCTGCTCTTCTACCGCGCGCTGCGGCAAGCGGAGGACTTGGAGCCTATCGATGCGCTGATAGCAGCTTGCGCTGACGAGGGAGTCGAGCTCGTTGCGCTGTATGTGGCTAGTTTGAAGTCGGAGCAATCGCTCGCTTTCCTGCATCGACAAATAGCCGAGCATAACCCTCGGCTTTTTATCAACGCGACCGGCTTTGCGCTTGGTGAAGGTAAGGATCCGCTTGCCACCTGCGATTGTCCTGTCTTGCAAGTCGCCCTCGCCTCGCTTGAGCGCAAGGCATGGCAGGAGAGCAGCCAAGGCTTGTCGCCGACCGATCTCGCCATGCAAGTCGTGCTGAGCGAAATGGACGGACGCATCTTCACGCGCGCCATCGCCTTCAAAGAGCGCGCCGAACGCGATGCACAAACGCAGTTTTCTCCTAGCGTACTGTTAGCAGTTCCCGATCGTTGTACCTTCGTCGCAAAAAAAGCCGCGGCTTGGCTGCGACTAGCTAGCCTTGAGAACAGCGCGAAGCGACTAGCGATCGTGCTGCACAACTACCCCTCGCGCGACGGCAGAATTGCCAACGGCGTAGGCTTGGATACGCCGCGCGCGCTGCAGACGATTCTCCGCAACCTCAAGCAAGAGGGCTACGATCTAGGAGAAAACTCAAACGCAGACTTGACGGCAGAAAACCTGCTCGCACGCCTGAAGGCGGGACCGACCAACGAACAGCCCCAAAGAGAACAGCAGAATTCTCAAGAGAGTCGCGCGCGACTCTGCTTTTCGGACTACGAAAGGTTGTTGCAAGAGCTTGCTCCCTCGCTACAAGAGGCGACGCAGCGCGTATGGGGGGATGCGCGCGACGATCCTTTCTTCCGTGCGGACAGAGAGTTTTTCGCGCTGCCGACGCTGTTGCTAGGCAAGGTTGCGCTGGTGTTGCAACCCTCGCGCGGCTACGAGCGCGATGCCGATGCGATCGCGCACGATCCGAACCTGCCTCCGCCGCACGCCTACTTAGCGCAATACCTGTGGTTGCAGCATCGATGGCAGAGTAGCGCGTTGGTGCATGTAGGCAAGCACGGCACGGCGGAATGGCTGCCGGGCAAGGCGGTGGCGATGTCGCGCGAATGCGCCTGCGAGGCGGTGCTGGGAGCTGTGCCTCACTTCTACCCCTTTATCGTCAGCGACCCCGGCGAGGGGACGCAAGCGAAGCGTCGCGGGGCTGCCGTTATCATCGATCACCTCTCGCCGCCATTGGCGCGCGCAGAGCTCTACGGCGACAGCGCCGCATTGGAGACATTGTTGGACGAATATACCGAGGCGCGCGTGATGCATCCTCGTCGGGCAAATCTGCTGGCGAGCGAGATAGCAGAACTAGGCAAACGCAGCGGCTTGCTGGAGGAGATGGCAAAACCCTCAAGTAGCGAAGAGCAAGAGGAAGAGGAAGAGCAAGACTGGACAAAGATAGACGAGTGGGACGAGGACAAACGCAACGCGATGCTCGCGCGGTTAGACGGACATCTGTGCGAGTTGAAAGAATTGCAGATTCGCGGCGGCTTGCATCGCTTCGGCGAACAACAATCGCACCCCAAGCGTGCGGAATCACTCTGCGCCTTGCTACGCCTGCCGCGCGGCGAGAGGGCGGGCGAGGAATCGCTGTTGCGCGCCATCGTCCAAGATTACAATCTTAAGGATTACAATCTTGCTTTCGATCCGCTCGATCCTGACGGCTATGCCACTCCTTGGAAGTTTTCTGGGAAGGAGACTCTTCCTAAAGTTCTTGCGGCTTTTGCGACGAAGAAGCCGCGTTGTTGCGGCGATGTGGTAGCGACATTAGAGGGTTACGCCTTGGCGTTGGTGAAGGGAGAGGTCTCGCTGCCTGACGAAGGGAGCGTTGCGACGCGCGCCGTTTTGGAGAACTTGCGTAGCGTCGTTGCTCCTCGCTTCGATGCCTGCGCCGAGCGCGAGACTTTAGGGTTGTTGCGCGGACTTGCGGGCAAGCGGGTTGCTCCTGGTCCTTCGGGTGCGCCGTCGCGGGCGCGCTTGGATGTTTTACCGACGGGCAGGAACTTTTACTCGCTCGATGTGCGCGCCGTGCCTACGCCGAGCGCGTGGCAGCTGGGATGGCGTTCGGCTGCCTTGTTGGTCGAGCGCTACTGCGAAGAGCACGGACGCTATCCGCGACGCATGGCTTTGAACGCTTGGGGAACGGCTTGCATGCGCACAGGCGGCGAGGACTTGGCGCAGATGCTCGCCTTGATGGGCGCAAAACCCCTGTGGCAGCAGGGATCGGGCAGGGTAGATGCCTTCGAGATTTTACCGCTCGATATATTAGGACGACCGCGCGTCGATGTGACCTTGCGTATTTCGGGCTTCTTCCGCGATGCATTTCCTCGGCTGCTGCTGCTGCTGGAAGCGGCGACACGCGCCATCGCAGCATTAGAAGAACCCGCCGAAGATAATCCTCTCGCAGCACTCGTGAAGAAGGAGCAGGCAAAATGGGGCGATGCCGCCTTCTACCGTATCTTCGGCTCAGCCCCAGGCAGCTACGGCACAGGCTTGAATGTGCCGATCGATAGCGGGCAATGGCAGGACGAAAAGGAACTCGCGCACACCTACTTGCAGCACTCGGCTTACGCATATACGGGAGAAGGTGGCGCACAAAAAATAATTTTGGAGCGCGCCGCATTAGAGCGACGCTTGGAAAACTTGGACGCCATCGTCCACAACCAAGACAACCGCGAACACGACCTGCTCGATTCCGACGACTACTACCAGTTCGAGGGCGGCTTGGCGGTGAGCGCAAAAACGCTCTCTCAAGACGGCAAATCTCCCGTCATCTATCACAACGACCACTCGCGCCCCTTCGCTCCGCGCATTCTGCGCTTGGAGCAAGAACTCGCACGGGTTGTGCGCGCGCGCGCCGCCAACCCCAAGTGGATCGAAGCCATGCGCCAGCACGGCTACAAAGGTGCGAGCGAGATCGCCGCCACCCTCGACTACCTCTTCGCCTTCGCCGCAACGACAGGGCTCGTCAAGCAGAGGCATTTCGAGACCTTGTTCGACGCATACCTGAAAGACAGCGAGACGCGCGACTTCCTCGCGCGCGTCAATCCCGACGCCCTGCAAGAAACCGCCGCGCGATTCCAAGAGGCACGACAAAGAAACCTGTGGACAACACGACGCAACGATGTGCCGCAACTGCTAGAGGAAATTCTCGCGCTTGCCAGTAGCTAGGCTCAAAAACAACGCATAAAAAAAATTGAAAAATCCTTGCCATAAGGCGCGTGAGACTCTATAAACTATCAGAAGAGGGTGGATAAGGGCTTCGGAGGCGAGTGCGGCTAAACGATGGCTTTAGTTCACGCTCAATCCGTTGCTCGTCGCAACAATTTTTTCCTCGAAGGAGACCAAACGAATGCAAAAAGACCCGCAGAAAAATCCAACAAAAAGGACAAGCCTTAAGGCGGCACTGCCCCTCGTAGTAGCCCTCTTGTCGCTCGCTTTGAGCACAGCCCACGCGCAGGAGAAAGCAGCTGAAGACGCTCCGCAAGGCGAGTCGCTAAACTTGGATTCGACCGTGCGTAAGATGCTGAAGCAGAACGGCGAGTTCCTAGCAGAAAAATACACGCAGAAAGCCGGCGCGTTCGGACGAATCTCCGCTCTATCCGAACTCCTACCCTCCCTCAGCGTACGCGCCAACAGCAGCGTACTGTACCGCAAATATCAATTGAACGGTGGCACCCCTACCCGTGCCCCCGACACGGAGCTCAATGTCACGGTATCGCAGCCTCTGTATTCGCGTCGTTTTTACAGGGTTGGAGAGCGTTTCGCCGATTACAAAAGCGGCAAGCATCGTCTGCATTCCCGTGCGAACGACTTTGTCTTGGAAACCGTGCAAGCCTACCTAGAAGTGCAGACGGCGGGCTTACAGCGACAATACGCCGAAAAGAACTTGCAAGATATCCGCAGGCTGTTCAACCGCGTGAAGGCGCGCGCGCGCGTCGACTCCGGTCAGCGCTACCTGCTGAACCGAGCGCAGACAAGGCTTTCCTTGGGCGAAGAGGATTTGAGCAAGGCACGGCAGCTGGAAGTGGCGCGACGCTCCAGACTCTCACGGCTTATCGGACAGGACTTCGGCGAGCTGGAAGCCATCACCGAACTGGAAGGGTTGCCTGATAGTGTTGAGGACTCGCTCGTGCGCGCGCGCTCACGAAACCCCGACCTGCTCGCCGCGCGCGCAGCAGTGCAAAGCAGCGTCAGTGCTACGGCGGGCGCATGGGGATCCTTAATCCCTGAGATTTCGCTCGATGTCGGCTACCGCAAGTCTCTCAGGCAAAGCGGCTCAACAGGAGACATCGAAGACCTCAGCGTCGGCATCGGCGGTTCTTACCAGTTCTCGGCAGGCTTTACTCCCGTCTTCGATGCTATCAGCGAACAACAACGTTTGCGCGCCGCACGCTTCCTGCGTAAGGATGCGGAAAGGCGTATCGAAGAGGAAATCAACAATGTTTGGGTCGAGGTAGCAGAAAGCCGCCGCATCCACGCGCAAGCCTTGCAGTTCCTCAGTGCGACCGAACGCGAAAAGAATGCCTATCGCCGCCAGTTCAGCGCAGGACAACGCAACCTGCTCGACCTGCTCAACATCCAAAACGAGTTCTTCGCAGCTCAGCAACGCGAGCTCAACGCACGCGTCGCTAAAGAAGTGGCACGCTATAGAATCCTCGCAACTATCGGAGACCTCGTCCAACGATTCGGAGGAATCTAGAAGCTAGCTTGAAGCGCAGGTAGGGCAGCGCGGGTTGCGCGCCACGGCGAACTCGTGGAACTGCCCTGCAAGCCCCTCGTACCACAAGAGGTGTTGCTCCAAACGCGAGGGCTTGCCCAAAAGAAACCTCAATGCTTCGGCAGCTTGCAACACCCCATCACTCCCGCGACGGGCGCAAAAATGCCGACGCTGTCACAACGCGGCAGCTTAGAAAAATCAGGCTCTTCAGGATAAAGACAACGATAGCAAAGCCCTCCCGCTGCCCCCGTACCCAACTCAGGACGCAAGCGCACGAGGCTGCCCGTAAAGCCCACCGCCGCCGCGCTCACCAATGTCTTGCCTTGTCGCAAACACGCGCTGTTGAGCGTGTCGCGCATCGTGAAGTTGTCGCCGCAATCCAAGGCAAGCGTGCAAGGCGCAAGCAGCGCATCGGCGTTCGAGGCAACTAGACGAGCGCTAAGAGGAACAATCTCGATATCAGGGTTGAGCAACGAAAGCGAACCTTGAGCACTCCGCGCCTTCGGACGACCGATGTCCGCCGTCGTGTAAAGAATCTGGCGTTGAAGGTTGTCGAGCGAAACGCGATCGTAATCCACGATGCGCAAGGTGCCGACCCCGCTCGCGGCAAGGTAGAAGAGAGCCGCCGACCCCAATCCTCCCGCGCCGAACACCCCCACAACGCTACGCGAAAGAATCGCCTGCCCTTCCTCGCCAATCTCGGCAAGCATCAGGTGACGGCTGTAGCGTTGCAAAAAAGCCGTCTCGCTGGCTACATCACTTTCTTGCGTAGCAGACTTTCGCTCAAACGCCATATGCTGTATCATCCCCAAACATCCGCAATCCAAAGCACAGCATAGCATGCCAACAGACCCCGTAGCCGAGCGCGCAAAACAACGCGATATCGACTCCCTCTCGTTCGAAGAAGCTCTCTCAGAGCTGGAGGGAATCGTGCGACGATTAGAGCAAGGATCGGCGAAACTAGAAGAATCCATCTTCGCATACCAACGCGGAGAAGCACTCAGAAAGCACTGCGAAAAACTGCTCGCTAAAGCGCAAGGCGAAGTCGAAAAAATAACAGCGAACGCAAACAACGACAAAAACGACAAGCCAAACGACAAAGCAAGCGACAAACCAAACGACACGGCGGGCGCAGACCAATCCTTCTCCCGACAAAAATTGTCGAGCGTCTAGTCAAGGACAAAGCAGCACACTCCGCGAGGCAACATCGTGACAGCCACAACTCTCGAAAACAAAGCCTCCGCTCAAACAGCGCGCCAAATACATTCGGAAGAAACGAACGACCCCCTCGCCGCGTTCTCCTCCCTCGCCCCCCTCTCTTCCGCGCTCGCAGAGGCAAAGCAGCGCGTCGAAAAACACCTGCAGAAAATCATGCTCGACCGCGCCAAGGCGAACAAAAAAAACGCAGACGAGCAGGGAGCATGCGAACCCCTTCATTCCGCCATGCTCGAAGGGCTGCTGGGCGGCGGCAAACGCGTGCGTCCCTTCTTGCTTTACGCAAGCAACACGCTGGCACAGCAGGTCTCGGCGCGGGAAAGCCACGCAGGGCAAGCAATCACAATGCAAGCAAAAACACGAGAAACCATCGTGGAGGACGCAGCCGCAGCCCTGGAGATGATACACAGCTACTCCCTGATCCACGACGATCTGCCCGCAATGGACAACGATCTGCTACGACGCGGAAAACCCACCCTGCATGTAAAGGTGGGCGAAGGACAGGCGATATTAGCAGGCGATGCCTTGCTCACCCTCGCTTTCGAAGTGCTTGCCAAAAACAATAATTCCAAAAATAATAATTTTCAGAGCGACGAAAACTCCGAGGCACGCTTGCGCTTGTCGCTCTGCTTCGAACTCGCTCGCGCGGCAGGCGCACAGGGCATGGCAGGCGGACAGAGCTGGGATTTAGAAAGCGAGCAACAATCTGAAAATTCTGCCGAAAACTCTACAAAAAACTCTGCCGAGAAACCCACCCTCCGCGAGATCCACGCCTTGAAAACAGGTGCCTTGTTGCGCGCCGCGTGCGCTATGGGAGCGCGCTGCTCGGAGGCAGACGAAAAGTTACAACGCGCCTTGCGGCTCTACGCAAACCATCTCGGCAACGCCTATCAAGCGATCGACGACCTGCGCGACGAGGCACACGATCGCAAGCGACGAGAACAAAAAAACGCAACTCCCCTTCCCTCGACTAGGCTGCCAACTCTGCTCGCACACGCGCCAACAGAAGCGATGCGCGAGGAAGCCGTGTCTCTGTGTCGTCGCGCCGAGCGCGCATTAGCCGACTACTCGGAGATAGGCTTCGAGCCTGCGACGCTACTCTGCGCCTTCGCACGCTTTTTGCCAACGCGCATACCTCAAAAAACATGAGCCAAAACATGACGCAAAACATGACGCAAGAGCAGGCGAAGAGAATTCTCGATCGCTTGGAGCTCGACGCAGGATCGGAATCGACAGAGGGATTGCGCTCCTTGAGCATTCCTGAACTGCAAGAAGTAGCGCAAGCTGTGCGCGTCGAGTTGGTGTCGGTGGTGTCGCAAACAGGCGGACACTTGGGCGCGGGGCTGGGCGTTGTCGAACTAACGGTTGCGCTGCACGCCGTCTTTGAGACGCCCGAAGATCGCTTGATCTTCGATGTCGGACACCAAGCCTATCCTCATAAATTGCTGACGGGCAGACGTTCGAAACTTGGCACGCTTAGAAAAAAAAACGGGCTGTCCGGCTTCACATGCCGTGCCGAAAGCCCCTTCGATCCCTTCGGAGCAGCGCATAGTTCCACCTCTCTCTCGGCGGGCTTGGGCTTTGCCGTCGCGCGCGATCTGAGAGGAACTTCTAGGCGAGTCGTGTGCGTCATCGGAGACGGCGCGATGAGCGCAGGCATGGCATACGAGGCGATGAACAACGCAGGCGCACAAAAATCGGCGATGCTCGTCATCTTGAACGACAACGACATGTCCATCTCCCCGCCCGTCGGAGCGATGAGTGCATATCTCTCGCGGCTGTTGGTGTCGCGTCCGATGCGACAAATGAGAAAGTTTTTGAAAGGAACCGTTTCTTTCGCGCCGCGCGCTGTCGAGGATGTAGCCCGAAAAATCAGCGAGAAAGCTTTCGGAACGCTGACGGGAGGAACTCTGTTCGAGCAGATGGGCTTTCGTTATGTCGGTCCGATCGACGGACACAAACTTGATTTGCTTGTACCCTTGTTGCGACAGTTGCGCGATGCTAAGGGGCCTGTGTTGTTGCATGCGATCACGCGCAAGGGGAAGGGTTATGCGCCTGCCGAGAAGGCTGCCGACAAGTTTCACGGCGTTGGAAAGTTTGACATTGTCTCTGGTGAGCAGCGCAAGGCTGCTCCGTCTGCGCCTTCGTATACTTCTGTTTTTGCCGAGGCTCTGATTGCGGAGGCGAGAAAGGATTCTTCGGTCGTTGCGATCTCGGCGGCGATGTTGCAGGGGACGGGGTTAGATAAGTTCGCGAGGGAGTTTCCCAAGCGATGCTTTGATGTTGGCATTGCCGAGCAGCACGCCGTCACCTTTGCGGCGGGGATGGCGTGCGAGGGGATGAAGCCTGTTGTTGCGATCTACTCGACTTTTTTACAGAGAGCTTACGATCAGGTTGTGCATGATGTTGCGATACAGAGTTTGGCGGTTAGGTTTGCGTTAGATCGAGCGGGGGTTGTGGGAGCGGATGGAGCTACGCATGCGGGATCGTTTGATTTATGTTATTTGTGTTGTTTGCCGAATTTCGTTGTGATGGCGGCGGGTGATGAGGGGGAGTTGCCTTTAATGTTAGCGACGGCGTTATCTATTGATAATGCGCCTAGTGCGTTTCGGTATCCTCGGGGGGAGGGGGTAGGTATTGTGATGCCCTCAAGGGTGAGACCTTTAGAGATTGGAAAGGGTAGAATTGTCGATGAGGGTAGTCGGGGCAATCGAGGTAGTGGCGGGATTGCTATTATGAGTTTGGGGGGATGTCTTTCTAGGGCTCGTGTTGCTGTTGAGATTTTACGGAGGCGGGGGATACGAGTGACATTGGCGGATGCGAGATTTGCGAAGCCTGTAGATAGAATTTTATTATGTGAGTTAGCGAGGGATCATGATGTTGTTGTTAGTTTAGAGGATGGGGCTGTGGGTGGATTCTCTAGTCAGGTTATGATGGCTTTATCGGATGGGGGTATGTTGGAGAGGGTTAGATATTTGGCGATGGGGTATGGGGATTGTTTTGTGGGGGCGGGGACGCAGGAGGAGCAGATGCGGGAGATTGGGCTAGATGGGGAGGGAATTGCGGAACGGGTGATGCGCGTCGTAGAGGGGAACGAGGAAAAAAAACAACGGGCGTAGATAAAACAACGGGCGTAAACGAACGCGTGCGTAGCACGCGTGGGGGTGTGGGGGGACGCAGTCCCCCCGCAAAAAGCGCGCCGCGAGCGGGCGCGTAAGCGCCTTCTACGCATTTCGCGCGTAGCGCGAGATGCGTAGCCTCTTGTCCCAAAAGCGCACGGCTTGCCGTGCGCAAGCTGACTCGCAACGCGGTAAAGCGGCTTTGTGGGGGTTGACACAGAAGTAGAAAAAAAGTGCAAAATATCCCTTGACTTTTTATTCTCGTTGTGAAAAAGTCAGGGATTATTGTTTCTTTCTTAGAGAACGCACCGATGAGCGTAGCCTCCACCACAATCGCCTATGTTGGCAAAAAAGTCGCAGACGGCACGATGGATGCTAGGGATCTGGGACCTGCCTTGTTGGCGATAGGCAAGGTTTGTGAGCGTGCGCACGAAGTTATCAATAAAGAAGGCAAGGGAGTCAAAGTTCTTGTAAAAAAAATTAGTGCAGGATCGTTTGAAATTGATTTATCCGTCACCGCTTCTTTAATAGAGCAGACAAAAAATCTCTTTGGCGTTAGCGATTATAATTCGGCAGATGATATTATTAATATATTAGGTATTGGAAAAGAATGGTATGTTAAAGGATTAAGTGAACAGTTGGGCAAACATACTGCAGATGTAATTGCTGCTGGAGTTGTTGGAGCTGGTGTTGGCGGTGTTGCCTTTGGTCGTTGGACGCTTATTAAATTTTTGAAATTTTTGAAAAACAGAAAACCTTCTGAGGTAACTATTAAAGAAGATGAAGTTAAAATGACGGTAGGAAGCCAGACGGCGACTGTACCAAGAAATCTTTGGAAACTATACGATGATAGAAAAACAAGAAGCCATCTTTCTGATATTGTGTCGCCTTTGGAACAAGAAGGAATGGATGCCATTGAGGTAAGGAATAAAAAAGGAAAAACAACAGTAGAAAAAATAACAAAAGAAGAAATTCCTTATTTTATAGGAGACCAAAAGGAAAGCGTTGCGGAGGAGAGAGAAAGCAAAGTATTATTACAGGTAGATTCTCCTCATATCACTGATCCTGAAAAAAGAAGATGGATTTTTTCCTCTATTGGAGAGGGAAGTCGCGTTAGCTTTTCTGCTTCTATTATGGATAAGAAATATATGGACAAAATAAAAAAAGGTGCAATTCTTTTCAAACATGGAATCCGTATTAGAGCGACTTTAATTACACGACAAATTACACAAGGCAACAAAGAGCGAAACGAATATGAATTACACGATATCGAACACGACCCTCAAGGATCCTTGCAACAAACTGAAATATTTAAAAAAGGAGACGAAGCATCATAACGCAAGCCACAACAGAATCGCTTTACCGCGTTGCGAGTCAGCTTGCGCGTTTCTGCGAAACGCGCTTTTGAATAAGAGGCTGCGCGTTTCGCTTCGCTCACGCGCAGAAAAGCGCACTTCGTGCGCGAGGGGATAAATTCCCCCCGCTGACGCGGGGTCTTCGTGGGGGGAATTTATCCCCCCACACCCCCCGCGCACGCTTCGCGTGCGCATGTTTTGCGCTCGTCAATAAACAAAGCGTCCGTAAAATACAGCAAGTCAATACGGCGCGTCAATCTTACTCCCCCCCACATACACACTCTTAACCCACGAGTAAGAATCTAAACTCTCTAAACTATTCTCACTCCCTAACCCCGAACCCTTACATCCCCCAAAAGGTACCCCCGCAATAGTCACATTATAACTATTAATCCAACAAGTCCCCGCCGAAAAACCCCGCGCAATCCTATGCGCCCTATCTAAATCACAAGTGAAAACTCCCGCACTCAACCCTAACTCCGTCGCATTCGCTCGCTCCATAACCTCACCCTCATCCCCAAACTCCATCACACACAATACAGGTCCAAAAATCTCCTCCCTCGCAATCGCCATCTCATCCCCTACCCCATCAAAAACAACAGGCTCAATAAAAAATCCCCCATCCAATACACCCCCTAATTTAGGAACCCCTCCCCCCATAACTAACCTAGCTCCCTCCTTTTTACCTCCCGCAATATAACCCAAAACAATGTCCCTCTGCTCCGCACTAATCATAGGCCCCATAGTCGTCGTCTCATCCATAGGATCTCCGATTTTTATACCCCTAACTCGAATACATAACCTTTCCAAAAATTCCTCCCTAACTCCGCGCTCAACAAAAACTCGCGTCGCATTAGAACATACCTGACCCGTCGAGTAAAAATTCGCTAACAAAGCCCCCGATACCGCCTCGTCCAAATCCGCATCTCCACAAACAATCAACGGAGACTTTCCCCCCAACTCCAAAGTCACCTTCTTTAAACCCGCACCCGCACTAGAAGCAACACGCCTCCCCGTCTCTACAGAGCCCGTCAGCGAAACCTTGCGAATCCGCTCGTCCGCAAGCAACCTCGCACCAACTCCCCCCGCCCCCTGCACAACCTGCATCGCTCCGTCAGGCAAGCCCGCCTCCGTCAATAACTCTCCTAGCGCCAAGGCAGACAACGGCGTCATCTCCGAGGGCTTGAAGACAATCGAATTGCCCAACGCCAAAGCAGGCGCAATCTTCCACGAACCCGTCTGTATCGGATAGTTCCAAGCACCTAACCCCAAACAAACCCCAAAAGGCTCGCGCGTCGTATAAGCGAAATCACCCCCTCCGACAGCAACATACCTTCCCTCGAAACTCTTCGATAACGCCAACGCACCAAAATACTCGAAGGCATCCGCCGCCGTCGTCGCATCCGCCACAAGCGTCTCCTGCAAAGGCTTGCCCGTATCCATCGTCTCTAACTCCGAGAACTCTCGGTTACGAGCGCGCAACAACCTCGCCGCCTCCAACAAAATCCTGCCCCTCTCAGGCGCCGCAAGCATCGACCACCCAACCTGAGCGCGTTTGGCTCCCGCAACAGCGCGCTCGATAATGTCATCGCTCGCCTCATGCACACGCGCGATCTCCTCGCCCGTCGCAGGATACAGCACCGACATAACCTCCCCCTTTTTGTCCTCGCAATACGCTCCGTCTACATAGTGTGAAGCACGAGGCTGATAACTTCTGGGTTGATAACTTTTGGGTTGCGAGTTATGTTCGTTCATGATGCTCTCTCCTTGTTCATAAGATTTTGCGGGTAGAGTTTGCGTTGCTCCTGCCTATCTCGCGCGCCAAGCACGCGGAGTCAAGGGTTTCCTGCCGAGAATAAGATCGGCGGCTTTCTCGCCGACCATCATCGAGGGAGCGTTCGTGTTACCGTTTGTTATCTGCGGAAAGATCGACGAATCGGCAACGCGCAAGCCCTCGATGCCGATCACGCGACACTCAGGATCGACGACCGCCTCGCTATCCCCAACGCTGCCCATGCGACAGGTGCCGCACGGGTGGTATGCGCTCTCTGCTTGCTCGCGCAAGAAGGTATCGAGCGCATCGTCGGATTGCGCCTGCTGACCAGGTGCGAGTTCTCGTCCTTTGAAATGGCTCAAGGCTTGTTGAGCGATAATTGTTCGTCCCAGCGAAAGGGCTTTTCGCATGAGCGGAAAGTCTTCTTTGTGCGTCATGTAGTTGAATCTAATTTCGGGCGGATGGCGCGGATCGGGAGAGACGGCTCTGACCGAGCCGCGCGATTTCGAGCGCATATATCCCAAATGCAATTGGAAGCCGTGGCAACGCGCCGCTAACGTTCCGTCGTAACGGATGGCTATGGGCATGAAGTGAAATTGGATGTCGGGGTAGGAGGCTCGGGTGGAAGAGCGGATGAAGCCGAGCGTCTCGAAATGGTTGCTTGCTCCGATGCCTGTTTTGAAAAAAAGCCATCGCGCGCCGACGAGAGCTTTTCCCAAAAGCGAGGTATAGCGATAGAGAGAGACGGGTTTCAGGCATTCGTATTGCAGGTAGATTTCGAGATGGTCTTGTAGATTTTCTCCGACGGCGGGTAGGGGATGGATGCATGGTATATTAGCGTTTTTCAAATGTCTAGGATTTCCGATTCCTGAGAGCATCAGCAGGTGCGGAGAGTTGATCGAGCCTGCTGCCAGCACGACATTTTGGGAGGCGAGTGCGTGGTATCGTTTGCCTTTGTGTTCAAAGAGTATTCCTGTCGCTTTTTTTCCTTCTATGGTGATTCTGTGGACTAGTGTATGCGTCATCAGGGTTAGATTTTTTCGATGGAGGATGGGTTTGAGGAATGTTTGTGCGGAGGATTGTCTTTTGCCTTTGTGGATAGTTCGTTCGGCGGGGGAGAATCCTTCTTGTGTGTTTGCGTTGTAGTGGAGGAGGGTTGGGTATCCTGCTTGTTTGGCGGCGAGGATGAATGCTTTATCGAGCGGATTTTTGTGTTGTGCGCGGGTTATGCGGAGTTCTCCTTTTGTGCCGCGAAATTGAGGAGTGGGGGGAGTGTAGGAAGGAGCGGTTTCTATTTTTTGGAAGTATGGGAGGACATGGGCGCTGCTCCAATTTTTTGCGCCGAGTTTTTCCCATGTATCGAAGTCTTGGGGATTTCCTCTAACGAAGATCATGCCGTTGATGGCGGAGGATCCTCCGATGATTTTTCCTCTGGGGCAGGCGAGTTTTCTATTATTGAGATTTCTTTCGGGTTGGGTTATGTATCCCCAGTTATATTTTTGCATGGACAT
The DNA here is from genome assembly GCA_965216625.1 of Alphaproteobacteria bacterium. Taxonomy (GTDB): domain Bacteria; phylum Pseudomonadota; class Alphaproteobacteria; order JABAAW01; family JABAAW01; genus JABAAW01. The sequence goes on from OZ244186.1 coordinate 1,473,602, forward strand.
GGGATATGGGAGGGCGGCGGGCATTTGGATGAGGGGGGAGGAATCGTTTCGGCTACCTTTTTCGACGAGCAGGACTTTGTTTTGGGGTATGGCGGAGAGGCGGTTTGCTAGGATGCAACCGGCGGAGCCTGCGCCGACGATGATGTGGGTGTAGATGGAGGAGGGCATGGGGCTAGGTTAGCACAAAAAGGCGATGCAGGGAGTGTTTGTTTTTGTCGTTGCTTGCTTGCGCTTCCTTACGGGCGCGCTGCACAACGACAAAAACTGGCTTTTTATATTGACGGGCGCAAAACATCGCGTGCGTAGCACGCGGGGAGCGCGAGGGAGTAATCCCTCGCAAAAGACCCCGCGTCAGCGGGGCGCGTAAGCGCCTTCTACGCCCTTCGCGCGAAGCGCGAAGGGCGTAGCCTCTTATTCAAAAGCGCACGCCGAAGGCGTGCGCAATACTGCCTCACAACACGGCACAGCGACAATGTTTTCTTCACCCTATCGACAAGAAGAATCGCGCGTAACCCGAGAAGGGTTACGCGCGCCTATGTAGGCTTGACTTTCGGACGGGGAGCAGGTATTGTTATCAGGAGATTTGTTTTGGGGCTTTGGAAAAAGGGAGATTGTCGTCATGCTTGAGGAAACAAAAAGAGTGTCGAACGGAACGGCGAATTTTGACACGCAACGGGTTGTCGACCGATTGCGAGAGGGGGGATGGGACGAGGGGCAATCCCGTGCGCTGTGCGATGTTTTGCGCGAGATTATGCGAGATGTTGCGACCAAGACGGAGATACGAAGCTTGGAAGAGAAGATGGATGTACGGTTTCAGGCGATGCAGGAGCAGTTTCAGGCGATGCAGGAGCAGATGAAGGGGTTGCGGCAGTTGATGGTGATAGGATTTTCTGTCATGGCGACAATGATGGCAACATTAATGGCGGTAGTGGCTGTGTCGGCGACTTTGCTATTCGGGGCTACTCCCTAGCAAGAGGCTACGCACTTCGCGCTTCGCGCTCGTGCGTAGAAGGCGCTTACGCGCCCGCTCGCGGCGCGCTTTTTGCGGGGGGACTGCGTCCCCCCCCTCCCCCCATGCGCAAAACTCACTTCGCCTACGGCTCGCTCGTCTTGCGTATGTTACCTAATCAAAAAGGGGAATTTATCCCCCCGCACGTGTCTGCCTAACAACCCCCTTGCCAAGCCTTCCCCCCCATGCTAGCCTCCGTCCCTGCAACCCGAATTCACAACACAGCCAACACGCGTGCAACAGGAGCAACACAACCTTGAATATCCCCTCATCCCAAAGCCTCCGCCGCATCGCCCGCAGAATAAAACACGAAACCGCCTCCATCCTCATCGGTAGCTCCCCCTTCGTCCTCTGCGTCGTCATCGCTAAACTGCTCGACCCCATCCTGAACCTCCCCATGCCCCCCATCGCAGTCGCACTGCCCCTCTCCGTCATCCTCCTGTTTACCCTCAAACCCAAACTGGAAGCCATCGCATACGACAAAACCCCCTCCAACCTAACACCCCTATGGCACTTCCTCGACCAAGCCATCGAAGTAACCGCTAACCGACTCCTCTTCGTCATGCCAATCTGCTTCGTTCCAATCGGAGTCGGAATCGTCAAAGATACAAGTATCCTCCTACAAGCATGGCTCATCCTCTTCCTCGTCATCGTTCCACACACCCTCGTCACAATCGCAGGAACAATCGTCATCCTCAAACAAACAACTCGCGAAAAATCCACCCAAAAACCCCTCAACAAACAAGCAAAACGATGACAACCCCCCCGCCCGAACTGGGAACCCTCGTCTGCATCGTAGCCTATACGACAGCCTTCCTTCTCTACAAACGCTGCGCCAAACCCGCGCTGCTGAACCCCGTCTTCATCTCAGTGCTCGCACTCTGCCTGCTGCTCCTGTTCGGCAACTTCGATGTGCAAACCTTCCAAAAGCAATCAAACCTACTACTACTACTACTGCCCGTCTGCGTCTGCGCGCTCGCTATGCCCATCTATCGCCAACGCCGCGAAATCATCCGAAAATCTCGTTCCCTCTTCCTCGCCGTCGTCGGCGTGACCATTTTCAGCAGCTCATCGGTAGCCCTCATCGGATTCCTGCTCCATCGCACCCAAGAAAAACTCGTCAGCGCACTCGTGCCGAAAAACATCACAGGCCCCGTCGCTCAAGAAATCGCCTTCGCTATCGGAGCAGACTTCTCGCTCGGCGGCGCCGTCGCCATCTCCACCGGCATCTGCGGTGCCGTGTTCGGAGCACTCCTGCTTAAACACTTCGCTCCCCAACACGCCGCCATCGGAGGAATCGCCATCGGAGCATCCTCACACGGAATCGCAACCGCACAACTCTTCGCCGAAAAACACCAAGTCGCAGGAACATACGCAGGACTCGCAATGGCACTATGCGCACTCTTCGGAGCAATAACTATACCATTCCTATGGCTCGCACTGAAACTTATCCTCTTCTGACAACACAAGGCGACAAAGGTGAGTTGCCAAAGATGAGTTGCACAATCCCGCGCGTTACGCTAGAAGAAAAACACACGACATAGGAGACAAAAGCGTGACAAAAGTATCCAACCTGATGGCGGGAAAACGAGGCTTGGTGATGGGAGTCGCCAACGAACGCTCGATCGCCTGGGGCATCGCCTCGAAGCTGCACGAACACGGAGCAGAACTCGCGTTCACCTATCAAGGCGAGGTGTTGGAAAAACGCGTGCGCCCTCTTGCGACGCGCGTCGGCTCGGACAAGGTTTTTCCGTGCGATGTGACCGACGAAGCGTCGATCGACAGCTTGTTTGCGCAGCTCAAAAAAGCATGGGACGGAGGATTCGATTTTCTTGTCCACGCGATCGCCTTTGCCGACAAGGACGAGTTGCGAGGGGCGTATCTTCGCACCTCCCGAAAGAACTTTTTGAACACGATGGATATTTCCTGTTATTCCCTGACGGCGGTGTTAGCGAGCGCCGAGGAATTGTTGCGTGAGGATGCCTCGATTGTAACGCTCACCTACTACGGCGCGGAGAAGGCGATTCCGAACTACAATGTTATGGGCGTTGCGAAGGCTGCGTTGGAAGCGAGCGTTCGTTATTTAGCGTCCGATTTTGGACCGAGGGGCGTTCGGGTCAATGCGATTTCTGCGGGACCTATCAAGACGCTGGCGGCGTCGGGAATCGGAGCGATGGGTTTGATGTTGAAGTGGAATGCGATGAACGCTCCTTTGCGGCGCAATGTTGCGCAGGATGATGTGGGAGGAGCGGCGGTCTTTCTGCTCTCGGATTTGGCGAGAAGTGTGACGGGGGAGGTGATGTATGTCGACGGAGGATATAACACGGTCGGCATGCTACCCTTAGACAGCGTAGGAGAGGCGAAAAAGCTGTTGGAAGAAGTCGCAAAGGAATAGAAAATTTTAATCAATAATTTAAATATTTACATACTAAACAATAGAAAAAATTAACGAAATGCCTTTTCCTTTTCCATGATCGACAAAAGCAAAACATACGAGTCAGGCTTCAACTACGCACTGGCAGAAGTGTTGAAAGCGCAACGCGCCGTTTGGCAAGACAGCGAGCAGGCAATCGTAGCAGGTGAATGTTCAGGTATCGTGCAATGGGCGGAAAAGAAGAAGGGACCATCTCCGCGTATTGATATTTTCCTAGAAGCATCAGATTTATGTCCCGTTGCGGTAGAGGTTGAGTTCGCCGAGAAAACCGCAAACCCTGAAAAAGATGCGGAGGAAAGGTTCGGGCTTGTTTCAAATTTCAAGGGAGGCAACAAGGTAATTTGTAACGCTATCGCTGTTAAAGCACCTCTTGTTTTTAGAGAAAAGGAGCATCCTGAAATTGTTGAGTCTCTTAAAGGAGGAGATGAATTTGAATTTGCTTGTCTTTACAAAAAAAGCGCGGATATAAAACAACCGCCTGTGCGCTGGCCTGAGAAAGGTTGGCTTAAAGGCAATGTATCGGATTTGGCAGATATTATTGTTCAAAGCGCATCGGTCGCAGGGACGCTTGAAGAGCTGGCGGCAGAAGTAGCTGGCGAAGTTAAAAGTATAGGCGAAAGCTTGTTGCATACACTTTCTCCTAACGCCATCGAGGCAATACAGAAAAGGCTAGGACAACAAGACGCAGAACAAGGCTTGGCAGTTGCGGTTTGCGTATGGCTGAACGCTCTTGTCTTCCAAGAAAAAATCGCGAGTGACGGTAGGTACAAAGATATTCCGTTCCCTGCCACCGTGTTGAAAGAAAGTTTTCCAACCTGTCAGATAAAATTGCAGGAGGCTTGGAACAAAGTGTTGGATATTAACTACCGCTCTATCTTCGAGCCTGCCAAGGAATGTTTGGACGAAGAGTTTCCTCTTTCTTTCAAATATGCGTTTGAGAGAATAATAGCCCTTGTGCAAAAAATCAGCGAAAACCGTATCAGTGCTTTGGTAGATGTCAGTGCATCAGTTTTTCCGAAACTCTCCAAAGACAGAAAAACAGCTGCTGCCTTCTACACTCAACCTGAAGCGGCAGAACTGCTGGCAGGGTTATGTTTGCCCGCCTCGTCTTACGATGCAAAATTTTGGGGCGACAAAGAAAAACTTTGCGCCTTGCGCATCATTGACCCTGCTTGTGGCACAGGTACCTTGTTGCGTGCCGTCTACAGACGTATTCGCACTTTACACGAACGACAAGGAGGCAAGGGTAGTGATTTGCACAATCAATTCATGTCGTTTGTTCTTACAGGGATTGACATCAATCCTATTGCCGTTCATTTGACAGCGGCGAGTTTGTCTAGCGTTGAAAGCCTTCTTCCTTACGACAAGACAAACATTGCTATGGCGAAGGTGGGAGCCAATCACACAGGCTCTTTGGAGCTGATCAAACAAGAGAATTTAGCGGATCTGTTCTCGTCTTCTATTGCAACAAGCAGGGGAAAAGAGAGGGGGGGGGGAGGGGATATTATTGCTGTTCTTTATAAAAGCCAAGATTTGATTGTCATGAACCCGCCTTATTCAAGAACGAGGGGAGGACAGAGGCTTTTCGATGTGGAAGGTTTGGACACAGACGATAGACTTGATGCACAAGACAAACTCGGGAAAATTCTTAAAGATACACCTGCAAACCGACGGGCAGGGAAGGGATCTGCGTTTCTTTACTTGGCGCATCTAAAACTGAAGTCTGGCGGAGTTCTGGCAAGTGTTCTCCCTCTTACAGCAGCTTCGCAGAAAACTTGGAAAGAAGTGCGTAAGATGCTTGAAGAACACTATCAAGACATTGTTGTTGTCGTCATGCCTGGTAAAACCGCTTCTCTTTCGGCAGATACTGGCATGGGAGAGATGTTGCTTGTCGCAAGAAAAAAGAGTGAGCCTGACGATAAAAAAGCAACGCGCCTGACAATAAACTTGGAGAACATCCCGCGACACTTGGCTGAGGCTACCGAAATAGCAAAAGCCATCAACAACTTGCGCGACAGAGAAGAGCAAAACGGCATTGTGTCATTCACAGACGCAAAAGAAACGCGAGTCGGGCAATGGATACGCGTAGTTTCTTCAGGGACGGGTGAGCCATGGAGCGACGCAGGAACAAGCAACAGAGGGCTTGCGCATGCGACAGAAAGGTTGACGAAAGGGTATTTGTGCGACCTTCACGAAGCCTTTGAAACACAGATACCTTTGGGGATGATACCATTAAAAAAACTTTTTATTATGGGGGCAACCCACGATTTGATTGGGCATTTGGTAGGAAAAGACCCAAGAGGAGCTTTTGAGTTCCACGAAATAAAAGAGGGTACTATCCCCAGCAATCCTTCTTTGTGGAAGGCGGACAGTAAGCAACAACAGCATTTGGTTGTCTCTCTCACGCACGAAGGTGTTGTGGTCGACGCAGACATTGCCGAGAGAATGCGTGCAAAACGCTCTACATTGTTTTTAGCAAGGAACATGCGCTGGACTTCGCAAGCTGTTCTTGCCGCAACAACAAAAGAAGAAGCCTTGGGGGGAAGTACGTGGACTGCCCTCTTACACGAAAGCGAGATTGTGAGGCAAGCCTTTGCTCTGTGGGCAAACAGTACTTTAGGTATGCTGATGTACTGGGCGCATGGAGGAAGGCAACAAGCGGGAAGAAGTAGAATGCAAGTCAAGGCACTTGCCGACATTCCAACCCCTGACTTTGATGCTGCAAGCAAACAGGGTAGTATAGCGCGAGAGGTCGCTAGTCAATACTTTATCTCTTCGTCAACACGAGAGATGAAAGCTGCGTGCCTTGCTTGGCGGGACGATGCGCGTAAGGCAATCGATGAAGCCGTAGGAGATATGTTACAATTCGGAGCAAAAGAAAGAAAAGCCGTAGAAGCCTTAAGAAAGGCTTGGTGCTTTGAACCTTTGGTGCATGGAGATAACAAAAAGGCTATCTTTGAGATAGAAACCGACAAAGCACTTTCCTAAAAGTCTTACGCTACACCGCCCCCTCACCACCTCCCTCTCCGCATGTCCTTCAATACCTTCGGCAAAGTCCTGCGCTTCACCAGCTGGGGAGAAAGTCACGGCGTCTCCATGGGATGCATCCTCGACGGAATCCCGCCGCAAATTCCCCTCTCCCAAGAAGAAATACAGCACGATATCAACCGAAGACGATCGGGACTCTCTCGATTTACCTCACAACGCTCCGAGCTTGACCAAGTCGAAATTCTCTCCGGTGTCTTCGAGGGTAAAACTACAGGCACTCCCGTAGCCCTGCAAATCCTCAACCACGACGCAAAAAGCAAAGACTACGCCGAGATAGCAACGCTCTACCGACCAGGACACGCCGACTATGTCACGCAACAAAAATACGGAGTGCGCGACTGGCGCGGTGGCGGACGCTCCAGCGCACGCGAAACCGTCATGCGCGTCGCCGCAGGAGCAATCGCCAAAAAAATCTTGGGAGAGGAGGTCGTCGTGCGCGCCGCCGTCTCGCAAATAGGCGCGCTCGCAGTCGATGCCGAGCGATGGGACTGGACGCACTGCAGCCTCGACAACCTCTTCTGTCCCGACCGAGAAACGCTGCCGCGATGGCAAGCCCTGCTCGACCAAACGCGAAAGGACGGTACCTCGCTAGGAGGACGCATCGAAGCGCAGGCGTGCGGCGTGCCCGCAGGGTGGGGCGCGCCCCTATACGCCAAGCTGGACGCAGACTTGGCCGCAGCCTTGATGGGAATCAACGCCGTAAAGGGAGTCGAGATCGGTGCAGGATTCGCCGTCGTCGCAAAAGACGGCAAGCAGAACGCAGATGAAATGCAGGCAAAAAAAACAGAGAAAACCAAGACGGGCGCAGTGAGGTTTCTGGCAAACAACGCAGGAGGAATCTTGGGAGGAATCTCGACAGGGCAGGATATAAGGCTTGCGCTCGCCGTCAAGCCGACGAGCTCCGTGCGCGTTCCTCTACGGACGGTAGGCTCGGACGGCAACGGCGGCGTGCAAGAGGGCGTGATCGAAACGAAGGGACGGCATGATCCTTGTGTTGCGATCAGGGCTGTGCCTGTCGTCGAGGCGATGATGGCGTTAGTGTTGGCAGATCACAAGTTGCTGCATCGCGCGCAATGCGGCTGAGAGGAGGTCTTGTTTCGTGCAAACGACGCTCAAAAATCGAACGATCTTCTGCAGAGACAACTTGGAAATTCTGCGCGGAATTGATAGCGATTCTGTCGATTTGATGTATTTGGATCCGCCGTTTAACAAAAAGAAAAGATTTATAGCTCCGAAACAAAAACAAAATTATTGAATTTAATATTTAATCGAAAATTTCTTTACAAGTAAAATACACTGTTGCATCGAATCTGCGTTCAGGGCTTAGTAATTTTTCGCCTCCGTTTAGTATAATTTTTTTCAAAACATTACGCTCAAGGATGGGTTTTGTCAAACGACGATGTTTCATATAAAAGTGAGTTTGTTTTCCGCTTATAGCAAAGGCTTTGTCTGTTTGACTGCCGTAACTCATAGATTTATAAATATTATCTATATTGACTTTCCCTCTAGAATGAAGATCGTACAGGCAACGAAACATGCGTGCGCACTCTCGCAAAGTTCTAGAGACTCTCCGAGTTTTAGAAAGTGTCTCTTTTTTGGCTGAATCTATGATAATTTTACATAGCATAAAATCAGACCATGAAAAAATATCAAAACAATTTTCAACAAGAGATGGCGATTTTCCTGCAGTTTTCCAGATTGGTTGAATAAGAAAAGGCGACTGCAATTGATAGAATTCTTTCAAGTATTCGGAAAGACAATGCAGAATTTCTTCTTTCTTTTGTAGTAATGTATCGCTCACTTGCCAGCTCTCAACCGAAGCAGCAACGCTTTCAACAATGTCACGTCCTAAATCAATTTGTCCTTTTTGTTTCACAGATGAAAATATGTTAAGTATTGCGTATGAAGTGCTTATCGGCCTTAGAACCAACTCACATCCCCAACTAGAAGATTCTTCCTTGCAAGTAGCTTGATCTGGAAGCACCGTTAATTTTATTTCAAGTGGTCTTAGATATTTTGTTCCTTCTAATGTTACCAAATCTATGTTGCCGATTTTTTGTCCGTAGATTAAGTTTTTAAACGGTAAAAAGGGATGCTCAAAATTATATGTTAGATATTTTTTATTTGATCCAAAAACAGTGTCAAATTTTATAAGATTGTCACTTATGGCGGGCTGAAAATTTTTTTCCAAGTAGATATACACGGGCGAGTAGTTGTTGTCTCGCATGTAGCAACAAAGCGACACGGGGAAACTGCTGTTAAATTGATTTTTTCCCCATAAATCTTTGTTTTCTCGATTAGAATTTTCTAATCCGTATAGTGAAGGAATTGCCATTTTAAAACAAAGTCTCCTGCATAGATTCAGCTAAGAAATACGCTAAATTAACGGGAACAGCGTTTCCTATCATTTGCTCCGTATGAGTTTTTTGAGCATCCCATGACCACCAATTAGGAAAAGTTTGAATTCTAGATCTTTCTGCTGTGGTAAGAGGTCTCGCATCTTTGATAGGAGCAGCATCTAAGCGGTGACCAGGATAGCGAGGTGGAATAGGTCTGTTTACACCCCTAATTGTCGCGGAAGGCTCATGAATGCTGTAGATTGCTCGGCGTGAGTAATTTCTAGGATGACGATAATAAAATTGTGTAGTTATTTCTTTTTTCATGTAATTAAAAACAGTTAAAGATTTTTTGGTTTGCTTATCTTTAATTGATTCATGAAAAGACTGAAGCAAAAGATTGTCTAATTTCCCTATCGAAAACCAACGTTTCCTAATTTGGGGAACGTTGCAAAAACTAGCATCTAATATAATTTCTGTTATTTTGTATCCTGAGGACAAAAACTTCTTTTGGGCTTTTGCGTAGGACAAGCTGTTTCTAGTTCTAGCAACGTTTTCTAAAACAAAAAATCGCGGTTTTATTTTGCAAATTATTTCTGCAAAAGACAAAAGAAGATATGCATTTTTGCCTTCTTTTCTGTTGCCTGCAGAAGAAAAATCTTGGCATGGAGGTCCTCCGATAATGCCGTCAGGGCTATAAGGGAATATATGTTCAACAGCTTTTTGCGGTTTCGACAGATCTAAAGAAAATATATTGTTGTCTATATTTTTTTTATAAATCGGAACAACCTTGTCCCAATTGTCATAAGCAGCAACAAGATCGAAGCCCGCAAGCTTGAAGCCCAGACTCATGCCCCCAACTCCACAAAACAAGTCGACAATCTTCCAAGGCTTTGCCATGACTACTTCTCTCTGTGTTCTTTACTATTGGTTGTTTTTATAGCAAAGGCAACAAGATTTGTCAACTATTGAATAGCCCATCATCAACAGAATAAAAACATGGTTTTTGTCTGCACGCCCATAAAGCCGCTTTCACAGCTTTCGTTGCAAAACACGAAAAAGACTCATTCTCCCCGCGTGATGCGCTCGTGCGCGCCCTCCTCACGCCTCGCGCCGCCTTCCCTTCCCCTTCCCCTTCCCCTTCCCCTTCCCCTTCCCCTTCCCCTTCCCCTTCCCCTTCCCCTTCCCCTTCCCCTTCCCCTTCCCCTTCCCCTTCCCCTTCCCCTTCCCCTTCCCCTTCCCCTTCCCCTTCCCCTTCCCCTTCCCCTTCCCCTTCCCCTTCCCCTTCCCCTTCCCCTTCCCCTTCCCCTTCCCCTTCCCCTTCCCCTTCCCCTTCCCCTTCCCCTTCCCCTTCCCCTTCCCCTTCCCCTTCCCCTTCCCCTTCCCCTTCCCCTTCCCCTTCCCCTTCCCCTTCCCCTTCCCCTTCCCCTTCCCCTTCCCCTTCCCCTTCCCCTTCCCCTTCCCCTTCCTCTTCCTCTTCCTCTTCCTTTGTTTGGCACAACCCTGCGTTGTCAAGCGAGAAACAATTCCCGTCTCCCGTGTGCTCTTCGTTGGAGCAAAAGCAAGGAATCCCAAGGAATCCCAAGGAATCCCAAGGAATCTCTAAGGAATCCTTTGACAAGAAATTCCTTGCTTTTTGCTTGTTCTCTTCCTAGACTTGTCTTCTTCTTATTCACGCCACAACAGAGAGCAACATGAAAAACTTCCTAGCATGGATCAAAAACTCCGTCGCAAGCCTCTTCCGTAAAGGATTCCGTTTCCTCTTCCGAGCCTTCTTCCGCTTGTTCTGGTTTCTCTTCCGCACGAGCTCCTTCGTCATCGGTGCCGTCATTCTTACCCTCATCTTGGTCGGGCTCGTCGGATACTGGCTCGCAGGCGACAAGATCGAACGCGCCGCCTTGCAGCAGCAAGGACAATTTCGCTTCAACTTCGGCGCACAAGACACAGGTGGCAAACAACATCGCAAGTTCTCGCTCAGCGACAAAGGATACCTGAAACTCAACCTCACACAACTTTCCAACCACTGGGCAAGCCCCTCGCCGTTCCTCCCCTTCCTCAACAAACGAGCCAGTCTCAGCCGCATCACCCTTTTGGAAACGCTCGAACACGCCGCCCAGAACGACAACATCTCCGCCATCGCCGTCACCACCAGCAGCACCGCCATGGCGCAACTTGGCGTCGCAGGCGTCGAAGACCTGCGGAAAGCCATCGAAGCGTTTCGCGCGCAAGGCAAGATCGCCTGGATCTACGCAACGAACATGGGAGGCATCGGATCAGGATCAGGACTGAAAAGCTACTACCTCGCCAGCTCCTTCGATTCGATCTCGCTCGCGCCTAGCGGCAGCCTCGGGTTCGGCGGCGTGAGAATCGAAGTGCCTTACTTCCGCAACGCCCTAGAAAAACTACAGATCACTCCCGAATTCGAAGCGCGCGAAGCTTACAAAGGCTTTCCTCAACAATTCCTCAACAGCAGCATCGGCGAAGAGGTCGAAGAAAACCTGCAAGGCATGGCAGACGGCGTGGTACGACAATGGAGCAAAGAAGTCGAACGCACACGACGGCTCGATAGCGAGCTAGTTTCTCGAGCGCTCGCTTCACCCTACATCAGCGCCTCGGACGCGCAACTGAGAGGGCTCGTCGATCGCATAGCTTACGCCGACAAGTTTTGGGATGCCTTCCAAAGCACGCTGAAAACTAAAGCTGTGTCCGGCGAGAAGGACAACAAGCAAGAAACGGCGCGCGCTGCTTTGAACGCCATCCCGCTCGTCGCCTACGCCTCCTACCATGGCTTGGGACAGTTTCTCGAAGACAAGCACACGCGCAAAGCGAAGAAAGCAAAAAGGAAAAAGGAGGTCATGAAGGAAGAATCGAACGAAGCCTCCCCCAAAGAATCCAACGAAGAGCCTTCGGACGACTCTGCTGCCGGCTCGGATGAGGTCGAGGAGGCTGCTACGGAGGAACAGATGGACGCGGACATCGAGCCCGCCGAAATGATGGAGATGGATCCCTCGAAGATGGCGCGCGTTGCGCTGTTGAGCTGGCGCGGACAGATCGCGCGCGAGAGTCCGCAAGGAGAGTGGGAGGACGGTCAAACGATCTCGGCACGCCGTGCCACGCGCTCGTTGCGAAGGCTTGCGCAAGACGATCGTTTCGATGCGGTCGTGCTTTACATCGACTCTCCCGGCGGAGACTATATCGCCTCTGACCTCATCTACCACGAGATCCTTCGCCTGCGTAAGAAGAAACCCGTCGCCGTGGTGATGGGCGACATCGCCGCGTCGGGAGGATACTTCATCGCCATGGCGGGCGAGCGCGTCTTCGCACAACCTCTGACGATAACGGGGTCGATCGGCGTGTTCGCAGGCAAGGTCGCCACGCGAGACTTTTGGAGCCGCTGGGGAATCGACTGGAGCGTCGTGCAAAGCGGCGGCGAAAGTGCGATGCACTCGTTGATCGACGGCTACACCGAAAACGATCTGAACGCGCTCGGCGGCGCGTTGGACGCCATCTACGCTGACTTCACGGGCAAGGTCGCCTCTGCGCGAGACCTCGACAGCTCGCGCGTCGAGGCTTTGGCAGGAGGACGTGTTTGGCTGGGAGAACAGGCCGTCGCCAACGAGCTGGTCGATGCCATCGGCGGATTCACGGAGGCGAAAGCATGGATCGCAGAGCGTCTACAGCGTCCGCAAGAAAGCATTCTGTTCCTGCCATATCCGCGTGGATCGTGGTCTTCTCGACTACGACAAATGCTCAGGCATGCCAGCTCGCTACAAGCGCAAACGAATCTGGCAGGACTCGAAGGACTCTCTGGAGGACTTTTGGGAAGATTCTTGCCCGCGCAAGGAAAGTCTGTCCGCCACATTGCACCGCTGCTTTCGCGCCGCGGTGCTTTGAGCGCGCCTCACATCCTACTGATGCCGTAGCACGCAAAAACAAGTGCTCGCAAAAACGAGGCTTGTGCATGACCGCTTCGACCGCCATGGAGACAGCTTTGAAACGCTTGCGCCCGCAGGACAGCCAGTTCTTGTTGGTCGATGTGCAGGAGAAGCTGTTGCCTGCGATGGCGGGGTGCGAGGACATGCTTGCGTGCAATGTTCGGCTGTTGAAGGCGATGCCTCTTTTCGAGGTGCCGGTGGCGGTAGCGGAGCAGTATCCGAAGGGGTTAGGCAAGACAGCCTCCGTGTTGCGCGAGAACTTGCCGCAAGGGACAAAGATCGGGGAAAAAAGATGCTTCTCGGTCGCCGACGACGGTGGGCTTTTAGAGACTCTGAATAACGCGGCGCGCTCGACGGTTGTCGTTGCGGGCATCGAGACGCATGTCTGCGTTTGGCAGACGGCGCGCGACTTGCGACGAAGAGGGTTTCGCGTTCTCGTTGTCGAGGATGCGACGACCTCGCGCAAGCTCGACGATCGCCGTTGTGCGCTCGAGAGCCTGCGCTTTGCAGGGATCGAGGTTATCAGCAGCGAGATGCTGCTGTTCGACTGGCAACAGACATCACAAGGAGGTGCGTTCAAACAAATATCTGAGTTGGTGCGTTAGAGGAGGAAGGCACAAAAAAAGTAGACTTTCGTAGACTTGCTGTGTCTTTTACGGAGCGCACGAATTTCCGTTGCAATCACAACAACAACAACCGCACGGAAGAGAGAGGGAAAATGGACAGGATGTTGGCACAATTTGTTGACGCGCGCACGGTGAGCGTCATCAATGCCTTAGTGAAGCAGCGTCTTGCGCGTAATCGATGGCATGCGCAGCAGCTGATTGAGGAGGGGCGAGTCTTCTTCAAGAAGCACTGCATATCGAACATCGGCGAAATGGTCTCGGCAGCCGTACCGTTGCGGCTTGTCTCGGCTATGGGACAGCAGGAGCAGCGTCCGCAACCCAGCTCGAACTTGCTTTATGCAATGAGCAAGTTTCGTTTCTCTGCCAAGGGGCGCATTGCCGTGGACTTGGGGCTGCAGGAGGGAGATTGTTCTCGCGTCTTGTTGGAGGAGGGCGTGCGAAGATTGTTTGCTGTCAGCATTGCGAGGGAGGGGACTTCTCGTATCATCGACGAGCCTCGCGTCACCTTAGCGGAGGATGTAGACATACGGCATCTGCATCGGGGTTTTCTGCCGTTGCCGCTTTCGGCGATCGTCGTTGACAGCAGGAGGGCGAGCATCGGGACATTGTTGGAGTCTATCCAACATTTCGCGGCGCCGAGTTGTTGGTTAGTTGCGTTTATTTATCCTGACATTGAGGCTTCGCAGAAGGTTTTTGAGAATGTGCGGGACAAGCATATTCCCAAGGGTTTGATGACAGAGATGGCGTTGGGGGCTCGTGACGCTTTGGAGCGTTTTGGCAATTGGCGTGTTTTGGGTGCGATTGCTTCGCCGCATATTTCGGAGCGAGAGGAGGTTCAGAGCATCATGTTAGCCGCCGAGCACTTGACAATTGCCTAACTATCGTGTAGCATGAAAAACGAGGGATGATGGGGGGATGGGGATGTATCGAGTTTTTAAAATGCGGAGGTTTCTTATGTTTGCGATCAAGACAGAGTTTTTGCGGGGGATGTTTCGGACGAGGCGGCTTTGTATTTATGGGGTTGTTTTGTTTGGATGGCTTGTATTTTCGGGATTGTCTTCTGTTGCGGAGGCGAAGAATTCTTACTATACGCGGGGGGGGTATGCTTTGGAGGGGTATGATGCGGTTGCTTATTTCACGGAGGGGGGTGCGGTGAGGGGGAGTTCTTCTCACAAGGCTCGATGGGGGGGAGTTGAGTGGTTATTTTCGAGTGCGAAGAATCGGGATACTTTTCTGGGGAGTCCTGCTCGGTATGCGCCGCAGTTTGGGGGATATTGTGCTTATGGTGTTTCGCAGGGGTATACGGTGAGGGGGGATCCTGAGCAATGGAATGTGTATGGGGGGAAGTTGTATGTGAATTATAGTGTGGGAGTGAGGAGGCAATGGGAGGCAAGGAAGGAGAGTTATATCAGGCAGGCGCGGGGGAGATGGCCGGGGGTCTTGCAATAACTGCGAGGGGGTTGCGCGAGTCGTTTTTACGAGCGCAAAACATCGCGTGCGTAGCACGCGGGGAGCGCGAGGGAGTAATCCCTCGCAAAAGACCCCGCGTCAGCGGAGCGCACGCAGTGCGCTTTATCTACGCGCGTAGCGCGTAGCCTCTTATTCAAAAGCGCGAGGCTTGCCTCGCGCAAGCTGATTCGTAACATGGTAGAGCGTCTTTAATTTTGCCTAGAAGATAGAGCAGAAAAGAATCGCGCGCAGCGCACCTCTTATTCAAAAGCGCGAGGCTTTGCCTCGCGCAAGGGGAATTTATCCCCAAACTGCCTCACAACGCGGTAAGTAGCTTATTAGATTGCTACGATGTTTCGAGAGGGGCTGTATCAACAAGCGTATTCTCGCCATTGTAGACATTGCTGTAGATCGTGTAGGCATCATCGGTGAGACCAAAATAGCCTTCGATGTAGACAACATTCATTTCCTGACCTCCTGAAGTAACGACGATGCGCAGGTCGTCGTTGTCAGAGCCTTCTACCTCACTTGAAAATGCTCCATTAGCATCCAGATTGCCTTTGGTGAAGGCAAAGTTGTCGTTCGTGTAAGCCGCTCCGTTAGAGATGAAGAGCAGCTTGTTGCCTACCCCGTCTGCGGAACTGTCTATTGTATCCGTGTTACCCCTATAGGAGAATTCATAGGTGTCCGCGCCACCGCCTCCCTCAAGGCGATCGTCGCCCTCGCCGCCGTTGAGTTCGTCGTTGCCCTCGCCACCGTAGAGGGAGTCGTTGCCATCGCCGCCGTAGAGGTAGTCATCGCCCGCGCCGCCGTTGAGTTCGTCGTTGCCCTCGCCGCCGTTGAGGTAGTCGTTGCCCTCGCCGCCGTTGAGGATGTCGTTGCCATCGCCGCCGTAGAGGTAGTCATCGCCCGCGTCGCCGTTGAGTTCGTCGTTGCCCGCGCCGCCGTTGAGGTAGTCGCTGCCCGCGTCGCCGTTAAGTTCGTCGTTGCCCTCGCCGCCGAAGAGCCGGTCGTCGCCTGCTCCTCCCGCAAGTTTGTTGGCATTGCCATCGCCCGTAAGCAAGTCGTTATGAGCCGAGCCTTCAATATTTTCAATGTTGGTGATGATATCGCCCACGGCTTCGTTTTGGTTGGCAGCGTCCCCGTCAAAGTCCTCTTGCGCTTCTGTGAGGGTAAGGTCAACCCTGACCCCTCCGCCAGCGTTCCTATAAGAAGCGGTATCTTCTCCACCGCCACCCTCGATGGTGTCCGCACCCTCCCCGCCACGCAAGATATTGTTAGCAATGTTGCCAGTCAAGATGTCGTCATGAGCAGAGCCGATCAGGTTGTTAATGCCTGTAAGCAAAGTGGTAGCGCTAAGGTCGATGGTAACGCCTGCGGTCAAGCCTGCGTAGCTCACCCAATCCTTGCCTGCCGAACCCGTGAAGCTGTCGGTAGCTGCCGTTGCCTTAAACGGATTGCTTGCGCTACCAAGAGTAGAGTTGACTGAAGGAGAGTCGCCGTCTGTGTCTTCCCCGCCGCAACCCTCAAGAAACACGCCGAGCGCGCTTGCCGACAGCAAGGCACTCAAGGCTTGGGTTTTTCTGTTGCGTTTCCCTGTCTCGTCTTTGCTCGATGAGGTGGCAAGGGTGGCGATGTTTTCTTGTGTCATGACTTGTTATCTAATTTAAATTTCCAACCTTTAATATGCTCGTCATTAACTTCAAAATTTCTAATTTTTTCTGCAATGTCTTTCTTTAAAGGATTATTTAAAGCTCTGTTTAAGATTTCATTTAAAACGAGCTTAAGAGAATGCATGATTTGATGGTGGGATTCTTCAGGCAGTTCGTTCATTTCCTTCCAAAATCTTTCCTTGCCTTCTTTTAAAAATCTAAAAGGTGTGTGCGGTGAGCCATGCCATCCAGGTGTTGGGTACCAAGTACTATAAGCCGCTTCACGAGCGGCTTCGTAATTGTTAGCCAACGCCTTCTCAAAATCTTTTTCAGAATCAAATGCTGGTTTTAAATAATGACGCGCGAGCACTTTAGTTAAAGGGCAAACATAAGGAATGACTATAAATTTGTATTCCTTTGAAATAAAATACTTATCTCTCTTTTTATCTTTCTCTATATTTTCTTGTTTAGTATAATGCATAGGTCCATCGTATTCCCAAACAATTCCAAGTTTTTCATTGTAGCCATCAACTACAAAACGCTTTGGATTCTCAACCGCTCCTTCAACACGGAAGATTTTTTCGCTTTCCCAAGTGTCAGGGTTGACTACATCTTTGAAAAATTCTTTCATGAACCTTTCGGTTGATTCTTGCCCTTCGGTTTTTTTAGCCATCGTCACGCCCTCCTTGGGCTGTTTGTGCTTGTATTTCTCCCGATTCGCTTTTTATAGTGCCAAGTGCATGTTTTGTCAACTTTTAAGAGGCGCGCTACGCGCGATTTTTTTTGTCGCTAGGACGAGGAAAACAGACTCGCCCTGCCGTGTTGCGAGGCAGTATTGCGCGAGGCAAAGCCTCGCGCTTTTGAATAAGAGGCGCGCTACGCGCGATTTTTTTTCTCCTCTGTCTTCTAGGCAAAATTAAAGACGCTCTACCGCGTTAAGAGTCAGTATTGCGCGAGGCAAAGCCTCGCGCTTTTGAATAAGAGGCTACGCGCTACGCGCGTAGAAAAGCGCGCTGCGTGCGCGAGGGGATAAATTCCCCCCGCTGACGCGGGGTCTTCGTGGGGGGAATTTATCCCCCCACACCCCCCGCGCACGCTTCGCGTGCGCATGTTTTGCATCCGTCAAGACTAACCGCGCTCCCCCATAGCGCGTTGCTTGCAACGCGCGTCCATGAAGTTTGCTACGCACGCGATGTTTTGCGCCCGTCATCATACAAAGCGCGTTTTATCTACCCCGCCATCTAACCCTTCCGCCCCCGCATCTCCCTCCAAAAGCCCACCGCATCCCGCAACGATCCCGTCTCCATCTCATCATCTCCATCACTATCTCCCTCCAAAATCTCCAGCAAACCCCCCGCAACAACCTTCCCCCCCTCAACCCCCCACTGATCAAACGGATTCGTTCCCCATAAAATACCCTCCACAAAAACCCTATGCTCATACAACGCCAACAACATCCCCAAAATAAACTCCGAAAAATCCGAATACAGCAATAAACTACAAGGATGACCCCCACCTATCCAATCTCGTCGAGAAAACCTATCCCCCCCATCTATCCCCCTCTCTCCTTTTTCTTCTATCCCTTTTTCTTCTGCCCCTTTCTCTTCTATCCCCTCCCGTCCGCGCATCAATACCTCCATCTGCGCCAAACAATGCGCAACAAGCCGAGCATCTCCTCGCGCATCTCCTCGTTTATCTCCTCGCTTATGTCCCCGCTTATGTCCTCGCGCCTCAAGCCAAAAATCACACGAAAAAGACTCCGTCCCCTGATGCAACCACTGAAAAACACTATGCTGAACCGCACTCCCATGCCCTCCCCACAACAAAGAAGCCGTCCTAGAAGAAAACTTACCTAAAAAATTGCTCCCAAAATTTTCCGAAAAATTATCTCCATCCGCACGCATAACCTTCCCTCCTGACTCCATCGCCAACTGCTGCAAGAACGAAGGCACACTCCGCAACCGCTGGTCATACGGAAAAATCGCATGGTTCGAGAAATTCCAAAAGTTGCGATACCACACGCTCAATAAACCCATCACGACAGGAATATTTTTTTCTAACGGCTGCTCTAGAAAATGCCTATCTGCCGCCTCCGCTCCTTTGAGAAACTGCTCGAACAGCTTTGTGCCTAATAACAACTCTGCCGAAAGGCTGACCGCCGACCATACCGAGTAGCGTCCTCCGACGCTTGCGGGCAGAAGGAAGATTCGCTCGCTCGGCAAGGATAGGGAAGGCAGAGCCTCGTCCACCGCAGCAGGAGCCGCCGTCACTGCTACAAAGTGTCTCCATAAGGAATCGCCTACTGCGGGACGCATCCAATGCATGAGAGCTTGTGCATTCAGCAGGGTCTCCTCGGTGCGAAAGCTCTTCGAGACCACGAACACTAAACAGCGTTTAGGGTCTAGTCGAGGACGTGCTTGGCTCAATAGGTCTTCGAGCGCGCCGAAGCCTGATACGAAGAACAGGCGTGCTTGTTGCTGTGTTGTTGTTTTGCGTTGTCGTGGAGGCAGGGCTTGCAGGGCTTCGACGAGCAGGCGAGTTCCGAGGTCTGATCCTCCGATACCGACATGGACGAGATCGGTGAGGGGTTCGCCTTGCTTGTTGCGGATTTTTCCTGCTTGCCATGCTTTGGCGAAGGTTTGGCAGGCTTTACGAGAGAGGAGGAAGGTTGGACGTTCGTCTTGTCCCCATGCTGAGAGGAGTGGCTCTTGGCTTTGGCTACGGAGTGCTGTGTGTAGAGCGGCGCGTTGTTCGCTTTGATTGACGAGTGCGCCGTGAAACATGGCGTCTCGTTTTGCTTCTATGTTGGAGGTGCGTGCGAGGGTGAGGAGGCTATCGAGGGATTTTGTATCGATGAGGTTGCGAGAAAAATCGAAGAGGAGGTTATCTAGACGGATGGAGAAGGTTTGGGCGCGGAGGGGATTGCTATCGTAGAGGGATGCGAGCGAGGTTTGGCGGAGTCGTTTTTGATGCGAGGCGAGAATTGTTAGCAACAACGGGGTGGTTGTTTTATGGGAGGGGGGCGAGGACATGGGGGGGAGGATAGCAGAATTTGGCGAGGCTCGCTTTGCAGAGGCAGACACGGGCTTTTGGTATTGACGAGCGCAAAACATGCGCTTGTGATTTTATGAGTGTCTGCCTTTGCTTGCTTGCGCTTGTGTTTTTATGAGTGTCTGTCTTTGCTTGCCTACGCTTGTGCTTTTTAATGGCACGCGCTTTGTATATTGACGAGCGCAAAACATGCGCACGCGAAGCGTGCGCGGGGGGTGTGGGGGGATAAATTCCCCCCACGAAGACCCCGCGTCAGCGGAGCGCACGCAGTGCGCTTTTCTACGCGCGTAGCGCGTAGCCTCTTATTCAAAAGCGCGAGGCTTGCCTCGCGCAAGCTGACTCTTAACATGGTAAAGCGATTCTGTTTTCCTCGCCCTAGAGACAAAAAGAACGCACGAAGTGCGCCTCTTATTCCAAAGCGCGAGGTTTGCCTCGCGCAAGCTGACTCTTAACATGGTAAAGCGATTCTGTTTTCCTCGCCCTAGAGACAAAAAGAACGCACGAAGTGCGCCTCTTGTACCAAAGCGCGAGGCTTGCCTCGCGCAAGCTGATTCATAACATGGTACGGCGATTCTGTTGTGCTTGTGTGTGTCTGCCTTTGCTCGCCTGCGCTTTATGAGGAGCGCGCATCGCAAAGGCAGACACGCAACGGGTTGTTTGTTTATGACTCGTTGCCTTCGGACGTTTTATTAGCATCTTCATTTAGCTCATCTCGCATTTTTTGTTCAAACTTCATCGCCCCTAGAGGCAGGGAGAGAGCGTTGATAAAGAAATTACGAAAACAGTTGATTCTGCTGATTGCGTGGATAGCATTTGCAATGGCTTCTTTATTGACTATATTGATGTAGTCTTCGACGGAACCGTCGTCATCGTCCTTGCCTTGTGCATACAATGTTTGGCTTGACAACTCTTGTAGCGCTGTATAATTACTTACAAGCGCAAGAAATTTAAGCATAGGGCGTTCTTCTTTGATTAATTTAGAAATTTCACACTGCACCTTATAAAATATTTTAATGTTTTCTTCGTATTTATCTTTTCTTTTGTTTATTTGTTTGACAAAACGTATTAAGGCAATTTCTTTTTTAAGGCTTTCATAAGAATAAGTTAACCAACGGTGTTTTTCCGCTTTTTGACTAAGGTCAAACAAAATTGAAAGAAATAATGCAAGAATCGCTACTATAGCAACGCCAATAGAAATTTTTAAGTAATAATCTTTACCGCCTTCAGATGCCAAATAAATACCCACAAAAGCAGCGCCCAAACCAATGATCCAGTCAAAGATTTGCAACATAAGATTCCATCGGCGAAAAAAAAGAGCACGCCTCTCATGATAGTAAGCGTGAGTGTAAATCTTCACGATAAGATCGTAAAAAGCTTTTCTCAGGTTGTAGACAGAGTTTTCCATATCCGATATTTTGGCACTGTTCATCGTGTTCTCTTTGCCTCGTAGAAAAGTGGTAGGTTACAAAGGATGCCCCGAACAAAGCCACCCGAATCACCTTTCCTAATATACGAAAAAACGACAACAAAAGCAAATGAAAAAAACGGCTAGCAATCGTCTCCGTAAAGCAGTACAACAAGCTCTCCCCATGCCCTCCTCCCGCCCGAAAAAATCCGCCACCGCCCTCGATCGCACCCCCAAGTCCATCGTCATCCGCGGCGCGCGCGTCCATAACCTGCAAAATGTCTCCCTAGATATTCCGCGCAATAACCTCACCGTCATCACAGGCGTCTCAGGCTCCGGCAAATCCTCGCTCGCCTTCGATACACTCTACGCCGAAGGACAACGCCGCTATGTCGAAAGCCTCTCCGCCTACGCTCGACAATTCCTCGGCATGATGCAAAAACCCGATGTCGATGCCATCGAAGGACTCTCGCCCGCTATCTCGATCGAACAAAAAACAACCTCGAAAAATCCGCGCTCCACCGTCGGTACCATCACCGAAATCTCCGACTACCTCCGCGTCCTCTTCGCTCGAGCAGGAATCCCTCACTCCCCCACAACAGGCAAACCCATCGAAAGCCAATCAGTCAGTACCATGACCGACAGAATCATGGCTCTAGGAACAGGAAAAAAAATCTACCTGCTCGCCCCCATCGTCCGAGGACGCAAAGGCGAATACAAAAACGAATTTCAAGCATGGGCAAAAAAAGGCTTCGCTCGCGTCAAAGTAAACAATCGCATGGTAGAACTCGACGGCGAACTGCCCCGTCTCGACAAAAACAAAAAACACGATATCTCCATCGTCGTCGATCGTCTCGAAGTGAAGGCAGGTATCGAACAACGACTCGCCGATTCGATCCAAACCGCGCTCAACGAATCGGACGGACTGCTTTGCGTCGAAGAAACCTCGTCCGGCACAGAACACATCTTCTCCTCCAAGTTCGCCTGCCCCGTATCAGGCTTTACGATCGAAGCGTTAGAGCCTCGGTTGTTCTCGTTCAACTCTCCCTTCGGTGCCTGCAACAACTGCGGAGGACTCGGCGTTGTCGTCTACTACGACGACGAGAAGATCGTTCCCAACCGCGCGCTCTCGCTTGTCCAAGGCGCCATCGCTCCCTGGAGTCGCCACGGCTCACCCGCGCCCTACTATCGCCAAACCTTTGAGGGTATTCTCTCGCATTTCGGCGGCGAGATGAACCAACCCTTCTCCGCTCTACCCGAGCAAACGCAGCACGCCATATTAAAGGGCTTCAGCGAGAAGATTCCTTTCCTCTTCGCCGACGGAGCGAAAGAGTATCGGGTTGTGCGTGCCTTCGAAGGTCTATCGCGCAATCTAGAGCGTCGCTACCGCGAGACCGATTCGTTCGGCATCCGCGAAGAGCTTTCGCGCTACCAAAGCGAGCAACCCTGCCCCGAATGTCGCGGTGCACGCCTGAAACCCCAAGCGCTCGCTGTTCAGATCGACGGCAAGCACATCGCCGAGGTCTCCGAGATGACGATCGCTACAGCCAAGGAGTGGGCGGAAAATCTCGCCGTCACGCTGAAAGGTAAGCAAGCCACCATCGCAACGCCGGTCGTGGAAGAAATCTCTGCGCGCTTGCAGTTTCTCAACGATGTCGGACTGAGCTACCTCTCGCTCTCGCGTTCGGCGCGCACGCTCTCCGGCGGCGAGGGACAGCGTATCCGCCTCGCCTCGCAAATCGGATCGGGTCTGACGGGCATTCTCTACATTCTCGACGAGCCCTCCATCGGCTTGCACCAACGCGACAACCACAAGCTGCTTGCCACGCTCGATCGTCTGAAACACCTCGGCAACACGGTAGTCGTCGTCGAGCACGACAGCGAAGCCATGTCCGCCGCCGACCACATCATCGATATGGGACCAGGCGCAGGCAAGCACGGCGGAGAGGTTGTCGCTGTAGGAACGCTGGCGCAGATCATACGCAACGCCAAAAGTCTCACGGGACAATACCTTGGCGGCAAGAAATCGATCGCCATTCCGAAACGCCGCTCGGTCAAAGAAGGACGCTTTCTCACCCTGCGCGGCGTGCGCCACAACAATTTGAAAAAGGTTGATGCCGCCTTTCCTCTCTCGGTGTTCACTTGCGTTACCGGCGTTTCGGGATCGGGCAAGTCGAGCCTTGTCGTCGAGACGCTGCAACGGCTTCTCTCGACGCGCTTGATGGGAGCGCGCGAGCAAGCGGGAGCGTTCGACAGCGTCGAGGGCTTGTCGGCTTTGGACAAGGTGATCGTCATCGATCAGTCTCCGATCGGTCGCACGCCGCGCTCGAACCCCGCCACCTACACGGGAGCCTTCGCGCCGATCCGCGACTGGTATGCAAACCTGCCCGAAGCGAAAATACGCGGCTACTTGCCAGGACGCTTCTCGTTCAATGTGAAGAGCGGGCGTTGCGAATCCTGCCAAGGCGATGGTGTCGTGCGCATCGAAATGCACTTCCTGCCTGATGTCTATGTAGATTGCGAGGTGTGCCGCGGCGCGCGCTACAACCGCGAAACGCTGGAGGTGCGCTACCGCGCAAAGACGATCGCCGATGTCTTGGCAATGACGGTCGAGGAGGGTGCAGCCTTCTTCCGCGCCGTGCCTTCGATCTACGAAAAACTGGCAACCCTAGAGGCTGTCGGCTTGGGTTATATCGGCATCGGACAGCAGGCGACGACGCTTTCGGGCGGCGAGGCGCAACGAATCAAACTTGCGCGCGAGCTTTCGCGACGGGCGACAGGGCGCACGATGTATATCCTCGACGAGCCAACGACGGGCTTGCATTTCGAGGATATCTCCAAGTTGCTGGGTGTCCTACAGAGGTTGGTGGATGCGGGCAACAGCATCGTTGTCATCGAGCATAACTTAGATGTCATCAAGTGTGCGGATTGGGTCATCGATCTCGGTCCTGAGGGCGGCAACGATGGCGGCGAGATCGTCGCCGTAGGCACGCCTGAAGAAGTGGCGCGCGTCGAGCGCAGTCGCACCGCCTCCTATCTGCGAGAAATGCTGAGCGGCAAAAGAAACCAACGCAAGCAACGAGCGTGACGCGACACCTGCTTCTGTTGTAAGGTGAATTTTATGGCGAGCGATACTCTCATCACTATGCGCGGGGTAAGTAAGTCGTTTGGCTCGTTGCGCGCGCTGGACGGCTTGAACTTGGCGGTTAAGCGCGGCGAGATCGTGGGGATATTAGGTGCGAACGGCGCGGGCAAGAGCACGGCGATGCGGCTAGCGGTCGGTTATTTGCCTGTCGATGCGGGAACGATTCATCTTGCGGGGTACGATGTTGCGAGCGATGCGCTCAAGGCGCGGCGCAAATTGGGCTACTTACCTGAGGGCATGCCTTTGTGGGGGGAGATGCGCACGGGTGCGTTTCTTGCTAGCGTTGCGGCGTTGCGCGGCTTGGATGGGGTTGCGCGAGGAATTGCGGTCGCTCGTGTGGTGAAGTCTCTTTCGTTGGAGGAGGTTGTCGAACGCACGATCGATCGTTTGTCGAAGGGGTATCGCAGGCGAGTAGGCTTAGCGCAAGCCTTGTTGCATGACCCCGAAGTTTTGATTCTCGACGAGCCGAGCGACGGGTTAGATCCGAACCAAAAGCATGCGTTGCGGAAGATGGTGCGGGGGTTGTCGAGGCGGAAGGGTATTTTACTCTCGACGCATGCTTTAGACGAGGTGGAGGCTTTGTGCGACAGGGCGGTCGTGTTGCACAGGGGGAGGATTGTTGCGGAGGGAACGCCGAGGGCTTTGGTGAAGAATGCGCCGAGGGGAGTGGCGAGAGGGGAGGGGACGGCTTTGGAGCAAGCCTTTAGGGCTTACACGGAGGGTTGACGCTCTACGTATATTGTTTTGCTTGCAAGAAAATCTTTGGGGCTTGCTTATGGATTTTAGATAACGCGCTGTTTGAATGGGACGCGCACGAGAAATAGCGTGGACGCACAGGGCAAGCCGTGCGTTATGGCAAAGGTAGACACGCACTTTTTATATTGACGGGTGCAAAACATCGCGTGCGTAGCACGCGGGGAGCGCGAGGGAGTAATCCCTCGCAAAAGACCCCGCGTCAGCGGAGCGCGCGCAAGCGCGCTTTAACTGCGCGTGAGCGAAGCGAAACGCGCAGCCTCTTATTCAAAAGCGCGTTTCGCAGAAACGCGCAAGCTGACTCACAATGCGGTAGAGCGTCTTTAATTTTGCCTAGAAGATAGAGACAAAACAGAATCGCCGTACCATGCTACGAGTCAGCTTGCGTATTGCTTCGCAATACGCTTTTGAATAAGAGGCTACGCATCTCGCGCTACGCGCGAAATGCGTAGAAGGCGCTATCGCGCCCCGCTGACGCGGGGTCTTTTGCGGGGGGGCAAAGCCCCCCCACACCCCCACGCGCGCAAGCGCGCGTTCGTTTGCTCGTCAAAGCGCGAGTCCCGTTTTTTGGGTCTACACCGCTACCTATTAAAATTAATCAAAAAAGCACAAGCGCGAGCGGAACAGACACGGGCGTTTTATTTTTACGGGCGCAAAACATCGCGTGCGTAGCACGCGGGGGGAATTTATCCCCCCACACCCCCCGCGCACACCATAGCGCGTTGCTTGCAACGCGCGTCCATGATGTTACCAGCGTGCGCATGTTTTGCATCCGTTTATCAAGAACGAATTCTATCAATTAAACTCCATAAGCCAGAATTTTCACAAAAGTGTTCACCAAAAGTTGACCGATTCTCACGCACTCGTGATTGGACTCCTCTCCCTACACACGCAACAATCAACAAGTCTTCAAAAGAGACACACAAGGAATCCCCGCGCCCCCTCCCTCCCCTCAAGCGCGGGGATTTCTTTGTGTTCAGCACAAGAATCTAACTCGCAGCCCATCTACCCCCATCAATAAAAATTGACGCAAAAGTGTTCACCAAAAGTTGACCGATTCTCACGCACTCGTGATTAGACTCAAGCCAAAAGCGATGCAAAACTATCCCCGTCTTCGAGAAAGTAGCCACTCAAGTAGCATTCAGGCTCTTTCGTCAAGACACCAACAGAGATCCCCGCGCCCCCTCCCCTCAAGCGCGGGGATTTCTTTTTGTGTCTTGCTACTCCCCCCCAATGCCCGCCTTTTTACCGAGCCGCGCGCCCTCGTTCGCCCTCGCTCGCCTTGTACTTGCCTGCCGCTTTACGCCGCCGCCTTATTGTCATAGCCCTTAGCCAGCCCGCGCAACACATAAGGCAGAATGCCGCCGTGTCTGTAGTAAGCAAGTTCATCCGCCGTATCGATTCGCACACGCAACCTCAACGCTTGCTGCTTGCCGTCCCGCTTGAGCATACACTCCGTCTCTCCGCGAGGCGTCAAATCCTCCAACCCCGACAAGTCAAAGGTCTCGCTGCCATCGATGTTCAGAGACTCCGCCGAAACCCCGTCCAAAAACTCTAATGGCAGAACTCCCATGCCAACAAGGTTGGAGCGATGAATCCGCTCGAAGCTCGAAGCCATCACCGCCCGCACGCCCAACAAGCGTGTCCCCTTTGCAGCCCAATCGCGCGACGAACCCGTTCCGTAAGCCTTGCCGGCAATGATCACCGTATCCACTCCCTCGCGTCCGTAACGCATCGCCACATCGTAAATGCTCATGATCTCGCCCGACGGCATGTGCTTGCTCCATCCCCCCTCCTTGCCGTCCGCGAGCCTGTTCTTGATGCGCACATTGGCAAACGTGCCGCGCATCATGACCTCATGATTGCCACGCCGCGCTCCGTAAGAGTTGAAATCACGCTTCGCAATCTGCTGCTCGGAAAGATACACCCCCGCCGCAGAATCCTCGCTGAACGAGCCAGCCGGCGAAATATGATCGGTCGTGATCGAATCGCCCAACAACGCCAGCACACGAGCATCTCGTATGTCCAGCACGGTCTCTCGTTCGCGCGCCAATCCCTCGAAGAAGGAAGGACGACGGACATAACTCGATCCCGCCTGCCAGCGATACAAGGTCGAGGGCTCAGCCTCCAGCGCGTTCCAACTTTCCGCTCCGCGAAACACATCGCTGTAACGCTCTCGAAACATCTCAGGTGTCAATGCCATTTTCAGCTTCTCGGCGATCAAAGCGTCGCGAGGCCAGATATCGCGCAAGAACACATCCTGCCCCTCCGTATCTTTGCCCAAGGGCTGCGTCAGCAAGTCCACCCGCTTGCTGCCCGCCAAGGCGTAAGCCACCACCAACGGCGGCGAGCATAAGTAGTTCGCGCGCACAAGAGGATTGACTCGCCCCTCAAAGTTGCGATTGCCCGACAAGACCGAACAGACATACAGATCCTCGTCCCGCACGCGTTGAGCGACCTCCTCAAGCAGAGGACCTGAGTTTCCTATGCAGGTCGTGCAACCATAGCCGACGAGCGCAAAGCCCAGTGTCTCCAATGGCTCTGTCAGCCCCGCACGCGCGAGGTAGTCGGTGACGACTTGGCTGCCAGGCGCGAACGAGGTTTTGACCCACTTTGGAACGGTCAAGCCCTTCGCAACCGCTGCCTCCGCCAACAAGCCTGCAGCCAACAAGACATTCGGATTCGAGGTGTTCGTACAGCTGGTAATCGCGGCGATCACAACCGCTCCATGTCCCCATTCTCTTGGCTCCCATTCTTCTGCTCCCCATTTTTTTTCGTCAGCCTGCGATGCTTTGGGAGCAAATTCTTCCAAGCTCTTTTTAAAGGAGCGCGAGGCTTGAGAGAGTGCAATGCGATCTTGAGGACGCTTCGGTCCTGCGAGCGCGGGATCGACGCTTCCCAAGTCCAGACACAGCGTGTCGGTAAACAACGGAGGAGATAAGTCGTTGCGCCAAAAGCCTTGCATCTTTGCATAACGCTCGACACGAGCGACCACCTCCTCGTTGCGTCCTGTCAGGCGCAGATAGCGCAAGGTCTCGTTGTCGATAGGAAAGATTCCGCAGGTGGCACCGTATTCGGGCGCCATGTTGGCGATGGTCGCGCGGTCGGCAAGCGAGAGCGACGAGAGTCCCGTTCCGAAGAACTCGACGAACTTTCCGACGACTCCCTTTTCGCGCAACATCTCGACGACGCGCAACACGAGATCGGTTGCGGTTGTACCTTCGCTCAAGCGTCCTGTCATCTCGAATCCTGTCACCTCTGGCACATTGAGCGACAAGGGCTGTCCGAGCATCGCCGCCTCCGCCTCGATTCCTCCGACCCCCCATCCCAAAACGCCCAAGGCGTTGATCATCGTCGTGTGACTATCGGCACCAACCACCGTATCGGGATAGACCCACCGCACGCCGTCTTGCTCCGACTGCCACACGCTCTGAGCCAAATACTCCAAGTTCACCTGATGGCAAATACCCGTGCCAGGCGGCACGACGCGAAAGTTTGCAAACGATCCTTGCCCCCAGCGTAAGAATTGATAACGCTCGCGGTTGCGCTCGTACTCGCGCTTGACATTCAGACGAAAGGCATCGCGCACGGCAAAGTGATCGACGATGACCGAATGGTCGATCACCAAATCGACCGGAATCAGAGGATTGATGCGTTGCGCATCACCGCCCCATTCTGCCATGGCATCGCGCATCGCAGCCAAATCGACGATCGCAGGCACGCCTGTAAAGTCTTGCAACAAGACGCGAGTCGGGCGATAGGCGATCTCGCGCTCGATACGCCGATCTTTCTCCCAAGCCTCGAAGCTGGCGATATCGTCTCGATGGACGCTTGTGCCGTCTTCAAAGCGCAGCAGATTCTCCAAAAGAACGCGCAACGAGAACGGAAGACGCCGCAAACTGGGGTATTGCTCTTCCAGACGCGGTAAGCTGTAGAAAAACGAGCCGCTGTCGTCGAAGGGCAGGCAACAGGAAAAACTGTCGAGACTCTTGTTTGGAGGGGTTGCGGGCATCGCTAAAAAAGAAAAAAAACTTCGAGGAAACCATCCTCTTGAAACAATCGTTGCAAGCCTAGCACAAATTCGGTAATATGCTCTAGAGGGCTTGTGAAGTTGCGCTGGAAGTTGCGTTGTATCTATGAAGAATTTCGACTACCTTGCCGCCAGCAAGAACAAAACCTTGAAAGGCGAAGCCAAAGCCTCGAGCCCCTCCAAACGCCTCGACGACGAGGCGAACTCTGTTCTGAAGCACCTGACGCAGGACGACTGGAAACGCCTGCTCGACTTTGCCACCGCGCAGCGTTTCGAACCTAAAGAGATGCTCATCACGGTAGGCGACAAGGACGACGCCGTCTTCATCCTTGCCGAGGGCGAGGTTCAAGTTGTCGTCAAGCAACCCTTCTTCGGACAGCGCGTGCTCGCCGTGATTCCTGAGGGTTCGGTCTTTGGCGAAATGGCATTTTTCGAACGCCGACCGCGTAGTGCGACGATTCAAGCGATCAGCAAGGGACTTGTGTTGCGCATCACACGGCAAGATTTCGAGCGTTTGTTTGCCGAAGAACCTTTTCTTGCCAGACAGCTTTTGTTCGATTTTGGCAAGGTGCTCTCCATGCGCAACCGCTTCATGGCTTCCCTGATCGCCTCGCGTTGAGCGGCGTGCGCGCTTGAGATTCGGCGATGCTTCCGCTTCTACAGCGTCCCTTTGTCAACTACACGCAAGCGAAACGCCTTCTGCCTCCCTTTGGCTGGTGGGTTTTGCGCTTTGTCTTCTTCGCCTTGCTAGCTGTGGTGCTGGGCGGTTTGTGGTTGGAGCATGCTTGGGCGGCGCAGTTTTTTTGGAATATCGCTATTCCCCTTACGCCGTTGGTGCTGTTGTTCATGCCTGGGCTTTGGCGCAACCTGTGTCCTTTGGCGATGATCAATCAGCTGCCGCGCTTGTTGCGCTTTTCCTTAGCTGCCAGCCTGCCGAGATTTATGGCGCAAAGTGCCTTCGCCGTAGCAGGGCTCAGTTTTGTTACCATCGTCGTGTTGAGACCGCTGCTGTTCCAGAGCTCGAACCATGCCTTGCTCGCACTGCTGGGCAGCTTCGCGGGTTGCGCCCTGTTGGGAGGAATTCTGTTCAAGGGCAAGAGCGGATGGTGCGGCAGCTTCTGCCCGCTCGCGCCGATACAAAAAGTCTACGGACAAGCACCTGCTCTCGTTGTGCCGAACGCTTACTGCAAGCCGTGCGTGGGATGTCACAAGAACTGCTACGACTTCAACCCGCGTCCTGCCTTGCTGGAAGACCTGAGCGATCTCAACCAACGATACGCGTGGCATCGACACGCCTTCTTGGGCTTGTTGCCTGGGCTTATCTTCGGCTTCTTTTCTTATCGAGGGTTGGTCGAAGAAAGCACGGCACTCTACCTGCGCTCTTTGTTGACGGCGATCGCCTTGTCGGGAGGGATCTATTTCTTTGTACTCGCCTACCTACCGCTCAGCGCCTATAGAGTCGCACTGCTCGGCTTGTGCGCTGCTTTGACGCTGTTCTACTGGTTTTCTCTGCCTGCGATGTTTGCTGCCATGCAGAGCCTCGGGGGTCTTCGTGCCGAGCTTGCACAAGACAGCGATGCCCTTGGCGGCAGTCTGGGCTTGGCGCTGCCCGTCTTTGCTATAGGCGCGGAGGCGAGTGTTTTCGTCGGCACTTGGGCGACAGAGCAGTTGGTGGCGATTCGTTTCTTTCTGCTGTTGTTGCTGCTGGGATGGTTTGCGGGCTCGCTGTTGCAAGAGAAACGTTTTCTGTCGCTGACGAAGAAGGGGCAAAGCATCGGGGTCGGCAGCTTGACGGGCTTGCAGAAGTCTTTGGCTGATCAGGAAGATAGTGGTTTCGAGGTTTTCGAGGAGCAATCGAACACCTTGTGCCTTGCCAAGCCGGATCGACCCGTTTTGGAGGCGATGGAGGCTAAGGGACTGCCAATCGAGAGCGGCTGTCGCATGGGGATCTGCGGTGCCGATCCGATCGTCGTGCTTGCGGGAGAGGATAATATCGAGGCTTTAGGAGAAGAAGAACGCAACACGCTGCTGCGTCTCGGACTGCTCGGCAAGGCGCGCATGGCTTGCATGATGAAGGTTTGCGGCAGGGTGGAGGTGAGCACAAACCTTTCGCATGCCAAAGCGAAGAAGCTGCCGATCGAGGCGGGGACTGCCCGCGTAGAAGGATCTTTTTCCTTGGGACGCATCGATCCTGAGATAGTCGCGCCGAAGACGCAGGCGCAAGACACTAACAAGGACTTGCGTGTGGTCGTGATCGGCAACGGCGTTGCGGGGTCGAGCGCCGTTCAGTTTATGCGTAGCATCAGTCCCTATTGCAAGATCGCGCAGATTGCCGCCGAGCCGTACAGTTTTTACAATCGCATGGGTCTTTGTCGTCTGATCTACGGACGCAGCGGGTTGAGTGCTCTTTCTCTTTTGGACGAGGGGTGGTTCAAGAAAAACAAAATCGATCTTTGGCTGAACACCTTTGTCTCGCAGCTGGATACCGAGGAGCGAAGGCTCATGCTGTCGACGGGAGAGGTGTTGGAGTACGATCGGCTTCTGCTCGCGCTTGGCTCGCGGGCGATAGCACCTCCTTTTGTGGAAACGGCGGGTGTCTTCACAATGCGCGGCGCAGACCAAGCCATGGCGATGCGACGATGGGTGCAAGAGCGACGCGCCACGAAGGCGGTGATGGTCGGGGGAGGCTTGCAGGGAGTCGAGATCGCGCTCGCCTTGAAGGAGTTGGGATTGCAAACAACGCTTGTCCATCGCCACACGCATTTGATCGAGCGGCAGGGCGATCGTATCTCCGCCGAGATCCTGCGACATTTCCTGACGCAAAGCGGCATCGAGGTTTTGCTGGAGGAGGAGGTCACAGAAGTTATCGGCAGCGAGCGCGGCATCGAGAGCGTCAAGCTGAAGAAAAATCCCGAACAAGAGACCGACTTGTGTGTCTTTTCGATCGGCATCCGTCCGCAGACGCAGCTTGTGCGCGGCACGGACATGATCATGGACGAGGGAGCGATTGCCGTGAATGCGAACATGCAAACCTCTCGACAAGGTGTGTATGCGGCGGGCGATTGCGCGCGATGGGGCAGGGGAACGACGAGCGGTTTGTGGGGCATCGGATTAGAGATGGGTAAAATTGCCGCCTACAACATGCTGGGGCATGACAAGGCGATCGATTTAGATATTTACAACACGCCGTACATTTTAAAGATACCTAACCTCAACTTGTTTTGTTTTGGGCGCACGAAGCCATTGCGTAGCGACCGCACTTACAATCGCGGAGCGGTCAAGGAGGGGAAGTGGTGGCAGATCATTATCAACGAGAGGAACAAGATCGTCGGCGGAGTCTTCGTTAACCACAACGAGATGGCGATGGAGGTTAGGCGTGCGCTCAGAGAAAAAATCGATGTCTCTACACTCCTGCAAGCGGCTTGAGGGAAGTGTTGCGTTCGCAGATTGCAATACCTTTGGAAGAGCCCTTTGTCCGTCGCTGTCACGACGAAGGAAAAGGCAATCGATGTTCGCGCAGTCCGTATCAACAAGACCGCGACCGTATCCTCTACTCGCGTGCGTTTCGCCGATTGATGCATAAGACGCAAGTTTTTGTTGCGCCGCAGGGGGATCATTTTCGCACAAGGCTGACGCATACGCTGGAGGTGGCGCAGATAGCGCGTTCGCTTGCGCGTGCGATTAGTGTTGACGAGGACTTGACGGAGGCGATCGCGCTGGCGCACGACTTGGGGCATCCTCCTTTTGGGCATGCGGGGGAGGAGGAGCTTGATATGTTGATGAAGGGGGGAGGAAAGAATCCGAGCGGCTTTGATCACAATGTGCAAACCTTGCGTCTTGTCACCAAGTTAGAATTCATCGGGCATAACTTCGACGGCTTGAATTTAACCGCCGCAACACTTGAGGGATTATTAAAACACCATGGCGTTGTTGAAAGAAAAAAGAAAAACGACAAAGAAAAATTGAGATCTTTT
Organism: Alphaproteobacteria bacterium; assembly: GCA_965216625.1. Lineage (GTDB taxonomy): Bacteria > Pseudomonadota > Alphaproteobacteria > JABAAW01 > JABAAW01 > JABAAW01. Next base: position 1,506,449 of record OZ244186.1, read on the forward strand.
ATTTCTATGGTAAAAGAAAAAATCTCACCAAAATTTGATTTTGATAAGCCTGCCAGTTTGGAGGCGCAATGCGCTTGCATCGCCGACGAGATTGCTTATAACCATCACGATTTAGAAGATGGTTTGCGCGCGCGGCTTATTGAGATTGAAGATGTGCGTGCTTGTGTTCCCCATGTAAAAGAAAGATACGACAAAATCGGTTCTTTGAATGGAGAACGCCGCATACGCAGATTGATTTCTGATTTGATTGGTGATGCTGTTGAGGATATTATCACCAACACAAAAAATCTATTGTCTCATACTTTTTCCTACGATGCTTTACGAGAGAGCGACAAAGACCTTGTCTTGCTATCGGAGGAGCAATATAACAAACATGAATATCTTGCAAAGTTTTTAAGAAAAAAGTTATACGGACACGAGCAGGTAAAAAGTGAAGGGGAGAAAGGTCGGCATACCATTCGTTGGTTATTTCAGTCTTTGCCAGAGAATTCTCATTGTTGGGATGAGATTTTTTTAAAGCGGTATCAACAAGATAGCAACTCGCGTGCGCTTGCGGACTATATTGCGGGCATGACCGACAACTACGCTTATCGGGTACGTGAGGCTATTGATGGAAACGCTATATGAATAAGGGACGGGCTTTTTGTATTGACGGGCGCAAAACATCGCGTGCGCAGCACGCGGGGGGGCGCGGGGGGATAAATTCCCCCCGCAAAAGACCCCGCGTCAGCGGGGCGCGATAGCGCCTTCTACGCGCGCAACCCGAAGGGTTGCGCGCGTAGCTTCTTTATCTCTAAAAATACTCCAAGCCCCAAAGCACATAATGTAGTACTATCGCTTTTTATAGTTTCTTCTGCCCCCTCTCCTGTGGACATCGTCAGTACCCTACGCGCCCGCTTCATCGAGTCTATTCTCGCAACGCCCCACCTCGCCCTCACCGCCCAACAATGCGAGCGCATCGCCATCGATCCTCCCCCCCCAAATACCGCCTGCGACCTAGCTACCAACGCCGCCCTCATCCTCGCTAAAGCCTGCGCCATACCCCCCCTAACCCTCGCAGAATACCTGCAACCCCTGCTCGACAAAAATACCTACGTCGAAAAAAGCGTCATCGCCAAACCAGGCTTCATCAACATCACCCTCTCAAACGAAGCACTCCAACAACTGCTCGCCTCCCTGCTCCGTCCCGATAGTCTCCCTCCCGCGCCACACTCTTCCACACCACCCGCGCGCAACATCAACATCGAGTTCGTCTCCGCCAATCCCACAGGCCCCCTCCATATCGGACACACGCGCGGTGCGGTAGTCGGCGATGTGCTAGCTAATCTGCTCGAACGACAAGGACACCTTGTCCGCCGCGAATACTACATCAACGACAGCGGCGAGCAGATGGCACTGCTCGCCCGCTCGCTACACTGGCGATACCGCCAACTCTTCGACAAAACCCTCGAAGGAACCGATCCCCCGCAAGGACTCTACCCCGGAAGCTACCTAGAAACCTGCGCGCAACAGCTGCGTCAGCGCGACGGCGATAAGTGGCTGGAAAACTCCGACGAGGCTTTTTGGACAGCACCGCTGCAAACCTTCGCGCACGAGCAGATGATGCAAACGATCCGTCAAGACCTGCAAACGTTGGGCGTGCGCTTCGACGGCTTCGTCTCGGAGAGCGATCTCATCGCCGAGGGCGCAGTAGATCGACTGCTACAACGCCTGCAAAAGCAAGGAGTAGCAAGATACGGCACCCTCCCCGCGCCTAAAGCGTCGCGCGCGAGCAAGCGCGAGACAGCGCAAGAACACCTTCTTTTAGAAACGCAACGTTTCGGCGATAGCGAGAATCGCGTGTTGAAAACCTGCGACGGCAAGCTCACCTACTTTGCAACGGATCTCGCCTACCACCTCAACAAGTTCGAGCGCGGGGCGGTTGAGCTCGTCGATATCTTCGGCGCAGACCATTCGGGACACGCGCTACGCTTGCAAGCCGCCCTGAAAGCCTGCCATGATGGGAGGAAGGGTAAGGAGGATACGGCATCTCGACTTGCGGTCGTGTCGTGTCAAATCGTGCGCCTGATGGAGGACGGAAAGCCCCTCAAGATGTCGAAACGTGGAGGAGCCTTCCTCGATTTGCGATCGCTCTTGGAACGCGTCGGAAAAGATGCCGTGCGATTTCTCATGCTCACCCGCAAGACCGACGCGCCCCTAGACTTCGACCTGCAAACCGCCGTGGCACAATCGCACGACAATCCCGTCTTCTACGCGCAATACGCGCACGCGCGCTGCTGCTCTGTCCTGCGCATCGCACAACAGCAGCACGGCATCGAGGAGGGTGCCCTCCAACAAGCCGATCCCGCCCTGCTGCAAGCGCGCGCCGAGCGACGTCTGCTGCGCAACCTTGCGCTCTTTCCGCGCACGCTCGAATCCGCCGCCCGCAACCTTGAACCCCATCGCCTCGCCTTCGCCATCGCCGACCTCGCCGCCGCCCTGCACGCTTGGTGGAACGAGGGTAACATCGATCGCGCTAAACGAATCCTGCCCGCAGAAAAAACGCCTACAACGCAACCCCTTACCCTAGCACGCCTTGCGCTCGTCAAGGGGGCGCAGCAGACGCTGGAGACAGGACTCAACCTCTGCGGCGTGACAGCTCCGCAAGAAATGACATGACAAACCTCCCCCCCGACAGCGACACCCCCCCCGAAGATCCTCACTTCGAGCAGGAAGAGGCGCAAAGAAATTCTGAAGAAAATTCTGAAGGAATCTCACAAGAACACGCCTTCCAAAGCTTCGAGCCTGAAAAAGAATCGTCAGGCTTCGGTTTCGTTGCCCTTGTCGCGGGGTTGATTTGTCTCGTCGCCCTTTCGGGCATCGTCATCTACAGCCTGCTGCTCGCGCCCAGCCCGCCGCGACAGCCCATCCTCATCGAAGTCGAGGGAACAACGAAACAAGCCCCCGCCGAAGCGCAGCTGAAACCCGAGCCAAATCGCAATGTCGGCATCTTCCGCATGCTGCGCGGAACAGACGCTCCGCAACAAAACGCAACTCAACAAAACGCAGAGAAGAACACCCCCGCCATCGCCAAGCCCGGCGCAACGCCAGATGCAGACGCGAACGCAGAGGGCGACACCATAAACGACGGCAGCGCAGAAACGAGCAAGGAAAGCGTCTCGACAGAATCCTCTGAAAAACCTTCTGCCGAAAAAGAAACCGCAAAAGAACCCATAAGCGTAACGCCAACAACGCAACCCGCTCAACAAGAAACAGCCTCCGCCTCAACCGCGACGACATCAAAATCAAGCGCGTGGTATGTGCAAATTGCAGCGCTAGAATCTCGCGCGGCGGCGGACAAGGCTTGGGGCAAGTTGCACGACCAGCTGCCTGAGCTGCTCTATACACAAAACTATGTCGTCAAGGAGGCGACGCTCGCCTCAGGCAAGCGCGTCTGGCGACTGCTGTTGGGACCGCAACCGCAGCCGCAAGCAGAAACGCTGTGTCGAGAGCTGAAGACGCGCGCGCGCAGCTGTCTTGTTAAGAAGGTCGCTCGTTGAAGGTTTCTCCGAAAATGGCGACGCGTTCGGCGATGCTTCCCCTCATTGTCGGCTGTCGAGGCACGCAGCTGAGCCATCGTGAGCGCGCTTGTTTTGAAGAACTCTCGCCTGCGGGGTTTATTCTGTTTGGGCATAACATCCAAGAACCGTCGCAAACGCGCGACCTGTGCGCCGCGCTGCGGGAGGTAGCTTCTGCGCGTGCGCCTCGTGCGCGCACGGCGATTCTTGTGGATCAGGAAGGAGGACGCGTGCAACGCCTGCGTCCTCCGCATTGGCGAGGCTTTCCTGCGGCGCGTGCCTTCGGCGACTATTGGCAAAGGCAGAGCAAGGATGCTGCTGTGGAAGCTTGTCGAGCCAGCGCGCGTCTTATGGGCGAGGAGCTAGCGGACTTGGGGATCACCGTCGATTGCGCGCCTGTCGCCGACTTGCCGAGCGAGGATGGCGATCCTGTCATCGGAGACCGAGCCTTCGCCTCGTCCGTCGAGTGCGTTCAGCGTTTGGCGCGCGCGCAAGCGGAGGGCTTGTTGGACGCAGGCATTCTTCCTGTAGTCAAACACGCGCCAGGTCACGGACGCGCGACCTGCGACAGCCACAAGGCACTGCCGTCTGTTGCTACAATGCGAGGCGACCTTGCCAAAAGCGACTTTGCATGCTTTCTTGCTTTAAGAGACTTGCCGATGATGATGACCGCTCATATCCTGTACAACGATATCGACAAGCTTGCCCCTGCGACGCTGTCGAGGAAGACGATCGAGAGCGTCGTGCGCCGCGAGATCGGCTTCGAGGGACTGCTGATCTCCGACGATCTGCGCATGAGAGCCTTGCAAGGCAGCCAACAGGAGCTTGCGCTCAAGGCTCTGAGCGCGGGATGCGATCTCCCCCTCTACTGCGGCAGCTCGACGGCGGTGATACGCGCCATCGCCCAAAAAATAGACGAAGCCTCCGACTCGCTTCTGTCCGCTAGCCTCGACAAAAAGCTCGACAAAAAACTCAACAAAGCTTTGAACTTCGCTGCTCGACGCAAAAAAACCTTCTCCCCGAAAGAGAGAGAGACGGCAGAAAATCTGCTGGTAGACATCTTGTCGCACAATAACGCTCGCGTGTAGCAGAAACCCCCATGACCAATCTACCCCAACGCTCCGACTTAGACGAAAACGAGCGCGAGCACGAAAACGAGCATGAGAACCTCGTTCTGTCCTTAGGCGGCTACGAAGGTCCGCTCGATCTCCTGCTCGGCTTGGCACGGCAAAAGCGCGTCGATTTGAAACACATCTCGATTGCAACGCTCGCGCAGCAGTACCTCGATTTTGTCGCGAAAGCCAAACGCCTACACCTCGCCGTCAAAGCCGAGTATCTTGTGATGGCAACGCACTTGGCGCGCATGAAAGCGCGATTGTTGCTACCGCGCGACAAAGCCTGCGGCGCACAAGCAGAAAAGAGCGCTGACCTGTTGCGCGAAAACCTGCTGTGGCTGGAAAGCGCGCGCCAAACCGCACGCTTTCTGAGAACCCTGCCTCGGCTGGGGTCGCAAATTTTCACCTGCGGAGATGTGCGCCGAACGCTACCTGACAGCATCGTCGAATGGGAGCTGGATGCCAACCTCTTCGAGCTGTTGCAAAGCTATGTCGCCATCGAGCGTCGCCGCGACCGACAGGCAAAACGCCTACGCATTCGCTCGCTCAGGCTCTACGACCTGCAAGACGCGCGCTCCTCCCTCAAAGCGCAGCTCGACGAGCAGTGGCGCGATCTGTTGCGCTTGATCCCCGCCGCCGTCTATCGACAAGCCGAGTTGGAGGAGAACCCAAAGCTGTTCCTGAAATCCGTCGTCTCAGGATTCTTCTCCGCAGCTTTGGACCTCTCCAACAACAACAGCAGCGCGCAAACAACAGCAGAGCCACTCCCTGCCGAAAGTGCCTACAAACGTGCTTACGCCGAGCTGTATCAGCCTTCTCCCGAAAGCCCGTTGCAATTGCGTCTGCGAAACGAGCCCTCTTCGCTTGTCGGCTCTTCCTCCCCCTCACCCATCAAGCAGCCTGTCTCGCAACCTATATCTATATAATAGCGTGTCTAGCTCAAATCCCCCAAATGACGAAAGTAACGACGAGCGCGAACGCGTTGCTTCCAACAACAAGCCTGCGTCCGAATCTCTGCACGACGACGCGATGCTGATGCGCTTTGATCGATTGCGCTCTCTGGAGGCTTTTATTTTTGCAAGCCCTGAACCCGTGCCGCTCGCTCGGCTGAAAGGCTTGCTACCGAAGAGCCGCGATGTGCCGTTGTTGCTGGAAGAGTTGCGGAAGTTCTACGAACAGCGCGGCGTGCAATTGGTGCAGCGTGGTAAGGCTTGGGCTTTCCGCACCGATCCCGCGCTGGCGGACTCGCTTGCACCGCACAAGAAACAAAAGCGCCGCTTGTCGCGCCAAGCCTTGGAGACGCTTGCGATCATCGCCTACAAGCAGCCTGTCACGCGTCCTGAGATCGAGAGTTTGCGCGGCGTGAGCGTTTCACGCGGTGTCTTCTCGACGTTGTTGGAACACAAGTGGATTGCCCCAGGCGCGCGACGCAAGATTCCAGGCAGACCTCTGACTTGGACGACGACCGATGCCTTCCTCGATCACTTCGGATTGACGAGCCTTGATTCGCTACCCGGGGGGAGCGACCTGCCGCAAGAGAAAACAACAACCCCAAAAGAAGCAGGTAGAGACGCGGGCGAGCCGAGCGACAGACCTTATCTGCCACTCGAAGATTTTGAGCAAGAGGAGTCTTAGACGCTCCGCCTTATTTCATCTTCTGCTCGCGGAAGAGAACATGCTTGCGCAAGCGCGCATCGTATTTGCGCACCGCCATTTTTTCGGGCTTCTGGGTAGGATTTTTCCTAGCAATGTAAAAGCTGCCCGTGCCTTCTTCGCTGACAAGGCGCACGGCAATACGAGAAGGTTTCGCCATAACAACATTTCCTCTGATTGACAAAAGACTGACAAAAAAACGATCAACGCCCTCCCCGCGCCCCCCGCCGAACGCGCTCATGCTAGCGCAGAAAAGTCTCCCTGTCATGCGCGAAAAGTAGGCTTAGTTAAAATCCTTGCTTTGTTGCAAGAACTCTTCTAGGCTAGCCTTGTTATTTTGCGATTTTTCTCCTTTAGACTCTAGACTCCCATGCCTCTGGACATTGTTATTTTCGGCGTTATCGCTGTGGTTCTGATCTTCCGCTTTTTGGGAGTGTTGGGTCAGAACGACAAGGGCGATGGTCGTCCGCGCCGCGATGCCTTCGGCAACTACCGCAAATCTGTCGAGCAAAAACAAGCTCGGCGCGAGGAAGAACGCGCACAACGCGAGGAAGAGAGCGTACAACGCGGGGAAAAGAAGGTGCGCCTTGAGAAACGGGAGGAAGCAGGAGGTACTGCTGCCGTCACCATGAGCGACAAAGCCTTTCTAGAGGGAGCTAAGGCTGCCTTTGCCATGACTCTAGAATCTTACGCTGCCGCCGATCAGGAAAGGTTGAAAGCCTTGCTGGACAAAGAGATGTTTGCCCGCATGAAGGAGGAGATCGAAAAGCGACAAAAGGCGGAAGAAAGGCTAGAAATCTCCTTGCTTGAAATCGTCGAAGCACGCATCTCGGAGCGCGCGCAAGACGAACGCTTCGAGCAGATCGCGGTCACCTTCACAAGCAAGCAGTGCCACCTTCTTTTCGACAAGGACAACAAGCTGATCGAAGGCGACCCCGACGAGGAAGAACTCTTGTGCGACTTGTGGACATTCCGTCAAAATATCGCCTCTCAAGACCCCACATGGTTCCTCTACGCGACGCGCTCGCAAGCTGTTCCCAAGGCTAAAGTTGTCTCTAAAGGCAAAAAATCTCCGACGAAGAAAACGAGCACAAAGGCACCAAAAGCCTCGTAAAAGCTCTTCTTGACCAGCCTACAAGGGCTCGTCGATCAAGTCCAAAAAGAAACCTGCGTTTAGGTTCTGTGCGCTGCTAGGGGGAGTTTCTGCGCTCTGCTGCCCTGCGTTGTCGGGCAGCAGTTTTTCGACGATACCCAGCTTCTTCCGCAAGCCGTCCGAAAGCAAAAGTGCCTCACGCTCCAGCTGAGAGGCCTCCTCGCGCGAGAGGATGGGTACATCTTTCGCCTCCTTCTTCTGCGTTTTGACAACGGTAGCAACGCTGCCGCTCGGAGCGCGCGCCTTCTCCCACGCACGCTTGACGCGCTTGAGGTAGTGGTCGTGCTTCGTCGGATCGGAGGAGTGGTAGTGCTTAATCGCCTCTTCCCAATTGTTATAACGCTTGTAGAGAACGACGAGATACTCTGTCGCGTAAGCCACATTGTTGACGGGATCGAGCGCCTCGTTCAAGGTGCGAAACGCGCCGCCGTGGTGGTAGAGGTTCACCTGCATGCATCCGACATCGATGTTCGAGCGACCGTCGCGTTGCAGCTGCTCGACAACGCGCACCGCCTGCTGCTTGTTTTCGTAGTAGCGGCCGTCTCCTCCGACGGTGACCGTCCATGGCCATGGCGTTGTTCCTCCTCCGTCTGCTCGTGTTCTGCCTGATTCTACGCGCGCGATCGCGTACAGAAGACCTTTCGGAAAACGTCGCGTGCGTTCCGCAAGCTCCGTAAGCTCGACGCAGATCGAGGCATCGTCGCGCTCGACAGACCCAACGTTCTTCTTGTCTCTTGAGGCTTGCTGCGCTTGCGAATCGAGCGCAAAAAGCGTTGCTACGCACATCACCGCCCAGCAAAGACACAAGAAAACCTTGGCAATCTTGCGTGTAGAACCCGTCGTGCTTGCGTGCTGTATCATCTCTTGTTTTGCTTTTGCGTGTTTTTCCTCTGCCCTATTGTAGCATGGGTTGTGCTTGAGAACTCCTTCAAGAAAATTTATGACAAGAGGACTGCTTCAAGGGTCCTCATTTGATTTGATATACTTGTCCTCGTGCGTCGTCGGAAACGAGCAAGCTACCGTCCCAGTGTGTTTTGACATCGACGGGTCTTCCTCGTCCTCCTTTCAGGTGCAAGAATCCGTCGATGAAGACGCTTTGCTTGTGGGGAGCGGGCTTACCTTTGTCGAAATGGAGTCGCATCACGCGATAGCCGTCAGGCGATGGCAGATTCCACGAGCCGTGCAATGCAACGAAGGCGTCGCCTTTCAGGTCTTTGAGTTTTTCGCCGCGATAGAAATGCACGCCCAGGGGTACAAAGTGCGCGGGAAAGGTAGAGATGGGAAATGTTGCTTGTTGTGGTAGGGGAGAGTTTGCAAACTTCTGCGTTCGATCCTTGCCGCCTCCGAAGAAGGGATATCCGAAGAACATTCCTTTTTGCGGTGCGCGGTTCAGCTCTTCGGGCGGCGAGTTATTGCCCATGAAGTCTGCTCCGTTGTCGGTAAAAAACAGTATGCCGCTTGTGGGGCGGAAATCCAAACCGATCGAGTTGCGCACGCCATGCGCGTAGATTTCAGGCGTGCCGCCTGTCAGAGGCAGGCGCACGATTGTTCCTTCCAATCCTTGTGGTGTGCAGATGTTGCAGGGTGCGCCGATGGCGATATACAGATGATCGTCGTTACCGATCGTTGCCACGCGCCAGCCGTGATGTTTTTTGTTTGGCAGGCCGTCGAACAGAACTTCGCTTGCGGGCAGGATGGGTTGAAACTTATCGAAACGATAGCGAGAGACTTTGTGTTGTTCGACGAGATACAGATATGGTGTTCGCCATACGATACCGTTCGGCACGTGCAGGGTTGCGGAAAGGACATGAACTTTTCCGTTTTGGATTGCGTAGAGGCTTTTGGCTCGTGTTGAGACGAAGATGGTTTTGATTTCTTTGGCTATAGCGAGGGAGCGTGCGCCGCGCACTTTAGCGAAGATCGAGATGCGGTAGGGTGCTTGCACTTTCAGAGATTGCAGGTTTGTTTGGGCGGGGGCTTTGGAAGACGGGAGCAGTGCTAGCACTACTAACGACAGGATTGCGAGCAATTGGCGGAGGGAGTTAGACATTGTTGACTCTTGGTTGACTCTTGGAGTGGTAGGGATGGGCACTGACAGGTAGCATTGTACGACGTGTTTGTGCTTTTTAATGGCACACACTCGCGCAAAAAACTTGCTTTGTATAATGAAGGAAAAACGCAAGACGAGCGAGCCGTAGGCGAAGTGAGTTTTGCGCATGGGGGGAGGGGGGGGACGCAGTCCCCCCGCAAAAAGCCCGCTGCGAGCGGGCGCGTAAGCGCCTTCTACGCAGTTCGCGCGTAGCGCGAGATGCGTAGCCTCTTATTCAAAAGCGCGTTGCTTGCAACGCGCCAACAACCTTTCGTCACAAAAACTGCTTACTAGGTTGCGAATCAGCTTGCGCGAGGCAAAGCCTCGCGCTTTGGTACAAGAGGCTGCGCGTTTCGCTTCGCTCACGCGCAGAAAAGCGCGCTTGCGCGCGCTCCGCTGACGCGGGGTCTTTTGCGGGGGGGCAAAGCCCCCCCACACCCCCACGCGCGCTAAGGCGCGCGTTCGTTTTGCGCCCGTCATCATACAAAGCCCGTCACTTGTTCCCCGCACCCCACAGCTCCCCCAACCAACTCGGCAACAAAACCTCCCCCCCCAACCGCTCCCCATCCCCGCACACAACACTAACCCTCCGCTCCGTAAGTAAAGACGCAATCCCCAAAGCAGCAAGATTAAAAAGAACCAAAAGAACCCTCTGCCCCGCGCCCGCAACGCTATACAATACCTCTCCGCAAAGCCGCTCCCCACCCCCCTTACTCTCAATAAAAACCTTGTCACCCCCACGCACAACACCCCCCGCCGCCGCACCCTCATCTCTTGACAACCGCACAGGCAAAGCATGCTTCTTCGCAACACGCGCCCGATACTTCAAACGCGCCGCAATCTCCTGCCCAACATAACAATCCTTCTGCCAATCCATAACCCCCAAAGCATCCAACCCAAAAGCAAACGGTAAAGCATGTTTCAACACTTGTTCTCGCAATACACCCATAGCACCCCCCCACTCCTCCGCACACTCGATAACACCAAGCGCAAGCCGATAAAACTCATAATCTGCCTCCTCAACCCAACAAAAAGAGGTCGGCAGAGCCGTTTCCCGCAACAACCCCCCCATATCCAACGCATCCAAGTGCCAAATCCGCATCGCAGCCATTGGCGCACGAGGATCAACAAAAAGATACCCCGCCGCATCACTCGCCACATCACTCGTCTCGTCTTGCAGGACGAGCATCTCCTTCGATCTTTCCATACTCGAAGCCTCGCCCGCCTCCTGACGCAAGCCTGCAGGAAACAAAGCCACGACTTGCATCTCCTTCATCCAACGAAAGGAAACCGCACGTCCCAAACGCGCCTTCCACAAAGTCTCGGCGAAAACATCCAAGCGCGCTCGGTCGCATTCCAATAACAACCCTCGCGGCGTGCGCACTGCCAAACAGAACTGCCGTAGCGTCCCCTGCGCCGTCAAAAACGCCGTCGCAAGCGCACCGCCTGCCTCTCCCCCCTCGTTGCCATCATTGGCATCGTTGGCATCGTTGCTCTGTCCTGTTGTTCGCGCGAGGGAGTTCGTCGTCAAATCCTCTATAAAGCCGAGCGCATCTTCTCCCTCGACAGCAATCACCGTGCGCTTCGAAAGTCGTGCAGCGCACAAACGCGCAGGCACAAGAGCCTCAGCTTGAGATTGAACCTCAGCTTGAGCTTGGAAAAAATCTTTGATCTTGCCCTGTTGCGCCATCCGCCTTGAAGAGGCATCTCTATCTTCGTTCAAACCCAGCATGGCGTAAGTGTTTTTTTTCTCGCGTCCCTTACTCTGACGCATGGTAGCGCGCGAGGCAAGGCAAGGCAAGCAACCGCCTCTCAAAGTATGATACGACTGGTGGTGCCAGGAGGGACCTGGTTTTAGGAGAAAGGGAGAGGGGCCAAAGCCCACTCGCAAGCACCACCAGTGTTCTGTCTTTGTCTCCGTTGTGTCTCCAAGCCTTTTCTTTCTACTTGTTCGTTCCTTTCTCGTGGCTTTGCGGCGCAAGAGAGCGACACATGCTCGCCACAGAGCGACGCACCTTATGGTCCAGCAGGTAGTAGTGACGTACCAACGACAGGATGTCCGGACGATGCATCAGCCAAGTCAAATCGCCGGGAAGGCGCGGTAGCGGGCTTTTGGAAACACGAACTTGGGGGTAGAAGTAAGCGATCGGAGCGTCCAAAATCAGCGAAAGCTCATAGAGACGCGAGCTGCTGACGCGGTTTGCTCCTGTCTCGTACTTTTGAATCTGTTGGAACGAAACACCCAAGGCGCGCGCAACGACGCTCTGCGTGATGCCCAGCAAAAGACGACGCTGACGCAGCCGCATCGAAATGCAACGATCTATCTGCTCTATCGTAGGAAAAAAGCCTGAAGCTTCGATCGAAACCATCATACCCTCCCGACTTGTTTCTCGCGGTATTGCTTAGGCATTGTACTAGGAATCCCAGTTAAGAGAAACAAAAACAACCTTTATACGATAAAGGTAGCTTTTTACTATCCTTTAACCCTCTATTCTAAAGACAAAAAAAACCTTTTACAACTTAAATCTCTATTTTTTACAAAAAAACCCCTCCCAAGAACAAAGACGCACGCCGAAGACAAAAAAAAAGGAAACAAAGTCTCGCGCAGACAGCCTTGCGTTGCTAAACGAGCGCTCAGAAGCCTCAGCTCTTTCAGACAAGCAAATCGAGCAAAGAGCCTCGTCCCGTATAGTTCGCCAACAGCTGCTCTAAACTCTTTCCCGCAACGCGCGCATGAAAACGCGCCAGTGCCAACTCGGCGTTACGCGGATCTCGTCTTGTATAGGTCGCAACCTCCGCACGCGGAGCAGGGCGGCGTGCAAGCAAATCGTCGATCGCTCGGTCGGCAGGCGAGGGCTCACTACGAGAAGCGGGACGCGCTTGAAGGTGGGGAGGCAAGGAAACCATAGAAAAAACTCTAGCAACGCGGGCGCAAGCAAGAAATGACAAGCTGGCTTGCAAGCGTGGCTATTTTAGTGCAAGAATGACGCATGTGCAACTCTCCGCAGCAGAACGAGCCTATCGGTTTCACGCTGAACGGTCGTTCGGTACAGGCGGTAGGCGCGGAGACGATCTTCGATGTAGCGCGCCGCGAAGGCATTTCTGTCCCGCACCTCTGCACGCGCACGGAGCACGGCTACCGCACCGACGGCAACTGCCGCGCTTGTATGGTCGAGATCGAGGGCGAGCGCGTACTTGCCGCCTCGTGTATCCGTAAGCCGCAGCAGGGCATGAAGGTTTGTACGGACAACGCGCGTAGCCAAGCGTCGCAGCGCATGGTCTTCGAGTTGCTGCTGGCCGACCAACGCTCACCTGCAACCTCTGCCGATCCTGCCTCGCATTTTTTCCGCCAAGCCTCTGCGTTGGATATTTCACAAAGCCGTTTCGAGAAGCGTTTGCTTAAACCCTCTGCCGATCGATCGCATACGGCGATGGCGGTCAACTTAGATTCCTGCATCCACTGCAATCTGTGCGTGCGCGCGTGCCGCGAGGTTCAGTCGAACGATGTGATCGGCATGGCGGGACGGGGCGCGCATTCGAAGATCATCTTCGACTTCGACGATCCGATGGGCGATTCGACATGCGTCGCGTGCGGCGAGTGCGTCCAAGCCTGCCCGACCGGCGCCTTGATGCCCTCCTCCGAGGTTTCTGAAGACCAACGCTACAAAGGTGCTGCCGACAAAGCCGCCAACAAATCTGTAGACAGCCTCTGTCCCTACTGCGGCGTCGGCTGCCAGGTGCGCTACTTTGTCAAGGACGGACGCATCCGCAGCGTCGAGGGACGCGATGGACCCTCCAACCGCAACCGCCTGTGCGTCAAGGGACGCTTCGGCTTCGACTACACGCACCACGCCGACCGCTTGACCAAACCGCTGATTCGCAAGGAAGGGGTCGGCAAAACTTGGGACTTGCAAGCCGATGCCAAAGACCCCTCGTCGATCTTCCGCGAAGCCTCGTGGGAGGAGGCGTTGGAGGTGGCGGCTAAGGGTTTGCGTGCCATCGCCGATCAACACGGCGGCGATGCCATCGCGGGCTTCGGCTCGGCGAAGGGGTCGAACGAAGAAGCCTACTTGTTCCAAAAGATGATCCGCACCGCCTTTAACACGAACAATGTCGATCACTGCACAAGGCTCTGCCACGCCTCGTCGGTAGCAGCACTGCTGGAGGGATTGGGATCAGGTGGCGTTACCGCACCCTTCACGCAGGCGCTGGATGCCGATTGCATTATCGTTATCGGCGCGCGTCCGACCGAGAACCATCCGGTCGCGGCTACCTTTCTCAAACAGGCTGCGAAAAAAGGCGCGAGACTCATCGTCATGGACCCGCGAGGACACAGCCTCACACGCTACGCTTGGAAGCACCTCGCCTTTGCGCCTGGGCGCGATGTCGCCCTGCTCAACGCCATGTTGCACACGATCATCGAAGAAGACCTCACCGACCGCCAGTACATCCAAGCGCACACCAGCGACTTCGACAAGCTCCAAGAGCGCATTCAAGGCTTCGCTCCTGAGGCCATGAGCGATATCTGCGGCATCGATGCCGAGACCATCCGCGAGGTCGCACGCGCCTACGCACAAGCCGAGCGCGCCATGATTTTTTGGGGCATGGGAATCTCGCAGCATGTTCATGGTACCGACAACGCTCGATGCTTGATCGCGCTCGCCGCCATCACAGGGCAGATCGGACGCGTCGGCACAGGGCTGCATCCCTTGCGCGGACAGAACAATGTGCAAGGCGCATCAGACGCAGGACTCATTCCGATGTTCTATCCCAACTATCAACCCGTCGACGACGATGCCGTGCGCGCGTGGTTCGAACAATTTTGGCAGTGCAAACTCAATCCGAACAGAGGGCTGACGGTGGTGGAAATCGTCAACGCCACGCACCGAGGCGAGATTAAAGGCATGGCGATTATGGGCGAAAACCCCGCCATGTCCGACCCCGATACGCGCCACGCACGCGAAGCCTTGGCGCGTTTGGAGCATCTCGTTGTGCAAGAAATTTTCCTGACCGAGACCGCCGTCTTCGCCGATGTCGTGCTGCCCGCGAGCGCGTTTGCGGAAAAGGAAGGAACTTTCACGAACACGAACAGGCAAGTGCAGATCGCACGCCGCGTGCTGGCTCCGCCGGGCGAGGCGCGCGAGGACTGGGTTATCCTGCAACAGCTTGCGCAAAGGCTGGGATGCGCGTGGAACTACGGGGCGGTGGAAGAGATCTACGAGGAGATGCGCAAAACCATGCCCTCGATCAAGGGTATCTCGTGGGCAAGGCTGCAGCGCGAGGGGTCGGTCGTCTATCCTTGCGCGAGCGAGGGGGAGCAGGGCAAGGAGACGCTGTTCGGCGACGGCTTTCCTACCAAGAGCGGTCGCTTGCGGTTGGTGCCGACCGATTTGCTCCCCCCGTCAGAAATGCCCGATGCGCACTATCCGTATGTTCTCACGACCGGACGCTTGCTCGAACACTGGCATACGGGCGCGATGACAAGACGCTCCGAGACATTAGATGCGCTGGAACCAGAGGCGCAAGTTCATATTCATCCGCGCGAGGCGCGTAAAAAAAATCTGTCGGCAGGCGAGCGCGTGCGTGTCGAGACGCGGCGCGGCGAGGTCACCTTGAAACTCCGCCTCGACCGCGAGGTCGCAGAAGGCATGCTGTTCATGCCCTTCTGCTTCGCCGAGGCACCTGCAAATTTTCTCACCAACCCGCAGCTCGACCCCATAGGAAAAATTCCCGAATTCAAGTTCTGCGCAGCAAAGCTGCACACGGCTGTTGCCGAATAAATCCTTCTGCTTCGACCCTTCTTGGGTACAAGGAGCGGCGCAAGGAGTAGCAGCGGCTCCCGACAATCCCTACAACCGCCGCATGTGGCAGAGGTTGTTTCGGGACGGGGCGCACAAAAACTGGCAAAAAAATTGGCAAAAAAATTGGCAAGATTTCGAGGGTGAGGTCTCCCAAGCGAAGCGTGCGATCGAGGCGCGTGCGTTTGCGGCTCGCAATCGAGCAGCCTTGCTAGAAGATACGCGAAAACATCTTTCGGGGCTAGACGGCTTATTGGTCTTGCGAGGCGATCGCTACGGCAACGAGTTTTTACAGCCGCGCGCCGAGCGATTGCGTTTCTTCAGCGGCTTTTCGGGATCTTTCGGCTGGGCGGTCTTGGATTTTCGTGCAGGCGAAAAATCGCTTGTTGCCTCCGATGCGCGCTACCGCTTGCAACTGCGGGCAGAATGCGACGGCGCGCTGTTTGAAACGCGCGAAGCCTCGCAGCGACAAATCGCCTCGACGCTTTGCGACATGTTTGGCGGCTTATCAAGGGGACGCATCGGCTACGATCCGTGGCAAGTCTCGCAACGGCTGTTGGAGACGCTACAAGAACAGCTGCGCGCTGCCACGTCGAACGCGCTCCGCCTTGTAGCTATTCCCTCACAACGCATCGAGGCTTTGTGGCAAGGGCATCCTCCCGCGCCCTTGAGCTTGCTATCGCTACGCACAAAACGCGAGACGGGCGAGACACCGCAACAACGTTTGGCGCGTGTGCGAGAAAAACTGCAAGAAAAGATAGAGGAGCATCGGGAAAAACATTCTCTGCATCGCCAAAACAAAACGCTGGGCAAAACGCTGGGCGAGACGCTGCTGTTGACGGCAAGCGATGCGGTCGCTTGGGCGCTCTGCTTGCGCGCGGGCGACCTGCCATTTCTTCCTGTCGCCTTGGGATTCGCCATGCTCGACTTTGAGCGAGACAAGAATTCAGAAGAACTAGCGCGATTTTTCTCAAGCCCTCGTCCTGCCGTCAAGGGAGAAAACCTGTCGCACATAGCGATGCATGCCGAAGCCTCGCTGACGGCGGCTTTGGACGAACAAGCGCAGCGGGAGAGGGGACTGCTACTCGATATTGATAGTGTGCCGAGCGCGCTCGTGCGTGCCTGTCGCAGGCGCAAGATTCCTCTGCGTTTTATCGAAGAGCCTACGCAAGCCCTGCGTTTGCGCAAAACGCCTCGTGAATGCGCCAACATCCGCCGTGCGCACTTGTGGGACGGAATTGCCTGGGTGCGTTTCTTCGCGTGGCTGGCGCGATCGGCAACGCGCGGGGAGGAGGTTTGCGAGCATACGGCAGGTTGCAAGTTGCATGACTTGCGTCAAAATTTGTACCAAGACTTGCCTTTGGGGAGTGGCAAGTTTTTGGACGAGAGTTTTAAGACGATCTCTGCGAGCGGTGCAAACGGAGCGATGATTCACTATCCGACACCGAGCAACAACGCGCCGCTACTGAAGCTTGGCGAGCCGTATCTGATCGATTCGGGCGGGCAATACGCGGAAGGGACGACCGACCTAACGCGCACGCTCATCTACGGCGGTGGCAAGGGGACGGAGGATTTTCGTCAAGCTTATACGGCGGTGTTGCGCGGACATATCGCGTTGGCGACAAGTCTATTTCCCGAAGGAACGAACGCGAGCGCGCTGGATGCTGTGGCGCGACGCGCGTTGTGGCAACGCGGGCTCGACTATCCTCACGCGACGGGACACGGCGTGGGTTTTTGTCTTGGCGTGCATGAGGGCAGCGTGCGCATCGCGCAACGGAGCGGCGGTCAGCCTCCTCTGCAACTAGGTATGATTCTCTCCAACGAGCCGGGTTTTTACCAGCCGCGTCGCTTCGGCATCCGCATCGAGAATCTGATGGAGGTTGTGGATGCGGGTAAAAAAAACTCGGAGGGGAAAAAAGGTGGCAAAAGAATTTTGGGCTTTCACACGCTTTCGCTTGCGCCCATCGCGCTTGCGCCGATCGTCCGAGAGCAGACGGAGGCGTGGGAGAGGAATTGGCTAGACGGCTATCACGCGCGCGTGCGCGAGACGATCGCGCCTCATTTGAGAGAAACTTTCGAGCGAGATTTTCTTAAACAAGCCACAAAGCCTCTATCTTGACTTTGCTTGTCTTGATTTTGGGGAATTGCATACTTGACACCCCACATTTTTTCTTGCTGATAGAAAGAAAATTTTATCGGCGCGGGAGATGTTTATAGGATGCATGTAATCGCGCCATGGCACTTGGCGGAATTAAAACATGCGCATAATCATTGATTCTTGGGCACGATGATAGGCAGTATTGTCTGCCAAGTCGGGGATAAATTCCCCTGTCATGGCAGGGGTGCATGCATCATAATTTTGCTTTGTCTTGACCTCGTGCTGACGACCGAGGGAGGTTTCGCTAGTTGTATGTTTCGTTAAATTCCTGCTCGCCCATGAGTGAGTAGAAGATGATCTCTATCCACGAGATGGCCAAAGGGACAGCTGTCCAAAAAAACAGCGTATAGACAACCCCCGCCCAAGTTGGTCCCAAGTAATAGCGATGCCCACCCATCCAACCGAAAACAAAGGCGTAGAATAGGAAAAAGATGCGTTGCTTTTTTTCTTTTCTCATCGTGTCGCAAAGATTAAGGCTTTTCTGCGCCGCCGCTCTTCTCGCTACCCTTCTTAACGCTCTGTTTGATGCTCGCTCCTCCTTGAGACAAGAACAGATGCTGCTCGATGCGCGTCAAGCGTTGATCGATGCGCGCCAAGATTTCCGTAATAGAGATCAACTGCGCTTCGACATTATCCAAGCGTTTCTCGACAGCATTCAGGCGAAAATCAACAAGCTCGTTATTAGCCTTGAGGGTGGCGACATCCTTGCCGAGCGTGTTGATCTCGATGCCCATCCAGCCGACATAGCCCAACACCGCCGCAAACAAAATCTGCGCAAAATACTTCTGAACATAGGCGACCGATTTTGTCATGCTTGCCTCCTTGTCTCCCCCTATTCACAATCTCCTGCTTACATACTATCTCTTTTTTGTCTTTCTTGTCAAGGTTTGTCTATCTCTTTGTCTGTCTCTTTGTCTATTTCTTGCGCCATTGCTTGCGCGCGCTCAAGTGCGCGGATACTCGCCTGCTTCATCAAGGCGACGAGTCCCTTCTGCTCGTCTGCCAGCACGGTTAATCCTGCCTCGGTCGTTCCGCCCGCCAGCGCGATGCTTTGGGTGAGTTCTCGCGGCGAGGCGTTATTCTCGGCTCGCTCTTTTTCTGCGAACAAGCCTACGCCCTTGAAGGTCTGGAAGGCTAACACACGCGCTTGCTCACCGTCGTATCCGAGCGCGCAAGCCGCCGCCTCGAAAGCTTCTAGCATGTGGAAGATATACCCCGGCGCACTACCCCAAAGTCCTGTGCCTGCCTCCAACAAGTCTTCGGAGCAAAATACGCTGCGCCCCATCGGCGCAAAAAGATGCCGCACGAGCTCAAAGGAGTTGTCGTTGGGTTGTTCGCTAGCTTGCTCGCCTGAAATCAGCAGGATTCCTTCGCCGATAGCAACCGGAATGCTCGGCATGACGCGAAACAGAGGCTGCCCGTCAACAAGAGAGCTACGCATACGCGCGAGCGGCAAGCCCGCCGCCAAGGAGAGGATCGCCGTCTGCTTCG
The DNA here is from genome assembly GCA_965216625.1 of Alphaproteobacteria bacterium. Lineage (GTDB taxonomy): Bacteria > Pseudomonadota > Alphaproteobacteria > JABAAW01 > JABAAW01 > JABAAW01. Next base: position 1,525,463 of record OZ244186.1, read on the forward strand.
AGCATAACGCCGCACAATTGGCAAGCCACGAAGTAAGGGCAGGCAAAATCTGTTGAGGACGCACCGCCAACAAAAGCGCATCAACAGGAGGCAGCGCGTCCTTTGAGGACATCTTGTCCGTAAAAGACTGCAAGCTCTCGTAAAATCCGAAGCGCGGTGCTAGCAGAGAGGCTTCGTCCCTCTTCACGGCAGGCGAGCGATCGACGACGCTAAAGTGGCGCGGAAGGGAGTGCGGAAGGGAGTACTGAAGACCTTTGCCCTCATCGGCGGAAGCCGCGCCCCAACGCTGGACGAGCGCACCGCCCATGTGTCCGCACCCCACGACGAGAACATGCTGAAACGATGTTGTTGTCATATCACTTCTCTATGCCTGTACTTGTTGCCTCGAGCGTGTTTTACGAAGCACAGAGGAGTCAAGCGCGACCTTCGGCTACACTCAAGGCTAGGCGCAGTTCTTGGTGCGATGGCTCTTCTTCTGCCAAGGCGTAGCGAAAGGCGGGATAGTAGCGTTCGCACAGACCCAAGATGCTTTCCAACAAGCGCGCGACACGAGAGCAAAAGAACGCATTGCTCGCTCCGCCCTCGTCCTTATCTTGTGCGGCGTCCTCGTCATTGAGTTGGTCGTCCAGCATGTACAGCGGCACGCCGTAGCGAAACTGCAATTGCGAGGGATGCGGTAAAAACTCGAATCGCCCGAACCACAATTCCAAGTTCACTTCCTCGACCAAGCGCGACAAGCCCGCACGCTTGGTTTCGGGAATCGTCATGGTGGGAGAGCAGGCAATCGCCAACACCTGCGAGTGGCGTTGCCATTCAAAGGCGAGGGCGTATTCTGTCCAGTCGGCGTGCGTTACTGTGCTGAAGGAATCGATGTTCGGACGCGAAAACTCCCAGCCGTTCTCGGCGAACATGCGCTCTAAAAAGTCCAGCGGATGAACGCCGAGCCGCTCGTCCGAAACGGGAGGACGCAAACAATTTTCGTCGAGGCGAGGTTTTTCTTTCATTCGGGGAGCTCTTCTGTTTTTTCGCACTACAGCTTTTGGGCTTTTAGGCTTTTGCCGCAACTCTGCCTATAGCCTAGCCTTTTTCTTTACGGCGCATGAGCGTCGGGCGGGAAAATCGCCTGCGACGAGACAATTATCCACCGATTTTTCGAGAAACCCCCTTCTCGATGAGCGTGCCAACCTCTTGCTTGCTTTTTTTGCGCAAAACAGGGTATTTTCTGTTCTCTTGCAACCCACTAGAAAGCTTCTTGCTTGAGTCGTTCGATGTCACTCTCCTCCGAGCATAGCGCACCCCGCACGGCGCAACGTCTGTTTGGCGATATGCGCAAAAGCAAGTCCAAGAATAATCTCAAGTGTCGTTGTGCGCATCCGCATTGTCGCAAGGAGGGAGCGTTTCCCGCACCCCGCGCCGAGCAATATCTACAACAAGAGCAGCAAGAAAGGCGACAAGCCAGAACTTGGCTCTGCTTGGAGCATGCTCGCGAGGCAAACAGCGCGTGGAATGTGTTCGCAGGGTTGAGCGACGCAGAAGTCGAGCGCGCCGTGAGAGCCGCCGCCGTAGGCGATCGACCCACCTGGCCCATCAACGCGTATGCGCGCAGGAGCGAAGAAAACACGGCGGAGGTAGAGGGAACAGAGAATTCTTCCGCCACTTCTGCGCACACTTTTTGGCAAAATTCGCTGCACGATCCTCTGGACGATTCCTTGAGACGATTCCGCGACATCGCAAGCGCGCGCCGCAACCCGCGCAACCCCACGCGCAACCCGCGCAACCCCACGCGCGACATTTGGGCTGCAAAAACAGATGAGGCACGAGAGGCTTCTGTAGCCGCCGCAAAGTGGCGGCATCCGCGCACACGCGCACAACGAGAGGCTTGTCGTGTGATGGCGCTCACGCCGCCCATCTGCGCGCAACAGCTGAAGGTGCGCTATCGGGCGCTTGCCAAGGCGCATCACCCCGACCAACACCTCGCCCAAAAGAAGGAGCAAAAAGAACAGAAGAAACAACAAAAGAAGCAGGCAGAGAAACAAGAACAGTTTAAACGCATCAACGCCGCCTACGCGCTGCTGCAAGAATTGTGTCAACAAGCCTTGTGTCAGCACGCATCTTCGAGCGGCCGGCAAGCATGAGCATGACGCACTCTCGCACCGAGCAGCTTGCCGAGCAGCTTGCCGATGCGCCCGACGCTACCTTCTCGTCGCGCGAGCTCTTCGGCATCGAGACGGACTGGCAAGTGCAGGGTTTCTCAGAACCTTCGGAGCATACGCCGCCGCGCGACCCCTCGTATCGTTTCGACGAGGAGACGACGCTCGCTATTCTCGCGGGGTTTCTCTACAACCGTCGCGTGCTGTTGCAAGGCTTTCATGGCACAGGAAAGTCGACGCATATCGAACAGGTTGCATCAAAGCTTAACTACCCTTGCGTGCGCATTAACTTGGACAGCCATATCAGCCGTATCGACTTGATCGGCAAGGATGCCATTGTTCTCGAAGAGGGCAAGCAGATAACCGCCTTTCAGGAAGGAATTCTCTCGTGGGCGATCCAACGACCCGTAGCCCTATGCTTCGACGAGTATGACGCGGGCAGACCCGATGTCATGTTCGTTATTCAGCGCGTGCTGGAAGCGGAGGGAAGGCTCACCTTGCTCGATCAAAGCCGTATTCTGAAACCTCACCCGTGGTTTCGCCTGTTCGCCACCGCCAACACCGTAGGATTGGGCGATACGACCGGACTATATCAAGGCACGCAGCAGATCAACCAAGGACAGATCGACCGATGGCACATCATGACGGTGCTTAACTATCTGCCATTCGAAGAAGAGGTGGCGATCGTGCGCGCGAGAGTGCCTACCTGCGAGCAGGCGCACATACAGCGCATGGTGCGCATGGCAGACATGTCACGGCGAGGATTTCAAGCGGGCGATGTCACCACCGTGATGTCGCCGCGCACCGTCATCGGATGGGCGGAGAACTTTCTTATCTTCAAGGACATCGATCTCGCCTTTCGACTGACCTTTCTCAACAAATGCGACGAGGCGGAAAAAGAACTCTTCCGCGAATACTACCAGCGTTGTTTCGACCGCGACCCCACGCAGGAAAAAAAACCCAATGTCGAAAAAAATGTCGAAGCGAAGGTTGAAGCTAATGCCGCCGATGCCGCTCAATAAAGCCCAAAACAAAACTCAAGCCCAAACTCAAGACGAGCAAACGGACGAAACCTCACGCGCGCGCGCTGCCGCCGCTGCCTTCCGCGCGCTGTGTCAGGAAGCCTTTGCGCCTCCCATAAAGGTGCTGTACGCACGCGACGCTGAGCCACTCGTCGAGGGAGACACTTGCACCCTGCCACCGCTCCCACAAGAAAAAAGCAAAAACAACAATCTCTCGTCCAATCTCTCGTCGTGGCGAGGTGCTGCGGATTGTTGCGCGGTCAAAAGACGCTATCACGATCCATCGCTCCATAATGCGGCCCTCCTTGCTCGCAGCCCTGCGAAAGACGCGCAAAGGAAAGGCTTATTGGATATCTTCGAGGACTCGCGGCTGGAACGCTTGGGAGGATTGGGACGCGACGGGGTAAGAAACAATATGGGAGCGCGCTTTCAGCAACTCTTCCAAGCTAGCGAGAGTCAACTTGCGGAGGAGCCTCTTTCGCAAAGTGGTTTTTCTCCTACGCACTTTGCCGCCGCCCTGCGGCTGTTGTTGCGCGAGCAGGCGGGCTTGGCTGTGCCGCAAACGCCTGCCGCAAACGCGCTGAGCGAGACATGGCGCGGGCGGTTGGAAAAGCCCCTCGCCGAGTTTGTGAAGGATGCTCCCTTCGCACAACAGCAGGCTTACGCAGCGCGCGCGACGGGATGCATCGAAACGCTGCTGGCGGCGGTGCGAGCGACAAACGAAGGAGAGCAAGAGGGCGACGAGCAAAGGCAGACGGAAGAGGAGGATGAAGCAGAACAACCCGAGGAGGAGAGTTCTCCCCAAGGCGCGCCGCCTGAGGAGAGCGAGCAAGAGGAAGCCCCTCCTTCGGACGAAGATTTGTCAGAAGACATGCTGGGGCTGTTCGGCTTGTCGCAAGCGGGCGAGGAGACAGCAGAGCAGACAAACGAGCCTAGCCACAACGCTTTTGCCTCTGGAGAAGATTTCGGCTACCGCGTCTTTACGAGCGCCTTCGACATTTGCGAACACGCGCGCGATATAGCCGAAGACGAGGAGGAGACGCAACACTTGCGCCGTACGCTCGACGAGGGGCTTCGTCCTGTCCAAGGGTCGGCGGCGCGTTTTGCCAATCGCTTGCAGCGTAAGCTTTTTGCGCGCCAGCGCATGCGTTGGGAGTTCGATTGCGAGGAAGGCATTTTGGATGCAGCGCGCCTGACGCGCATCGTCATCGATCCTAGCGCACCGCTCAGCTTCAAGCGCGAGAGCGAGAGCGATTTCAAGGATACGGTCGTCTCCTTGCTGTTGGATAACTCTGGCTCGATGCGCGGCAGACCGGTGATGCTGGCTGCCATGAGTGCCGACATTCTAGCGCGCACGCTGGAGCGATGCGGGGTCAAGTGCGAGGTTGCCGGCTTCACCACAAAGGAGTGGAAGGGAGGACAGGCGCGTCAAAAATGGTTGGTAGCGGGAAAACCGAAGCTACCCGGCAGGCTCAACGACCTACGCTACATCGTCTACAAGGATGCCGACGAATCCTACCGACGCACGAAACGTTTCTTTGCCCTCATGCTGAAGGAGGGCTTACTCAAAGAAAACATCGACGGCGAAGCCTTGCTGTGGGCAGAGCGGCGGCTCGCTCGCAGACCTGAACAGCGCAAAATTCTTATGGTGATCTCGGACGGCGCGCCCGTCGACGACTCGACGCTTTCGGTCAATCCCTCGCACTACTTGGAGAGCCACTTGAAGGCGGTCATCCAACGCATCGAAGAGCAAGGGCAGATAGAACTTTCGGCAATCGGAATCGGACACGATGTCACACGCTACTATCGCCGTGCCGTCACGCTGGGAGACGCCGAAGACCTCGCCGAAGCCATGACTATGGAACTCGGCGAGCTGTTCGAGCGCGCCGTTTGTCAAAAATAAATAGGAACTACATATTTGACTCTCCCGTATTTTTCTTGCTGATAGAAAAAACACAACATGCTCGGCATGGGTGGCGTTCTTACGATGCATGTAATTCCGCCAAGTGCCATGGCGCAATTACATGCATCCTATAAACATCTCCCGCGCCGATAGAATTTTCTTTCTATCAGCAAGAAAAAATACGGGGGTGTAAAGTATGGTACTCTCAAAAACTATGGCGCAAGTATGACGCAAAAAGCTCCCTCCAACATCGCCGACAATATCGCAGTTATGGCGACCTGCCTCGCCGATGCGCTGCGTCCGCAAACCGTACGCGCGACTTGCACGCTGGTAGCAAACGCCACAGCTGGAAACAATCCTCCTGTATTGCCCAAACGACAGACCTGCTGCGGACAAGTCCTCTATAACGCAGGCGACAGAAAAGGTGCTACGCAACAAGCATTGCGCGTGCTTGACCTGTTCGAACCTTTTGCAGCCGTCGTCATACCCTCAGGCTCCTGCGCGGGCATGCTAAAGCGTCACTATCCGCAACTGCTGGCTGGCACAAAGCACGCAAAACGCGCCATTGCCTTCGCCCAAAAAAGCTGGGAGCTCACAGAGTTCTTATGCCGTGCTAGCGCAAGAAAACCACCCGCAAAAACCTCTCTGAAGAATCCTACAACCCTCGTTACAACTCTCACTTGGCACGACAGCTGTTCGTGCCTGCGCGAGTGCAACGACAGCGTCGCTAACGCTCGCCGCCTGTTGGTCGAACGGGGTTTTCGCTTGCACGAAGCGCGGAGCCGAGAAGTATGTTGCGGTTTCGGCGGCAAGTTCTCGATTGCCAACACTGCCATCTCGACCCGCATGGCGGACGACAAACTCGCTTGCTTGCAACAAAGTAACGCAAAGATCGTCGCTAGTTGCGATCTCGGCTGCCTGCTGCATCTCGCCGGACGCGCACGCCGACGCGCGATGCCACTCTCGTTTTTTCACATCGCAGAGCTTTTAGAAACGCAAAAACCCCTGCCAAAACACCTGACGAAACCTCTGCCGATCGGCGACTGATCCCCATATACCTATGTCGCCCGTCAAAAGTTTTCAACACGACGCTGAAGAGGCATTGCAGAATCCCTCGCTACGCGCCGCGCTCGACAAGGCGGGTGCAGGCTTTCTTACGACGCGCAGCCGAGCCTTCGCCTCCATAGAAAACGCACGCGCCTTGACGGACGCAGCACAACGAGTGCGAGTGCGTGCCGTCGATGACATGGCAGCGTTGTTGCTGTTGTTTGAAAAAAGAGCGCAGGCGCAAGGCATCAGCGTCCATTGGGCAGAGACGGCAGAGCAAGCGCGCGAGACAGTATTGGCTTTGTGCGCGGGCAAGAAACACATCGTGAAGGGCAAGTCGATGGCTTCCGAAGAGATCGGCTTGAACAAGGCGTTGTTGCGCACGGGCGCGGAGGTTGTCGAGACCGACTTGGGCGAATACATCATACAGCTCGCCGAAGAGATGCCGAGCCACATCATCGCGCCCGCCGTCCACAAGACGCGCGCGCAAATCGACGCGCTGTTTCGCCATCATCATGGTAACAAAGGTGCTTCTAGCACTCGTCCGCGATCAAGCCAAGCCTTGGTCGAGGAGGCGCGACAAATCATCCGCAAGAAGTTTCTGCAAGCCGAGGTCGGCATCACGGGCAGCAACATGCTAGTTGCCGAGCGCGGCGCAGCACTGCTGCTGACGAACGAGGGGAACGGCGATATGGGCGCGGTGATGGCAAAACGACACATCGTACTGGCGGGCATCGAGCGGATCGTTGCGAACGAACGCGACGCAGCTGCTATCTTGCGCGTGCTAGCGCGCAGTTCGACGGGGCAGAGCTTGGGGACTTATGTCAGCCTCTACGGCGGAACACGAGAGGCGCACAAGGACATGCATGTTATCCTGCTCGACAACGGACGCAGCACCATGCACGGCGGCGCGTGGCACGACATGCTACGGTGCATCCGTTGCGGCGCGTGCCTGAACCATTGTCCCGTCTATACGGCGGTGGGCGGACACGCCTACGGATGGGTCTATAGCGGACCGATGGGAAAAGTCCTCTCCCCCTTGCTCGCGGAGGCGGGGAGCTGTGCGCGCTTGAAAAAAAGAGTAGCACCGCTACCGCACGCCTCTTCTTTCTGCGGACGCTGTGTCGAGGTGTGTCCGGTCGGCATTCCGCTCACCTCCCTGATGCGCAAACTCCGCAACCAAGACTTCGAGCATCCCAAAAGCATCAGCGGGTGGAAAACAAAACTCGGCTGTATGCTCGTGCGCCTTTTGTTTGCCTATCCTCGGCTCTACCGAGTCTTTCTCGGCGCGGCTTTGCGCCTGTTGAAACTCGCAGCGCGAGGCAAGGGGTATGTAGATTTCCTGCCGTGGCTCGGTGGTTGGACGAAAACGCGCGAGTTTCCTATCAATCGCAGCGCGCGCTCGGCGATTGCTCTCAGTGATCCTTCCAGTGCCTCCTCTGGCGATTCCTCTAGACGATGATGCCCTCTGTTTTAGACGAGCGACAAAACGCAGCATCGCGCGCGAGGATTATCGCGCGACTGCAAGGGGCTGGCAAAGCGACAAAGACGGAGACGACAGCGCAACATAGCAAGCCCGTCGTTCCCAAGTTTGTCGAAGCCGTTGGAAATGGTCTGACCGCCCCTTTTATCGCGCGCGCGGAGGCTCTTTCGTGTGAGTTTTTAGCGGGTAGAAAAGTTGTGGACAACAACCTTCTCGCCAAGGTGCTGCTGTCTTTTTTCGCGGCGCGGCGAGATAAAAAAACGACGCAAAAAAAATCGCAAAAAGGTTCTTTTGCGCCTCTTTTGTTCGATGCTGCTGACAGGATTTTTTTGGAACGACTCGGCATTTTAAAAAGCCTTGAGGGTTATTGTTGTCCTACGGAAATACGCGAGGGCGTAGAGGGCGCGGACTTTGTTGCCACGCCTTTTCCTGCCTATGCGTTGCAGCGCGCGACTTCTGCGATTGCCGAGACGGGAACGCTCGTTTTTGCGAACAGGACGCGCGCGCAGGCGATCTTGACCTTTTTACCGACGACGCATATCGTGTTGCTGGAAGAAAAGAGCATTGTAGGCTCGTTGGAGCAGGCATTTGCGCGCGTGAAAGCTGGTCTTTGGGCGTGCCATTGCGTGAGTGGCCCGTCGCGCACTGCCGACATCGAGCAGACGCTACACATGGGAGCGCATGGACCGAAGGAACTTTGTATCCTTCTCTATAACTAACGACTTGAGAAAACTACCATGAACGAAAAATCTACTTTTTCTCTGAAGGGTCGGGTTGCTTTGGTGACTGGCTCGGATAGGGGGATTGGTGCTTGCATCGCGGAGCGTCTTGCGGGGCGAGGGTGCGATCTTATGTTGCATGGGTTGCTAACGGAGAGAGACAAGGCGACGGGTGCGGAGGAGGTTATAGCCAAGCAGCGCAAAAACCTTGAGACGACCTTTGGCGTACGCACTGCCTTTGCTGATATTGACTTGAGCGAGGGGGAGGGAGCGATCGAGAAGCTTTTTTCTGTAGCGGAGAATGAGTTGCATTCTCCTGCTGTGTTGGTTAACAACGCGGGCTTTCAGCATGTTTCACCGATCGAGGATTTTGCGGCGGAGATTTGGGAGCGCATGCTTGCGGTGCATACTTCTGCTCCTTTCTACGCGATCAAGCGCGCTTTACCTGCGATGCGTCGCGCGGGCTTTGGGCGTATTGTCAACATTGTTTCGGTGCAGGGGTTAGTTGGCAGCATTCACAAGGCGGGATATGTTGCTAGCAAGCATGCTTTGACGGGTTTGACGAAGGTTGCGGCGTTAGAGACGGCGGAGGAGGACATAACTTGCAACGCCATTTGTCCGGGTTTTGCTGATACGGAATTGGCGCGGATGCAGGTACGCGAGCGCGCGACAAAAGGCAACATTTCGGAGGAGCGTGCGAAGCATGATTTATTGTTTGAGAAGCAGCCTTCGTTAGCTTTTGTTCCGATTGAGGATATTGCGGAGATGGTGTGTTATCTGTGTTCGGAGCATGCGAGGCATATTACGGGTGCGAGCATGTCTATTGATGGGGGATGGTTTGCTCGATGAGGTTGCTATGGAGAGGGGCGGATAGTCTTTACGGATGCAAAACATCGCGTGCGTAGCACGCGGGGGGGCGCGGGGGGATAAATTCCCCCCGCAAAAAGCGCGCCGCGAGCGGGCGCGTAAGCGCCTTCTACGCACTTGAGTGCAGAACAGCGCACTGCGTGCGCTCCGCTGACGCGGGGTCTTCGTGGGGGGGTGGAAACCCCCCACACCCCCACGCGCGCTAAGGCGCGCGTTCGTTTACGCGTCAAAACGCAAGTCCCGTTTTTTGGGACACTGCCGCTACCTGTTTAAACGACACTGCCGCTACCTGTTTAAATCAACTCGGCAACAACTCAATCAACCCCCAAAGCCCTCCGCAACTCCTCCCTAAACAAAGCCTCATCCCCAACCCCCCGCTGCGCAATCACAACTAATACACTCTCACGCACCTCATCCCTGCCAAACGCCCGATCAAAACGTCGCGCAAAACGCACCCCAACCCCCTGCACACACTCCCGCATAGGCAACCCCGCAAACGCTAAAAACCCCTTCACACGCAACAACGCAAACTCACGCACCGCAAACAATAACCGCTCATGAAACTGCCGCCTATCCCCAATCTCCCCAAATCTCAAAGTGATCGTACAGAAGTCATCATGCTCATGATCCTCCCCCCCATCATGATGCGAGTGTCGCGAATCAAGATCACGCTCCGCACAAGCCCCCAACCCCAAAAGAATGCTGTTCGATACAGGTCGCTCCAAACTAGACCCCACAACACGCACACCCTCGCGCAACCACGGACGCAACCTCGCCTCCGCCCTACGACGCTGCTCGGCAGAAAGCAAATCGCACTTGCTCAAAACAACAAGATCAGCACAAGCAATCTGCTCCTCAAACAACTCCTCGATAGGACTAGCATGCTCCAAAGCCTCGTCCGCCTCACGCTGCTTTGCAAGTGCCTGCGGATCTCCAACAACACCCCCCTCCGCCAAAGCAACCCCATCCGCAAGCGCAACAACACCATCAACAGTGACTCGATTTTCAACCGCAGGCCACGCGAAAGCCTTCACTAAAGGCTTCGGCAACGCCAACCCCGAAGTCTCAACCACAATATGAGTAGGTAGAGGATCTCGGCGCAAAATACCCTCCATCGCAGGAAGAAAATCGTCCGCAACCGTGCAGCAAATACAGCCGTTCGCAAGCTCGATAATCGTACCGCTCGCACAACCCACAATGCCACAACCCTCCAATATCTCTCGATCGATGCCACACGCCCCGAACTCGTTGATAAGCAAAGCAAAACGCAAGGCAGAAGCCTCGCTCTGCGCCTGCTTGAGAATGTTCTCGACAAGGCTGGTCTTGCCCGCCCCCAAAAAGCCGGTGACGACAGTAGCCGAGATCTTTTCGCTCGAATCCCTCACGGAGCAGAACCCTTAACAACCATCGGCACGCCCGCAACTACCAACGCCAAAGTCGAGACAGAAGCCGCCACACGTTGATGCAAGATGCCCGCATAACCACGAAAAACATCGCCCATCTTTGTGTAAGGAACAACCCCCAACCCCACCTCATTAGAAACGAATACCAAACTCTTGCCCGCAAGCACAAGGCGAGGCAGAGCCTCTTCTATCTCCTTCGTCAAACGCTCAAACAACGGAGCCTGTTGCTCCATACGCTCTGTCCCCTCGCAAAACAGCAGGGCGGACAAAAAGAGCGTCAGGCAATCGACGACGATCACGCGCGCACGCGTACCCTCCAAACTTGGCACGAGTGCCTCAGGAGCAGGCTGCTCTAAGGTCTCGAAATCTGCACCGCGCTCAGCACGATGCCTAGCGATACGCTCCTGCCAACGCGCGTAGTTTTTGCTCGTCTTGTCTGCAGGCAGCGCGGCGGTAGCCAAATAGAGCGGCTTCGCCTCTAGCACATTCTCCTGCCCATCCTCCTGCCCATTCTCCTGCCTTTTCGCAAGCTTGCGCGCCCAAGCGAGCGAGCAGGCGGTCTTGCCTGAGTTCGCTCCGCCCAACAACAATGCGGAAAAAGCATGCTCTGTCATAGCGTTACCTCTGTCGCTTCCTGTCTCGCTCGCAGATTGACGCACCGCACGGCGGCGGGTGTGTCTTCGAGTGTGTCTGTTTTTTTTCCATCTTGCCTAGAATGTGGATAGCGGTCAATGCGCGTCAAGGACAGAGGATCGATAGAAAAAGACAAGGCACGCGCCAAAGGCAGCCGCAAGGCTTGGGCGAGGGCGGCGCGAATCGTTCCCGCGTGCGCAACCGCAACGATGGCGAGCGTGTTCTCGCTACCCTTGCCTGTGCCAGCGTGCCTGCGCTCGATACGCTCGACGGCGCGAGCGACGCGATGGGCGAGGTCTTGGAAACTCTCGCCAAAATTATCGTTCAAATTTTTATCCAAATTTTCACCCAAACTTTTATTTTTGGGCGGACGATGGGTTGCGGGCGCGTCCCACAAGGCGCGATGGCGACCTTCGTTGTAAGGCTCTCCTTCCCAATCGCCGAAGTCCTGTTCGTTGAGGGCTTGTTCCTTGAGAATTTGCTCGGCGAGAGATTGCTTGCTCTCTCCGCGTTCAGCCTGAAGTATCTCGTGCAAGGCTTGCGCTGTTTGCCGAGCGCGTTTCAGTTCGCTACTGATCCAAAGAATAGGATTTTGCGGTAGAAGGTTCGCGAGAATTTTTATCTCTGCTTGTGTGTCTTCGAGATTGGCGGGTATATCGCTGCGGCCGGTAAAGACGCCCTCGCGTCCTTTTACAGGCGCGTGGCGAATCCAAAACCAGCGGACGCAGGCGTTGCTACTATCTTCTTCTGTCATCGCACGGCAGAAGGCGAGCAATTTTTACGGATGTAAACATGCGCACGCAAAGCGTGCGCGGGAGCGCGAGGGAGTAATCCCTCGCAAAAGACCCCGCGTCAGCGGAGCGCACGAAGTGCGCTTTATCTACGCGCGTAGCGCGTAGCCTCTTGTTACCAAAGCGCACGGCTTGCCGTGCGCAAGCTGACTCGCAACCTAAAAAGCTGCCTTTGTGACGAAAGTCATCTCGCGTTGCCATCAGCCAAAACACATAAAACTCCAAAATTATTTCCTTGATTCTAGCACGGCAGGCTATAATGGCGTTTCTTATGTCTTCTCCCTCCCTCTCGCATGTCCTCTCTCGCGTGCGCCCCTCAGCGACGATAGCCGCCGCAACACGAGCGGGCGAACTGAAACGCGAAGGTCAGAACATCGTCTCCCTCTCTGCGGGCGAGCCTGATTTCGATACGCCCGACTTCATCGTAGAAGCCGCCACAAAGGCACTGCGCGAAGGAAAGACTCGCTACGCGCCGGCAGGCGGCATTCCTGAGCTGCGCGAGGTGATCGCACGCAAACTGAAGCGCGAGAACGCAACCGATCTGCCTCCCAATCGCATCGCCGTTACCTGCGGTGCGAAGCAGGCTCTCTACAACGCGCTTGTCGCCAGTCTGAACCCCGGCGACGAGGTTATCGTTCCTGCTCCCTATTGGGTCAGCTATCCCGATATGGCGACGCTTGCGGGCGGTGTGCCAGTTATCGTCGAGACCAAAGAAGAAGACGGCTTTCTTCTCACGCCCGAATCGCTAGAAAACGCCTTGAGCAACAACACGCGGTGGCTTGTTCTGAACTCTCCGTCGAACCCTACGGGTGCCGTCTATAGCAAACAAGCCTTGCAGGCGTTAGGCGAGGTGATCGAACGCCATGGAGAGCGGGGGGGAAAGCGGGGTGGACGCTGCGGTGTTATCAGCGACGAGATCTACGAACACCTCGTCTATGGCGATGTGCCTTTCGTCAGTTTTGCCCAAGCCTGTCCGCATCTTTTGGAGCGCACGCTCATCGTCAATGGTGTTTCGAAGGCATTTGCCATGACGGGTTGGCGCATCGGCTACGCGGCGGGCGAAGAGAAACTGATCAAGGGCATGAATGTCATCCAATCGCAATCGGCGAGCTCGGCTACGACCTTCTGCCAATGGGCTGCGGTCGCTGCGCTCGATTCGGACATGGCGTTCTTTGCCCCCATGCTGAAGGCTTTCCGCGAGCGTCGCGATTTCATCACCCAAGCCTTAAACGCTATCCCAGGTCTTTCCTGCGCTGTGCCGCAAGGTGCTTTCTATGTTTTTCCCTCGTGTGCCGAGCTGATCGGTCGCAAGACAGAGCAGGGCAAGCGCATCGAGGACGATCAAGCTCTCTGCCTTTATGCGTTGGAGCAAGCGGGCGTTGCGATGGTGCATGGGGCTGCCTTCGGCGCATCGCCTTACTTGCGTTGCTCGTATGCTTGCTCGATGGAGCAGCTGGAAGACGCAACAACGCGCTTGGCGAAAGCTTTTGCTGCGCTTTCTTAAAGGCTTTGTCCTTTTAATCCTTTAACTACTCTTATTCATTAATTAGGAATTGTTCTCGTGAAAACTCTCAAAACTGATATTTGTGTCATCGGCGGCGGCGCAGGGGGACTTGCCTTGGCTGCGGGCGCAGTGCAAATGGGCGCGCGAGTCGTGCTTGTAGAAAAAGGCAAGATGGGCGGCGATTGTCTCAACTATGGCTGCGTGCCGTCCAAAGCTTTGATCGCAGCCGGACAGCTTGCGCACGACATGCGTCATGCTGATCGTTTCGGATTGCCGAGCAGCGTTATCAAGGCGGACTGGCAAAAGGTGCATGGACATGTTGCCTCTGTGGTAGATGCGATTGCGCCGCACGATTCGGTCGAGCGTTTCGAGAGCTTAGGTTGCACGGTTGTTCAGGCTAGCGGCAGTTTTATCGATCGCAAGAAGGTGTTGGCGGGAACGACGGCTGTACGCGCGAAGTACTTTGTGCTAGCGACTGGCTCGCATCCGTTTGTTCCTCCGATGGAGGGGATCAAGGATGTGCCTTACTTCACGAACGAAACGATCTTTGATCACAAGGAGGATATCAAGCATCTGATCGTCATCGGCGGAGGTCCTATTGGCTTGGAGCTTGCGCAGGCGCATCGGCGGTTGGGGGCTAAGGTTTCGGTCATCGAGCGCGGTGCGTTGTTGGGACATGAGGATCCTGAGCTCGCTCCTTTCTTACTCAGGCAGTTGAAGAGGGAGGGTTTGGAGATGTTGGTGCATCGCGATATCGTACGCTTGGAGGGAACGAGGGGCAAGGTGAGGGTTGTGCTAGCGCGGAACGACGAGCAACGCGAGACGCAACAGGAGACATTAGAGGGGTCGCATCTTCTTGTAGCGACGGGACGTGTGCCGCAGCTGGCGGGGCTTAACTTAGAGAAGGCGGGGATTGCTTATACGCGCCGTGGCATTGTTGTCGACAAAAGGTTGAGGACTTCGCGCAGGGGTATTTATGCGATTGGCGATTGTTCGGGATCGGCGCAGTTCACGCATGTTGCGGGGTATCACGCGGGGATTGCCATTCGTAACATTTTGTTTCCGATGCGGGCGAGTGCTTCGTTAGAGAACCTTCCGTTAGTGACTTACTGCGATCCTGAGATAGCGTCGTTGGGGTTATCTGAGCGTGCGGCGGTCGAGCGGTATGGCAGGGATGGTGTCAGGGCTTTTTCTTTTGACTATGAGGAGAATGATCGTGCGCATGCGGTTCACACGCCTGAGGGACGGATCAGGATATTTCTGCGTAAGGGGAGGATTTTGGGGGTTGCTGTTGTGGGTGCGCATGCGGGGGAGATGCTTGCGCCGTGGATTATTGCTATGGCGGCGGGTTTGAAGATTGGGCAGATGGCGGGTCCTATTTTTCCTTATCCGACATTGAGTGAGATCAGCAAGCGAGTTGCGGGGCAGGCATTTACGGGTGTGTTATTTTCGCGGGGGATGCGGCGTTTTGTGCGGACGGTACTGGCGTTGAAAGCTTATGTGTAACGAGTGCGTGACGGACTTTTTATATTGACGGCAAAACGCAAGACGAGCGAGCCTTAAGATTAGTTTTGGGCGAAGTGAGTTTTGTACACGGGGGCGCGGATAGTTTTCACGGGCGCAAAACATGCGCACGCGAAGCGTGCGCGGGGGGTGTGGGGGGATAAATTCCCCCCACAAAAAGCCCGCAGCGAGCGGGCGCGATAGCGCCTTCTAGCAAAGACGAAAGGCAGTAAAGCGCTTACGCGCTCCGCTGACGCGGGGTCTTTTGCGGGGGGGCAAAGCCCCCCCACACCCCCACGCGCGCAAGCGCGCGTTCGTTTACGCGTCAAAGCGCGAATCCCGTTTTTTGGGACACTACCGCTCCCTGTTAAAATTAATCAAAGTGTGTAGCCTCTTATTCAAAAGCGCATCGCCTTGTTATGCCGCGCCGCCTCCCCAAGCTGCGCCGCCTCGCGCTCCTCCCTACGAACAACCCCCCTCCGCTCCTCCCGCAACCTCCGCTCGATCAACTTCTCATAAGTCTTCTCCCTCCGCAAACTAACTAAAACCTCCGCTCGACACCGCTCCTCCACACGCCGTAAATGCACAACACGCGAATCCAATTCACGAATGCGAGCCTGCGCACGAGGTAAATAATGCGGGTTGGAAAGATCTAACCTCGAAGCAGCCAAAACCTCCTCCCTCGCCATCTCATCACGCGCACGCAACAAAACTACCTCAGCCCGCTCAACCTCACGCTGCGCACGCACAAACTTGCGCTGGAAACCCTCCTTCTCCTCACGTTGCAAACGCATGAGAGTAGTCAAACTCTTTCTCATCTATTCAACCCAACCTTCCCGCTGAGTATCACCCTCGCTCGATGCCTCCATCGATGCCGCCTTGCTTGTCGTGTCCTGTACTGTTCCTTGCCCTGTTTCTTGCGCTACTTCTTGCGCTGCTTCTTTTCCTTGCAAAATGTTCGACAAAAACATCGAGAGTTCGTGAAACTCCAACGGATTCTCGTTCAATCCCTGCGTGAGAAATTCTTTCTCCAAACGCGGCACAACCGCAATAGCGCGATCAACTTGCACATCGCTGCCCTGTCTGTAAGCCCCAAGCTGGATCATATCCTCCATCTCCTGATACCGCGCGATCAAAGCCCTCGCATCGGCAAGTAAGGCGTTGTCCTCATCGCTGTTGGCGTTCGGTAAGGCGCGCGAGACAGTCTGTAAAATGTCGATCGCAGGGTAGCGGTTGCGATGGGCAATCTCGCGCGAGAGCGTCACATGCCCATCGAGAATTCCGCGCAAAGCGTCCGCGATAGGCTCGTTGGGATCGTCGCCCTCAACCAACACCGAAAAAATACCCGTGATGTTGCCCTGCTCAACACCCTCTCCCTCCGCAAGGTCTCCTGTACGCTCGATGCCCGTTCCCGCGCGCTCCAACAAACGCGGCAACTCGGCGAAAACAGAGGGCGTGTAACCACGCATGGTGACAGGCTCGCCCGCAGCCAAGTGTATCTCGCGCAACGCCATGGCAAAGCGCGTGAGGCTATCAAGCAAACACAACACCTCGCAACCCGTGTTGCGGAAGAACTCGGCAATCGCCATCGTCGTCCACGCCGCCTGCCTGCGCGCCAAGGCTGGCTCCTCTGCCGTGGCAATGACGATGACGCTACGACGCAATCCCTCCTCGCCCAAAGCGCGCTGTAGAAATTCCTTCACCTCTCGACTGCGCTCGCCAATTAATCCTACGACGATCACATCGGCTTGCGAGCGTCGCGCGATCATGGAGAGCAACAACGACTTTCCAACCCCCGACCCCGAAAAGATTCCCAAACGTTGCCCTCGACAACACGGGGCGAAGGTATCCAACGCGCGCACGCCCAACAAGATCTTCTCGCCCAAGGCGCGCCGCAGATGGGCTGCAGGAGGCTGTGCGCGAATCGCGTAAGCCTCGTCGCCGAGCGGCAAACCACCAAGTTTGTCGCGTGCCTCGCCGCGTGCGCCGACAACACGACCAAGCCAACTTGTGGTCGGATAAATCACCGCCTCGTGGAACGAGGCGGTGACGCGATCGCCCACGCTCACACCGTTCAGCTCGCCGAAGGGCATCACCAAAGTCTTGTCGAGGTCTTGTCCGACCACCTCGCAATTGAGCGGCTGCTCGCGGTTCGGACTTTCCAACGCGCACAGATCGCCCATCGAAAGAAACCGCTCCAAGCCGTGAATCTCTACCGTCGTGCCGCGAAGTGCTATCACGCGCCCGCTCGCGCTAAAATCGTTCAAGCGTCTAACTTCGTTGCGCATGGCATCCAAAAAATCCATTCGACAATTCAAACCTCTCAACCGCAAATTCTTATCTGTTCGCCCTGCGAGGACGCATCCCGACGCTACCAAAGCATGCTAGGCTTTTTGCTCTTCTGCTTCAATCCCCTCTTGCAACCTATCTGCTCTACCTTAATCTTTTGCTCTCTCTCCTGCATCGCCTGCATCGCCTGCCTCTCTGTGGCGTAATTTTTCTGCTTGGCTGCCTCCTGCCCGCCCTCCTTGCAACAAGGGCGTCGCAAGCGCAAGCGGAGCAGGCGCGCGTGATCATCGATACCGAGGTTGCCTATACGCTCGCGCTGCTGGCAAAACCCTTGCTGCCCGCGCTCGGCGATGCTGCCGAGCGACTGAAGCTGCATGTTTTGTGGAACAAGCAAACTAACGCCTTTGTGAGCGCGGGAACGCATGTCGTCGTCTTCAGCGGATTGATAAGCAGAACCGAAAGTGCCGAAGAGTTGCAAGCCGTGCTGGCGCACGAGTTCGGACATGTTCTCGCCGACCACTACGCCTTGACGGTGAGCGATCACGAACGAGCGCAACGCTTGGCTTTGCTTTTGATGTTCTCCTCCCTGCCGTTGGCTGCTGTCAGCGGCGAGGCTACCATCGCGGCGGTGATCGGGCTTCCGCAAGCTGTCATCAATCTGACGCTTGCCGAGCAACGCGCGCGCGAGAGCGTTGCGGACAACAGCGCGCTTCAGATATTGGAGCACGCCGAAATTTCTCCTCGCGGGCTGCTGACCTTCTTCACGAAGCTTGGTGGCGAGAGGGCTGTGGGCTACGCGAAGTATCTACAGACGCATCCGTCAACGCCTGATCGCATTGCCTTTCTTCAGGAGCGCGTTGCGCGTTCTCCTTTCTTGTCTCGTCAAGAATCGAAAAAGACGCGTCGTGCCTTCGCGCGTTTGAAGGCGAAACTCGACGCGCATGCGTTGTCTCCTGCGCTTGTGTTGAAAAAGTATGAGCGCAAAAAATTCGCAAGCAGCTCGAAGCGAGCTTCAGCAGCCGATCGGGCAGCAGGCTTAGCGCGCGCGATTGCCTTCTACCGCCAGCAAAATACAACGCAGGCGTTGCGCGAGGTGGCAGCTTTGTTGCGAAAAGAACCTAACGATCCCTTCTTCTTTGAATTGAAGGGAGACATCTTGCGCGCAAGCACAACGGGCAAAACGACAGAAAAATCGGCAGAAAAATCGACAGAAAAATTTTTTAGGGGCGAGCGGCAGGCGCAAGTTGCCTATCGCAAGGCATTGGATATTTTAGCTACAAGGCATGGTCAAGACGGCTCGATTGCCTACGATTTGCCGATACGCTTGAGTCTGTTCGACTCGTTGCTTGCCACGAATTCTTTGGAGGAGGCGGCGGTCGTGATGCAACAGGGCTTGGCGAGGTTGCCGCGTTCGATCCTTGTGCGGCGTAAACTGGCGAGCCTATACGAGCGACAGGGACGCCATGCCGAGCGTGCGCTCGTTTGGGCGGAGGCGTTGTGGCTGGGCGGAGAGCGCAAAAAAGCCTATTGCAGTGCGCAGGAGGCGATACGACAGCTTCCTCAAGGCTCGCCGCAGCGGCTGCGAGCGGAAGACCTCGCCTTGCAAGTGCGCGCACAAAAAAAACGCCGAGAGAAACTTGTCTGCTCGTGATGCTGCGGCAGAAACTCGTGCATAAAGAATATTGGTAGAAACGCAACTCACGATGCCTCGACAAGCCTTCTCGGTTGCTGCTGTGGCAGGGGGCGTACGGCTTGATCGCTTCTTGGCGCAGAGCCTCCCTGACGAGATTGCGTTGTCGCGCACGAGTCTTGTGCGGATGATCGAAAAGGGGGCTGTCGAGGTAGACGGAAGGCCTGTCACAACGCGAGCCTTGCTGTTGCGGGCGGGGCAGGAGGTTTCGTTGAACCTCGCGCATAATGAGATGGAAACGGAAAAGAAGAGCTGCAAGCAAACGCTTAAGCAAACATTTGCGCCGTTAGAGATTTTATACGAGGACGAGCATTTACTCTGCTTTGTCAAGCCTGCGGGATTGACGACGCATCCTGCTTCTTCTGTTCGCGGAGAGACATTGGTTGATTATTTGAAGATGCATTGTGCGCCTCACCTTGCGGGTTATCCGCATGATCCGCGGTGTGGGATTGTCCATCGGCTTGATAGGGAGACGAGCGGTGTGATGGTTGCGGCGAAGAGCGAAGAGGCGCGATTAGCTTTAGCTACGATGTTTGCGAGTCATGACTTGGAACGTTGTTATCTCGCGTTAGTTTGGGGGGTACCTATGTTAAGGGCGGGTACGATCGATGTTGCGTTGGCGCGGCATCCTGTTCAGCGCACGCGGATGGCGGTATGTCGGGATAGCGGGGGGCAGGGCAAGGGGCAGAGGAAGGGTCGTAGGGCGGTGACGCACTATCGTCTCTTACGGACTTTCGGTGATGGGGCTTGTCTTCTTAGATGTTCGTTAGAGACGGGACGGACGCATCAAATTCGCGTTCATCTTTCCAGCATTGGGCATGCGGTTATGGGCGATCCGTTGTATGGCGATAGCAATCCTTCGGCGCGGAGGCGTGCTTGGGCGGGGGGGTTGCCTTTGATGGGGAGGCAGGCTTTGCATGCGGAGCGGTTAGCTTTCGTGCATCCGATTGGGGGGGAGGAGCTTTCTTTTTCTGCGCCGCCGCCGCGTGACTTTCGGATATTGCTTGAGGCGTTGCAGGAACTTTGAGAACGCAACGGGTGCTAGAAGTTTTTACGGCGCACGCTCGTGCGACAGACGGGCTTTGTATGATGACGGGCGCAAAACATCGCGTGCGTAGCACGCGGGGAGCGCGAGGGAGTAATCCCTCGCAAAAGACCCCGCGTCAGCGGAGCGCACGCAGTGCGCTTTATCTACGCGCGTAGCGCGTAGCCTCTTGTACCAAAGCGCGAGGCTTTGCCTCGCGCAAGCTGACTCGTAACACGGCAAGCAGATTTTGTGACGCGAGTCAGCTTGCGCGTTTCTTTGAAACGCGCTTTTGAATAAGAGGCTACGCATCTCGCGCTACGCGCGAACTGCGTAGAAGGCGCTTACGCGCCCGCTCGCGGCGCGCTTTTTGCGGGGGGACTGCGTCCCCCCACACCCCCCATGCGCAAAACTCGCTGCGCCTACGGCTCGCTCGTCTTGCGTATGTTACCTAATCAAAAACGCCCTTCTGTTGCGCAAGCGCAAGTGCTCACAACGCCGCCCGCGCCACCCGAAAGATATGCGCCGTCAACGCCGCAAGCCCATTGCTCCGCGACGGCGATAAATACTCGCTCAATCCAATAGCCCGCAAAAACTCAGGGCTTGACCCCACAATCGCCAACGGCGGACGATCATTATAAACACGAAACACAAGCGCAATCAAACCCCGTACCAAAACCGAATCGCTCTCCGCACGAAAACGCAACCTTCGCTCATCACCTACCCCCACAATCTCCGATACAAACCACACCCGCGAAACACAACCCCGCAACAAGTTCGCCTCCACTCGCTCCCCCTCGCACAACGACGGCAACCGCTTCCCCAAATCAATCACATGCTGATACTTGTCCGCCCAATCGTCAAAGAAAGAAAACTCCTCAACAACCTCACGCTGCACATCCCCAAGAACATCCCCAAGAACAGATACCTCCTCAACCATAAGACCCCCCCACACCCGACGCATCGGGAGATTTGCTAGAATTTTGCTCCGCCTCAACAACAGCACGCATAGCCTCCAAAGCTTCAGGATTGGCAAGCGCATCGCGATTGTCAATCTCCCTGCCCGCAATGACATCGCGAATCGCCGTCTCGGTGATCTTGCCCGAACGCGTCCTAGGAATATCCTCAACCGCAAAAATGCCCGAAGGAACATGCCGCGGCGAACAATTGTTACGCAACCGCTCGACAATATCCCTCCGCAACCCCTCGTCCAATACAATCCCCTCCGCTAGACGCACGAAAAGCAAAATGCGCGTAGAGGCAGAAGCATCAGCAAGAACCTGCTCGATAGCAACCGCCTCCAAGATATTCTCCATGCTCTCGATCTGCCGATAAATCTCGGCAGTGCCAATCCGTACCCCCCCCACATTCAACGTCGCATCCGATCGCCCAAACAAAGTGAACCCACCACTCGCGCTGTGCTGCTCGGCATAATCGCCCTGATGCCACAGGTCGCGCTCAAACCTCTCGAAGTAGCTGCTACGATATTTTGACCTCTCCTCGTCATCGCCAAAGAAACCCAACGGCATCGAAGGAAATGCCCGCGCGCACACCAACTCGCCTCGCCTATCTAAGATAGGCTTCGCTTGCGCATCCACAACCTCGACCGCCATGCCCAATGCCGAAACGGAAATCTCGCCGCGATAGACAGGCAAACTCGGACACCCCATCAGAAAACAACCGCAGAGATCCGTGCCTCCGCTGATCGACGAAGGAAAAGGATTCGAGCCAGACAAAGAATGCGCCATGAAATCAAACCCCTCAGGCGCAAGCGGAGAACCCGTAGCCAACGTCGCGCGTAGGCTTTTCGTGTCGAACGCATCGCGCGGCACAAGCCCCGATTGCTCCAACGCCGCGTAATACTTGGCAGACGCGCCGAAGTGCGTCAGCTCCTCTTCCTCCCCCATCCGCCACAGCCTGCGTCCCGCATCGAACATCGGCGCGCCATCGTAAAGCACAACTCGCGCTCCGCAAAACAGCGCGCTCACAAGCCAGTTCCACATCATCCAACCACAGGTGGTGAAAAAGAAAACGCGGTCGCCAGCCCGAATGTCAGCGTGAAACTTATGCTCCGAAATGTGCTTCAGCAACACTCCACCCGCGCGATGGACAATACACTTCGGCGCGCCCGTTGTTCCCGACGAGTAGAGAACGCACAAAGGATGGTCGAAAGGAAAAGATTCGTAGAAAAAAGGCGTGCCGTCTTTCTCGTCCAACGACAAGGCGTCGAGGCACTCGTCGAAGGAGCGCAACGGCATCTTTTTGTCCCGCTCTATAGAAACGCTGTCGGCAAAGGTAGAATCTCGTTTCCCGCACCGCCCGCTTACGACGAACACCTGTTCCAGCGAGGGCAATCCGCGCACTACCTTTTCCATCTCATCGCGGCGATCGAAGAACTTGCCGTTGTAGGTATAACTACAGCCGAGCAGCAACACCTTCGGGCGCGTTTGCTGAAAGCGATCGAGAATACTAGCCGCGCCGAAATCGGGCGAAGCGCAAGTCCATACCGCGCCGATCGCGGCAGAACCCAGCATTCCTACGACCGCCTCGACCCCGTTCGGCAGGACGGCGGCGACCCTATCGTGAGGACGCACTCCTGCCTTTTGTAACAAACGCGCGCACGCCTCGACCTTACCGCGCAAGGTACGGCGATCCCATCTCAGCGGCTCGCCCTGCTCAAGCCAGCTGGAGAGGACAATCTGCTCGTCGTCGCCGCGTAAAATATTCTCGGCAAAGTTCAAGCTTGCACGAGGAAAAAACCTTGTCATCGCCATGCTCTCGCCCGCCTCGACGAAGGGGGCTGCGCCTGCCTCGCCTTTCACCTCGGCGAAACGCCACAGCGCATGCCAAAAGGTCTCGCTGTCCTCAAGCGAGCAACGCAATGACCAACTTAATAGTGCCTCGTACTCGGTTTTTGTCCTCGGCGCGCCTTGAGCGTGAAAAGGCGTAAAGTTTTTGCAAAAGTCGTGCAACGGCGAAGCCTCGATTTGCTCCGCAGAGGGTTGCCACAAAATGGGAGAAGGTTGTGTCATACCAACATCTACCACGCAGCCAACGGAGGCAGCGACATCAGCACCGCTTCGGGGTTGGCATTTGTCAGCAAGCCAAAGCGCGTGCCGCGGTCATAGACTAGATTGAACTCGGCATAGTAGCCGCGCACCCGCAGCTGTTGCGCACGCTGCTCGGCGCTCCATGGCTCAGCCATACGCGCCCGCACAATTTTAGGCACAACCTCCAAGAACGCCTCTCCCGTCTCGCGCACGAAGGCGAAGTCGCGCTGCCAATCATTTTTCTTTGTCTGCCTCAAGTCGTCGAAAAAGATACCACCCGCGCCGCGCACGCGATTGCGATGATGAATCATGAAATAGGCATCGCATGCTTGTCGATAAGCCTCGTAGCGTCCTTGCTCGTGCTTGTCGCAAACACGGCGAAAGGCGTTGTGGAAGAGGTCGCGCATCTCAGGGTCGTCCTCGTTCGGGGTGAGGTCTGCGCCGCCGCCGAACCAGCCGTGCGCGCTGTGGATATAGCGCGTGTTGAAGTGCATCGCCGGCACGCGCGGTGAGCGAGGATGGGCGACCACCGAGATTCCGCTCGCCCAAAATCTTCCGTCGTCAGCCGCCCCCTTCACCTCGCGCTGCAGTGCTGGCACAAAAGTGCCGTGGACGGTCGAAACATTGACCCCTACTTTTTCAAAAACCCGCCCGCGCATCAGAGACATCTCTCCGCCTCCGCCATCGCTGTCGCCATTAGTATTGGCATCTTCGCGCTGCCAATGCTGCCTACGAAATTTTCCTGCTGCCATAGCCGCCGTCTCTGCATTGTCGAGCGCGATGTCTTCCAAAGCCTCCAAAGCCTCTAATACTTTGCACAGACGGTCGCGCAACGAATAGAACCATTGCGCCGTCTGCTCGCGTCGCTCGGCTTGTTGCGGGGAGAGTTTTGTCACGACAATCTAGTCCTTCTAGTCCTTGCATTGCTTTTCTTGGCTCATTGGTGCTAAAGTAGCCGAAAATCGCGTTAAAAGCCAAAAAATGAACCTCATGTTACCCTCGACCTTTCACAGCGAATACTTCTCGGCGTTGGTATTCTTGGGCGTTGCCTTCGGCTTCTCGATTCTCTTTGTCGTTGCGAACTTTCTGATGTCGCCAAAAGCACCTTATGCGGAGAAGCTCTCGGCGTACGAGTGCGGGTTTGAAAGTTTCGAGGATTCTCGCCTGCGCTTCGATATCCGCTTCTACTTGGTCACCTTGCTGTTCATCGTCTTCGACTTAGAGGTAGCCTTTTTGTTTCCCTGGGCCTTGGCGTTGCGCGATCTTTCGCTGGCGGGCTTTTGGTCGATGATGGCGTTCTTGGGCATTTTGTGCATAGGCTTCCTCTACGAGTGGCGCAAAGGCGCGCTCGACTGGGAGTAGCGATCTTATGGCAAGCTTCGCTCCTCCTTCTTCTCCAAGTGCGTTGCCGCGCGCGATGCCGAGCAAGACGATCGAGGATCTTTCGCCGAACCTAGCACGACGCGGCTATGTGACGGCGCGATTGGACGATCTTGTCGGCTGGGCGCAAAGCGGCTCCATGTGGCCGATGACCTTCGGGCTCGCCTGCTGCGCGGTGGAGATGATCCACGCCTATATGCCTCGCTACGATTTGGATCGCTTCGGCGTGTTCGTACGCGCCTCGCCGAGGCAATCGGATGTCATGATCGTCGCTGGCACGCTGACAAACAAAATGGCGCCTGCGCTGCGCAAGGTCTACGACCAAATGGCAGAGCCGCGCTGGGTTATCTCGATGGGCTCGTGCGCCAACGGCGGGGGCTATTACCACTACTCCTACTCGGTAGTGAGGGGTTGCGATCGGATCGTTCCCGTCGATATCTATGTGCCAGGATGTCCTCCGACCGCCGAGGCGCTTGTCTACGGCATCTTGCAGCTGAAAAAGAAAATCCGACGCACCGCGCGATTCCGTCGATAGCAGAGCTAACCCCGAGGATGAACGCACAAGGAATGAACGCCAAGCCACAGCGACCAGAGAACGACGAGGATGTCGAAGAACTTGCCTCCTACCTGATCGGCAAGCAGCAAGAACGCTTGCAACGCGAAAGGCGCGACAAAGGCATGCTCGCCTTTCAAGCCGTCGCCGAAACGCTGCCTGAGGTCGCCAAGTTCCTGCGCGACGACAGGCAGTGCTTGTTCCGATTGTTGATCGACATTTGCGCGGTCGATTACCCGCAACGCACCCCTCGCTTCGAGGTGGTCTACCACTTACTCAGCCCGACGCACAACACACGCCTGCGACTGATCATTGTGGCAGACGAAGAAACCTTTCTCCCCTCGTTGCACACAATCTTTCCCTGCGCCACCTGGTACGAGCGCGAGTGCTGGGACATGTTTGGCATTCGCTTCCGCGACCACCCCGATCTGCGCCGCCTACTCAGCGACTACGAGTTTCAAGGGCATCCTCTGCGCAAGGACTTCCCGCTCAGCGGCTATTCGGAGGTGCGCTACGACGAGGAGCAAGGACGCGTCGTCTCTGAGAAGGTCTCGATGGCGCAAGACCTGCGCGACACCGATACCCTCATGCCTTGGCACGGCTTGCCGCAGAAAATGCAACGCGCCGCGTCCGAAACGACCGACGACTAAATTGAATCGACCATGAGCAAAAATCTGCCCGAAGCAACCTCTCCTCGTCGCAACGAGGATCCAACGCTACGCACGATGACGATGAACTTCGGTCCGCAGCATCCCGCCGCGCACGGCGTGTTGCGGTTGGTGATGGAAATGGACGGCGAGGTGATCGAGCGTATCGATCCGCATATCGGCTTGCTGCATCGCGGCACGGAAAAGCTGATCGAACACAAGACCTACCTGCAAGCCATCCCCTATTTCGATCGCTTGGATTATGTCTCTCCTCTGTGTCAGGAGCACGCCTTCGTCCTCACCGCCGAAAGCCTTTTAGGCATCACCGCGCCGCGTCGTGCGCAGTTTCTGCGCGTGCTGTTCGACGAGATCACACGCATTCTGAACCACCTTCTCAGCACGACGAGCTACGCGATGGATGTGGGTGCCTTGACACCCGCGCTGTGGGGCTACGAAGAACGCGAGCATCTTATGGGCTTCTACGAAGCCGCCTCAGGTGCCCGCTTGCACGCCGCCTACTACCGCGTCGGTGGCGTGTATCGAGACCTGCCCGACGGGCTGGAAGAGCAGATCGCCAAATGGGCCGAGCAGTTTCCCAAGTTCATAGACGACATGGAAACGCTGCTGACCGGCAATCGCATTTTCAAGCAACGCTCGGTCGACATCGGCGCGATCTCGACCGAGGACGCGCTCGCTTGGGGCTTCACAGGTCCTATGCTGCGGGCAACGGGCATGGCGTGGGATCTGCGCAAATCTGCGCCGTACGCCGTCTATGACGAACTCAACTTCGACATCCCCGTAGGCGAGAAGGGAGACTGCTACGATCGATACTTGGTGCGCATCGCCGAAATGCGCCAATCGCTCTCGCTGATCCAACAATGCTTGGAGACCATGCCGCAAGGCGAGGTTGTCATCGATGACAACAAGATCGTGCCGCCGAAACGCAAGGACATGATGGAATCGATGGAAGCGATGATCCACCACTTCAAACTCTTCTCCGAGGGCTTTCATGTGCCTGCGGGAGAAGTGTATCGCGCCGTCGAAGCTCCGAAGGGCGAGTTCGGCGTCTACCTCGTGTCCGATGGTAGCAACAAGCCCTACCGATGCAAAATTCGCGCGCCAGGCTTTGCCCATCTGCAAGCCTTCGAAAAGCTGTGCAAGGGACATATGCTCGCCGATTCGGTCGCCGTGCTAGGATCGCTCGACATCGTCTTCGGCGAAATCGACCGATAACTCATTTTGAATTTTCTCTTTTAACGACTCTCTTTTGCGATGGCTTCTTCTCCCCCCTCCCCCTCTGCCTCTGCCTCTGCCTCTGCCTCCGAACGCTTTTCCTTTCAACGCGCGTTTGCCGAGCGTGCCAAAAATGAGCTCGCCAAGTATCCCGAAGGTCGCAAGCAGAGTGCCGTGCTCGCATTGCTCGACCTTGCGCAACGGCAGAACACGCGCACGAACTGCGTCACGGATGCCGCCATGGAGACGATCGCCGCGATGCTGTCGCTGTCGCGCCTGCGTCTGGAAGAGATCGCCAGCTTCTACACGATGATCCACCGCAAACCCGTAGGAAAATACCACCTCCAATGCTGCCGAACGACCCCCTGTATGCTGCGCGGCGGCGACCTTGTTCAACAACGCATCGAAGAAACGCTGGGTATCCGCAACCTTGAGACGACCGCCGACGGACGCTTCACCCTCTCGCAAGTCGAGTGCCTGGGTGCTTGCTCCAACGCCCCCGTCGTGCAGATCAACGACGACATGTACGAAGACCTCACAGGAGACGACATGGAAAACATCCTCGCGCAGCTGAAGAAAGGAGAAATACCACAAGCAGGATCGCAACACGGACGACGCGGCGCAGAACCCCAAAACCAAAACATGGCATCGCAAGACATAGCAGCGATTGCTCCCGCCAATCCCGTCGTAACACCGCGGAGGGCTTGATGCTGAAGGACAAAGATCGCATTTTCACCAACCTCTACGGGCAGGCGGGCGTTGATTTGGCGTCGTCGAAAAAGCGCGGCATTTGGGATGACACGGCAAGTCTGGTGAAGAAGGGGCGGGAGAATATCGTCGAGGAGATCAAAGCATCAGGCTTGCGAGGGCGCGGCGGAGCAGGGTTTCCGACCGGGCTGAAATGGTCTTTCATGCCCGCAAACTCTGCCTTGCCCTCCTACCTCGTCGTGAATGCCGACGAATCCGAACCTGGCACTTGCAAAGACCGCGACATGATTCGTTTCGATCCGCATCGCCTGCTGGAAGGATGCCTTCTTTCTGCGGTCGGCATGGGGGCGCATCACGCCTACATCTACATCCGCGGCGAGTTTGTGCGCGAGGCGGAGGTGTTGCAGAGTGCCATCGAGGAAGCGTATGCGGCGGGCTTGCTCGGCAAGGACGCGGCGCAAAGCGGCTACGACTTCGAGCTGCACCTACATCGCGGCGCGGGCGCTTACATCTGCGGAGAAGAGACGGCGTTGCTGGAAAGTTTGGAGGGCAAGAAAGGTCAACCGCGCTTGAAGCCGCCCTTTCCTGCCGCCTGCGGGTTGTATGGCTGTCCGACCACCGTCAACAATGTCGAGACGATCGCCGTTGTGCCGAGCATTTTGCGTCGCGGCGCAACGTGGTTTTCCTCCTTCGGACGCGAGCAGAACCACGGCACGAAGGTGTTTTGTCTATCGGGGCATGTGAACAAACCTTGCACCGTCGAGGAATCCATGTCGATTCCGCTGAGGGACTTGATCGAGCAACACGCGGGCGGCGTGCGCGGCGGATGGCAAAACCTGCTCGCCGTTATTCCGGGTGGCTCTAGCGTGCCGCTCCTTCCGCGCACATTGTGCGAGACGGCACTGATGGATTACTCCTCCTTGGCGGAACTCAAGAGCGGCTTGGGAACGGGGGCTGTGATCGTGATGGATCGCTCGACCGACATCGTGCGAGCGATCGCGCGCATCGCCCACTTCTACAAGCACGAGAGCTGCGGGCAATGCACCCCTTGCCGCGAGGGGACGGGGTGGATGTGGCGCGTGCTGGAACGCATGGTGGAGGGACGCGCCGAGATTGCCGAGATCGATCTGCTGTTGCAGGTCTCTAAACAAGTGGAGGGGCATACGATCTGCGCGCTCGGCGATGCCGCCGCCTGGCCGATCCAAGGCTTGATCCGCCATTTCCGTGGCGAGATCGTCGAGCGAATCGAACAACGGCGACGCCAAGAACAGCATAAAGAGCAACAACCCCTCGCAGCGCAATAGCAGCTCGCTAGCAAGTCAACAATCTCAAGAGCAATTTTATGTCCAACACAAAATCAACAGACACTCCAACGCCTGCTCTTGCGTCCGCCTCTGCGCCGAGCATGGTCAAGGTTCTCGTCGATGGCACGGAGCAGGAATGCGAAGAGGGCATAACCGTCTTGCAGGCGTGCGAGCAGGCGGGCGCAGAGATTCCTCGCTTCTGTTATCATGATCGTCTTTCGATCGCCGGCAATTGTCGCATGTGTTTGGTGGAGGTTTCTCCCGGTCCTGCGAAACCCCAAGCCTCCTGCGCCTTGCCGATCAGCGAGGGGATGAGGATCACAACCGATTCTCCATCGTTGCGCGCGGCGCGGAGGGGCGTGATGGAGTTCCTGCTGATCAACCATCCGCTGGATTGTCCGATCTGCGATCAGGGCGGCGAATGCGACTTACAAGATCAGGCGCTCGCATACGGCTTCGACCGAAGTCGCTTCGTCGAGAACAAACGCGCTGTCGGCGAAAAGTTCATGGGTCCGCTCATCAAAACCGTCATGACGCGATGCATCCATTGCACGCGATGCGTGCGCTTTGCAAACGAGGTCGCAGGCATCGATACGATCGGCTTGCTGGGACGCGGCGAAGAGGTGGAAATCTCCACCTTGGAACAAACGCTCGATTCCGAACTTTCGGGCAATGTGATCGATCTCTGCCCCGTCGGCGCGCTCACGGCGAAGCCCTCCGCCTTTCAAGCGCGCTCGTGGGAGGTAAGGAAAACCCACGGCATCGATGTCATGGACGCCGTCGGCAGCAATATCCGCATCGACAGCAAGAACGGACGCGTAATACGAATCCTACCGCGCTTGCACGAAGAGGTGAACGAAGAGTGGCTCTCCGACAAGGCGCGCTTCTCGTGCGACGGTTTGGCGCGACAAAGGCTGGAGACACCCTACGCACGCAAGGAAGGCAAGCTCACTCCCGTTTCATGGCAGGAAGCCTTGACGCTGGTCGCCAAAAAAACGACGCAGGCGGGCGCGCGCGTTGCAGCCCTCGGCGGCGACACGTGCGACTTGGAATCGCTGTACGCGCTCAAAAAGCTTTTGGAAGGACAAGGCTCGACGAGGTTCGACGCAAGGCAGGGTGGAGCGCAATTCGACCCCCGTGTGCGCAACGGCTACCTTTTCAACACGACGATCGCGCGCACAGCAGAGGCCGACGCGCTGTTGATCGTGGGTGCCAACCCGCGCGAGGATGCGCCCGTTCTGAACGCGCGGCTGCGCCAAGCGTGGTTGAGCGGAGGCCTGCTACATGCCTACGGCATCGGAGCGGCGTGCGATCTGACCTACCCTTGCCATTGGCTTGACGACAAGCCGCAACGTCTTCTGACGATAGCCGCTGGCACGGACGGCGTTTTCGAAACGCTTTCTTCGGCGCACCGTCCTCTGCTCATGCTCGGCTACGATGCCTTGGAGCGCGGCGACGGCAAGGAGATTTGGCGTTTGTGCGGTTTGATCGCAGAAAAAACCTCGATGGTGAAGGAGGGGTGGAACGGCTTCAACATCCTCCACCGCGGCGCGTCTGCGGTTGGCGCGTGCGAGATCGGCTTCAATCAGGGTTTCGATGGTGTCCAATCGCTGTTGGTCGACATGGCGAAGGGCGACATCGAGGTTGCCTTCGTGATGGAGGCGGACGATTTCGATACGGAAGCCTTGCGGCGATGCTTCACCGTCTATATCGGACACCACGGCGAGCGCACGGCGCAGGTAGCCGATGTGATTCTACCCTCTGCCGCCTACACGGAAAAGAACGGCACTTGGATCAACTTGGAGGGGCGCGTGCAAAAAAGCTTTGCCGCCGTTCCTCCGCCTGGCGAGGCGCAAGCACCGTGGCGTATTCTGCGCGCGCTCTCCGAGACGCTGGGGGCGAAGCCTCCGTGGAACGACTTGCAGGGCTTGCGAGAAAAGTTGCTAGAAGAGCATCCCGAGCTTGGAAAACCCGATCGTCCCTTGACAGCAGCTTGGACAAGCCTCGGCAAGGCGGCAGCGTTGCGCGAGGAGGCGATCATCGCAACACGCGAAAACTACTACATGACCGACCCCGTCTCGCGCGCCTCCGAGACAATGTCCGCTTGCACACGCGCGCGCCGCGAACTGAGAAACAACTCTGCAAGCGCGAGTGCCGCCTAGTCGATGACCTCCTTTTCTTTCTCCTCGCTGTGGCAGCAACAATTTTTGCCGATGCTCTTGCTAGTTGCGCTCGCCGCCGCGGTCATGTTCGGGGTTGTTATCGCGGTCGCCTATCTGATTTACGCGGAGCGGAAAATATTAGGTTGGATGCAACGCCGCCGCGGTCCGAACACCGTCGGTCCCTTCGGCTTGTTGCAACCCTTCGCCGATGCATTGAAGCTGATTTTCAAAGAACCCCTGCTGCCGACAGGTGCCGATCGTATCGTCTTTCTGTGCGCGCCGATCCTGACCTTCGCGCTCGCGTTGGGCGCGTGGGCGGTGATTCCGATAGGCGCAGGGCTGGTGTTCGCCGATGTGAACGCAGGAATTCTCTACCTCTTCGCGCTCTCGTCGCTGGGAGTCTACGGAATCATGATGGGGGGGTGGGCGTCGAACTCGCAGTACCCCTTTTTGGGCGCAATGCGCTCGGCGGCACAAATGGTGTCGTACGAGATCGCTATCGGTTTCGTCATCGTGTCCGTGCTTGTCATGGCAGGCTCGCTCAATCTCAGCCGTATCGTCGAGGCGCAGCGATCGCTGTGGTTCATCGTGCCGCTGTTTCCGATGGCGGTCGTCTTCTTCATCGCCGGTCTTGCTGAGACGAATCGCGCACCCTTCGATCTGCCTGAGAGCGAAAGCGAGTTGGTCTCGGGGTTCAATGTCGAATACTCGGGGATGGTCTTCGCGCTCTTCTTCTTGGGCGAGTATGCCAACATGATTCTGATCGCAGCAACGGCTACGCTCTTCTTCTTAGGGGGGTGGCTGCCGCCGATCGATGCCGAACCCTTCGTCTCGATTCCGCCGCCCGTATGGTTTATGCTGAAGGTGTGCGCGCTGCTGTTCCTCTTCTTGTGGGTCAGGGCGACCTTTCCTCGCTATCGCTACGACCAGCTGATGCGCTTGGGATGGAAGATCTTCCTGCCTCTCACCTTGCTGTGGGTTGCTCTCGTCTCCAGCGTCGTCTACTTCTTCGACCTGTAACACTTATATATCTCACTTTATGTCTTTTCTCATAAAACACCTGCGCGCCTTCCTGCTGCTCGAATTGTTGCGAGGGATGTGGCTTACATTTCGCTCGATGTTTCGCCCGAAGCATACGCTGAACTACCCTTACGAGAAGGGTAAGCTCAGCCCTCGCTTTCGCGGCGAACACGCCTTGCGACGCTATCCGAACGGCGAGGAGCGTTGCATCGCCTGTAAATTGTGCGAGGCGGTCTGCCCTGCACAAGCGATCACGATCGATTCCGAGCCGCGCGACGACGGCTCTCGCAGGGCTGTGCGCTACGATATCGACATGACGAAGTGCATCTACTGCGGCTTGTGTCAGGAAGCCTGCCCTGTGGATGCGATCGTCCAAGGACCGAACTTCGAGTTCGCTACCGAGACGCGCGCGGAGCTTTTCTACGACAAGGCAAAGCTGTTGGACAACGGCGATCGCTGGGAAGAAGCGTTGGCTGCCAATCTGAAACGCGACGCATCCTATCGATAGTGGCATGATCGTCGCACTTTCTCCGTTCCAACTGATCGAAGGACTTGTCTTCTTCGCCTTCGCCGCTGTGATCACGAGTTGCGCGCTGGGTGTCGTCGTCGTGCGCAACCCCGTTCAAGCCGTGCTGTTGATGGTGGCTGCTTTCTTCTCCAGCGCGGCGCTCTTCGTGATGCAGGGCGCAGAGTTTCTCGGATTGTTGTTGATCATCGTCTATGTCGGCGCGATCGCCGTCCTGTTCCTCTTCGTCGTCATGATGCTCGACATTCGCGTCGTCGCCGCCGCGAAAAGCCGTCGCAAGCATTTGCCGCTCGCTATCGTGATGGCAGGCTTGTTGCTCGCAGAACTCGCCGCCGTCGTGATGCTCGACACAACGCGAACGACACCAGCTCCACAAGCGATCGTCCAACCCTCTGCCTCCGCGCCGCGCCCGCTGCTCGACAACACGACCGAGCTCGGGCTACTGCTCTATTCCGACTACCTCGTCATTTTTGAAATTGCAGGCTTGCTGCTGCTGCTCGCCATGCTGGGTGCTATCGTGCTGACGCATCGCAAACGCGAGGGCGTCGCGCGACAAAACGTCGCCTTGCAGCAGGAGCGCGTCGAGAAAGCACGTCTTGTTAATGTCGCTGCGGTCAAGGTCGCAGCGGTCAAGGTCGCGCCGAAAGGCGACGTCTAGAAAGCATGTCTGCCTCGCTTGAGTTCTTGCTACCTGTAGGCTTGCCGCACTATGTGCTGCTAAGCTCGACGCTTTTTGTTATTGGCTTGCTGGGACTTTTTCTGAACCGCAGGCATGTGATCGTTATCCTGATGGCGGTCGAGTTGCTTTTCTTGGCAGCGAGCATGAACTTCATCGCCTTCTCGACAGCCGCAGGCGATTTGACAGGACAAGTGTTCGCACTCTTCATCCTAGCAACGGCAGCCGCCGAGGTGACGATTGGCTTGGCGATTCTTGTCGTCTACTACCGCAATCGCGCCTCGATTGCGATCGACGACATCTCCAACCTCAAGGGCTGAGCGAGAGGGACGATGATCGCTGCCATTCCGCTTCTGCCCCTTTGCGCCGCCTTAATCGTTGGCTTATCGTCGCGACGCATCGGCGATGCGCTCGCGCTCTTCATCACCTGCCTGTTCATGATCGTTGCCACCGCCATCGCGCTACGACTCTGCTTTTCCGTCGTCGTACAGGGCGTCGAGAAAACAATCACGCTCGCGCCGTGGATTAGCCTCGGCAATGTCGAGGTCGCTTGGGCAATGCGCATCGACACGCTGTCGGCGGTCATGATGGTGGTGGTCTGTTCGATCTCGACTTTGGTGCATATCTATTCGGCAGGCTATATGCACGGCGACGCATCGCTGCCGCGTTTCATGGCGTACCTCAGCCTGTTCACCTTCTTCATGCTGGCGTTGGTGTCCGCCGACAACCTGTTGCAAATGTTCTTCGGATGGGAAGGCGTAGGGCTCGCCTCGTACCTGCTGATCGGCTACTGGCATCAAAAGGACAGCGCTGCGCGCGCGGGTGTTAAAGCGTTTTTGGTCAATCGTATCGGCGACTTCGGCTTTGTGCTGGGAATCTGCGCCACCTATGCCATGTTCGACACCTTAGTTTTCAGCGAAATTTTCGCGCGCGTTCCCGATGTGTTGGGGCAGGAGTTTTCCGTCTTCGGATGGCAGATCGAAGCTGTGACGGCGATCTGCCTCTTGCTTTTCGTTGGCGCGATGGGCAAATCGGCGCAGTTGGGTTTGCACATTTGGCTACCCGATGCGATGGAAGGGCCTACGCCTGTGAGCGCGTTGATTCACGCCGCCACGATGGTCACGGCGGGAGTGTTCATGCTGTGTCGTATGTCGGGTTTGTTCGAGTATTCGGAGGACGCGTTGGCGATCATCGCTTGCTTCGGGGCTGCGACGGCGGTATTTGCCGCGACGATTGCGGTTGTGCAAAACGATCTGAAGCGCGTTATCGCCTATTCGACCTGTTCGCAGTTGGGCTATATGGTTTTGGCGGTTGGCTTGTCGGCTTACGGAGCGGCGATGTTTCACTTGACGACGCACGCCTTTTTCAAAGCCTTGCTTTTCTTGGCGGCTGGCTCGTTGATCCACGCGCTTTCGGGCGAGCAGGACATGCGTAAGATGGGGGGCTTGCGAGCAATGATTCCTCTCACTTACCTGTTGTTTTGGGTGGGCGTGTTGGCACTGATCGGCATTCCGATTTTTTCGGGCTTTTATTCTAAGGACATCATCATCGAGGCTGCTTGGGCAAGCCACACGATCGTAGGCTTGGTCGCCTTTGCGCTTGCCAACTTGGGCGTGTTGCTGACAGCCTGCTACGCGACGCGGATGCTTGTGATGAGTTTCCACCACCGCCCTCGTTTCGGCGAGAAGACGATGACGCATGTCCACGAAGCACCGCCTACGATGTCGATTCCGCTCCTTTTACTGGCTTGCGGCGCGATCGGCTCGGGGTATCTTCTGAAAGAGTGGTTTGTCGGAAACGGCTCGGAGGCTTTTTGGCGCGGCAGCATCTTTGTCGAAGAGTATCACACCGCGCTTTTGGACGCGCATCACGCGCCGCGCTGGGTTAAGTCCTTACCTCTCTTTCTTGCCGTTTTGGGAGTAGGCTTAGGACTTTTGTTCTACCAAATTTTCACTACTCTACCCGCCCGCCTTGCTCGTCTTGTGCGTCCGCTCTATCGCTTTCTCTGCGAGCAGTGGTATATCGACGCCTTGTACCGCCTGCTGTTTCTGAAAAGCACCTTCGCCTTGGCGCGTCTGTTGTGGCATGGCGGCGACCAAAAGACGATCGACGCGTTCGGTCCCGACGGACTAAGCTCTGTCGTGCGCTGGCTGGCAGGACGACTCCGTCTTCTGCAAAGCGGCTATGTCTACCACTATGTGTTCGCTGTCTTGACGGGCGTGGTGGTGTTGGGAGCCTTCGCCGTGGCACGCCACCTCTGATGGATTCTTGGCCCCTCCTTTCGACGATCATCTTCCTACCGCTGCTGGGAGCGGTGTTGCTGACGCTCATCCGAGGAAAAGAAGACGATGTCGCGATGGCAGCTAAGGCAACGGCGCTGTGGGTTGCGGTGTCGACCTTTATTCTGACGCTCGTCCTTTGCTACGCCTTCGATCCAAAGATCGAGGGCTTCCAGTTCAGCGAATCGAAGGTATGGATTTCCTCATCGGGTATCGGCTATCGCGTGGGCGTCGATGGCATTTCTCTGTTCTTCGTGGTGCTGGCGAGCTTGCTGACGGTGTTGTGCATTCTCGCCAGCTGGCGTTCTGTTGCCAAATCTGTCCGCGCCTTCATGGTTGCTTTTTTGGTGCTGGAAAGCCTTTCGTTGGGAGCGTTCCTAGCGACCGACACGGTGCTGTTCTATCTGTTCTTTGAGAGCGTACTGTTGCCGATGTTCTATATCATCGGCGTGTGGGGCGGCGAGCGACGCGTTTATGCAGCGTTCAAATTTTTCCTCTACACGCTGCTTGGCTCGCTGTTGATGCTGCTCTCGATTATTTCGCTGGCTTGGATCGGGGGAACAACCTCTCTGGAAGAGCTCATGCAGACAGAGTTTTCTCCCGCGCTGCAGAAAATTCTGTGGCTGGGCTTCTTCGCCTCCTTCGCCGTGAAAACACCGATGTGGCCGTTTCACACATGGCTTCCCGACGCGCATGTCGAGGCGCCAACGGCAGGCTCTGTCATGCTTGCGGGGTTGCTGTTGAAGATGGGCGGCTACGGCTTCTTGCGCTTCTGCCTGCCGATCCTGCCCGATGCATCGCTGTTCTACACGCCGTTGGTGTTCACCCTCTCTGGGATCGCCGTCGTCTATGCGTCGTTGGTCGCACTCGTGCAGACGGACATCAAAAAGCTGATCGCCTATTCTTCGGTCGCTCACATGGGATTTGTGACAGCTGGACTTTTCGCCAACAACGCACAAGCTCTCTCTGGCGCGGTCATGCAAATGATCAGCCATGGTCTTGTCTCGGCGGCGCTCTTTCTGTGCGTCGGAATCCTTTACGAGCGCGCGAAAACGCGCGACATCGGTGCTTTCCGCGCCGTCGTGCAACCCATGCCCGTCTATGCGCGCTTGATGATGGTCTTCACGCTCGCCTCGATCGGCTTGCCCGGCACCAGCGGTTTTGTCGGCGAAATCCTCACGCTGCTCGGCGTGTTTCGCACCTCCCCCGCAACCGCGTGGGTTTTGGCGCTCGGTATGATCTTGGGTGCCGGCTACATGCTTCACCTTTATCGCCGCGTCTTCTTCGGCGAGGGCGGAGTCAAACCTACTGCGCTGCCTGCCAACCTTTATGATTTGCATGCGCGCGAAAATATCATTCTCACCTCGCTGGCGTTGCCCGTCCTTTGGATCGGCTTGTATCCCATACCCTTTTTGCGAATCGTCTCAACGCCGCTACTGCCGATCATAGGCTTGGCTTCACCCTGATGACGGAAACTATGACAACCTCTTTGACAACCCCTCTGTTAGCTCTTGGGTTCTCGTTGGGAGTGGAGCTCGTCTTGGGATGCGCTACGCTGTTGTTGTTGTTGCTCGGACTGCTGCTACCTGCGAGAAACGCGGCGCGCCTCGTCTGCGGCTTGAGCGTCGTCGTGTTGCTCGCGCTTGCGGCTCTGCTGCTGTGGATTCAGCAGGACTGGCGATTTGGAAGCGAGGCGATGCAATCGAATGTTATGGCGAGCCTGATCCACCAGCATTTTCGTCTGGATGCTTTCGCGTTGTTCGCGAAGCTTCTCATTTTGCTGACGACCGCCTGCGTGCTTGTGATCGGACAGGTTTTTGTCAGCAACGATGCTGTCTCGCAGAGTCTCTACCGCTTCGAGTATGCGATCATCGTTTTGCTCGCCACGCTCGGCATGTGTCTTATGGTGTCGGCGCAATCGTTGCTCGCGCTCTACATCGGCTTGGAGTTACAAAGCCTCGCGCTCTATATCTGCGCCGCGTTTCAACGCGACAACCTGCGTAGCAGCGAGGCGGGACTGAAATACTTCATGCTGGGAGCACTTTCCTCTGCCTTGCTGCTGTTCGGCTGTTCGCTGCTCTACGGCAGCGTGGGAGCGATCGATTTCGCCTCGATCTCGTCTGCAGCCCGCCTCTCGGCAGAAAGCTCGCTGATGCTACAGGTAGGCTTGGTGCTGACGCTATCTGCGCTCGCCTTCAAGATCTCCGCCGTACCCTTTCATATGTGGACGCCCGATGTCTACGAAGGCGCGCCCAGCTCGACGGTCGCCTTCCTAGCAACCGCCGCCAAGGTTGCCGCGCTCGCCTTGCTCATGCGCCTGCTGGTGGAAGCCTTTCTGCCACTGAAGGAGGCTTGGCAACCCATCCTTGCCATCCTCGCGCTTGCCTCCATGGCGTTGGGCGCGCTGGCGACATTGCCGCAGAGCAATATCAAGCGTTTCATCGCATACAGCGCGATCGCGCATGTCGGCATCCTGCTGATCGGCTTCTCGACGGCAACGCCTGAAGGCATGCGCGCCGTGTTGTTCTATCTCAGCATCTACATGGTGATGAGCCTCGGGCTTTTCGCCGTACTGCTGGCTTTGCGCAACGCAGGACAGCCAAGCGAACGCTTAAGCGACTTAGCAGGCTTGTCGCGTAGCGATCCGAAAGCCGCGCTCGCGCTATCGATGTTGATGTTCTCGATGGCAGGGCTGCCGCCGTTCGCAGGCTTTTTCGCC
Source organism: Alphaproteobacteria bacterium (assembly GCA_965216625.1). Classification (GTDB taxonomy): domain Bacteria; phylum Pseudomonadota; class Alphaproteobacteria; order JABAAW01; family JABAAW01; genus JABAAW01. The sequence continues at coordinate 1,563,748 of OZ244186.1, forward strand.
AAATTCTATGTCTTCCTGGCAGCACTACGCGGCGACCTCGCGTGGCTCGCGCTGTGCGGCGTGGCGGCAAGCGTCGTCAGCGCTTTCTACTACATACGCATCGTCAAGGTCATGTACTTCGACGAGCCACAAGAACAGGTAACCCTAAAGGGACGCAGCAACCGATGGATCCTCTACGCCTCGGCGCTCGCGGTCGTGCTGCTGACGCTGTCTCCGTCGTGGCTGTTGCAGCAAAGCGAGCAAGCCGTGCGCGTGTTGTTCGCTTTGTGAGGGGGAGATTATGTTCATCCACCTAGCTTCCGTCGATTCTACGAACGCCGAAGCGAAGCGGCGAATCTTGCGCGGCGAGGGGGCGCACGCCGACACGATCATTGCCGACAGGCAAACGCAAGGACGCGGACGACGCGACCATGTTTGGGAGTCTCCGCTGGGCAATTTGTATTTTTCGCTCATCATCACGCCGCGTCTGCAAGAATCGGCGTGGGCGCGCTATTCGCTTTTGAGCGCGGTGATTCTTTCGCGCGTGTTGGGTTCGATAGTCGATCCCGACAGGTTTTTGTTCAAATGGCCGAACGATGTGTTGATCGACGAACACAAGGTGTCGGGGTTGTTGATCGAGGCGTTGCACCACGAGGGGCAGCCTTTTTTGATCATCGGGGTTGGTGTGAATGTCTTGCATCATCCTTTCGACAGCGACTTTCCTGCGACGAGTTTAGCAGCCTGCGGGGTGAGCGACATCCTGCCCGACAGGCTTTTGCAACGTTTCATGGCGGAGTTCGATGTGAACTGGCAAGCGTTTCAAAACGAAGGATTTGCTGTCTTTTATCGACGCATCGAACGGCAGCTGTATGGACTGGGCAAAAAGATCCGTCTTGCCTTGTCGGAAGAACGCCATGTGGAGGGCATTTGTCGAGGGATAGACGAGGAGGGACAACTCTTGTTGGAGGACGAAAACGGAGTTCGACGAAGCTACGCGAGCGGCGATGTGCTTGCTATGCGTCCTCGTTTCTGACGGGTCGACAAAATGAGTAGGCTGCTTGCCGTCGATGTCGGCAACACGCATGGAGTCGTTGCTGTCTGCGACACGGCACGAGGGCATATCGAGCATCGCTGGCGATTCTCGACGCGTAGCGAACGCACGGCGGAAGAGTATGCCGCTTGGCTGCAGAGCATGTTCGCGCTTTCGGATCTCTCGCCGCGTGGTATTGAGCGCATCGTCTTGGCGAGCGTTGTTCCGCAGCTGACTGCACCTCTTGTGCGCATGGGGCATCTTTTTTTAGAACGAGATACCGAACTCGTACGGGGTCGTTCTATTCCACTGGATACGAGCGTGGAAAAGCCTGACGAGGTAGGAGTCGATCGTCTGATCAATGCCTTTGCCGCGAAGGAAAAATACGGTGCGCCCGCCGTCGTCGTGGACTTCGGCACGGCGACGACCTTCGATCTGCTGGATGAGCAGGCGCGCTACATCGGGGGTGCTATCGCCCCTGGCATCGAGCTTTCGCGTGATTCGCTTGTCTCGCGCACGGCGCGTCTTCCTGCGATCGATCTCTGTCCTCACCCTGAGCCTTTCGGCAGGGACACGGTGTCGGCGATGCGGGCGGGCTTTTATTGGGGATGGATCTCCTTGGTCGAGGGCATGTGCGCACGCCTCACCCGCAAGCTCTCGGACACTCCTTCCTCGGTTACGACGATTGCAACGGGAGGGTTCGCCGCCCTGCTCAAAGACGATTGTCCGCAACTTCACCACATCGATACGGACCTGACCATCGAAGGGCTGATGCGCTTGCCCGTGCCGCGCGAGGGAGGGGATGTCCTCGCGTGACGGAGCTTGTGCCGCGCGAGGGAGAGGTGTTGTTTGTGCCTTTGGGGGGTTGCAACGAGATCGGACGCAATCTCACCCTGTACGGACACGACGGGGCGTGGATCGCCGTAGACTGCGGCATCGGCTTTCCGCCCGCAGAGCTTCAGGGCGGGATCGAGGCTATTCTGCCGAACCCCGAGTTCCTCTATCGCAACGCCGCCAACATTCGTGCGCTCATCGTGACCCACGCGCACGAGGATCACTTGGGGGCGATCCCCTATCTTTGGGGCGAGCGGCTGACTTGTCCGGTCTTCGCCCCTCCCTTTGCTGCACGGCTGTTGCAGAAGAAGTGGCAGCGCATGGGAGAGTTCTTTAACGCGCTCGACCCCGCGCGCGCAAAACTTGATCTCCGCACTTTCCAGCTAGGCGAGCGATTCTCTGTTGCGCCTTTTCACATCACGGCGGTGCCTGTTGCGCATTCTGTGCCTGACGCGTGCGCGTTGTGTATCGAAACCTCGTGTGGGGTTGTCTTGCACAGCGGCGACTGGAAGCTGGATGCCAACCCCGTCCTCGGAGCTGCGGCGGGCGAAGACCTGTTCGATGTAGCTGAGAGCGTTGCCAAAAAAGAGCGTTTGCCCTTTATCGCCATGGCGTGCGATTCGACCAATATGTTCGAGGAGGGTGCTTCAGGCGACGAAGCCTCGACGCAACCCGCTTTCGAGAGGCTGTTCCGCAAACCCTATCGACGGATCGTGGTGACGCTGTTTGCCTCGAATGTTGCGCGTACCATCTCGATCGCCCGCGCTGCAAAAGCTTGCGGACGACGCCCTACCCTAGCGGGCAGCGCGCTCTTGCGCATGAACGAGGTTGCGCGCGCGTGCGGTTATCTGCAAGAGTTGAGTTTCGAGTCGTTAAACGCAAGGTTACCTCCTGAGCAAACGGTGTTGTTGGCGACGGGGTCTCAAGGCGAGATTGGGTCTTACATGCATCGCTTGGCGCACGGAAACGCCTTTCTGACGCGTGGTGATGTCGCCGTTTTTTCCAGTCGCACGATTCCTGGCAACGAGATCGCCATCGGCAAAATCAAGAATGCGTTGGCAAAAAGAGGGGTTGAGATCGTCGACCACAACACGCTGCCCGAGCTGCATGTCTCAGGACATGCGACGGGGGAGGAGGCGGAGCGAGTTTATCGCAGGCTGCGTCCGCAGTGGTTTGTGCCGATCCACGGCGAGCCGCGCCATTTGAAAGAGAACGCGCGCAGGGCAGAGAGGGTTGGGCTGAAGGCTTGCATCGTCCACAACGGGCAGGGCTTGCGTTTTAAACGCAGTGCCAAGAATAAAATTTTAGGGGTGTCGTGCGAAAACCTGTCGGAGGTTCTTCCTGCCGAAGAGCAGTATCTCGAACGCAGCAACGACAAACCTCGATGGTTACCGCAGAGCGACAAAAGCATCAAAGATCGTCGCAGGCTTGCGGAGGAGGGAGCGTGCGCTTGTGTGCTAACCCTTGACGAAAAAAACGCAACGGTATCCGAGGTGCGATTCCTCGCTTTTGGCGATAGGAGGCTTGAAGATTTGCTCGAACAGCGGGGACGAAATTTCTTAGCAGAAAGCCTTGATGCGCTTGATGCGCGACAAGACAAATACTCTCGCTCCAGCTCACATTCGGAAAAAAGGGGTAAGCGCAACGCTGCATACTCAGAGCGTAACGGCAGAGACGGCGAAAAGCAGGACGATGCCTTATCGTTCGAGCAGCGACTGGCTCGCGCTTTCGGCAAGCAGATCGCCAGAGCGACGGGACGACGACCGCTCGTCAAAATGCTTGTCAAAAAGCAATAAGCGGCTAGACGCTCAGTGCCTCCTTCTTCGTCGCTTGGGATTGCAGATACGCGACATGCTCTTCCATGGCGCGACTTTCTTGCGCGCACCACTGGATTGCAGCGCGAGCAAATTCGGGATCGGAAAAAAAATGCGCGCTAGAAAGAAGCATCGGCTCGAAGCCGCGCGGCAGCTTGTGGTTCACGCCTTGCGTTCCTGCCTCCACGCGCGAGAGTCCTCGCTCTAGTGCAAAGACGATCGACTGGTAGTAGCAAGTTTCAAAGTGCAAGCAGGGAACGTACTCTGCGGCTCCCCAGTGTCGTCCGTAGAGGGCTTGTTCGTCGAAGAAGCTCAAGGCGACCGAGCGCACCTTACCTTCTTGCTCGGCTACGACTAGCAGTGTGTTATCCGTCAAATTTTGTCGAATGTATTTTGCGAAGAAGTCGCGTGTGAAGTAGGGATAGCCCCACTTACGCGCGTAGGTTGCGCAGTACAGACGATAGAAGGTATCCCACAAGGCATCTGATTTTTCGCCGAGTAGATCAGTCCCGCTCAGGCGACGAAAACGAAAGCCTTGGCGTAGCAGAGAATCGCGTTCTTTGCGGATAGTTTTACGGCGCGATCGAGACAGGGTTTGCAAAAAATCGTCAAAGTTGCTGTAGCCTTGGTTGTGCCAATGGCATTGCAGGTTGAGTCGGCGTGCGAAGCCTTCTTCTTCTGCGAGCTGTGCCTCAAGGGTTGGCACGAAGTTGAGGTGCAGAGACGACAGGTTTTCTTTGCGACAGAGAAATTTCGCGTACGAGAGGAGGGCTTGTTTGTGCGTTGTTTTGTGAGCGAAGAGTTTCGGCAGGCAAACGGGAGTAAAGGGGACGGCGGCAACGAGCTTTGGGTAATAGGGGGTATTTTTGAAATGCTGCCAGCTGTCTTCGAACATGGGATCGAAGATATATTCTCCCATGCCGTGGCTTTTCTGCCATAGGGGGAGGAGGGCTATAGCTTTGCCTTGCTCTTGCAGCATGAGAAACTTCATTTGCCAACCGCTATGTGCGCCTATTGAGCGGGAGTTTTCCAGGGCTTGGATGAAGGAGTAGTGCCAAAAGGGAGAGCTACCTTTTGGCAGATTGTCCCATTGGTTCTGTGTGAGTTTTGTTATCGAGGGCAGGAGGGTTGCGTCCATGACGGAAACATAACAGGTACTGCTTGCTAACAAGTAACGAGCTTTTTGCATTGACGGGCGCAAAACATCGCGTGCGTAGCACGCGGGGGGGTGTGGGGGGATAAATTCCCCCCACGAAGACCCCGCGTCAGCGGAGCGCGCGTAAGCGCGCTTTATCTACGCACGAGCGAAGCGAAGTGCGTAGCCTCTTGTACCAAAGCGCGAGGCTTTGCCTCGCGCAAGCTGACTCGTGACATGGTACGGCGATTCTGTTTTGTCTCTAGCTTCTGGGCAAAATTAAAGACGCTCTACCGTATTGCGAATCAGCTTGCGCAAGCCAAAGGCTTGCGCTTTTGAATAAGAGGCTACGCGCTACGCGCGTAGATAAAGCGCACTGCGTGCGCTCCGCTGACGCGGGGTCTTTTGCGAGGGATTACTCCCTCGCGCTCCCCGCGTGCTACGCACGCGATGTTTTGCATCCGTCATCATACAAAGCCCGTCTGTTGCGCAAGCGCGTGCCTTTAAAAAGCACAAGCGCGAACAAAGGCAGACACGCTCAACATGTTGTCAATTGACAAGTGCCCCAAAAAGCCGACAATAACACCCATGACCTACCTCAAAGACAAAGACTGCGACCCCTTTCGCTCAGAAAAAACCCTGCTCATACAAAGCATGCTCCAACATATCCCACGCTTTGGCTGGAGCACCACCGCCCTGCAACACGCAGCAATTGAGCTATCAATCCCCGACGCAGAACTGATCTTCGCCTCAGCTCGCCCCTACGACTATATCTGCACCGCCCTCGACGTAGGCGAACAACAACTCGCACAAGACCTCCAAACAGCACAACAACAAGAAGCATGGGCAAGCCTGCCCATACGCGAAAAAATCGCTCGCGGAGTAAGAATGCGCCTAGAACCCTGGAGCAACAATCGCCCCGCTTTTCGCCGCGCCATCCCCATCGTGATGCTCCCCCAACACCTGCTCCATACAACACAATGCCTCTACAAAACCCTAGACGCTATTTGGCGCGCCGCAGGAGATCGCTCGGTCGATCACAACTTCTACACAAAACGCACGATTCTCGCGCTCGTCTATGTGCCAACCCTGTTCTTTTGGCTCAAAGACCGCTCCGAAGGATGCACCGATACCTGGAACTTTCTAGCAAAACGTATCGAAAAAGCCCTGCTGCTCGGTAGAAAAATCGGCAAATTTCCAAGCAAATTTCCCAACACACCCCCCTTGAAACGACTGCGCCTGACCGCAGCCCTGCTACGCGCAACCTTCGTCAAAGGAAAAATGCACGCCAAACCCTGACACAGCAACTAACAAGTTTGCGACAAAAAACCGACCCCCCTTACATTTTTGCACTCCCCTTTTGTGACCCCCGCCTCTGTCGATCGCCTTTACTCGCGCTTGCAAGCAGCCAACCCCCATCCCCAAGGCGAGCTGCGATGGCACAATTCCTACACGCTGCTCGTCGCAGTGATTCTCTCCGCGCAAGCGACCGACCGCAGCGTCAACAAAGCAACCGCCTCCCTCTTCAAAAGCATCCGCACACCCGAAGACATGCTCGCGCTCGGCGAGGAAGGACTGACGCAACACATTCGCTCGATCGGATTGTTCAACAGCAAGGCGCGAAACATCCTGGCAACCAGCCGCCTTTTGCTGGAACGACACGCAAGCACCGTGCCGCACGACAGAGAAAGCCTCGAAGCCCTACCCGGCGTAGGACGCAAAACGGCAAATGTCGTGCTTAATATCGCCTTCGGTGAGCCAGTCATCGCCGTCGATACGCACATCTTTCGCATCTCCAACCGTAGCGGTCTAGCCCCAGGCAAAACAGTGCGAGCCGTAGAGCTCGCGCTAGACGCACGCACCCCCTCAAGGTTTCGCCAACACGCACACCATTGGCTCATCTTGCACGGACGCTACACTTGCACGGCACGTAAGCCGCGCTGCCAACAATGTTGCATCAAAGACTTGTGCGACTGGCAGAAGAAAACTCTCGACACATGAGCCTGAAACGCATCAGGACTTCGTCAAGGTTAGACAAATAAAATCATCCCGCAAAATCATCCAAGCGAGACGAGCTAGGTTTATTTTTTCGGCTTATTTTTTTGTCAGTATCCTGCTTTCTCGCGCTTTTTGCGCTGAAACTTACGCGCGCGCCTGAGCGATTCGGCTTTTTCGCGCGCCCGTTTTTCGGACGGCTTTTCAAAAAACCGCTTCATTTTCACCTCGCGCAGAACGCCCTCGCGCTGAAGTTTCTTCTTCAGCACGCGATGCGCTTGCTCTACATTGTTGTCACGAACGATAACTTGCACAGAAATCCCTCCTTGTTTTAAGGACAAAACTGGAAGGCGAGAATCGCCTCTCGCCTATTGTAGCATAAAATTTGTCGAGCTCGTTCTTTTTTCTTGAAAAGGCGAGCGCGGAATGCCATGCTATGCAGGCTTGTGCGCGAGCATAGCATCTGTTTGTCTTTTTGGAGCCTCCTTTTGGCGAAAGAAGAACCCTTGCAAATCGAAGGAGTGGTGGATGAAATCCTGCCGAACGCCATGTTTCGCGTGAAGCTGGACGGCAACGATCGAAAAATTCTCGCTCACACTTCGGGCAAGATGCGCAAGAGCCGCATTCGCGTGTTGCTCGGCGACCGCGTGACCATCGAAATGACACCCTACGACTTGACCAAGGGCAGACTGGTCTATCGACAGAAATAGACTCCGTCCGCCGAGACGGATAGAAGAGCCATGTTGTTGCTGTATCGCATAGCGAGCGGGCTAGTTGCAAGGATTGCACGCCCGATTTTGTTCGTGCTCGCCGTTAAAGAAGGCTGGAGAAAAGGGAAAGGAAAAGAGAAAAGAAAAGAACTAGCTTATTCCCTCCGCCGAGCGCGCGAGCTCTGCGCCATCCCGACGCAACAACCCGCTCGGACGCACGATAGAAAACATCCTCGTAAGGTTGCCCCCCTTCTGTGGCTGCACGGGGTTGATATCGGAGAGGCGCAAGTAGCGCTGAGGCTGGCGCAAGACCTGTGGCAAAAACGCCCGCACCTTCGCGTTTTGATCACCACCACCTCGCGCGCGGCGGCTTTGTGCGTTGCCAAAAGCATCGAAAAAAACAACGAGAACAGGTTGCAGCATCAGTTTGCGCCGCTTGATTGCCGAGCATGGTGGCGACGTTTTCTACGCCACTGGCAACCTGCGCTCGCGGTGCGTTGCGAGAACGAGTTTTGGCCGAACAGCATTATCGAAACGAGGCAATACTGCCCGTTACTTTTTGTGCAAGCCAGGATGTCGGAAAGGAGTTTTCGTCGCTGGCGATGCTTTTCTAAGCTCGCTCTTTCTGCCGAGCGCGGCATTGCGCAGCGCACGATGTGCAACATCGACTTAGCTTTGTGTCAGGACGAGGCTTCTGCGCGCTTTCTGCGAACGCTTGGCGTACGAGCGACAAGGGTTGCGGGCAATCTCAAGAGTCTACCTGCTCCTCGCACTCTGAGCGATGAGACCGAACGTTGGTTTGAAAACCTGCTCGCGCATAGGACGCTGTGGATTGCGGCAAGCACGCACGCGCCTGAAGAGCCGAGCGTCATCGAGGCGCATCGCAGATTGCGCCGCACGCACCCCGAAGCACTTTGCATCATCGCACCGCGCAACTTGGAGCGCATACCTGCCATCGTGCGACAGCTGACCAAGCAGGGAGAGAGGTATCAACTTCGTTCGCACAACCCTTCTTCGTTGAGCGCGTCTTTTTTTCTGCTTGATTCTTTCTTGGAGCTCAACGGCCTTTACCGATGGGCGAGGGTTGTTTTTGTTGGAGGAACGCTCACTCGTCGGGGCGGGCATAATCTTTTTGAGCCTGCGAGGCATGGTTGTCGTATTTTGCATGGAGTTTACTTGCACAACACGCATGCTCCTTTGTTGAGGGACTTGCGGCTCACGCGGGAGGTAGGCGATGCGCGCGACCTTGCCTTACGCTTGCGACTTGAGTTCGACAAAACCAACGAGAGCAACGGGGGGGACAAGCGGGAAGCGAAAAGAAGGAAGGAGGCACGGAGGGTGATCGAGCGTCATCATGAAAGCTTGCGGACGGATGTGCTACAATCCTTGGAGTCTTATTTGACGAATCTTGATACGGATTAATGTTATGCCTGACGCTCGGTCTGATAGTCGGTCTCCTGTTATTTTATCGCCGCGGCAACGCGAGGCGATTGAGGCGGCTGTTTTTCGGCGTTTGGTCGAGCATTTGCGGGGTCGTACGGATGTGCAGAACATTGATTTGATGAATTTGAGTGGGTTTTGTCGTAATTGCCTTGCGAAGTGGTTTTGCGAGGCGGCTGAGGGGGATGGAATTGCGTTAGATTACGAGGCGGTGCGGGGTGATATTTACGATATGCCTTACGACGAGTGGAAGAAACGCTATCAGAAATAGTTTAGTGTCTGCATCTGCTTGCTTGCGCTTTTTAAAGGCACGCGCTTTTGAATAAGAGGCTACGCACTTCGCGCACAAGTGCGCTCGTGCGTAGATAAAGCGCACTGCGTGCGCTCCGCTGACGCGGGGTCTTCGTGGGGGGAATTTATCCCCCCACACCCCCCCGCGTGCTACGCACGCGATGTTTTGCATCCGTCAACGCAAAAAGCCACGTCTGTCACGCAACAGCCTAGCGTCACAAAAACTTGTCTCCCCCCCTTGCAATCGCCAAATTCTACCCCATTTATACAATAGACCCCACCCCCCGCCACTCGCTAAAGGAAAAACCATGAGCAAAATTATCGGCATCGATCTCGGTACAACAAACTCCTGCGTCGCTATCATGGAAGGCTCGCAAGCCAAAGTCATCGAAAACGCCGAAGGAAAACGGACAACCCCCTCCGTCGTCGCCTTCTCCAAAGATAAAGAACAACTCGTCGGCGAATCCGCAAAACGACAGCTGGTAACTAACCCCGATAACAGCTTCTACGCAATCAAACGCCTGATCGGTCGCCCGTTCGAAGAACAAACTCCCGAAAAAAACTCGCTGATCTCCTACAAAATCGTCAAAGGCGACAACAACGACGCCTGGGTCGAATCACAAGGCAAAAAATACGCGCCCTCACAAATCTCCGCCTACATCCTGCAAAAGATGAAAGAAACAGCAGAATCCTACCTCGGCGAAAAAGTCAGCAAAGCAGTCATCACCGTCCCCGCCTACTTCAACGATAGCCAACGCCAAGCCACAAAAGACGCCGGCAAAATCGCCGGTCTGGAAGTGATGCGCATCATCAATGAACCCACCGCCGCAGCCCTCGCCTACGGACTCGACAAAAAGAAAAACGGCACGATCGCCGTCTACGACCTAGGCGGCGGAACCTTCGATGTCTCCATCCTCGAAATCGGAGACGGCGTCTTCGAAGTTAAAGCCACCAACGGCGATACACAACTCGGCGGCGAAGACTTCGACCACGCGCTCATCAACTACCTCGCCGACGAGTTCCAAAAAGAAAACGGTATCGATCTGCGCAAAGACCGCGTCCCCCTGCAACGCCTGAAAGACGCCGCCGAAAAAGCAAAGATCGAACTCTCCTCAACAACCCAAACGGAAGTCAGCCTGCCCTTCGTCACCGCAGACCAAGCAGGTCCGAAACACCTGAATATCAATCTCACACGCGCCAAACTCGAATCGCTGGTGGAAACCCTCATCGAACGCACGATCGAACCCTGCAAAGCCGCGCTCAAAGACGCTAACCTCAAAGCGTCCGAAGTCGGAGAAGTCGTCCTAGTCGGCGGCATGACCCGCATGCCGAAAGTGTTCGAAACCGTCAAAAACTTCTTCGGAAAAGAACCCCACAAAGGCGTCAATCCCGACGAGGTCGTCGCAACCGGAGCCGCAATCCAAGGCGGCGTGCTAGGCGGCGATGTCAAAGATGTCCTGCTCCTCGATGTGACACCGCTCAGCCTCGGCATCGAAACGCTCGGCGGCGTGTTCACAAAACTGCTCGAACGCAACACAACTATCCCGACAAAAAAATCGCAAGTCTTCTCCACCGCAGAAGACGGACAATCCGCCGTCACCATCCGCGTCTTCCAAGGCGAGCGAAGCATGGCCGCCGATAACAAACTGCTCGGACAATTCGACCTCGTAGGAATTCCGCCCGCACCACGCGGCATGCCGCAGATCGAAGTCGTCTTCGATATCGACTCCAACGGAATAGTGCAAGTCTCCGCCAAAGACAAAGCCACAAGCAAAGAACAGCAGATCAACATACAACCCTCAGGCGGACTCTCCAAAGACGACATCGAACGCATGCTCAAAGAAGCCGAGCAAAACGCCGAAGAAGATAAAAAACGACGCGAAAATATCGAAATGAAAAATACCGCCGAAGCACTCGCTCACACGACCGAAAAAAATCTCAAAGAACACGGAGACGCGCTCAGCGCAGAAGACAAAGAAAAAATCGAACAGGACCTGAAAGCACTGCGCGAAACACTCGAAAGCGACAACAGCGACGCTATTCAGGAAAAAAGCGCAACCCTCGCGCAATCCGCCTTGAAACTCGGTGAAGCCATCTACAAAGCCTCCCAGCAAAACGAGCAGAGCACACAACAAGACGCACAACAAGACGAAAGTCCTCCCGCCGATGCCGATGCCGTCGAGGAAGGCGAGAAAAAAGAAGAGGTCATGGAAGCCGAATTCAGCGAAGTCGACGATCCATCGGAAAGCGGCGACAAGCAGGATTCCGACGACAAAAAATCTTGACAAAAACTGCCTCACTCAAAACTCCATTCGCTTTGCACGGCTTAGACTAGAGGCTCGATGGCAAAGAACTACTACGATGTGCTCGGCGTTGCGCGTGATGCAAACACGGAGGCGATCAAACGCGCCTATCGTGCGCTCGCGATGAAGCACCACCCCGACCGCAACCCCGACGACAAGAAAGCCGAACAAGCCTTCAAAGAAGCGACCGAAGCATACGAGGTTCTAGGCGACGAGAAAAAACGTCCTGCCTACGACCGCTATGGCCACGAGGCGTTTCAAAACAGCAGAAGCGGAGGAGGAGGAGGAAGGGCAGCGCGCTCGGCGAGCGGCGATTTCGGCGGCATTTTCGAAGACATGTTCAGCGAGTTCGCCGACATCATGGGCGCGGGCAGACGCGGCACGCAACAACGAGGCGCGCGCCATGGCAGCGACCTCAGGGTTGATGTCGACATGTCCTTAGAAGAAGCCTTCTACGGCGCAGATAGGACCATCGAGGTCACCGCGCCCATCGCCTGCGAGAGTTGCGGTGGCAAGGGATCGCGTTCGGGACGCGGCGCGCAATCGTGCGGCGAATGCGACGGCACAGGCACGCTCAGAGTTCAGCAGGGTTTTTTCACGCTGGAGCATACCTGCCGTCGATGTCAGGGCAGCGGTCGCGTCATCGCCGATGCTTGCAGGCGATGTCAGGGCAGCGGACAGATGCGGGGGCGCAGTCGAGTTTCGGTGAAGATTCCTCGTGGCGCGGACAACGGCACGCGCATTCGTGTCAGCGAGAAGGGAGGATTCGCAGGCGCGATGGGCGGCAAGAACGGAGACTTGTATATCTTCGTGCGCATCGACATCCACCCCATCTTCCAACGCGAGCGCAACACGATCACTTGCCGCTTGCCTGTTTCGATGACGACGGCGGCGTTGGGACGATCTATCACGCTTCCTTCGATTGACGGGGGGAAGGTTGCTTTAAAGGTGCCGGCGGGCAGTCAGTCGGGCGATCGCTTTCGCTTGCGTGGCAAGGGCACTTACATGCTGCAGAGTGCTACGCGCGGTGACATGATCGTCGCCCTTGAGGTAGAGGTGCCAAAAGACTTGAGCGAGCGGCAACGCAAGTGTCTGGAAGATTTCGAGAAGGAGGAGAAGAAGACGCAGAACCCTGCAAGCGAGAGCTTTCTTGCACGAGTCGGAGAGTTTTGGAAACGCAACAAGGGTAATGCTCAAGGGTAATGCTTAAGGGTAATTCTTAAGGGTAATTCTTAAGAGTAATTATTAGGCGTGCTTCTTAATCTCTGCCATTTATGTTTCACTTTTTCCAACGAGGACTTTTGAAGACTTATGACTTCTAGCAACAACAAGGATGGCTCTGACTTGAGGGCTGGCTCTAAAGCCGAGTTCAAGGCTGGCGACAAGACTCTTTCTATCGACAAGGTTGGGGGAGATGACGGGGGGACGGAGACGGGGATGAGCGCCGAGGAGGCGTTGATCTCGCAGGTTGCGAGGGCGGCGGAGGCTGAAGCTGAGGCAAAGACAAAAACAAAGACAAAAACTATGGCTAGCTCTGACGCTGCGGCTACGGCTGACGATGCGGCAGATGACACTGGGGAGGGAGCGGACTCTGGCACTGATACTGGCACTGATACTGGCGAGGATATTGAGGCGCGGGTTGAGGATTTGTCGGAGAGGTTATCTCGCGCTTTGGCGGAGGTAGAGAATTCTCGGCGGCGCTTTGAGCGGGAGCGTTCTGATGCGTTGCGCTATGGGGCTTCGAGGCTAGCGATGGAGATGTTTGAGGTTGCCGACAACTTGCGGAGGGCTTGCGGATTTGTTTCTGCGGAGGCGAAGGAGGGGGATAAGAACTTGAAAAATCTTGTGGTTGGGATTGAGATGACGGAGAAGATTTTAGGGGATGCCTTTTCGAGGAATGGGATCGATGTGGTTGAGCCGGGGGTTGGGGATGTATTTAATGCGGACGAGCATCAGGCGGTCTCGGAGGTTGAGAATGGGGATGTTGGGGATGGATGTGTTGTGGAGGTTGTTTTACGGGGGTATCGCATGGGGGAGAGGCTGTTGCGACCGGCGCAGGTCATAACAGCGAAAAGCAAGGGAGAGGAAACGGAGGCGGAAAAAAATCCAGAAAACGTCGGAAAAACAGGGGAAGAGGGAGAAGAAAAGTAACAATTTTTAACAAAAGTTTACTTGCCAAGTATTGACTTTGCGAATCCTGCTCTCTTATGCTTGGACTTAGAATACGATGTGGGGGCGCGGGGGAAAAGAGCAAGAGAAAAGCCATGCTGGAAAAAACACCTTTCAGACAACCTCGCTTGTCGTTGCAGCCCTCTGCTCACGGTTCTTCTGTGCTAAAACTAGGGACGCTAGATATTTGCAGAGTGTCAACTGCTTGGCTTTCCACTATCCGTCAAAAGAATGACAGTGGGTTTTCCACAGATACAAATAAATCTGTTCGTGCTATTCCTCGAACAAAACTGCCGTGGTACGCAATAAGCGAAAGAGATCCCAAGGATCAAGTTTTCACTAAGCAAAAAACTGCTAATTATTGTTGGGAGATTTTTAATCAAGTTGCAAAAAAAAATAACTTTGACATGAAAAACAGAATTTTTGTTGAGCCTTCAGCTGGAGAAGGTTGTTTTATAGATTTATTTCCTAACGAAGAGCAGAAATTAGCCTTTGATATCGATCCACGTCGCGAAGATGTTATAAAACAAGATTTTTTAGAATGGTCGCCCAAAACAGCCAAAAATATCGCTGTGGTGGGGAATCCTCCTTTTGGAGTAAGGGGAGCAATCGCCCTTGCTTTTATTAATCGCGCAGCACATTTTGCAGACTTGGTAAGTTTTATTTTGCCAATGACTTTTGCTAGCGATGGAAAGGGTGGTGCTTTGACAAGGGTAAGAGGATTAACCCTTTTACATTCAGAAGAACTGCCAGCAAATTCCTTTTATCAACCTGATGGTGCTGAAAGAGATATAAATACGCTTTGGCAAGTCTGGGGCAAGGGAGTTAACAAAAAAATTGTTGAAGAAAAAACATGCAATAATTATATTGAAATTTTTACAGCTTGCACTGCTCCTAATCGCCGCTGCGGGATGAGGCGCATGCATGAAGCTGATTTTTTTATTCAAGGAACATTTTACAAACCACCTCATGTAGTAAAAAATTTTTCCGATGTTAAGTACGGTTCAGGCTATGGAATTGTCATAAAACATGAAAAGGATAAGGTTTCAAGTTTACTTAAAAATGTTGACTGGAAAAAGCATAGCTCTCGTGCCACCAATCACTGCCATCACATCCGCATGCGTCATATAAGGGATGCGGTTGTAGAAGGAGGATTTTTCGATGAATGAAAAAAGCTTTGACCCAATTTCTACCCTTGTTGCTATTATAGAAAATGTGTTAGAGGAGGCGCGAGAAAAGACAATCACAGATTGGGAAGGAAGTCCATTGGAAATTATAAAAGAAATTCCTAATTCTTTTGTTGGAAAAAGCGGAGAACTTTTTGTCAAGAAAATTTTTGAAGATAACGGTTGTATTATAAAAAAACATATAGCTAGAGGAGAATACGATCTGCTTGTACGCAGAGATCAAAAAGAAAGGAAAGTAGAGGTGAAAACAGCTACAATGGATACACACAGAAAATTTCAGTTCAATGGTGTTCGTGAGGACAGGGAATATGATATTCTTTTTGTACTCGGAGTATCTCCAAAATACATATTTTTTAATATTTACACCAAAGATGAAGTAAAATGTCTTCAAAAAGTATTGATCACAAAAAATATCCTTAATAATTATAAAGTGACTCTCCGTGAGGAGGATTTGCTAGGAATAAATTTTTTTAGCACAGAGATAGAAAAAATTTTATAAGAAGGCAAAATTAAAAACGCTCTACCGCGTTACGAGTCAGCTTGCGCGTTTCTGCGAAACGCGCTTTTGAATAAGAGGCTACGCGCTACGCGCGTAGAAAGCGCACTTCGTGCGCTCCGCTGACGCGGGGTCTTTTGCGAGGGATTACTCCCTCGCGCTCCCCGCGTGCTACGCACGCGATGTTTTGCGCCCGTCATCATACAAAGCCCGTCTGTTGCGCGAGCGCGAGGTGATAAATTCCCCCCACGCGTGCTACGCACGCAATGTTTTGCATCCGTCAATAAAAAAAGCGTGTCTGTTGCGTGAGAGCGTGCTAATAAAAAGCACAAGCGCGAACGCAACAGACACTCGCACAAGCCCCCGCCAAAGCCATGCCCTCCCCCAAAGTGCAACTCGCTCAATTCTTCACCCCCCCCCACATCGTAGAGACCATGTGGTCCCTCAAACACAACTCAGGCACAATCCTAGAACCCGCCAGCGGAAACAACGCCTTCCTCAATTCCCCCATAACTCAAACCCTCCCCATAACAACCATAGAAATCGACCCATCTCTAAAGCCTCCCCACAATCTCCCCCGCAACAACTCCCATAATAACCATGTCCACCATAACAACCATGTCCACCATAACATGGACTTCTTCGATTATCCCCTCTCCAAAAAATTCGATACCATCATAGGAAATCCCCCCTATATCCGCTTCCAAGATATTCCCCCCGCAACGCATAAAAAAATCCAAAAAATACTCGCATCCCAACACTCTACTCACCCAAAAACCAGCTTCGACAGCCGAACAAACCTCTATCTGTTTTTTATCTACAAAGCCGTCCTCCATCTGAAAAACAAAGGAGAACTCATCTTCATCACTCCCAGAGACTTTATTAAAGCTACCTCCGCCAAAAACCTCAACGAGTTCCTCTACAACAACGGAGCAATCACCCACTTCCAAGACTACGGAGATACAAAAATCTTCCATAAAGCAACTCCCAATTGCGCCATCTGGCGATTCGAAAAACGAAACGCCACCCCTCATAAAACTCCACCTCATAAAACCTTACCTCGTAAAACCCCCTCTCTTATGGCGGACGGCAGAACCTTCCTCTGCCATAACGGACAACTCACCTTCGCGCCTGCAAAAATCCTCCGCACCGCAACCCAACATAACCAAGCCCAACACACCTATAGATTAGGAGACATCTTCGAGGTGAAAGTGGGCGCAGTCAGCGGAGCAGACCACATCTACGAATCCCAACACGGAGAACAAAACTTCGTCTGCTCGCAAACACGCACCACAGGCAATCTCAAACGCATGATCTACAACAAAATAAACAAGGCACTCCTACCCCACAAGCAAGAGTTGATAGCAAGACGCATACGAAAGTTCAACGAAAACAACTGGTGGGAATGGGGCAGAAACTATCCCGAACGCTCAGGCGAGCGCATCTATGTCAACGCGAAGACGAGGGTCGCACAACCCTTTTTCGTCTCGAAGGCAGAGGCGTTCGATGGCTCGGTCTTGGCGCTCTTTCCGAAACAGCGATCGAAAGATCAGCAAAGAAATAAGATTTGCGACCTAGCAACGGCTTGCGACCAACTGAACCGCCTCGACTGGCGAGCATTAGGTTTTATGACGGGCGGACGCTACCTCTTCTCGCAACGCTCACTGGAAAACGCCAACATCAACCTCGACTTATGAAAAAACCTTGTAAAATAATCTATGGAGCATCCCGTCTCGCAACCTTCGCGACAAAAGGTAGCAGCTGATACCTACGGCACGCAGGAGGAGATGCTAGTCGCCGTTTCGCCAAATCAATATAGCGTGGCTCGATCTCGTAGCCGACCGCCAAACGACCATAACGCCTCGCCGCCAACACCGTCTGTCCGCTACCTAAAAATGGATCCAAAACCTCGTCGCCCTCACGCGAATAGAGCAACACAAGGCGACGCGCCAACTCCTCAGGATAGGGACAAGGATGCTCGATCGTGCGCGGAGGGACGGGCGCAATATGCCAAATGTTGTTCGCTATATCGCGCTTGAAGGTATCGTCTATCGCAAGCGCGTCCTTCTCGTCGCGCCAATACTCCCCCGCCTTGCGAAAGATCAAAATATACTCGCACATGATATTCGGATAGTAATAGCCCGCCCTAGGACGCTGGATAAAACAGCCTGCACGTTTCACACCGCCCGTCACCTTGTTCCAAACGATGTCCTGATGAAAATCCCAACCCAGTCGCAGCATGCGCTCGGTGATCAACATCGGTATCGGAATATGCTTACGCTCATGAAGAAGCGTACCTACGACAATCGCGCAGAATCCTCCTGCCTTGGTGGCGCGCAAGACCTCGGCGAAGACCACACCGATTTTGTCAAGATACGCCTCTAGTGTGTCGCCGAACCCGCTGTAGGCGCGTTCTCGATACCAGACCGGGTCAGATTCGCGCGAGGGGGTATCTTGCGCGGCGTGCTTGTCGTAGTCGATCGCATTCCAATACGGCGGAGAGGTAATCGTCAGGGCGATCGAGCCGTCCTTACACTCAGGCATCTGCTCGCAAGAGCGACAATAAAAACGATAGCCCTTTCCTGCCACCTCGTCTTGACGCGCGCCCTTTCGCTTCGTCCCACCCTTGGGCGAGGAGCCAGCAGAAAGCTGGTCAATGCCACTCTTCCAGAAGAAATACTTGCCCGCAATCTTGCGCACGCGCGCATCGGTCTTGCCACCCGCTTTTTTACGAGTAGGCTCTGATAAGGGAAAACTCATTGTAGGGTGCTCATTCTTCGTCGCCTTTGCCTGGCTTGTCGGAGAAGTGTTTTTTGAACTTGTCGGGAACTTCTTCCCACTGCTTGGCGTCGCTCGGCTGCTCGCCCTTGCGCGTGATGTTCGGCCATTTTTCGCTGTAGTCACGATTGACGCCCAACCATGCCTCTGCGTCCTTTTCTGTGTCGGGCAGGATCGCCTCGATGGGACACTCTGGCTCGCACACGCCGCAATCGATGCATTCGTCGGGGTGGATCACCAGCATGGTCGCGCCCTCGTAGAAACAATCGACAGGACAAACCTCGACGCAATCCTGATACTTGCACTTGATGCATTTTTCGGTCACGACAAAAGTCATCGTTTTCTCCTGTAAGTTTCGTCCGTCTTGCCGCTTGCGCTTGCCGCTCGCCTTTGCCACTTGCGCCTTTTTTTATCATCTTGGCACTTTTTTTGATAGAGACAAAGTAAGAACTCCATATGATCGCCAAGAATCGTCACCAAGACACCTCACCATGGTCTATCGCTTATGACTCCTCTTCCCCTAAAGAAACACACGCGCGTGCTGAAGAACTGGCTTGACCAAAAAGTTTCTTCTAGCCGCAAACAAACCCTATTCCAACCCGACGAGAAGACAAAGACTGCCGTCGAGCCCTACTATTTGCGAGCCGGCAGCACCTTTCGACGAGTGCGCAAGGACTCGACGGTGGAGACAGCGAGGATTTTGGGATTTCACGACAACGGCGGGATCACGCATGTGCGCTTCGATGTGCGCTTTCGCCACCCCTACAGCGCGGTCGAGGACAGGGAGGGACCGAAGATTCTCTCGATCGAGCAGTTTTCGGATCTCTACGACATTACGAGGGGAGAAGCAGCGCGCTCGGCAAGTTCCTCTGGCATCACAAAATCGTGACCTTTTTATCGGGGTTGTTGAGCTTGAAATTGCGCGATGCAAGACCCACTATAGTAGAGAAGGATAGTTCACGGTTGCGGGCGTGGCGGAACAGGTAGACGCGTCGGCTTTAGGTGCCGGTGAGGCAACTCGTGGGGGTTCGAGTCCCTCCGCCCGCATCCGCCTTTGCGCCTCGCTTGGACACTTTTGAAGTTAACCCCGAACAGACCCTAAACAGGCAAGGAGATTGGTTTATGAATATCGTCAAAGTAGACTTGAAAGAAGAGTTTGCACACAAGTATCAGGTCGTCTTGCCGAAAGCGGACTTTGAGAAGGCTGTGGAGTCCAGGCTGCAGCAGCTTGCTCCGAAGCTGAAGATGGACGGGTTTCGCGACGGCAATGTTCCCGTTTCCGTTATTCGAGAGAAACACGGCGGACAGATCAAGCAGCAGGTTTTGACCGCCTTTGCCCAACGAGCGGTGCAACAGATTGTGACCGAGAACAAGGAGCTGCGTCCTGTAGGTGCGCCGCGTGTCAATTTCACGAAGGACGATGCAAACGAGCTTGCTTTCGATGTCGATATCGATACCGCGCCCGAGATCGAGGTTAAAGACTTCTCTGCGATGACGATCACGCGTCCGCAAGTGCAAGTGCCCGACAAGACGGTTGCCGAGAATTTGCAAGCCTTGGCGCGTCGCACGGCACCCGCCGAAGAAGTGCAACGCAAGAGCAAGGACGGCGATGTTATCGTCATCGACTACATTGGCAACATTGGCGACGAGAAGCAGGCATCGCTGAAGTCGCAGAACTATCGGTTGGGACTTGGCGACGGCGTCATCCACAACGACTTTGAGCGCAACCTTGTTGGGCTTGAGGCAGGAGAAAAGAAGAGCTTCTCGGTGGCGTTTCCCGATACGCACTCGGCACAGAATGTCGCAGGCAAGACGGTCGCCTTCGAGGCAGAGGTGAAAAAGGTGCTTGAGCGTAAAGAGAAAGATTTCAAGGTCGACGAAGCGCTCGCCCAACGCATGAAGCATAAAGACTTGCAGGGGTTGAAAGCAGCGGTCGTGCGGCAAATAGAAAACGGATGCCTGCCCGCAGCGCGGCAGATGGTCAAGCGGCAGGTGTTCGACTGGTTCGACGAGCAATACTCTTTTCCTCTGCCGCAGCGTCTGATCGAGGCGGAGTTCGCCGACATCTGGCAACGCGTCAAGAAAGAGATGGAACAGAGAGAAGTTTCGCAAGAAAAGTTTACCGATATGGAAAAACAGCTGCGCGAGCAGTATCGCACGATCGCCGAACGACGCTTGAAGACAGGGCTGATTCTCTCCGAGATTGCACGCCAAAACAATATCACCGTCGACGACGAGACGATGTTGCGCTCGATCAAGGCGCGCATCGGGGCAAGGCCGAACGCGCGGCAGAAACAGATGCTGGAGCGGATTGACAAAAATCCACAAAGCGTTCTCGCCGAAGTTCGACCGCAAGTGATCGAGGAAAATGTCGTCGACCACATTTTGAGCAAGGTTTCGGTTACCAACGAAAGCGTCTCGTTGGAAGACATGCAGGAACGCGCGCGCGAGGGGAACAAAGAAACGCAATTGCATATCGACTCTTCTACCTTCGACGAGTCTTCACAAGACGCGCTCGCAGCCGCCCCCACGAAGCAGGGCGGAGGGGTTGAGGATAAGAAGAAAAAGAAGAAACGATAGTCTCTTTTTTTCTTCTTGGCTTTTTCACGCGCTCGTTCTGCTGCTGCCACTATGCTGATCGATAAATCCGCTCTCGTTTCCGCCGATGCACACGGCGCGTTGGTGCCGATGGTGGTCGAGCAGACGGCGCGCGGAGAGCGTGCGTTCGACATTTATTCGCGCCTTTTGAAAGAGCGAATCGTCTTTTTGACGGGTGCCGTGCACGACGAAGTGGCAAGTTTGGTGTGCGCGCAGCTGCTTTTTTTGGAGGCGGAGAATCCGAAACGCGACATCGCCCTCTACATCAACTCGCCCGGCGGAGAGGTGACAGCGGGACTTTCGATCTACGACACGATGAACTATATCCGTCCCGATATTACAACCCTGTGCTTGGGGCAGGCTGCATCGATGGGATCGCTGCTGTTGGCGGCGGGCAAGAAGGGGAAACGATTCGCCTTGCCATCCAGTCGAATCATGGTGCACCAACCCTCAGGCGGCACGCGCGGCACGGTCGCCGACATTCACATCCAGGCAAAAGAAATGTTGCGCTTGCGAGAACGCATCAACGACATCTACGCGAAGCATACGGGACAGAAGATCGCTGCCATCGAGAAGGCGATGGATCGCGACAACTTCATGAACGGCGAGGAAGCAAAGAAGTTCGGGCTGATCGACGAAGTGCTTGTGAAACGCAAGCCTGTCAGCAGCGCGAAGAGCTAGGCTCCTCTTAGGGATCACAGGATACTTCGTACAGAATCATGGCTCGTCGTCGCGATGTACAATCAGGCTCTGCGGAGAAGAAGACGCTGTGCTGCTCTTTCTGCGGCAAGAGTCAGAACGAGATCAAAAAGCTGATCGCGGGTCCTGAAGTGTTCATTTGCGACGAGTGTGTCGATTTGTGCATGGAAATCATCCAAGAAGACCACAAGAACGCCGCCTTGCGCGCCGAGAGTCGTGTGCCGTCGCCGGCAAAGATCGACAAGTACTTGGCGCAATATATCATCGGACAGGATCATGCGAAGCGGGTGCTTTCGGTTTCGGTGCACAACCACTACAAGCGCATCGAAGAGGAGCGAACGAACAACGAGGATGTGGAACTTGCCAAGTCGAACATTTTGCTGGTCGGACCTACGGGTAGCGGCAAGACTCTCTTTGCGCAAACCTTGGCGAGAATTTTGGATGTGCCTTTTACGATGGCGGACGCAACGACGCTGACGGAGGCGGGCTATGTGGGGGAAGATGTTGAGAACATCATTCTGAAGCTTTTGCAGACGGCAGACTACGATGTCGAGCGGGCGCAACGCGGCATCGTGTATATCGACGAGGTGGACAAGATCAGTCGCAAGTCGGAGAACCCTTCCATCACGCGCGATGTTTCGGGAGAAGGGGTGCAGCAGGCTTTGCTGAAGATCATGGAGGGAACAGTCGCAAGCGTGCCGCCGCAGGGGGGTAGGAAGCATCCGCAGCAGGAGTTTTTGCAAGTCGATACCACGAACATTTTGTTCATCTGCGGCGGTGCTTTCGCGGGGTTGGAGACGATCATCGCGGCGCGCGGCAAGGGGACGGCGATCGGCTTTGAATCGGAGCTGCGACACCCCGACGCGCTAGAGAGCGCAAAGGTTTTCAATGATTTGGAACCCGAAGACCTCATCAAGTACGGATTGATCCCTGAGTTCGTCGGGAGGTTGCCTGTCGTCGCCGTGTTGGAGACGCTGACGAAAGAAGACCTGGTACGAATTCTCGTAGAGCCGAAGAACGCCTTGATCAAGCAGTATCAAAAGCTGTTCTCGATGGAGGAGGTGCGTCTGACCTTCGCCGCAAGCGCCTTGGAGGCGATCGCCGAGAAAGCAAGCACGCGCAAGACGGGGGCTCGCGGATTGCGCGCCATTTTGGAGGAGGTCTTGCTCGATTCGATGTACGAGGTGCCCGATCACAAGGATATCGAAGAGGTCGTCGTCAAACGCGCGACCGTCGAGGGAAAGAGCGCGCCGTTGAAAATTCTTTCCAAAACGCGACGCGAAGACAAAGCCTCCGCGGCACGCGCGTAGCAACACGCCAAAGTCACGCTAAAGCCCACGCCTATAGCGTTTTGATGTTATCGCCTCAAAGTTAGAGACAAAAAAGCGAAAAAAGACTATCCTTCGACCATGTTCAAACGCACGAAAAACGGTGACAAACCCTCTGCCGAAGCCGAAGCCTCCGAGCAGGAGAAGGAGGGAAACGAGGGTGGAGATGGAAACGGGGGCGGAGATGGAAACGGGGGCAACGGGGACAATGGAGAGAAGGAGCTAAAAATGAAAAAGGCGGAAAAAGTGGCGAAAGAAGCGAAGGAAGCCCATGAGGAGGAGGAAGAGGCGGCGACGGCGTTGCCCAATCTTGCTGCTCTCCCTCGCTGCGCGGTGTTGCCGTTGCGCGACATTGTCGTTTTTCCTCGCATGGTGGTGCCTTTGTCGGTGGGACGCGAACGCTCGGTGCGCGCCTTGGAGCAAGCGCGCAAGCAGCAGGGCAGCATTCTGTTGGTAACGCAAAAGGACGCGTCGATCGACAATCCGCGTGCGAAAGATCTCTACGCCATCGGGGTCGAGAGCGTCGTGTTGCAGATGCTGCATTTGCCCGACGGCACGGTGAAGATTCTTGTCGAGGGAAAGCGACGGGTGCGCTTGCATGTCGATCGTAACGAAGAGTCGTTTCTTTCGGTCGCCTACGAGGAGGGGGAGGACACAAACCGCGACGACAAGGATTTGGCTAATCTGTGTCGCGCGACGTTGAGGCAATTTGAAAAGTACTGTCAGACGAATCGTCGTATTCCCGAAGACCTTATGCGAACGCTCTCGAAGATGGAGGATGTGGGAGAGATGTGCGATTTAATGTCGCAGCATCTTGCGGTTCGCATAGAGAAGAAGCAGAAGCTTTTGTCTGTTGCGTCGCTGCCGAAACGTTTCGAGCTGATCTTGAAGATTATCGAAGACGAAATCGGCATGCTGCGCGTCGAGCGGAAGATTCGTTCTCGCGTTAAGAAGCAGGTCGAGAAGAGTCAGCGCGAGTATTATCTGAACGAGCAGATCAAGGCGATACAAAAAGAGCTGGGAGATGGAGAGAAGGGGGGCGACGAGCTTTCGGAGATGGAGGAGAAGATCGGCGCGTTGCGCATGAGCAAGGAAGCTAAGGAGAAGGCAACCTCGGAGGTGAAGAAGTTACGGCAGATGAGCCCATTGTCCGCAGAGGCGACGGTGGTGCGCAACTATCTCGACTGGCTGGTGTCGCTGCCGTGGAAGAAACGATCGAAGATCAACACGAACATGGAAACTTGCAAGACGATTCTCAACGAGGATCACTACGCCTTGGAAGAGGTGAAGGAGCGTATTCTCGACTACCTTGCCGTGCAGAGCAGGGTGAAAATTTTCAAGGGACCTATTCTGTGTTTGGTAGGTCCACCTGGCGTGGGCAAAACCTCGTTGGGCAAGTCGATCGCGCGTGCGATCGGACGCACCTTCGTGCGCATTTCGCTTGGCGGCATCCGCGACGAGGCGGAGATCAGGGGACATCGCCGTACTTATGTGGGCGCGATGCCAGGCAAAATACTGCAAGGCATGAAGAAAGCCAAGGTGAGCGATCCATTCTTTCTGCTCGACGAAATAGACAAGATCGGCAACGACTGGCGCGGCGATCCAACCTCTGCGTTGCTCGAAGTGCTCGACCCCGAACAAAACAACAGCTTCAACGACCACTATCTAGAAGTGGACTACGACCTCTCCGAATGCATGTTCATCACCACGGCGAACTCCTTGAACATGCCGCAGGCGCTGATCGATCGCATGGATATCGTGCGCCTGCCGGGTTACACGGAAGACGAAAAAATCCAGATAGCGAAGCGACATCTGCTACCGAAGAATTTCGAGCAGTGCGGAGTCAAGGAGGGGGAGATCGAGCTGAAGGACGACGCGCTACGCGACACGATTCGCTACTACACGCGCGAGGCGGGCGCGCGCAACTTAGAGCGTTCGATCGCGCGCATGCTACGCAAATCTATCCGTAAGATTCTGCTGAAGGAAAAATCTCCGATTACGATCGAGGCGCAGAACTTGCAAGATTTTCTCGGGGTGCGGAAGTATCGCTTCGGCGAGGCGGAATCCCAAGACTTGACGGGGGTCGCAACGGGCTTGGCGTGGACGGAGGTGGGGGGAGAACTGCTGACAATCGAAGCCGTGACCGTGCCGGGCAAGGGACGCATTCGGCGCACGGGCAAGTTGGGCGACACGATGCAGGAATCGATTCACGCCGCCGAAAACTTTATCAAGAGTCGTTCGTGGCATTTCGGCATTACGCCTGATGTGTTCGAAAAGATCGACCTGCATGTGCATGTTCCCGAGGGGGCGACGCCGAAGGATGGTCCTTCGGCGGGCATTGCCATTGCGACGGCGTTGGTGTCCGTACTGACGGGCATTCCCGTCGATCGCACGGTGGCGATGACGGGCGAGATCACCTTGCGAGGCAGGGTTTTGCCGATCGGGGGGTTGAAGGAAAAAATGCTGGCGGCGCTTCGCGGCAACATTAAGACGGTGATCATTCCTGAGGACAACAAGAAGGACTTGGAAGAGATTCCCGACAATGTGAAGGAGGGATTGACGATCGTCGCCGTCGAATCGGTCGACCAAGTCTTGAATTTGGCGCTGAAGAACAAGCTGACGCCTTTGCCGCCACCGAGCTTGGAGAGCGTCTTGACCGTTCCTTTGGCAAAAAAGATCGCGCTCGAACCTTTAGAGCAACCATTAGGTCAATCTTTGGGGCAACCATTAGGTCAACCCTTGGACGAGCCTGCTTCGAGACCGAAGAAAAAACCTTTGGAAGAGCGTATTCCTCACTAAAAGTCGATTTGGCGATTTCTCCCTTGCAAGCATTGTTTTTTTTCGCTAGAAGAGGATATTGCTTTCGCTGACATCGGGCAAACACCGAGCAAGAGAGATGGGGGAGAATGCGAGGAGAAATGTTTGCAAGAAAGCGGCGGCTGTGCAAGCGTGCGACAAGTCGAAAGACGAGCGTGCGTATGGATGGCGGTGGTTTTGGTAATGCGAAAGTTTGTGCAACACAAATAAGGAATGAGGCCAGTGAACAAGAACGAGCTTATTGAGACTGTCGTCTCTGCGATGAATATCAAGAAAACAGAGGCTGCCATGGCGGTCGACACTGTTTTCGATGCGATCACGAAGTCGCTGACGAACGGCAAAGAAGTTAAGATTGCGGGTTTCGGCTCGTTTTCTGTCTTGAAACGTGCGGCACGCACGGGACGCAACCCTCGCACGGGGGAAAGCCTCAAGATCGAGGCGAGCAAGCAACCCAAGTTCAAGGCAGGCAAAGCCTTGAAGGATGCCGTCAACACTTGAGGAGCGCGCCGTTACGGCAAAGTCCGAAAACAACGTCGTCTTGCGATTCCTTAAGCGATTCCTTGGACGATTCTTAAGGGCGATTCCTTGGGCGATTAGCTCAGTCGGTTAGAGCGTCTCGCTTACACCGAGAAGGTCGGCAGTTCGAGCCTGTCATCGCCCATGTTTTGTACATGCGTCATAGAAAGCTGTAGGGGTCGATATCGATCTTGAGGCGTATGTCTTTGGGCTTCGGACACGCGAGCCAACGCGCGAGCAGGGGCTGTAGAGACTTTCCCCGAGCGCGCAACAGGAAACGAAGACGATGGCGTCCGCGGAGCGGTGAAAGCGGCGGCTCGGCTGGTCCGAAACATTCGATGCCACAGTCTGCGGGAAAACGCTCGAATAGGCTTTGCGCAAAAATGTCCAAAAGGCGTTTCTCCTTCGCGCTAACAACAACGGCGGCGAGGCGGGCGAAGGGAGGCCAAAATATGTCGTGCTCTACATTACAACGCGCCATAACTTCGCTTTTTAAAAAGCTCTCGCGGTCGAAGGTCTGCAGCGCGCGCAACGCTGTCGAGCGCGGCTCCGTCGTTTGAACGACGACCTCGCCTTTCTTCTCGCCTCGACCTGCCCTGCCGGCGACTTGGTGTAGCAGTTGATAGCAACGCTCGAAGGCGCGCGGATCGCCGCCTTGCAGCCCCAAGTCGGCGTTGACTATGCCGACCAACGTCAGGTGAGGAAAATGATAACCTTTCGCCAACATTTGCGTTCCTACCACTAGGTCGCAGCGACGCTCTTCGAAAGCGCGCACGACCGCTTGCGGATCGCTTGTATCCGAGCTGAGTAGCAACACGCGGGCTTGTGGAAAACGTGTCTGCAAGACGCTGGCAAGCCGCTCGACGCCGACGCCGAAAGCTCTCAACGATCCTTCCTTGTCGCAAGAGGGGCAACGTTGCGGCGTCGGCATGGAAAAGTCGCAGTGGTGGCAGACAAGGCGAGCGCGGGCGCGATGTTCGACGAGGAAGGCTTTGCAATTACAACACGAGAGGCGGACACCACAGCGATCGCATAACAACAGAGGTGCGTAGCCTCGGCGATTGAGAAAAATCAGCACCTGCTCTTTGCGCAAGAGCGTCTGTTCGATACGCGCGCAAAGGGTTGGGGTCAGGAGGGGTTCGCTCGTTTGAATCTCGCGCGGCTTCGTGAGGTCGGGCTGTGTCAGGTCTGGCTTGGGGTTGCTTTTACGAGGTTCGGTTGCTTCTTTGAGCAAGTCTACGATGGTGACCTTTGGCAGGGTTGCTGCGCCGAAGCGATGGGGGAGCAGGAGACGACGATACTTGCCGCGCTCGGCATTGTGCCAGCTTTCTAGCGATGGTGTCGCGCTGACGAGCACGACGAGGCAGCCTGCTTTTTGAGCGCGCAACACTGCCATATCGCGCGCGTGATAGACGATGCCGTCTTCTTGCTTGTAGGCGTGGTCGTGTTCTTCGTCGACGACGACGAGTCCTAAGTTGGAGAATGGCAGGAAGAGCGCGCTGCGTGCTCCCAAGACGGCGCGTGTTTTTCCGCTTGCGATCTGGTGCCAAGCGGTACGGCGTTCGCGCGCGGAGAGGGCGGAGTGGCAGAGCAGGGGTTCTGTTCCGAATCGCTGGCGAAAGCGTTCGGCGAAACGCATCGAGAGAGCAATCTCCGGCAGCATGAGCAGCACTTGTTTGCCTGCTTGCAAACAGGCTGCGACCGCCTCGAAGTACACTTCTGTTTTGCCGGATCCTGTCTCGCCGTCGAGCAGCACGGTTGTAAACTTGCCTTCTTTGTAGAGGGCGCAGAGTTCTTGCGCTGCCTCCTGCTGTTCTTTTTCGAGCGGAGAGGAGCGTTGCGGAATGGGCAACGGCGAAGAAAATGGAGCGGATTCCACGGCAGAGGGGGGAGGCGCTGAGGGCAAGACGAGAGACAGCTCTTCTACCAACCCTTGCGCGCTCGCGTTGCGGAGGACTGACGACGAGATGCCTTCTTGCAACAAAACTTCGCGCAAAACTTGAGGCAGCTCTTGTTGTGATTCTTGCTGTGATTCTTGGCACGCTAGAGATTCGCGGACAACCCTTGATGTTGGCTTTAGAGTTGCGAGCAGGCGAGCTTTTTGTGTTTTGCTATTTTTTGTCAATGCTTGCAGATGTTCTTCGTAGCCTTTGTCGGTGATGCGATAGGCGCGCGAGGTGCGTTTGCGCGGCAGTTCTCCTGCGTTGAGCGCGGGGGAGAAGACACTTTTCAACACTCGTCCGCGCGGTGTCATGGTGTAGGCGGCGAGGCTTTGTATGAAGGCGCGGCAGTCTGCGTGTAGGGGGGGCAGGTCTTGGCGCATGGCTGCTGTCAGCGATTTCAGGCGACGGGGATGCGGAGCGGAGTCTTCCATAACCACACGCCAGACGACGGCGAGAACCTCCTTGTTGCCGAACGGCACGCGCAGTAATGCTCCTTCTTCGAGGAGGTCTGGGCGTATCAGCTCTTGCGGGCAGGCGTAGGAGAAGAGTTGGTCGAGGCGAGGCGATAGGACGAGCAGCTCTGCGAGCGGCGCACAAGACGCGCTCGATCCGAAACTTGTCGATGGGGGAGGCACAGGAGGAGATTTTTGGGTAGCAAGGGGAGCGGTAAGAGGGGGGTGCATGTTTTTTTTTCGAGTCTTTTTTCAGAGTTCTACTTCTTGACATTTGTTGGTGTCTAGCGCACAAGCAAGGGATGAAGTTTTTTATTGACTCTGCCGATGTTAGCGAGGTGTCTGCGCTCGTCAAGAGCGGGCTTGGGTTGATTGATGGGGTGACGACGAACCCTTCGTTGATCGCGCAATCGGGTGCGTCGATCTGCGAGCGCATTAGGGAGTTGTGCGCTATTGTTGAGGGGCCTGTGAGTGCTGAGGTGACGGCGACTGATTTCGGGGGCATGTTGGAGGAGGGGAAGGCTCTTGCGGCGATTGCGGAGAATGTTGCTGTCAAGGTACCTCTCACTGAGGATGGGTTGCGTTGTTGTTATGCGCTCAGCCGAGGGGGGACGGCGGTTAATGTCACGTTGTGTTTTTCGGCGGCGCAGGCGTTGCTTGCGGCGAAGGCGGGGGCGAGTTTTATTTCGCCTTTTGTGGGGAGGTTGGATGACATTGGGCAGGATGGGTTGCAGTTGATCGAGGAGATTTTGGAGATTTACCGAGCTTATGATTTTCGGACGGAGGTATTAGTTGCTTCGGTGCGTCATATTGGGCATGTTGTTAATGCTGCTCGCATGGGGGCGCATGTAGCGACTTTGCCGCCGAAGGTTTTCCGTGCGTTGTATAGGCATCCGTTGACGGAGAGGGGGCTGCAGGCTTTCTTGGAGGACTGGCGGAAGACTAAGCAGACCATTCTTTGACGCTCTACGGATGCAAAACATGCGCACGCTTGCGCTACCTTGCGGGCGCACTGCGCAGAGGCAGACACGGGCTTTTTGTATTGACGGATGCAAAACATGCGCACGCTGGCAACATCATGGACGCGCGTTGCAAGCAACACGCTATGGCGCGGGGGGTGTGGGTAGTTTTAACGGCACACGCTCGTGCAACAGACGGGCTTTGTATGATGACGGGCGCAAAACATCGCGTGCGTAGCACGCGGGGAGCGCGAGGGAGTAATCCCTCGCAAAAGACCCCGCGTCAGCGGGGCGCGTAAGCGCCTTCTACACACTTTGCGCGAAGCGCAAAGTGTGTAGCCTCTTATTCAAAAGCGCGTTTCGCAGAAACGCGCAAGCTGACTCGTAACATGTTAGAGCGTTTTTAATTTCGCCTAGAAGATAGAGACACAAAAAATCGCACGAAGTGCGCCTCTTGTTCAAAAGCGCGAGGCTTGCCTCGCGCAAGCTGACTCGTAACATGGTACGGAGTTTTTAATTTTGCCTAGAAGATAGAGACACAAAAAATCGCACGAAGTGCGCCTCTTGTACCAAAGCGCGAGGCTTGCCTCGCGCAATACTGCCTCACAACACGGTAGGACGGGTTTGTTCTATCTACTGATTCTTTTGTCTGTTGGCTTCTATGACTTGTTCCCATTCTTTTGCAATTTTTTGCCCTGCCATAACCTGTTCCGTTGTTAAGTCTTTCTTTATTAAATCTGCGTTGTCTCTTGCGTTTTCATGTCTTTCTTTGGCAGAGAGTATAAACAAAGCATAAGCAAGGATGATGTTTTTTTTAACACCATAAGCATTAGCATACATAGCACCTAAATTATTGAGTGCTTCAGCATGACCTTGCTCTGCGGCTTTACGATACCATTCCGTAGCCTTTTGATAGTCTTCCAACACTCCCTTTCCTTTATAATACAGAAAGCCTAAATTGTATTGTGCACTAGCATTTCCTTGTTCTGCTGCTTTGCGCAACCACTCGGCAGCTTGCTTGTCATCTTGTTTAACGCCTTTGCCATATTTATACTGCGAACCCAAAGAGTACTGTGCATAAGCCTCTCCCTGTTCTGCTGCCTTACGATACCACTCGGCAGCTTTTGTATAATCTTGTTGAACACCTTTTCCTTCATAATACATATCGCCCAAAACAACTTGCGCATCGGCATATCCTTGTTCTCCTACCCTACGAAACCACTCGGCGGCTTGCGCATGGTCTTGCTTAACGCCGAAACCTTGCCAATACAGCCCGCCTAATCTAAATTGCGCCTGATATTGCCCCTGCATTGCTGCTTTACGATACCATTTGGCAGCCTGTGTATAATCTTGTTGAACACCTCTCCCTTTTTCGTACTGCCCGCCCAATCTGGCTTGCGCCTCAGCCTCTCCTTGTTCTGCTGCCTTACGGTACCACTCGGCAGATTGCGCATAATTCTGCTTAACACCTTTTCCTTGTTCATACATCTTGCCAAAATAATATTGCGCAACAGCGTCTCCTTGTTCTGCTGCTTTACGATACCACTTGGCAGCTTGTGTATAATTTTGCTTAACTCCATCTCCAAATTCATACAATCCTCCTAAAGCAAATTGCGCATGAGCATATTTCTGTTCTGCTGCCTTACGAAACCACTTAGCAGCTTGTGTATAATCCTGCTTAATACCTACCCCTCCATAATACAGCGAACCCAAAGAAGCTTGCCCTACAGCATGTCCTTGTTCTGCAGCCTTGCGATACCATTCGGCAGCTCTTCTATAATTTTGCTTAACACCTTTTCCTTGTTCATAAAGTATTCCCAAAGTGACTTGTGCGTAAGCGTGTCCTTGCTCTGCTGGTTTACGATACCACTCGGCTGCCTGTGTATAATCTTGTTTAACACCTTTTCCTTCATAATACATATCGCCTAAAGAAATTTGCGCACGAGTTTTCCCTTGTTCTGCTGCCTTGCGATACCACTTAACAGCTTTTGTATAATCTTGTTTAACACCTTGTCCTTCTTGATACATCCATCCCAAATAGCCTTGCGCCACAGACTCTCCTTGCTCCGCTGCCTTACGGAACAAAGGAGCAGCTTTTGTGTAGTTCTTCTTCTTGTATAATTTTATTGCTTGCTCGGTAATTTCTTCTGCGCTCTGTCCGCGTGCGTCAAGGGTGAGCGGTAGCGACAAAGGCAAGGCAAGGGCAAAAGCAGTGGCAAAAACTGCCATCCAACGAGGGAATTGACGGGACATGGGAAGACTCCTATTTTTTCTTTTTCTATAAGGCAAGAATGGCAAGTGTCTCGTGCTCTGTCAACAAGGCGCATGTCTGCCTTTGCGATGCGCGCTCCTTAAAAAGCGCAGGCGAGCAAAGGCAGACAAACTCAAACTCTCTACCGTGTTGTGAGGCAGTATTGCGCGAGGCAAAGCCTCGCGCTTTTGAATAAGAGGCGCACTTCGTGCGATTCTTTTCTCCTCTACCTTCTAGGCAAAATTAAAAACGCTCTACCGCATTGCGAGTCAGTATTGCGCGAGGCAAGCCTCGCGCTTTGGAATAAGAGGCGCACTTCGTGCGATTCTTTTTTGTCGCTAGGGCGAGGAAAACATTGTCATTGTACCATGTTACGAGTCAGCTTGCGCGTTTCTGCGAAACGCGCTTTTGAATAAGAGGCTACGCACTTTGCGCGTAACCCTTCTCGGGTTACGCGCAAAGTGTGTAGAAGGCGCTTACGCGCCCCGCTGACGCGGGGTCTTTTGCGAGGGATTACTCCCTCGCGCTCCCCGCGTGCTACGCACGCGATGTTTTGCATCCGTCATCATACAAAGCAAGTCTGTTGCGCGAGCGTGTGTCGTTAAAAAGCACAAGCGCGAACAGAGACAAACGCGCGACACACAAAAGCACAAGCGCAAACAGAGACAAACGCACGACACACAAAAGCACGCGCACAACACACAAACGCAACATCTGCTACAATCCCCCCATAGCAAGCTTGGCGCGATTTTTGCACCCCCTCCTCCATGTCGTCTGCTTCCATGTCGCCTGCCTCCATGTCATCCATGTCCCCCATCCCCACCATCCCCCCCTTTCAAGTCGCGCTCGAAGACTATTGTCGCCACCTCGCAAGCGAACGGCGCCTAAGCCCCCACACCCTCTCCGCCTACCGACACGACCTCCTCTCCTTCGATAATTTTCTCGCAACCCATCGCGGCGGCACAGTCCCCCTCCCCGCATGGGCAAAAATCGAAGAACGCGACCTGCGCGGATGGATGGCACATCTGCGCGCTCAAGGGCTACAAGCACAATCAGTCGCACGAGCCCTGTCAGCTCTAAGAGGCTTCGTGCGTCGTCTACAAACCCTCTACGGATTCGCCGGCATCTCATGCGACGCAGCCTTTCGCGTGCGCCGTCCGCCACACAAACTACCCCCCCCACGCCCCCTCTCGCAAGATCGCGCACGCGCATTGCTCGCCGCAGCAGGAACAACCACAGAGCAACAAAGCTGGATCAAAACACGCGATGTCGCACTCCTAACGCTGCTCTACGGCGCAGGACTGCGTATCTCGGAAGCACTCGCCCTCAACGACGACGAGATCGAACACATGACAAAAGAAACCCCAAACCCTAAACAACACCAATTGCATATCCACGGCAAAGGCAACAAGGTGCGCATCGTGCCTATCTTGCCATGCGTGCGCGATGCCTTACTAGACTATCGCCGACAACGTCCCTGTGAAAAAACCTCGTCTGCCGAGCATCCCTTTTTTCGCGGCCTGCGAGGCGAAAGGCTGCATCCGCGCGTCGTGCAAAAACGCATGAGGGTTTTGCGCCAACAACTCGGCTTGCCACAAAGCGCAACCCCGCACGCATTACGCCATTCCTTTGCAACGCATTTGATGGAGGGAGGAGGAGACTTGCGCTCCATCCAAAAGCTGCTCGGACACAGCTCGCTCAAAGCGACGCAGCGCTATACAGAGGTCAATCTCGCACGCCTTGTAAGCCAACACCGCGCCGCGCATCCTCAATCTCAATCCCAATCCGACCCGCAAGCGAGCAAGCAAGCCTATGGATTTCATCGACTAAAAAACCCGTCTCTCAAACCTTCTCAAAGACCAGTGCCGCGTTCGTCCCCCCAAACCCGAAAGAGTTGCTCATCGCGCACTTGAAGGGTTCATCGCGCCGCTTGCGCAGAATTGTGTTGGCTATCTTGTAAGATGCGATGGTCTCGTCGAGCGTCGTTATGTTCGCCGATAAGCCCATGAAGTCGTTGTCCATCATCAACAGCGTATAGACGGCTTCCTGCGCACCCGCCGCGCCCAACGAGTGTCCCGTCAGCGATTTGGTCGATGCTAGAAAAGGCATGGCATCGGGCTGTCGTTCGCAAAAGAGCTCGTCGAGCACACGGCACTCGACCGCATCTCCGACGGGCGTGGAGGTACCATGCGCATTGACATACTCGACGGGGTTGCGCGTTCCCTCCAACGCCTGCTCCATGCATCGTTTTGCGCCCTCTCCTGAGGGTTGCACCATATCGACTCCGTCGGAAGTAGCGCCGTAACCCGTGAGTTCGGCGTATATCTTAGCTCCTCTTTTTTGTGCTCGCTCGGCTTCTTCCAACAAGACGATCGCTGCTCCGCCCGCGATGACGAATCCGTCCCTTGTTGCATCGAATGCGCGCGAGGCACTGAGCGGCGTTTCGTTGTGCTGCGAGGAAAGCGCTCCCATAGCATCGAAGAGGCAGCTCATGCTCCAATGCAGCTCTTCGCAGCCGCCTGCAAAGACGGCATCCTGCTTGCCCCACTGGATCATCTCGGCGGCGTTGCCGATGCAATGCGCGCTGGTCGCGCACGCCGAGCTGATCGAATAGTTGACACCGCGAATGCCGTTGGCGGTCGCAAGCACGGCAGAGCCAGTCGAGGACATGGTGCGCGGTACCATGAAGGGACCGATGCGCCGCGTCGTATTGTGCTTCTCTATGCTGTTGAACGAATAGAGCAGATTGGAGGTCGAAGGTCCTCCCGAACCGACGACGATTCCGATGCTGGGATCCGAGATTTCACCCTTCTCCAACCCCGCGTCTTGGATCGCCTTGTCCATGGCAACGGCGGCGTAAGCGGTACCGTCGCCCATAAAACGTCGCCATTTTCGCTCGACCAAGGCATCCAAATCGATATCGATCGCGCCATGGACGCGCGAGCGAAAGCCTCGCTCGGCATAGTCGGGCGCAGCTTGGATGCCACTCTTCGCCTCGCGCAACGAAGAGACGACTGTCGGATGGTCGCATCCGATGCAGCTGACGATTCCCAATCCTGTGACGACAACCTTGCGCATGTTTTCTCCTCCCTTTTTGTATCAGTGGAACAATCCTACACGCAAGCCCTTAGCGGTCAGGGAAACGATGCCGTCGGCGAGCAACACGCCGTCGGCGATGCCCATGACAAGCTTGCCGCTGATGATGCGCTTGATGTGCAGTTGGTAGGAAACAAGCTTTGTCGCGGGCAGCACTTGTTCTCGAAAGCGAATATCCTCGACGCCCAGCGCTCTGCCCCTGCCCTTGTGTCCGAGCCACGCGAGGTGGAAGCCCAACAGCTGCCACAGCGCATCGAGCCCAAGACAACCAGGCATGACGGGATCCTTGTAGAAGTGGCAGGCGAAAAACCACAAATCGGAGGTGATCGTCAACTCCGCCGTCAACGCGCCGCGCGAGAACTTTCCGCCATCGTTAGACATGTCGGAGATTTGGTCGAACATCAGCATCGGAGCCAGTGGCAGCTGCGCGTTGCCCTTACCGAAAAGCTTACCCTTACCGCATTCGACAAGGTCGGAAAGCGCAAACGCACGCCTGCCCTGCGCGCAAAGCGACGAGGCTTCAAGTGATGAGGCTTCCAACGCCTTCTCTTCGCCGCGCGGCAATCCCTCAGGCTGCGTCTGCGACATAGACTGAGGTTGGGACTGCGATATGTTTTCCAAGGTCTTCTCTTGAGGGTTAGTTCGGATCAATGTTGCGAGGATCAAAGTTGGGTTCTGTCTTGTTGGCGGGCGGAGGAAAGGTCGGCAAGCAGACGGGCTACGATCGTATCGAGTCGCAAGCGTCCTTCTGTCGTCAAGTTTAGTCGTTGCGCTGTTTTTTCACAATAGCCCGCCTTACACAGATCGACAATAAGTTTACGCACCGCTTCGGGGAACAGGGAGAGCGGCAGTCCTTCTTTGAGGCGCAGTCCCATCATGATGCGTTCTTGCAATACTTCTTCGGGGGACAGGAGGATACGTTTTTCGATGCGTTCGTCTTGGGCGTGGGCTTGTTTTAGCCATCGGGCGGGGTCGCGTGTCTCTAATGTGGCGATTCGCGTCGTGTTGCGTTGCTCTGGCTGTGAGATACGTCCGTGCGCGCCAGGGCCTACGCCCAGCCAGTCGCCGCTACGCCAATAGACGAGATTGTGGCGCGATTGCGCTGTTTCTATATTTGCTTCTTCATTATTTTCTTGCGAGCGAGCGTAGCAGGAGATTTCGTAGTTCTCGTAGCCTTGCGCTGCCAGTTCCAATTCGACAAGACGATAGAGTTGTGCTGCGCGTGCGTGCGAGGGCGTGGTGAGTGTGCCGTGTGTTTGTGCGCGATAGAAGGCGGTCGCTTTTTCGATTGTCAGTTGATAGACGCAGAGATGCGATGCGCCAAATTTCAGGGCGCACGCGAGTTCAATTTGGATTGCCTTGTTAGTTTGTTGGGGCAGGGCTGTTATCAGGTCGAAGGAGAATCGTGTAAAAAGACGAGCGGCGGAATCGAGCGCGGCGTGTGCTTGTTGTGCGTTGTGGAGTCGTCCTAAGAAGCGTAGGGCATTATCGTCGAAGGATTGCACGCCGATCGAGAGGCGATTGACGCCTACTGCTTTCCATTCGGCAAACTTTTTACTTTCTGCGCTGGAGGGATTTGCTTCTAGGGTGATCTCGCAGTTTGGGGAGAGATGAAAATATTTGTTTGCGCTTTCCAGTATTTTTCCTACGGCGTTCGTTGAGAGCAGGGATGGTGTTCCGCCGCCGAAAAAGATTGAGTGTATGGGGCGAGAATGGGTTTCTGTTGTTGGATTTTGGCTGAGGGATTGCAGTCGCCATAGGATGGCGGTGACGTATGCTTCTTCGGGGATATTTGTGATTTCGTGCGAGTTGAAGTCGCAATAGGGGCATTTGCGTTCGCAGTAGGGGAAATGGATATAGAGCGAGAGGGCGCGTGCGGAGGGAGCTAGAGAGGACATGGCTTTATTCTAATCTTGTCATAGATAGCGGTAGTGTCCCAAAAAACGGGACGCGCGCATTGATGGAAACGCAAGACGAGCGAGCCTACGGCGAAGCGAGTTTTGCGCATGGGGGGAGGGGGGGGACGAAGTTCCCCCGCAAGAATCTACGCGCGTAGCGCGTAGCCTCTTGTTACCAAAGCGCACGACTTGTCGTGCGCAAGCTGACT
The DNA here is from genome assembly GCA_965216625.1 of Alphaproteobacteria bacterium. Lineage (GTDB taxonomy): Bacteria > Pseudomonadota > Alphaproteobacteria > JABAAW01 > JABAAW01 > JABAAW01. The sequence continues at coordinate 1,600,675 of OZ244186.1, forward strand.
CGCAACCTAGTAAGCTGCTTTTGTGACGCAAGGTTGTTGGCGCGATGCAAAGCCTCGCGCTTTTGAATAAGAGGCTGCGGACTTCGCTTCGCTCGTCCGCAGAATTTGCGGGGGGAATTTATCCCCCCGCGCCCCCCGCGCACGCTTCGCGTGCGCTCGTTTACGCGTCAAAGCGCGAGTCCCGTTTTTTGGGACACTACCGCTATCTGTAACAAGGCAAAGACAGCCAGTTCCTCCACACCAAAACTCGCAAACCCTACACAAAACAAGCCTCGCACAGCCTCCGAAAAGCCTCCGCACGATGACTAATACGCTGCTTCTCATCCCCCGCCATCTCCCCGAAAGTACGAGCATCCCCCCCAACAAAAGGAACGAAAATAGGATCATAACCAAATCCCATCCCCCCCCGCGGCGGGAAAACAACCCTCCCCCCAACCTCCCCCTCAACAACCCGCACCCCCCCATCACTCCGCACAAGCGCAAGCGCACAAACAAAACGCGCAGACGACGAACCACAATCCCGCACCCGCATCTCCCTCCGAACACGCTCAATAGCACGCGCAAAATCTCGCGTGCCATCCCCCCCCTCTTCCCCCTCCGCCCATCTTGCAGAAAGCAACCCCGGCTGCCCATCCAAAACCTCCACCTCAAAGCCCGAATCGTCGCCAAGAGTAGCACCCCCCCCACAATGCGCGAAAGCAGCACGCGCCTTAATCAACGCGTTCTCAGCGTATGTCGCACCCGTCTCCTCAACCTTCAGCGCATCAAACCCCTCGAAAGGACGGACCTCCGAAACATAAGGTCGCAACAAATCTGCAATCTCTTTGAGCTTGCCCGCGTTGCCCGTTGCGATCGTCAACGTCTCGCTACCCCCCTTCTCGTAAAACCATCCCCGCATAAAACGCAAGCCTCTCGCAGAGCATCTCAAGCTTGCGCGGCTTCGACCGCCCCATGCTGCAAACGCGCTATACGCAAAGCCGCCTCGCGCGCCAAGTCGAGCATCTCGTCAAGATTTTTGCGCGATACAGGATTGCGCTCTGCCGACATTTGCACCTCCACCAACTCGCCGTCCTCGGTGATGGCGAAGTTGGCATCGGCAAAAGCTTGCGAATCTTGACGATAGGTGGGATCGATCTGTAAACCTCCGTCCTGCTTGAGTACGCAGGAGACGCCCGCAACCATCTTCGACAGAGGATCGCGGTCGATCGCCCCCAAGGCTTGCAACCTCCGAAAAGCTATTCGCAAGGCGACGCACGCACCACTGAGCGCAGCGGTGCGCGTGCTGCCATCGGCATCCAACACATCGCAATCGATCCTGATCTGCTGATTGGCGAAAATGCTGCGATCAACAACGCAACGCAAAGAGCGTCCGATCAAACGTTGGATCTCCATCGTGCGTCCAGACCCCAGCGTTTTCGCACGCGCGCTACGCTTGTGCGTCGCACGAGGCAGCATAGAGTATTCCGCCGTCACCCACCCCTCGCCGAGATCGCGTAGAAACTTTGGCACCGAATCCTCGACGCTGGCAGTGCACAAAACGCGCGTTCTGCCGAACGACGCCAAGCACGAGCCCTCGGCATGAAGCGCTACATCAGGCACAAAGGAGACAGCACGCATCTCCCCCGCTTGTCTCGACTTGGAACTCATAAAATCTCCTCCTCTGTCGTCCGTTGCGCTTGCTGATGGAGCGCGAGAAAGTCGCACGAAGATTGCAACGCCACAGCATCGATGGCGTGTCCCAACCCCGCACGCGCAAGCCATGTGAGGTTGTAGCCCTGCTCGCGTAGCATGGAAGCCGTCTTCGATCCCTGTTCAAACGGCACGACCTCGTCTTCATCGCCGTGAACCATCAGCAGAGGCGTCGTTTTGTCGGACGCGCTCGCTCGCAAATCGTGCGGCTCGACAAAACGCGTGGCAATGCCGACAGCAGCAAGCCACGCACGATCGGCATGACAGGCGGCTTGTAAGGCAACCATGCCACCCTGACTAAAGCCGAACAGAGCAATACGATGGCAAGGCACTTTGTAGTGCGTAGCGAGAGCATCCAAAGCCTCGGCGACAGAACTCTCGACCGCCCTCAACCCTGAGACGATCTCTTCGTACGACAGCAGAGACAAGGGAAACCACGCGCGTCCCGTAACAACCCCTCCGATGTCGCAAGTGTCTGGTGCCTGCAGAAAGACTTGCGCCGTCTCAGGCAAGACGGCGGCAAACGAGGGAGCAAGCGGCAGCAAATCTTCTGCCGTTGCTCCGTAGCCGTGAAAGACCACGAGAACAGAACGCGGCGGCGCGTCGGTTGCATCGAGGGTGAGAGCATCGAGGGTGGCGAATCGCTTTTTCTCCAATTTTTGCGCAACTTTGAGAAGGCTTTTATCAATAGGAGAGAGCATAGCGTTCAGGAACTCCTTTTGTTTTTCTCGCCGAAACGCTGCGAGCAGTACGGGCAGACGACAAAGCCCTCGTCGTTCAACGAGAGGTAGACGGCAGGATGTCCGCTACCACGCGCACCGCCGTTGCAACGCACGCGGCTCGATTGTGCAATGGCTGCGGGCAAAACTTCGGGCAACGATTCATGTTGGGCTGAATGATTGTTTTCTTCTTTTGGCGTATCGTCGTGCATGCTTTTGCTCCGTTGGGCTTGATTCTTGCGGGCTTGCTTCTTGCGTTCTTGGATTCCTATCTCTGACTTGTATGCATTATACTTGGCGGAGCAAACAAAAACAGAGAGATTTCCATGCCTTCCCTTCTCCCCTCGGTCAGCTCGGCGATTTCGATCGAGCGCACGACGAAACGCTATGCTGCCGATCTTTTGGCGTTGGACGATGTTTCGTTGCGGGTCGAGCCTGGTGCCTTCATCGGGCTTTTGGGACCGAACGGAGCGGGCAAGTCGACGTTGATTAACGTTTTGGGGGGGTTGGTGTTGAAGGACAGCGGACATGTTTCGCTGTGGGAGCGCGACTTAGATAAAGACCCTCGCAACGCGCGCGCTGCCATCGGCATCGTGCCGCAAGAAGTGTATATGGATCCCTTCTTCACCCCCTACGATATGCTGGAGCTGTGCGCGGGACTCTACGGCTTGAAACGCGCCGATCGATGGAATCACACGCTGTTGGAGCGACTGGGATTAGGCGAGAAGAAGCATGTCTATTCGCGTTCTCTGTCGGGCGGTATGAAGCGACGGATGATGTTTGCAAAGGCCTTGGTACATCGTCCTCCGATCCTTGTATTGGACGAACCCACGGCAGGCGTTGATATTCTATTTCGCAAAAGCCTGTGGGCTTTCGTGCAAGAGATGCACGCGCAAGGCACGACGATCCTGCTGACGACGCACTACTTGGAGGAAGCCGAAGCTTTGTGCGAGAAAATTGCCATCATCGACCAAGGCAAGATCGTCGCTTACGACAAGACCAAGACGTTAATCGCGCGCTTGGCTACGAAATCGTTGCACATCACCTTTAGCGGCAGGGCGCGTCCGAGGCTACGAGAAACTCTACGACTGCCTAAGGACGCGCGCATCGTCGCCTGCTCTGCGCGTAGCGTCGAGATCGTCTACAACCCGCAAAAAATCGCCGTCGCAGAGTTGTTAGAGGCTGTTAGCGACAAGGGAGTTATCATCCAGGACTTGAATACAAAAGAACCTTCGTTGGAGGAGGTATTTTTGCAAGCGACTCAAAAGGGATTTTCTCCTTGAAAAAATTGCCAAAAAAACCGTCGAAAAAATCGCGTCGTTTTTCCTTCGGCATCGGGGGTTATATGCGGCGTAACTTTTTTGCGGGGCTTATTGTTTTGATGCCTTTCGTCTTCACTTTTGTGATTGTGCGATGGCTTGTTTTCTTCATCGATTCGCGCATTGCGCCTTTGATTCCTCGGCAGCTTTCGGCGTGGGCGCTTGAGCATATTGGCGTTGATCCTGTGCGAGATGTTCCTGGGGCGGGGATTGTCATCTTTTTTATGGCGACGATGGTTATCGGTATTTTTGCGCGCGGGCTTATCGGCGCGTGGATATTGGGACGGATCGAGCGCATTTTGCATCGCATGCCGTTATTGCCGAAGATTTATTCGACGACGAAGCAGATTTTTGCGACGTTGTTTCGTCCGGACAAGAAGATTGCGTTTCGCAAGGCTGTATTGGTGCAGTATCCTCGCAAGGGGTGTTGGACGATCGCTTTTCTGACTGCCGAGAGCATTCCTGAGATTTCTAGGAAGGTTGGTCATTCTGCGATGCGGGTTGTTTTTGTACCGACGACGCCGAATCCTACATCGGGGTTTATTGTTTTCTTTCCTAAGGAGGAGACGATTGATTTGGATATGAGGGTAGAGGATGCGGTGAAGATGGTTTTTTCGTTTGGCATTGTGCAGCCGCCTGCGCTTGGGGGGTTAAAGAAGATGGGCAAGAAAAAGTGACGGGCAAAAATCAACGGATTAAAGGAAAACGCAAGACGAGCGAGCCGTAAGGCGAAGTGAGTTTTGCGCATGGGGGGCGTGGGGGGACGAAGTCCCCCCGCAAAAAGCCCGCTGCGAGCGGGCGCGTAAGCGCCTTCTACACACTTTGCGCGGAGCGCAAAGTGTGTAGCCTCTTATTCAAAAGCGTGTCACCCGCTCACTTGCTCTTGCCAATCTTCGCCATCATCTCCAAGTGCCTCCTCCGCTCCTCATCGCTCGCAAGCAAAACACGGAAAGGACCCCGCTCCTCATCTCCCCCCTCACCCCCCTCCTCCCGTTTTTCAAGACGCGACTCTGTAATTGCAACTGCAGCAGCAGCAACAGGCGCAACAACAGGCTGTAGCGATTCCTCCGCAAACCCCATCCCCCCCTGCCTCCCCCCGCATAACTCCAAATAAACCCTCGCTAACAAATGCGCATCGATCAATGCCCCATGACGCTGACGACCAGAAAGATCAATCCCATAACGACGACACAACGCATCCAAACCCACTCGCTCACCACGAAACCGATCCTGAGCCAATAAAAGCGTGTCACAAACATCATTGGCAATAAGAGGCCTCCCGCAATGCTCCAACTCCGTGTTCAGAAACGCCATGTCAAACGGAGCGTTGTGAATCACCAATTTCGCATCGCCAAAGAACGCCAAAAGCTCCTCAGCAATATCAACAAAACGAGGCATCTTCTTAACAAACTTCTCGTCGATGCCATGGATCTCACGCGCACTCTCAGGAATGTCACGCTCAGGGTTGAGATACCGATGGAACTCTTTTCCCGTAGGCACCAACCGCAACAACTCCACACAGCCGATCTCGACGATCTTATGCCCCCGCGACGCATCCAAACCCGTTGTTTCCGTATCGACAACAATCTCACGCATTACGAAACTCTAACCCCCCCGCTTGCACCCCCGCTTACCCCCTCCTTGCGCCACTTTCTCCACGAAACATAAAGCGTCAACGCACGGAAAATAAAAAAGAGGTAGAGCGCAATCCACAATCCCACATTGCCAAAAAACGCCGTGAGCGGCAACGCGCAAAGCACAAACCCCGCAGCAGCCAACACCATGCCAATCATCAGCGCGCGCGTGAGCGTCAGCCCCAGAAAGATTCCGTCCCACGCGTAAGACCACACAGCGACGACAGGAACAAAGACAGCAAACCAACGATAGGCAGGGGCGGCGGAACGAACCGCTTCCAAATCGGTAAAGCCCGCGACGATCGGATTGAAGGCGATGGCATAAACGCCCGCAAAAAGAAGAGCAAAAAGACACGACCACACGAAAACAACACGCACCGCCGATTCGACGGCTTTCACAGCCTTCCTCCTGCCCACATGTTTTGCAGTTTGGTGTCTTGCGACCTGCTCGCCCACCATAGCCTCGCCCGCGAGCGCGAATCCGTCGAGCGCGTAAGCGGCGATCTCGATCAACTGCCGCAAGATGGTGTTGACAGCAAGCGCGATGGTGCCGACCGATGCCGACAACAGCCAAAAGAACTGAAAGGCAAGCAACAAGCACAGCGTGCGAAAGAAGATATGCGTGTTGATGGCGAAAAAGCGTCGAACCTCGCGCAAATCGAAAATGTCTGCGCGTACGATCTTGCGCGTCAGTTTCATGTGGGGCGAGCGCGCGAGAATTCTCACTACGCAACCAAGCGAGAGGGTTGCGCCGAGCATCTCTGCTGTCACCGTAGCCCATGCGATTCCCTCGACTCCCCATCCGAATCCGAAAGCGAGCAGAGGGCTCAAGACGATGTTGGCTGCGATCACGCCCGTCTGAATCATCATCATCAATGCGCTGCGATTGATGCCTAAGAACCATCCGTAAAAAGCGTAGGAGGCGAGCGCGAAGGGCGCGCCGATAAAACGGACGCTCAAATACTGCGCGAAGGGCTGCGTGAGGCTTTTGTCTTGAACATAAAGCTCGAGCGCCAAAAAAGTGATGAGGGGAGAGAGCAACAACAGCAACAATCCTAATGTTGCTCCGAACCCCGCGCCGCGCAAGAGCGAGAGCCTCACGCCGCGTGCGTCACCCGCGCCGATCGCTTGGGCGGTAACGCCTGTCGTACCCATGCGCAAGAATCCGAAGAGCCAAAAGACGAAATGGGCAAAGATGCTCCCCAAGCCCACGGCAGCGAGAAAAACGACGCCAGGCATGCGTCCTGCGACGGCGGTATCGACAACCCCCAACAGCGCGATCGTGACATGCCCTGCGATGATCGGGGCGGCACGACGCAAGCAGTCCCGCATCGAGGGCGTGCGAAAGAAGGCGGCAACCCTCCTCGTGCGGTCAATCGAGCGCGACAACATAATCGGGATCGATGCGATAAACGCCCTTGTTCGGAAAGGCGATGGTGAGCGTGTTCTTCTCATAACCCACGACGCGCCCCTCGCCGAGCTGACGGTGTTTGCAGGGGTCGCCTATCTTCAGAACACTTCCCGCTCCCTTTGCTACCCCGCTTGAGTCCGAGCGCGCCTGCGGCGCGGGCGTAAAACTATCGGGCGACTTATCCGTCCAGGACTCTGTCGGCGACTCTGTCCATGATTCTTGCCAAGAATCTTGCTTTGATTCTTGCCAAGAATTTTTTGGGTTTTGCCATCCTTCGTCCGCGTCACCGCTATCGTAGACGAAGGTTTCGTCGTGCACGACGACCTCTCTTGGTATCTCTCTGAGAAAGCGCGATGGCTCGGCTGTACGCATGTGCCCAAAGATGTGTCGCACGTGCGCATAGCCAATCGTTACATACTTGCGCGCGCGAGTGAGTGCGACATATGCCAATCGGCGTTCTTCTTCCAGTGCCTGCTCGCCTTTTTCCTGCAAGCTGCGCTGCATGGGAAACAAGCCTTCCTCCCAACCTGGTAGGAAGACGGCGTCGAACTCCAAGCCCTTGGCGGCATGCATGGTCATGACCGAGACACGACCTTTTCCATCCTCCTCCTCGCCGTCTACGACCAACGCGACATGCTCCAAAAAGCTTTCTAAACTCTCGACCTCCTCCAAGGCGGAGTAGAGTTCGCGGATGTTGTCGAGGCGTGTTTGCTCGTCCGCCTTGTCGCGCCAGTATTGCATGTAGCCTGATTGCGCGACGATTCGCTCGACAAGGTTGCGTAGAGGCATCTCGGCGGAGGCTTTGCGCCAATCCCGCAGCTGTTGGCACAATGTTGATAGTGTTTGAGCGGCGCGTCCCTTCACGATGCCTTGCTCCAACAGCTTGTCTATCGCTTCCTGCATCGGCAATCCTTGCGCCTGCGCGAACACCGCCACCTTTCGCAAGGTGATCGCGCCCAACCCTCGCGCGGGCTTGTTTGCAATGCGCCTGAACGCCAAGTCGTCGGCACTTTGATAGGTCGCGCGCAGGTATGCTGTGACATCGCGAATCTCCTCGCGCTCGTAGAAACGCGCGCCGCCGACGACGCGATAGGGAATGTCCTCGAACAGAAAGGCTTCTTCGAAAGCGCGTGTCTGCGTGCCGGTGCGCACGAGGACAGCCATTTGTCCGTAGCCGATCGAATGCCTTCGATGTAGTGCCTCGATCTCCTCGACGATGGAGCGCGCCTCGCTCCTGCCGTCGTAGAATCCTCGTATAGAAATTTTCTCCTGCGCGCCGAAGCCCTCTTCCTCCGTCCACAGCGTCTTGCCCATGCGTTGCTTGTTGCGACAAATTAATCCCGCCGCCGCTTGCAAGATATGGGGTTGCGAGCGATAGTTGCGCTCCAGACGAATCACGCGCGCTTGCGGAAAGTCTTTTTCAAACCGCAGGATATTGCCGACCTCAGCACCACGCCAGCCGTAGATCGATTGGTCGTCATCGCCGACGCAGCAAATGTTTTTGTGCCCCTCGGCGAGCAGACGCATCCAAAGATACTGGGCAACGTTCGTGTCTTGATACTCGTCGAACAACAGATAGCGATACTGCTCGCGGCATTGGCGCAAGATGTCGGCGTTGTTGCGAAAGATCTCGACGCAATGGAGGATCAGGTCGCCAAAATCGCACGCGCCCGTAGCAAGCAAGCGTCGCTGATAGAGCCGATAAACCTCGCGCGCGCGCCCTTCCGCTTCCTCGTCCGAAACGGCTTCGGGTTTGAGTGCCCGATCCTTCCATCGCTGAATCATCGAAACCCATCGCCGCGTTGCACTGATGTCGGCTTCCAACGATAGATCTTGCAACACTTCTTTCAGCAAGCGTCTTTGGTCGTCGGTATCGACGATCGTGAAATCGCGGCGCATCCCTATCGTCTCGGCATAGCGTCGCAGCAGCTTTACCGAGAGCGAGTGGAAGGTGCCGAGCGCCATCCGATGCGTCTCCGCGCCTAGCAGCGATTCGATGCGCCCGATTATCTCGCGCGCCGCCTTGTTGGTAAAGGTGGCAGCCATTATTTGCGAGGGGTAAGCGCAACCCTTCACGACCAGCATCATCAGGCGCACGGTCAGCACGCGCGTCTTGCCCGTCCCCGCGCCCGCCAGCACGAGCAAAGGTCCTTCCAAGCATTCGACGGCTTCGCGCTGCTTTTCGTTCAGCGATGCCAGCCATTTTTTTTCGAATTCTTGTTCGGATTGTGTGAGTTCGATGACCACTCCTCCTACCTTTGCAAAGTTCCTGCTTGTAGGCTATGTTTTTACACATTGACTCTGCAAAGGCAAACGAGCAGACTGCTCGCGCTGTGGCGGCGTTCTGCTGTCGCTTGTTGTATGTCTTTTTTCCATGCCTGATCCTCACCGCGAATCGATCGAATCTTACTGGGAGCAGCGCGACACGCTCGCCTCTTCTTCCAAAGCCGCCGAGGCGCACGCCATCGTCGACGCCGTATTAGCGCGTCTGGACGCGGGAGAAATTCGCGCCGCAGAGAAAAAAAGCGAAGCCAAAAATAATTCATGGATTGTTCATGAATGGGTCAAGAAGGCGATTCTACTCTCCTTCCGTCTCAAGCCCATGAAGACGATGGGGGGTGCGCCACAAGGCGGCTACTGGTGGGACAAGGTAGACAACAAGTTTCTCGGCTGGCAGGAAGCGGAGTTTCGCACCGCCGCCTTTCGCGCTGTGCCAAGCTGCGTTGTGCGTCGCGGTGCCTACATCGCCCGCGATGTCGTGCTGATGCCTTGCTTCGTCAACATCGGTGCCTATGTCGACGAAGGGACGATGATCGATACATGGTCTACGGTTGGCTCCTGCGCGCAAATCGGCAAACGCGTGCATATCTCAGGCGGAGCGGGTATAGGCGGCGTGCTGGAACCTTTGCAAGCTGCCCCTGTCATCATCGAGGACGATTGTTTCATCGGCGCCCGCTCGGAGGTCGCCGAAGGGGTGATAGTGGAGCAGGGTAGCGTGATCGCCATGGGCGTCTTCTTGGGACAATCGACGCGTATCGTCGATCGCAGTAGCGGCGAAGTGCATGTCGGGCGTGTGCCTGCGGGTTCGGTCGTCGTGCCTGGCTCGCTGCCCGCCCGAACACCGCTACTTGTTAATGGCAGCGTTGCGCCGAACTTGGCTTGTGCCGTTATCGTCAAACGCGTCGATGCAAAAACAAAATCAAAAACCGCCATCAACGACTTGCTACGAGACGCGCTGCTCCAAGGATAAAAACAAGCTGGAGAAACAAGTAGTGATAAACCAGGCTACTTTGGCGAGCGATCTCGAATCTCCGCTTCGCTTGGCGCAAGCCCTCGTGCGAGCGCGCACGCCGACCCCTGCGCGCGGCGAGATTTTTGATCGGGTAGGCGCGTGGTTGGAGGCGGCGGGCTTTGCCTTGCGACGCTATCGCTTGGGGGAAGGGGAGGAGGCTACCGACAACCTCTACGCGCGCGCAGGGACGAGCAAGCCCACGCTAGTCTTCTGCGGACACCTCGACACCGTCTCGGAGGGAGACAGCTCGCTATGGTCAAAGCCCCCTTACGCGGCGGAGATCGACGACGGCGTTTTAATCGGCAGAGGCAGCGTAGACATGAAAGGCTCGGTGGCTGCCTTCCTCTCGGCGGCGAACGGCTTTTTGCACGATTCTCCCGCAGAAGGAATATCTACGCGCGGCTCGATCGTCGTGTTGCTGACGGGCGACGAGGAAGGCTCGGCACGATTCGGCACGCGCGCGCTGCTCGAACGCTTGGAGGCGAAAGACAAAGACTTCGACGCTTGCCTGACCGGCGAACCCACGAGCGACAAACGGCTAGGCGATCGGATCAAGATCGGGCGGCGAGGCTCTTTGAGCCTGCGCCTGCGCGTGCGCGGCAAGGCGGGACACAGCGCCTATCCGCAGTTGGCGGACAATGCTGCGCACAAGTTTCTGCCCTTTTTGCATACGCTCTCGACGCTCTCGCTGGACGCAGGCACGGGTGAGGGTCTGTTTGAGGCTTCTACCTTGCAGATCGCGAGTTTGGCTACGGACACGCAGGTGTCGAACATGCTACCTGGCAGAGCGGAGGCATTGGTGAGCATTCGCTACAACCCGTTGCACGACGAACAAAGCCTGCTCGACTTGTTGCGACGGCATGCGAGCGAGCATACCATCGATGTAGATATCGAGCGTTTGTCTGGCGCGGAAGTTTTTTTCACGCCGCCGAACCCCTTCAGCACGCTTGTCTGCTCTGCTGTCGAGGAGGTGTGCGGGCTTACACCTCGCTTGTCTACGGATGGTGGCACGTCGGATTCGCGCTTTCTCTACAACCTCTGCCCGACGTTGGACTTCGGTCCTGTCGGTGCCAGCATGCATGCTATAGACGAGGGCATTCCCGTAGCCGACTTGGAGCAGCTGAGCGATATTTATCGCGCCGTGTTGAGGAAGTTTTTTTCGTCATGATTCTTATCGAAGAACTACTGTCGTTGGATGCAATCTTTGCCTCGTTGAAGGCGGGCTCGCGACGCCATGCTTTCGAAACGATGATCGATCACCTAGCAACAAGCCACGCGCTGGATCGCGCGCGCGCGTTGGGTTTGTTGTTGGAGCGCGAAAAGCTTGGATCGACCGCCATCGGTGATGGCGTCGCCCTGCCGCACGCCTTGGTCGAGGGGATCGACGGCGCGCTCGGCTGCTTCGCGCGGCTCGACAAGCCGATCGGCTTCGACGCCCCCGACGACAAGCCCGTCGATCTGCTCTTCCTGCTGCTCGTCGATACAGCGCACGGCGCGCAGCACGCACGAACGATCGCGCATATTTCGCTCGTGATGTCGCAGAAACCTCTGCAAGACGCCTTGCGACGCAGCAAGAAACGCGACGAGATTTTCGAGCTGTTGAAAAGCTTCGAGCATAGCGCCACTCGCCGATGACACAAATAATGTAGCGCGTGGCTAATCGTTATTTTTCTCATCGCTATCTTGAGGTAGAGCGGCTTTCGTGCGCGGTGGCGGGGCGACTTCTTTTTTCCGACTTGTCCTTCACCCTCGACGAAGGATGCTTGGCAACCCTGCGCGGTGCGAACGGCAGCGGCAAGAGTTGCCTGTTGCACAGCCTGTGCGGCGTGGCGCAGCAGGGTGTGCGTACGAGGGGGCGCGTGCGATACCGCAGTCGTCCCGCCGTCTCTTTTGAAGAGCTGGCTTCCTCCGAGCTTGCTTGCGAGGCGATGTTGGTCGGACACAACGCGCCTTTTCTGAGTGGCTTGAGCCTGTTTGAAAACTTGCGCTTTTGGGCGCATATCTTTGCGCCGCGCTTACACGCCACAACGTTGCTTGTCGCGGCGCGCTGGTTTGCGCTCGAAGGATTTTGGCACTCCTCCCTTTCGCGTTTGTCGGCAGGCGAGCGGCGGCGCGGTGCGCTGGCAATGTTGGCGTTGCGACCGCACGCGCGGCTGTGGCTGCTCGACGAGCCGCAAGTCTCCCTCGATACGCAAGCGAGGCAAAGGCTGCATCGCTGCCTGCTCGCGCACTTGGAGCGCGGCGGGGTCGCCGTCATCGCCTTGCACGAGAATTTGCCCAAGTCCTTGCAAAGCAGAGTGTGTGCCAACCTAACGCTGACATGAAAAACACGACACGCATGACAGACACGACGGGCAAGACGGGCAAGACGGATTTTCTTTCCGCACGAGCTATTCCTCGCGCGAGTTTCCGAGATTCGTGGATCGTCTTCACTGCGCTGCTCGCGCGCGAGAGGAATCTCGCGCTCTTCGAGCGTAGCGGCTTGTGGCTTTCGCCGTCGTTTGTGCTGTTGGCGAGCGCGACGCTGGCGTTCGCCCTCTCGACGCTTTCGCTCTCCTCGCCCACGCTGTACGCGGCGAACAGCGGCCTTCTGCTGTGCTTCGCTTGCATGCTGGGCTTGGAGGGGTGGCTGACGCGCGAGGGGGAGGGGGAGAGTCTTGTTTTCTATGCGCTCAGCGGTCAGAGCTGGCTTGTGTTTGTCGTTGCGAAGTTTACAAGCTTCCTCGTCTTGCGCGGTGTGCCTGCCGCGCTTGCGACGACTGGCTCGGTGTTGTTTTACCCGCGCCTAGAATCTTCGTTGCTTGCGTCCGTCTCGCTCGCGCTTCCTATAACGCTGTTATGCACGACAGCCCTTTCGGCGATCGGGCTTTTCATCGCAACCCTGACGCTGCAAGCAAAAGCACAGCAGCAGGCACGCGCCGAGAATGCCTTGCTGCTCGCGCTGCCGCTTTTTCTGCCTCCCTTGCTTTTGACGATGTCGTGCTTGGCGGGAGGACTCTTGTCCGCTTCCTCAAACACATCCTCGTCCGCGCTTGCCCTGCCCTTCGTCCCTTCGCTATTGTTGCTGTGCGGTAGCGTCTTTTTGTCGCTCGCCCTGCTACCCGTCTGCGCGCTGCTGTTGGGCGCGGTTTCTCGCTCGCGTTCTGACGAGGAAAACTCGTAAGATGGTCTTTTTCGCAAAACGCACACGCGCGCTATGAAGCAACTTCTTCGATGGGCTCAGCCCTCCGCAGCTGTCAAGGTGGCAGCGCGCCTGCGCGGTGTCTGTCTGCTCGGCGCATTCTTGTTCGGCGGCGTAGGGCTGGTGTGGGGATTCTTCTTCGCTCCCGCCGACTACTTGCAAGGCGAATCGGTACGCATCCTCTATCTGCATGTTCCCGCCGCAACCCTCTCGACGCTGCTATACGCTACGATGGCATTAATGTCGCTCGGCTTTCTCGTGCTGCGACTGCCAAGCCTCGCGCTCGTCTGCCGCGCCATCGCACCGACAGGATTGCTGATGACCGCCTTGTGCTTGCTAACGGGGTCGCTGTGGGGAAAACTGAGCTGGGGAGCTTGGTGGGTGTGGGACGCGCGTCTAACCTCGCTGCTCGTGTTGTTCTTTATCTACATCGGCTACTTCGCGCTCGGCAACCTTTTTGCCGATGCCGCGCGCGCGCGAATCGCAACCTCGGTGTTCGTACTCGTAGGCGCCGTAGACCTGCCCATCGTCAAGTTCTCGGTCGAGTGGTGGTACAGCTTGCACCAACCCGCAAGCCTATTGCGCAAAGGCGGTAGCAGCATTCATCCCGACTTGTTACAACCCCTGTTGCTCTGCCTCGCGGGCGCAACCCTCTTCGCAGCTTGGGCGAGCTTCACCGCGTTCGAAAACATCACGATGCGCACACGCTTGCAACGCAGGGCGCAGCAATTGCCATGATTCCGCGTTTGACCTCTATGCTTGAGCATCTGAATTCGCTACCTGACTTGGTGCTTGTGGCGTACACTCTGTGCATCTGTGCGCTGCTGCTGTTCGCCTTGCGCTTGCGACGAGAGAGGGCAACTTTGCGCCACACGCTAAACAAACACGAAAGAGATTGAGCGATGGCAAAGTCTCGCAAATCTTCTCGTAGATTCTTTGGAAGGTCTTGGCGGAGGACGCAACGACTGACTGCGGCGTTCGTTTTGCTGGGCTGTCTGGGGGTGGGGACGCTCTTCGTGCTGACGGCGTTGCGGGAGAATGTCGTCTTCTTCCTTGTACCCTCGGACATCAAGGAGCGTCTTGCGGACGGCAGTTTGGCAGGAGGTCGCCTTCGACTAGGAGGGCTTGTGGTCGAGGGCAGCGTTGTCCGCAACAAAGCCAACGGCGAGGTGCGCTTTGTGGTGACGGACGGAGCAGAGCAGGTAGCGGTGCGCTATCGCGGACTTGTGCCGGATCTGTTTCGAGAAGGTCAGGGTGTCGTTGCGACAGGCACGCTGCAAACCTCGAAGCTGCAACCCAATCTGCCGCTGCTGGAAGCCGAGCAGATCTTGGCAAAGCACGACGAATACTACATGCCGCCTGGGTTGGAGAAGGCTTTGAAAAAGCACAACCTTTGGCGCGAACAACCCTGACCCATCTCTGACCCACCTTTAATCAATGAGCGTTGAGATTGGTCACTACGCGTTGGTGTTGGCGTTCTGCACCTCCTTGGCGTTGGCTTTTGTGCCTGCGCTGGGGTTGCTTGCAAGTAGCCGTTCTGCCTCCGCGCTCGGCGGTGTCTCTGTGCCTGCCGTGGAGCTGGCGCGTCCTTTGGCAGTGTCGCTGTTCGTGCTGTGCTTTTGCGCTTGCGCGATGTTGATCCGCGCGTTTCGCGCGAGCGATTTTTCCGTTTTGCTCGTTTGGCAAAACTCGCATTCGCAGAAGCCGATGCTCTACAAAGTTGCCGCGATGTGGGGCAACCACGAGGGGTCGATGCTACTATGGGTTTTCGTCCTGTGCTTGTTCGCGCTTGCGATGGCTTTTTCGGAGCGCAAACCCTCTCGCCTGACGCTTCTGAGTCTTTCTGTGCAGGGCTGCCTTTGCGCGCTGTTTTTGGCATTCGTCCTCTTTTTTTCAAATCCCTTCGCGCGCGTGTTTCCTGTGCCTTGGGAGGGGGAGGGATTGAATCCGATTCTTCAGCATCCCGCGTTGGCGTTCCACCCCCCGATGCTCTACTTGGGCTATGTCGGACTTTCGGCAGCCTTTAGCACGACGATCGCAGGACTGATCCTCGACGACTGCTCGCGCGAGTGGGCGGGGAAGGCGCGGCTGTGGACGCTGGTGGCTTGGTGCTGCTTGGGCGCAGGAATCACGCTCGGTGCCTTTTGGGCTTACGAAGAGCTGGGATGGGGAGGCTTTTGGTTTTGGGACCCCGTCGAGAACGCATCGCTCATGCCGTGGCTGATGGCGACCGCCGCCTTGCACGCGCTGCGCTCGTATATCGTCCAGCTTCGCTTGCATACTTGGGCGGTGCTGCTCGTGTTGCTCGGCTTCAGCGCAAGCTTGCTCGGTACCTTTCTAGTGCGCTCAGGCGTGTTGGTCTCGGTACATAGTTTTGCTAGCGACCCCCTCAGAGGGCTGGTCATCCTGCTCTGCGTCACCTTGCTGAGCGGTGCCGCCTTGGCGCTGTTCGCCTGGCGCACGGGAGGGAGGGGCGAGAGTGCTTTCTCCGCACGCTCAGTGCTGCCGCTTTTTTCGCGCGAGATCGCACAGCTGTTGAACGCGCTGCTGTTGAGCCTGTGCGCGGGGCTGGTCATGCTTGCCACGCTGTATCCTCTGTTCTTCGAGCTTTTTAGCCAACAGAGTTTGTCGATAGGTCCTCCGTATTATGGAGTTGTGCTTACGCCGTTTTTTCTTTTTCTGCTGGCCGTGCTGGGCTTGTTGCCCGTCTTGGGCTGGGGAGGCAGCTCGACGGCACGGCTTCGACGACACGCGATGCGCTTCGTGCCTGTCGCGTGCGGGTTTGGACTAGCATTCTTCCTCGCAACCCGCACGAGCGCAACCGCGGCGATCGCAGCAGCTTTGGGCGCATGGGTTTTGTTGGGCGCATGGAGAACAAAATCGGCAAAGGATGCGCGCGGCAGCGCGCTTGCGCACGCGGGTGTGGGGATCGTGGTGATAGCGATCGCGGGCGCGAGCCTCACCGATGTCGAAAAGTTTCGCTCGATGGGCAAAGGCGATCGCATCACGCTGAACGCGCCGCTTGGCGTAGAGACCTTGGAACTGCGGGAGCTGTTTGAGCGCAAGGGAGTCAACTTCACAGAACGCGGCGCACGCTTCGCGTTTGTCGGCAAGGAAGGCAAGAAGAAAGGCGAGAAGGGAGGCGAGGCTGGGATTGATAAGGAACGCGGCATACTTTCGCCCTCGCGTCGTGTGTATCCTCCTCGTGGTCTTGAGACGACGGAGGCAGCGATTGATCGCTCGCTTTTGCGCGATATTTATGTCACAATGTCTTATGCCGACACGCGCGGTGCGACAAGCGTTTCAGACGAAGTTGTCTCGGTGCGCGTGCAAAGCAAGCCCTTGATGTTTTGGGTTTGGGGAGGTGCGCTCGTCATGGTTATTGGTGGCGTTCTTTCCCTTTTGTCCCCTTTGTTGCCCTCGCGCAAGCGCCGCCGATGAGATTCTCTCTAATACCCCTTGTGGCTTTCGTCGTCGTTGCAGGCTTCTTGGGCTACTTCTTCCTGCCTGAGCTGATGGAGGGCAAGAAAAGCATGTCGCTACGCAGCATGACCGAGAGTCGCATGCGCCTCATGCCGCGCTTTCGTCTTCCTGCGCTCGCCGAAGAGAGTGCCGCCAACCTAGCTGTGATGAGCGATACCGTTCTCACCTCGCAAGACACGCCTATCGTTGTGAACTTTTTTGCAAGCTGGTGTCAGCCCTGCCTCGCCGAACATCCTCTGCTGGTAGAATTGTCCGACAACCGCCAAGTGCGCGTCTTCGGCATCGCTTGGCGCGACAGCAGCGACAAGGCACAAGCGTGGCTGCGACAGCACGGCAATCCGTTTTTCCTCGTCGGCATCGACGAAGACAGCAAGGCGGGGATCGAATGGGGAATCGCCGGCGTTCCCGAAACCTTCTTCTTGGACCGAGCAGGAACGATCCGCTTTGTCCACACAGGACCCCTGACGCGCGAAAGCCTCAACAAAGGGTTGGAGGCAATCAAGGTCAAGCCCGGCTCTTGACATCCGAACAATGCGCACAACCTCGCGCACAACAGCAAGAAACGTTGCGCGCTGCTCTGCTATCAGCCTGCTCGCCGCGCTCGCTTTGTTTGCGCCGTCAGACGCGCTAGCGCAACGCGACACGCTCAATCTGTCGGAAAGTTCGTCGGACAAGACGCTCGATCGTCGCTTGCAATCGCTCTACCGCCAAATCCGCTGTCCTGTCTGCCCTGCACAACCCATTTCAGAATCGGAAGCGCCGCTCAGCCGTATCCTCAGAGATGAACTGCGGACGCAAATTGTTGCGGGCAAAAGCGAAGAAGAAGCCTTGTCGTGGCTTGTCGAACGCTACGGCGAAGGAGTTCTGCTAAGACCGCGCTTCGATTCTGCAGCCCTGCTGTGGCTCGCGCCCGTGTTGTGCGTGTTGGTCGCGC
Source organism: Alphaproteobacteria bacterium (assembly GCA_965216625.1). Taxonomy (GTDB): domain Bacteria; phylum Pseudomonadota; class Alphaproteobacteria; order JABAAW01; family JABAAW01; genus JABAAW01. Next base: position 1,618,337 of record OZ244186.1, read on the forward strand.
TCGGCGTGCTGCGCGCCTATACGAAACGCCGCCGCGTGCGTTGATTTTTTCGCGAGGCTTTGTCGCTTGAGGGCTGTGCTTCTTTTTTTTCTCTGCGCAAACCTGCTGCTGCTGGTAGCGCTCGCTGCCGCCTTGCCGAAAGGGAGACGGTTGCTGGCGATGATCTGCTTGGGGTTGTTTTTGCCTGGGTTGTCGTTAGTTTTGTACGCGTATCTGGGACATATTTGGCTTCCCGACCACCCCTTGCTACAACGCACGGCGAGCGCGCAACAGGAGGCGCGTGATGTCGATACGGCGGCGATGGCGGCAGAGGAGGCTTTTGCCGCCCTTTCGCCCGAAGAGCGTGCAGAGCGGATTCGTACGATGGTGGCATCTCTTTCGGAAAGGCTTGCGCGCAACGGCGGCACACCGCAGGAGTGGTTGCGCTTGGCACGCGCCGAAAGCACGCTCGGCTTTAAAGACAAGGCGCGCGCGGCGTTGGAGCAGGCGGAAGCACGCCATCTGGGGTTGCGGCGGCAAAAAGCATGGCTTGCCGCGTCCCTCGCCGTTTTGCTGACATCCCCCTTGGATAGCAAGGACAAACAGCGTGTGAGACGACAGCTGAGGGAAGCGAAGATTCTGTTCGGCAAGGCCGATGCCGACATCAAAGCTCTTGAAGAAAAGCTGCTTCCGTTGTTACAATAGAGGACATATTTTTTTTCTTGTTGAGGGTTCTCTTGTGTCGTCTTCTGCTGTCGCTCATCCACCTTCTCGCTCGTTGGGCAACGTTCTTTCGCTTCTCGAGTCTGTTCGCGCGAACACCTACGGTCAGATTGTTGTTCGTCAGTCTTCGTTGTTCGGTTTTTTTCACGACAACGCGAGCTACATGCTTGAGCAGCGTGAGGAGCGTAGTCTTCGTTTGTTCGGCTTTGTGGGCTATGTCGCCTATTCTGTAGAGTCTGGCAGCCTGCGTCGTCACAAGACTCTTGCGACGATTGCGGAGGCAAACGCCGAGGCTGCGGCGCAAGCGTTTCCTGTGCGCTATCATGTGACCCCTCGGCAAATGATCTGCCTTGTGTGCGAGAGCGCGTTGGAACAAAAGGTCGAGGACGCAGAGATCGCGAAGGTTTTGGCGCTGGTCGTGCAAATTCTTCTGTTCTGCTCACCGCTGACGGCACGCATCCAAGCCTACGCTGTGCCTGGCGAAAATCTGCGCTCTCTCTAGGTACAAGCCTTGTTGCCCGAAGGTTTCTACGACCTGCTCGAAGGTCAGGTCGAACGCGAGCAATCCTTAGAGCAAACCCTCTTGTCGTTGCTCGAGGGTTTCGGCTATCAACGCATCGCGCCCTCGTTGGTCGAATACGAGGATTCGTTGCTCGCGCACGGCGTGCGACAAGCGCAAGGCGAGCACTGCTTTCGCGTCGTCGATCAGGCGACGCAACGCATGATGGCGATTCGCTGCGACATGACGATGCAGGCGGCGCGACTGGCAGCAACACGATTGCGTAGCGAGGTGCGTCCTTTGCGCCTGTCCTATGCGGGCATCAGCCTTCGTACGCGTGCGAGTAATGCTAAGCCGCATCGTCAGTTCTCGCAATTGGGCTGCGAGCAGTTCGGAGCAGAATCGCCCAAAGCCTACGCCGAGATTCTCACGCTTGCCGCCGCAGCCTTGACCCGCTGCGGCGTCTTGCAACCCCTCATCGAGTTAGCTGCGCCTACGGTCGTGCGGCAGATCTGCGAGGCGCACGGCTTGGACGAAGAGCAGCGCGCGCTGCTGACGACAAGCTTTGCCGAGCGCAACAAAGAATCGTTGAACAAGCTTGCTTGCCAAGAATTGGCACAAGCTTGTTGTCAGCTGCTCGCGCTCAGAGGCGAGGCGCACGCGACGTTACGCGCCTTGAGGCAGCTGAGCGAGCAACAAGCCTACCTTGCGCCGCTGTCTGGGCAGTGGCTTTTGTTGGAACAGACTCTCGCTGCTGCCGACTTGCCCTCCTCGCTTACCCTTACGCTCGACCCCGTCGAGACGAGAGGGTTTTCCTACCACGACTCCTTCGCCTTCACGCTGCTATGCCACGGCGCGCGCGGCGCGTTGGGACGCGGCGGCGCGTATCGCTCAAAGTGGGACGCCGAGCCTGCCTGCGGTTGCTCCTTCTACCTCGATGCGCTCGCCTGTATGATCGCCTTTCCGCCTGCCCGTCCGCGAATTTACGCCGCGCACGACGCGACGCGCGATGCCGTGCGACGACAGCGAACGAAAGGAGTCGTCGTTATCCAAGCCCTGTGCGAGCAATCGCCCGCAGACACCTTGCGCGCTGCAAAGGACAACCGATGCTCGCAAGTGTTGCGCGGCGACGATACCTTGCAAGAATTGTCGTGAGGAAATTGCTATGAGCTGCGTTACGGTTGTGGGAACGCAATGGGGCGACGAGGGGAAGGGGAAGATCGTCGACTGGCTTTCCGAGCGTGCCGACATCATCGTTCGTTTTCAAGGCGGTCACAACGCGGGACACACGCTTGTGATCGACGGGGAGACCTACAAGCTTCGTCTTCTACCATCGGGGATCGTGCGCAAGAACAAGCTCGCGGTGATTGCGAGCGGTGTCGTGATCGATCCGCAGGCGTTGCTGGAAGAAATCTCCGAGCTGCGAGCGCGCGGCATTACGATCGACGAGCAAAACCTTGCGATCGCGGAGAACGCGGCGTTGATTCTACCGCTCCATCGTTTGATCGACCAGCATCAAGAGCAAACGCGCGGTAGCGGCATCGGCACGACCTTGCGCGGTATCGGTCCTGCTTACGCCGACCGCGCGGCACGGCGGGGTTTGCGTCTGTGCGATCTTGCCGACTCCTCCTACCTCCGCTTGAGAACAGAGGCTCTTTTGAGGCATCACACGCCTTTGTTGAACGATGCGGGTATGAGGGTGCCTACGCTCCAAGAGCTGCTAGAGCCTTTGCAGCAGGCAGCAGCGCAATTGCTAGCGTTTGCGCAGCCCGTCTGGCAGCTGTTTGAAAAACGACGCCACGCGCAGATCTTGTTCGAGGGGGCGCAGGGCATCCATCTCGATCTTGACCATGGAACTTTTCCTTATGTGACCTCGTCGCAGACGGTGCCGGCGCAAGCCGCTTGCAGCAGCGGAGTAGCCGCCGCGCGCATAGGCTTCGTGTTGGGCATCACCAAAGCCTACACAACGCGCGTAGGCTTAGGACCTTTTCCTAGCGAGCAGAACAACGCCATCGGAGAACGCTTAGGAAAACTCGGCCATGAGTTCGGCACTGTCACCCAACGCAAGCGACGCTGCGGATGGTTCGATGCGGTGTTGGTGCGCCAAGCGGGCATCGTCGGCGGCATCGACGGCATCGCGCTGACAAAGATGGATGTGCTCGACGACTTCGACGAGATAAAAGTCTGCACCTCATATCTAATTGACGGAGAAGCTTGGACACGCCTGCCGCCGCATCCGTTTCTGCAAGCACGAGCAACTCCTGTCTTCGAGACGATGGAGGGATGGCGCGAATCGACAAAGGGGGCAAGGCGATGGGCAGACTTACCCGCGCAAGCCATCAAGTATGTCAGGCGCATCGAAGAGCTGATCGAGCGTCCCGTCACCATGCTGTCGACCAGTCCGAAACGCGAGGATGTGATCCTTGTCCGAGACCCCTTTGCATAAAGCCGCGCAAAAGGCAGCTTACGATAGGCAAAGCGTCACCGCCGTCTTGGGGGAAAAGGTGGCACAAGGAGATCTGCACCTCGACCCCGCGCAAGCGAAAGCTGCCAAAATCTTGGATCGGCTGCACGAGCGATTGATCGAGGAGTACGAGAGGCATCGTTTTTTAAAACGCCTGTTTAAGAGTTGGAACAAGACACGCGACAAAACGTTGCGCGGGCTTTACTTGTGGGGCAAGCCTGGCAGCGGCAAGAGCTTGCTGATGGACATGTTTTTTGAAAGCATCGAAGCCTCGCCTACGCTGGCATCGTTGACGCGTCGTCGCACGCACTTTCTGCCTTTTATGGAAGAGACGCACGCGGCGATCGAGCGTCTCAACAACAGCAGTCTGCGCAATTCCCGCGATCCTATAGAGCGGATTGCTAAGCGCGTCGCCAAGGAGAGCCGTCTGCTTTGTTTCGACGAGTTTATCGTCGAGGACATTGCGGATGCCATGCTCATGGGACGCTTGTTTGCTTCCCTCGCAAAACGAGGCGTGGTGTTGGTTGCCACCTCCAACTTTGCGCCTGAGGATTTGTACAAGGACGGCTTCAAGCGCGACAACTTCCTCCCTTTCTTGCGGCTCTTGCGGCAGGCCGTTGTATCGGTGCAAGTCTGTAGCGAGGACGACTACCGCTCGGTCGCGCTGGCAAGGCAGGGGAGAGACTTGTGGTTCAGGGGGAGGGAGGGAGGAAAACGCATGCACGCTACCTTCGCGCAGTTCGTAGAGACGCAGAAAGAGAATCAGTTTTTGCCGTGCGATGGTCGCCCGATTCTGTTGCGACGCACGGGCGCGCCTTCTGAAAGGTTGCGAGCGAGGGGGCTTGTGAGGAATGTCGTATGGTGTGGATTTGCCGACTTGTGTCAGACGGCGCGTGGCGTTCGAGATTATAATGTCTTGTTGGATTGTTGCGATGTGTTGTTTTTGGCGGATTTCCCTGTTTTGGATGAGACGCAGCGTAATGGCGCGAAGCGTTTTATGCGTTTAGTTGATTTGTTTTACGAGCGGCGTGCGTTGGTGTTGTGTCATAGTTTTGCTGCTTCGCCGCGTGCGTTGTATAGGGGGGGTAGTCATGCGCGGGAGTTTTTGAGGACGGCGTCGCGCTTGGAGGAGATGTTGGCGAGGGCGCACGCTTTGTTGTAGTTGCGAGGCGCGAGCAAGATGAATCTGTATTTTTCATAGGATCTGTATTTTTCATGCTAGAATACACAGAGTGGATATGTCTTCTATGCAAAATCAACCCCCCAAAGTCGCCATCGTCATGGGTAGTCGCTCAGACTATCCCACAATGAAGGAAGCCGTCGACATCCTGACACAATTCTCCGTGCCGCACGAAGAGCTCATCCTCTCCGCACACCGCACGCCCGAACGCCTGCGCGACTACGCGCACAACGCCGAGAAACGCGGCATCCAAACCATCATCGCCGGCGCAGGCGGAGCAGCGCATCTGCCCGGTATGCTCGCCGCCGAAACACCCCTGCCCGTCCTCGGCGTGCCAATCAAAAGCAACGCCCTGGACGGACTCGACGCGCTGCTCTCCATCGCCCAAATGCCGCGCGGCATACCCGTCGCAACCCTCTCTATCGGAGGAGCCGCCAACGCCGCCCTCTTCGCCATCGCCGTCTTGGCAGCTGGCGACGCAGAACTCAAACAACGCCTAGTAGAATTCCGAGAAGAACAAACCCAAAACGTACCTTGGAAACCCTTCGACCCAAAAGATACAATCAACGGCTCCAAACCAAAAAGTTGGAAGGACAGTAGCAATGACGCAATGCCCAAAGGCACAGAAAATACCCGCATTCCTGCGCACGCTTAAAAACTTTTCAGAACGCTAGTCGACGGCGAAAATGACGACACTCGTTGGCATCGTCGGAGGCGGACAGCTCGCACGCTTGACCGCGCAAGCCGCAACCCGACTAGGACTGAAGACCGCCGTCTTCGCACCCGAACCCCTCGCGCCCGCTTTCGATACGGCGCAAACAATCTTTCGCGCCGAATACGACGACACTGCCATGCTCCAACGATTCGCCAAACGTTGCGATGTCGTCACTTGCGAGTTCGAAAATGTTCCCGTCAAAGCCCTCACCACTATCGAGGCACACGCAAAGCTCTGCCCCTCGGCTGCCGTCTTTGCTTGCGCGCAAGACCGCATTTTGGAAAAATCCTTTTTCGCCAAATGCTCTGTTCCCAGCGTGGCATGGCAAGCTGTCTCCAACCTCGCTGAGCTGACACGCGCGGTCGAAAAAATCTCGCTGCCCGTCCTGTTGAAACGCGCACGCGGCGGCTACGACGGCAAAGGACAAATCGAGATCGTCGAACAACGGCAACTCGCAGAAGCTTGGCAGAAAATAGCGATAGGCAAAAACGACACGCGCGCCATCGTCGAGCAAAAAGCAGACTTAGCATCCGAGTTTTCGCTGATCGCAGCCCGCAACATCGGTGGCGAGTGCGTCCTTTTTCCCGCAACCGAGAATCGTCACGAAGACGGCATTTTGCACGAAAGCCGCGTTCCCGCAACGCTGGAAGCAACAACCCTGGCACGCGCGCAAGCTTGGACGCGCACCCTAGCGGAGCGATTGGGGGTTGTGGGATTGCTTGCGGTCGAGTTTTTCCTGACGCGCGAGGGCGAGGTTTTGGCAAACGAAATGGCGCCGCGACCACATAATTCGGGACACTGGACGCTGGACGCAGCCCCCGTAAGCCAGTTCGAGCAGCTGCTACGCGCCATTCTGAACTGGCCATTGGGACACACTTCTAGCTTTTTACCCGCGCGCATGGTGAATCTGCTTGGCGATTCGTGGCGAGACTACCACCGCTTTCTTGCCGACCCCGACGCTGCGCTGCATCTCTATGCAAAGCGCGAGACGCGCAAAGGGCGAAAGATGGGGCATGTGACCTTTCGCTCGCTTGCGCACAAAAACTCAAACGCGGCAGAGACCTAATAGGGTCACAATGAGAATCACCGATGAGAATCGCTAAGCGCATCGCCGATAGCGGTGTCGCCTCGAGACGCGAAGCCGAGGCGATGATTTTAAGCGGGCGCGTAAGCGTCGATGGCAAGCCGCTCGGCTCGCCTGCGTACAATGTTGAGGAAGGGGCTGTGATCACGCTGGACGGAGACCCTCTGCCGCGTTCCAAGCCGCTCCAACTCTACCTATTCTACAAACCGCGCGAGGTTTTGACGGCACGCATCGACGAGCGAGGGCAAAGCATCCATCCGACTTACTCGGACGCCTATCCGCAAACCCACTCGTACACCCACACGCGCACCTGCTTGCCCGATCTGCTGCCTCGCTCGCTTGCGCGTCTGAAGCCTGTAGGAAGGCTCGACTTTTTGTCCGAGGGGCTGCTGCTACTCACGACCTCGGGCAAGCTCGCGCGACATTTTGAGCTGCCGCAGAACGCGTGGCAACGACGCTATCGCTTGCGCTTGCACGGAATTCAAGAGGGGCAGACGGGCGAGCAGTCACTTTTGCGATTCGAAAATCTCAAACGCGGTATCGAGATCGAGGGCGTGCGTTACCGCGCTGTCTCGGTCGTTGTCCAAAAGCCTCAACAGAAACGCGCCACCGAGCGAGCGAACTTTTGGGTAGAGGCGACCTTGAGCGAGGGCAAAAACCGCGAGCTCAGAAAAATCATGCGAGAGCTCGGATACAATGTTTCGCGCCTGATCAGAACGCACTACGGACCTTTCGCCTTGGAGGGATTGGCGCAAGGCGCGCATAAGCGTGTTGAGGAAAAAGAGTTGCGCGCGCTGTTGGGGCAGAAGTGGCAGGCTTTCTAGAGTTGCTACACGTGCGACACAAACAACGAGCCTCCGCACTTCGAGCGATCCGCCAAGCCCCGCGCTTGTTGGGAGGCGTGCGACGCGGCTTCGTTTTGCAAACAAGCGCAAAAGATGGAAAGAGAGAGGGAGAAGGAAAAGAAATGCGTCCGACGGCGGTGCGAGCGCGCAAGGCATTGTTTGACGCGCTGACGCATCGTGCTTCTTTGCGTGTGAATTTCACGGCAGAAGAGAAATCTTGCGGAGAGAATTCTTGTTGGCTTTTGGATGCTTTTGCCGGGAGCGGTGCTTTGGGGTTGGAGGCGCTCAGCCGATGGCAAGGATATAACAAAGAACATAACGAAGGGGATAACGAAGGATGCGGTATTTTTTTCGAGGGCGATGCTGTCATGGCGCGAGTGTTGCGTGGCAATATCGAGCGCAGTGGTTTGGGGGGTCGTGTTGTTTGTCGTGATGCGATGGCAGCTGGCGAAGCAAGGGAACGGGGAGCGATTCGACTAGCTTTCTTTGATCCTCCTTACGCGATGTCCGATGAGGAGGCTGCGCGCGCTCCTGCGGCATTTGCGAAGGGGGGATGGTTTAGCGGGGGTGCGCTTGTTGTTTTTCAGCGTGCGGCGGGGGGGGAGGAGTTGTTGTTGGGGGAGGAGTTTGTTTTGCTGGGCGATTTGCTGGCGTCTTCTGCGCGCTTTTTCTTCTTTCGTTACAAGGGCTAGAGAGTGCGCTAGCGCACGACAAGTCGTGCGCTCCGCTGACGCGGGGTCTTTTGCGGGGGAACTTCGTCCCCCCACACCCCCCATGCGCAAAACTCACTTCGCCTTACGGCTCGCTCGTCTTGCGTTTTTCCTTCGTTATAAAAAGCCCGTCACGCGTTCGCACGCGCGCGCATGTTTACGCCCGTAAAGTCTACAACGCGCGTCCATGATGTTTGCTACGCGCGCGCGCATACTCCGCAAGCACGCGCGGATAAAGCCGATGCTCCAACACAAGCACCCGCTCCGCCAAACTCTCAGGCGAATCGCTTTCGCTAATATCTAACCGCTCCTGCCCCAAAACCTCGCCCCCATCCAACTCCTCCGTCACAACATGAACGCTACACCCATGCTCCCGATACCCCCCCTCAAGCGCACGGCGATGCGTCGAAAGCCCACGCAACCTCGGCAATAACGAAGGATGAATGTTGAGAATACAACCCCGCCAACGCGCCACAAACCCCCCTGAAAGCAATCGCATAAACCCCGCCAAGCAGACGATCTCTACATCACGCTCCCCCAACATACGATCAACCACCTGCTCGAATTGCTCTTTCCCCAGCGCGTCGTAGTCGACAACCTCGCTGGGAATGCCTGCCTTTTTGGCGATCTCGCAACCCCCCGCCACACAGTCAGCAATAACCAACACGATAGAGCAAGGAAACTTCGGCTTTTGAGCCGCCCGTATCAAAGCCCCAAGGTTCGATCCCCGCCCCGAAATCAACACGGCAACGCGACACTTCAAGGCTGACAAGTCGTTGGTCGTTATCCGTCCTGAAACTCAACGAAAGGCTTCGCGTTGGAATCGGCATGAGAATTATCATCGCCCATCTTCTCGACAACCCCAACCTCGACGACCTTCTCTCCCGCTGCCTTCGCCGCCGTAAAAAAATCATCGCGCTTGGCAGGAGGAACAGCGACAACAAGCCCCGCTCCGCAGTTGAAGACACGACGCATCTCACTCTCGGCAATGTTGCCCGCCTGCTGCAAGCGCACAAAAACTTCAGGACGCACCACCGCCCGCATATCAACCACCGCTCGCTGCCCGCCTTGCAAGATACGCGGCAGATTGTCCTCAATCCCCCCGCCCGTGATGTGCGCGATCCCCGAAACCAACCCTTTTTCGATCCACGGCGCACAAACCTTGTTGTAGATACGCGTAGGCTTTAACAGCATTTGGATAAAATCTTTGTCCTTTTTAAGCGCGGGATTTTTATCCAACACAGCACGCACGAGCGAAAAACCGTTGGCATGCACACCGCTGGAGGGTACGACAAAAAGCCTATCGCCTGCCTCTACATGCGCTTTGCGAAAGGAAGCATCGCGCTCTACCGCGCCGAGCACAAATCCTGCGAGGTCGAAATCTCCTTTAGGGTAGAAGCCCGGCATCTGCGCGGTCTCGCCGCCGACGAGCGCGCACCCCGCCTGCGCGCAACCCTCGGCGATGGATTCCATCACCTGTTTTTGCAAGGTTGGCGAGATAGAGGCGTAGGCGAAATAATCGAGAAACGCCAATGGCTGCGCACCATCTTTGAGCAGATCGTTTGCGCACATGGCGACCAAGTCGATGCCTACCCCTTCGCAAGCCTGCGCCTCGATAGCGAGGAGCAACTTCGTGCCGACCCCGTCGCACGCCATGACGAGGATCGGATCGCGGAAACCCGCCGCCTTCGGATCAAAGGATGCGCCAAAGCCTCCAAGAGACGACACAGCGCGATCAGAAAACGACGCACCCTCGCTCGTCCTTTGAGCCAGCGGCGCGAGCGTCTCCTCGACAAAGCGATTGCCTTCCTCGACATCGACCCCCCCATCGTCACGATAATTTAAGCCAGAGCCTAAAGAAGGCTCGTATCTGTCTTCCATAGATAAAAACAAAAGTTGTTTTTATGTTCTCCAACCTATTTTTAGCACTAAACGCTGTCCTTTAGCCACCACCCAAAATTATCGTCTTGTCTTCAAAAATTTAGAGTGTTTGATTCGTTTTTGGTTGGTTTTTGCCTCAAATTTGCATTTTAGCTGCTTGAAGTTATCCCCATCTTTTTCAAGAGCCTATTGTATTATAGTAGGCTCGCCCTCTCAAATGGGAGATTTCTTCATGCCGACAAATTTTCTTCGCTCCCTTCTTTTCTTCCTCTCGCTGTGGCTGCTGACGACAAACGCGCAAGCACAGCAGAACAGGCTGGAAGAAGCGTTGCTGGTCTCCCTGCCCGTCAGCGTCGAGGCTACCATCGAGCAGGAGGGTAAGAAGAAAGTAGCAAGCCTCGCGCTACGCGTAACCTTCGCAGAGGTTTTGCACCGATTCGTCGTCGACGAGGAACGCGCGCGCGCGCTCGCACAAAGCTTGTCGGAAAAACACATCCGCGCGCTCAGCGAAACGCTGATCGTTGAAACCACAAGCTTCGATGGCAAAAATTTCACAGGACAAGCCAGCGTCCGTTTCGTCTTGAAGAAACTTTTCGCGCGCCTGCATAAAGAAGGGCTACAAGTCTCCTTTACCATAGCTCCATCGTTCGTGCTGATTCCCATCTTCGTGCGTGCAGAGAAAACAGAATTGTGGCCGCCGCAAAATCCATGGCTGAGCGCGTGGAAGACAGAAAGCACCGACAAGAGCTGGCTCGTTCCGATCACGCCGATCGAGGCGAACGCCGCCGAAAGGCTTGCCGTGCTCGATGCCGTCAAGGACTTGCAATCGATGCAGGCAGCCCTGCTCGCTAAGCAGTATCGCGCGCAAGGGATCGCCCTGCTCAAAGCGACGCTCCACACCGATGCGGAAGATCCCTCTGTCCTCACGCTGAGCGTGAGCGGGCAGCTGAACCAAGCGGGTTTTCCTTCCGAGCTGCCTCCTTTTTCCGTCGTGTCGAACAGCGCGAACGAAAGCCAAAACAAGCAAGAGGGCGAGCAAGAAGACGAACAGGAGGGCGGGCAAGAAGACGAACAAGAGGGCGGGCAAGAAGACGAACAAGAGGGCGGGCAAGAAGACGAGCCGGAGGGCGAGCAAGATGGTGGAGACTCGCTCCTCCTTGCCGCCCTGCTCTCGCAAGCGCGCACCGAGACGCTGTATCGTCTGAATCGCCTTTGGAAAGAGCAGGCTGCGCACGAGGCAAAACGCCACAGGCTGAGCGTCATCGCCGAGCTGCGCTCGCGCGAAGAGTGGACGGCTGTCGAGGGAGTGCTTTCCGCAACCCCTGAACTCGTCGAATACGGCTTACGCAGCCTCTCCGCGCGACAGGCGCATGTTGTCGCCTATCACTACGGCTCGCCAAGATTGTTGAGAGCAGCCTTGACTCGACGAGGGCTCATCGTCGGCAGCACGAAGGATGGCGACCTTACTGTAAAACTTGCCGCAAAAATTTCTGTTGTGCCATGACCGCAAAATCTGAGCGAAGACGTCCTCCCTCAACCGAGTCTCATAAGCCGCGCTGGACGCGCGTCTTGTGGTGGGGCGCGTGGTGCACGAGCCTGAGTTTGCTCTTCTTGTTATTGGGCAACATTCTTGCGCCCTTCGTCTTCGCCTTCGTGCTGGCGTGGATGCTGAACCCTCTCTGTACGCGGATCGCAAAACATTTGACAAGGATCGCAGTACCTCCTTCCCTCTGTCGTGCGCTGGCAGCTTTGCTGTTAACGCTCGTGTTGCTCGCGTTGCTTGTCTTGCTGCTTTCGGCAACGCTGCCCGCTCTTCTACGCGAGACGCTGCAGCTGGTGGCAGCCTTGCCGAAAATCGCAACAACCCTGCAGGACAAAGCGCAACGACTAGCAGAGACAATTCCTTGGGTGAACCAATGGCAGCAAATGCTGCTGCCCGCATGGGAGAGAGCGCGAGACCTCGATTCAAACGCTTTACCGAACTTATCGCCGAACCTTTCGCAATTGCACAACCTTTCACAACAAGCTTTGCGCCTGACCTCGCAAGCGCTACAGACGCTGGGGCAACAGACCTCGTCGGTCGTGGCGGTGTTGTCGTGGTTTGCGCTCGTGCCGTTTGCAACCTTCTACATGCTGAAGGATTGGACGCAAGCGATGCAGGCTTGTCGCAAACGCATTCCTCGTGCCGAGCAGCACTTGCTCGCGCTTTTTCGACGCATCGACGAGACGCTTTCCGCACTGATTCGCGGGCAAGCTGCGGTGCTAGGCACGATGGCACTCTTCTATGCAACCTTGCTCTCGATCGTGGGATTGCCTTACGGATTTGCGATCGGCATCGCGGCGGGACTGCTGATGGTGTTGCCCTATGTCGGCATGCTGTTGGGGCTAAGCACTGCGCTTATCGTTGCCTATGTGCAAGGCGGCTTCGACCTGCTCTTCTTGCTGACTGCGCTCGTCTTTATTGTCGGACAATTGCTCGAAAGCTATTTTCTCACGCCGCGCTGGGTGGGAAAGCGCGTCGGATTGCATCCTCTGTGGGTTATCTTCTTTGTGCTTGCTGGCGGTGAGATTGCCGGCTTTACGGGAATCCTGCTTGCTTTGCCGATGGGGGCTACGCTACGCGCTATCCTTGCGCACATCGACGAACAGGCTCGCAGCTCTTGAGCTGGATAACGCTTGATTGGCGCGACGTTTGATTGACGCAGATTTGAAGGATTGGCGATGGCACAAGGTGCGCAACACAATCTTCCTCTACCTGATACGCGGGGGGAGGGATTTGAGGAAAAACATTTCTTGCGGTTGCAAGCCAACAGCGAGGCGTTGGATGCATTGCTCGCTTGGCAAACAAGCAGCCACGCTCTCAGTCAACCTTGCAGCCACGCTCTCAGTCAACCTTGCAGTCAACCTTGCGAACAATCTTCGAGCGTGCCGAGTGCTCCACGCATCGAGGCTTTGTGTGGTGCTGCGAAGTGTGGCAAGTCGCACTTGGGGGAGATATGGTGTTCGCGCAATGGTGCGCGTGCGGTCACGCCGTCTTTGTTGGTGCATGGGTTAGGGGAGGTATCTGATGGGGCTTTGTGGCTTGATTTTTCGGCGAGCGAGGATCCTGGCAAGGTAGGCATGACGCAGGATTTGGAGCGTGCGCTTTACGCGCTTTATAATGGGGTTATGCATAGTGTTGGGGGTTCTTTGTTGATCACGGCGCGGAGCGAGCCTAGTCGATGGAGATTTTTGTTAGCGGATTTACGCTCGCGGATGCGTGCGGTTGTTGTGAGGCGCATTGGGGATCCGAGTGATGGGGACAGCGCGCGATTATTGGAGAGGATTTTCCGCACGCGTCAATTGGAGGTTGATCCGCGTGTTTATGCTTATGTGCATCGTCGTATTGAGCGGAGTTTTCGGGCGCATCATGCGATTGCGGAGGAGTTGGATACTTTGAGTTTGTTGCATAAGCGAAAGATCACTTTGCCTTTTGTGGCGCGTTATTTCGAGCGCGCGTAGCACTGCGTGCTTTTTTGCGGGGGGTGTAGGGGTCGCACATGACGGATTTTTTGTATTGACGGGCGCAAAACATCGCGTGCGCTGGCGCACGCGGGAGGATGTATGGTTGTAAATGACGGATTTTTTGTATTGACGGAGACGCAAGACGAGCGAGCCGTAGGCGTAGCGAGTTTTGCGCATGGGGGGAGGGGGGGGACGAAGTCCCCCCGCAAAAGACCCCGCGTCAGCGGGGCGCGTAAGCGCCTTCTACGCATCGCGCGCGTAGCGCGAGATGCGTAGCCTCTTATTCCCAAGCGCGCGCCCGTTCCCCTCTAACTACAGCCCGTCGTCTGTCCACAAGTCATACAAGTATAACAAGAACCACTGCGAACAAGCGTGATATGACCACAAAAATCACAAGAATCACCAATCCCCTCATCCATCGTCTTTGTCTGTGTCTGTGTCTGTGAAACCAAAACCCCCGCCTCGTTCTCGCCCGCAAGCGCAGTGTGACGCACGCCGCTCCCGCCGTTGCCGTTGCCGTTGCCGTTTCCATTACCATTACGTTTCACACTGAGCTCGCGTCGCACATAGCCACTGCTGGTGAGTTTGGTTAATCTATCGATAGCCGCCAACGCCTCCTCGCTCAAACGCCCCTCGTCCTTGCCCTTGCCAAGCCCCGTGAAGTCAGCAGCATCAGGCAACTCAATATGTCCCAAATCATCGCGTCCCAAGTAGCTGATCGCAAGCTCGCGGAAGATGTAATCAAGAATAGAAGTGGCGTTGCGAATCGAAGCGTTCTCACGCACAATGCCGCTCGGCTCAAAGCGCGTGAAGGTGAAAGCATCGGCAAACTCCCTGAGCGGCACGCCGTATTGCAATCCGATGGAAACAGCAATGGCAAAGTTGTTCATCATAGAACGAAAAGCCGCCCCCTCCTTATGCATGTCGATGAAGATTTCTCCCAACGAACCATCCTCATACTCGCCCGTATGCAGATAAACCTTATGCCCCCCAACAACAGCTTTTTGCGTGTAACTCTTGCGACGCGCGGGCAAGCGGTCGCGCTCGCCTCGTATGCTCGGCTGTGCTTGTGTCGGGATTTTCTTGTCCTCTACCGCAAGCGTCTGCTTGTACTGCTCGAAGAGATCGTGCGCGATTTTCTTGGCAATCTCAAGAATGTGCGCCTGCGTCTCGGCTATGGGCGACTCCTCCTTTTCGCCGCGCGAGGTTGTCAGAGGCTGCGAGAGCTTCGAGCCATCGCGGTAAAGCGCATTGGCTTTAAGTCCCAACTTCCACGATTCCTCAAAGGCTTGTTGGCAATCTGCAATCGTAGCGTGATGCGGCATGTTGACAGTCTTCGATATAGCACCCGAGATGAAAGGCTGAGCGGCTGCCATCATGCGAATGTGGCTTTTGCAAGAAAGGCTGCGTTTTCCCTCAATCCCGCAGGAGGTTGCGCAGTCGAAAACGGCGAGGTGTTTCGCTTGCAACAAAGGCACTCCTTCGACGGTGAGCCTTCCGCAAATCTCCGCGTTGGCATCCGCAATCTCTTGCGCAGAAAACCCAAGCGCCGCCAGCACATCGCCGTTGCGTACAACAAGACGCTGAAACTCCTTCGCGCCCAGCGTGTGCGGCGTGAAGGCGTTGCGAATGTGGAAGGCACTTTTCAAGGCACGCTCGATGGCTTGGACGGATTTGCTCGCTATTCCTTCGCGCTCCAAGCGTGCGCGCGACAAGCCCTTGTCGTTCGACGAGAGCTTGCCGCTGCCCACGACGGCTTGCTCGATAGCGAGCGCATTTTCCTCGATGTATCCCAGCGATCGCAAGGCTGCGGAGAGGGTGGGATTGACAATCTTGAGCGTACCCCCACCGGCGAGTTTCTTCATCTTGACGAGCGCGAAATCGGGCTCAATACCCATCGTTGCGCAATCCATGACGATGCCGATCGTGCCTGTCGGGGCGATCACGCTGACTTGGGCGTTGCGAAAGCCGTGCTGCTCGCCCTTCTCGATGACACGATCCCAAACCTCTCGCGCTGCCGTAGCGAGAGCCTTGTCGCGGCACTCTGAACTTTCAAACGCTACGGGAGGACGGCTCAACCCTTCGTAGTCTCCATCCTTGCCTTGTGCGGCGCGGCGATGGTTGCGCATGACGCGCAGCATAGGTTCTTTGTTTTCTTGGAAGCGTGCGAAAGCTCCTAGTTCGGCAGCCATCTCTGCGCTTGTCTCGTAGGCTGTTCCGCTCATCAGCGAGCTTATGGCGGCGCAAAAGCTTCTGCCCTCGCTGCTGTCGTAGGGGACGCCGAAACTCATGAGCGTGCCGCCCAAGTTGGCGAAGCCAAGTCCGAGCGTGCGAAAGTCGTAGGAGTTGCGTGCGATGGCTTGCGAGGGAAACTGCGCCATAGCGACCGATATTTCCAAGGCACAAGTCCACAGACGCGTTGCGTGCGTGAAGGCTTCGGTGAGAAATCCTTCGTCGCTGCAGAATTGCAAGAGGTTGAAGGAGGCGAGGTTGCAAGCCGTGTCGTCGAGAAACATGTATTCCGAGCAAGGGTTCGATGCGTTGATGCGTCCCGAGTTCGGGCAGGTGTGCCACTCGTTGATGGTGGTATCGAACTGGATGCCGGGGTCGGCGCTTGCCCATGCGGCGTCGGCGATTTTTGTCCACAGCGTTCGGGCGGAGAGGGTTTTGTAGGTGTTTCCATCGGTGCGTCGGGTGAGATGCCATGGCTCGTCGCGCTCGACGGCTTGGAGGAATCGCTCGCTGACGCGCACGCTGTTGTTGGCGTTTTGTCCCGATACGGTGAGGTAGGCGTTGCCCTGCCAGTCTGTATCGAAGGTTGAGAAGGGAATGCGTCGTTCGCCTTGCCGTGCTTTCAGCAAGGCTCTGACGAGAATCGATTCAGGCATACGCTCGCTACGCGCTGCTCTCAGGGCGGAGGCGAGCAGGGGGTTGGTATGCTCATCGTGGCGTTGTTTTTTCGGGATGTCGTCGCTGTGCGCGGCGTCCAAGATATTGTCGAGGTGTTGTTGGCAGCGTTGTGCGCCGACGACCAACGAGGCGACTTTTTGTTCTTCAAGCACTTTCCAATCGATGAATTCCTCGACATCGGGGTGATCGATATCGACGACGACCATTTTAGCGGCGCGGCGGGTTGTGCCGCCTGACTTGATGGCACCGGCGGCTCGGTCGCCGATCTTGAGAAACGACATGAGTCCCGACGAGTATCCTCCGCCTGACAGGGGTTCGTTTTCGCCGCGCAGTTGTGAGAAGTTGCTACCTGTTCCTGAGCCGTATTTGAACAGACGGGCTTCGCGCACCCATAGATCCATGATACCGCTTTCGCCGACTAGGTCGTCCTTGACCGATTGGATGAAGCAGGCGTGGGGTTGCGGGCGTTCGTATGCCGAGTTCGCGAGCGCGAGGGTGTCGGTTTTTTCGTCTACATACCAGTGTCCTTGCGGAGGCCCGTCGATTCCGTAGGCCCAATACAATCCTGTATTGAACCATTGGGGAGAGTTAGGCGAGGCGATTTGTTTAGCGAGCATGTATCGCATTTCGTCAAAGAAGGTTTGTGCGTCTTCTTCGCTATCGAAGTATCCGTTTTTTGCTCCCCAATATGTCCATGTGCCTGTGATTCGGTCGAAGACTTGTTTGGCGCTCACTTCGCCTGTTGTTTGTTTTTCTTTTGGGAGGGAAGCGAGTTTTTGTGTATTTGGGATGGATCGTTCGATGAAGGTTGGGATACCTTTTTCTTGGAGGGGTTGGAGGTATTTGGGGATACCTCGGCGGCGGAAGTATTTTTGCGCGAGGATATCGGTTGCGGTTGAGGACCAGGACTTGGGGACTTCCACATTCTTTTGTTGGAAGACGATATTTCCTGAGGCGTCTTGGATGGAGGCGGAGACGCGGTGGAAGGGGATGGAGGCGTAGGGGCTGATGCCGGCGCGGGTGTAGTGGCGGGGAATCTTCAAGGGAGTTTCTTCTGTAGGAGTTAAGGGTGAACAGCTAAAAGGCAGTATAGCCTCTGATGGACGATGGCGAACTGTCCGCCTAGAGACTCCTTGAAGAGCTGAAATTTTATCCACAGATTTTTTTTGTCTACACACACTGAATAGACACGGAACGGCGCGCGCGTACGCGCTTTATCGCAACCTAGCAAGCTGTTTTTGTGACGAAAGTCTGTGGCGCATTGCTTCGCAATGCGCTTTTGAATAAGAGGCTACGCACTTCGCTTCGCTCGTGCGTAGATAAAGCGCGCTTGCGTGCGCGAGGGGATAAATTCCCCCCGCTGACGCGGGGTCTTTTGCGAGGGATTACTCCCTCGCGCTCCCCGCGCGCTACGCGCGCGATGTTTTGCATCCGTAAAGGCTAACCGCTATCCCCCGCACTCCCCGCGTCATAGCGCGTTGCTTGCAACGCGCGTCCATGATGTTGCCAGCGCGCGATGTTTTGCATCCGTCAAGACTAACCGCTATCCCCCACACCCCCCGCGCACGCCATAGCGCGTTGCTTGCAACGCGCGTCCATGATGTTGCCAGCGCGCATGTTTTGCATCCGTAAAGACTAACCGCTATCCGTCATACTCCCCCGCGTGCAGCGCACGCGATGTTTTGCATCCGTAAAAAGCGCGTCATCTGCCAAAAATCCTGCTACACTCCCCCCCATGCCCACCGCCATAACCCTCCTCCAAACCCTCCTCCACGGCCGCCTAGTCGGACGCGACTCCCTCAATAACCGATACTACAAAGATAAAAATCCCAAAAAAACCCGCCGATGGGTCGTCTATAACAAAAAACCCGAAGACGCATCCCTCATTACCCCCGCCTGGCACGCCTGGATGCACCACACTACCAATATCCCCCCCTCCCAATCCCATACCCCGCGACTCCAACACGCCTGGCAAAAACCCCATCAACCCAACCCCACCGGAACAGCCAAATCTCGAAGCTCAACAAAAAAACAACCCCCCAAAAAACCCTACGAAGCCTGGACTCCTCCCACCCCCTAAGAGCAAATCCCAAATCCCGAATCACAAATCCTCCGCCTTGACAACCCCAACACCCCCGCAACTCTCCACCGCGACTCTGCTCGCACGGCGACATCGCATCCGACACCGACTCTACGGAACCATCACCCTCCTCCTCTTCTCCCTCCTGCTCGCGCACTCCTACCGCGCCGATAGAACCCATGCCGCCAGCCAATCCATTACCCTCTTCGCCGACTTCCTCAAAGTACAAGGATTGCGCGCAGGAAACTCCGTCACACTCGGAGGCGTCGCCATCGGAAAAGTAACGAAAGTCTCGCTGCAAAAACCCTCGATGAACGTACGCGTGCAAATCGCCATAGGCAACACCCTCGCCATCCCCGCCGACAGCGCCGCCATCATCCGAGCCCAAAACCTGTCAGGAAGCATGAGCCTCGTCGTCGAGCCAGGCGGCGAAGAAACATCCCTGCAAGAAGGCGACTTCTTCACCTTCACACGCGAACCCATCGAACTACCCCAACTGATCACAACTATCGTCGAACGCGCAGAACGCAATACCGCGCGTCCCGACGACACGCAACAAAACAACAGGAGCCACCCATGAAACACAGCTGGTTCGAACTGATCGCAGGATTTGCCGCGCTCGCCTGCGCCGTCGTCTTCTTCCTATACGCAACAGCAGAAGAAACGGAAGAAGGCGAACAAACCTTTACCGCACACTTTCCCTCCAGCCGCGGCGTCGTGCGCGGTAGCGAAGTGCGCCTGAACGGCGTGGTGATAGGAAAGGTCACGCGCGTCCATATCGACCAAGACATCTTCGATGCCGTGATAACGCTATCTATACAGGATTCGCTGCGCCTGCCCTTCGATAGCATGCTTGTAGCACAAAGCCCCCTGCTGCTAGGCGAAGCCTACCTCAATGTGATCCCTGGCAAAGAAACAACCGCCCTGCAAAGCGGCGATCGCATCGTCTCGACACGAAGCGAACCCACCTTCGAGGAAATTCTAGAACGCGCCATCTTCGTTGTCGGAGAACAAGCGCGATGACACCTCCCCCCGCGCAACCCTGCCCGCACAACCCCAATATCGCGGCTTTTGCGATAACTATGTCCATGGTCATGGCGATTGCGATTGTGATTGTGATTTTCTCGCCCCCCCTCGCTTTCGGACAAGAGCTGCTCGACGACGACAAAGATGATTCCTCTGCCGAGCCTTTCGATTCCAAGCAACGTCTGAAAGGAGGATCGAGCGCATCGCTGATCGGCTTGAACAAACGCTCGGGACAAGCGCGGAAACTGCGCGCTCCCGTCGGACAAAGCTTGCGCTTCGAAACGCTGACGATCAATCTCGTTTCTTGCACGCGCATCCTCTATCCGCGCTTTGAAGATTCGGCAGCCTTGCTGTCGATCTCGGAACGGAAAGAAGGAGTCTTGTTTAAAGGATGGATGTACGCACAATATCCCTCGTTGAGCGCGATGGATCACCCAATTTACGATGTGTGGGTCGAACGCTGTCTGCCTTGACAAGGCAATGACACGAAGGTTGCGACCCGCACAAAATTCTCGTTCTCGGCGGAGTAGCTCAGTTGGTTAGAGCAACGGAATCATAATCCGTGTGTCGGGGGTTCAAGTCCCTCCTCCGCTATTTTTCCGCTATTTTTTGCGCTGTTTTTGCGCCGCCTCGCCTTCCTCCTCGCTTTTTATCTAGACCGCCCCCCACCTCCCTGAAAAACAGCGCGCACCACCCTGCCGTCGATGAGCGTAAGCCCCAAAGCAACAAGGGCAAAGCCCCCCCAAACCTGCAAGGTTAGAACCTCGTCCAAAAAAATAGCCCCCAAAATGATTGCAATCGGCGCAATGATCAAGGTGCATAGCAGAAGGTTGGCAACGCCCGCCGCGCGTAGAAGGCTGTAGTAAAACAGATAGGCAACGGCGGTCGAAACAACCCCCAGCCACAAAATCGCTGCCATCGAACGAATGTCGACTGCCAAAAAAGCTTGCAAGCCGTCGTGCTGAACCCCTACGAATGGCAAAAGAAACAGCGCGCCGCAAGTGGTCATGCCCGCCGCGTGGACGACGGGAGAACCCTCTCGTATCATAATCTTGCCGCTCGCGCCGCCGAAAGCATAGCTCACCGCCGCGGCCAGAACGGCGTATTGCGCAAGGCTAGAAACGTTGATCTGTTGCAAACTTTCAACCCCGATGACGACGACGACCCCGCAGAACCCTGCACCAACGCCGAGTGCTTTCGCCGTCGTCAACCTTTCGTCCTTGAAGAGAAGCGCTGCTAGCAAGGTTCCGAAGATGGCGGTTGTGGCGTTGAGAACGGCTGCAAGCCCTGAATCGATCTGCTGCTGCCCCCAAGCGATGAGGGTGAAGGGTAAAGAGGTGATCAGAACACCTCCCGCCGCCAAACCGCAGAGCAGCCGAAGGTTTCTCGGCACAGCAAGCCCTCGAACAACGACGATCGCCCAAAGAAGCACTGCGCCGATACTGATACGCAAAAAGGCGATCTCGGCAGGAGAGAAATCCTTCAGCGCAACATCGATCATCAAAAAGGAGCTACCCCAACAGCAGCTCAACCCTAACAACAACAGCCAGCTACGTATGCTCATCACGATCCTTTGAAAAGTTCATCCCCCATGGCTTCATGCTAGCATGGGCGCAGATTTACCGACAACAAAAAGACTCTATCCTACCAACCAACCAACCGACCGACCAACCCGTGTTTACATAGCTTTGCTAGGCTTGGTCTCCCTTCTATCTTCTTCGTCGGTTTCTATCTAATCTACGCGCCCCACCAATAGATGCATACGAACAAAAACAGCCACACGGCATCGACGAACTGCCAGTAGCAAGCGGTGGCTTCAAAGCCAAGGTGCGCGTTGCCAGTACGCGCAATCTACTTTTTGACAAATAGCATGCCTGTGTCGCGCATAAATTCGCGTTGCATGCTTGAGCGTTCTTTCATCCTCTCGGTGTTTTTTTTGTCGAGCACAAAGCCGTATTTTTTAAAAACGCTGATCCAGTAATCTTGCTCGCGGCAGTTGACATGGTGAAAGCCCTCCCATCCCGGCGGTGCGGAAGTGCATGCGACACGATTCGCATGCTGCAAAATATCCATGTAGAAGGGTTGATACTTTTCCTCGACATGCTCAAGAAACTCGACGCACCACGCGAGATCGAAACGGCGTTTGCAAGGAAATACACCCGTCGTAAAATCGTGCAAGAAGTAGTGAGACTTCTTACGCTTAAGCGTGTAATCGCCGTCGATTCCGAAAGCTTCGATGCCGAGCTTTCGGGCAAGTTCAACTTGTCCTCCAGGTCCGCAACCCACATCGATCATGGAGGCAACGGCGAATTGTTCTTTCAGAAACACCAACGCCCCTTCGTCGAGAATCGTCTTTCCGAAGTGCCCTCCCAAATGGACGGGAAGATGTCCTTTGGCGATAGATGCGTGGTGTTTGCAAATTTCTCTGTACAAGAAGTTGTTGAAGAGAAAAACACCCCTCCGAAGGGGACGAAGCAAGCGTTGCCAAAATCCTTTCTCTTGAAAAGATTTTTCGATAAGCGGCTTTTTACCCCAAACCCAAAGGAGTTCGAACCATCTTGCATGATTCAACAGCACTCGATTGTGAAGGAAACGCAAAAACGTAATATATGCGTTTAACATCCTATCCAACTCTGCTTGTTAACTATCCTTGTTATGTTTCGTTTGCGCGCGTCCTACGCGCCCCACCAATAGATGCATACGAACAAAAACAGCCACACGGCATCGACGAACTGCCAGTACCACGCGGCGGCTTCGAATCCGAAATGCTGTTGTGGAGTGAAATCTCCTTGCAAGGCGCGGTAGAGACAGACGATCAGAAAGATCGTGCCGATGATGACATGGAAGCCATGGAAGCCCGTTGCCATGTAGAAGGTTGAGCCGTAGATTCCGTCCTTCAAGGCGAAGGCGGCGTGCGAGTACTCGTACGCCTGCAAGGCGGTGAAGAGGATGCCTAAGGCGATCGTTATCGACAAGCCTTTGATGAGCCCTGCTCGATCACCTTCGAGAAGCGCACGATGCGCCCAAGTAGCGGTAGTTCCTGACAGCAACAAGACGACCGTGTTGGTGAAGGGCAGTCCGAAAGCATCGAAGGGACGAATTCCTTCGGGCGGCCAGACACCTCCGATCTGCTCGCTCGGAAAAAGCGACGCACCGAAGAATGCCCAAAAGAAGGCGAAGAAGAACATGACTTCGGAAAAAATGAAGAGCGCCATGCCGTAGCGCAACCCCAGTTGGACGACGGGTTTGTGGTCTCCCTTGTGCGCCTCGGCGATGACATCGCGCCACCAAAGTGCCATCGTCAGCAGAAGCAGGCAGGTGCCAGGAAACAGCAACCATCCTCCCCACGCCTCCAGCAGCGAGGTCGGCGACTCTCCCAACAGGGAGGGATGTAAGTAGAGGATAAAACCCCCCATAAACATAAAGCCGCCAAGCGCACCCAGCGCAGGCCAAGGGCTAGGTTCGACCAAATGATAGTCGTGCGAAGGTGTAGACGTAGACATCACATCCTCTGAGAAAAAATTTCTGCCATCGCGCGATGATACACGAAATGCGAAACTAAAAGCCACTGCTAATCGTCAAGAACATCGCCCAAGGCTTGCGGAAAAAAACTGTACGAAAGCGTCACCGTGTCGAAAGTGTCCCATTCTTCGTGGTCGCGCAACGCAGGATCGAGAAAAAAAACTACCTTCATCGCAACCTTTTCTTTCCCCCGCAGCGTTTGTTCGACAAAGCAGAAACACTCGATCTTGTGAAAATAGGCGCCCGCCTTCGCAGGCGTCACATTGTAGGTGGCGACCCCCGCAAGCGCACGCGAAGACAAATTCTCCGCCGTGTAGAAAGTCTCGTAGAGCTCGCCGAGGGTAACCTCCATCTCGACCTGCGAGGGCGCAAACCGCCAGTCGAGACCATTCACATTGCCATCGAAACGCACACTGATCGTCTGTGCCTCGGCTCGCTTTGTCAAGCCGAGCAGCTCCCGCAAACTGCTTTTTTGCGTCGTGCCACCGAAACCCGTCGCGCGGCAAAAAAGATCGTACAGCGGAACAGAGGCGAAACTCAATCCCAGCATGAGGGCGCCGAAAAAAAAGACCCTCAACGCAAGACGACGATTGCGAACACCCAATTCTCTTCCTTTCGCTTGTCCTTTCTCTTTCCGCTCACCCATCGTTACTTGCTTGGCTACTTGCTTGTTGGATGTTCTCGTCATGAATACTTGACGATCGACAAGGCATAGAGCGCCACGACGAGCAACAACATTAAAACTAACAAGGCTCTGTTCTTACGCCGCCTGCTCGAAGTCCAAAGCTCCTCGTTGCGCTCGCTCTTGCGCTTGTCGTTGTTTTTTTTGCCTGATGCCTTGTGTTTCATCGCGTCGACTGGTTGTTTGTCAGATTGCAAGCCACTGCCAATTCTGCTGCTCCGCGACATGATCGACGATACGCAAAGAGAACATCAGGATCATATAGACGATTGAAAACCCGAACAAGGCTCCTGCTGCGCGCAAGGATGTTTCCTTTTTTCTGTTCATCCAGAGCGCGTAGAAGATGAGTCGCGACGAAAGCACAAAGGCGATGCCTCCGTAGATCCAGCTTGTGCCGCCGATCCACGCGAAAGCGATCGCGAGCGGCAAGAGCGTCAATGAATAGAGGAAGATTTTCTGTTTTGTCTTTTTTTCTCCACACACGACGGGCAGCACCGGCACCCCCGCGCGCTTGTAGTCGTCGCGTCGCAAGAGCGCCAAAGCCCACGAATGCGGCGGTGTCCACAGGAAGATCAGCGCACATAGCAAGAGAGGCTCCAGAAAGTTTGCCTGCGACGAAGGATTTGCGGCAAGCCATCCGATGAATGGGGGTGCTGCGCCCGCTGCACCTCCGATGACGGTGTTGTAGACGGTGCGCCGTTTCAGAAACATCGTGTAGAAGACGGAATAGAAAAGAATCGTGCTTGCTAGCAACGCCGCCGCCGCCCATCCGCCCGCAAGCCCCAACAGGGCGAAGGCAAACAACGATAGTGTCATGGCGAACACAAACGCATCGGATGGAGCAATCGTTCCACAAGCCACCGGTCTTGTGCGCGTGCGTAGCATGAGTCGGTCGATGTCGCGGTCGTACCACATGTTGAAGGCGGCGGCACCGCCTGCGCCCATAGCAACGGCGAGCAAGGCGATGATGTTCAAGACGATGTGGTTGTTGCCGTCCGCCAACACCATGCCGCAAAGTGCGGTGAAGGTTGTCAGCAGGAGAATTCGCGGCTTGGTGAGTTTGAGAAAATCTCCGACCTCGGAAGGTCTGGCGGCGATGCGAAGCTCTGCGGTTGCGGCTGCGTGCGCCTGCAAGGAAGAACGGCGCGCCAAAGCCATTCAGGTCAGCGCGAGATGCGCGGCGGCGTCGAGAAGCTGTGGAAAGGCGGCGGTGTCGAGACCGTCCACTCCAACGTGGTCGCGCCCGCACCCCAGTAGTTGTCGGCAACCTTCCGCTTGCCGCGACCGCGCACCAGCGCGACGACGACCACCGCGACGAAGAACAGCGTGGAGGCGAAAGAAAGATAGCTGCCGTAGGAAGAAACCGCGTTCCAGCCCGCGTAAGCTTCGTTGTAGTCGATATAACGGCGCGGCATGCCTGCCAAACCCAAGAAATGCTGCGGGAAGAAGACGACGTTCACGCCGATGAAGGTTGTCCAAAAATGCAGCTTGCCTGCCCACTCGGGGATGACGCAGCCGCTCATCTTGGTAAACCAATAGTAGAAGCCTCCGAAGATGGCGAACACAGCGCCGAGACTGAGAACATAGTGGAAATGTCCGACGACATAGTATGTGTCGTGCAGTTGCACGTCGACGCCTCCGAGCGCGAGGACGACTCCCGTCACGCCGCCGATTGTGAAGAGTCCGATGAAGCCGATTGCCCACAGCATTGGCACAGCGAATCGAATCGAGCCTCCCCACATGGTAGCGAGCCAGCTGAAGATCTTGATGCCCGTCGGCACGGCGATGATCATGGTCCCGACGCTGAAGTAGAGTTTGAGCATAAAGCCCATGCCGACGGTAAACATATGGTGCGCCCAAACGACGGAGCCGAAGAAGCCGATGGCGATCATGGCAGAGACCATGCCGAGGTAGCCGAAGATGGGCTTGCGCGAGAAGGTCGAGACGATGTGGCTGATGATGCCGAAGGCGGGCAGGATCATGACATAGACTTCGGGATGTCCGAAGAACCAAAACAGGTGCTGAAATAGGAGTGGGTCTCCTCCTCCCTCAGGCACGAAGAAGGATGTGGCAAAGTTGCGGTCTGCGAGCAGCATCGTGATGGCGCCGCCGAAGACGGGCATAGTCATGACGAGCAGGAAGGCTGTGATGAGCATCGACCAAGCGAACAGAGGCATGACGCGAAGCGTCATGCCTGGAGCGCGCATGTTGAAGATAGTGACGATGAAGTTGATCGCGCCCAAAACGGATGAAGCACCTGCCAAGTGCATGGCGACGATAGCGAGATCGACCGACGCGTTCGAGTGTCCGAGCGTGCCGGAGAGGGGCGGATAGAGCGTCCATCCTGTGCCTGCGCCGCCGACGAAGAGGGAAAGCACCAAAAGCAAAAGAGATGGAGGAAGAAGCCAAAAACTGATGTTGTTCATGCGCGGAAAAGCCATGTCGGGCGCGCCGATCATGAGGGGGACAAACCAATTGCCGAACCCTCCGATCAAGGCGGGCATGACGGTGAAGAAAACCATAATCAAGCCGTGCGCGGTGATGAAGACATTCCATATGTGTCCGTCGGGAGCGCCCGCGCTGATAAAATACTGCACGCCCGGTTCTTGCAGCTCCAAGCGCATAAGAAAAGAGATGCCCCCGCCGATCAGCCCCGCCGCGATGGCGAAGATCAGATACATCGTTCCGATGTCCTTGTGGTTCGTCGAAAAAAGCCAGCGTCCGATTCCGTAGGGACGATGCTCTGCGTGAGCGGAGGATTTTTTCGTCGCAACCTTTGTTTTTTTCTTTCCGTTCATGGTGATGCTTGCCATGGGGTTTTCTACTCCTGTGCGTTGTGCGTTTTCGTAGCGAGAAGGTCGCCTTGTAGATTTTTGTTGGCAGTTTCGGCGTGTTGTTGTTGAGCGTTTTTATTCGCGGCGAATTGTTTTTTGGCTTTTCTGATCCATATGACGAACTCGGCTTTGGAGACGACATGCACTTCGACGGGCATATATGCGTGTCCTGCTCCGCAGAGCTCTGTGCAGAATCCGTAATAGACTCCTTTTTTTTCAGCGGTGAGCCATGTTTCGTTCACGCGCCCTGGCACGCCGTCGATCTTGACGGCGAAGCTCGGCACTGACCACGAGTGGATCACATCGGCGGCGGTGACGAGCACGCGCACCTTTTCTCCGACGGGCAGGACGAGCGCGTTGTCGGTCTGCAGCAGTCGCTTAGATTTGTCTTTGAGATCGTCTCCTTGGAGCAGGTTGGAGTCGAAGGTCAGTCCGTCGTGGTCGGGATATTCGTAAGACCAATACCACTGATGCCCTGTGGCTTTGACGGTGAGGGAAGCTTCTGACACATCTTCGATGGCACGCATGAGGTTGAAGGAAGGCACGAAGAGAACGACGAGAATGGCGACAGGGATGAGCGTCCAAATCACTTCCAGGCGAACATTGTGCGTCCTTTTCGAGGGCTTGGGGTTTCGTTTCTCGGAGAAGCGCCAACAGATGAACCCTCCCAGCACAAAGACAAGGAGGCAGATGGCAGTGAGGACGGGCAGCAGAACGTTGTCGTGAAAGCCGAAGGCTTGGCGAGCGAGCGCCGAGGCAGGCTCTTGAAACCCGGTCTGCCAATTGTGCGAGGCTCCCACCTCCTCACCCCCTTGCGCAAGCGCTGGAGTAAACGCTTGGAAGGGCAGAAAAACGACAGTCATTGCAAACGTTTTGGCAAACGCTTTAGCAAGCGTTTTTGCAAGAACCTGCGCCTTTACGATACGGACAAGAGAAACAAAACTCATACCCTCACTATAGATACAACGACACGATCTTTTCAACAAAAATCCTCGCAAACAATTCTTGTGTTTGCCTTCACGGGCGACAAGCGGACAAGAACAAATTCAAATGTCGGCGTTCGGCTGTCGGCGGACATTCTCTCAAGGCGGGAAGGTTCATCCCCGTCAACCCGCTGTTGTAGTAATCAAAGTAACCCGTTGCATGCCATCCACCCTCCTTTTCCATCTCTCCTGCAGTGCGTTTCAGCATGACAGACTCTAGTCCGGGAACGAGGAATCTGATCAAAGCGATCGCAAACAAACAGCCTACGATGCTCCTTGCCATCAGCAAGGGTGCGCGCGGCAAGGATTCGCTCAAAGATTTGCCCAAAGATCTACTATTGTCGGGACCCTCGAAAAGAAACGCGAGCAGCAAAAGAGGCAGCCACCAATTCTGCGGCGTGAGACGGAATTCAAAACTCGCGCTCGTCGACAAAATCGATGCCATCACGCCTGCCAAAACGATCCACGCTCCTCGCTGTCGCACAAAGAACGCTAGGGTCAGACACAAAAGCAACGCTCCACTAAAAAAGGAAGAAAATCCGTACTGAAACGACCGCGCACTCAGAGATGAAAAAGGCGGCAAGGGAGCAGGATCCCAGCCGTTTTTTCCATTTTTGGA
Source organism: Alphaproteobacteria bacterium (assembly GCA_965216625.1). Classification (GTDB taxonomy): domain Bacteria; phylum Pseudomonadota; class Alphaproteobacteria; order JABAAW01; family JABAAW01; genus JABAAW01. The sequence continues at coordinate 1,646,577 of OZ244186.1, forward strand.
AAACAACGAAATCCACCACTTTTCGTAAGACGACTTGTTGTAGAATTCTGGCTCCATCCACTGAGCGAGCGTGTCGATTCTTATCCCTTGCTCGTCGAATTGGACGGCGGGGTAAAAAGGGTTTTTATCCTGCGCAACATTCGTTGCGTAAGGGAAGAATCCGAACAGAGCCACCCCCAAGACTGCTGCCGCGCTCCCCAGCCCCGCCAATCGTAAGAGCGTCTTTCGACTTGCGGCTCGCCTTGCGCCATAGGCAAGAGCCGTCAGCCCCAAGACTCCGCCAAAGACGATCCCTGTGAACTTGATGTTGACGAGCAACACGAGTAGAGCCGCAATCCCAAATGCTGTGCGTCGCATGCGCCGCTTGTCGTCTTGGCGAGAGCCTCCGTCGCAGGCAAAACAGAGCATGAGCATAAATAGGCTCAGCAGCGTGGAGGCGAGCAAGCCATCGGTAAGGTGGTTGAAGAAACCCAAGGTAGCAATAGGGTTGGCGGCAAGCGCTACTGCGAGAAGGTTGCGCCAAACACGAGACTTGGCACAAGACAAGTGCGATAGGGTTGGCGTTGCCAAGAAACGCCTTACACAAAGGAACGCCGCGAATGTGGCAACAAGCGTGAAGGCAAAACTCGCCTCGAATGTTTGCGTCCATACAATCAGCGAGGAAGAAAGCAGCCAGTGCGCCGCGGGGTAAGCGAGGGTTGTCCAGTCAGCGGGTTGCCAGTAGGGATTGATGCCCTTCAGCAATCCCAAGATTGCCTCGGCATGGTAAAGACGCGAGTCGTGTCCCCTATCCAAGGTGAAACTCAAAGCCCAGGCCGCGAGCGCGAAGATTACCAAGAACAACAACAGGGTTGCCAGCAACCTGTGCCATCGTTCTTCTCGATGCAGTGCCACGACCGCTATACCCCACAGCGACAACCCGGCAGGAAAAACCCAACGACCTAATCCTATGTCAGAAAGCAAGGCAAACGCCGCCGTCATGTACAAGACAGGCAGAAACAATACCGATGCCGAAAGCAACAGCTCCTCAGAAAAGAAGCTCCGCACTTTTCTGACCTGTTCGGCTTTAAGTTTCAGTATTAGGGTTTGCATAGCACCAACCCATAAGCGAGTCTGCGTTGCTCCGCTTGATCAGAACAGTCCTCTCGCAAGGGCAAGCGCACGTTGGTCAAATCGCTCTTGTAATAGTCGAGAAAGGTTTTCTTGTCCCAGTCTGGGATGCTCTTATCAGGAACAACAAACCACCCTCCTTGTCGTTCCGCCTGCCGCACGGTCTGCAACAGCGAGACGGCTCGCTCTCCATAGCCGCCGAAAGAAAGAACGGAGGTGTAAAGCAAGCAGGCAGTAACGACGAATATCACCGATCGTTGCGCGCGCGACAAAGGATGTTGCCTCTCGTCGGGCGCGAGCAGGAAGACGAGGAAGAGTATCGGTAGCCACCAACTCTGCGGCGTGAGACGAGGAGAGACGCTAGCTTCCGTCAACAGAATCGATGCCATCACGCCTGCCAAGACGACCCCCGCTCCTCGGTGTCGCACGAAAAATGCCAAGCTCAGACACAAAAGCAGCGAGCCGCTAAACAATGAGCCAAATCCGTACAGGAAGGACAAAGGATACAAAGAAGAAAACGGCGGCAAAGGAGCAGGAGTCCAAAAAGTTTCTCCTTGTTTCGAAAACAGCGAAACCCACCATTGTTCGTAAGACGACTTTCCCAACAGAATCGGATTTTTCGTCTCAAGGAACCATGGTTGTCTCTGCTGGCTAACCTTTTCGCCGAACACGATCGCGGGATACATCGGATGGACGGGGTTGGCGTGCTGGCGAACATTCGTCATATATGGGTAAAATCCGAACAGCGCGACCCCCAAGATCGCAGTAGCGCTCCCCAACCCCGCCAATCGCAAGAGCGTCTTTCGAGCAGCCCCACACCTGCCACCGTAGGCAAGAGCCGTCAGCCCCAAGACCCCGCCAAAGACGAGCCCCGTGAACTTGATATTCACAAGCAGCACAAGCAGAGCCGCAATACAAAAGGCTGTGCGTCGCATGCGCCGCTTGTCGGCTTGGCGAGAGCCTCCGTCGCATACAAAGCAGAGCATCAGCATAAAAACACTCAATAGCGTGGAGGCAAGCAAGCCATCGACGTGGTGGTTGAAAAAACAAAATGCTGCAACGGGGTTGGCAGCCAACAGGAAAGCGAAAAGGTTGCGCCAAACACGAGGCAATGTCGGCAGCGTTGTCAAGAAACGCCTTGCGCAAAGAAACGCCGCAAAGACAGCTTCAAGCGTGAAGGCAAAACTCGCCTCGAATGTTTGTGTCCATAAAATAAACGAAGAAGAAAGAAGCCAGTGCGCCGCGGGGTAGGTGTAGGTTGTCCAGTCGGCGGAATCCCAATACGGATTAACCCCCTTCAGCAAAGCCAAAACGGCTTGTGCGTGATAGGCGCGCGAATCGTATTTCCAGTCTAGGACGAACCTTGTCAGAAACGCCGCGAGCGCGAAGATTGCCAAGAACAACAACAGGGTTATCGCCAGCTTCTGCCATTTTTCCTCTCGATGCAGTGCCACGACCGCTATCCCCCACAGCGACAACCCGACAAGAAAAACCCAACGACCTAAGCCTATGTCGGAAAGCAAGGCAAACGCCGCCGTCATGTACAAGACTGGCAGAAACAACACCGATGCCGAAAGCAACAGCTCTTCCGAGAAAAGATTCCGTATTCTTATGACCTGCTCGGCTTTAAGTTTTTTTTCTAGGGTTTGCATAACATGAGCCCATAGACGGGTTTGCGTGTCTCTGCTCCTTCAGGACATTCGGGCATCGTGGGCAAGTGCACGCCGCTCAAACCGCTGTCGTAGTAGTTGAAAAAGGCTTGTCTTTGCCCATCATCTTCGATTACCAGATCAGGCGTTACAAACCACCCTCCCTGCTGTTCCGCTTGTCGCACAATCCTTAACGAATAAACAGCGTGCCTGGAATGGCTATTAAGCCTTGCGATGGAGATATGAAGCAAGCAGGCGACAACGAAAAACACGATAGCTCTTTGCGCACGCGACAAAGGAGGTTGCTTCTCGTCAGGCGCGAGCAGGAAGACGAGAAAGAGCATAGGTAGCCACCAGTTCTGCGGCGTGAGGCGAAAATCGAAGCTCACAAGCGTCGAGAGAATGGATGCCATGATACCTGCCAAAACGACCCAGGCTCCTTTGTGTCGTACAAAAAACACCAAGCTCATACACAAAAGCAAGGTACCACTAAACATTGAACCGAACCCTTGCAGAAAAGAGTGGGAACTCAGAGAAGAAAACGGCGGCAAAGGAATCGGGTCTGTCCAAGTTTTTCCTGTTTTCGAAAACAGCGCAATCCACCATTTCTCGTAATGCGACTTGGAGTATAATTTTTCGTCCCAAAAATTTTCGTACATCTCCTTTGTTCTCTCTAGATGGAAGGGATTTTTATGCTGCGCCATGTTAGTGGCGTAAGGAAAAAAGCCGAACAAGGCGACCCCCAAGATCGTAGCAGCGCTCCCCAACCCCGCCAGTTGGAAGAGTGTCTTTCGCCTTGCGCCGCGTCTGAGCCCGTAAGCCAGCGCTGTCAGCCCCAAGACCCCGCCGAAGACGAGCCCCGTGAACTTGATGTTGATGAGCAACACGAGAAGACACACGATATAAACGGCGACTCGAAGCCTTGTCGTTCGACTTTGCCTCTTGCCTTCCGAGACAAAACAAAGCATGAGCAAGAAAACGATCAACAACGTCGAGACAAGCAAGCCGTCGTTGTAGTGGGAGACGAAGCACCATATTGCGATGGGGTTGGCAGCAAGCAGAAATGCCAAAACATTGCGCCAAACTCGAGACAAGTGCGTGAGGGCTGGCGTTGTCAAAAAACGCCTTGCGCATAGAAACGCTGCAAAGGCGGCAACAACCGTCAAGACAAAGCTCGCCTCGAATGTTTGCGTCCATACAATCAGCGAGGAAGAAAGCAACCAGTGCGCCGCGGGGTAGGCGAAGGTTGTCCAGTCGGCGGGATCCCAGTAGGGATTGATTCCCTCCAACAAGCCCAAAATTGCCCCCGCATGGTAGACGCGAGAATCGTATCCCCCGTCCAAGGTGAATCTTGTCAGAAACACCGCGAGCGCGAAAGCTACCAAGAGCAGCAACAGGGTTGCAACCAGCCTTTGCCATCGTTCTTCTCGATGCAGTGCCACGACCGCTATCCCCCACAGCGACAACCCGACAAGAAAAACCCAACGACCTAAGCCTATGTCGGAAAGCAATGCAAATGCCGCCGTCATGTACAAGACTGGCAGAAACAACACCGATGCCGAAAGCAACAGCTCTTCCGAGAAAAATCGCTCGCCACAAGACGACACGCTCTCTTCCCACGCCTTGACGCGTCGTTGTAAAGACGACGAAAGGCGCGTCGCGGCAAGAGCAAGTTCAACGGCTGTTGGCAAAAAATGTTTCATCGCTCGTCTATGCTAGGATGGCGTGAGGCTGAGAGGAAGGGCTTGCGGAGAGGTGCCGGAGCGGTCGAACGGGACGGTCTCGAAAACCGTTGTGCGCGCAAGCGCACCGAGGGTTCGAATCCCTCCCTCTCCGTATTTTGCTCGAAGTATTTCCTTTGTCGCCGCAACCCTAGCACAAGCATCAAAGAGGCAAACGTTTGAAAATTTTCTCTGGGATGTTGCGGATGATCGCCATGATGGCGACCCACAGCCACGGCACATAGAGCTGCTCGCGCTTGGAGTCGATGGCGCGCAGGATAACACGAGCGACATGCTCAGGACTGCTCCACAAAGCACCCTTGCGGAACGAGGCGGTCATCTTCGTAGACACAAAGCCGGGCTTGAGCGTCTGAATGCACAGAGGCGAGCCTGCGCGCGCCAAACGATGGCGCAATCCCTGCAAAAAGAGCGCGACCGCGCCTTTCCCCGACCCATAGACATAGTTCGACGCGCGACCGCGATCGCCCGCGACCGAACCAAAAACAGAGATCACACCCCCCTTCTTCTCCATGCGTGCGCTCGCGGCATGAGCCAGCGAGACAACGCTGAGAAAGTTCGTCTCCCAGGCGATGCGCGCCTGTTCAAAGTTTTTCTCGGCTGTTTTTTGGTTCGGCAAAACTCCTTGCGCAAGCACGACAACCCGCAACCCTCCCAAGGCTTTGTGCGCGTGGGCGAGCAACTTGTCGTGCGAGGCGAAGTTGCGCGCCTCGAAGCCTTCGGTCGCGACAAAACTGGCACCGCGCAGCGTCAAGTCCTTCGCAAGCCTTGCAAGCGCCTTCTTGTCGCGCGAAAAAAGGCAGAGGCGCGCGCCGCGCACAGCCCACAGGCGCGCCATCGCGCGTGCTATGTCGGCGTTCGCTCCGAAGATTGCTATGTGATCGGAGGTTTGGTGGTCGGGGTTGTGTTCAGGGTTTTTTGCTGTCATCGTTTTGCTCCTTTTATGCTTGAGGGGAAATTTATCCCTGAGTTGTCTCGTTTGGATTGTCTTTCTGTCAAAGCCCGAGTCGCTTTGATTGCCGCGAAGCAAAAAGGGTGTCGGCTTCGAACTTGCGCCGTACAGCGCAAAACTCTTTCCATCGAGGATAGCCTTTGCGAAAGTTCTTTTTCGAGAGACGTGCGTCTTTCGTCAGATAGACGCGTCCTCCGACAGCATGCACGAGCGCGTCCAAATTTTCCAGCAGCGCGAAGACAAGCGCGTTGTTTTGAAAGTCGAGCGCAAGCGTGTAGCCCTCCTGAGGAAAGGACAGAGGAGACAGAGCGATCCCGCACCCCATCGTTTTCAGCACGGCGAGAAAGGACCCTTGTTGCGAAGCGACGACGCGTTGCAAAATTTCTTCTAGCACGTCGCGCCCGTCTTTTTTTGGCACGACGCACTGGTATTGCAAAAATCCGCGCTTGCCGTAGAGACGGTTCCAGTGTCGAATGCCATCGAGCGGATAGAAGAACTTGTCGTATGCAACGATTCGCTCGACGGGCTTTTTGGCGCGACACCCGTAGTACACGGCGTTGAAGGCGCGCACGGAGAGGGGGTTGAGCAGGAAGGAAGGAGCGTTGCAGGGAACAGAGACGCGTCCTTTTTCTTCGATGCGCCATCCCGCGCGCTCGGCGTGTTCGGCGAGGAAGAGTACACCGCGCCCCAGATTTTTGCCTCGTGCAAGACAATCGAGCCACGCAACCGAGTAAGTTGTCTCGGCATAGCGTTCCAACAAATCGACGAGTTCCTGAAGATTGCGCGCGCGCTGGCTTGTCTCCAGCATGCATGCGCTCGGCACGCGCTTCATGCGTAAGGTTAGCTCGATCACAACCCCGACAAGTCCCATCCCGCCGCAGACGGCGTGAAACAGCTCGGCATTCTTGCGCTTTGAGCAGGAGACGATCGTGCCATCCGCGAGCATCACGCGCATGTCTTGTATGTGATGAGCAAAGCTTCCTTCTTTGTGATGGTTTTTGCCGTGCACATCGCTGGCGACAGCCCCTCCCAGCGTCACATGCCTTGTGCCAGGCGAGACAGGCACCGCCCACCCTACAGGCAGGAAGACGCGCAATAGATCGTCGAGCGCAACGCCCGCCAGACATCGAAGGTATCCTGTGCGCGCGTCGAAGGCGCTGAGCGTGTCGAAGGCGCGCATGTCGAGGCTGACGGGCGCGAGCGCACAATCGCCGTAGCCGCGTCCGCAACCCCGTGCGATCAAACGCTCGCCGCGTGCGCGCGCAGAGCGAAAAACCTTTCGCAAGGCTTCCTCCGATGCAGGCGAGACGACCTGTGCCTCCAGCGAAGGATATCGCCCCCAGCCTGTTATGCTCGTCATAACTTCCTCACCCCTCTTAAACAATCTTGCTCGAACAATCTTGTTTCCCAATTTTTGCGCTCGTGCGTTGTCGCGCAAGGATTTTGCGCTTACTATAGGCAAAAGACAGAGGCAAAGGAGCTGTTCGTGCAGGAGGGAGGAAACGCGATGCCAACAACTTTAAAACCACAGCAAGACAAAAAAACGCGAGCCTTGCAGTCGCGCCCCTTGTCGCTCTCTGTGCTTTCGCTGTTGCGTCCTTTGGAATGGAGCAAAGGTGTCTTCGTGCTCTTTCCTGCCTTGTTTTACGATGTCTCGCTCGTTGTGCGGGAGCCTGCATTGTGGGGAGCGGTGCTTGCGAGCTTTGTCCTTTTTTGCCTTGTTGCCTCCAGCGTCTATGTTTTCAACGACCTGTTGGACATCGAACAAGATCGCAAGCATCCGATCAAGCGACGCTCACGACCTCTCGCTTCAGGGGAGGTCTCCAAACCTTGGGCGTGGGGCATTTTTGTCGTGCTGTCGTCTGCCTGCTTTCTGTTGGCGGTAGCATTTGTGCCTGCGGTGTTTCCCTTCCTGTCGATCTATTGGCTTTTGATGCTTGCATACAGCGCGGAGCTGAAGCATTGGGCGATCATCGATCTTTTTGTGATCGCGTTCGGCTTCTGCCTTCGCGTCGAGGCGGGTGCGGCGGCGCTCGACTATCCCGCTTCGCTGTGGATGCTGGCTACGACCCTGTGCCTGTCGTTGTTCCTTGCCGCTTCCAAGCGCAGGCAAGAGACGCTCGCCAACAAGGCGCGCGCGCGGCGTGTGTTGAGCGTCTATTCCGTTTCTTTGATCGAGCGTTACATGATGGTGGCGGCGGTTTGCACGCTGATGTTTTACAGCTTTTTTGCAACCGACATTCGTCCAGAGCTAGGTTATACGATTCCCCTCGTGCTGTTCGGCTTCTTCCGCTACTTGCTGCTGATCGAGCGCGGCTCTGACAAAGATTCTCCTAATGATTCTCCTACCGATCTGTTGTTTTCGGACAAACCTCTTTTGGCGTGCGTTGTCGTATGGGCGATGTTGTCGATGGTGTTGTTGTGGCACTAGCGGAGGGCTGTGAAGCCGCCGAAGAAGTTTCCGCAGAAGTTGCTGCAGAAGTTTCCGCAGAAGTTTCCATAGCCTTGGACGAGATTAAAAGCGGCAGGATGATCGTCGTCTCCGATGATGCGCAGAGGGAGAACGAGGGCGACCTGATTATGGCAGCGCAATACGCGACCGAGCAACAACTCGCCTTTTTCGTGCGTTACACCAGCGGCATCGTCACCGTGGCGATCTCTGCTGCGCGCGCCGCCTTGTTGCGCTGTCCGCCGATGGTGCCTCAGAACGAGGCGCCATTAGGGACAGCCTTCACCGTCTCGGTCGACGGGCGCGAGGGATTGACGACCGGCATCTCTGCCGAAGAGCGTGCAAGAACGATAAACACCCTCGCCTGTCCTCGTGCGAAGGCGGAGGATTTCGTCCGTCCTGGGCATGTCTTCCCTCTGATTGCGAGGGAGGGAGGCGTGTTGGAGCGCGCAGGACACACCGAAGCGGCTTACGACTTGGCGCGACTGGCAGGGGCAGAGCCCGTCGGCGTGCTTGCCGAGATCGTTTGCGACGACGGTAGCGTCGCCAAGGGGCAGGCGCTGGAAAAATTTGCCCTTACGCATGGGTTGAAAAGGCTTTCGATCGAAAATCTCATTCGCTGGCGGAGGATAAAGCAACGATGACGCACCCCTTAAAACTTCTCATCCTAGCTACAACCCTTCTGTTCCTCTCGTCGCCACTCCTCGCCAACAACGCTGAAGCCAAATCCAAAGCCAAAGCCAAATCCGCACCTCTCAAAATCGTCTCAACCGCAGCCCCCATACACGCGCTGCTCGTACATCTGACGCACGGCGCACAAAAGCCACTCCTGCTCCTACCGCCAACCATAATGCCGCACGGCGCAAGACTCACGCCGTCGCAAGCGCGCATTCTGCACACCGCCAACCTGCTCGTGCTTATCGGAGAATCCTTCGCAGCACTCGAAAACAATATCAAGCCAAACGCAACCCGCCATATCGTCCACCTCACAGAACTGAAGGGAATCACAACCCTGCCACTCGTACAAAAGCACGACGAAGAGGAACACGACGAAGATGAGCATGAAGCGGGAGAGCATCGTCACGAAGGCAGCGTCGATCCGCATGTGTGGCTCGATGTGGAGAACGCTCGTGTGATCGTCAAGCGTCTTGCCGAGGTTTTGGCACAGCGCGACCCCCGCAACGCCGCGCTGTATCGCAAGAATGCGCGCAAGCAAGACCTATCTCTGCGTGCGCTCGACCAAGAGGTGCGCTCAATCGTGCGCGAGATTTCGACAAGTTCTGTTGCGGCAAAATTTCTCGTGCTTCACGATTCCACCGCCTACTTTACGGCGCGCTATGGCATTCGCGGCAAGGAGCGTCTCTACGCTGCGCGTCACAACGCCACGCGCGATGGTATGCGACATACTTTGAATGTGCGCAAAAAGCTGCGTAGCGGAGACTATCGTTGCGTCATCGTCCAACCGCAACTGCCGCACGAGGTGCGGACACGACTTTTAGGCTCTGAGACGCGGGTTGTTGTCATCGATCCTTTGGGGGCAAAGTTGCCGCAAGACGAAACTTTTTACGCTGCTTTGTTGAGGTCTGTTGCCGCGGGCTTTCGGGAATGCCTTGCTCGCTAGAATAAAGCTGTAAAGTGAACCGATGAGCCAGCCCACAAACAAGCCGCGCAAAAAACAATCAGAAGTCCTGCTCCGCGCAGACAACCTCTCTGTCTCGCGCGGCGGCAAGCAACTGCTGGAAGAAGTGTCCATCACGCTAAAACGCGAAGAGATCGTAACCCTCCTCGGTCCAAACGGCGGCGGCAAAACAACCCTTCTGCAAAGCCTGCTAGGACTCTATCGTGCCTCGAACGGCAAGGTCTCGCGCGCCAAAGGAATTCGTATCGGCTATGTTCCGCAAAAGCTGAACCCTAGCCCGCTCATGCCGCTCAGCCTTCGTCGCTTTGCCCATCTTAGCAGCGACGCCTCCGTCGAGCGCATCGAACAAAGTTTTTCGGAGCTGGGATTGTCATCCCTAGCATCGCATCCGTTGTACACGCTCTCAGGCGGCGAGCTTCAAAAAGCCATGCTTGCACGCGCAACGGCAAAGCAACCCGATTGTCTTGTGTTGGACGAACCCCTCTCCGGCGTCGACGAGGCGGGACGCATCCGTCTCTACGGCTGGCTGGAGAGTTACAGCCGCCGTAATCGCTGCGCCATCCTGATGGCATCGCACGATCTGCATCTCGTGATGGCAGCAACCGATCGTGTCTTGTGCCTCGAGCGTCGTATCCGTTGCGAGGGCAAGCCGCAAACCGTCTCGCAAAGCAAAGCCTTCATACGGCTTTTCGGCAACAATCGCTACGCGCTGTATGCGCACAAGCACAAGACGAACGAGCGGCAATAGCCAAGATTCTCTCGTCCTTGCCATGCTTTCTCTGTTGTTCGATCCCTTCCTTTGGAACGCGCTGTGCGCAGCGGTTTTGTTGGCGTGCATATCCGGTCCTCTTGGCTGCATCACCGTTTGGAAGGGCATGGCGCGATTCGGAGAAACCTTCGCGCATGTAGCACTCTTCGGCGCGGTGATCGCCGTCTTGGGAGGCTTGCTGCCAAGCATCGGCATGGTGACGATCGCACTTGTGCTTTCGCTGCTCTTGCCGCTGCTCGCCGAGCGCACGCGCCTTCCCATCGACAGCCTCTTAGGGATATTAGCGCCTAGTAGCGTCGCGCTTGCGCTCGTCTTGGCGCAAGGTACAAGCCTCTCCATAGACTTCGAGGCACTGCTGTTCGGAGAACTGCTGACAACGACAAAAAGCGACCTGACTTTGATCCTCGTCGGCATCGCAACGACAAGCATCCTGCTCGCTTGCGTGTGGCGCGCCGTGCTGCTGGATGTGCTCAGCCGAGACCTCGCGCTGAGCGAGGGACTGCCCGTGCGACTCTACGATATCCTGACAACCGCCATGCTGGGGATATTCATCGCCTTGGGCGTTCGGATCGCAGGCTTGCTGTTGATCAACGCCTTTTTAGTTATTCCCGCATCCTGCCTCGTGATGCTGTCGCGCCGTAGTGTGCTCTTGCAAAATCCCGAACGCATGGCTTTGGGCGCGGTTATCGTCAATATCGTCTGCGTGCTGGCAGGCTTTGCGCTGGCGCTGGCAGCCGATCTGCCCGCAGGAGCGAGCATCTGTGCCGTGCTGTTCTTCGTCTTTTGCTTGATGTCGCTCTTCGTGCGCTGATAAACGCACTGACAAAACGCGCGGGCAAAACGTGCGGGCAAAACGTGCGGGCAAAACGTGTTAGCGTTGCGCTCGAGGGCGCTTGTTGGCTAGAGTAGAGAGAACGCGAGAGAGAGAGACGATGTGACCATATCTGCAAACCCCGAGCAAGATAGAGCGAAGGAAGAACCTCCTGATTTCTCTCCCTATTCTACTTCGATCTTCGAGGTGTCCCTCGCTGCGAGCGAGGAGGATATCGCTGCGGCGCAGGACTTGCGCTATCGCGTCTTCTACGAGGAAATGTCCGCCGAACCCACGGCGGAAGCGGCGCGCTGTCGTCGCGAGGTGGATCCCTACGACACCCAAGCCGAGCACCTGCTTATCCGCGAGCGCGAACACGGCACGCTGATCGCCTGCTATCGCCTGATGCGCCGCGCGCGCTTGCCGAGCAACACGCCCTTCTACAGCGAAAGCGAGTTCGATCTTTCGCGCCTACTGTCGCATCCCTTAGCGTCCGATTCGCTGGAGCTTTCGCGCGCCTGCGTAGCCAAGAGCTTCCGCACGATGCGCGTCCCTGCGTTGCTTCTCATAGCGATGGGCTACTATGTCAAATATCACAACATTCGTATGCTTTTCGGTTGCGGATCGTTTCCTGGCATCGACCCCGATGCCTTGGCGATGCCTCTGTCGTGGATGTGGCACCACCACCTTGCCCCTGAGCCCTTGCGCGGCAAGGCGTTGGAGCATCTGTTTGAGCCAATGAACCGCGTCCCCAAAGACGACCTGATCGCAAAGAAAGCGTTGCACATCATGCCGCCGCTCATCAAGGGCTACCTGCGTATGGGATGCTTCGTCGGCGACGGTGCCGTCATCGACCATCGCTTCAAGACAACCGACATCCTGCTGGTCTTGCCGATCAGCGACGACTTGATCGATCGCCGCTACTACCGCCGTTATTTTTTAAAGGACGCCGCGCGCAACGCCACTGCTCGCAACGCAAAACCTGCGCAAACCTGACCCCTCCAAGAGGACAGGAGACCTCGTGTTCTGCGAAGCCGATCGGCAAACTCTGTCCTCTCTGTACAGAAACGCACGTTTTCGCATCTCTTGGGGGAGAATTGTCATCAAATTGACCTGCGTCGTGCTGCTACTTGTCGCAAACACGATCGTTTTCCTGCCCTTTGCTCTGTTACGCCGCCTGCCGCCGAGAGCCTTGCGATCACTCTTTTATAAAATTTATACGCGCATTTTAGGCATCTCGCTACGCACGCACGGCGCGGCGGCGGATGCATCGCATGTGCTTTATGTTTCTAATCACATTTCTTACATCGACATCGCGGCTCTGATGTCCTTGACGGGCGCGCGTTTCGTCTCGCGCGGCGACATAGCGAGCCTTCCCTTCTTCGGGTGGTTGATGAAATGTTACGGCACTGTGTTCATCCATCGCAGCCGCGTCGATGTTCGAGGACAAATTTCTCTGCTGCAGCGTCTTTTGGACGAGGGCAGCCCTCTGCTGTTGTTCGGAGAAGGCACGACCAGCGACGGCAGAGGTGTCCTCCCTGTCAAGTCCAGCCTTTTTGCCGCCTTCGAATCACTCCACGCGAATAACCTCGCCATACAGCCCATCAGCCTACGCTACAGCCTGCTGGACGGACTGCCCTTGAGCACCCAATGGGAACCCCTGTGCGCATGGCACGGCGAAATGTCCTTCTTGCCACACTTGCGAGAAGCCTTGAGCCTGCATAGAATTACGATCGATGTCTATGTCCATCCTTCCACGCCCATAGCGAAAATCCAACCCGCGCGAAAAGACATCGGAAGAAAAGATATGGCGCGTTTCTGCCAAGAGGAAATTCAGAAAGGATGCGCGCTGCTACGCTACTTTGGGCAGGAAGATACCTCCCCCTCGCCTCCCAAAAAATGACGCGGAAATTGCGCGTGTCGTAGAATTGAAACTCATCGTCCTTGTCCTCAAGAGACAGCCCTTACCCTCCCTTGCGTCCAAGGGGGGTTCGATGCCAAAACGCGCGCATAGACAGGGCATGCACGCGCGTGCGCGTCTGGAAGGTAGCCTGTGCCTGTAAGAAACTCGCCTACGATCTCAACGCCGACAAAGCGGAAGGTTTGACGAAAAAGCTTGACCCACGCCTCGCGCTCCAAGGGATGATGCTCGTCGAGCCAAGCCTTGAACGAGCCATATTTCGATGCAAGCTCGCCTATTCGCTGGGCGTTGAAGATGGCAGCTTCGATCTTGAGGCGATGGCGAATGATGCTCGAATCCTGCATCAGACGAGCGATGTCGGGCGAGGAAAACTTTGCTACGCGCGCGACAGAAAAGTCGGCGTAGGCTTTTTTCAACGCCGTGCGTTTCTTGATAACCGTCAGCCACGAAAGTCCCGCTTGATTGATTTCCAAAAGAAGATACTCGAATAGGCGATCGTCGCTCTCCACAGGAAAGCCGTGTTCAAGGTCGTGGTGCTGCTGCAACAAAGGATGCGCACGCGCGGCAAGGCAGTAAGCAGACACAACAGAGAATAACCTTGTTAAATCAAGCGTGCGAGCGCAACCCACAACAACGTCGTCAGTAGAACTGCCAACAACGAGACGACAAGTGCCTTGCGCCACAGCACCCTCGCGCTGATGTCGCTGCCTGCATTTTTTTTTGCGACATTTTTTTTTGCGCCTTTCGCACGGGATGGCTTCGCAAAGCCTACTCGTAGCGGCAGGACGAGAAACCACAGCAATCCCCACACGAAAGCATAGGAGAAAAGCCACAGGGAGAAAGATTTTGTCATGCTTGCTCCGAGGAGGAGGGGGAGGGGGAGGGGTCGATTCCCTCAACCTCGACGAGCGCGCCGTCGAGCGCTTGAGGGTGTAAGAAGAAGATGGGATTGTCGTGCGCACCGCGCGTGATGCGCGCGTCGTTTGCAAACGGCACATTTTTCTGTTGCAACCTTGCGTGCAGGGTCTCAAGGTTTTGCGTCTCGAAACAGATATGATGAATACCGCCGCGCGGATTTTTGGCAAGAAAGGATGCAAGGGGCGAGCGATCGCCGAAGGGCTCCAACAGCTCTAGGCGAGTATTGTCGAGATCAAAAAAGACGACGCGCACGCCATGCTCTTCCAGCGTTTGGCAGGGCGATGGGGGGCGTTGCAGAACCGCTTGCCAACGCAGCAAGGCTGCCGCTAACGAGGGCACGACGACGGCGACATGCCCCAACCTCAGCGCATCACGAGGGGGCGGCGGAGGGGGGTGCGAAGGGCTTGTTGTCTGTTGCGCTTTTTTCATGGTCATGCTCTGCTAGTCGCCTCGACCTGTTGAGGGTTGCTTGGGATTGATTCTTGGTCTTTGATTCTTGTCTTTGATTCTTGGCATCATTCGTGTTATACACGCGCGAGCGGTAGGTGGGGATGCCTTTTATGCTTTTTGGGAGAGTTCGTTCATGACAAAAACTTTGTTTTCTTTGCAGCTTTGTTTTCTGCTTTGTTTTTTTGGCCTTGTGCTGCTGTCGTCGGATGCCGCTGCGCACCATGTCTACGGCATCGAGGTCTCGCCTGCCTTCGAGCTTGTTCATGGCTTGGTGGAACCCGTCCTCTTCGCCTTGAGCGGAGCATGCCTTGCCGCCTTCTTGTCGCGGCGCGCACCCGCCAGACTTTTGGTAGCACTCGTCTTCAGCTTCGTCTTCGGCTTTGTTGGATTGGGCTTGGCACTCGCCTCTGTGATCGAGGAGGGGGTAGGCTTGTTCTTGCTGTGGGACGCGCTTGCGGGGGGGTTGTTTTTCGCGCTCGTAAAACGCGGACGGGTGGGCGTGAGGCGCAACGCCAAACTTTTTTAACTAAGGCATCTCTGACGCATGGATCTTTCCAAGATTTCCTCTGGCAAAAATCCTCCCGAAGACATTTATGTCGTCGTCGAGGTGCCGATGAACGCAGCGCCCGTCAAGTACGAGATGGATAAGGATTCGGGCGCGCTCTTCGTCGATCGCTTTCTTTCGACCGCCATGTTTTATCCCGCCAACTACGGGTTCATTCCCCACACCATGTCCGGCGACGGCGACCCCTGCGATGCGTTGGTGTTGGGACAGATTCCTGTCTTGCCAGGCGCCGTCTTGCGCGCGCGTCCGATCGGCGCGCTCTCCATGGAGGACGAAAGCGGCGAGGACGAAAAAATCCTCTGCGTGCCGCACGACAAGCTGCACAGCTACTACGAGGGCTGTACGAGCATCGATGACTTGCCTTCGATCGTGCGCGAGCAGATCGTGCATTTCTTCGAGCGTTACAAAGATTTGGAAAAAAACAAGTGGGTAAAAATGCGCGGCTGGGAATCCGCCGAGCGAGCGAGAGACCTGATCGTCGAGGCACTGAAGCGCGCCGCCTGACCCCGTTTTCCCGCCAAGGCATCAACGAGGAAGCAAAGACCAAGAAGCAAAGATAATGGCAGGACATTCCAAGTTCAAAAACATCATGTTTCGCAAGGGCGCGCAGGACAAAAAGCGCGCTCGACGGTTTGCGAAGCTGTCGCGCGAAATCTCGGTTGCGGTGAAGATGGGCGGTAGCGATGCTGGCAGCAATCCGCGCTTGCGAACCGCGATGCTCTCCGCGCGCAGCGAGAACATGCCGAACGACAACATCGCGCGCGCCATCGCCAAAGCCGCCGGGGAAGGTGCGGAGGTTTTGTACGAAGAGATTCGCTACGAGGGCTACGCGCTCGGAGGGGTTGCCGTGATGGTCGAGGTGCTTACCGACAATCGCAACCGCGCGAGCGCACAGGTGCGCTCGCTGTTTTCCAAGTTCGGCGGCTCTTTGGGCGAGCCTGGAACGGTCGTTTTTCTCTTCAAGCGTTGCGGCGAGATTCGCCTAAGGCGCGAAAAGGCGAGCGAGGAAGCTCTCTTCGATGCGGCGTTGGAGGTGGGCGCAGAAGAGGTCGTCTCCGAGGCGGAGGAACACAATGTCATGTGCGATGCGAACGACTTGCACAAAATTGCCTCGCATCTGCAGCAGACTTTCGGCGAGATCACAGCCGCGCAGCTGATTTGGCAGCCTCAATCGACGACGCTGGTCGAAGACAAACACGCCGATACCTTGACAAAAATGCTCGACGCTTTGGAAGAGTGCGAGGATGTACAGCAGGTTTGGGCAAACTTCGACATGACAGAAGAAACCCTGGCGCGTCTTTCTTCGCAAGAGGAGGGGTGAAAACTCGCGTCGTATGCGCATTCTCGGCATCGACCCCGGCCTGACAGCAACAGGATGGGGCGTGATCGAACGCGAGGGCAGCAACTTGCGCTATCGAGATTGCGGCACTGTAAAAGTGCCACAAACGCTCGCTCTCTCAGCTCGCCTTGCGCATCTTTTGGAATGCCTGTCTAGCATCGTCTCGAAGTGCTGTCCTGACGAGGTGGCGTTGGAAGCCGTTTTCTTGGGAAAAAATCCTCGCGCCGCATTCGCGCTCGGACAAGCGCGCGCCATAGCCCTGTTGGCAAGCGTCGGTCGCCCTTGCGTCGAGTATGCGCCGCGCACGGTGAAACGCGCCGTCAGCGCATCAGGAGCGAGCGACAAGCAGCAGGTGCGATTCATGATGACACGCCTATTTTCCGAAAGCCGCAAAGCACTCGACGAGGCGTCCGAGCATGCCATCGACGCGCTCGCGGTCGCTACATGCCATGCCTTGCAACCCGCAAGCAAAAACCTCGTCAAAAACATGAGCGAGAACATGGGCGAAAAACGCGGTGTAGCATGATCGCCTTCTTGGAGGGACGCATCGAGACCCTCGATGACAGCGGTGTCGTGCTGCTGTGCGGCGGAGTCGGAATTGGCTTCCGCCTGCTATGCTCCGCGCACACGCGCGCGCGTATGACAGAGGGTGAGGAAACGAGGCTTTTCGTCGTGCTGCAAGCGCGCGACGGCGACCTCAAACTCTACGGCTTTTTCGAGCCTGCCGAACGCGACGCATTTCAACTGCTGTTGAGCGTTCAAGGCATCGGCGGCAAACTCGCGCTCACGGTGCTCTCGCACCTGGAGCGCACTGCCCTCGCGCGCGCGATCACCGCGCACGACAAGGCATCGTTGCAAGCCGTCCCAGGCTTGGGCGCGCGCACGGCGCAGCGTCTGATTACCGAGCTCGAAGGAAAAATGGGCGCGCTGCACGATGCCCTTGCAGCGAGCGCCGATACGCGCTTGGCGAACGCGCTCCAACCCTCTGACGACGAGCGGCTTTGGCTCGATCTCGCCGATGCGCTCGAATCGCTGGGCTTCGAGCGCGCCGAGACAGGACGAGCACTCCAAGCCTTGCGCCGCGAAGAAAAACCCGAAAGCCTGAACGAAGCCTTGCGAAAAGCCTTGAAAATGCTGCGTCCCTCCCGACGCACAGAAAGAGACGAGACGGCAACCTCGCGCACACAAGCACGACGATGACAGAAAAAACCGCACAACCGCGAATCGTCTCGCCCGAACCTATCGAGCAAGAAGAGTCACCGCAAGAATCAACGCAAGAATCTTCGCAAGAATCTTCGCAAGGTGCACTTCGCCCGACGCGTTTTTCGGACTTTATCGGTCAAGAATCGCTCTGTCGCAACCTTTCGGTGTTTTTGGAATCGGCACGCTTACGCGGCGAGCCACTAGATCACCTATTGCTGTGCGGTCCTCCTGGTTTGGGTAAGACGACCTTGGCGCGCATCGTCGCCGCCGAGATGAACGCGCCCTTTCGTGCCACCTCAGGACCTGTTGTGACGAAGGCGGGCGAGCTCGCGGCGTTGCTGACGGATTGCGAAGCGGGAGAGGTGTTCTTTATCGACGAGATTCATCGCTTGCCGAGCGCGGTCGAAGAGCTGCTGTATGGTGCGATGGAAGATCGTAGCTTGGATATCGTGATCGGCGCAGGGGCGAGCGCGCGCTCGGTGCGTCTTTCGCTTGCCCCTTTCACGCTGGTGGGGGCGACGACTCGCCCTGGGTTAATCGCGCGTCCTCTGCGCGAGCGATTCGGCATCCCGCTGGATTTTGTGTTTTACGAGACGCATGAACTCGCAGAGATTTTACGCCGCGCAGCACGGCGTAGCGCGCTTCCTGTCCCGCTGAGCGAGGAGGGTGCTTTGACGATCGCAACCCGCAGCCGTGCGACACCGCGCATCGCGTTGCGTCTCTTGCGCCGCATCGCCGACTTTGCCATCGTTGCGCGCACGCAAGAGATCGACCAACGCTGTGCCGAGCAAGCCTTGCAGCAGTTGGGCGTAGACGAGGGCGGCTTGGACAGGTTAGATCGCGACTACCTCTCCCTGTTGGCGTCGCGCTTCGGGGGTGGTCCTGCGGGAGTGGAGACGCTGGCAGCAGCCCTCTCGCAGGAAAAAGATGTCTTGGAGGAAGTCGTCGAGCCTTTCTTGTTGCAGCAGGGGTTGCTGGAAAAAACAGCGCGAGGGAGACAATTAAGCACCGCAGGATGGACGCGATGCGGAATCAAACGCACGCGCAAAAATCAGCACGAGCCGCAAGAAGATATCTTCTCAGAAAAATCGCCCGAAAAATCGTAGAGGCACGATGACGCTACTCGATCAAAAAAGTCTTGCCGATCAAAAAAGCACTGCCACAAACGACAGGGTGTGGCGATATTCGCTACGCGTCTATTACGAGGACACGGACGCAGGGGGGGTGGTTTATTACGCGAACTATCTCAAGTTTGCCGAGCGCGCGCGCAGCGCGTTGTTGCGCGAGGGGGGTATGGCGGTCTCGCACATGGCGGCTACGCGCAGCATCCTTTTCGTCGTTCAGTATTGCAGCTGCCGCTATGCGCGTGCGGCGCGTCTCGACGATCTGCTGATGGTCGAGACGCTTTGTCTCCAAGCGCGCGGCGCACGCTTGGAGCTGCGGCAGAATGTTCTGTTGGAGAAAAACGCTACATTGCTAGCCGAGCTTGAGGTCACGCTCGCGCTGGTCGATGCGCAAACGCACAAACCCCGCCGTATGCCCTCCGATGTGGCAGCCTTGTTTGGCGGGCATTGCGAAAGGAAATAATTTGCTACACTATTTTTGTTGCGAAGTTTCGACTTAAGGTTTTACTTTAGCTTACGCCCTCTAACTTTCACTCCTTGTTTATGTCTCAAGAATCGTTCGGTTTCGCCTCGCTATTGTTGTCTGCGCACTGGGTTGTGCAGCTTGTTCTCGCTTTGCTGGCATTTTTCTCGGTTTTGAGCTGGGCCGTCGCGCTGAAAAAATACGCCGAGATGAAGACAACCGTTTTTCTGAACCACCGCTTTTGGCTGCGCTTCCACCGCGAGAGCTCGATTCTGAAACTCTCGCAAGAGCTGCGCGAGGGCGACCGCTGTCCCTTAGTGCGCCTGTTTCTTTCGGCGATGGAGGAGTGGAAGATTTCGACCAAACACCGCCACGCACAAAGGCAAACTTTGGAAGAGCGTATCGCGCGCATCTTGAGTTTGCGCCTGCTGGAGGAAAACGCACGGAGCGAACGCCTTTTGCCCGTCCTCGCCACGATAGGCTCGAGCGCGCCCTTCGTGGGGCTGTTCGGCACGGTGTGGGGCATCATGAACAGCTTCCGCTCGATCGCAGCGACCCAACAATCGAGCCTCGCCGTCGTCGCACCCGGCATCGCCGAGGCGCTTTTTGCAACCGCGCTCGGACTGGTCGCCGCCATTCCGGCGACGATCTTCTACAACCTGCTGCTAGTGCGCGCCAATCGCATCCACTTGGATTTGGAAGCCTTCGTCGAGCAACTGACGATAAGATTCTCGCGCCAGTTCGACGACATGGCAGCTCCTAATCGCTAATCCCTGCTCGTTGATCGCCACACGCGACTTTTTTGTATGCCTGCTCCTCTTCCCTCCGTTCGCGCGCTCCGCTTTCGTCGGAGGACGCTGATCGATGCCATCAATGTCACCCCCTTCATCGATGTGATGCTGGTACTGCTCGTCATCTTTATGGTCACCGCACCCCTGTTGAGCGTCGGGTTGGAGGTCGAACTGCCGCAGAGCGACGCCAAACCCCTACAAGCGAAAGAACAACCCCTCGTCGTCTCGATTCGTAAGGACGGATCCGTCTTCCTGCAAGAAGCACGCGTGACAGAAAAAACGCTCGTCAAACACTTGACGGCACTCGCGGCGGGCAACAGCAATATCGCAATCTACATCCGAGGCGACCGCAGGCTGCGCTACGCACAAGTCTTGCGGGTGATGGGACGCATCAATCGCGCAGGATTCGAACGCGTATCGCTCGTCACCGACCAACTGCGATAAGCTAACCGCGTCTATACCCTTCGCCTTGTCGTTTTCTCTTGCCATGAAAGGCTTCCTGCTACGCCCCTTCGACGAGCGTAGCATGTCGGAAACGCTCGCTTTCTCCGCGCTCGTGCACGCCATGCTGTTCTTTTCTGGCACGCTCCTCGCATGGCTTTTGCCGCGTTATATCGAGCCGTTCCCCTCGACGCGCGTCGAGATCATCTCGGAAGCAGAACTGCAACAACGACTCAAAACCTACCGCACCGAAGCGAAAACAACCCCTCGTGAAACTCCACAGCAAGAACAGCCCACGGCTGAACAGCCCGCGACTGAACAACCCACGACCGAACAACAAAAAGCAGAGCAACCCACAAATGAGCAGCCCGCAGGACAGAGCGCGGCTGTTAAAAAACCTCCTAAGGAGCGCGTTGCCGAAAAAACGACAGAAGAAAAGCCTCAAGAAACGATCGATAGTCTGCTCACGGCTTTGGAGGAGACTTCGGACGAGGAAGCGACGTTGGACGAATCGTTGGACGCGGCGCTGGCAGAATCGGAACCCGAGGCTTCTTTTCTGACCTCCGAGTCCGTTCTGACGCCACGCGAGCTTGCCACCTTCCGCCGTCACATCACGCAATGCTGGAGCCCGCCGGTCGGCGCGCCTGCGTTGGAGAATCTGGTTGTTGATCTGCTGCTGACCATCGACGGAAATGCCTATGTCGTCGATGCGCTGGTGATGGATCGAGCGCGTATGACGAGCGATCCTTTTTTTCGTAGCGCTGCAGAGGCCGCCCTGCGCACGCTTTCGGACGCAGCCTGCTCGCCGTTGCGCCTGCCTTTGGAAAAGCATGCCTTGTGGAAAAAAACGATTCTGCGCTTTGACCCGCGCAGTCTGTTCGGAGGAAACTAGAGGAGACATGGCGCGTCTTACCTTCCTGTTGTTCGCAAGCTTGCTGTGGTTTGGTGTTATCTCCAAGCCTGTCTCGGCGCAGTTGCGGATCGACATTCAGGACGGAATTTTCCGTCCGACAAAGCTTGCGATCACCGACATCGTGCGCAAGCGTGCGGGGCGCAAGACGGCGAGTATTGTGCGTAGCGTTTTGGAATCGGATCTGACGCGCGCGGGCTTGATCGAGATTGTCGAGCGCGATGCGCTCATACAAACGGCCCTTGCTTTGAACGAGACGCCTCCTTTCGCTGTTTTTCGCATTGCGGGTGCGGATGCGCTCGCCACGATTTCGCTCAACAAGAAGGGCAGAGTTCTGACGGCGACCTTGCAGATTTGGGATGTCAACCTAGAGCGTCCGCTTGCACGCGAGACGCTGAGCGCGCGTTCTGAGCGTGTGCTTGCGCATAAAATCGCGGATGCCATCTACAGCCGTCTGACCGGTGAGAAAGGATATTTCAACAGTCGTATTTTGTATGTCTCGGAGATCGTGCGCAAGAAGCGGCGTTGGAAGAGGTTGGAGATCATGGATGCGGACGGTGCGAACGTACGCTATCTGACGCGCGGAAGGCGCACTTTGGTGTTGAACCCGCGTTTTTCGCCTGACGGCAGCAAGGCGATTTATACGGCACTCACGCGCGAGAGGAGTTCGATTCGTCTGATCGATCTGACGCGCAAGAATAGAGAGCAGATTTTACCTTTGGGAGAGGGACTTGTTTATGCGGCGCGTTTTTCGCCTGACAATCGCGGCATTGTTTATGCGCAGTCTTTGTCGGGCAACAGCGAGATTTTCACTTACGATCTTGGGACGCAGCGTCGTCGTCGTCTGACGGTGCATCCTTCGATTGACACTTCTCCTAGTTTTTCTCCGGACGGGGGTTATGTTGCTTTTGTTTCGGATCGCAGTGGCTCGCCGCAGATTTATGTGATGACGCGGCGCGGCGCGCATGTTCAGCGAGTGAGTTTTGACAAGGGATCGTTTTCGACGCCGATATGGTCTCCGCGCGGCGATCGGATTGCTTTCACGCGGCAGCTTTACGGCAGGTTTGGGGTAGGTGTGATGCGCACGGATGGCAGTGATTTGCGCATTCTTGCTGAGGGATTTCGTGTGGAGGGGCCGAGTTGGTCTCCGAACGGCAGGGTATTAGTTTTCTTTAACAAGCAGCGGACGCCTAGGGGGGCGCGTGCGGGGAGGTCTCGATTGATGACGGTGGATGTGACGGGGCGGTTTTTGCGGGAGTTGCCGACGAGGCATAACGCTTATGACCCTAGTTGGTCGCACGCACGCGAGGAGACGGAGGGGGAGTAAAGGACGGACGTTTTGCATTGACGGATGCAAAACATCGCGTGCGCTTGTGTGTGTCTGTTGCGTTCGCGCTTGTGCTTTTTAATGGCACGCGCTTACGCAACAGACTTGCTTTGTATGATGACGGGCGCAAAACATCGCGTGCGTAGCACGCGGGGAGCGCGAGGGAGTAATCCCTCGCAAAAGACCCCGCGTCAGCGGGGCGCGATAGCGCCTTCTACACACTTTGCGCGAAGCGCAAAGTGTGTAGCCTCTTATTCCAAAGCGCGAGGCTTTGCCTCGCGCAAGCATGACTCGTAACATGGTAGAGCGTCTTTAACTTTGCCTAGAAGATAGAGCCGAAAAGAACGCACGAAGTGCGTTTTTCTACGCGCGTAGCGCGTTTCTGCGAGCGAAAACTGCCCTAGCCTACCCTACGCCCTGCTCCAACAACAAAGTTGCAAGCCCAATCATTGCCGCCATGAGTGTCGCAATAACAGAAAATCCTATAACCATCATCTGTCGCAAACCCCTCATCTGCTCCTGCATCGCCTGATTCTCCGCCCTCAACGCCTGATTCTCCGCCTTCGTCTCTGTCCTCAACGCCTGAAACTGTACATCCATCTTCTCTGCTAACCCTCGAATCTCCGCCTTCAGCTCTATCTTTACCGCCTGAGTCTCCGCCTTCGTCGCAACCCCCCGCATAATCTCGCGCAAAACATCGCACAGCGCACGAGCTTGCCCCTCGTCCCATCCCCCTTCTCGCAATCGGTCGACAACCCGTTGCGTGTCAAAACTCACCGCTCCATTCGACACTCTTTCTGTTCCTTCCAACATGACGACCCTCTCTCTTTTCCAAAGCCCCCAAAACAAATCTCCTGATTCGAACGATACCTACTCCCCGTCCGAAAGTCAAGCCCGCACAGGCGCGCTGCGTGCGTTCTTCTTGTTGTTAGGGTGAGCGAAAACGCAATCGCCGTGCCATTGTTACGAGTCAGCTCGGGGATAAATTCCCCTTGCGCGAGGCAAGCCTCGCGCTTTTCAATAAGAGGCGCACTGCGTGCGGTTCTTTTTGTCGCTAGGGAGAAGAAAACAAAATCGCCGTATCGTGTTAAAAGTCAGCTTGCGCGAGGCAAGCCTCGCGCTTTGGAATAAGAGGCTACGCGCTACGCGCGTAGATAAAGCCCGTATCTGCCTTTGCGATGCGCGCCTCTTAAAAAGCGCAGGCGAGCAAAGGCAGACAAACACAAACTCTCTACCGTGTTGCGAGTCAGCTTGGGGATGAACTCCCCTTGCGCACGGCAAGCCTCGCGCTTTTGAATAAGAGGCGCGCTTCGTGCGGTTCTTCTTGTCGTTAGGGCGAGGAGAACTCGAATCGCTGTGCCATGTTGCTAGTCAGTATTGCGCGAGGCAAGCCTCGCGCTTTTGAATAAGAGGCTACGCGCTTCGCGCGTAGATAAAGCGCACTGCGTGCGCTCCGCTGACGCGGAGTCTTTTGCGAGGGATTACTCCCTCGCGCTCCCGCGCACGCTTCGCGTGCGCATGTTTTGCATCCGTAAAGACTATCCACCCCCCGCGTCATAGCGTACGGTTTGCCGTGCGCGTCCATGATGTTGCCAGCACGCGATGTTTTGCATCCGTAAAAACTACCCGCGCCCGTCACTCACTCGCGCACTACTTGCCAATGCAAAAGTCGGCAAAAATCCTATCCAACAACGCCTCAATATCACGCCCCCCAACAAGCCTCGCCATCGCCCCCCGCGCATCCCGCAACCCCTCGCCAACAAGTCCCCAATCCGTTCGCTCCCTCGTCTCCTCCTCCAAAACTCCCCGCAACCCAACGACCGCCTCAAGCAATCCCTCCCTATGACGCGCCCGCGTCGGAGCAACAGCCGAAAGCATCGATACTCTCTCCCCCAAAGCACACCCCAAAGCCTCAAGAAAAATCCCCATACCATCCCCCGTCCTCGCCGACACAAGAAAAACCCCCGCAAGTAAAGCGATTTTATTCTTAATTTTATTCTTGGCTTCCTCGTCAAGCAGATCGCTCTTGTTAAAAAGAAGTATGTCAGGCTCAACCCCGTCTTCCTCGCCCTCCTCCCCCGCCCTGCTCGCCAATGCCCCAAGCGTCTCCCTGCTCGCCAATCGCTCAAGCGTCTTCCCGCACGCCTCCTCGATTCGAACGACAAGATCTGCCTCCTTCGCGCTCGCTTGCGCACGACGGATGCCCTCGGCTTCGACCGCATTCTCAGCTTTTCGCAGCCCCGCCGTGTCGAGAAGGTCTACAGGCAACGACGCTATCTCTGTGCGCACACGCAACACATCGCGCGTCGTGCCAGGGGTTTCGGCAACAATGGCGACCTCGCTCAAAGCGATGCGATTCAACAACGACGACTTCCCCACATTCGGCGCACCCGTAAAAGCAACCGAAAGCCCCGTCCGCACACGCTCCGCCCTCTCTCCAAGCGCGAGATGAGCCTCGATCTGCTCGACCAGATTTCGCAACTCAGCGCTTCGCAACTCCGTATCTTGTTGCGACGAAGGGAGGTCTTCGTCGGCAAAATCGATGTTAGCCTCGCACTGACAGAGCAAAGCAAAAATGCGTTCTTCCCACCCGCCGTAAAGCGTAGCGAGCGCGCCCTCGCTTTGCGCGAACGCCTGCCTGCGCTGCGCCTGCGTCTCGGCAGCGACAAGGTCCAGCAACCCCTCGGCTTGCGTGAGCGAGATCTTTCCTGCCACGAGCGCACGGCGAGTGAACTCGCCGCGCCCCGCTTGTCGCAAAGCCAGCTGCGGATGGCTACGCCAAGCGTCCAGCACGGCTTCGACGGCGGCACGCGAGCCGTGGCAGTGGATTTCCACCATGTCCTCGCCGGTGTAGCTTTTGGGCGCGCAAAAGCGCACGGTCATCGCGCGATCGATCGGCTCAGAGCTAGAGGGATGCTTCAGCAGACGCGGCAACAGCTGCGCGTGCGCTTGCAAGCGTCCCTGCAAACATTCGAGCGCGAGAAAAGCCTGCTCGCCCGATACACGCAACACAGAAATAGCAACGCGCCCTGTGCCGCTTGCCAGCGCGTAGATGGTGTCGGCGTTATCGGTTGCGGACATATCTGAGAGGCTCAGCCGATTTTTTGTCGTGCTTCGATTGCCGTCGACAGCGTTCCTTCGTCCATATAGTCGAGCTCGCCCCCGACCGGCACGCCGCGCGCAAGCCGAGATGTTTTGACACCCAAGCGCGCCAATCGTGCTGCGATGTAGTGGGCGGTCGTCTGTCCTTCGAGCGTGAGATTTGTTGCGAGGATGACTTCACGAATCTCAAAGTCTTTGACGCGCTGTTCGAGATTGGCGAGCCTGAGGTCGTCGGGGCCGATACCATTGAGCGCAGAAAGAACGCCGCCCAGAACATGGTATTGCCCTCGGTAGCAGTCGCTGCGCTCCAACGCCCACAGGTCGGCGATTTGCTCGACGACGCAGAGAAGGCTGCGGTCGCGTTTGCTATCGAGGCAGAGATGGCAGGGCGAGCGTTCGTCCCAATTGCCGCAGACGCTGCACACAGCGAGAGTATCGGCAAGCTGTCGTAAGTCTTGAGCAAGCGGCAACAAAAGGGTTTCGCGGCGCGCTAACAAATGTTGCACAACGCGCCGTGCCGAGCGCGGACCCAACCCCGGTAGACGCGCGAGCATACGGGTTAAATTTTCTACCTGCTTCACGGCGACGCCTCTGCCAGCAGCTCTTCTACGAGCTTTGGGATTTCAAGCGATGCCTTGCCGTAGCGATGCTCTTCGAGCAGGGGAGAGATTTCTGTGGGTTCGATATTGACCTCCAGCGTGCGAGCAGCGCGTGCGTGCGAGACGAATCCCGCCGCAGGATAGACCGCGCCCGCCGTTCCCACCGCGATGAACAGACGGCATTGTTCCAACAGCTTATAGACGAGCGGCAGCTTGTAAGGCACTTCGCCGAAAAAAACGACATCGGGACGCATCCCCCCCGCAGCTCCGCAGGCTTGACACACGCTCATCGCGGAGAGGTCTTCTTCACAACGCGCACGCGCATCGCAGAGCGAACAGAGCGAGCGCAGCGTCTCGCCGTGAATATGGACGATATTGCTATCATCTCGCCATATGAATGGCTTTGTGAATGGTTTGTCCTTCTTTGTCTTGTCGTCGAGAATTTTTTGTACTGCGCGTTCGTGCAGGTCGTCGATGTTTTGTGTAACGATCGTGCAAGGAGCTTGCCAGCGTTGTTGCAATTTCGCCAGCGCGAGGTGGGCGGCGTTAGGGAGGATTCGGATGTTGTCGTTTAACAGCTCCCCGCGTCGTTCATTGTAGAACTCTTGGACGAGGGTAGGATTTTGCTGCCACCCCTCGATGCTCGCTACTTTTTGCGGATCGTAGCGATCCCAAATGCCACCCTTGTCGCGGAAGGTATCCAGCCCCGATTCGCGCGAGATCCCTGCGCCGCTGAGAATAACGATGGGGTAAGAAGACATGCAAGTAGCGCTCATCGTTGGAAGAAGGGGTGTTCTGCTCGGTCGCCCGTGGCGAGATCGAGGCGCGAGACGCTGCCGGCGGCGAGTTCCAACACGGCGGAGATGGCTTGCTTTGAGCGGATGCGCGCAAGCGACAAGGGAGTCGTCCTTTCGACGATTTGCACAACCTTGCCATCGCGATCGAGAAAGAGCATGTCCAGCGGAAGGTAGGTATTCTTCATCCACATGACAACCCGCTGCGGCGGAGAGTGAAGAAAAAGCATGCCGTGCTTCGCGGCAAGCCTCGTGCGAAACATGAGCCCGCGGCTTTGCTCGGCGGGGGAGACGGCTAGCTCCACGCTGAACTTGTGGAGAGTGCCTGCGCGCGTGCGCAGAAGCAGCGTCTCCGAGCTTTGCTCCAAGCTTTGCTCCGAGTTTTGCTCAGAGACAGCGGGGGCGACAGAAACAGCTTGGAAAACGAGAAAAATAGCCAAAAGCAAGGAGAAAACTCGCACGCTTGTTCGCATCCTTGCGAGGCAACACGGCAACGCAACAAGAGCGGACGGGGGGGGTGAGGAGGGGGGGCTATGGTGCTCTCTGTCGGTCATGGAGCAAGCAGTATAGGCTTGTTTTCCCGCTTTGTTGGCTTGCCTTGTTGGTTTGGGGCGGAGGCGGTTGTTAAAGCATTTACTACTAGTGGTAGAAGTTAATTTTCATCTCTATTGCAAATCTTCTCTTTTTTGGCAAAGTTCAATCGTCTTCAAAGAAAGAGAAGGGTCGAAGAAACACACCATGCAAAAGGATGAAGAAAGTTTGCGATGGTTATGGTTATGGCTATGGCTTGGGCGATTCCAATGGCAATGCCCGAAAAAGTTGTCATGTCGCCTATGTTTAACCTTGTGGCTGGGCTACGGAAGCATCGTTTGCACGCCCGCTAGCGCGCAACAACCCGTTGATAGCGATAGCGCAGAGGAGACAGAAAAACGCTTTCGCTGGACTACGACAAGCAAGGTCTACCTGCGCTACGGCGGCATCCGACCTCCGCAACCGACCAATCTGTTCGGATTTAGACGCGGCCTGGACGACTATGAAGAAGGCTTTCTGATGGACTCTGAAGGAAACCCTCGTACGCTGACGAACAGGGAAATCGACCTTCTTTCCTTGCCGGACGAGACACGCAACCTTCTTTCGCTGAAAAATGAAGAACGTGAGCAACGTTTGCTGTCGGAAGATGAAAGCAAACATTTTTTTCAGTCTTACAACGCGCCCTCGTTGGAGACGGACGATATTGGCTTGGATCTCTACGAGCTACTTTTGGGGTTTGAGGCAAGCTCTGCCCAGGGCAAGAAGTGGCAGGGCAAGGCGCGCGCGACGTTGGATGTTTTTGAACTAGGCGCGCGGCTTTCTGATAACGACTGGGGCGGTAGGCTTGTCGAAGCCGACGACTTCGATTCGTTCGGTGTGCGCGAAGCCTTTCTCTCGCTCGCTGGTAAGAAGGCGGGCGAGTTGCGCATCGGCATCACGGAGGGGGTGGTGCGAAGGTTGGACGCGGGCGCGAGCGAAATCAATGCGGGCAACGGATTCTTCGGCGATGTTTCACGAACGCCATGGCATATCCAACAGCTGGGATGGCAGCTGGGAAGCGCTGCGAGCGACAACTTCCCTAAAGTTCAATACCTTACCCCCAAGCTTGGCAGTATATCCATCGGCGCAGAATGGTTTTCCAACCTGCGCACACCCGACAACAACCTCAGGTCCTTCTCCCGCGACAGCTCCTCCCTCTGTTTTCCTTCCCTCTTCTACACCAAAGACAAAAAACTCTTTGAACTCAAAAAAGGAAATACAAAATTCAGACTGTACAACAATAGAGAAAAACCCCTGACTGAAGACAATCTTGGTCAAGGGGATACTGTTAATTACTATCTCCTGAAGAATCTCCCGCCTGGTATTGACAAGGTGGGTTGTTGGCAAATCTCACCTACGGGCTCCATGTGGCACGAAGACGCGCGCCCTTCGATCATGGGCGGCAATGTCGCCGTCGCCTATGAAAAAGATTTTCCTGAAAAAAAGCTGTCGCTGAAATTCACCGCGCGCTACGGCGTCCGTTCTTCCGAAGCCGAGGCTGTAGAATCCAACGATATTCTGGAAAACCTTTTTGTTTCTAATGTTCCGGATGTGCAGAAGGAAGCATCGCTACAGATTAACCATAAGGCAAGCCAGCTAGAACAAGCTGTAGGCTTCAGCATGGGGTTGAATTGGTACGACAACGGCTTTTTCGGCGGTGTCACCTATCAATTTCCCGCCTCCATCCACTTGGAAAATGTTGGAGGGGAGGCTATTTCAGAAAAAGGTGCCGAGGCTCTCTTGTGGTCTGTCGGCTTCAAGACTGCGCAATTGATTCCGCTCAAAAAAGACGACAACGGCAAGCGCAAGAAAAAAGGAGCGTTTTCGGTATCCTTCACGCAAGCCATGACGAAAGACCCGCGCTACAAGGAAGCCGAGCAAGAAAAAACCTTTTTGCTCAATGTGCAAAGCCTCTACCCGATCACAAAAAACCTGACGCTGGTCTTAGACTACTACTACGGCGAGGCAGCCGTTTCCGTGCCTTTCTTCGTAACTACAAGGGCTTATCCCAGCCAAGGCGTTCTTTTCTTTGAACGACGGCTTGTGCCAAGCCACGAGATCGTCGTCGGCTTGAAGATGGCATTCTAGCCTTTTATAAAATAGGCTGTGGAGCAAAAGCCTGCAGCACCTTAAACTTTTCTCCCATCGCATCGCTGTCGGTCAAGCGTCGCACGACTAGGCGCGCGCCTTGCGAGACCGCCGCGCTCACCACGCCTGCCCCGCGCAAGAAGGCACGCTGGGTTTGCAACCCACACTCGCCTCCCTCTCCCAAACTTGAGGTAAAGGTTTTCAACAGCGCGTCGAAATCTACTTCTGCGCTGAGGTCGCACGCGCCGATGTGCGTCAGGGGGTCTACCGCCTTGTGTCGGTAAAAAGCCTGCAGACTGCCCGCACGAGGAGCATCCTGCGCTCCCCAATAACCATAATCGCAAACAAAGGCTGCTCCGCCGTTTTCTGCCAAGCTCCCTGCCACCATCGCCGCCAAAAACTGCGCACGCGGCGACATCTCTACAATACCATCCTCCCCTGACCTTGCAGCAAAAGACGGCGGAGGAACTGGCGGAGGAACTGGCTCGCCGCGCACGAATTGCAAGGCTGCTCCGCCCCTCTCCTCGTCGAGCGCGATGCGCCGTACAAATGTTCCTCGCTGGCTCCACAAGAACTGGCGTATCGGCAGCGCGTCGAAGAACTCGTTTGCAAAAAACAGCCACCGTCCCTGTGGCACTTCTTCCAACGTTTCATAAACTTTTATTTCCTGTATCCCAAAGTGCGAGATTTTTTGCGCCAAATCCTCAGCCGCGTCTTCACGAATCTCGACCACATGCACCGCCATTGCCTCCAAGCTTTCAGGGGCGAGCCTCCGCATCACCCCCAACACATCCCCCAAAAGCTCGAAGTTTCCCGATCCCGCCTCAACCAGCATCACCTCGCGCGGACAGCCCAAACGATGCCAGCACGCAACAAGCCAACTCCCCACCGCAACCCCCAACGCGCTGCCCAACATCGGTGCAGTGATAAAATCATCCCCAAGCCGAGCACGACGATAGTAACCAAATCTTCCCGAAAGACAATGCGCCATATACTCCTCTAGCGTCGTCGCGCCGAAACGGCGCAAACGCGAAAGCAACGCGCGCTCGCAACTAGAAGCTAACGACGCTTGAGGCAAAACTTTTGGCAATTTTTAGAGCAATTTTTAAGACGCTTGAAGTAAAGCTTTAAGCGAAACACAACTCCTTGCTTACCGACGCAACGCTACCCGCACAGCTGACGCTCGTAGCGCGTATGCCAACAACGCCACGCCACACAGAAAAAACACCGCCGACAGCAGCTGCCCCTGCGAGACAAATCCGAACAACAATCCCAAGTGCGCGTCAGGCTCGCGGAAGAACTCGACCGTAAAACGCATCGATGCATAACCCGCCATGCACAAAGCCGTCACCGCCCCCGCAAAGCGCAACAATCCGAACACGCGTGCCGCCGCCAACAACAGCAGAAACAACACAACCCCCTCCAGCAACGCCTCGTAGAGCTGGCTGGGATGGCGCGGCAGAGTATCAACATGAGGAAAAATCACCGCCCACGCCACAGAAGTCGGACGTCCCCAAAGCTCGCCGTTCGCAAAGTTGGCAAGTCTGCCGAAAAAAAGCGCGCAAGGTGCTGCCAAGCATATCAAATCCGAAAAACTCCAAACCAGCAATTTGCTACGACGACAGTACCACCACACCCCCACAAACAAACCGATAGCACCACCGTGAAAGGACATGCCTCCCTCCCATATCTTGAAAATATCTAGCGGGTTAGCGAAAAAATAAAGCGGCTTGTAAAAGACGACATACCCCAGCCTGCCTCCTAAAAGCACTCCCCAGATGCTCCAAGAAAACACTTCAAAAAAGTACTCATTCTTGAGCGGCTGCTTCCGCCAGCCGTTGAAAAAACGCACCAGAAAAAGTACCGCAACAAAACCCAAAATATAAGCGAGCGCATACCAGCGTATCGTCAGAGGACCCAACGAAAACGCAACGGGGTCGATGTTCGGAAAAATATAGGGACCAGAAAAAGGAAAAAATGACACGAGAAATCCTCCGCACAACGGGTTTTGTTGTACAAGTTTTATTGTTCGAGTTTTGTTTGCGAAAGTGTCGCACAAAACCTATACTTTGTCCTGCCTTCGTATCAGTCTTTAAGATGTGCTCTGCCTCATCCGCTTCTATGGCGCAAAACTCACCGCAAAACTCACAAGAAGACCCACGACAAGCTGACTTGCAGCAAGAGGGTTTGCAACAAGAAAACTTGCGAGAAGCCTCGCTGTCCGAGCGCGCACGCCACTGTCTCGACGACTTGGCATCCCGCCTTGTGCGTCCGACGCTCCAACGCCGCGCGATCGTCGCGCACATCTTCCAAAGCGAGGCGCGCCACTTCTCCGCCGAGCGTCTGCACGCCGAGCTGCGGGCGCAGCAATGCTGTCTGTCGCTCGCCACCGTCTACAACACGCTGCATTTGCTCACGCGCTATCGTTGGCTGAAAGAGATCGTTCTGGAAAGAGGGCTGACTCTTTTCGACAGCAATGTCTCGTTTCACCACCACCTCTACAACATCGAAACGCAGGAGATCGAAGACATCGAAGCCGTGCCTATCGGCACCCTGCCGCCGCTACCCCACGGGCTTAGCTTGGAGCGCGTCGAGGTGGTCGTGCGTGTGCGTCCTTCGAAAAACGCCGCGCGCAAAAATAACGCTTAAAGGGTTCGCGCTCTCGAAGGGCGTAAAGATCCTCGAAAGAGCCGTCGAAACAAATCTGCTCGTTCGACAAAAAAAGCGATCGATCCGTAAAAAAAGACGCTTCCTGCGGCGCATGCGTCGTGATGATGGCGCAACGGTTCTGCTGCTCCACAAGAAAGCGTAACCGCTCAAACATCTCCAGCCGCCGTCCTGGGTCGAGCGCGCTGAACGGCTCGTCCAACAACAAAACTCGATTGTCCTTTTGTAGCCACAGCCGTGCCAAGGCTGCCAGTTGCGCCTGCCCGAAGGAAACCTCGTCGGGATAACGCGCTTGCAAGGCGCTCAGTCCCATCGTCGAGAGCGCCCCTTCAACCTCGCTTCGAGCCTCAACCCTTCGTCCCCTCCCCCCGTCGCAAGCCAACGCGACATTCTCATAGAGCGTCAGGTGCGGAAACAGCACGCGCTGCTGGAACAAGCTCGCCGTCGGACGTTGCTTCGAGGGCAACCCGCCTACAGAACTACCCTCGATCACAATGTCACCTCCGCAACTAGGATGAAAGCCCGCGATGCTTTGCAAAATCGTCGTCTTGCCGCTACCGCTCTCACCGATCAGTTGCGCTATCTCGCCGCGCGCAAGAGAAAAGGAAACGCGCCACACGCGATCGCCATAAACAAAAGACAAGTCTTTTACTTCAAGCATTTTGTCCTCGTTGTCTTGTAACGCCTTGAAACTTTTGCGAAAAAAGACGAAAAACTAAAAAGTACAAAAGTACCAAAACAGAAACGCAAACGCTCGCTTCCTGCCATCGATAGCGACCCATCAGAAGGTATGCGAGGTAAGGGAGCGTCTTGAGCTCGTCTCTGCCGAAAAGGGCTATGGCCGAAAGGTCTCCGAGCGAGAAGCAGAAGGCGCACGCCAGCCCCGCCTTGAGGCTTTTCGCAACGGCAGGCTTATCAATTCTTCGCCATCGCCGCCACGGGGAAAGTCTCAGATCGTCCCACAGATGTGCGCTGTCGCGTGCAAGCGCGAAGAAGGCGTCGGCAAAAAAGCGGAGGACGATGGGCAGCGCGAGCATGCCGTTGATCGCAACAAGGCAGAGAAAGACGACGGGCAAAGGGAAAGCTTGGTAGAGAGCCGTCGTATGTAGGAGCAGGAAGAGTGCTGTGGCGATGACGACGGGGGAGAGTGCGAGCAGGGGATAGGCTGCAAGCGCGAGCAAAATTTTCGGCAGGACAGCATTTTTTTTAGCAAGCATTCCTTCGCGCACGCTCCACAGCAGAGGCACGGCTATGATGCAGCAGACGAGCGCAGAGCAGGCTCCCAACGCGAGGCTTGCCAGCAGAGCATCGAGAAAGACACTTTCCGTAAGAATCGCGAAACCCTTAAACATATTTTGCTGAAAAATGCCTTGTGTGATTCCCCACATAATTCCTTTGCCAACGACGAGCAGCGGCAGGAGCAAAATGGCGAGGGTGGCGAGGTCGCCGAGAAGTCTCACCGAGCGTGGCAGAAGTTGTTCCGCAAGATGCGCCATGGTACGGGGAGATGGCGATGAAGATGGCGAGGCAACACGCGCTGCGGCTAATAATCTCTGCCACGCGGCGGGGGCGAGCAGGGAGAGGGCTGCGAAGGAGAGGAGGACTTGCAGCAAGGAGAGAAACGCAGCGCGCGCGGGATCAAAGTCGACGCGCACCGCCTCGAAGACGGCGAGCGGAAGGGTTGTCGCTCGCGGTCCGCCGCCGAGCATGAGCACGACGGTGAAACTCGTGAGGCACAGAATGAAGACGAGTGCTGCCAAGCCTCCGAGCGCGGGTTTCAAACAGGGCAAAAAGACATGGCGCAGCGTTTTGGTGGTTGAGAATCGCAAGTCGGCGGCGAGCAGCAAGGGGACGCAACCCACGGCTTGGAGTCGCTGCAAGCAGACATAGGCGACCAGCGGAGCGTTGTAGAAGACATGGGCTACGACGATGCCGCCAAGCCCGTAGAGACTTTCGAAAAGGCGGCGCGAGAAAAGCGCGAGCGTGATCTTGTTGAGGACTCCGTTATAGCCGAACAGATCGACAATGCCGAAAACAACGACAAGGGGTGGTAGAACGAAGCAGAGGATGAGCGCATCGAGCAGAAAGTCCATATTTCTTGTCTTAAGGTTTCTTGTCTTGAGTTTTGTTGTTTTAAGACTTGGCACCTTGCCTACCCTGCAAAGCAAGCTGAGGGCTATGAGCACTCCTACGACGAGGCTTGCGAGGGTGGAGAGAGTCGCCTGTTTCAGGGTAAACAGCGTGACATGCCAAAAGTATGGGTCTGCGTAGAGCTCGCGCAACGACCGCGTACCTGCGTCGAATTCAAGGTTGTGCTCAATGCTTTCGAGGTGGCGCAGCGTTCCGAAGACGAGGCTTGCCAATACGGCGATTCCTGGCATCGCGGCTGCCAAGCTCCAAAGCCACCATTTGGGCATGCTGTTTGCGCCTCGAGGGGGCGGGATCAGGGTTGTCGGAGGGGTGGGATTAGAAGCCTGCGTTGCGCCATTCTGCAATCCATGCTCGGCGATTTTGCAACACCGTTCCTGGGGGTATGGTAAGTGTGGGAATGTTTTTCATGCGCGCCCTGATCCTTTCGAAGGCTTCGGGGGAGGGGACGTTTTGGTCTTTGCCGAGGATGGGAAACATCCAGTTGCGCGTCGCCACCAGATTTTGCGCGGCGGGAGAAACGAGAAACCTGAGGAAATCTTTCGCCAAGTCGGGCTGTTGCGTTGTTTTGGCGATGGCCGCGAGTTCGATTTGCACGAATTGCCCTTTGGTAAAAAGCGCGGCTCGGTAGTTCGTGTTGTTTTCGACGATCCTGTGATAGGCGGGGGAGGTTACATAGCTGAGCACCATATCGGCTTCGCCTTGCAAGAAGAGTCCGTAGGCTTCGCTCCAACCTTTCGTTACGGTGACGACCTTGGGGAGAAGGCGTTGCCACGCTTCGGCGGCGTTGTCGCCGTAGACCTGTTTGACCCACAACAGCAATCCGAGTCCTGGCGAGCTTGTGCGCGGGTCTTGGATAACGATGCGTAGCGATGTGCCAAAAAGCTCGGCGAACGACTGGGGAGGCAAGGCAACGTTTGTTCTGTCGTAGACGAAGGCGAACCATCCGAAATCGAAAGGCACGAAGAACGAATCGGTCCATGGTATGGGCAGATCGAAAAGGCGGCTGTAGTCTCTGCCGAGCCCGTGCGGTCGAAAGAATTGTTTTGCTTCGGCGCTCATGTTGTTGTCGATACCGACAACAAGGTCGGCGCTGCTTTGGTTCCTTTCTATCTTCAGGGTGTTGAGAAGAACGCCGGCGTCTTCGAAAACTCGAAAGTCTATCGAGCAGTCGCAGCGTTCTTCGTAGAGCGGGCGAAGGGCATCGCCCAGTCCTCCGTCGGCGGCAAACGAGTCGTAGGTATAGATGGTGAGCGTTCTTTTCTGTGCCTGCGACGGATTGACCGTTAGGATTGTCAGCGCGATTGTTGCAACGAGGAGGATTGTCGCTTTGAGGCTTCGTTCCGCCATCGTTTTTGCGCCTATGAATTTCCTTTTCATTCTGATGGCGATGGGATTGTTTTGGGAACAACGGTGCGGCGGTAGGCTTCAAGGCAGTGTTCTTGGCAGTAGGGTCTTGTTTGGAAGGTGGGTTTTTCGCAAAAATAGAAATCGGCTTCGTCGGGGTGTCCGAAGGGCCACTGGCATTTTCTGCGCATCGGGGGCTTTTTTGGGGGGAGAATGTTCTTACCTGAAACTTTTGTTTTCGCGCTGTTCCCAAAGCCCCCTGATAATCCGAGGCGGTTGGCTTTGCCGATGACAGCGTTGCGGGTGAGGTCACCGCCGATTTTGTAGGCGATGTCGCGTGCACTAACCCCCTCGCGCCAAAGGGTCGTCAGGCGTTGGGTGCGCTCAGGAGTCCATTCATAAGGCATGGAGGGGTTGTAGCATGGGCAGGGCAGGACGACAAGGCGGTCGTAACTTCAAGGAGGCGAAGCACTCTGCCGTCCGTTGCAATTTTCGCCGCCCTCCCTTACCCTGCAACCCATGAAACACGCTTCTCTACTCGTCTGCCTCCTGCTTGCAACCGCTTGTGCAAACCCTCGCGCAACCCAACCTCGAACTGATGCCTGCCCGCAAACCTTCGTAGCCCTTCCCTTCGCGCAACTCACCCTCATCGACGACCTGCGAGACACCCGAAACATCCTCTCCTTCAGCAAAGTCCGAGCCATTTGCAAACAAGACAAACAACGAACGACATTCGTGAAAGTCTTCCTCACGCTGCAACTCGAAAAACCCCTTGCAGCACACATCCGTAAGCAACCCCTGTTCGTACCCCTCTTCGCTGCCCTCACGCAGGACGGCAAA
The DNA here is from genome assembly GCA_965216625.1 of Alphaproteobacteria bacterium. GTDB lineage: Bacteria > Pseudomonadota > Alphaproteobacteria > JABAAW01 > JABAAW01 > JABAAW01. The sequence continues at coordinate 1,683,302 of OZ244186.1, forward strand.
ACCCTCACCGCACGCCAATCGCAACGACTGCAGACAACCTTCGACAAAAAAGGACAAGCCAAAACCTCATGGCTCGTCGCCATGCCAACCTCTGCGCCGTCCGCAAGCACAACAACCCTCTACTTGGGCTTCGAGGGAGACGACATTTCCCTCCGAGCGTTGCGCGCAAACCCCTGACCGCACGCACAAGACTTTGAGCATGACAGAACCCTCGACAACGGAAGAAATCTCCTGCCAGGCTCTGGTTATCGGCGCAGGACCTGTGGGGCTATTCGCCGTCTTCGAGTTGGGACTGCTCGATATCGATTGCTGCCTCGTCGATATTCTGCTCCGCCCTGGCGGACAATGCGCTGAGCTCTACCCCGAAAAGCCCATCTACGACATTCCCGCCCTACCCCTCGTCACGGGACGCGACCTCACCGATCGCTTGATGTTGCAAATCGCTCCGTTCAAACCCGTCTTCCACCTCGGCGAGACGCTCACAAGCCTCGAGGGGTCGGCAGAAAAGGGCTTTCGAGCGCAAAGCAGCGGCGGCAAAATCTTCCGTAGCGCCGTTGTCGTCATCGCTTCGGGGGGGGGAGAGTTTGTCGCTAAAAAACCTCCCATCCCCAACTTGCACGAATACGAAAACCACTCTGTCTTCTACGCCGTGAAAGAAAAAAGCTTCTTCAAAAACAAATCTGTCGTCATCGCAGGAGGAGGCGATGCCGCGCTCGACTGGACGTTCGAACTCTGCAAGATAGCGCGAAAAACAACCCTCCTCCACCGCCGCGACGAGTTCCGCGCAGCACCGTCATCGGTGAACAAGCTCATGACGCTCAAAGAGCAGGGAAAAGTCGACCTCGTCATCGCAACTTTAGAGGGCATCGAGGGCGCAGACGGAAACATCGAGCGCATACGCTTACACGACAAGGAAGGAAAAAAAAGCGCCCTTGACGACGTGGATGCATTTCTTCCTTTCTTCGGGCTGACCATGCGCCCGGGGCCAGTCGCAGAGTTCGGCTTGACGATGACTGAGGGAGGAATCGAAGTGGATACGCAGGCGTTTGAAACCTCGCGCAGCGGTGTTTTTGCTGTTGGGGATATTTCTCACTACGCGGGAAAGTTGAAACTTATCTTGTCGGGATTTCACGAAACAGCTTTGATGGCGCATAGGGCGCATCATTATGTTTATCCTGAGCGTAGATTGCGCTTTCAGCACACGACTTCCAGCTCAAGCTTGCGTAAGAAATTAACTGCTGCTTGACGATAGGAAAATTTTTTATGCGATAAACGCTTGACACGCTTGCCCCTATGCGCTAGAGATAATCCTGCCGTGCGCGAAGGAAACTGCGCACGATGACACCTCTCTCATACACGTCTTATTTTTCGAGTTGTCTCCAAAGCCCTCAAGCGATGCTTGTCGGTGTCTGCAACAAGAGCGCTTTAAAGAAGCGTGCCTTCGAGAGAAGCCTTGTTTCCTGAATTTCACACCTACAAAAAGAGGAGCACCCACCGTGCATTTGAAAGATCTTAAGACTCTGCCGCCGCAACAATTGCTTGCCAAAGCAGAAGAGCTCGGCATCGAAAACACGAGCGGAATGCGTAAGCAGAAATTAACCTTTTCTATCCTGCGTCGCCTTGCCGATAACGGCACAACCATTTTGGGCGAGGGCGTTTTAGATGTTCTCCCTGATTCCTTCGGCTACCTGCGTTCGATGGACGCAAACTACCTCGCTGGCTCTGACGACATCTACCTTGCCCCGCAACAGATTCGCCGCTACGGACTGCGTACCGGCGACACCGTCGAGGGAGAGCTGTGCGCGCCGAAAGATGTTGAGCGATACTTCGCGTTAGAGAAGATAACAAAAGTCAACGATGCCGAGCCGGAAGAGCTACGCAAACGCATCAATTTCGACAGCTTGACGCCTCTGTATCCTGACGAGAAGATGGGCTTGGAGATCGAAAACTCGATCGAGAAGACCTACGCCGCGCGCGTGATCGATATCGTTGCGCCGATCGGAAAAGGACAGCGTGCCTTGATCGTCGCTCCGCCGCGCACCGGCAAGACGATGATCATGCAAAACATTGCTCGTTCGTTAGAGACAAACCATCCTGAAGTGCATTTGATCGTGCTGTTGATCGACGAGCGTCCCGAAGAGGTGACCGACATGCAGCGTTCTGTTAAGGGCGAGGTTGTCAGCTCCACCTTCGACGAACCTGCTTCTCGACACATTCAGATCGCCGAAATGGTCATCGAGAAAGCCAAGCGGTTGGTCGAACAGCAAAAGGATGTTGTCATCCTGTTGGATTCGATCACGCGGTTGGCACGCGCTTACAACACCGTCGTTCCCAGTAGTGGCAAGGTGCTGACGGGGGGGGTTGATGCCAATGCGTTGCATCGCCCGAAGCGTTTCTTTGGGGCGGCGCGCAACATCGAGCAGGGAGGATCGTTGACCATCATCTCGACGGCGTTGGTCGAGACGGGCAGCCGTATGGACGAGGTGATCTTTGAAGAGTTCAAAGGCACGGGCAACTCCGAGATCGTCTTGGATAGAAAACTTTCCGACAAGCGCACCTTTCCCGCAATCGATGTGTCGCGCTCAGGTACGCGCAAGGAGGAGTTATTGCTCGACAAGGATATTTTGTCCAAGGTTTGGATCTTGCGACGCATTCTTGCTCCGATGGGTGCGGTCGATGCGCTTGAGTTCCTGCTTAACAAGTTGCGCAGTAGCAAGACGAACAGCGACTTCTTCCAATCGATGAACAACTGATTATTGTTGGAGTGCTTGATCCACTCCTGCTTTATCGAACGAGTGCATCCCTGTGTGGCAGGCGAGGGCTGCTCGGACGATGAGGATCGCGAGGGCTGCGCCTGAGGCTTCGCCCAGTCGCATGTCCAGTTGTAGTAAGGGGCTGCCGCAGCCCAGCTTTTTGTGGAGGGGGGTTGCGCCTTGTTGTTGAGGCAGGTGAGCGAGCAGACAATTTTCCAGAGCTTGTGGGTTCAGTGCTTGAGCTATAGCGGCGGCGGCGCAGCAGGGGTATCCGTCCAGCAGAACGGGAATACGCGAGGCGCGGGCTTGGAGAAGAAAGCCTACGATAGCGGCGAGTTCGAGGCCTCCGAGTTCGCAAAGTACAGACCAGGCGTATTCGGCGCGGGATTGTTCGCCAGAATTATTTTGTTTGTTATTTTGCTTGAAGCGTTCGACGGATTTCTCGACGACTTGTTTTTTGTGGAGGAGGATTTTTTCATCGATGCTTGTTCCTGAGCTTGTCCAATCTTGTGTTGTTTCTTTGTAGAGTGCTGTGAGGATAGCGGCGGCGGCGGTTGTGTTTCCGATTCCCATTTCTCCTATGGCGATCAGGTTGCAGGGTTTGACGGCGTTGATTCCTTGTTGGAGTGCTTTGGTGCATATTTCTTGTGACATTGCGGGTTGATGGAGGAAGTTTTGGGTTATGGAGGAGAATTCTATTGGGTGTATGAAGAGGGAGGATTGTGCGAGCGAGCAGAGGTGATTGATGGCGGCGCCTTTGTTATGGAAGTTTTCGACCATTTGTTCGGTGACGGATGCGGGGTATGCGGAGATATTTTCTTGGCAGATGCCGTGTTTTCCTGCGAATACGTGGGTATGGATGGTGTCGAGTTTTGGTGGGGTTTGTTCTTGCCAGATAGCGAGGTGTTCGGTGATTTGCTCTAGTTTTCCGAGTGATTGCGGGGGTTTTGTGAGGGATTGTTCGAGGGCGTGTGTTTGCGCGCGGGCGAGGGTTGCGGCGGGGGTTAGGGGCGGAGGATGGGGGGAGAGGAGGGGATGAACGAGCATGGGAGAGTGGGCGTGGAGGGGATAGCGGGACGATGAATAGTACACAACTAGCAAATTTTACGGATGCAAAACATCGCGTGCGTAGCACGCGGGGAGCGCGAGGGAGTAATCCCTCGCAAAAGACCCCGCGTCAGCGGAGCGCACGTAGTGCGCTTTATCTACGCGCGAACTGCGTAGAAGGCGCTTACGCGCCCGCTCGCGGCGCGCTTTTTGCGGGGGGACTGCGTCCCCCCACACCCCCCATGCGCAAAACTCACTTCGCCTTACGGCTCGCTCGTCTTGCGTTTCCATCGATACTCAAGTCCCGTTTTTTGTGTACTATCCGCTATCCCCTCCAAGCCCCCACGCCCATGCTCTCCGCCCTCAGCTTCCTCACCATCCTCCCCCTCCCCCCGCACAGCCCGCAAAAAAACCCCGCCCGATGGATCACCCATCAAGGCTGGCAAGCAACCCTCGTAGGACTCCTCATCGGCGCAATCTCCGCCATACCCCCCCTCATAACATCAACAATCCTACCCCCCCCCCTCCTCGCCATCCTCGCCATCGTCAGCAGTATCATCCTCAGCGGCGCACTCCACGAAGACGGACTCGCCGATACAACCGATAGCCTAGGAACAACAAAAGAAAAACGACTGCACACCATGCACGATCCACATTGCGGATCCTTCGCCGTCATCGCCCTGATCCTCTCCCTAACAATCCGAACAACCGCACTCGCCTTCCTGTTTAAAACAGGAAACCTCGTCATACCCCTCCTCCTCATCCACGCCGCCGCGCGAAGTGCCTTCCCCCTCTGGTGTCGCCTTCTTAAACCTCACCCCAAAACAAGCCTCGCTCACCTGCTCGGCAACACAACCCCCAACACCTTCTCTGTCCTCTCCCCGCTCTTGCTCATCGCCATCCTCGCCTTCGTATTTCTCTCCCCCGCCCACGCAATAATCTTCCTTGCGACATTCGCAACCTGCTCGCTGCTGCTACTGCTGTTCTTCAAACGGCTTTTCAAACGCCTTAACGGAGACCTCTGCGGTTTCGGAGAGCAAATCCTCGAATGCCTCCTTCTTCTCTGCCTCTGCAGCTTACAAAGCATGTAGAATAGCCTCGCATCTGCGATAAAATGTGTTTTTGCGGGACGTAGCTCAGTCTGGTAGAGTGCCTGCTTTGGGAGCAGGATGCCGCAGGTTCGAATCCTGCCGTCCCGAAAAATCTCGAAACACATCAAAACGCGGAGAAAAACTATGAGCAAGCGTTATGTCCATATTTCTCGTCTATCGAAATCTGCCATGCAATCGGGACGCGCTTTGACAGACCAATGGCTCGTCACCTTTCCGAGGTCGGAGGGTCCTGTTGCGGCGAAGGATGCTTGGCGCATTCTGCCTGATGCTGTCATGGGGTGGCAGGGCGGAGGAGAGACGAGGGAGCAGGTGCGGCTTGTTTTTCCCAGTCGGGCGGCGGCGGAGGCTTGGGCGGGGGTTCAGGGTTATACTCCTATTGTGCAGCCTGAGCAGGGGCGGCGGGTTCGTCCTAAGTCTTACGCTGCTAATTTTGCGCATGACCGACCGACGCCTTGGACGCATTGACGCTATGAACTCTATGGAGCAGATGGCTAACGAGCGTTCGTAGCTCAATGGATAGAGCAACTGCCTTCTAAGCAGTAGGTTGCAGGTTCGAATCCTGCCGAACGCGTTGGGGTTGAGTTGAAGTGTTGCATGAGGTTTGTTTTTTGTACTGACGGCAAAACAGAATCGCCGTACCATGTTACGAGTCAGCTTGCGCGAGGCAAAGCCTCGCGCTTTTGAATAAGAGGCTACGCACTTTGCGCGTAACCCTTCTCGGGTTACGCGCAAAGTGTGTAGAAGGCGCTATCGCGCCCCGCTGACGCGGGGTCTTTTGCGGGGGGGCAAAGCCCCCCCACACCCCCACGCGCGCAAGCGCGCGTTCGTTTTTGCATCCGTAAAAATTATACGCGCTACCCGCACATCCTCCATCGGCGCGACACGCCTTTTTGTTACTGCGAGCCCGCCCCCTCGTCTAAACTATCCCCATGTCCCCCCCCCCAACCTTCGAAGTCATAGTCATCGGCGGCGGTCACGCCGGCTCCGAAGCCGCCGCCGCCGCCGCTCGCTCAGGCGCCAAAACCCTCCTCCTTACCATCAACCCCAACAAAATCGGCGTCATGTCCTGCAATCCCGCCATCGGAGGACTCGGTAAAGGACACCTAGTGCGCGAAATCGACGCCCTCGACGGAATCATGGCAAAAGCAATCGACCAAGCAGGTATCCAATTCCGCATGCTCAACAAAAGCCGCGGCCCCGCCGTACAAGGCCCAAGAGCACAAGCCGACCGAAACCTCTATCAACAAGCAATCCAACAACAACTCGAAAAACAACCCAACCTCACAATCCGTAAAGGCGAAGTCGCAAAACTCCTCATCAAAAAAAATCACTCCCAAGAACAAATCCAAGGTATCGCAACGCTCAAAGGAGAAAAAATCTCCTGCAAAAGCATCGTCCTAACAACAGGAACCTTCCTCAACGGCACCATCCACATCGGAACAAAATCCTTTCCCGCAGGACGAATCGGCGAAAAACCCTCCAACCACCTCGCACAATTCCTGAAAGAACGAAACTTTCCGCTCGCCAGACTGAAAACAGGAACTCCCCCACGCCTGCTGAAATCATCTATCAACTTCTCTCGCCTCGAAGAACAACACGCCGACGAAAACCCAATCCCCTTCTCCTTCCTAACTAAGCGTATCACCCTCCCCCAAATGCCCTGCCATATCGCCTGGACAAACGCTCGCACGCACGACATCGTCTTCAAACACCACAAAAGCTCGCCAATCTTCTGCGGCAACATTACCTCAAGCGGTCCTCGCTACTGCCCCTCAATCGAAGATAAAATCTTCCGCTTCAAAAATAAAAGCCGCCATCAAATCTTCCTAGAACCCGAAGGACTCGGAGCAAGAATCGGAGAAGGAATCGATGACGACCTGATCTATCCCAACGGCATCTCTACCGCCCTGCCCGAAAACATACAGCAACAATTCGTCCAAAGCATCGAAGGGCTAGAGCATGCAACAATCGTCAAAGCAGGCTACGCCGTCGAATACGACTATGTCGATCCGCGCTCGCTCCTGCCCTCCCTAGAAACGCGCTGCGTGCACGGATTGTTTCTGGCAGGACAAATCAACGGCACGACCGGCTACGAAGAAGCCGCCGCGCAAGGCGTCGTCGCCGGCATCAACGCTGCCAAAAACAGCTTGTTCCGAAACGCCTCTCCCTTCGTCCCGCAACGAACCGAGAGCTATACAGGCGTGATGATCGACGACCTCACCCGACGCGGTGCCGCCGAGCCTTATCGCATGTTCACCTCGCGCGCCGAGTATCGCCTATCGCTACGCGCCGACAATGCCGACGAACGCCTAACCCCCCTAGGAATAGAACAAGGATGCGTCTCTTCCATACGCGCGGCAGCCTACACCAAAAAGGCTCAAAGGCTTTCCGAAGCACGCGCACTCGCGCACAGCCTGCGGGCTTCTCCCTCGGCACTCCACGCGCAAGGCATCGAGGTGAGAAAGGACGGGGTGGAGCGTTCCGCCTTTACGCTGCTTGGGCTACAATCTGTCTTTTTATCGCAGCTTCTCTCCTACTTTCCACCCCTCGCCCGTTTGTCGCAAGAGGACTTATCTCGGCTTGCCGTCGAATCGCGCTACAAGGGCTATCTCGATCGTCAAGCGCGCGACAAGGCTTTTTACGAAAAAGAACGCTCGATGCTGCTGCCCGCAAGCCTGCGCTACGAAAAGATCGACGGGTTGTCGAACGAGCTTTCTACCAAGCTCGACGAACAGCGTCCCTCCTCTTTGAACGAAGCATCGAGCATCGAGGGGATGACTCCTGCGGCTCTTCTCACCCTTCTGCGCTATGTCAAACGCCCAAACGCAACACCCCAAACGCAACTCCTTGGCTCCCTTGAATCCTCCTGACGAGGGCGAGGCTTCCTACGATGCGGAAGATTTTTCGCGCTCCGTCGCAGACATTGTCGAGATCGATGCAGAAAAGAGGGCGAAGCTTTGTCTGTATCGAGACTTGTTGTTGCGTTGGAACTCGCGGATGAATTTGCTGTCTGCGGGCGATACGCATAGATTTTGGTCTCGTCATTGTTGGGAGTCGGTTCAGCTGCTACGTTTTCTTCCTTCTGAGGGTTGTTCTGTTTGCGATCTTGGTAGCGGCGCGGGGTTTCCGGGACTTGTTTTGGCACTCCTGTCGGAAAAAAATCGTTTTACCTTGATAGAAAGTCGCCAAAAAAAGGCTTCGTTCCTGCGCCATGTTTCACGTGAAACATGCACAAAAATCGAGGTGGAGACCGAGCGCGTAGAAGACAAGCCTCGCTATGCCGACGTCATCGTCTCAAGAGCATTCGCAAGCATCGAAAAAACTCTGCAATACCTCGACGAATGGACGATAGGAAAAGAAAATAACTCGCCAAACAACGCTTCTCAAAACGATTTTTGCCGAGCCTTGTTACTCAAAGGCAGCCGATGGCAACACGAGTTGACACAAGCACGACAATCTTGGACTATCCAAGCCTGCGTCGAGGGTTTGCAGCTGAAAAATGGGCAAAAAAACGAGCAAAAAAACGAAATTGCTTCTTCTCCAAAAAATCGAGGCGAAAGGTCTTCCTGCATCGTGCTTAAACTGAAAACATGGTCTCGTGACAGAACAGATTCCTCATCCCGCTGATCCGCCTCTTGCTCCCCCTAGCGAGCAGCAAGAGGCTTGTCGCGTGCTAGCGTTGGCAAATCAAAAGGGAGGGGTCGGCAAAACGACAACCGCGATCAACCTCTCGACAGCCTTGGCGCTGAAGGGTTGCTCGGTGTTGGTGATCGACTTGGATTCGCAAGGCAATGCAACAACGGGATTCGGCTTGTCGCTCGGAGAGCCTTCCCTCACCACCAGCTACGATCTGCTCTGCCGCACAGAAAAATTGGACGCTTGTCGCAAGACGACAGCGATTCCAAGGTTAGAGATCGTGCCGTCCAGCCTCGATCTCGTCGGGGCCGAAGTGGAGCTTGGGCAGCAGGAAGATCGCTTCACACGTTTGAAAAAAGCTTTGCAACAGAGCAACGCTCGCTTCGACTATGTTTTCATCGATTGCCCGCCAGCTTTGGGCTTCCTCACGCTGAATGCCTTGTGCGCAGCCGATGCGATCCTTGTGCCTTTGCAGTGCGAATTTTTCGCGCTCGAAGGACTGAGCCATCTTCTGAAGACCATCGCGCGCGTGCGCACAAAACTGAATCCGCGCTTGACCATCGAGGGTGTCTTGCTGACGATGTTCGACAAACGCAACAACCTCTCCGAGATGATCGTCGAGGACGCACGCTCGCACCTAGGCGACAAAGTCTACGAAACCCTGATCCCGCGTAATGTACGCCTTTCGGAAGCACCCTCGCACGGCAAACCGGCGCATCTCTACGATCCGCAGTGCGCAGGAAGTCTCGCTTACGAGAAACTTGCGCTCGAAATCATCAAGGCGAAAGCCACAAAAACTCCCATGAAAGCACCATGAAAGAAAAAGCACGCAACTTGGGAAGAGGGCTCGCCGCCTTGCTCGGAGACGATTTGCACACTCTCGACAAAGCCGTCGCCCCAAGCGATGCCGCCCCCTCTCGGCAAACAATTCCCCTCGACGAAGAGCTTGCCTCCCGCCGTCTGAGAATGCTGCCCATCGGCGACCTGATGCCGAACCCTAACCAGCCGCGCAAAACCTTCAACGAGCAAGCCCTAGAAGAATTAGGCGAATCGATCAAGAAGAACGGCATCCTACAACCCCTGATCGTGTCGCTCGCGCATCCCGAAGATAGACAAGGCGATACGCCGAGCAATCGTTTTGTCATCGTCGCGGGCGAACGTCGTTGGCGAGCAGCGCAACGCGCGGGTTTGCACGAAGTGCCTGCGCTGGTAAAAGAGTTCGATCTCAGACAACGCTCCGAAGTGGCGATCGTCGAAAATATCCAACGCGAAGACCTCTCGCCGCTCGAACTGGCAGAAGCTTACAAAGACCTCATCGAACGATTCGACTACCGACAAGAAGACTTGGCACAAACCCTAGGAAAAAACCGTAGCACCATCACCAACTCTATGCGCTTGCTCTCATTGCCTCAAAGCGTCAAAGAAAAACTGCAAAAAGGTACCCTCTCCGAAGGACATGTAAGGCTGCTCGTCGGGCTTGACGACGCGGAAAAGATGGCGGAAAGCTTCGTCAAGCAAGGTGTCACGGTTCGGGAAGCCGAAAAAATGGTACAAAATATCAAAAAAACAGAGAAAATAACCGAAAAAAGCCACAAAACAGAAAAAAATCCCAACATCATCGCCCTAGAGAAAGAAATCGAAGAACTCTTGGGACTAAAAACGCAAGTCGAGCACGGAAAGACCACCTCTGAGGCAGGGAAAATCGCTATTTTTTACGACAACGCCACACAATTAGAGCCTTTCCTAAACAAAATTCGGCGGTCGTAGAATCCTTGTCCATCTTTCCCTTTCTTTCCCTTTCTTTTTCTGTCTTGTCTTTTCTCGCAAAAAACTACGATAGAAGTTATTTTGTTATACATACGTGTGTATTCTAACCTGCCAAAAGCCAAAGTCCGTCTTTGAGGCTGCTCTCTGGCTCGTCCATGACAAAAACAATCCTCATCCAATTTTAGCTCAACCTTAAACTAGGTATCGCTCTTTTTTTGCGAACAAAAACTAGACGTGGGAGATTCGTGAAAGCAGGACAATTCGTTTCTAAAAAAACCGCCACAGCAAGTTTGCCCAAAGCTGACATGAGGATCTGGAGAAACAAAAAAAGAAGATTCATGTTTTTCTTGCCGCTTGACGAAACGACTGCCTGCTCGTCTCTGTCTTTTTTTGTTTTTTGTTTTGTTGCGGCAACGATACAAGGCTCTGACGATGCTGCGTCCTCCGACAGCTTTTCCAAGTCCCGAAAAAACGAGAATATCGGCAAGCGTTCTTTTTTGGACATCGGGCATTTGTCGTCGCGTGATGCTTTGCCAGTGCTGCTTGTTCATCGCGGGACGTTGGAAAGCTCGTCTTTTTCGTAAGAAAGGCGGCGCAAAAGTCATTACGATTGCAGAAAAGGCTTCGCGCGAAGGACTTTCGAACAGCAGCGGTATCTCACAAAAGAGCAGACGCACACCTTGTCTGCGATATTGTTGTAGAACGCGCTGTCTGTAAAAAACAACGCGAGGATGGACGATTTTCTCCAACGCCTGTAAATCGTTGCTGCTTCGGTAGACTTGCGCTGCAAGTTTCTGGCGAGAAATCTCGCCTTGGTCGTCCCTTACATTCGGGAAACGTTTGAAGAGGGCTGCTTTTGTTTTCGTATCCGAAATGAAAATATCTCGGACGAAGGTATCCGCGCTGCAAACACGCACGCGAAGACGAGTAAGAATCGTCAGCGCAAAAGACTTGCCGGAAGCGATCGATCCTGTAAGCGCAACAATACGCATGGCACTTGTCAGCCTTGTTCGAGACTCAAAGCCGTTGTGCGAAGCAAGTCGTCGGAAATATCGGGAGCGATACCAAACCACCTCTCAAACGAGATCGCCGCTTGACAAACCAGCATGCCGATGCCGCCAAGCGTCTGCATATTGGCTTTTTGTGCAGACTCCAAAAACGCCGTTCGCGTCGGGTTGTAGACTAAATCGTAGGCAAGTTTTTCGGAACACCCTACCTCCACAACGGCGGCGAAATCTGGAAAGTAGTCGTCGTTTAAAGCAGTTCCTTTCATGCCTTGCGCGCTGGCATTGATAAAAAGATTGCTTGTGGCAACGAAATCTTTTCTTTCAAACCACGCCGCCGCCGATTGTAACGCCATGTGTTCTTTTTGGTGTTCTTTGGAAGCACGAACGCTTTGGCGTTCTTGCGAGAATTCTTTAGTCAATAACCGAACGAGATTTTCTGCTTTGTCTCGTGTTCTGTTGATGATCAAAACTTCTTTTGTTCCTAATTCTTTAAGGGCGACAAGGACAGCCTGAGCTGCTCCTCCTGCTCCCCATAGGCACACTTTGGCGGTGGAGGAGTGCGCCGCGCGCTTGCGTAGATCTTGGGCGAATCCCTGCGCGTCGGTATTGTCGCCTGTCATGCTCGATCCTTGAAACAGGACGCTGTTGACGGCTCCCACTCGCCGTGCCTCGTCGGTCAGCTTGTCGCATGCTTTGAACGCTTCAAGCTTGTGCGGCACGGTAATGTTGGCGCCGACTGCTCCCGTCGCAGCGAGCGTTCTCAACGTCTGTGCCACCTGTCCCTTCGCTATGGGCAGCGCTAAATAGACCGCATCGATGTCGTGCTCTTTGTACCAGCGATTGTGAATCAGCGGCGAGAGCGAATGACGAACAGGACAGCCGAGCAAGGCACAAAAACGCGTGCTCGCAGAGATGCTCCTTGGAGAAATCATGGTGCAAGAAGGGGTTGTTGCAAGTTCTGCTCCCTAAGAAAGCCCAAGAGTTGCAAGAGGGGCAAGCCTTGCACGACATAGGGGTCTGCCTCAAGCCTTGCGAAGAGGAGGGCACCTTCTTCCTCGATTCGGTAACCTCCGACGGAAGAAAGCAGCTGCTCGCCGAATCGTTCAAGGTAAGTATCGAGAAAGGCGTCGCTGAAGTCGCGCAAGAAAATGCGAGCGACAGCGCAGTGACTCCACAGCAGTGCTCCGCTATAAACAACGGCAGCAGCAGAGAACAAACGATGCTCTTGAGCGCGAAAAGCCATAAGGTTTCGACGTAATTCTTCAAGCGTCGACGATTTGCTGTAAAGGACAGAATCGCAAACGAGTATTTGATCGCAGCCTATGACATAAAGTTTGCGGCTTTCACCATCTTTTTGCGACGCTTCTACTTGCTGTCCCTCCACCTTGCGTGCTTTCAGCTCTGCAAGCGTGCGTGCGGCAGATTCAAAGTCTTGAGTAATTTTTTGGGAAAGAGAGCCTGAGGTGTCGTCTTTAATTTCTTGGCGAAACGCTTCGAGAAAGGATTCTTCGTCCAAGTCAGCAGGGACGACGGAAAAAAGCAAGCCGCAACGTTTGAGCAGCCCCGCACGCGCGACGCTACGAGATGCCAAGATCAGTTCAGGGTCGGTGTTTTCTGGCATGCTTTTCTTCCATGTCGCGTGCGATCGACGATGCGGTTTCTTCGATGGAGCGGTGCGTGACATCGATCATCCTTGTCACCCCTAATGACTGGAAGAATTGTCGCGCTGCCGTAATCTCTTCGTACACGCGTTCAGGATCGACATAAACATCGGAATCTTTGCCGCCAATCGCCAGCAAACGGGTTCGGCGCAAAGCCAACAAGTGGTCGCAAGAACAGGTGAGCCCGAAAACAGTGGGCTTGTCGTCCTTGAGAGTAATCTCTCGCAGCTCCTTCGGGGGAGGAACTCCAAGAACGAAAGGCACATTCGCCGCACGCAGACCGCGATTGGCAAGCTGAAAACAGGTCGGCGTTTTCGAGGTGCGAGAAACACCTAATAGCAAAACATCGGCTTGCTCCAGCGTCTCCAACCCGTTGCCATCGTCGTGCGCTATCGTAAAATGAAGAGCCTCGATACGACGGAAATAGTTGTCGTCCATCGTATGCTGCGCGCCGGAGCGCTCCGACGGAGGGGCTTCAAAAAAGTGGCTGAAGGCTCTCAAAGGACCTTCAAGAACAGAGAAGCAAGGAAGATTGTTCTCCTCACAAAAACCTTGCAGACGATCAGCAAGCGATGGGCTGGCCAAAGAAAAAACAACAAGACCTGGCTTTTTTGCCAACAGCGGCAGAACTTTTGCCATACGCGCCTCGTTGTGAATAAGCGGATGGAGATGCTCCCTCGTCAAGACAGAGGGGAAAAGCGCAAGGCAAGCACGAGAGAGGCTTTGGACGGTCTCTCCTGTAGAATCGGAAATGAGGTGCAAACAAAACGATGCCATCGTAAATATGAATCCTGCAAATAGAAGAACAACAGAGGCAAAACTATCTAACAACAGAGGCAAAACTGCAAAACAAGAGAAATGAAAGAAAAACTTCCCTTTATTTCCCTTAACTCCACACAGATTTTCCCCAGTGCTAAAACTTTTCAAGCCATAAAACAAAAGAGCGTAAAGGTTTCTCCTCACTACTCACAGACTAATAATAATAAATAATAAAAAAATTTAAATTCTTTTAAGTATATTAAAGAGATTGTGAAAGATTTTCTACAACGACCTTTGTTGCAAACATTAGCAAAAAAAAACGTTATTCCTCCTCCAGTGTGGATGATGCGTCAAGCAGGGCGTTATTTGCCTGAGTATCGTTTGTTGCGTAAAAAGTCGCCTGATTTTCTTTCTTTCTGCCTTAATCCTTCTTTGACGGTAGAAGCGGCGTTGCAACCGATGCGTAGGTTCTCGTTCGATGCTGCGATTGTCTTTTCTGATATTTTACTCGTTCCTTATGCGATGGGTTTGTCGGTCGTCTTTGACGAGACACAGGGGCCTCTTCTATCGCCGGTAGACAGAAAGTTTTGTTTTCCGAGAGAAGAGGAGGTTTTGGAAAAATTGCAAATTGTAGGAGAATCGGTGTCGATCTTGCGTGAAAAATTGGACGAGGAATCTTTCTCTCGCTCTGCCGTGATTGGTTTTTGTGGTGCACCTTGGACTTTGGCGGCTTATATGGTGGAGGGAAAGGGCAGCAGAGATTTTTTCAAGCTGCGGCGGTTGGCTTTGGAAGAGAAGAGTTTTTTCCAAGATTTGATCGCGTATCTTACCTCACTCTTGTCTAAATTCTTGCGGCTACAAGTTCGAGCTGGCGCGGAGATGGTGCAAATTTTTGACACATGGGCGGGGCTTGCCGATGTCGAGCAATTTCATGAATGGATCATCGCTCCGACTAAGGCGATCGTCGGAGATTTGAAAGAAACCTTCGTTATGGGATTTGCGAAGCAAGCGGGCAACAAGCTTTTGGCTTACGCGCTTGAGACGGGTTTGGACGGTGTTTCGTTGGATTCGGGATACGATCTTTTGCTTGCTAACGAGACTTTACCGCGCGACATTGTTTTACAAGGCAACCTTGACCCCGTTCGTTTGTTGGTCGGAGGAAAAGACATGGAGGCGAAAGCGAGAGGTATCTGCGAACAATGTCGGCATCGTCCTTTTGTTTTCAACTTGGGACATGGTATTTTGAAAGAAACGCCTCCTGAGCATGTAGAACAGCTTGTCAAGGCAGTGAGAGGATTTCGATGAAGAATGTTGCTAAAAAGAAAAACAAGGAGAAAGCCGCGGAAAAAATCGCGGTGGTGCTTTTCAACTTGGGAGCGCCAAACAACCTTTCTTCTGTAAGACCTTTCCTTCGCAATTTGTTTCTTGATCCTGCGATCATTCGCCTGCCTTGGGTTTTTCGCCTCCCGCTTGCCCTTTTGATTTCAACCTTGCGGAGCAAGACGGCAACGCCGATTTACCAAGCTCTTGGAGGTTCGTCGCCGCTTTTGTCCAACACGGAACAACAGGCGCGCGCGCTGGAAAAAAAACTGAACACGACACGAAAAGAACAAGTTCGTACTTTCGTCGCCATGCGCTATTGGCATCCGATGAGCAAAGAAGTGGTGGAGAAGGTGCGTCGGTGGCAGCCTGATCGTGTGTTGCTTGCTCCCTTGTATCCGCAGTTTTCGAGTTCGACGACCGCCTCGTCGCTCAAGCAATGGCGTAGGCAAGCCGCGAAGA
Organism: Alphaproteobacteria bacterium; assembly: GCA_965216625.1. GTDB lineage: Bacteria > Pseudomonadota > Alphaproteobacteria > JABAAW01 > JABAAW01 > JABAAW01. The sequence continues at coordinate 1,698,826 of OZ244186.1, forward strand.
AAATTTCCTGCGAAACAAGGGTGCTGTGCTGTTATCCGACCGAGGCGGGTTTTATCCAAGGTATCTGCCGTGCGATGGAGGAACCTTTAAAGCGACAAAAAACCTTCGAAGAATCGAAACCCTTGCGAATTCTTTTTTCTGCGCATGGCATTCCGCAAGAGTTTGTCGATCGGGGCGATCCCTATCAGTATCATGTCGAACAGACGGTGGCGGCGGTCGTGCGCAAACTCGCCTTGCCAACGTCGAACGATTGGCGTCTGTGCTATCAGAGTCGTGTCGGAGCTATGCGGTGGTTGCAGCCGTACACGGAAACCGAGATTCGTCGGGCGGGAGCAGAACAGCGTCCGATCCTCGTTGTGCCTGTGGCTTTTGTCTCCGAACATTCGGAGACGCTCTATGAGTTGGATCGAGAGTATTTAGAAGTTGCCATTGAGAGTGGTGTGCCTGTCTACTTGCGCGCTTCCACGGTCGGCATCGACAACGACTTCATCGGAGGCTTGGCGCGGGCAATCAACCAACGACTTGACCAACGACTCGACAAACGATTCGACCGAGGAATCAACCAAGGAATCAACAATGGGAAACAAGCTGTTGCGGGTTTGAATGGAAAACGCCTTTGTCCGAAAAAATTCACAGATTGTCCCTGTGTTGGATAGGGAAGAGAATGGGAATTACATACTTACCCCCCCACCTTGACACCCCCCACCTTGACACCCCCCACCTTGACACCCCCCACCTTGACACCCCCCACCTTGACACCCCCTACCTTGACACCCCCCACCTTGACACTCCCCCCACCTTTTTTCTTGCTGATAGAAAGAAAATTTTATCGGCGCGGGAGATGTTTATAGGATGCATGCACTTAAGTCATGGCACTTGGCGGAATTAAAACATGCGCATAGGCACAATGATAGGCAGTATTGTCTGCCAAGAAAGAATCATGCAAAGAATAAAATCATGACAACAAATCTTCTGTTGTTTTTGCACATGGCAGGCTTTGTCAGCTGGCTGGCGGGTCTGCTGTATCTGCCGCGCCTGTTCGTCTACCATGTGGGAGCGGGGAAAGAATCGGCAGCGATGCTAGAAGCGATGGAACGTCGTTTGCTGAAAATCATCATGACGCCGTCGATGATGGCGACATGGCTCGCAGGTTTGTGGCTCGCAAGCCATGCGGGCGTTTGGTTGCAAGGATGGTTTTGGGCAAAACTTCTGTGTCTTGTAATCTTGAGCGCGTTTCATGTCTTTTTAGCACGCTGTCGTAAGGATTTCGCGAAAGGAACGAATCGTTTTTCGGCGCGCTTTTTTCGTGTTGCGAACGAGATTCCGACGCTGCTTTTGTTGGCGATTTTGTTTCTTGCTATCTTCAAACCCTTTTGAGTCGTCTGAAGGGTTTGCTGTCAAGCGTTCTGACGATGACGATGAGAAGAACGAGAGCTGCTGCGAGGATGGAGTAGAGGATTTTTCCTCCCGCGACGGCGGCGACGAGCGCGAAGCCGAAGGGAGCGATGGTGCGCGCAAGGCTTGTGAGAGCTTGCAGGATTCCGAATATTTCGCCTTGTCGTTTTGTTTTTTGGCTGATCAAGCTCTGCATGGCAGGGTTGTGGCAGCTGATGCCGACGGCGATCAAGGTGAGGGCAAGTAGCAACAGCGCAAGGTTTGCGGCGTAGGCGAGGAAGGCAAGTCCGCCCGCAAGGCAGGCTATCCCGAAAAAGACGACGGGCACCTCCCCTTGCCATCGTGCTAACCTGCCTACTAGCCCTCCCTGTACGATGATCACGACCACCGAGGCGTAGGTCAGCAGCAGCGCGACCTTTCTGGGTCCGAAGGCGAATATCTCCTCTACCCAAACGGCAAAGGTTCCCTCGAAGCCGTAGAACGAGAGCGAGACAAAGAAATAGACGAGTGCTATCCAAATAATTGTCTTTGCATTCGTCTTTGTTTGAAAAAGGGCAAGAAAATCAAACCATCCTCTTTTGCTTTGTTGCCCGCCGTCTTGAGTATTTTCTTGAGTATTATTTCGGGTGTTATTTTGGGCGGCGAGGGTTGTTGCTAGGGCGATGGCAGCGAGGACGACGAAGCATGCGACAAGGACGGGTGTTTTTTCGGGGACAAGGTTTCCTCCGAGTAGCCATGCGCTGAGAATATGTCCTGTGGCGAATCCTGTTCCGAATGCTGCGCCCAGCATTCCCAAGCCTCGCGTGCGTTCTCTGTTGTCGGTCGTTTGCGCGACCAGCGTTTGGCATGCGATCAGCCATCCTGCGCCGAGCCCTGCCAAGATGCGCGCACCGTACAGGACGGGCAGAGAGGGTGCTATAAAAAGGACGATGTAGGAAAGCAGCGTCAAGAGCGCGCTTGCTAAAAGAACCCTTTTCACGCCCCACCTATCGCACGCGCGTCCCCAAAGAGGAGCGGATAGGAAGGAGGCGGCGGAGAAAGCAGAGAAAATTCCTCCGACGACGGCGTAAGAGCCGCCAAAGGCGAGAATTTGGAACGGCAAGAAAGGGATAATCAACGCCAGCGCGAGCACATACAAAAAAGTGGCAAGGCAGGCAAGCAGAAGAGGTTTTTTATTCATGCCGCGTTATGTTCTTTCGAAAAGTTTTTCCAAGTCTTTGAGCGAGAAAGTGACCGTTGTCGGTCTGCCGTGGTTGCATTGGGCGGCTTTCGGCTCTTGTTCGATCTTGCGTAGCAGCGCGTTCATTTCGGCTGCTTCCAAGTTTTTGTGCGATCGGACGGCGGCGTGGCAGGCGATGCGAGAAAGAATCTTGTCGACCACCGCTTGTGACAGAAGGCTTTCGGCATCGCTTTCGCTCTCGCTTAGCAATGCGCAGAGATCGGCGATCATCTCTGCGGCGTGCGAAGATTTGAGAATGGCGGGCATTTCTCTGAGCGAGACATGATCGTCATCGAAGGGCTCGAAGAGGAAGCCAAAAGACTGGGCTTGAGACTGGGATTTTCGTTTGCGTTTTTCGTCTTGGTTTTGCAACAGCTCGATCTCGGAGGGCGGCAGAGACACAATTTCGGGAATAAGAAGCTTTTGTACAGCAATCCGACGCTCGGCATAGTCGCGCTTCAGAGACTCGAAAAGCAGGCGTTCGTGCGCCGCATGCGCATCCACGATGGTGATGCCGTCGTGCGTTTGCGCAACGATGTAGTTCTTATGCAAGCAGGCTTTGGCGATGCCGAGCGGTAGATCGAGCAAGTTCTCAAGAACAGCGTGGCTCTCCTCAAGGTTCAATCTTCGAGCGTCTTCTTGCGATCGGATTTGGGCTTGGGTTTGGGCTTGAGCTTGGGTTTGGGCTTGGGGTTGCGTTTCAGGCGATTCTTCGCGTGCCGACGAAGGCGGAGCAGAGAGGCGGGAAGGGGGAGGAGGAGCAAAGGGGTCGGAAGTCCCTTCCTCCGAAAGTGACCCTAGAGGCGACGAAGGAGCGAGGGTTGAGCCAAAAGGTTGCGTTTGGGGTTGCGCTTGAGGTTGCGTTTCGGCGATATCTCCCAGCTGCGTTGCGATATTTTTTTTGTGTCGTGCGTTTTTTTCAAGTGCTGTTTTCACCGATGCCATAAGAAATGCTCGAACGGTTTGGGGATCGCGGAATCGCACCTCCGTCTTGCTGGGATGCACGTTCACATCGACCTCGCGCGTCGGCGTGTCGAGGAAGGCGACGAAGAGGGGAAAACGTCGGGCTGGAACAGAATCGCCATAAGCAACGCGCACGACGCTTGCAAGCGTTCGGTCTTGCACGGGACGACGATTGATGAAAAGAAATTGTTTGGCAGAACGATTCGTATGGTGCGAGGGAAAGGAGCAAAGCGCTTGCAGACGCATACGTTGCTGTTGTGCGATGACGGGAAATGCGTTTTCCAAGAAGAGACCTCCCATGACCTGCGCGATGCGTTCTTTCGAGGCACTGAGCGGAAGAGATTGGCTGCTTGCGGGCAGGAAGAGCTTTCGTTTTTTGTCGTCGAAGCATTCGAATTGCACATAAGGGTTGGCGAGGGCGATGCGCTCTATTTGTGCGAGAACAAGGGCGGTTTCGTAGGTGTCGCTACGGAGGAAGCGCAATCGTGCGGGGGTTGCGAAGAAAAGATCTTGCACTTGTATGTCGGTGCCTTGGGGTTGGACGGAGGATTGAGGCTCGGAGACTTTTCCGGCTTCGATAAAAATTTCGGCAGCCTCGCCTGCCTCCGTGCAGCTTTTGATGAGCGTGCGGCTCACCGAAGTGACGGCGGCAAGGGCTTCGCCGCGAAAGCCGAAGGTGTGAATATCCAACAAGTCGTCTTTAGGCAGCTTGGAGGTTGCATGACGCTCGACGGCGAGCAGCAGGCTTTTTTTGTCCATCCCGCAGCCGTCGTCTTGCACGCGCAGCAGCGATTTGCCGCCGTGTCGTATCGAGATACGAACTTTCGAGGCGTTTGCGTCCAGCGCGTTTTCGACGAGCTCCTTGACCGCGGCGGCGGGGCGTTCCAGCACTTCGCCTGCCGCGATGCGGTTGATGACTTTTTGCGAAAGGCGGCGAATGACGGGTTGCGGCGGCGCGGCAAGCGCGGGATCAGCGTCGCGGATCGCCTCGGAGACAGGAGAGCTCGCTTGACCTTCGGCAGATTGACCTTCGGCAGCTTGGACTTCGGCAGGTTGTCCTTCGGCAGGTTGTCCTTTAGCAGGTTGTCCTTCGGCGATTGTTGTGCGCTCTTGTGTTGTTGCCTCCGACATGGGTTTTGCCACGCGTCTTAAAGCTCAGCTTGTCTAGAGGAGATTGACGCTTGCAAGCACGGCGGCGGCTACGGCGAGGCAGAGGATGGCTTTTCTGTGCGGAGCGAAGCGGAGGGTTTTAGCTTGGGGTGCGAGGCGGGGTGGCAGGTTTTTGTTGCCGCTGAGCATGGGGGAGATGAGGTCGTCTTTTTTGTAGAATTGGTTGAAGAGCACGACGGCGATATGCAGGCTGACGAGGACGATAGCGATCTCGGCGAGCTGTTTGTGGATGTAGGAGAGATAGTTGCTGAGCGAAGTCGAGACGAGGGCAGCGAGCGGACCTTCGAAGAGGAGATCGTCGTTGGCGAACAAGCCTGCAAGGGGGGTGAGGAGGAAGATGGCGAGGAGGGCGAGGGTTGCGAGTGCTCCCAGGGCGTCGTGTCCTATGTGGGGATTGTTTTTTTGGAAGAAGACTCTCAAGCAGGCGAGGATCGATTTGCGGGATGGCAAGAAGAATCGGAAGCGGGAGGTTTGCGAGCCTACGAATCCCCATAGGATGCGAAAGAGGATGAGCGTGAGCAGGGAGGATCCGAAGACGAGGTGTGCTTGCATTTGTCCTGCTTTGACGGAGCCGATGGCACCGACGAAGCAGACGAGGAGCGCCCAGTGGAAGGTTCGGGTTGGCAGATCCCAAATTCGATGGCGGGATTGTTGGGCGGGGGGTTGGGCGGGGGACATGGATTCTTCGATTCCTCGGCTTTGTCTTGAGTGAGTTAGTTAGATAGAGTCTGTGGACAAGGCTTGTTTTTGGCGAGACTTTTATGCTTGCAGGGTGTTGTTTTTGGGCGCGATTGTCAAGGGGTGGGGATTTTTGCTCTCTTGACATGGCGCGACGGTTGGAATAGAATGCACGAGAGAAAGCAAGAGGCGTGCGCTGCCGAGTGTGATAGCGTTTTTGTCTTTGTCCTGAACCATCCCCTTACCCTCCCCCTCCCCCTCCCCCTCCCCCTCCCCCTCCCATGTCTGTAGCAAACGAATCTTCTGTTCCTGTTTTTGACACGCACAAGTATGTGCGCAAGCTGACGCACGAAGGTGGGGTTGGCGAAAAACAAGCTGACGCGCACACCGATGCTTTACAAGATGCCCTGCAAGGTATCAGCACGAAAGCCGACATAAAAATGCTGAAAGCGCGTTTGACAGCCTTTGAGACTAAAATGGACGCGCGTCTGACAGCCTTTGAGACTAAAATGGACGCGCGTTTGACAGCCTTTGAGACTAAAATGGATGTGCGCATGACAGCATTGGAAACCAACACGGAAATGCGGTTCGAAAATGTGGAACGCAACGCTCAATGGGATAGGCGATTCTTGGGAACAGGTTTAGTTCTCTTGTCTCTGTTGATGGTCGCGCTGAGGCTTTTCTGATTGGCTCACCAGCGTAGTTCTGCCATCGCGTAAGTAGGCTCGATCTCCGTTTTCTCGACGAAGGCACTCAGTTTGTGCCGATCAACCCCTCCCTGCCCATCCAACAACTCGGCGCGATGAATGCCGCTCGCAATCAACACAGAAGCTCCACACTTCGCATTCACCGCTCCCCCGATGTCGTTCTTCAACGAATCGCCAATCGCTAGAAAATCCGCCGAATCCCTCCGTCCCGCAAGCCGAAAGCACGAATGATAAATATGCTCGTCAGGCTTGCCGTGAAGCCGTATCCGTCCCCCCTTTTTCGCATAAGCCTCCGCCACCAACGCCGCGCAAGGATGCAGCCTGCCATCGGGCATGGCAACCCATCTGTCCGCATTCGGACAAATTAAAGGCAAATCCCTCACCCGCGCTCGATCCAAAAGATCGTCGAAATCCTCAGGCTTCTCTCCCTCCTGAAGCCCGGTGATGATCATCCCGTCCGCCTCGTCTAGCTCGCGCGTCGTCTCGCAAGGCAGCCCGTCCAACAACGCCAAGTCTCCATCGTAGGTGGCAAGGACAAAAAAACGAGGACGCTCAGGAAGGTGGCGGTAAAAATCGTCTTGCGGAGCGCGCAAATGGTCGCGCAGGTGGTCTTGCATGTCCGCTCCCGAAGTGACGATGTGGTCGTAATGCACACCCTGCTCAAAGCCCAAGTGGCCCAGCGTCTCCTTAGCAAGGTGGCGCGGCTTGCTGGAGTTGGAAAGCGTCACGATAATCTTGCCTCGCCGTTTTGCCTCGTCAAGCGCGCGCAGAGCCTCAGGAAACGCACGATAGCCGTTATGCATCACGCCCCATTGATCGACGATGAGGGCAGGAAAAGGCTCGGCGATCTCGCTCAGCCGCGTTGCGATCTCTGTCATCTAAAATCAGAGGGTGCAAATCAGGAGACGGCTTTGCCGACCGCTTCCCCGATCGAGGAGAGCTTGTATTGACGAAGCATGGTCGAGAACTCGAAGCGCATTTGATCGACGAGCCTGGGTCCTCGGTAGGCGAGCCCTGTGTAGAGCTGGACGAGCGACGCGCCGTTGAGAATCTGCCGCATTGCGTCTTGAACGGAGAAGACACCGCCGCAGCCTATAAGCACAACCTTGCCCTTCGTGTGGCGATACAGCTCGGCTAAAAGACGGTCGGTGCCTTGCGCGAGGGGTTTGCCGCTGAGCCCGCCTGCCTCGTTTGCATCGGGCGAGCGCAACGCGGTGGTGCGTGCCGCCGTCGTGTTGCCCGCGATGATGCCGTCGAAAACGCCGTCGATGGCAAGGTCGGCGAGCGTCAAATACTCGTTCGGCAGAAAATCGGGCGAAAGCTTGACCAACAGCGGAATGCGCCGCTTGCCCGGCTCGACCGCACGCATGTCCTCTACGAGCTTGGCGATCTTCTTCGGCGGCACAAGGTCGAGAAAACGACGCTCGCCGTTCGGACAAGAGACATTCAGCGTGATGTAGTCGACGACAGGCTGTAGAGACTGAAAACACGAAACCATCTCCTCGCAACAGGAGGCAGCGTCAAAGTTGTCGGGGTCGGGTGCGATGTTCGCACCTAGCACAGGGCGCACGCGCTGATGGATGCTTTCGGCAGAGCGTTGCGCGCGGTTGAAATGACGACGCAAGCGTTGCTCGATGCGCTGTAGCCCGTCGTTGGGAAGCGAGAGTTGGTTGATCATCGCTTGATCTTGGGGGAGGCGAAACATACGCGGACGCTTCCGATTGCCACGCCTAGGGTTTTTTGTGATCGAGCCTATTTCGACGAAGCCGAAGCCCATCTTGCCGAGCGACGAGACGGCGATAGCGTCCTTGTCAAACCCTGCCGCCAAGCCGATCGGATTCGAGAACAGCAAAGACCAAAGGTTTTGCTGCAGACGCGAAGAATCGACGACACGCGAACTCTTGAGAAAACGTGTGCCGAACAAAGCCGTCGCGCGCGCCTGTTCAGGAGGTAAAAAGCTGACAAGGCGAAAAGCGGTATCGGAAAAGTTCTTCATGCAAGAATCATTTTAGCGTCATGTCATGCTCGGAATGCAAAATCTTGCCGACACACGGATTCGAACCGCGGACCTAGGGTTTACAAAACCCTTGCTCTACCACTGAGCTATGTCGGCGTTGTGGCGCGTGAGCGTTGCTGCAAGTTCTAGACACCTCAAGGCAATTCTGCAACAAAAGAGTAGCAGCTTGCGAATCGACGGTCGTCTTGCGTTTAACATTTCTGCCGAAAACCTCGCGCGCCGCACGCTCGACGAGCGCAGAGGTGAAACGCTCGTCGAACAGCAAAAGCGGCTGGGGGTCTTTCTTCAACAATTTCTCGACAAAATTCCGCACCTCCACAGACATGGCGCTCTCCTTGCCTGAGAGCGAAAGCGGCAAGCCTACCACCCACCCCACTGCCGCGCGCTCGGCAAAAAGTCGCCGTAGAAAATCGAGATCGACCCGCAAGTTCTTACGCCAAAGCACAGGCAAAGCAACGGCAAGACTGCGCTTAGCCGTGCTTGCCGCACAGCCAATACGCCTCCTTCCGAAATCGAGCGCGAGTAAAGTGCCTTGTTGCGGCAAAATCGCAAAAAAATCTTCAGGGCTTTCATAGACAGAAGGCGACATCTCGCAAGAAGACGCTTGAGAACTCTCGTTTTTCATACGAGCGCAACCCCCTCTTTCGCTGGGTGCTTCTCTTGGCGTTGCTCTGTGTTTTGCGTTTGGCTTTTGGGGGTTCGCAAGCTTGCTGTTTTCAGCTGCCCGCAAGCTGCCATGATGTCGCGTCCGCGTGGTTTTCTCAGCGGAGCGGCGTAGCCGGCTTTTCGCACGATATCGGCGAACTCGCGCATGCGCGCCGATGAAGAACAGCGATAGGGCGCGAGAGGCCATGGATTGAAGGGAATCAGATTGACCTTGGCGGGAATGCCGCGAATGAGTTGCACGAGATCGCGCGCTTGTTGTGGAGAATCGTTGATGTCCTCCAGCATGACATATTCAAAGGTGATGCGCTCGGCGTTTTTCAGGCGCGGATAGGCGCGGCAGGCTTGCATGAGTTCACGAAGCGGATACTTGCGATTCAAGGGAACGAGCGTGTCGCGCAGCGTGTCGTCGCTCGCGTGTAGTGAGACCGCCAGCTGAACGCCGAGTTGTTCTCCGACGAGGGGAATGGTAGGCACTACGCCTGCTGTCGAGAGGGTGATTTTTCTGCGCGAAAAGCAAAGTCCTTCTGCGTCCATCATGATTGTCAGCGCTTGCGCGACCTGCTCGAAGTTATAGAGCGGCTCGCCCATACCCATCAAGACGATGTTGGAGATTTTTCGTTTGTCGGGTGTCTGCCAGTCGTCCAGCGCGTCTCTGGCGATGGCGACTTGTTGAAGGATTTCTCCTGCGTTCAGATTGCGTACGAACAGCTGCGTTCCCGTATGGCAAAAGCGACAATTCAGCGTGCAGCCGACTTGAGAGGACAGGCACAGCGTTCCTCGATCTTCTTCGGGGATGTAGACGGTTTCTGCCTGCGCGCCGTTAGCAAATTGCAGCAGCCACTTTCTTGTGCCGTCGGTTGATATTTCTGAGGATGCTATCGTGGGACGCTGGACGGAGAAGGTAGCGTCGAGCTCTTTGCGTAGCGCGAGTGGCAGGGAGGAGAGACTTTCGAACGAAGTTTTTCCGCGTGCGTATAGATGTTGGAAGATTTGCCGTGCGCGATAGGGGGGTTGTTTCAACCTTGCGACGATCTCTAGCAGTTCTTCGCGCGATGATCCGAACAGCGACTTTTTTTCTGTCGCGTCAGTGGCAGGCGATGCCAAGGGCTTTGAGCCTCCAATAGCTGTAGGGCAGGGGCGTGAGGAAACCTGCGACGAGCATGGGCGGTATGCTCCACCATATCAGTCGGGCTTCTCCGACCAGCAAGAAGTCCGTTATATTCATGGCGGTTTCCATGGCGACCATGGCGATGAACGACATTTTGATGGCGGTTTGGAAAGCGAGCATCAGGGATGACATTTGGCGATAGAGGATGAAGGTTTCCAGGGCGATGGAGGTAAGCAGACCGTTGATGATGGCGAGCGTCAGGATGGCGAGGGTTGGGAGGGGAATTTGCGTCCATTGGAAAAAGAGGATTGTTCCGAAGTCACCTATGGTGCATCCGAGCAGGCACCAGCTGGTGTTTTTGGAGGCGGTTTTCCACACGGGGAGATCGTGCCAATGGAAGCGGGTGCGGGGGGGGGTATGGACGGACATGGAGATTCTCTTCTTGGCTTGTTGCTGTCGTTAATATGGGGAGGGGAAGGGGAGATTTCAAGGTGGGATTGTTTTGCGGCTTGGGTGTGGTTGCTTCTGCTTGCGCTTTGTTTATGAATTTTAACAGGGAGCGGTGTAGACCCAAAAAACGGGACTTGCGCATTGACGCGTAAACGAACGCGCGCTTGCGCGCGTGGGGGTGTGGGGGGGCTTTGCCCCCCCGCAAAAGACTCCGCGTCAGCGGGGCGCGATAGCGCCTTCTACGCATTTCGCGCGTAGCGCGAGATGCGTAGCCTCTTATTCAAAAGCGCACGGCTTGCCGTGCGCAAGCTGACTCGCAATGCGGTAAAGCGCGTCCGTTTTACACCCGCTCCATCACGACATATCAGTTTTAAGCGCAGCGATAAAAGCAGAGTTCGGAATGTTCACCTTGCCAATCTGCCGCATGCGCTTCTTCCCCTTCTTCTGCTTCTCTAACAACTTGCGCTTGCGCGTAATATCGCCGCCATAACACTTCGCAGTGACATCCTTTCTCAACGCGCCCACCGTCTCTCTCGCAATGATCGTTCCACCAATAGCACCCTGAATCGCTACCTTGAACAACTGCTGCGGAATCAAAGTCTTGAGCTTCGCACACATAGATTTAGCTCGCATGGCAGCGCGCTCTCGATGCAAGATGCAAGAAAGAGCATCGACCGCCTCGCCGTTGATAAGAATCGAAAGCTTGACGAGATTGCCCTCGCGGAAACCCACAGGCTCATAGTCAAACGAAGCATAACCACGCGACAGAGATTTAAGACGATCGTGAAAATCAAAAACAACCTCGTTCAACGGCAACTCATAGACAAGCACAGCACGCTCCTCCAATGCCTCCAGCGAAATCTGCTTGCCCCTCAACTCGGTGCAAAGCTGGATGACAGGGCCGATCACCTCGCGCGGTAGGATGATCGTCGCCTTGATCCAAGGCTCCAGCGAAGCAAGGATGTGCGTCGGATCGGGATAGTCGGCAGGCGAGCGCAGGTTGATCGTCGTCCCGTTTTGAAGGTCGATCTTATACGCCACCGAAGGAGCAGTCGTGACAAGCTCAACTTGATACTCACGTCTCAAACGCTCGATGGCGATCTCCAAGTGGAGCAATCCGAGAAACCCACAACGAAAACCCAGCCCCAGCACAGGCGAGCTCTCGTTCTCGCGCGAAAAGCTGGAATCGTTCAACGAAAGCTTGGCGATCGCATCCCTGAGCGCAGGAAAGTTCTCGGCAGAATCAGGAAAGAGACCGCAGAAAACAACAGGCTGCAACGCACGGAAACCCGATAGTGGTACAACATCGGGGTGCGCAACCTCGACGATGGTGTCTCCCGTTTGCGTTTGGGCAAGCGACTTGATCCCCGTCGTGATGAATCCAATCTCGCCGCAACCCAGCGCGTCCACAGGCGTGGGATGCGGCAGAAAAACACCGACACGCTCGACCGTAGCGTCAGTCTTTCCCGCCAGTAGCCGTATCTTTTGTCCCTTCTTGAGCGCGCCCGCATAGACGCGCACTAAAATCACCACGCCCAAGTAAGCATCATACCAGCTATCGACCAACAAGGCTTTGAGGTTTACATCGTCCTCGCTCTGTCGAGGCGGTGAGAATCGCTCGACAGCAGACTCAAGCAGCGAAGCCATGCCAAACCCCGTCTTCGCAGAAATGTTAATCGACGCATCCTTGCCGAAGCCAAGCGTGCGTTGTAGTTGATCCGCTACTTTGTCGGTGTCGGCGGAGGGCAAGTCGCACTTGTTAAGCACAGGTACGATATCTAAATCGTTCTCCAACGCAAGCCATGCGTTGGCAAGCGTCTGCGCCTCGATGCCTTGCGTCGCATCGACGATCAGGAAAGCACCCTCGCACGAAGCAAGCGCGCGCGAGACCTCGTAGGAAAAATCAACATGCCCAGGCGTATCCATGACATTGAAGATATAAGAATCGCCTCGAACGACGACAGGCAGGCGCACGGTTTGTGTCTTGACCGTGATGCCGCGTTCGCGCTCTATATCCATCGAGTCGAGCATCTGTTCGCGGCTCTGTCGTTTGTCGAAGGCGATGCTCTGTTCGATCAGGCGATCGGCGAGCGTCGATTTGCCATGATCGATATGGGCGATCAACGCGAAATTGCGTATGGTGCGACTCTTGTCCATAATCATCTCAGGTTTATATGTTCTCTATAAGAATCCTAGCATGAAGAAAGATGTTTCCCGTCTGCCGATACGCCAACCCCTCTCTTGTGGCGCGATGGCGATCATCGACGAGATCGAGCGTGTCGAGAGCCTGACCTGCGGCATTTGGATCGGGACGGGTTCGCGTTCTGATCCTGCGTCGCGCGCGGGGCTGGCGCACTTCTACGAGCATATGCTTTTCAAAGGCACGGAGACGCGCAACGCATATCGCTTGGCTGCCGACATCGAGGCTTGCGGCGGCATGATCAACGCCTACACATCGCGCGAGCAGACGGCGTTCTATGTCCGCATGCCCAGCGAGCATTTAGAGCGGGGTTTAGAGATTCTCTGCGACATGATTTGCAACGCGCGTTTTCCCGAAGAAGAGTTGAACACAGAGCGCAATGTTGTCATTCAGGAGATTGCGCAATCGTTCGACACGCCTGACGACCATGTTTTCGATGCGTTTCAGTCGCAGTTGTATCCTCGGCAGAAGTTGGGGCGTCCTATTTTGGGCGATCGAGCAAGCATCGAGGCTACCTGCCGCAACGACCTACAGCAGCATCGAGCAGCGCATTATTACGGCGAGAATATGGTTGTCTCTTTTTCGGGACGCGGAGATTTCGCGCGCGGCGTAGAGTTTGTCGAAAAGGCTTTAGCGTCGTTGGATAGGACTCCTGCTGATATTGCTGCGTCTTCTTCTCAGAGCGAGGTATCTTCGATGGCGAGAGTGGGCTTGCCGCGTTTTGCCTGCTCTCTTTCGGTTGAGGAGAGGGATATCGAGCAGTGTCACAGCCTTGTGGGTTTTCCTGCTTATTCGCGTCATCACGAGGATTACTACAGCGCGCTGGTTTTGTGTACTTTGTTGGGACAGGGGATGGCGTCTCCGTTGTTTCAGGAGATTCGTGAGAAAAGGGGATTGGCTTATTCGATCTATAGCTTTTATCATGCGTGGCAGGATGGGGGTTTGTTTGCTATTTACACGGCGAGCGACCGCAGCAAGATGGAGGAGTTGCAGCGTGCTTTGCGGGGTTGTTTGACTGCAAGCACAGAGGCTTTGAGCGACGAAGACATTTCGAGGGCGAAGGCGCAGAGGCGTTCTTCTTTGGTGATGGGGTTGGAGTCGCCTCCGCGTCGTGCGGATTATTGGGCTTCGAGGTTTTTGTATTACGGGGAGTTGATCGATCCGCGCGAGACTTTGGCGAAGATTGATTCTGTCGACAAGGCGTCGCTTTTACGATTAGCGGATGTATTATTTGGGGGGATGAGTGCCATTACGGTTTTGGGACCTTTGTCTCGTATGCGATTATCGGAGATTTCCTCTTTTGGTCAGGCTCATTGAGGAATTGTTCTGTCCGCCGATTGCGTTGCGGGGTCCTTTTGTGACTTTGCGGCGCATTTCGCGCGGGGTTGAGGGTGAGTGGATTGCGTTGCGGCGGCGCAGTCGAGATTTCCTTCAGCCGTGGGAGCCTAAGTGGACTTCGGATATTTTAACGCCGAGGGGGTTTGGTTTGTTTTTGGATTACCATAGGGATGGATGGAGGGCGGGTAATTTGCGGGGGTTTTTGATTTATCGGAACGGGGATGAAAATGGAAATGGAAGTGGGAATAGAAATAGGAATAGAAATAGGAATAGAAATAGGAATAGAAATGGGGAGTTAGTTGGTGGTATTACATTGAGCAACATTCGGTATGGGGCTAATATGACGGCGAGTGTGGGTTATTGGATTGGGATTGATTATGCGAGGCGGGGTTATATGCGGGAGGCATTGGCTTTGATTTTGGAGTATGGATTTGGGAAGATGGGATTGAATCGGATTGAGGCGAGTTGCATGCCGGACAATCGTCCTAGCACTCGGTTATTGTTGCGGGGGGGTTTTCGGATTGAGGGGGAGGGTAGGAGTTATTTGTATATTGATGGGGTATGGGAGGATCATTTATTGTTTGCTATTTTGGCTAGGGATCCTCGGAGTAGGGTTGAGAGGTTGTGACTTACGCTTGCGCTTTTGTTTTTGTGAGTGGTGACGAGTTCGTAACGAGAAACTGAATTTGTGTGTTTGTATGTGCCTGCCTTTGCTCGCCTGCGCTTTTTAAGAGGCGCGCTATTTTTATTGGACGCACACGGCAAGCCGTGCGCTATGGCAAAGGCAGACACGGGCTTTTTGTATTGACGGATGCAAAACATCGCGTGCGTAGCACGCGGGGAGCGCGAGGGAGTAATCCCTCGCAAAAGACCCCGCGTCAGCGGGGCGCGATAGCGCCTTCTACGCGCGGGAGAATTTATCTCCCCCGCGCTCGCGTAACATACGGGCAAAAACTACGCGCGCAGCGCGCCTCTTATTCCAAAGCGCGAGGCTTTGCCTCGCGCAATACTGACTCTTAACATGGCAGGGCGATTCTGTTTTCCTCGTCCTAGCGACGACAAAAATCTACGCGCGTAGCGCGTAGCCTCTTATTCAAAAGCGCGAGGCTTTGCCTCGCGCAAGCTGACTCGTAACATGGTACGGCGATTCTGTTTTCCTCGTCCTAGAGACGACAAGAAGAATCGCGCGTAGCGCGCCTCTTGTACCAAAGCGCGAGGCTTGCCTCGCGCAATACTGACTCGTAACATGGTACGGCGATCATGTTTTCCTCGTCTTAGCGACAAGAAGAATCGCGCGTAGAGCGCGTCTTTTGCGGTCGACAGCGGGCAACACCTCGGCGGCAGATAGGGTTAGCCGAGATGACTGCCAAAGTGTTTTTCCGACTATTTGCAAAAAGAGTATTGAGTTAAGTATTTGAAATTGCTTGCTTTTTTTGTTAAGAAATAAGTAAAAAAAAAGAATAATAGTATGTTTTATTATTGACAAAAGAAGAAAAAGGGGATAACATTGGGGATATCTTTTAGAGATTCCACCCGCCCCTAGATGCTACGAACATCTAAAGGCGAGCGGTTTCTCCAATCCAGCACTCTTTCTCCAAAAGAGCACTGGGGTTAAGGTTTCTCTTGGCAGGCAACCGCCGAGAGATTAAAATAAGAATGAGACTGGCTCCAGCTGATGCGCCTACGCACCACATGCTGGAGGGTTACCAGCCTCACCCTTGGTTTCACTGCCCGCGGGGTGCGAAGCACTCCGCGGGCAAGTGTTTCCACGATAGCACGTATCGTTTTGTTTGTCAAGACATTTCCCCCCTGCTTGCCCTTTGTTCACCTTCGTAGTCCTGCATTCTTTTTTCATGGAGCTCCTGTCTATCTTTTAATTCCTGCATTATATCCTCTTCCGATGCTGCATTAGCCAAATTTGCTTGTTCGGCAATAGAGTCGTGTTGCTTCACGGGAGCAATAACCCATCTGATTTCCCCGCTGGCAGACTTCTCACGAAATACCCGAGCTGGTCCTTTTTTGCTGCTTTCCAAACTACTCATGGTTGCCCGTATGCTTCTCTGATTGATATCGCCGTATTTTTTTCTCAGATAGATTACGATTTCTTCTAGGTTACAACCTCCCGTTCTTGATTTCAGCAATGCCAATATTTCGTTCAGAGGGGAGTACCTTGCCTTATGCCCAACAGGGGATGACTCTTGTTTCAATTCCATATCCAAGGTTTTTTGAAATTGGGAGACTTTTCTCTCTAATTCGACAATGGCACTTCTAGCAGATCGAATAGCAACGTTTTCGCGCCTAATCGCAGCCTCTAACTGCCTTGCAAGTGGTGATTTTTTTTCCATGTTTTTTACGTTACAAAATGCCAGACCATTTGTCAAGCTTTTTTTTCGATATTTCGATTTTTTTTTATATTTCTGCAATATCGTAAATATTGCAATACATTGCCTTTTCACCTTGTTTATGGACACCAAAAAGATCTAAAGCCTAGTGTTTTCAATGATTTTGCAATTTACTTGAAGAAGATACGCGAGCGCAACAGACTTGCCATACCATATTGCGAGTCAGCTTGCGCGTTTCTGCGAAACGCGCTTTTGAACAAGGGGCGCGCTACGCGCGGTTCTTCTCTTCTCCTCTAGGCGAGCGGAAAACAGAATCGCTGTACCATGTAACGAGTCAGCTTGCGCGAGGCAAGCCTCGCGCTTTTGAATAAGAGGCGCACTTCGTGCGTTCTTTTTGCTCTCTGTTCTTACGAAAACAAAACCCCCGTGCCGCGTTGCGAGGTTGTTTTGCGCGAGGCAAGCCTCGCGCTTTTGAATAAGAGGCTACGCGCTACGCGCGTAGAAGGCGCATGTCTGTTGAGCGATCGCGTGGGGATAAATTCCCCCGTGCGTAGATAAAGCGCACTGCGTGCGCTCCGCTGACGCGGGGTCTTTTGCGAGGGATTACTCCCTCGCGCTCCCCGTGCGCTACGCGCACGATGTTTTGCATCCGTCATCATACAAAGCCCGTGTCTGCCTTTGTCATAGCGCACGGCTTGCCGTGTGCGTCCCATGAAGATGGCGCGCCTCTTAAAAAGCGCAGGCAAGCAAAAGCAGACACTCACAAAAGCACAAGCACAAGCGCGACAAGACGCGCTCTCCGCAAAAACACAAATACAAAAAAACTCCCCCAATCAATCCCCCTCCAAAAACACAAACGCGCAGCAACTCTACTTAACCCTACTGCTGCTCTTTTTCCGCCTCTTCCTTCTTCCTCTTATCCGCCGCATCCTTAGTAGGTCCCGCATCCGTCCCCTTAGCACCCACATCCCTTTCCAATAACTCAATAAAAGCCATCTCCGCCATATCACCCCTTCGAGGATTCGTTCGCACAATCCGAGTATATCCCCCATTCCGCTCCGTAAACCGCTTCCCTAAAACATCAAATAACTTCTTCGCAATACCCTCATCCTGCAAATAACCCGCCGCCTTCCGTCGAGCATGCAACTTTCCACTCTTCCCTAAAGTGATCAACTTCTCCGCAACAGGACGCAACGCCTTCGCCTTCGCAATGGTCGTGCGAATCTGCTCGTGCTTAAACAAAGCAACCGACAAATTCGCCAGCAAAGCACGCCGATGAGACGAATCACGCGCAAGCTTCTTCTTTCCCATACGATGTCGCATATTCTTAGTCCTCTCTTTTGCTAATTCTAAAAGTCAGAGTCAAAAGGCTCAATAAGGATCGTCAAGCTTCTTGACCATCTCGGCAAGATTTTCAGGCGGCCAGTCAGGAATATCCATCCCCAACGACAACCCCATCTCGGCGAGCGTCGCCTTGATCTCGTCTAAAGACTTCTTCCCGAAGTTCGGAGTTTTCAGCATATCCGATTCCTCCTTTCTCACCAAGTCGCCGATATAGTGTATGTCGCCGTTCTTCAAGCAGTTCGCCGAGCGCACCGAAAGTTCCAACTCGTCGATTTTGCGGAACAGATTGCTGTTGTCTAAAGGACCATCGCTTACAGAGATTTTTTCCTCTTTGACGATCGTGGGCTCTTTGAAATTGATGAAGCTCTCCATCTGCGAGGAAAGAATACGCGCCGCTAACGCAACCGCGTTTTCAGGAGAGATTGCTCCGTTTGTCTCGATCGAAATGGCGAGCTTGTCGTAGTCGGTATCCTGTCCGACGCGGGTGTTTTCTACGCGGTAGAAGACGCGTTTGACGGGGCTAAAAATCGAATCGATAGGAATAGCTCCGATAGGCAGCGTTTCGTGTCGGTTCTGCTCGGCGGAGGCGTATCCCTTGCCTTGCTCGACCGTCATTTCGATATTGAGCGTCGAATCTTTGTCGAGCGTGCATATCTGCAGCGCAGGATTGATAATATCGACATGTCCGCCTCCGTCGATCATCTCGGCAGTAACGTTGCCGGGCTTATCGGCTTTCAGGTAGATTTTGCGAGGCTGTGTTGAATCGCTACGCAGCGCCAGCTCTTTGATTTTCAGGATGATATCGGTGACATCTTCGCGCACGCCGGGGATAGTTGAGAATTCGTGCAGCACGCCTTCGATCTGCACGCAGGTGACGGCGGCTCCTTGTAATGAGGAAAGCAGCACGCGGCGGATGGCATTCCCTAGCGTCAGTCCGAAGCCTCGTTCGAGGGGTTTGGCGATGATGGTGGCGGAGCGTCGTTTATCGATACCTGGATCGATATCGATTTTGTGGGGGCGGATCAGCTCTTCCCAGTTGCGCTCCAGCGCTTGAAACGGGGGAGCAGAATCGTCGAGGGCAATTTTTGTCGCGGTCATAATAGAGGGAGGTCTCTTGGTAGAAGGGAGGGGGAGGAAGGGGGGGATTGAAAGTTGAGGGGCTAGATGGAGAAGTTGAGGGATTGAGTTGAGGGATATGGATCAGACGCGCCGTCGTTTTCGTGGACGGCATCCGTTGTGCGCGACGGGTGTTACGTCGCGGATTGCGGTGATGATGAATCCTACGGCTCGCAGTGTTCTGAGGGCGGTTTCTCTGCCTGAGCCGGGTCCTTTGATAGCTACTTCGATTGTTTTGAGTCCCAGATCGAGTGCTTTTTTGCCTGCGTTTTCGGCGGCGACTTGGGCGGCGTATGGGGTTGATTTGCGGCTACCTTTGAAGCCGGCGACGCCTGCTGTGGCCCAGGCGATGGCGTTGCCTTGTTTATCGGTGAAGGTCACCATGGTATTATTGAACGAGGCGTAGATGTGCGCGATACCTTCGGTAACGCGTCCTCGGCGGTCTTTTTTCTTTTTCAGAACCATGGGGAGAGTCCTTGGCAGGGGGGTTGAGAGGGATTGGGGGGCGGGTTAAAAAGCGAGGTATTCATAGGGAAAATTGGATGGGGAAATTGTTGAATTGTTGAGTTGGGATGTGAGTTAGGAGTTGGGATGGGGTTATTTCTTTTTGCCTGCGATTGGCTTAGCTTTACCTTTGCGGGTACGGGCGTTGGTGTGGGTTCTTTGTCCTCGGACGGGGAGTCCTTTTCTGTGTCTGAGACCTTTGTAGCAGCCTAGGTCGAGCAGGCGTTTGATATTCATGGATGTATCGCGGCGCAGTTCTCCTTCTACTCGGCAGGTATTTTCGATGGCTTTACGGATATTGGTGACGGCTTGTTCGTCGAGTTCGCGCACGCGCGTTTTCGGAGCGATGGCGCACTGCTTACAGATATTCCGTGCGGTGAGGGGTCCTACGCCGTAGATACTGGTGAGCGCGATTTCGACGCGCTTGGCGGTAGGGATATTGACTCCGGCGATTCGCGCCATGGATTGGGTTTCTCCGAGTGAAAAATGGGGGAGTGGTTTGGTACAGCGAAAACGCACGTTTTGTTTGTGTTTTTGGCACAGACGCGCGATCGGGGATTGTGGGGCGAGGAGCCTTACTTTGCTTTTAGCATGGGGGGAGGGGTTTTTGTCAAGTTTTTTTTGTTTAGGATACGCGGGCTTTTGTTTTGATGGCAAGATCGCAAGACGAGCAAGCCGTAAGGCGCAGCGAGTTTTGCGCATGGGGGGAGGGGGGGGACGCAGTCCCCCCGCAAAAAGCGCGCCGCGAGCGGGCGCGTAAGCGCCTTCTACGCACGAGCGCACTTGTGCGCGAAGTGCGTAGCCTCTTATTCAAAAGCGTATTGCGAAGCAATACGCAAGCTGACTCGTAACGCGGTAGAGCGTCTTTAATTTTACCTAGAAGATAGAGACAAAACAGAATCGCTGTACCATGTAACGAGTCAGCTTGCGCACGCCTTCGGCGTGCGCTTTTGAATAAGAGGCGCGCTACGCGCGGTTCTTTTTGTCTTATACGGCGAGGAAAACAGAATCGCTGTACCATGTAACGAGTCAGCTTGCGCGAGGCAAGCCTCGCGCTTTGGTACAAGAGGCTACGCGCTGCGCGCGTAGATAAAGCGCACTGCGTGCGCTCCGCTGACGCGGGGTCTTCGTGGGGGGAATTTATCCCCCCACACCCCCCCGCGTGCTACGCACGCGATGTTTTGCGCCTGTAGCACAACCGCAACCGCGACAGACACAAACACAAGCACAAGCACCCAAAATCCATTATGCTCCCACAATGCACACACCCCTCCCCCCACAAGCCAAACTCAACACACTCATCCTATGCATCCTCGACGGTTGGGGTATAGGACAAGGCGACCCCATAAAAACAGGCGACGCAATCCGACTAGCAAGCAAAATAGGAAAAACACCCAACTGGGACAAACTCACCAAAAAATCCCTAACAAGCCAACTGCAAACAAGCGGCGAATCAGTCGGTCTCCCCAAAGGACAAATGGGTAACTCAGAAGTAGGACACCTCCATATCGGCGCAGGTAGAGTCGTCCAACAAAGCCTCACCCGTATCAACGAAGCCATCGAAAGCGGAGAATTTTTTAAAAACGAAGGCTTGAACGCGTTTTTTGCACCTGAAAAATCTAGTTTGACGCAGAATTTTTTTAGCGAGGAGGAGCGTAGTTTATGGGATTTCAAGGATATTGCGCTGGATGTCGTGAATGTCGCAGGGATTGTCTCTAGCGGCGGCGTGCATGGCTCGGACAAGCATGTCTTGGCAACGCTAAAGTTTTTTCACGAAAAAGGATTGCGCGTGCGTTTGCATGCCTTTTTGGACGGGCGCGACACGAAGCCGCAAGCGGCGATCGAAGAACTGCCGCGCTTCTTGGAGGAATGCAAAAAAATAGGATTGGGGGAGGATGTGTTGGTAAGCGTTATGGGTCGTTACTACGCCATGGATAGAGATGAGCGATGGGAAAGAACAGAGCTTGCCTTTCGTGCCATGGCGTTTGGAAAGGGGGAGATAATTGAGGCTGGAGTAAGTGTAGAGCAGGCTTTGGCAAGGTGTTACGAAAGAGGTGAGGGGGATGAATTTGTGAAACCGATGATTTTTGGCTATTACGGAGAGTATGGAAATGTGATACAAAATTTATTTTTTACGAACTTTCGTGAAGATAGGATTCGTCAGCTGGTGGCGGCTTGTACAGCGAAAGAGTGGTATTTCTTTTCTAGGACGAATGAGACCTCGCAAGATTTTGACGAAAGAAGACGTTACGATCTACCGCATGCTACAGGTTCTATGACATCTTATGGGAAGGGAGAGCCTTTTAAAAGTTTCCATGTGGCTTTCCCTAAAGAATCGCTAGAAGACACCTTGGGCGAGTGTGTAGCGCAAGCGGGGTTGGAACAGCTGCGCATTGCCGAGAGTGAGAAATACCCCCATGTAACTTACTTCTTTAATGGCGGGCGTGAGGAAAAATTTGCAGGTGAAGAACGGCGTTTTGTACCTTCCCAAAAAGATGTAGCGACTTACGACCAAGAACCTGAAATGTCCGCGCATCGAATATTGAAACGAATGAAGACAATTTTTTCTTTAAATTCTTTGAAAGAAAAATCTTCTTTGTTTGTTGTGAATTTTGCCAACCCTGACATGGTCGGGCATACGGGCAAACTCCCAGAGACAGTCGAAGCTATAGAAGAGACTGATCTTCGCTTAGGAGAACTTGTCGCCATGGTAGAAAATTCTCCTAAAAAAGTAGGATTGATGGTTTTTGCCGACCATGGCAACGCCGAGCAAATGCTCGATGAAAACGGCAAGCCTCATACTTCGCACACGACAAATCCCGTCCCCCTCGTGATAACGGGTTCTCCTTCCGCGAATCTCACCAAAGACTCCTTTAAACTTGCCAATGGCAACCTCACGGATATTGCCCCTACCGCCCTCTACTTGCTTGGGTTAGATAAGCCTGAAGTGATGACCGGACGCTCGCTCCTGACGAAAAAATGACACCTCGTCACCTCTCGTCGTACCTCTTAATAGTCGCCTGCTTGCTAGCATTTTCTCTGGCAGCCTCCTCTCTCCTTCTTCCTGCCCTCGCGCAAGAATCACAAGCCGACACGCGCCTCACCAACCTAGAGCAGCCTAAGCGAGAAAATCCTCGTGCGCGTGCCTTGCGCGACGAATCGCTAGTATTAGCAAAGCGCGTGCGAGAGCTAGAGCGACTCATCGTGCGCTTGGACGAACACCTGACACGGCTCGCCAAGCGCGAGAAAGAAGAACGCGCTCGTTTGTTTCAACACTACGATCGACTTGCGCAAGTGTTGCAAACGCTGTTGTTTTTGGAACGCTCTCCCGAATGGGGATTGTTTCTCCATCCGAACGACGCGCTCGCCGCCCATCGCGGACAAAGGCTAGTAGCGAACCTCGCTCCGCACAGCGCACGCACGGCGGGTCTGCTAGAGCGCGACCTCAGACGCATCGGCGCGCTGCAACGCGAGATCGATCGCAAGAAAGAACAACTGAGCGCACACCTAGAAGATGTCGCCGCCTATCGCCAACGCATCGCACGCTTGTCCGCGCACAAACGCCGTCTGCTACCGCTCACTGCTAAAGAGCGGATAGCCTTGAAAACCCGCGCGCAAAACCTCGCCGAAGAGGCAAGATCGGTGCAAGCGCTCGTAGCCAGACTTGAGGTAGCAACGCTTGTGCCTTCAGGGAGCGCGCCGCGCGCCTTGCGTGTCTTTCCTACCTCGGCGAAAAACGAGGGCAAACGCGGAGGAAGCCCTCAAGATAAACTTAAAGACAGACTTAAAGACGGACGCGGGCAAGTCGTCTCGCCCGCAGAAGGCGCGTGGTTGCAACGCTACGGCAGTTCTGACGGACACGGACAAACGCTGAGTGGCATCGTCATCGAAACCGAGCCTGCCACAACCGTCCTCGCCGCCTTCGACGGACGCGTCGTTTTCGCCGAGGTTTTTCGTGACCAAGGCAAGTTGCTGATAGTCGAACACAAAGGCGGATACCACACGGTTACCGCCAACCTCTCGGAGCTCTTCGTCTCGCTGGGACAATGGGTGCTGGCAGGAGAGCCTGTCGGACGCATGGGCGCACAAAAAGGAAGGCTCTACTTTGAAGTACGACAAAACGGCAAGCCGCTCGATCCGCGACGATGGCTCAGAGAAACACCGCGCCGCAGAGCCTTCCTGCAACAATAAAGAAAAACGCACGCACAAACCTTTTGTGCTACGCTAGCCTGCAGAGACAAAGCAAGGCAAACGACAAGTCAAGCGACAAGTCATAAGGCAAGTTTAGAGGCAAATTTGGTGTTACGCATTGTGAAATGGTTGTTGCAAAAGATGCCGACGTTCCTGTTGGGAGCGGCGGTCGCGGTTGCGGTTGTGCTGTACTTTTCGGCGCAACGAATCGGCTCTGGCTCAGCCGCCCAACGGGTCTCGTCGGACACCTACGCGCTGTTGGATGCCTTCGGAGAAGTTTTTCATCGCGTGCGCCGCGATTATGTGCGCGAGGTCGATGACGAAGAGCTGATCGAAGCGGCGATCGAAGGCATGGTGTCGTCGCTCGATCCGCACTCTGCATACCTGAATCCGCGCCGCTACCGCGATCTGCAAATCAACACGCACGGCGAGTTCGGAGGACTGGGAATCGAGGTGACCCTCGACGAGGAATCGGGTGCGGTTAAGGTTATCTCGCCCCTCGACGATACGCCCGCGATGCAAGCCGGCATTCAAAGCGGCGATCTGATCGTGCGTATCGACGATACTGCCGTGCGCGGCATGACCCTCGACAAAGCCGTCGATATCCTGCGCGGTCCCGTCGGCAAAGAAGTGACCCTGACGATCAAACGCGGCGATGCCGAGCCATTCGAAGTGAAGATCGTACGAAAACTCATCAAACTGCGAGTCGTGCGCGCTCGTCTGGAGGGAGACCAACGCGACGGAGTCGTAGGCTATGTGCGCCTCGCGGGCTTCAGCGAAAAGGTCGCCAAAACGATGAAGCGCGAGATCAAAAAGCTGAAGAAAGAGGCGAAATCCCCCATCGTCGGTTATGTGTTGGACTTGCGCAACAACCCAGGCGGCTTGTTGGATCAGGCGATCGCTGTCAGCGACCTCTTCCTCAGCGGTGGCGAAATCGTCTCTGTGCGCGGCAGAGGCGGCAAAAACCACCAACGCTTCCAAGCCTCCAAGGAAGATATCGCCGAGGGTAAACCCATCATCGTTCTCATTAACGGTGCCTCTGCCTCGGCGTCCGAGATCGTCGCGGGTGCTTTGAAAGATCATCGTCGTGCCAAACTGCTCGGCGAAAAATCCTTCGGAAAAGGATCGGTGCAAACCCTCATCCCCCTAAAAAATCGCCGCGACGCCGCGCTCAAGCTCACCGTACAGCACTACTACACGCCGAGTGGGACGCTGATCCATAAAAAAGGAATCGACCCCGACATCCTCGTCGTGCCTAACAAAAAAGAAGTTGAGGACGAAGACAAGTCATCACAAAAAGACAAAGACAAAGACAAAGACAAGGAGGCGGAGGACGCGCAACTGCAGCGCGCCCTGGAGGTCGTGCGCAAAGAGGCGCGTAGCACGGCTGTAAAATAACGCCTCGACAACACTGACAGAGGCGCAAAAAGTGCAAGAAGCTTTTCAAGAAGCTTTGACAGGGGCTTTATGACGAGCAATAACGCTCCCTTTGTCGCTCCTCCCCCGCAAGGCTCTTCTCGAGGCAACCCTCAAGCGTCCGAGCCGTCCGAGCCGTCTGATTTGCCTGAGATCAAGATCAGCCAAGATCGAGGCGGGATGTGGCATCGACTCTATGTTTGGACATGGATCGCCACGCTGAGCGTCATAGGCTTCATGCTACTTGGGCTCAAGACGATATCGTTGCACAGCTACAGCGGCGATTTGTCGAACAGAGAGCAAGTGTCGTTACCGGTCGATCGCCTACTCGCCATCTTACGCGGACAGGTTGTGCCGACGACGGAAGGCGAGGCGGTCGTGTCGATGATTCCCTCGCTGTTGGAAAGCACCGAGCTCTACGGCATGCTGCCCGTGCGCTCTGCCGATGGCAACAGCGCGTGGCGCGCCTATCGCGCACGCATTCCGCTCACGCCGGGCAGGGGCAAGGTTGTTATCATCGTATCAGATTTGGGACTCGACGATCTCGCCACCGAGCGAGCCATCGATCTGCCGCCCGCCGTGACCTTGGAGTTTTCTCCATACGGACGCTCGCTCACGCGCTGGGCATTGTTCGCACGCGAGAAGGGACACGAGCTGTTGCTATCCCTGCCGCTGGAGGGCTTGCCGCAAAGCGGCTTCGACGCAGGAGACCTCATGCTAACGCAAGAGCAAGGTGCGGCGGAGACCTTGCATCGTCTGAAAAGCGTGCTGGGACGCATGACAGGCTATGTCGGCGTTTCTGCCGGAAATCCCTCGAACTTTTTCGCCAACGCCGACGCATCGCGTCCCGTCTTGCGCGACCTCTCGACGCGCGGACTGCTGTTCCTCGCCGCATCTTCGCCGCCGCGCCGCGCCCTCGCCGATGCGCGTTCCTTGCGCATGCCGACAGCTCGTCTCGACACAGCCTTCTCGCAGGCACAGACGCGCGAGCAGATCGACGAACGGCTACGCGCGCTGACGAGAACCGTGCGTCGCCGCCGCACCGCTGTGATCGTACGCTTTGCTCCCTTACCCGCAACCCTGGACGCATTGAGCGCGTGGCTAGCAGCGTTGGACGATTCTCGTTCCTATCAGGTGATACCGCTCACCGCCGCCTTTGCGCCAAGCTCAAGACGACAGAGGAGCTTCTAGCGTGAGCCGTGAGACGCACCAAAGCATGCAAGACGAGAAGCGGTATCGTCCTTGCGTCGGCTTGATGCTTTTGAATGCGCGCGACGAGGTCTTCGTCGGTCGTAGAATCGATCATCCGTCGCGCTACTGGCAGATGCCGCAGGGCGGAATCGAGGAAGGGGAAGAGCCTTTGCAAGCGGCATGGCGCGAGATGGGCGAAGAGATCGGCAGTCGCAACGCCCGCCTTCTCGCCGAGCACGCCGAGTGGTTGTGCTACGATCTGCCGTCAGAGCTTAGCGCAACGCTGTGGGACGGACGCTACTGCGGACAGCGACAACGCTGGTTCCTCTTTCGATTCTTGGGCGCGGACGAGGAGATTTCGGTTGCAACGCAACAGCCCGAATTTTCTCAATGGCGATGGCTTGCTTTGGAAGCGCTTGCCGACACGATCGTGCCGTTCAAGCGCGAGGTTTATGCGAGCGTCGTGTCCTTTGCGCGCAAGGCTCTTGACCCCAAAAATGATCTAGCTGAATGATCTAACGAAGCGATGCGAGGAGAAACGACACTGGACTTGGACGCGCCGCTTGGCAAGCCGCGCGACCGCGGCGGCAGGGCGGACTACGCCTTAGTTTCCGACTATGTTCCCTCAGGCGATCAGCCTACTGCGATCAAGGCGCTCACCGAGGGCTTGCGCGCAGGACAGCGCGACCAAGTTCTGTTGGGTGTTACGGGGTCGGGCAAAACCTTCACGATGGCGCAGGTGATTCTCGCCGTCGGACGCTCGGCGTTGGTCTTGGCACCGAACAAGACGTTGGCAGCCCAGCTCTACGGCGAGATGAAAGGGTTTTTTCCTGACAACGCGGTCGAGTATTTCGTCTCCTACTACGACTATTACCAGCCTGAAGCCTATGTGCCGCGCTCGGACACCTACATCGAAAAGGAAGCCACCATCAACGAGCAGATCGATCGCATGCGACATTCGGCGACGCGCGCGCTGTTGGAGCGCAAGGATACGATCATCGTTGCCTCCGTTTCGTGCATCTACGGCTTGGGCGCGGTGGAGACCTACGCGCGACTCGTAGTAGACCTTGTGGCGGGCGAGGCGTTTGAACAACGTCGACTTTTGAAAGAGTTAGTTGCCCTGCAATACAAGCGCAACGACCATGCCTTTGCGCGTGGTACCTTTCGCGTGCGCGGCGAGCGCGTCGATATTTTTCCCAGCCATTTGGAGGATTGTGCGTGGCGTGTCTGCTTTTTTGGCGACGAGGTCGAGCGCATCGATTCCTTCGATCCTCTGACAGGCACTATTATTGAGAAGTTGGAGAAGATTCGTGTTTATGCAAACTCGCACTATGTCACGCCGCGCCCGACGCTACGCCGTGCCATCGAGCGGATTCGCTCTGAGCTCAAACAAAGGCTTGCCAGCCTGAAGCAGGAAGGAAAGTTGCTGGAGGCGCAACGTTTGGAGCAGCGCACACGCTTCGATTTGGAAATGTTGGAGACGACGGGAATGTGTCAAGGCATCGAGAACTACTCGCGCCACCTGACGGGACGCGCGCAGGGCGAGCCGCCGCCGACGCTGTTCGAATACTTGCCCGAAGACGCGCTGCTAGTCGTCGACGAGAGTCATGTCACCGTGCCGCAGCTTGGCGGCATGTATCGGGGCGATTTCAGCCGCAAGTCTACGCTCAGCGAACACGGCTTTCGCCTGCCTTCTTGCCTCGACAATCGACCGTTGAAGTTTGAGGAGTGGGAGAGCATGCGTCCTCAGACGTTGTTCCTCTCGGCGACACCGGGCGACTGGGAGCAGGAGCGTTCGCAAGGCTTTATCGTCGAGCAGATCGTGCGCCCGACGGGGTTGATCGATCCTCCTTGTTCGGTGCGTCCGACCGAGCATCAAATAGACGACTTAATCGCCGAATGCCGTGCCTGCGCCGAGCGAGACCAACGCGTTCTCGTCACGACCCTGACGAAGCGCATGGCAGAGGACTTGAGCGAATACCTGTCGGAAGCAGGCTTGCGTGTGCGGTATCTACACTCGGACATCGACACTTTGGAGCGTATCGCCATTCTCATGGACTTGCGCCGTGGTGTTTTCGACATTTTGATTGGCATCAACCTGCTACGCGAGGGCTTGGATATTCCCGAATGCGCGCTGGTGGCTATTTTGGACGCAGACAAGGAGGGCTTTCTGCGATCGAAACGCTCGCTCGTGCAAACGATCGGGCGTGCAGCGCGGCATCTGGAGGGCAGAGTAATCCTTTACGCCGACAAGCGCACCGAGGCGATGGACTACGCGCTGAAGGAGACCGATCGTCGCCGTCTCAAACAGACAGCTTACAACAAAAAGCATGGCATAACGCCGCAGGGCGTGAGCAAATCGATCTCTGACATCATCGAGGCGAGCGATGCGAAGGAGGCGAAGGATCGAGATCGTTTGCGCGATCCTTTGGCACTGCCGGAGAGTGCGCGCGATGTGGCATTGGGAGAGTACTTGGCGATGTTGGAACAGCGTATGAAGGTGCATGCGACGGACATGGCTTTCGAGCGTGCGGTGCTTTTTCGTGATGAGATTCGTAAATTGGAGGCGGGTGATTTGTCGCATCCGTTGTCGGTTTTTGATGTGGACAAGGCTTTGTTGGCGGAGTGCTTGCCTTTGTTGAGCGCGAAGAAGGCGCGGGGGCGCAGAAGGGCGGCGTGAGATGCAGTTCAGGGAGGGGGTCAACTCTTTACCGTCTTTCTCGTCATCCACCACAGCAAGCCCGCAACAAGCGCGACTGCGACCGCGATCGAGAGAATATCTTTGGTGAATCCGTCCTCGCGCACCGCATACAAAGCCAAGCCGATAAGGCAAACATTGACGAAAGCCGTGGCGCGCACAACCCGTCGAGGCTCTCGTCCATTTTCGATGGCTTGACGGAAGAAGTGCTTCTTGTGGGGCTGCCAAAATTTTTCTCGTCTGATCATTCTTCCAAGCAAGGTGATGCCGGCATCGCAATAGCCGTAGAGAGGTAGGATGACGGCAGCCTCCCAGTAACCATGAGAACTTGTGAGCAGCAACAAGATGGCTAGAAAGAATCCGACAGGAACGCTGCCCGCATCGCCAAGAAAAATCTTCGCGGGTTGCCAGTTGAGCAGAAGAAAGCCCGTCATGGTAGCAGCGAGGACAAGGGCAGGAAATCCGATCTCTGCGTTGAAGCCAATGTCGAGCATCACAATTCCCACGGCGACTAGCCCCAAGCAGACAGCGACGATCTGTACGCCGCACATGCCGTCGCATCCGTCGAGGAAGTTCACAAAGTTCGCGTAGGTGACGATAAAAAGCAGCGCGAAGATCTTGTCGATCGCATAAGGCGCGTATCCGAGCAGAACCTCGTTCGGAATGAGGGTCACGACAAAAGTTGCTGCAAAGAATTGTAGCGACAATCGATAGACAACCGACTTGGGCTTGAGGTCGTCGGTGAAAGAGCAAATCCCCAAGAAAAAAAGAAGGGCAAAAAAAGTGATAGACAGAGTGGTGCTGTCGGGGTCGGCGAATCGATACAGCACGATTCCTTCCAGTTCGGGCGATAGGTAGAGGTTGAACAATTTTGCCCCGAGCAAGGAGACGATCACCACAGCCACGACGACAAGCCCTGCCCCGTGAGTAATTGTTCCCTTGTGATGAGAGCCTGCGTTGCGAACAGCGTAACAGCCGTATCGTTCAAGCCATGGCATGGCAAGCAAGATGCCGCTGTAAGTAGCAGCTGCAAGAAAGACGAACGTGCCTAGTAAAAAACAACCTTGAAAAAATTCGTCCTGCAAAAAAGAAAAATCCATACACCATCCATACACCATGGCAACGCAAGAAGACGACAAGATATAAGGCTACTCGTCAATGCGGGTTGCCTTAAAGGCGAGATTCGTGTTAGCTTTTGTTAGGACTCGATCGAAGTCTGGTCGCAAAGCTCTACAAGCAATTGGGCGGCGGCGCGATTTTTACAAAGAACCCAATCAAACTTCAAGGAGATTGTTCATGAAGAAAATTATGTTACGGCTCGTCGTTGCGTCCCTATGCGCGCTTGCGACAGGTCACGCGGCGCAGGCTGCGGACAAAGGCAAGACGATAGCGATTACCGATATCGTCGAGCATCCCGCCCTGACAGCTGTGCGCGAAGGACTCATGGAGACCCTCGCGGAAAAAGGCTTCACGGAAGGCGAAAACCTGACGGTGATCTACGAAAGTGCGCAAGGCAACCCTGCCACTGCGCAACAGATCGCCGATTCGTTCGTCGCTAAAAAGCCCGATGTCATCGTAGGCATCGCAACCCCCTCGGCGCAGGCGTTGGTGGGAGCGACACGGAAAATTCCCATCGTCTTTTCTGCGGTCACAGACCCCATCGGCGCAGAGCTGATTCCGCAGATGAAAAAACCTGGCGGCAATGTGACAGGGGTGAGCGATCTCTCGCCGATCGACAAGCATCTCAAGCTGGTACGCCAAATCACGCCTAAGGTGCGCAAGCTCGGCATCATCTACAACGCGGGCGAAGCCAACTCGGTCTCGCTCGTCAAGCTGATCCGAGAACATGCGCCCCAAAACAAGCTGACGCTGAAAGAAGCTACCGTCTCCAAATCGTCCGAAGTGCTGCAAGCCGCGCAAAGCCTCATCGGCAAGGTAGATGCCATCTATGTGCCGACCGACAACACCGTCATCTCCGCCTTCGAGGCAGTCGTGCGCGTAGGCAAGGACGGCAACATTCCCGTCTATGCAGGCGATACCGATTCGGTCAACAGAGGCGCACTCGCCGCGCTCGGCTTCAACTACCGAGATGTCGGAAGGCAGACAGGAGAAATCGTCGCGCGAATCCTCAAAGGGAAAAAACCGGGTAGCATCAACGCACAAGGAGTCGAAATAACCGAACTCTACCTGAACCAAGGCAAAGCCAATGAACTCGGGATCAAGTTCGGTAAAAAACTCCTTAAAAGCGCGGAAAAAATCGTTCCTCAAAACTAACCCGTATCGCAAGAATCGCAGACAAAAGCCGCGTACAAAGAGAATCGCTCCAAGCCTTGCGGCTTGCGTGAGCGTCACTTCTGTGCGCGGCTCTTGGCTTGTTCTGCTTCCTTGCTCTGATCCCGAGCGACAGCAAAGGAGATACCCCGTGAGCACGATCGCCCTTCTCGGAGCGTTGGAGCTGGGCTTTCTCTACGGCATCGTCGCCGTGGGCGTCTACCTCTCGTTCCGTATCTTCAATTTTCCCGACCTCACCGTCGACGGAAGCTTTCCCCTCGGTGCCGCCGTCGCAGGCGTCGTCTTGGCGTCAGGCTGGGGCGGCGGAGCAGGCGCTTGGATGAGCCTGCCGCTCGCGCTCGGCGCAGGAGGTGCCGCAGGATTAACAACCGCATGGCTCAACCAACGATTCGGAATCTTGCACTTGCTCGCATCCATTCTAACCATGATGGCGCTCTACTCGATCAACTTGCGCATTATGGGCAGGCCCAACATCGGACTCCTGAGCAAAAAAACTATCGTCGACACCTTTCCCGCCGTCCCTTCGATCTATCAGGGAGTTTTGGTGCTCTCGGTTTTTGCGCTGATCGTCTTCGTCGCCGTCTCATACTTCCTCTCGACACAGCAGGGCTTGGCTTTTCGTGCGACGGGGTCGAATCCGCGCATGGCGCAGGCGATGGGTGTCTCGCCGCGCCGATGCACATACTGGGGTTTGGCACTTTCTAACGGACTAGTCGCGTTGGCGGGCGCGCTGTTCGTGCATGTGAATCGCTTTGCCGATGTAACCCTAGGATTCGGAGTCATCATATTAGGCTTGGCTGCCGTCATTTCAGGAGAAAGTCTCTTGCGTCCTCGACGCGTTGTTGTTGCGGTGTTGGCGTGTTTCCTCGGAGCGATTTTGTACAGGCTCGTCATTGCCTGGGCGCTGCATTCGGACTTTTTGGGCTTTCGCGCTTCGGACTTGAATTTTTTGACGGCATTTCTTGTTGCGGTCGCGCTCATTGCGCCGCGCTTGAAATGGAGAAAAATAAGTTGTTTTTTGCGTCGTTTTCGTTTCAAACGAAGCCTCGTCTCGCAGACGAGGGGGAGCGAATGATTAGGCTGGAGCGTGTGTCGGTTCGTTTTGGCGATGGCACTCCTTTGGCGGTGGAGGCTTTGTCCGAGTTGAATTTCTCGGTTGGCAAGGGAGAGTTTGTTTCTGTGATTGGCTCGAACGGAGCGGGCAAGTCGACTCTTTTGGGCTGTTGTGCGGGCGAGGTCGGGGTGAGTTCGGGACGCGTTGAGATTGACGGCGTGGATGTGACGAACTTTTCTGTCGAGCGTCGAGCGGGGCTAGTAGCGCGCGTTTTTCAGGATCCTTTGTTGGGGAGTTGTGGTTCTCTGACGATAGAGGAGAACATGGCCTTGGCGTCTAGTCGGGGTTTTCGGAGGGGTTTGGGGTTAGCGTTGGGGAGTTCTGTTCGGGCGTCTTTTCGGGAGCGGTTGCGGGGTTTGGGCTTGGGTTTGGAGGACAGGTTGAGCGAGCGAGTGGAGCGATTATCTGGCGGTCAGCGTCAGGCATTGTCGTTGTTGTTGTCTGTCCAGTGTGATGCGCGGGTTTTTTTATTGGACGAGCATACGGCGGCGTTGGATCCTCGGATGTCGTCGTTTGTGATGGACTTGACGGAGCGTCTGATTGCGGAGCGAGGGTTGACGACGGTGATGGTGACGCATAGTTTGAGTCAGGCGTTGCGTTTTGGGAATCGGCTTGTTATGCTTTCGGGCGGTCGCATTGTTTTTGAGTGCAGCGGGGCGGAGCGTTCGAGATTGCGTATTGAGGATTTAGTTTCTCGGTTTTCATCGATGGGCGGGGCTTTGGATTCGGACGAGTTGCTATTGAGTTGATTTTTCACGGGAGAGAGGTTTCAGAGATGTCGGGTAGTTTGAACAAGGTAATGTTATTGGGAAATTTGGGTCGCGACCCTGAGATTCGCACGATGCAGAACGGCGGTCGTTTGGCGAGTTTTTCTATTGCAACCTCGGAGCGGTGGAAGGACAAGGAGGGCGGTCAGCGCGAGCGTACGGAGTGGCATCGCATTGTGATTTTTTCGGAGGGGTTAGTAGGTGTTGTTGAGCGCTATGTTAAGAAGGGTTCGAAGATATACATTGAGGGGTCTTTACAGACGCGGAAGTGGACGGATGCTAGTTCTGGTCAGGAGAAGTATACGACGGAGATTGTTTTGCAGGGTTTTGGCAGCAAGTTGATTATGTTGGATAGTCGCGGCGGAGGCGGCGGTTCTGGCGGCGGCGGCTATGGGGGAGGAGCTGCTGGCGGGGGAGGCGGTGGAGGAGCTGGCGATTCTTACGGGGGGAATGACGGAGGTCAGTATGGCGGAGGACAGCAAGGCGGCGGCGGACAACAGGGCGGAACACACGCCGACGACGCGCTCGACGACGATATTCCGTTTTAAGCCGAATTTCGCCCCGATCAGAATTCTTGGGGTATAACCATAAAAGCTCTTGCGATCCGATCCATAATGATCGTGAAATCGCCATGTGCCACCAGCGATCCGACCATTTTTTGAGAACGATAGTGCCACGCTGTTCAACGGCGAGGCGGGTTCTGTTCTGCCCTTGTTTCCGCAGGATCACTTTGACCTGATTTTTGCCGACCCTCCGTACAGGCTTTCCAACGGAGGATTCACTTGCCATGCGGGCGAGCGTGTGAGCGTCGACAAGGGGCTATGGGACAAGAGCGAGGGAACAGAGAGCGATTACGACTTTCACTACAATTGGATCGAGAAGTGCGGTCGTGTTTTAAAGCCTAATGGCTCGTTGTGGATTTCTGGCACTTACCATTCTATCTATCACTGCGGGCATGCTTTGCAGGTTCAGGGTTGGCATATCGTCAACGACATTGCGTGGTTTAAGCCTAATGCTGCGCCGAACTTGTCGTGTCGCATGTTTACGGCGAGTCACGAGACTTTGCTGTGGGCTAGGAAGGGAAAGTCGGCGAAGCATGCGTTTGACTACGACATGGTGAAGAATTGGGATTGTAACGGGGATGATTTCATTAAGAAGTCTGGCTATCAGATGCGTAGTGTTTGGGCTTTGACTTCGCCGAAGACTTGGGAGAAACGACACGGGAAACACCCTACGCAGAAGCCAGAGGCGTTGTTGGATAGGATTGTGCGGGCTTGCAGTAAGGAGGGGGATTTGGTGCTTGATCCTTTTTGTGGCAGTTGCACGAGCGGGGTTGTAGCGGTGAGGCATGGCAGAAAGTTTGTCGGGGTTGATCTTGATAAGGAGTATTTGCGCTCTATGGCAAAAAAGCGGCTACTTGACGAAGCGAGAGAACATGCTTGAAAAGAACAAAGCCTTAGAATTACTCGAAAAGCTGAAGGGCAAAGATTTGCACAGCCTTGTTGAAAAATACGGCGTTACCTTTCGCAAGGAGGATGGCGAAATCAACAAGGGTTGGGCGGGTCATGTGATAGAGCGTTATTTGGGCTTGCCCCTGAATTCGTCGCGTAGTCCTAATTTAGGATCTTGGGAGCTTAAGCAGGTACCGTTGCGCTACAAGCGCGGAAAGCTGCTTATTAAAGAAACGATGTCGATTACAAAGATCGATTCGTTCCATGTGGAAACAACACCGTTTGAGCGCAGTCACTTGTATATGAAGTTACGTCGTGCAGTGATTGCTACAAGAGTTGTTGGGGCAAACGCTTCCGAACCTTGTTACGTCTATAAGAATTTCGCCTTTGAGTTAAAGGGTGGGTTTTACCAACAGGTAAAAGCGGACTATGAGCTGGTGCAAAAAATTCTTAAGGAGGAAGGGTTTGATGCTCTGACGGGTAAGATGGGCGAGCTTGTCCAACCGCGGACAAAAGGTAAGAAAAATTCTAGAACACGGGATTTTTATGCTCGCCGTAATTTTCTCAGCGAAATTTTTGGTATTGATTACCTCTTGGATGCAAGCAAACAGAGGAAAAAAACAACCCTTTCTTGACGCTCACCGAGAAAAACACTACACAAGAGAGAACAACAGAGAGAACAACCAACACGCTTGTCCGAGAAGTTTCCCATCCGCGTCCTCGCCATCGCCCCCCTCCTCCACCCAAACAAGCAGAGATAAAAAATATCATGGCAAACCCAAAACCCCCTAAAAAAACCAAGCCTAAATTCTCTCTTTCTTCTTTTTGGAAAAGAGTAGCCAGCTATCCTCTAAAGCTTTTTAAAAAAATAGATAAAATTTGGTTATATAATATCGTCGTTGAGTTTCTTATGATTGTATTGTTGATTGGCGAAAAACTCACTTTAATGAAATCTTTAATTTTTAAATTAGGTAGCATTTTTTTTACCCTGTTAAAAAGAATCTACAGAAATTCAGAAGGACACATCATCCCTTTGCTAGGAGGTGTCCTCGCCTTGTCTATCTTCTATTCTATCAACGCTTGGTTACATGTGTATCGCGCAGCGATTGGCATCTCCCCATCTGCAACGGCGCAGATAGAGAACGGTGGAAATAGTGTAAACAAGGTAATTGTTTTTCTGCCTCTAGGAATTTTTATAGTTTTTTTATTTTGTGTGTGGGGTATCATTTATCAGCTTAAAAAAGCAAACTTAAGGGACGATACAGTAAAAGCATTAGAGGAAATGTTGATAAAGCACTATGAGCCATATATTCATTCAAGAGAATCTGGTGAAATTAAAAATAAAAATTTTTATTATTCAGTATACTTTAATGCATCTAGAGTTTCAGATTCTCTTGAAAAATACATGATTTATACAAAAATTAAATCTCTCTTCAATAAAAATGAAATCAAGACGATGAAAGAAAAAACAATTAAAAATATAGGTTTCTTTATTGAAAGAGAAATGAGAAAAACACCATTCGGTGTCGAGTTACAATTTCGGGAACAAAACGGAATTCGATTCTATCAAGTGATAAAAAACAACCAAGCGCAAAATTATAATTTCTTAATGATTTTGAAAGAAGGAGACAAAAACAATCCTAAAAATCTTACTGCTTTCAGGGTCGATATTGAGAAAAACAAACCTCCTTTCGTTGTCCTAGAAAATTTAAAACCTAAAAAAGGGGAGCAAAGATTTCTAGATGTTAATGCTCGACAGATATCCTATGTCGAGTACCAAAAAGACAAAGTCAAGCTCATAATAATCCAACCCAACGTTTCCCCTCGAAAAATCATCGTTTCTTTGTCAGAATGGTTAGCGAATCGCAACGATTTACGCTGATTCTGACATTTACCCTAAAAATCTGAAAAACTTGCCAATTTGCTAAATTACTTACGGTTTGCGAAAGTCAAGTTTTTTCTTGCCTTGTTGGTAAAAAAAGCGCACAATCAAATTGCAAACAAAAAAGGTAAGCAATTTCAAACGCTTACTTCAACCATTTTTTGCAAAAAGGAGCGACAGCGTATGCAACACAACGAAAACCAGTCCAATGCTCCATCTGTCTTGGAGCAAGAGGATGTCAAGGAAGCCCTTGAATTCCTCGAAAAACACGCATCAGAGCTCAGCGAAAGTAGCATGAGCTTCGCAGTGCCTGCGGAATACTCGAACGGGAAAGCGCAGAAGTTCATCAGGGATAGAATCCTGACTGAAGCAAAAAATCTGCGTGAAAGGTTGAGCAGGCATGAAGAAGTCCGCTAGGACTTAAAGCTGATTCCTCTTCTCTCTCTTTTCCCCCTCGGCTAGCCTTGTGGCTAGTCGGGGTGTTTTTTTGTAGAACGCTAGCCCTGCCTGCCGCCGAGGTGTTGCCCGCCGTCGACCGCAATCGTCTGTCCCGTCAGCGAGTCGTTCTCTAATACCATCCCCAAAACTCCGCACACATCCTCTAATCCTACAACCCTCCCTATCGGAGTCGACCTTACCCTCCGCAAAAACATCTCTTCGTCTCCTTCCTCACCCTCCTCTTTTTTCCTCTCTCCCGCCAAAACTTGACCTAGTCCCAATCCCACAACCCTCACCTGCGGTGCCATCGCCATCGCCAAAATCTGCGTCAAGCCAAACAATCCGAACTTGCTCACCGAGTAACTCACATAATGCGGAGTCAGTCGTAAAACGCGCTGGTCGAGCATGTTCACAATCACTCCCTTCACAACGCCTCCTGAATTTCCCCCTGCCTCTCCGCTTGATTCCTTTACCGATTCGCTTCCCTCTATTAATCCTTCTCCCAAGCAGCGCGAGAGGACATACGCCGCCTCCAAATTCACCGACATATGCCTTGCCCACATATCCTCCGAGACCGAATCCCACTCGTCCCTCTCGAAAACCGATGCGTTGTTCACCAGCACAGAGACCACATCGCCAAAAGAACCCGCGACACGAGAAACCAACCCCTCCGCATCTGCGCGCCTCGACAAATCGGCTTGGAACACGCGCGCATCCCCGCCAATCGAGCGCACCTCCGCTGCCACCTCTTCCGCACCCCGTATCGAATCTCGACAATGCACCGCAACGCGCATTCCTCGCGTTCGTGCTAAAGAGAGTGCCATCGCCCGACCAATCCGCGCGCCCGCTCCTGTTATCAATGCAACCTTGCCTCGAACATCCACGATTTGAAAACTCCGACAATCCTGTCTAAAGGACAGGAATTTTTTGCTTGACGCTCGCGCAAAACTAGCATAATGCCAAGCGAAAGCGTGTTCGAACTGCGCCTTCTTCTTATCGAAGAGTTTCCTCTTAACTTCTCCCTCTGTTTCACCCCTGCCCCCTATCGCCATGACTGAAGACCAAGACAGCAACAAAGACGAGGACATCGACCTCAACGCCCTTTCCGACCAGGAGCTCGTCGAGCAAATGTGGGACGACCTTTACGACGGGCTACAAGAGCCTATCGTCGAGGGAACTCAAATCCTGCTTGGAAGAAAGTGGATGCCTTACGATGTGCTGACAAAGGCACTCATCGAGGGCATGCGAATCGTCGGCATCGACTTCAGAGACGGAATCCTCTTTGTGCCAGAAGTGCTGATGTCTGCAGGCGCGATGAAGGCGGGCATGGTGTTGTTGCGACCGCTCCTTGCTGAGACGGGTGCGCCCAGCTTGGGAAAAATCGTCATTGGAACGGTCAAGGGCGACATTCATGATATTGGAAAAAACCTTGTTTCGATGATGCTCGAAGGTGCGGGATTCGAAATCATCGACCTTGGGGTCAATGTATCGGTCGAGGCTTACTTGGAGGCATTGGAAAAGCACAAGCCTGATATCCTTGGCATGTCGGCATTGCTCACGACGACCATGCCTTACATGAAGGTTGTTATCGACACGCTGAAAGAAAAAAATCTACGCGATGATTACATTGTGCTTGTCGGCGGGGCGCCGCTCAACGAGGAGTTCGGCAAGGCTGTCGGCGCGGACAGCTACTGCCGTGATGCTGCTGTTGCTGTCGAGACTGCCAAGGAGTTCATGAAGCGCAAGCACAACATCAAGGCGAGCGCGGGCTAGGGGCGTTGAGGGAGCGGGTGAGAAGAGGGGGCGAGGTTGTGGCAGAATCGTTGCAAGAGTTGCCAAAGAGGTTGTCAAAAGGGGCAGCAAAGGGAGTGCCTAAGGGAGCATTGAGGGGAGCATCGAAGGGGGCATGCGGTGTGTTGTTGATTGCTTGTGGTGCTTTAGCGCGCGAGATTCTTGCGATTCGGGGGCAGCGGGGGTTAGAGAATTTGCATGTGACTTGTTTGCCGGCGAAGTTGCACAATCGTCCTGCGTTGATTCCTGCGCGGGTACGAGAGAAGATTCGTGCGGCTAAGCCTTACTACGAGAAGATTTATGTTCTTTATGGTGATTGTGGCACGGGTGGTATGTTGGATGTTGTATTGCGGGAGGAGGGTGTTGAGCGGATTGGGGGGCCTCATTGTTATGCTTTTTTTGCGGGGCAGGAGCGATTTATTGAGATGATGGAGCGTGATCCGACGCGATTTTTTCTAACGGATTATCTTGCGCGTCATTTCCGCACGTTGATTTACGAGGGTTATGGCTTGGATCGTCATCCTCACTTACGGGATCTTTTGTTTGGAAATTATCGGGGTGTAGTTTATTTGGCTCAGACGGAGGATGTGGAGCTTGTTCGTTATGCGGAGCGTGCGGCGGGGATGTTGGGGTTGCCTTTGGAGATTGTGCGGACGGGCTATGGGGAGTTGGGGACTTTTTTGGAGCGGGCGAACTAGGCGCGTTTCGTTACGCTCATACGCGTGGGGATAAATTTCCCTTTTTGATCAGGTAACATACGCAAGACGAGCGAGCCGTAGGCGAAGCGAGTTTTGCGCATGGGGGGTGTGGGGGGACGCAGTCCCCCCGCGAAAAGCGCGCCGCGAGCGGGCGCGTAAGCGCCTTCTACGCACTTCGCGCGTAGCGCGAAGTGCGTAGCCTCTTATTCAAAAGCGCATTGCGAAGCAATGCGCAAGCTGACTCGTAACATGGTACGGCGCAGGGTAGGGTGATTGGGTTTTTCTCGTCCTAGAGGCAAAATTAAAGACGCTGTGCCGTGTTAAGAGTCAGCTTGCGCGAGGCAAAGCCTCGCGCTTTGGTACAAGAGGCTACGCGCTACGCGCGTAGATAAAGCGCACTTCGTGCGCTCCGCTGACGCGGGGTCTTTTGCGGGGGGACTTCGCCCCCCCACACCCCCCATGCGCAAAACTCACTTCGCCTACGGCTCGCTCGTCTTGCGTATGTTACCTAATCAAAAAAGCGCGAGCGCGACAGACAAAAACCCCAAAGCACCCTAGTCTAGTCTAGACGGCAAGCTCCGCGCGTAAGCCCGTGCCAAAGCCGAGAAAGCAGTAACGCTAGCCACCATCAAGCACGCCGTCGCTACAAGAGGCATAGAAGAGAAAGCAAGAAAGTTCTGCGCCTCGCGCACAATACTACCCCAACTAGCATTGGGAGGCGGCGTGCCAAGTCCAAGATAGGCGAAAGACGCCTCCGCAAGAATGGCAACCGAAACCTGCGTGGAAGCAAGCAACAACAAAGGAGCAAGCGTGTTCGGTAAAATATGCCTATACAGAATATGCCCCTCGCTCGCACCCAGCGCGCGCGCCGCAGCAACAAAAGGAGAAAGATAAAGGCCTTGGGCGATCGAACGGGTGATCTTCCAAAAAACAGGAATGTTGAAAAGAGTGATCGCACACAACACCGCAAGCCACCCCGGCTTGTAGAGCGTTGCAATAAGAAGCGCGGTCAGCAGAGCAGGAAAGGCAAAGAGCAAATCGGCAGTGTTAAGAAACGCACTACGCAGCAAAGGGCTCAAGATGCGTGCGCTCGCAAGCCCTAGCGGCAAGGCAAACAGCAACGCGAGCGCGATGGCGCAAATCGCCGTCGAAAGCGACCAAAAGCCGCCTCGTAAGATTAATCGTAACGTGTCTCTGCCGTAGTGGTCTGTGCCAAGCCAGTGCGCAAGAGAAGGGGAGAGAAAGCGTTCCTCGATAACGATGGCAGGCGGCGACGTAAAAACAGCGTAGCAGAAAAAAATCAACAACACGAACAACGCAAGCCAAAGCCCATAGAGGCGGTTCTTGTTATGGATAGAGGAGGCGCGCATGGCAAGGCTCGGCAAGAATTAGTATGTTTCGTTTTCGCTTCGGCGTGCATCAAGGCGCTTATCAAATAAGGTTGCGAGCAGATCGGCGAGGGTAGTTGCCAGCAACGTCGCCGTGGCAAACAGCAGCGCGAGCGCGAGCGCGAGCGGCAAATCCCTCGCATGCGCGGCGTTGAGAAACAGAGAGCCAAGCCCCGGCAAGCCGAAGACGCTTTCTATCACAACGGTACCCGAAATGAGGAAGGCTGCCTGCAAGCCGCTGAGGGCGAGAAGGGGCGCGGCGACTATCGGCAGCGCGTGGCGGAACAACACACGCTTTTGGGAAAGTCCCTTCGCGCGCGCGGTCGTAACGAAGGGTTGGGTTAGGGTTTCTCTGAGAGAGGCGTTGGCAAAGCGAGCAAGAATCGCCATCTGCGGCAGCGCGAGCGCAAGCACAGGCAAGAGAATGTGTCGCGCTTGTGCTGTCCAAACGATTTGCTCGGCGATGCCTCCACTAGGCAGTAGCGGCCAACGCACAGCGAAGAGCATAATCAGCGCGATGCCAAGCAAGAAAGAAGGAAGCGCGAGCAGAATGTTCAGAGAAAAATCGAGAATGTTTATAGCAATCTTTTCCTGCGTGCGTCTGCGCGCGGCAAGCAGGATTCCTAACCCTACTCCGCCCGCCGTTGCGAACAGAAAGCTTGCGAGCGAAAGGGTGAGCGACAGAGGAAGTCGCTCGACGATAAGCCTTTGTACAGGCAAGCCGTAGAGCGCGCTCTCTCCCCAGTCTCCTTTCACGAAGGATGCAAGCCATGCGAGGTAGCGGTGCGCAAAGGGTTTGTCGAGCGCGAGTGCCGTGCGCAACCCTTGCACGGCTTGCGCGTCGCCCTGAGTTCCGAAGGTCGCCTCTGCTACATCGCCTGGCAGCCACACGAACAGCGCAAAGAGCAACAGAGAAAAAAGCCACAGAAAAAGCAGCGTAGGCAGAAGACGCAATAAAACCAGTTTGGTTATTCTTGCTCCGAAATCGGACATAAGTTTTTCCTCATGGGAGGAACTGCGCGTCGGTGACATCGTTCGCCTGGATGGGACTGTTTTTCCACAATCCTGTGAGAGCCTTGACGCGCACCATGTTTTTCGGCAGTTGAAAGAGAAAGATGGCGGGCAGCTCGTCGTTAAGATGCCGTTGCGCTTTACGACGGAGTTTGCGGCGCTCTTTTGCGGAAGGCGTCGTTTTGAGTTTGTCCATCAGCAGGCGAAAGGAGGGGCTTTCGTAGCCGAAGTAGTACTCGTCGCGGGCGTAGATCTCCATGTCGTCTGGCTCTGTGTGGGCGATGATCGTGAGGTCGAAGTCGTAGTTGCGGAAGACCTCCGAAAGCCACTGCGCCCAAGCGATCGGGCGGATAATGACAGGAATGCCGACGGCTTCGAGCTGCTGCGCGATGATCTCGCCGCTACGGCGCGCGTAAGAGGGGGGGGGCAGTTTGAGCGTCAGGGTGGGAATGTTTTTGCTCCAGCCGCTTTTTTGCAAAAGTCGTCGTGCGCGTCGGGGGTCGTAAGCCCTGCGCGCCGCGAGATCGAGATAGTCGGGAGCGTGCGGCGGATAGTGGCTGCCGATCGCCTGCGCCGTGTCGAACATCGCCCCCGTGATCAGCGCGCGGCGGTCGATGGCGTGAGCGAGCGCTTCGCGGACAAGCAAGTCTTGGAAGAAGGGTTTCCTGAGATTCAAGGCGAGCAGCGTCTCCCCTTCGGTCGTGCCGCTCTCGACCTTGAAGCGAGGGTCTTTATCAAGGGCTTTCAAGAGTTCAGGCGCGGGAAATCTGGGAAATACATCGATTTCTCCTGCGAGAAGAGCAGCTTGCGCTGCCAAGGGTTCGGGGAGGAAACGAAATCGCACGCTCTCAAGCGCGGGCGGGTTTCCCCAATAGTCGTCGTTGCGCACGAGCAACAGGTCCGCGCCGCGTCGCCATGCGCTTAGGCGAAAGGGACCTGTGCCGATGGGGTTGTTGCGGTTGCTCGCGGCACTTTCGGGGTGGACGATGACGGCGTCTCCCCAAGCGAGATTGCGAGGAAATTGTGGGTTGGCGTTGCGCAGAAGAATACGCAGACGGTCGGGCGCAAGAACCTCTATGGTGCGGATGTTGCGAAACAGACGCTGTTGCGCGTTGCGACTTTCGGGCGCGGTCGTGCGTCGGAGCGAGAAGACGACCTCTTGTGCTGTCAGGGGTTTGCCGTCGTGGAAGCGCACGCCTTTGTGCAAGCGAAAAGTGAAGGTAGTTGCGTCTGCGTTACCTTTCCAGCTCTTGGCGAGCGCGGGTTGGAGGTTACCTTTTTCGTCGATGCGCGTCAGTCCTTCAAAGACATTGCCGTAGACTACCTCGTCGATGGCAGCCGCAGCTCCTGCTGTGGGATCGAGGTGCGGTGGCTCCAAGGCAAGACCGAGACGCAGATGTTGTTGTTGCGCGGGCGCGCTTGAGGCAGCGTTGACGCTAAAGATGGCAATGCAGCAACAGAGAGAGAAAAAAAACTGCGTCAAGCGAGGGTGCATCGTCTTGCCTTAAGGTTTTATGGAGAGGTTTCTTGCCTACGCGGAGTGCTTCACGGAAGATTTG
This sequence comes from Alphaproteobacteria bacterium, assembly GCA_965216625.1. Taxonomy (GTDB): domain Bacteria; phylum Pseudomonadota; class Alphaproteobacteria; order JABAAW01; family JABAAW01; genus JABAAW01. The sequence goes on from OZ244186.1 coordinate 1,741,930, forward strand.
TTGCGATTTGCGCGTAGCGTGCGGTCAGTATACCATACGCTTTTGGCGATGGCGCGCGCCAGCGACTTGCAGGCTTTTTGCTCGCATGCGGCAAGCAGGGCGGGGAGAGCGAGGGGAAAAACAAGGGAATTACATACTTGCTCCCCCACTTTTTTTCTTGCTGATAGAAAGAAAATTCTATCGGCGCGGGAGATGTTTATAGGATGCACGAAGATTCGGCATGGAACTTGGCGGAATTAAAACATGCGCATAGGCACTACGATAGGCAGTATTGTCTGCCAAGTCGGGGATAAATTCCCCTGCCATGGCACGATTGCATGCATCGTACGAACGCCACCCATGCCGAGTCGTGTGTTTTTTCTATCAGCAAGAAAAAAGGCGATGGCGCGCGCCAGCGTCTCGTTAAACGCGCTATGGCTTGCCGTACGCGTCCATGATATTGCTTTGGTTATTGCTCGCGGATTGACCGAAACATACGAAACAAACGAAGCAGGTGAAGCAGGTGAAGCAGACAAAACAGCTCCTATCCGAAGGTGTTCTCAAGCGCGTTTCTGCATGCCTTTGTGCCTTATGTGCCTTGTGCGTTTTGTCGCTTGCAGGCTGCGCCTCTACAGCACCCCTGAATGCGTTGGATCATATCCCCTCGAAAGTATGGCAATCAGCCGAAAATCCCGTCGAGGATAGCGATCGCGCGAGCGTCTCCTTGCCCTCCAAGAAGGAAGGGCGAGGGTCGCGTCCTTGAGGGACACTAAGAAGTTTGGCGGTTGTGGGCGATTCTCAAACGCAGGGCGTTGATTTTAATGAAGCCTTCCGCGTCCTTTTGATCGAAGACAGAATCCGCCTCGAAGGTTGCATGCTCGGCGGAATAAAGGCTGTGCGGACTCTGCCGCCCCAAGAGGGTCGTAGACCCCTTGTAGAGACGCAAGCTAACCCGTCCCTCGACGAACGACTGATGATGGTCGAAGAGCTTTTGCAACGCCTCGCGCTCAGGCGAAAACCACAGCCCATTGTAGAGGAGCGCCGCGTATTGCGGGACAAGCTGATCGCGCAGGCGTGTGAGCTCGCGATCCAATGTGAGCGATTCCAACGCGCGTTTGGCAAAAAGCCACAGCGTTCCGCCCGGTGTTTCGTAGACACCGCGCGACTTCATGCCGATCTGTCGATTTTCGACGAGGTCGAGCCTTCCGATAGCATGCTCTCCGCCGATGACATTCAGCTGTTCCAAGCACTGCCTTGTCGATCCCGCCGTGCCATCGATAGCGCAGGGTGCGCCGTTGCGAAAATCGATGTCAAGCATACGCGGCTTGTCAGGCGCGTCTTGCGGCGCGCGCGTGCGTGAATAGACGAACTCGGGCGCTTCCTGAGCAGGATCTTCCAAAACCTTTCCCTCCGCCGAGATGTGCAGCAGGTTGGCATCGATCGAGAAGGGAGCTTCGCCGCGCTTGTCCTTGGGAACAGGAATTTGTCGGCTAGATGCCCAGTCGAGAAGGGCGTCACGTCCTTGAAAATCCCAGAGCCGCCACGGCGCGATAACGCGCAACTCAGGGGCAAGCGCACGATAGGTCAACTCGAAGCGCACCTGATCGTTTCCCTTGCCCGTCGCTCCATGGGCTACGGCATCAGCATCAAGCTCGCGCGCAAGCTCGATCTGTCGCTTGGCGATCAGCGGGCGCGCGATCGCCGTTCCTAGCAGGTAGGCACTCTCGTAAAGCGCGTTCGCCCGAAACATCGGCGCGACATAGTCTTCGACGAAGCTCTCGCGCAAGTCCTCGATGCATACCTTGTGCGCACCCAAGGCGTAGGCTTTGCGTTCTGCGCTCGCCAAGTCCTCGTCCTGTCCGATGTCGGCGATGTAGCAGACAATCTTCGTAGCGTAGTTTTCTTGCAGCCACTTGAGAATGATCGATGTATCCAGCCCTCCCGAATAGGCAAGCACGATGCATCGCGTCTGCTCGGTCGCCTGTGTCGTTTTCACGAGGCTGTACGCAGAGGAGTCACAGGTTAGATGTTGAGCGTGGCACGGTCGAGCAATCCCATTTCGCCTAAGAGCGTTATGTAGGCGATGGTCAGCCTCCGTTCGATATCGAGGAACTTCAGCTGCGTTTGGAGGAACTGCGCCTCCAGCTCGGTGATGCGTGTCGGGTTTGTCGCCACTTCTCCATCTTCTACGGAGGCGTTGCGCAAGGCCACAAGCAAGCGTGCGTTCTCCAAGCCGAATCTCCTCTGCGCGTTGTATTGCGCGCTGAGCGAGACGAGATCGTTCCACGCATCGGCGACAACTTGGCGATGCTTTTGGGCGAAGCTACCACGCTCTCCTTCTGCCACTCTCGCCTCGGCGCGCGCTGCGCCGATCAGACTTTTCAGACGTAAGGCATCGGCAAGGCTCCAGTCTATCCGCAGCCCTGCGTAAGCCAAAATCTCGCTTGCAGAGTCGTCGTGAAAAGTTTCAGGCAAGGGGTTGTAGCGGTAGCGTCCTTCCGCCACCATCGACACTTTGGGAATTCCTTTTGATCGCTCTCTCAACAGCGCGTTGCTCGCGCGTTGCTCGCGTTGCGTTTCGATGCGATAGGCAGGATTGCTACGCCGTGCGACTTGCAGGCTTTCCTCGAAGGTGCGCGGAATCAGGTCGAGCGGAAGGTTGATGCGTGTCATCGAGGCGATTTCAGGTACAAAACGAAAAACCGCGACGAACGCTCCTCTGCTCGCGTCCAGCTCCTTCCTGCTCTTCAACAAGAGACTTTCAACTTCCTGCTCCACCTGTCGCATACGCCAACGATCCCAAAGCCCTAGTCCTTCGCCTAGTCCTTCGCCTAGTCCTTCGCCTTGTTCGGCGATCTGCGCGCTTTGCGTCAGGATGGCTGAGCGACGTTGTTGCGTGCGGAACAGCAAGGCGCGATAGCGCAAATCGACATAGTTTTGCAGAGCTTGGACGATCAGTTCTTGTTCAGCTTGGCGCAGGCTCGTGCGTGCTATTTGCACATCGATCCGATGCTCGCGCAAGCTTGCCTTGCGTTCGCCGCCGTCGGCGAGCTTTTGGCTGACCTCCAAGGCTACATCGGCATAGGGCTTCAGGTTGCTGGACGAGGAGTTCGGGTTGTTGACATCGGCGAAGGCGCCGCCGCCTTCGCTCTTCAGATTGATGCGCGGCACGGCAGCCAAGGAGATCGAGGCGTTGCGCGCCTTGCGGGCGTGGATCAGATTTTGTTCGCGGGCATGGATGTGTTCGTTCGCATCTAGCGCGCCTTTCAGCGCGGCTCGCCAGTCGTAACTAAGAGATTTCGGAGCAGCAACCTGCCCGAAGGCTTGCGAGGCGTAGGATACAAAAAACATGACAGCGACTAAAAAACATAGCTTGCAAAGTCCAAACTTAAGCCATCCACGTCGATGCCGAGCGGGCGAGGAGACGAGGGAGGGAGGGGCCACTGTCATGGCTAGGGTTGTTGTCGGTGTGGTAATCATGGGATTTTTCCTCAATCGAGTTTTACGGTTTTTCCTTCGCGTGCGGCGAAAGCTTGCGCCCATTCTATTTTTGCGTCGGCTTCGATGATTTTCATCGTTGCGTCTTTGTGTGAAACGTCGTGATGAAACAGCGCGAGTTTTTTTGCTCCTGCCTGTCGACAGAGTCGCACGCCTTCCTGCCATGTTGAGTGTCCCCATCCGACGTGCGTTTTATATTCCTCGTCGGTGTAGGTTGCATCGTAGATGACTAAGTCGCTACCCTCGATGAGCGCGAGAATTTTTTCGTCGGGCTGCTGGGGTTTGTGTTCGGTGTCGGTGACATAGCAAAGCGATTGTCCTCTGTAATCGATACGATAAGCGGTCGCTCCGTTCGGATGGTTCAGCGGCGTTGTGCGCACGCTAATCTCGGAGTTGAGCGTGAAAGAGTCGCCAGGTTGAAAATCGGTGAAGGTCTTCTTCGACACCAACGCCGAGATGGGAATCGGAAAATAGGGAGCTTTCATTTCTTCTGCCAGCACCTTTTCGATGCCGCCGTACTTCTGCAAGCCGCCTGCTTTGATATGCAGCGTGACCGTTTTGTCGAAGGCGGCGGAAAAAAACGGAAACCCTTGAACATGATCCCAATGCACATGCGAGAAAAGAATATAGGCATTCTTAATCTTCTGCTTCACCATACGCTCGCTCGCGCGGCGGATGCCTGTGCCGGCATCCAAAATGATGAGGTGGTCGCCGCACCATACCTCGACACAGGAGGTATTGCCGCCGAACTCCATAAAGTTTGGAGAACAGACAGGAATGCTGCCTCTTACTCCGCGAAAGGTCACTTCAAACATACAACACCGGGAAAATCGGTGGGAAAACGCTTCCTCGCATGAGCCTTCTGCCGATAGCGAAGGAGCGTTTGTTAGTACTCTGCATATCATTGTAGGGCGTTTTGCGTTTAAGTCAAGACATAATTGCGAAAAAATTATTACGCGATTCTCCAAGCAATAGCAGGGAATTTGCACGAAATTGGCGTTTATTTTGCTTTAATCCATAGAGAACAACATTTTTGCAACAATTGTGCCGTTAAATGCCTGCTGCCGTCGCCCTTGCCGAGCGTGTCGCTCGTTTTCACGAATTTTTGAAGAGCGGCGATCGTCCGCAAGCGCTGGAAGAAATCGCGCGCGCGCAGCAAGAATCACCCGCAGAGAAAGGGGTCGGATTCTTTTTGACCGGAATCTTCTTCTTGCAAGAAGGCCACCCAGGGCGCGCCTTGCAAGCGATGGAGGCAGCGGTGCGCTTGGAGCCCGATTCGCGTGAATGCCTCTTCGGGCTTGCCATGGCGAACAGCGCGTTGGGCTTTTATCAGGAGGTTTTGTTTTGCAACAAGCTCGGCGCAACGACGCGCGAGATCGCGCACGAGAGGGGGTGGGGCGAGCTGCTGACTCCCTCGTTGCGCGCCAAGGATCGTCTTCTGTTCATCACCGACGAGCGGATTGTGCTTTCGCTGGTGGAAAAGCACCGACGAGGCGGCGACGCGCTGAAAGCAGCGAGCATTGCCGAAGACGCGCTGCTCGCCTTCCCACAGCATCAGGCTTGGCGTCGTGCCGCCGTTGATTGCTATCGAGAAGCCAACCGCCCCTTCGCCGCCGCCACGCTTCTGCAACCTCTGTTAGCGCGCGAGGCACTGAGCTTGGGGGAGCAGTTGCTGACAGGCGAGATCTTCGCCGAGTTGAATCGTAAGGAAGATAGCCTGTTGTGGTTCGAGCGCGTTGCGCAGGCTGAAAACACCAACAGCGGTTGTCGAGCGGGCGTTGCCAAGCAGTTATTTTTCTCGCGTCCTCCTTTGCCGCAAAGCCTGCTCTCCCTGAGCGAGCGCGTCACGGACGGGCTACCGCTCGTCCCTCGCAGCAAGGGAACGAAGGCACTCGTCAAGGATCGCCTCAGAATCGGGATCGTCTCGGCGGATTTACAGCTCGGAGGGCTCGTCGAGCGCGTCGCCCTTCTCTTTGAAATGTTCGACAAGAGCAACATAGAATTCTTTCTCTACATCGATAAGCCGCAACACGATGCTTTGACCGAACGTTTCGTGGCACTTTCCAAAGACCACTTCCAAACGCACGCCATCGACGACGCCACCTTTGCGCGCATCGTGTTCGAGGACGAGATCGATGTTTTGCTCGACCTCGACCTTCGCAACATCTACCGCCGTCCCGCCGTCGCACGCCTGAAGCCCGCTTGCTTGCACGTCGTCGCCTTCGCAGACCCGCACGAGGCGCATCGCTGGGGTTACGATGCCGTCCTCAGCGATCCATTCCTATCTCCAAGAAGGGGAGAAAGCACGGACGGAAAAAGCCACAAGTTGCTCGACGACACAACGCCCTGCCCCGTGTTGCGTCCTCGCTTGGGTTTCTTGCAAGTTGTCGACATGTTCGACGTACAACCCATCGCTGCTCCAGATATAACCCCATCTCCAACGCCCGCGCGTAAAAAGGTGCGCGTGGGATTGTCCGCTGCCTACGCTTCTTTCGACAAGGACGCGCGAGACCTTCTCGTGCGTTGCCTGATCGCGTTGCCTGACTTCGAACTGATTCTCGATAGCGAAACCCTAGGCGGCGAGAAGGCGGCGGCAACCTTGCTCGCAGACATTGAACAATCTCTGGAAACCTCTCTGGAGCAATCTCTGGAACAATCTCTGCCGTCCGAAGGCCATCCCAAGCCTCAAGACAGATTTCGTGTTTTGCCCGACCATGCATCGCTGACGCTCTTCTTGCAACAGATCGACCTGTTGTTGGATATCGCCTATCCTCGTTCCGCCTATACGGTATGGCAGTGTTTGCGCCACGCCGTTCCTGTTCTCACCTTGGAGGGGGGGAATACAGCCGAAAGACTGGGACTTTCCGTAGCAAGCCAAATGGGACTGCAGGACATGTGCGTTTGCAAGGACGAGGAAGACTTGCTCTCGCGCTTGGGTGCCTTTTGTGCCTCTGAACAGCATCGACGCCACACACGCGGTGAGTTGCAACGCCGTACAAAACACTCGAAAAACCCAAAGCTCATCGCCCAGAAAGCTTTGGCGGTCGTCGAAGCATTGTTCGAGGGGGTCGTCACCTTAGGGAGAAGGGGTCGCTATCAACCCTCAAGCGTGAGCCAAGAGAAATGAGGCAAAAGACAACGCCAAAGATGACGCAAGAGGAAAGACTTTTTGCGCGCAATATGGCGTGGCTTGCCGAGAGCCATCCGCCTCTTTTTCGTCGTATGGAGGCAACCCCCGTCGGACGCTTTGACACGCCGCTCTTCGATCGAGGACGCATCGTCAACTTGGAGATGGGTGGCACGCGCCTCTACGCGCCGAACGCTCCCTTGCAAGCGAAGCAGGAGACGGACAAGTATTTTGCCGATAAAAAGTTTTTCGTCGCGCACAGGAAAAAAATCTATGTGAAGTCCTCTTCTCGCAAGGCTGCCGCGCGCGCCGACTGGATGCTGACGCGCGATCTGAAAGCTGTTTTCCTGAAGGACGGGCGGACGCACGGCGCACGTCACGCTCCTCCGACACAGGAGCGTTCGTTGTTAGTTGTCTTTGGGTTGGGGTTGGGATACCACATTGCTCCTTTGTTGCGACGTTTGAAGCCTTGCAACATCTGCATATTAGAGACGCGGAGGGAGAATATGTTCTTCGCTGCCCGCTCGCAGGATTTCGCACGCTGGAGCCGCCTGTGCGCAGCGCGCGAGGGGCGCGTGTTCTTTGTCGTCGAGGAAGAGACGGAAGATTTGGAAAGAGTTTTCACGCATGTGCTTTCGGAAGAGTTGCATTTTTTTGCGGACAATTTCTTTCTCTATCGCCACGCGACGATGGGAGCGGGCTTGCGACGCTTGGAGCCTCGCATGGCAGATATTCTACAGAGCGCGCTGCGCAACCGAGGATTTTTTGAAGATCAGCTACGCATGCTAGACAACAGCATCGGCAATCTTTCTTTGGCTAGCTCCAGCGCTTTTCTGAAACCCCGATTGCGTGTTCGCCAGAAGGAGGAGGTTTTGATTCTTGCTAACGGGCCGTCGCTCGACGATGCGTTACCCTACTTGTCTCGCTTGTGTCGAGGACGCGTCGTTTTTTCCTGCGGCTCGACGCTCTACACTCTTTTGAAGAACGGCATCGTTCCGCACTATCACTGCGAGATAGAAAACATTTTTCCTCCTGCCCACCATCTCGTAAAAATACGCGAGGCGGGTTACGCCTTAGACGCCATTACCTTGCTCGCTGCTGTAACAGTACAGCCTGATGTTGTCGCCTCGTTTTCGAGGCGTGTTTTGTTCTCGCGCCCTTTCGTGCCGCTCAACTATGCTAGCGACTTCGAGCCTCTCGACGATGCTGCGCCGACCGTTGCCAACACCGCGCTTTCCTGCGCGCAGGCGATGGGATTTTCCACTTTTTATTTGCTAGGCGTCGATTGTGGTTACAAGCAGGGTCGATTGCACCACGCCAAGGATGCTGTTCATTTTCTCGACGAGGAGTTCAAACGCCTTGAGGACGAACGCCAGCAGCGAAGCCATCTTGTTTTTCGGGGAAACTTCGGTGGTTATGTGCGTTCTCAAGAGGTTTTGCTTGCAACAAAACAGATATTGGAATTGAAAGCGCGCAAGCACCCGTTGGATAGTTTTTACAACTGCAGCGACGGGGCTTTCCTCAAGGGTTTTGTGCCGATGCTGCCGAGTTTGATCGAAACCTTGAGTTTATCTTTGGATGATACTGACCTTGCAGTGCACAACACTCGGATGTGGCAGGATATCTGTCCTCGGCTTTCGTTGGCGGATGCGGGGGTGCAAACGCGCTTGGAGCAGGCGCAAAAACAGGTTGCTTCTTGCTCGCAACGCTTGGAGCGTTTATTTGCAAGCTTGGAGGAGGTGGACTCGGTTGCGGGTTTGCAGGCACTTCATAAGGGGTTGAGGGCTTTTTTTGCGCTTCAGAGCGAGATGGCGAGTGACGGCGCGCGAGAGGAGCGACGGGTTCGAGATCTTGTTGTGTATTTCTACATTGGGAGTGCGTTTATTTTTTTCAACTACATTTACGAATGTTTTTTGGATAGTTCGAGGGAGCGATGGATTCGCATGCGGCGTGAGATTAGTGCGTGTGTGCAAAGGCGGCTGCGGGGGATGAGGCCTTGCTTGGAGGGGGCGCTTGGGGATGCGCATGAGAGGGTTGCGCGGGCATTGCGAGAGCAGCAAGACGCAAATTGACGGATGCAAAACGAACGCGCGCTTGCGTGTGTCTGGCTTTGTTTGCCTGCGCTTTTTAGGCAACATTATTGACGCACACGGCAAGCCGTGTGCTATTGCGTGCGTTATGCGCCTGCGCTTTTTAACTGCACGCGCTTGCGTAACAAACGAGCTTTGTATGATGACGGGCGCAAAACATCGTGCGCGTAGCGCACGGGGAGCGCGAGGGAGTAATCCCTCGCAAAAGACCCCGCGTCAGCGGAGCGCACGCAGTGCGCTTTCTACACACTTTGCGCGAAGCGCAAAGTGTGTAGCCTCTTATTCAAAAGCGCGAGGCAATAGCATGGGGACGCATACGGCAAGCCGTATGCTATGGCCTCGCGCAATACTGACTCGTAACATGGCACAGCGTCTTTAATTTTACCTAGAAGATAGAGATAAAAAGAATCGCACGCAGTGCGCCTCTTAATTCAAAAGCGCGAGGCTTTGCCTCGCGCAATACTGACTCGTAACATGGCGCGGCGAGATTTTTTTCCTCGTCCTAAAGGCAGAAAAAAACGCGCGGGGTGCAAAAAAGTTGACAGAACACACAAAAAATGCTAAAAACAGTGCAAACGATTCGCAAAACTGAAAATCCAACGCAAGGAGAATCTTGCCATGTTTGACGCTAAAAAACTCAACATCTTGACCACTATAAATAACCATCATAAGCTGGAAGTTCCTTTTTTCCAAAGATCATATGTGTGGGGAAAAGATTTATGGGAAAAATATTTAGAATCTATTGAAGAAATTTCAGATAATCTTAAAAAAAACAAATCAGAAGAATATTTATTTGGAACAATCGTTCTTAAGTTTGAAAAATCACCTACAGATATTCTTGGAGCTGAAAGAACAATTATCGATGGTCAGCAACGCTTGATTACAACGTGCTTGTTTTGGAAAGCATTCTCTGACGTTACAGACAGAGGTGTTGCTCATTATTATCATGAAGACCCAGAAACAAAAAATAAATCTGTTATTGTACATCCTAGCCATAAAGATAAAAAAACTTTTCATAAAATCATGGAGCATCGAGAGGGTGAAATAATTTCTCTAAAAAATTTCGATAAAGATGAAATGAATACAAAAATTTACAGATGTTATAAATTTTTTCACGATAACAAAGAAACTTTAAAGACAATCAATGCCAATTGCTTCAACAAAGCTTTTTTTGTTGTTATCGATATTGATAGCAATACAGACGAACAGGAAATTTTTGACAGCATCAATTCTCTTGGCGAGGAATTAACAACTTCGGATATTATTAAAAATATTTTATTTAAAAAAGGCGATGAAGACAAGCATGAAAAATATTGGATAGAAGTTTTTGAAAAAAACAAAAAAATCGACGATTTTTGGCGTTGCGCAATAGGTACTGGACGCAATAAAAAACCAAATATAGAATGGTTTTTTCAAGCTTTTTTTGAAATTTGCTCTATCAAAAGTAACAAAAAGCGAGAGCATTACAATCAATTCCGCTCGTTTTCAAGAAAGTACAAAGAATTTTTTAATGAGAGAGATTTCAAAAACAATCGTAAAAATTTGTTAGAATTTTTAGAGGATTTAGAAATTTATGCAAAAATTTACCATGAAAATTTTGCCGAAGATGGAAGCAAAAAAACCTTTTCTCCTATTATGCCAATAAATATTTTTGTTCATTTGCTTAACACAACATCGGTTATTTGTTATGCCCTTTATATTCTGAAAGAACAGCAGCAAAAAACAGAACAGGAAAAAGTATTTAAATTAATTGCATCTTATATTATCAGAAGAATGATTTGCGGAAGCTCAACAAGAAATTATTCTAATTTTTTCGCTACCCTAGTTCATCAAAACATTTTGTCAGAAAGAGATTTAATAGAACATATTAAAAAAAATAAGGAGCAAAGAAAAGATGATGGAATACCTTCAGGCGATAAGTTCGAAGAAAATTTTTATAACAACGATATTGCAAATATAAGTCGCCGTGCTATTTTGTACCTGATTGAACAATTCTTGGGTAGTGAGGATACAGATGCCACATTTTTAAGACCTGTAAAAGATTACAGCGTAGAACATTTGCTTCCTCGTAAATGGAAGTCAAGTGATTGGCCTTTAAAGGACGATACTGGCAAAACTCTTAACGAAAGGCAAAGCCATATAAATATGATAGGAAATTTGACAATCATAGCTTCCAAATTAAACGCAGAGCTCAGCAACTCTGCATGGAATGTGAAAAAGGAAGGAAGAGGAAAAAAATCTTCAAGCTTAAATAAAAATTGCAAAGGACTGCACTCTTTGGAGGGTTGTCTATCTGAAAAAGAATGGAATGAAGAAACTATCAGGAAGCGTACAGATTATCTTTTCCGTCAGGCAAAGAAAATTTGGTCTTCTCCTTTTGAGGAGTGAAAACAAGAGGCGCACTTCGTGCGTTCTTTCTTGTCGCTAGGGCGAGGAAAACAGGATCGTTGTACCATGTTACGAGTCAGCTTGCGCGAGGCAAAGCCTCGCGCTTTTGAATAAGAGGCTACGCGCTACGCGCGTAGAAGGCGCATGTCTGTTGCGCGAGCGCGTGGGGATAAATTCCCCCGCGCGTAGATAAAGCGCACTGCGTGCGCTCCGCTGACGCGGGGTCTTTTGCGAGGGATTACTCCCTCGCGCTCCCCGCGTGCTACGCACGCGATGTTTTGCGTCCGTCATCATACAAAGCAAGTCTGTTGTGCGAGCGTGTGCCTTTAAAAAGCGCAGGCAAGTAGCGTAAAGCGCAGGCAAGTAGCGTAAAGCGCAGGCAAGTAGCGTAAAGCGCAGGCAAGTAGCGTAAAGCGCAGGCAAGTAGCGTAAAGCGCAGGCAAGTAGCGTAAAGCGCAGGCAAGTAGCGTAAAGCGCAGGCAAGTAGCCTCAAGCGTAAGGAATATTGCTGACAGAATAGTATTTTTGCCGCAACACCTCCAGCCGCCGAGCAGTATCAACATCCTGCATACCCCCTCCACTTCTCTCTTCGTTTTTTTCTTGCACCTCAAGAGTGCGGATCTCTTCTTTAGTCGTATGCAAATCAATGCGCTCAAGCTCCACAATCTCCGGTACTAAGAGAACAGTTTTTTCTCTTGTTATCCACGCAGTGCCACTCGGCACAAAGTAACGCTCGACAGCATCCAGCTTATCGTCAAATAAACACACAACCCCCGCCCTCAAAGCGCACAGCAAAGGCGCCATGCCCGCCATAACCCCGCAATCTCCATCCTGACTAGGCACAACAACCATCGTCGTCTGCTTAACCAAGAAAGGTTTCTCCGGCGTTAGAATCTCTAGCGAGAGGGTCTCGTGTTGTTCTGCCATGCGCGTCTTGTATATCCGCCCGCCTCGTTTTACGCGGCGATGCTTTCTCCCTCAAGTGTGCGCGCCTTCTCCTCCGCTTCTTCGATAGTTCCAACCATATAGAAAGCAGCCTCAGGCAGGTTGTCATAACGTCCTTCGATGATTCCCTCGAATCCCTCCAAGGTGTCCTTGAGCTCTACATACTTTCCCTTGAAGCCCGTGAACACTTCGGCCGTGTGGAAGGGTTGCGAGAGAAAACGCTGAATCCGCCTTGCCCGCGCGACAACCTGTTTGTCTTCTTCCGAAAGCTCGTCCATTCCGAGAATGGCGATAATCTCTTGCAGCGATTTGTAGGTTTGCAAGATTTTTTGCGTTTCTCGCGCGATCGCGTAGTGCTGTTCTCCGAGAACACGCGCGTCCAAGATGCGCGAGGTAGAATCAAGAGGATCGACAGCAGGATAAATTCCCAACTCAGAGATTTGACGCGAGAGCACCGTTGTTGCGTCCAAGTGCGCGAAGGTTGTTGCGGGCGCGGGGTCGGTGAGATCGTCGGCTGGCACATAGACGGCTTGCACCGAAGTGATCGAGCCGTCTTTTGTCGAGGTTATACGCTCCTGCATGGTGCCCATGTCGGTACCGAGCGTCGGCTGGTAGCCAACCGCCGAAGGGATGCGTCCTAGCAACGCCGAGACTTCCGAGCCTGCTTGTGTGAAACGAAAGATATTGTCGATGAAGAACAGCACATCCTGCCCTTCGCGATCGCGGAAATACTCGGCTTGGGTCAAGCCCGTGAGGGCAACGCGCGCGCGTGCTCCTGGTGGCTCGTTCATCTGCCCGTAGACGAGCGCACACTTAGACTTGTCGCCCTTCAGGTCGATGACACCTGATTCGATCATTTCGTGGTAGAGATCGTTACCCTCGCGCGTTCGTTCTCCCACGCCTGCGAAGACCGAGTAGCCGCCGTGTCCTTTAGCGATATTGTTGATCAGCTCCATGATAAGCACTGTCTTGCCCACGCCTGCGCCGCCGAAAAGCCCGATCTTGCCACCTCGCGGATAGGGGGTGAGCAGGTCGATCACCTTGATACCTGTTGCTAGGATTTGCGTTTTTGTGTCTTGCTGCACTAGGGAGGGTGCGTCGCGATGGATCGGCCAAGTTTCGTTTGTTGTGACGGGACCGCGTTCGTCGATCGGCTCGCCTATGACATTGAGAATGCGTCCCAGCACTTCTTTACCGACGGGAACGGTCAGCGCGCCGCCGCTATCGGAGACATCCTGCCCTCGTGTTAGTCCTTCGGTAGCGTCGAGCGCGATACAGCGCACGACATTGTCGCCTAGGTGTTGGGCTACTTCCAGCACCAGCTTTTTGTCTTGGTTTTTTGCTTCCAGCGCGTTGAGGATGGCGGGGGGTTCGCCCTTGAAGGAGACATCCACGACTGCTCCTAGCACGCGCACGATTTTGCCGATGGAGTTTTTGCGCGCTTGGGGGGGTGTTTTTTGCGCGGGGGTTTTGTTGCTCGCCGTCTTTTTGGGGGGCGTGGGGGAAGCAGTTGGGGTGGAGCGAGGCATGGCGGAGGGGGAGGGGTTGGGGAGGGATGGGGGGTAGGGAGGGGGAGGGGTGGGGGGTAGGGATGAGGGGGTATTATGGGATTTTATGGAGGAAGATGCAAGCTGGGATGGATTTTTTACGGAGGTGGGCTATCTATGGCAGAGGCAGACACGGGCTTTTTGTGTGCTTGCCTGCGCTTGCCTGCGTTTTTTAAAGGCATGCTGTTTTACGGGACGCACACGAGCAATGCATGGACGCATACGGCAAGCCGTATGCTGTTGCCGTGCGCTATGCGCTTGTGCTTTTTAAAGGCACGCGCTCGCACAATAGACGGGCTTTTTGGATTGACGGGCGCAAAACATGCGCACGCGAAGCGTGCGCGGGGGGTGTGGGGGGATAAATTCCCCCCACGAAGACCCCGCGTCAGCGGGGCGCGTAAGCGCCTTCTACGCACTCGCGCGAAGCGCGAGATGCGTAGCCTCTTATTCAAAAGCGCGTTTCGCAGAAACGCGCAAGCTGACTCGTAACATGGTACAACGACCCTGTTTTCCTCACCCTAGAGACAAAAAGAATCGCACGAAGTGCGCCTCTTGTCCCAAAGCGCGAGGCTTTGCCTCGCGCAATACTGACTCGTAACATGGTACGGCGATTCGAGTTTTCCTCGCCCTAGAGACAAAAAAGAACGCACGCAGTGCGCCTCTTGTCCCAAAGCGCGAGGCTTTGCCTCGCGCAAGCTGACTCGTAACATGGTACGGCGATTCGAGTGTTCCTCGCCCTATGAGGCAAAAAAAATCGTGCGTAGCACGAAAACAAAGTTGACAGAACACGCAAAAAATGCGAAAAACAGCGCAAGCGATTCGCACAAACAATCATCACCCTAATATACGGAGATTGAGTCATGGCGTTTGAAACACCTTTTTCTATCGAAAAAGCCTTAGATAAAATAGTAAATAAAGATTATATTCTTCCAGATATACAGCGCAGGTTTGTTTGGAGTCGCAACCAAATAGAACGGATGTTTGACTCTATAATGATGGGGTATCCGTTGGGCAATTTGTTGCTTTGGGAAATTGAAAGAGAAAAAAGTTACGATTTGAAGTTTTATGAGTTCATGAACGAACACTACGATGGAATGAGTAAAGAAAATCCAGCTTTTGATTTAAAGATAGCCAAGGAAAATAAACTTGCTGTGGTGGATGGACAGCAACGCCTCACCGCTCTTTATGTGGGGTTCAAAGGTTCTTATTACATTAAAAAGGGAGGGGCGAACAAAGATTACCAAGATAGAAAAAACTATACAAAGTATAATCTCTATGTTAAACTAAGTGAACCCACCGCCGAGGAAAAACGCAACTTAGACGAAGAGACTATGAATTATCGCTTTGAATTTTTGTCTGAACGTGATCCGAAAGAAAATTTTATTCGAGCAAGAGATTTTTGCGATGAAGGGTTGCAGAGAAGCCTTTACCACGACAAAGACAACCAAGAACATTGTGATAATAGATTGTACGAGTTGTTAGCAGATAAAAGGCATAACAAATACGCCCTTGATTTTATTACAAAATTTCAAGGTAAAATTAAAGAAAATTCCTTTGTTTCTTATAAACAAGAAAAAAAATCTAAGAAAGAAGAAAAATCAGAATTGGATATTGTTGCTGAAGTTTTTGTGAGATCAAACAGCGGGGGAACTGCGTTAACAAAATCCGATATTTTGCTTAGCGTTGCTACAGCTCATTGGAAAACAAAAGATTTAGAACATGATAATGCCAGAGAAGAAATTGCAGAATTTATTAAGAAAATTAATAAAAAAGGATTGAATTTTGATACCGATTTTATAATGAAATCATGTCTTGTTATTGCTGAAGTTGGCGACAGCACAAGATTAAAAATTGAAAATTTTTCTAATACAAATATGAAACTAATTAGCAAAAAATGGAAAGAAATTAAGAAATCCATAGAATCCGCTGTTGATCTGGCTGTTGATCTAGGATTTGCTCAAAGCCGTAGATTAACCTCCAGTAATATAATAATTCCTATAGCATACTATCTTTCCAAAACCAATTCCTCAATAAGCAAAGATGATAGAGAAAAAATTCGCAAATGGATCGTGCATGCGATCCTTAAGTCAACATTTAGATCAAGTTCAGACACAATGCTTAAGACAGCAATTGATGCTATTGGCAAAGAACCAAATGATTTTAATTGGGTAAATTTAAAAGCAGAATTTGAAAATGCAAATAGAAGTATAAGATTTTCCAAAGACGACATTGAAAATATTCTTGATGACGACAGTCTCGCCAAAGCGTTTTCTGTCCTCTCTGTGCTATATCCCAATTTTATTCTTGAAAAATTAATAGTGGGAAAATATAATTTCCATGATTTAGCAGTAGATCATGTTTTTCCTAAAACAGAATTTAAAGATAAGAAGTTCATACAATTCAGAGACAGAATTGCTAACCTTCAATTTTTAACCGAACATGAAAATAATATAAATAAACAAACCAATATGCCTAACAATTGGTGCGAAGGGTATGTCAAAAAATTAAAAATCACTGAGTCCGAATGGAAAAAAGGGAATTACATGTGGAACAAAGAAATACCTGATATATCTGGTTTTGAGGAATTTTACAAAGATCGAAGAGGTAGAATGAAAAAAAAGCTTATGGATATCCTTGAAGTTAGCCAAGATAAAGCAAAAAGCTAATTTGCCGCGTTACGAGTCAGCTTGCGCGAGGCAAGCCTCGCGCTTTTGAATAAGAGGCTACGCGCTACGCGCGTAGATAAAGCGCTTACGCGCTCCGCTGACGCGGGGTCTTCGTGGGGGGAATTTATCCCCCCACACCCCCCGCGCACGCTTCGCGTGCGCATGTTTTGCATTTCCTAATTAAATAAAGTGCGTGTTTGCCTCTGTCATAGCGCACCCCATGCGCAAAACGCGCAAAACGCGCGAGTGCCATCAAGCGTTCAGCGCCTCCGACCCCGAGATGATCTCAATCAACTCCGTCGTGATAGTCGCCTGCCTCAAACGATTATACCGCAAAGAAAGCTCATCAATCAAATCACCCGCATTGCGAGTAGCATTGTCCATCGCCGTCATCCGAGCCGCCTGCTCAGCAGCAAACGCATCCAACATCGCCTCAAATATCTGCGCCGCAACAATCTGCGGCGCCATCTTCCGCAACAACAAATCTCGCTCAGGCTCAAAAGTAATCTCTTGCACAATATCCTCTTCACCCGCCTCGTCTTTCTTGTCCCCCGCAAAATCCGCCCCCCCGTCCGCTCCAATAGGAACAACCGTCCGCACAACAACCTCCTGCACCAAAGCAGAGCGGAAGTGATTGTAGACCAACAAACATCGGTCAAAACGTCCCTGCTCAAACATACTGACCAACTCCGTCGCAATAGCCTGCGCAAAAGCCTCGTGCGGCACAGGGCGATTCACATCCTCGTGCGTCAAAAGCAATCTCTCACCCAAAGTGCGCTGTAAAACAGGACGAGCCTTGCGTCCTACAAGAATCGCGCAGAAGTTCTCTTTCAAAGTCTCCTCGTTTTCTAACGCGACAACACGCTTGGCAATATTGGCATTGTATCCGCCACACAATCCTCGTGCCGAGGCAATAGCAAGGCACAGGGTTTTCGTCTGCCCCCTTTCCCTCTCGCGCCCAACAAACAGAGGCGGCGCAGGCGATAACAAACGTCCCCTGAGGCTTTGCGCTAAGGCTATCGAACGCTCGGCGTAAGGCTTGGCTTCCTCGGCGCGCGTTTGCGCACGTCGCAACTTCGCCGCCGACATCATCTTCATCGCAGAAGTGATACGCCGCGTGCTCTTCGTCGTCTTGATCGAACGCCGTAAGTCCTTTAAAGAAGCCATACTTGTCTTCCTCCTCTATCTTCTCTTCTTTCTTCTTCTTTTTCTATTCTTCTCGGCATGCTCAAGGCGACTTTTCAAATTCTTGGACGAATCGCTGCAAGGCAGCGTCCAGCTTTGTAGCGTTCTCGTCGCTCAGTTTTCCGCTTTGTCGAATGTCCTTCAACACGCCTGCTTGCGAGTTGCGCATGCGCTGCAACATTGCTTCCTCGAAGTCGGCGATGCGCTCGACCTTTAGCGTATCCAAGTATCCTTTCACGCCCGCAAAGATGGAGACAACCTGTTCTTCCATCGGCATAGGAGCGTATTGCTTCTGCTTCAACAACTCTGTTAGCCGAGCGCCTCGCGCCAACAGTTTTTGCGTCGTCGGATCTAGATCGGATGCGAACTGCGAAAACGCCTCCATTTCACGATACTGCGCAAGCTCCAGCTTGATCGATCCTGCAACAGCCTTCATCGCCTTCGACTGCGCCGCCGAGCCAACGCGCGAAACCGAGATGCCAACATTGATCGCAGGACGAATCCCCTTGTAGAAAAGGTCGGTCTGCAAAAAGATTTGTCCGTCCGTGATCGAAATCACATTTGTCGGAATATACGCGGATACATCGCTCGCCTGCGTTTCAATGATCGGTAAAGCTGTCAGCGAACCGCCCTTGCGCTCGTCGCTCAACTTTGCGGCGCGCTCCAGCAGGCGTGAGTGCAAGTAGAAGACATCGCCAGGATAAGCCTCGCGCCCGGGCGGACGGCGCATCAAGAGCGACATTTGACGATAGGCATTCGCCTGCTTCGACAAGTCGTCATAGACGATCAGCGCGTGCATGCCATTGTCGCGGTAATACTCGCCGATCGCACAACCGCTGTAAGGCGCGAGAAACTGCAACGGAGCGGGGTCAGAAGCAGTGGCAGCAACGATCGTCGTGTATTCCATCGCGCCGTACTCCTCGAAGGTGCGCGCCAGCTGCGCCACCGTCGAGCGTTTCTGTCCGATCACGACATAGATGCAATAGAGCTTTTTCGATTCGTCGTCGCTTTTGTTGGCTTCCCTCTGGTTGATGACCGTATCGATAGCGATCGCGCTTTTGCCCGTTTGCCTGTCGCCAATGATGAGCTCGCGCTGTCCGCGTCCGATCGGCACCAGCGTATCGAGCGCCTTGATGCCCGTCTGCACCGGCTCGCACACCGATTGTCGCGGAATGATGCCCGGCGCCTTAACATCGATGCGTCCTCGATGAGGCGTCGAGATCGCTCCCTTGCCGTCGATCGGCTTGCCCAGCCCATCGACAACGCGTCCCAGCAAGGCTTTTCCCACAGGTATATCGACGATGCTACCCGTGCGCTTGACCGTCTCTCCTTCTTTCACGCTACGATCGTCGCCGAACAGCACCACGCCGACGGTGTTGATCTCCAAGTTGAGCGCCATGCCTTGAACACCCGATTCGAACTCGACCATCTCGCCCGCACGCACCAAGTCTAAACCATAGACGCGCGCAACCCCATCCCCCACAGAGACAACATGCCCTATCTCGGAGACCTCCGCGACAGAGTCGAAGTCGGCGATGTTCTGCTTCAGCAGCGCAGAAATATCGGCGGCGCTAACCGTCACGAAACTTGTCCCGCTACTTGTCCCGTTGCCTGATCGTCAAGCGAGAGCTGCTTGCGCAAACGCCGCAACTCCGAGCGCAACGAAAGATCGATCATGCGCGATCGCATCGTGATAACAAGACCGCTCAACAAACTTTTGTCTTCGGAAAAAGAAAGCGACAAATGTTGTTTCAAGGGTTCTTTCAAAGTCTTTTCCGAAGTTTTTTCTGAAGCAAGTCGCCCAGCGAGAGCTTCTTCGACCGCTCGCTTTTCCGCAGTAGAAAGTGCTATCGCGCTCACTACATGCGCCTTCACCTCTCCCTGTTCTTCTGCCACGCGCGCTTGCAGCAGCGCAAACACCTTTGGAAAGAGCGCGAGGTTGCGCGTTTGCCCAAGCAAGGCGAGGTGCTGACGCAAAACAGCGCCGAAGGTGAGCAACTTGTCGAGCGCGTCCAACACGCGTTTCACGCTTTCTTGCTCGAAGCGCGGATGGGCGACAAAGCGTCGAAAGTCGTTGCTATCGCGATAGACATGCATCAATCGCTCGGCGGCTTGAAGCGTCTGCGTCGTCTCCTTGCTCGCTTGCGCGCGTACGAAGAGGGCATGGGCAAACTGCGCTATCGTCTCGTCGTTGTTTCCTGCGTCCATCGGGCGAGCCTAGCCTAGAAAAAAACGCGGTGCAAGCCTATGTTGATTCTTGCTTGATTCTTGTATCCAACGAAGGGAATAAATTCTCCTCTGTGTTGCGGGTTTTCGCTACACTCTACGCGAGCAAGACTTTGGCAAGAGGAGGATGGTGCGATGACTTTGAAAAAACAAATTTTGTGTGTGGGCAGAGATTTTGCATGCAAAATTTCTATCAAGGATTTTGTTTTTGGCTCGCTGTTGTTCGGCGGCTTGTTGGCGGCAGGCAGCGGGAGCGGGCTTTTTGTGGTTAGCGATGCTTTGGCACAGGATGCGGACGCTGTCGTGAAGTTTCGCAAAGCCCTGATGCAGGAGACGAAGGCATCGCTACAGGCGATGTCGCTGTTGTTGAGGGGGGAGGTTGCTGACAAGGAATCGGTTGCCTTGCAGGCGCAGATTCTTGCTCTTGCCTCGGCGCGCGCGGGCGAGGCATTTGTCTTCCGCACGCGCGGCTTGACCGAAAGCACCACCGCGCACCAACGTGTTTGGACAGAGCAGGCGAAGTTCCGCAAGAAAATGGAGGCATTCGCAAAGGATGCTAAGGCTTTCGCAGAGCTTGCCGTGCGCACGGCTTCTGCCGCTCCTACCAAGAAGATGGACAAGGAGATGGCTTCTACTCTCAAGGGTTTGGCGCGTCAGTGCAAATCCTGTCACGATCGCTATCGCGTTGAGAATGATCGCTAGCAGATTCTCGGCTCGATCGAGGTATTGCCCGAGGTATTGCATTAGGGTGTTGCGTTCTTCGGCGTGTTTTTCCGAGACATTGTGATGTCGGGTTTGCAACTTGTGATGGCGGCGCAGGGGATTGTTTTGTTGGCTCTGTCGTTGGCGATGCTGATACCTGCGGCGGTTGATTTCTTGGCATCCGACGATTCCTTCCGCGCGTTTCTGCTTGCGTCAAGCATTGCTTGCGTTTTGGGGGGGACGGTGCTTTTGGCATCGATGCGCTCGCTCACTGGCACTCGTGCGCGCGTTTCTTACCGAGATTCGTTTTTGATCATGATCGGCGCGTGGGTGGTGGCGGGGTCTTTCGGAGGGTTGCCGTTTGTTTTTGCCATCAAGGATTTCTCTTATGTAAATGCTCTGTTCGAATCCATGTCGGGGCTGACGACAACGGGATCGACCGTGCTGACCGGATTAGACACGCTTCCATCGGGTTTGTTGTTGTGGCGTTCGTTGTTGCAGTGGGTGGGGGGAATCGGCATCATTCTGACGACGGTTTTGTTGTTTCCTCTGTTGCGCGTGGGGGGCATGCAGTTGTTCCGCGTCGAGCTTGCGGGGCAGGGCGAGAAAGCCGTCGCGCGATTGGGACAGCTCGTTGCGTGGATTGTGGTTATCTATGCGGGGTTGACTTTTTGTTGTGGTTTTTTGTATTGGCTGTTTGACATGTCGTTGTTCGATGCGGTGAACCACGCCATGACAACGGTGGCTACGGGAGGATTTTCCACGCACGACGAGTCGTTCGGCTTTTTCGATAACGCGCGAATCGAGACGGTAGCGGTTGTTTTCATGATTTTGGGATCGTTGCCGTTGGTCTTGTATTTGCAGATTCTGCTGGGGCGCGGCAAGCGTTTCCTGCTCGACGAGCAGGTGAGGTGGTTTCTGCCGATTTTGCTGTTTATCGTGGCGGTGGCGTTCTTTCCGCTGGCTGCTGAGCCGCACTTGGGGATTGCTGCTGCTTTGCGGGCGAGTTTGTTTAACATGACCTCGTTGATGACGGGGACGGGCTATGTCTCCGAGGATTACAGCAGTTGGGGGGCGTGGGCGGTTTCGTTCTGTCTGTTTGTGATGTTTATAGGGGGCTGCGCGGGATCGACTAGTTGTGGCATTAAGATTTTTCGGATCATTGTTTTGTTCAAGACGGCGTTGTTGCAGATGCGTCAGATGCTGCAGCCTAGGCGTGTGTTTACGATGATGTATAACGGGCGCGCTGTTCCGCCTACTATTGGGCATGCGGTGATGGGTTATTTTTTCATTTTGTTTTTGTTTTTCGGGTTTTTGTCGGTGTGTTTGGGGTTTACGGGGTTGGATTTTCTTACGGCGATTTCTGGCTCGGCTACGGCATTGGCGAATGTGGGACCGGGCTTGGGAGGGGTGATTGGGCCTAGCGGAAATTTCTCGGTACTGCCCGATTCCGCGAAGTTGATGATGGTGGCGGGGATGTTGTTGGGAAGGTTGGAGTTTTTTGCTATCTTGATGATCTTTGCTCCTACCTTTTGGAGAGGGTGAGATTCTAACATGAGCGTAAAAATAAATGCTGACGAGCTACGCGAGAAGTTTCTCAAGTTTTTTGAGGAGCGGGGGCATGAGCGGGTTGCGTCTTCGTCGTTAGTTCCTGAAAATGATCCTAGTTTGATGTTTACGAACTCGGGGATGGTGCAGTTTAAGAATGTGTTTACGGGGTTGGAGAAGCGTGCGTATAAGCGTGCGGTCACGGCGCAGAAATGTTTGCGCGCGGGAGGGAAGCATAACGACTTGGAGAATGTGGGTTATACAAAGCGGCATCATACTTTTTTTGAGATGTTGGGAAATTTCTCGTTTGGCGATTACTTTAAGGAGGAGGCGATTAAGTATGCGTGGGATTTCTTAACCAAGGAGTTAGAGTTGGATAAAACAAAATTAATAGCGACCGTCTATCACGAGGACGATGAGGCGTTTGAGCTATGGAAGAAGTTTTTGTCGGAGGATAAAATTATCAAAATTGCTACTTCGGACAACTTTTGGCAGATGGGGGATTCGGGACCTTGCGGGCCTTGCTCGGAGATTTTTTATGATAATGGCGAGCGGGAGGAAGGGGAGGTAGATGGGGTTGAGATATGGAATTTGGTGTTTATGCAATACGATCTGCAGAACGGCGAAAGGACTGATTTACCGAAGCCTTGCGTTGATACGGGGATGGGGTTGGAAAGGATGCTGGCGGTATTGGAAGGGAAGACTGATAACTACGACACGAGCCTCTTTGCGCCACTGGTAGAAGCAATTTGCGATAGATTGAAATTAAAAAAGAGTGCTTTTGCTGAAGGAAGCCCGCAACGTAGCAGTATTAAAGTTATTGCCGACCATGCACGCGCCTGCGCCTTTATGACAGGGGATGGGATCATACCTTCTAACGAAGGAAGAGGGTATGTTTTGCGTCGTATCATTAGGCGGGCGTTAAGGCATATAGATAATATAAAAATATCTGACGGATATGAATGTAAACTATTAAGATTTTTGTCTATATTTGTATTGTCATCTTTTTATCAAAATGAAAAGGGATTGGTAGTAAAAAATGCTTTTGCTTTTTCTACTGTTTCGGAAGAAGAAAATCTCTTTGAAGAAAGTTTGAGAAGAGGAACAAAATTATTGGAAGAAGAAATTGCTAAAAATCCTAACAAAAAAATACTGGAAGGAGAAACAGCTTTTATGCTTTACGATACCTACGGCTTTCCGCTCGACCTCACCGAAGATGCCTTGCGCGAGCGAGGAATGAAGGTTGACCGCGTGGGTTTTGACAAAGCCATGGAGAAGCAAAAACAGCGCGGGCGCGCAGCTTGGGTGGGTTCGGGCGAAAGCGCGCACGAAGCCCTATGGTTTGATCTGGCTACGCGTATACCCAAGACTGATTTTTGCGGTTATGAACAAGATAAAATTAAAGCTAATATACAAGCTATCATTAAGGACGGCAAAGAAGTTGAATCTCTTAAGGTGGGAGAAAGTGGCTCTTTAATTTTTGACAAAACAATACTTTATGCGGAAGCAGGAGGACAAAAAGGTGACATAGGCTTTACCTCTTCTATAAACGCTGTTGGTTTTTCTGGTATAGGATTTAAAAGTTTTGATATTAAAAGCGTTCAATATGTCCACAACAAACATTTCTCTCTTCATAATGGAATTGTTTTCGCAGGGGTTATAGAAGTTGGGATGTCTGTAGATTTATCTTTTGACACAGAAGCTCGTTGTCTTCTACAAGCGCATCATTCCGCAACGCACCTTCTGCACGCAGTTTTGCGTGAAACATTAGGGGAGTATGTGCAGCAACGCGGCTCTAGCATCACCCCTGAAAAACTGCGCTTTGATTTCAATCACCACGCCCCCCTGAAAGAAAATCAATTAAAAGAGATTGAAAATCGTATTAATTTTCATTGTTTTGAGGCATTGCCTGTAAGATGGAAGATCATGTCGCGCGAAGAGGCGGACAAAAAAGGTGCTATGGCTCTTTTTGGAGAAAAATACGGTGAGGAAGTAAGAGTCGTCACAATAGAAAATGCTCGTCCCCTCCCTCCCGTATCCGTAGAACTTTGCGGCGGCACGCATGTCGAAAAAACTTCAGAAATCGGCAGGTTTCATATCATCTCCGAAAGCTCCGTCGCCTCAGGTATCCGTCGCATCGAAGCCATCGCCGGCCCCGCCCTCACAGACTATTGGGAGCAACAAAATTCCGAAGCGCAAACAGAAAACATCTCATTACGCGATCAAAACAAAAAACTACAAACCGAGTTAAAACAAACGCGCGAATCTTCCCTCATCGCAAAAAGTAGCGAAGGCAAAAGTAGTAACATGGTACGCAACCTTGGCGAGCTACCGCCCAAAGAGCTAAAACCCCTCGCCTCGCGCATCCTGAAACAAGACAAACTCCCTGCCCTCGCCCTCGCCGCGCATTACGAGGGCAAAGTCTCCCTCCTGCTCGCCCTCTCGCCCGCAAGCGCACAAAAACACTCCGCTGTTACCTTGTTAGAGCCCGCGCAAAAAATCCTGCAAGCCAAAGGCGGAGGAAAACCCTCCCTCGCGCAAATCGGCTCGCAACTCCCCGACAAACTCCCTGAAGCGTTAAAATCTCTCGAACAATCGCTCAAGAAAATTTGAGATATAAAAATTAACCATAAAATCTCATGCCCCGCGTCCTTGCCATAGAAACCTCGTGCGACGAAACCTCCGCCGCCATCCTATGCGGTAGCGCAGAAGCCCCCATATTAGAAGCGCACTGCACCCTCTCGCACGCGCGCAAAACGCAAGCCTACGGCGGTATCGTCCCCGAAATAGTCGCCAGAGAACACCTGCAATACCTAGAGCCACTCATCGCACAAACCCTCGCGCAAAGCCTACACACCCTCGACGATATCGACCTCATCGCCGCTACCTGCGGACCAGGACTTATGGGCGGGTTAGTCATCGGGGCTACGACCGCGAAGACGATCGCGCTCGCACGCAACCTCCCCTTCGTTCCCGTAAACCATCTTGAAGGACACGCCCTCTCGCCGCGCCTCTCCGCGCTCACCGAAACAACCGCGCAACCCCCGCCCGCCTTCCCCTACCTCCTCCTCCTCGTGTCAGGAGGACACTGCCAACTACTGCTCGTCCTGAAGCCCGACTGCTACCAAACGCTAGGACAAACGCGCGACGACTCCGCCGGCGAGTGTCTCGACAAAGGCGCGCGCTTGCTAGGATTGTCCGAAGCCTCAGGAGCAGCCCTAGAAGCCGCCGCCCAAAAAGGAAACGCCAGCCGATTCGCAAAAGAAATAACAACGCTACCCCAACCCATGCGTAATACCGACAATTGCGACTTCTCCTTTTCAGGACTCAAGAGCGCGCTCGCCCGCGCTGTCGGTAATGGCGATATTGTCCTCACCGCACAACAACAACAGGACGGAGCAGCCGCCCTACAAAAAGCCGTCTTCGCTCATCTCACCGAGCGCAGCGACAAAGTCCTGCAAAACCTGATGGAGCAAAAAACAAAGATCAAAGAAAATATCAAAGCCTTTGCCGTCGCAGGAGGCGTCGCCGCCAATCGCACTCTCTATGTAGAGTTGCAAGGCATCGCAGAAAAATACAGCCTCCCCTTCTTCTGCCCGCGCAAGGAGCTCTGTACCGACAACGCCGCCATGATCGCCTACGCCGCCCTCGCACGCCTCAAAGCTCCCCTACTAGACTCCTCTCTACATTCCCTTGCCTTTCCCGTGCGTCCGCGTTGGTATCTAGATTTAGCGACAGATACAAACAGCACAAAAGCCTACATACATACCTCCTTAAGCGCGCGTAAAGCGTACGGAAAATATCCGCCAAAGACAACGCGCTCGCTTGCCGAAGCAGAGAAATCATGACGGGTGTCGTTGCGCTCTTGGGGGCGGGGTCGTGGGGGACGGCGCTCGCTTGCACGCTCAGCTACCTGCCGCCCTCGGTGCGTCCGCAGGCGATAAGACTCTGGGGGCGCGACACTTTGCTCATGGAACGCTTGGCAAGCACGCGCGAAAACTCTCGTTATCTGCCGGGTTTTCCTCTGCCTGCTCTGATTACGCCCACGGCGGATTTGAAAAAAGCCCTAGAAGATGCGGAGAAAATCTTTTTGGTCGTGCCTGCGCAACATATCGCCTCGCTGCTTGCCACTCTCCCTTTGCCATCGTCGGTCTCGGTTGTGGTGGGCTGCGCGAAGGGTATCGAGGTAGCGAGCGGCAGGTTTGTCTCAGAAATCGTAGCCGAGCATTGTCCTCGTCTTGCCTACGCGGTGCTGTCGGGTCCCAGCTTCTCGGCAGATGTAGCAGCCCGTCTGCCTACCGCGGTCACCGTAGCGAGCGCAGATTTGTCGCTCGCGCGTGAGCTTTGCAACGCATGGTCGCACGATCGCTTCCGTCTGTACGCATCGGACGATGTGTGCGGTGTAGAGATCGGAGGGGCTTGCAAGAATGTGCTCGCGCTCGCTTGCGGCATCGTCGAAGGACGCAAGCTGGGGTTGAGCGCACGCGCCGCTCTGACGACGCGCGCCTTGGCCGAAATCGGTCGCTTCGCGGTTGCCAGCGGAGCAAAGGAAGAGACGCTGAGCGGGCTTTCGGGTTGGGGAGATGCGTTGCTCACCTGTACTAGCACTCGCTCGCGCAACTACGCTTTCGGCTGCGCGCTCGGCGCGGGAGAGGGAGAGCAGGCAAGCACAACAACGGGGTCGGTCAAGCGTCTGCTTGCGCGCTCTGGCACGGTAGAGGGGGCTTGGACAGCGCGCGCGCTACAAAAGCGAGCCTCCTCGATAGGGTTGAATTTACAGCGCGACTTGCCGATTCTCTCGTGCGTCGCAGCCATCTTAGACGAGACGATGACGATCGACGAGGCGTTGCAGGGATTGTTCGCGCGTCCTCTGGTGGCGGAGCGGCGTTGAGGAAAACTCAAGTTTTCTCAGTATTTGTGTTCCACACCTGTTGAGGGTTGCATCGATTACGGAGTTCGTCGTCTGCGTTCATGATGCAGAGTCGGACGGTGCTGAGGAAGATTTCTTCGTCGTTGGTTTTGAAGATTTGTCCCATCGGCACGAGGTTGAAGAGGTTTTTTCCTCCGCTACGGGCGATGCGTTTGACCGAGAGCGGTCGATTTTTGAGCGCGACGGCGATGCGGCGATCGAATGTTTTGTATTGCTCGCGCCAGTCTTTGCGGTGCGGAGGGATGGGGTGTCGCGCGAGGACGTCGCGGTATAGTTTTGCGAATTCTTTTGTTGTGGGTGTTTGTTTGCCGAGTTGTTCTTGGAACCAGAAGGCTGTCAGCAGGACGAGGTCGGAGAGGATGACGGCGTATCCTTCCCATCGGCAGATTTCCATTTTGTTTTGGAAGTAGGGTTCTTTGAGCGCGTCGTAGGCGAGTTTTCCCATACGGGCGTGGCAGTATGCGTAGGCGCATTTTTGCGCGATGTAGGCGGCGTTGTTGTCGAGGAAGAGGAGCAGGTGTTCGCGTGTTGTGATGGGGTGTTTTTTGGCGAGGGGTGTGAATCTGTGGACGAGCCACTGCGGCAGATTTTGCCATGCGGAGCGGGAGGGTAGGGAGGGGAGGGCGGCGAGGAGGCGGTTCATGGCTTAGGCGAATGGCGAATGGCGGAGGGCGTGAGTTTTGCTGTGGAGGTTAGCATGGCTGTGCTGTTTTTGTTTTGACGGGCTTTTTATATTGACGGGTGCAAAACGAACGCGCGCTTAAGCGCGCGTGGGGGTGTGGGGGGGCTTTGCCCCCCCGCAAAAGACCCCGCGTCAGCGGGGCGCGTAAGCGCCTTCTACACACTTTGCGCTACGCGCAAAGTGTGTAGCCTCTTATTCAAAAGCGCGAGGCAATAGCATGGGGACGCATACGGCAAGCCGTATGCTATTGCCTCGCGCAAGCTGACTCGTAGCATGGCAAGCAGTTCCTGTGATGCAAGGCTGTTGCGCAAGGCTGTTGCGTAAGGCGATTTTTGCGCGCCATTCCGTTTTTTTTTGTTGTGTGTTGCATGAAACGAATTTGTGTGCTACAAAATGCCTGCCAAATGTTCGTAACCGAACTTACAGAAAACAAGGAGGTGTAAGAGCTATGGCAAGCAAAAACGAAAAACACTGGACAAAAACTAGGACGCTGATGTGGATTGTGCTCGCGATATGGGCATTTTTCAGTTTCGGCATCCACGCTTTTGTCGAGCAACTTAACACGATAAGCTTTTTGGGCTTTCCGCTGGGATTCTATATGGCTTCCCAAGGAGCTCTGATCGCGTTTGTCGTTTTGATCTTTTGGTATGTTCGCAGACAGCAGAAGATCGATGAAGAATTCGACTTTCACGAGTCACAGGAGAAAAACTCATGAGCAAGAAAAAAGGCTTTATCGAGAACCTGGGACGTATCTACGGGTTCTACACGCTAGGCTTTTTGGGCTTCGTCGTCATTATGGCGGTGCTCGAACAGCTGGGCGTTCCGAACAAGGTCATCGGATATTTGTTTATCGCGATGACCATCTGCATCTACGCCGTGATCGGAGTTTTGGCTCGAACGGCGCAGGTGAGCCAATACTATGTTGCGGGCAGAGAAGTTCCTCCTCTGTTCAACGGCATGGCTACGGCTGCCGACTGGATGTCGGGCGCGTCGTTCGTTGGGATGGCGGGTTCGCTCTACATCTTGGGCTACGACGGGCTTGCGTTCGTGGTAGGCTGGACAGGCGGCTATGTGTTAGTTGCTATCCTGCTTGCGCCGTATCTGCGTAAGTTCGGTGCTTACACGGTTCCAGACTTTCTGGGATCGCGCTACGGCGGCAACACGGCGCGTATGATTGGCATCGTCATCCTGTTCTGTTGTTCCTTCACCTATGTGACGGCGCAGACCTATGCTACAGGAATCATCACCTCGCGCTTCTTGCAGATCCCATTCGAATGGGCTGTGTTCATCGGACTGACGGGAATTCTCGTCTGCTCGATGCTCGGAGGCATGCGTGGCGTTACTTGGACGCAGGTTGCTCAGTACATCGTGCTGATCGTAGCCTACATGCTTCCGGTCGTGATTCTGTCGTATCAAGTGACAGGCGTGCCGATCCCGCAGCTGATGTACGGAGGCGTGTTGGAGAAAATCACCGCCTTGGAGCAAAGCTTCGGTATCGCAAAGATGACGGTCGTTCCCTTCACCCACTACAATCCGTTGAACTTCTTCGGCTTGATCGTATGCCTGATGCTGGGAACCGCGTCGTTGCCGCACATTCTGATGCGCTTCTTCACTACTCCTAGCGTTAAAGCGGCGCGGATGTCGGTGGGGTGGGCTTTGTTGTTCATCTTCCTGCTCTACTTTACAGCGCCGGCTTACGCCACCTTTGCAAAGTACGAGATCTACGCAAATGTGATCGGCTCGCAGATATCGGCTCTGCCCGAATGGGTTGAGCTGTGGAGCAATGTCGGGCTGCTGACGGTTACCGATGCGAACAGCGACGGAATCCTTCAGTACGCTGAGCTTTCGATCAATCGGGATATCGTCGTCTTGGCGACGCCTGAGATCGCGGGATTGCCTTATGTGATCGCGGGGTTGGTCGCAGCGGGAGGGCTGGCAGCAGCACTCTCGACCGCCGACGGACTCTTGCTCGCTATCGCAAACGCCTTCAGCCACGATGTGTACTATCGCATGGTGAACCCGAAGGCAGACGCTGAGACACGGCTTATCGTTGCTCGTGTCTTGCTGGTGGTCATCGCTTTCGCGGCGGCAATGTTGGCGCGCACAAAGCCTGCCGACATCCTATCGATGGTCGCATGGGCTTTCTCCATCGCAGCTTCAGGGCTGTTTCCCGCACTCGTGCTGGGAATATGGTGGAAGCGCACGAACACGCCAGGTGCCGTATCGGGCATGCTGGTTGGTTTCGGCGTTTGTCTGTGGTACTTGGTCGGCACTCGCTATGGCGGGCAAGACCTGTGGTTCGGCGTTGGTAACATCTCGGCGGGGCTGTTCGGCATTCCCGCGGGGTTTGCAACTATGATCGTCGTCAGCTTGCTGACTAAAGCACCTTCGATGGAGATGCAACGCTTCATCGATGAGTTGCGCATACCACGCGGAAAAACCTTGGCGAAGAACCAGTAACGAGTTTGAGCCTAGCTATATAACGCGAGGTCTTTGTGCCTTGAGAACACGGGGAGGGGTCGAAAGACTCCTCCCCAGTGTTTTTTGCAGCGTTTTTTTGGGATGCGATGATGTTGGATTTTATAAGATATAGTTATTTGCATGTGCCGAACTATATTTTGGCGGCGTTGATGTACACTTGTTTTGGGGTTTTTTTGCTGGATATTTTTTTCAGGGCGGGGAGTGTTAATCCGATTTACCGAGCTTTTCATCGTATTGCGGATCCTTATTTTCGTTTGCTTGGGCCTGTCACGCCGGGGTTTCTTCCGCCATTTTTGTTACCTCTTTACGCGGCGTTTTGGACGATTGTTTTGCGCGTTCTTCTTTGGATGATTTTGTTTTATTTGGGGCTTGCGCCGAGCTTGTCTTGAGCAGATGCGCTATGGCGGGGGGAGCGCGGATAATTTGACGGATGCAAAACATCGCGCTTTTGAATAAGAGGCTACGCGCTGCGCGCGTAGATAAAGCGCTTACGCGCTCCGCTGACGCGGGGTCTTTTGCGAGGGATTACTCCCTCGCGCTCCCCGTGCGCTACGCGCACGATGTTTACGCGTCAAAGCGCGAGTCCCGTTTTTTGGGACACTACCGCTCCCTGATAAACGCTCCCTGATAAAAGCTCGAAGTTCAAGCAACTCTCACTCTCGCGCCGCCATTTTCTTCAACGCATACAACTCCTCCAATGCCTCCTTAGGCGTCAAAGCATCGGGCTCAATCCCCCCCAAAGCCTCCACCAATACCCGCGCCCGCTCATACAAAACCTCGTCAACAGAAGCCTCCCGCAACGCAGGCGGCGTAAATCCCCCACCAGAATCTCGATGCGCCGCGTTTTTCTCTAACTCGAACAGAATCTGCCGCGCCCGCACAAGAATAGAACGCGGCAACCCCGCCCGCTTGGCAACCTCAATGCCATAAGATCGCCCGCTCGAACCCGAAGCTACCTTGTAAGTGAAGGCGATCGCCTCACCCTCCTCGATGATCGTCATATGCAAGGTCGCCAACGCAGGTAAACTCTCGTCCAACGCCGTCAGCTCATGGTAGTGGGTCGCAAACAACGCCCTCGCCCCCGTCCTCCGCACAAGATGCTCGACGATCGCCCAAGCAATGGCCAGCCCGTCGTAAGTCGCCGTTCCTCTGCCAATCTCGTCTAAGATAAGAAACGAGTGCCTCGTCGCCTGTCGCACGATGGCTGCCGTCTCCGCCATCTCCAACATGAAGGTGGATTTTCCACCCGCAAGGTCGTCGCCCGCTCCCATGCGCGAACAAATCCTATCCGCAATGCTGAGCGTGCAACTTTTGGCAGGCACAAAGCAGCCGCATTGCGCCATCAAAATAATCAGAGCGTTTTGTCTGAGGTAAGTGCTTTTTCCCGCCATGTTCGGTCCCGTTATCAGCTTGAAGAAACTGCCCTTGCCACACAAGCAATCGTTGGCAACGAAAGGTTGCGCGCTCGTCGAGGGCTGCTCCTGTTGCATGGCATCCAAAACAGGATGGCGTGCCTCGATCAGCTCTAAGATGGGGTCGAGGGTGGGGTCAGGATCAGAGTCGTGAGGGTAAGCATCGGCAAATATCGGTCGGCAGTAACCCCGCCGCTCTGCCTGTCGCGCGAGCGAGGCGGCGAGGTCGCAAACGGCGAGCGCATCGAAGGCTGCTCTGAGCGCTTGGCGTTGCTGTCGCACCTCGCCTAGGAGCTCTGCGTAGAGTCGCATTTCGCAAGCGAGCAGCTGCTCCTGTCGCGTTGCTATGTCGCGCGCGCTTGCCTCCAGCGCGTCGTTGGAGAATCGCGCTGCGGAGGCAGTGTTTTGTCGGTGTCGAAAGGCGCGTTGCATCTTTGCAGCGTGTCGCAGCGACACTTCGAAGAAGGTTCCCAGCACGGCGTTCTGTCGTATTTTGAGCGTTTCTACTCCGCTGCTTTTTTTTGTTTCCTGTTCCAAAAGTCCGAGCGTTCGCACGGCTTCGTCTCGCCGCGTTCTGAGTTCAAGCAGCTCAGGCGCGAATTGCTCGGAGAGAAATCCTCCGACGCGCGGCAGAGTCGGCAGGTTTTCGAGCAGGGCTTCCTTGAGTTTCTGCTCCAAAGCATCCAAATTGCCGAAGTCGCGGTACGCTTGTGCCATCTCTTGCGGCAGGTTGGGATTTTGTGTGGATTTTTGCAGGCGCAAGCTCTCTAGCAGAGTTTTGACTTTGCACGCACGCGACAAGGTATTGGAGACTGCGCCGAGGTCGCGCGGCGTTGCGCGTTCGAGTGCGATTCGCGCGAGTGCCCTCACGCCGTCGGCACATCCGTGCAATGTTTTGGCTACCTGTTGCGCGCTTTCGATGTTTTGGCGAAAGAATTCGATGCTGTCGAGTCTGCGTTCGAGCAAATTTTTCTCCCGCGAGGGGTTGGCGATTCGTTCTCTGAGCAGCCTTGCTCCCAGCGCGGTGTCGCACTCGTCGAGGGTCGCGATGAGGGTTGCGCGCGGATGGTCGGAGGCGGTATCGAACAGATCGAGCGTGCGTCGTGTTGTTGCGTCCATTGCCATTGCGTTGCTTTCCTCGACATTGGCGAGGTTTTGTATGTCGGGGGTTGCCTCGCCTTGCGTCAGTTGCACATAGTCGAGCAGCGTTCCTGCGGCGGCGATTTGCGCGCTGTCCAGTTCTCCGAAGGCTTGCAGGCTTTGGATTTGGAAGTGTCGTTTGAGAAATTGCTCGGCGTTTTTGTGATCGAAGCGATTGTCGGGCAGGGGGGTGAGCGCGTCTTTTTTGGCGTCGAAGGTTTCGAACAGATGGGGGGAGTGCAGCAGGCTCTCAGGCAGGACGATTTCGCGCGGCTCGATGCGCGCGAGCGCGGCTTCGAGGGTATCGAGTTCTTGTCGTTGGCAGCAGAAGGTTGCGGCGGTGAGGTCGAGCCAAGCGAGTGCGACGCTGGGATGGCGTCCTTTTGTTTGCGCGATGGCGCAGATGACGCAGGATTGTCGAGGCTCTAAGAAAGCGTCTTCGGTGAGCGTCCCCGGCGTGATGGTGCGCACGACGGCGCGTTCGATGAGCGCGCTTGCGCCTCGTCTTTCGCGTGCGTTTTGGGGGTCTTCGGTCTGCTCGCAGACGGCGATTCGGAAGCCTTTGCGAATCAGTTTAGCGAGATAGAGATCGGACGAATGAGCTGGCACGCCGCACATTTTGACGGGCTCGCCCTCGAAACTGCCGCGATGCGTGAGCGCGATATCGAGCGCGCTTGCGGCGCGTTCGGCATCGTCGAAGAAGAGTTCGTAGAAATCGCCCATGCGGTAGAAGAGCAGGCAATTGGGATGTTGTTTTTTGATGCGCCAGTATTGCGCCATCATGGGCGAAGGTGCGGAGGGGATTTTTGTCGGCAGAGCGGGCGTTGCGTCGGTCGGCTCGGTTTCCAGCGCGAGACGCGGTGTGGGATTGTTGTTGCGCAAGGATTCTGTTGTGGATTCTGTTGTGGGTTCGGCTGCTGGCTCGGCTGCTGGCTCGGCGGTCTGTTTTGCTTTCATGGGAGTTTCTCGGCTTATCGGGGAGCGTCGGACAAGGCTTAAGCTTAATCTTGTTTTTGCGCTTGTTTTTGCGCGATTAGGTCGACTTCTTCGTTGTCTTGGATTCCGTAGTGTCCTTTGACCCATAGGAACTGGGGTTTGGGGTTTAGGTTTTCTGTTATCGCGATCAGTTTTTGCCATAGGTCTTTATTTAGCACGGGTTTTTTGGAGGCGGTACGCCATCCTCGTTTTTGCCATTGAGGGATCCATTCGTTCATGCCTCGCACGAGGTATTGGCTATCGGAGTGGAGGAGGATCGGCTGGGAGTTTTGCGAGGTTCGCAACGCTTCCAGGGCTTTGACGGCGGCGGTGAGTTCCATGCGGTTGTTGGTTGTTTGGGGTTCTGCTCCGCAGATACTTTCGATGCGGGAGGGATAGCGAATCTTGGCGGCCCAGCCTCCTCTGCCGGGGTTGCCGAGGCATGCTCCGTCGGTGTAGACGCTAATCATGGGGCGGACGGGGTTGGTTCGGGGTTTTTGTCTTGTTGCTGCGCGAATTCCCGCGAATCCCCTCGAATTCCTTAGGCATTTTGAAGACGACCGATTCCTGCGCGAGCGTGACGCTTTCGATGGTGAGGGTTCGTATGCGCTGGAGGGCGCTCAGGCTTTTCTGCACGAGCACTTCAGGCGCAGACGCGGAGGCGGTGATACCTAGCGTTCGGACGCTTGAGGCGAGGGGGGGTATTTCTCGTTCGTCTTTGATGAGGACGGCGTGCGGGGCGAGGGTCAGAGCTATTTCCAAAAGGCGCATGGAGTTCGACGAGTTGCGTGCGCCCAGCACTAGCATCAGGTCGCATCGAGGGGCGATGGCTTTAACGGCGTTTTGGCGATTGGCGGTAGCGTAGCAGATATCGTCTTTTTTCGGGCTTTGGATGGCGGGAAAGCGGCGGCGGAGTAGGGCGGAGATCTCTTTCGTGTCGTCCAGCGAGAGCGTCGTTTGGGTTGTGAGCGCGAGCGGGCGACCATCAGGCACGAAGGCTTTTGCGCAAGATAGGGTTTCTATCAGCGTGACTTGATTATCGGGCAGTTGTCCCATTGTGCCTGCGACTTCGGGATGGTTGCGGTGTCCGATGAGGAGGGTGTGGTATCCGTTTTTGTGGAAGCGTTCCACCTCGCGATGCACCTTCGAGACTAGCGGGCAGGTGGCATCGATCGCTTGCATGGAGTGTTTGTGCGCCTCTTTGACGACGGATTTGGCGACCCCGTGCGCCGAGAACACGACGGGGCGGGTTGTGCGGTGGTGTTGCGGGATGTCTTCCAGCTCTTCGACGAAGACTACACCTTGTTGTTGCAGCGTTTGCACGACGAAGGCGTTATGGACTATTTCGTGGCGCACATAGACGGGCGCGCCGTGTTTTGCCAGCGTTTGTTCGACTATGGCGATGGCTCGCTCTACGCCCGCGCAGAAGCCTCGTGGTGCGGCGAGCAGTACGGTGAGCGGCGCAAGAGCGTTCAAAGGGATGTTTCTCGGTGCGCTCGTCTGTGGGTTGGTCTGTGTGTTTGGCATGGAGTAGAGTGTAGCAGAAGAGCATGCGCGCGGGGAAGTTGTGCGCGAGGAAGATGCCAACACGCCATTTACTTCTTTCTGCTTCTTTTTACAAAGGCTTACAAACTTTCATGCAATTTTTCATAGATTTTTTCTGACAAATTAGGCGTGTTGAGGCGGAAACGCTTGGAAAAGGGCGTGAAATCAAGGGTTTTGCCTGTATAAAAAAAAGTCACAAAAAAGTGAAAAAACGCTTGACCTTGCGAATGTAAGCTTCTATAACAACGCCCATAAGCATACCTTCTGCTGAAATTCCGTAAGGGACGAGGGAGAGGGCGCAAGATGTTTCTCTCGGACTTGTCGGCAACGACGGGGGAGGGGAGAGTCGATTTGTGAAATTCTCAGCTTTCCAATTGGAGGAAACCATGAAGAAAATCCTATTGGCAACAACCGCCGTCGCGGCGTTCGTTGCTTTCTCGGGCACAGCCCAAGCACAAGACCCCGGTCGCCCTGATTTCGGTGCGACAGAAGGGGGCGGCGGCGCAGGCTCTGCCTTCACCGTCAAAACAAACGGCGCGGTCAAGTTCTACTTGAAATACGCTACTGGCGACAAATCGCTGAATGAAGACAAAGGTTCAAACAGCGGCTTGTTTACCCTGATCAACGCTGAGTTGGAGATCAATGGCGCAGCCACGACCGACAACGGCACCGATGTCTCAACCCACATCGACTTCAACTTCTCAGGTAACGCTGCTGACTCTTCGTCTACGACTGGTACGGCTAATTTCGGCGGAAGCGAACAGACCATCAACCTCAGCAACTTTGCTGTTATCGATGAGCTTTCGATGAAAATCGGCGGCGGTTGGGGTTCGGTCGAAATGGGCGGTAACGATGGTGCTGAAGACATCCTCAAAACCTATGGCGGTACCGTCGGTGCTGGCACGGGCGGTGTCGACGGCGACTATCACTCAGTCGACGGCGGTGTCGGTGGCAACTCTGTTGGCGGAACGGCAGGTGGCGGTGATTCGGGCGATGCCTTGAAGGTCACCTACATGTCGCCTAATGTCGCTGGTTTCCAAGCAGGTCTTTCGCTCAACTATGTGACAGATGGCCCGGATGATATCGACGGCGGTACTTTGGGTGTTGGTGTTGGTGCAAAATACGCTGGCTCTGCCGGTGGTTTTGGCTATGCCATCTCCGTCGTTTGGGGTGACACAGCGCTGACAGGATCACAGAATGTAGGCGAAGCTCGTGCTGCCGCAAAGGCGACAGCTCTGACTGGGCTTAACGATGCGTTCCTCGCAGCGATAGAGGTAAAAGATGTTGCGGTAGATGCCACAGCAAGGCTTACGGAAGGAGCTGGTGATTCTTCTGCTGTTACTACAATTCGAACTGCTGTTGAGACATATAGAACGGCTGATGGCACTCTTACTGATGCTAATGCTCAAGTTGTTGGCACTGGCACGGGTGAGGTTACTCAAGCAGCTAAAAATACTGCAATCACTGACGCCAAGGCTGCTCTCACTGCCGCCAAGGCTGCTCTCACTGCCCTTGATGTTGGAAAAGTTTCAGTGGTTGATGCTGTCATTGCCGATGTTGATGCAGGGAAAGCTGTTGATGCTGCTGTTGCGGATATTGCTGCCAAAGAAGGTGTCGACGATGCTGGTAATGCTGCTGCTAAATCTACTCATGATGCCGATTTCGGCGGATTGGGTATCGGCGTGAAGCTCAGCGGTGCTGGCGTGACGGGTGTTGTCGGTGTTACCATCGATGGACTTGGTCGTAACGAAGAGGCTTTCGGTGTTGGCAAGACTGGCTTTGATCTTCACCTCAGCCCTGGCATTTCCTATGCCATCCCCGGTGGGAAAGCCAATGTCTCTGTCACGGCGGCGTTGTCGATGCCTCACGGCATTGGTGGCAATGACGAAAGGACTGGCAAGACTGAAGCATCCAACTATTTTTCTTCCTACATAGCCTTCCTCAGTGGCGACTATACTATCTTGCCCGGTGTCACCCTTGCGGTTGACCTTGGCTATGGCGATAGCGACATTGCCGATGAGATGACCAAATCTGCTGGCTTCACGGGCTTGGTCCGTGCGAAGGCTGCCTTTTAGGTTGGATAACGAACAACGGGTAGGGAAGGGGAAGTTTAGCTGATTCAAGTTAGACTATTGATTTCTTTTCTTTTCCTGTGACAAGGCGAAAAGGACGGCTCCCCCCCGAGCCGTCCTTTTCCATTTAAGGCGTCGCGCGTTGCGCGTTGATTGCTTTTAACAGGGAGCGGTAATGTCCCAAAAAACGGGACTCGCGCTTTGATGCGTAGGCGAGCGCGTAGCGCGCGGGGAGCGCGAGGGAGTAATCCCTCGCAAAAGACCCCGCGTCAGCGGAGCGCACGCAGTGCGCTTTATCTACGCGCGTAGCGCGTAGCCTCT
Organism: Alphaproteobacteria bacterium; assembly: GCA_965216625.1. Classification (GTDB taxonomy): domain Bacteria; phylum Pseudomonadota; class Alphaproteobacteria; order JABAAW01; family JABAAW01; genus JABAAW01. The sequence goes on from OZ244186.1 coordinate 1,779,389, forward strand.
TGTTCAAAAGCGCGAGGCTTTGCATCGCGCCAAAAACCTTGCGTCACAAAAGCAGCTTACTAGGTTGCGAGTCAGCTTGCGTGTTTCTGCGAAACACGCTTTTTTAAATAAGAGGCTGCGGACTTCGCTTCGCTCGCCCGCAGAATTTGCGGGGGGAATTTATCCCCCCGCGCCCCCCGCGCACGCTTCGCGTGCGCTCGTGTACGCGTCAAAGCGCGAGTCCCGTTTTTTGGGACACTACCGCTCCCTATTAAAATTAATCAACAACTCCGCCATATTTACGACAACAAAACGCGTTACAAAACACTCGCCCGCTAGGCTATACTCCCCCCATGACCTCTACGCCCGCGCCGCCGCCAGCCTCTCCCCCGAACGCAAGCGGCATCCAACGCCACACCGCCATCCTCGCCCGCCTAACCCCCTTCCTCTGGCCCGTAGGCGATTCCCGTACCCGCACAAAGATCACCTTCATGGTAATCTTCCTGCTCGCATCCGTCTTCGTCGGCGTCTACGCACCCCTCTTCCTCAAAGACGCCGTCGATAGATTAGCAGGCGACTCCGTCGATAGCGGCGTTACACAAATCATCTCCCTGCCACTCGGTCTGATCCTCGCCTACGGAGCAGCCCGCCTCATCGCCAGCTTCTTTAGCGAAATTCGCCGCTTCCTCTTCGCACGCGTCGCACAATCCGCAGTCAGACGCATCGCCGTCTCCGTCTTCGAACACCTGCTGCAACTAAACCTCGCCTTCCACCTCGATCGTAGAACAGGAGGACTCAGCCGCGTCATCGAACGAGGCGTGAAATCAATCGAATTCCTCCTAGAATTCATGCTGTTTAATATCCTGCCAACCCTAGTGCAAATCGTCCTCGTGGCAATCGTCCTATGGGGACGCTTTAGTATCACCTTCGCCATCGTCACCGTCCTAACTATCGGAGGATACATCCTCTTTACCCTCATGATTACCGAGTGGAGACTGCAATTTCGCCGCGAAATGAACTACGCCGATAACGACGCACACTCGAAAGCAATCGACTCGCTGCTCAATTTCGAGACAGTCAAATACTTCGGCAACGAAGCGCACGAAAAACAACGCCTCGATATCGCCTTCAAAAACTACGAAAACGCCGCGGTCAAATCGCTCACCTCCCTCTCCTATGTGAACCTAGGACAAGCCGCCATCATCGCGCTCGGACTCGTCACCATCCTCGCCATGGCAGGGCAAGGCGTGGTGTCAGGAAAACTCAGCGTCGGCGACTTCGTCCTCGTCAATACATACCTGCTGCAACTCTATCTACCGCTCGATTTTCTAGGCTTCGTCTACCGCCAAACTCGCCAAGCCCTCACCGATATGGACGACCTCTTCACCCTCACCGACGAAACGCCCGCCATCCGAAACCGCCAAGCCGCAACAATCCTAGAAACACCAACGCCCGAAGTTACCTTCGATCAAGTCTCCTTCGCCTACGATGCCGCAAGACCCATTCTCAAAAATATCTCCTTCACAATCCCGCACGGAAAACGACTAGCTATCGTAGGCCCCTCAGGCTCAGGGAAATCTACCGTCGCCCGCTTGCTCTACCGATTCTACGATGTCGAAAAAGGAAGCATCTCGATCTCTACCTACGATATTCGCAACCTCACCCAAGAAAGCCTGCACGCCAGCATCGGCGTCGTGCCACAAGATACTATCCTCTTCAACGATACCATCTACTACAACATCCTCTACGGCTCGCCACACGCCCGCGCCGCCGACGTAGAACAAGCCGCCCGTCTCGCGCATATCCACGACTTCGTAATGAGCCTGCCCGACGCATACCAAACACCCGTAGGCGAACGAGGACTCAAACTATCAGGCGGAGAAAAACAACGCGTCGCAATCGCTCGAACGCTGTTGAAAAATCCAGGTATCCTCATCCTCGACGAAGCTACCTCCGCGCTCGATACCAATACCGAGCAGGAAATACAGAAAAATCTCGCGCAACTCATGGAAAATCGAACAACCCTCGTCATCGCCCATCGCCTCTCGACGATCACCGAAGCCGAGGAAATTCTCGTCCTATCCGAAGGTGAAATCGTCGAACGAGGAAAACATAACGCACTCCTCAAAAAACAAGGGCTCTACGCCGCCATGTGGGAACGACAGCAGAAAGAAGACGACGTAGGGCTGGTCGCAGGAAAACGACGCAAGAAAAAATCCTCCTAATAAAAAGAGCCAGAAGTGCAACAGGCAACAACCGCACCGCATCGTTTCTACGAACAACTGCGCCAAAACCTGCCCGCCGAACGTCTCGTTTCAAATAGCCTCGCGCGTGAGGTGATGAGCCGCGACGCATCCCTATATCGCCTGCTACCGCGACTCGTCGTCCTCGTGCGAGACGAGCGCGAAGTGCAAGCCGTGCTAGCAGCCGCGCGCGCCCATCGCATCGGTATCACCTTCCGCGCAGGCGGAACGAGCCTGTCAGGACAAGCCGTCACCGATTCGGTGCTAGTGCAACTCGATACACCCTTTTGGCGGCGAGTGCGCATCTCGCAACAAGGCGAGCGCATCGTCCTCGGTCCCAGCACAACGGGAGGGGCTGCCAATGCCGCGCTCGCCCCTTTCGGACGCAAGATAGGTCCCGATCCTGCCTCGGTCGCAAGCGCGCAAATCGGCGGCATCATCGCCAACAACGCCAGCGGCATGTGCTGCGGAACAGAGCAAAACAGCTACCGTACCATCGAATCGCTACGCCTCGTCCTGTTCGACGGAACGATCCTCGATACGGGCTCAGAAGAATCGCGCAACGCTTTCCGAAAAAGCCACGCCGCCATGCTGGAAAATCTGAGCCTCATCGCGAAAGACCTTTCGACAGACAACGCCTTGCGCTCGCGCGTGGTAGAAAAATACAAGATGAAAAACACGATGGGCTACGGACTCAACGCCCTCCTCGATTACGACGATCCCATCGATATCTTGGAACATCTCGTCGTAGGCTCGGAGGGCAGCCTCGCCTTCGTCAGCGAAGCGCGCTACCGCACTGTCGTGGACGCTCGCTTTAAGGCTGCCTGCATCCTGTTCTTTCCCGATTTCGAGGGCGCTTGCAAAGCCGTAGTCGCTCTGCGCGGCTGCGAGGGCATCGCCGCCTTGGAGATCGCCGATCGGGAAGCCTTTCGCGGCATACAGCATGTCGCCCACTTTCCTCCCCAAGCGCGCGCCTACGACGAGCGTGCAGCCTTCCTGCTGCTCGATGTCCATGCCGAAGATCAGGCAACCCTCGCGCAACGATGCAAGGCGGTTTCGCGCGTGCTGGAGGTATTTCCCGTTTTGCACCGCACAGACTTTGCCTCCGATGCCGCGCGCTACAGCGCCTATTGGGCGATGCGCAAGGAGATGTATCCGAGCCTCGGCAAGAGCCGCGCGCCTGGCACTTTCTTCATGCAAGAAGACTTGGTCTTTCCCCTAGAGCGTCTCGCCGAAGGAGCGGCGGCCTTTCGCGCCGTCTTCGACAAGCACGGCTACAGGAAGGAGGGGATCATCTTCGGACACGCGCGCGACGGAAATCTGCATGCATGCCTCGCGCTCGACCTGTCGCACAAAGAGGGACTTGCGCGCTACGAAGCCATGGTCGAGGATCTCGTCGAGGTCGTGGTCGATCGCTTCGACGGCGCGCTCAAGGGCGAGCACGGCACAGGACGCAACATGGCTCCCTTCGTCGTGCGCGAGTGGGGGGAGAAAGCTTTCGCCCTCATGAAGCGCGTCAAGACGACGTTGGATCCTGTTGGCATTCTCAATCCTGGCGTCGTCATCAACGACGATCCGTCCGTCCACCTCGCGAACCTGAAGACTTTCCCGCAGGTGCAAAACGCAGCGGACGCTTGCACCGAATGCGGGTTCTGCGAACGAGTCTGTCCGACCACAAGCTACACCATGACACCGCGCCAACGCGTGGTAGCGTTGCGCAGGCGCGCCGAGAAGAAGTTTTCTTCCGCCGAGGAAGCGTGGTTTCAAACGCAAGCGTTAGAGTCGTGCGTAGGCGATTCGCTCTGCCATACGGTCTGTCCGGTCGGCATCGACACGGGCGAGCTCATGCGCTGCGAGCGAGCAAAACAACATCGCCACCTTGCGCGATGGCTCGCCTTGCGGACAGCGCGCAACATGACTTTTGTCGTGCGGGCAGCGCGGTTCTCGTTGGCGTGCCTTTTCTTTGTGCGGCGCAGGCTAGGCTTGAGGGCAGCGCGTTTGTTGCACAAGGCGGCGCGGATGTGCGGGCAGCGGTTGGCAGAAGAGATGTTTGTCCGTCCCTTGCGACCCACCGCGAGCAGGCGTGCGCGCGCAACGAACAACGGCAAGGAACACGGCAAGGAATACGGAAAGGGAGATAATGAGTCTTCGTTTGTCTTCTTTCCCAGCTGCGCCTCGCGCGTCTTCGGTGTCGCGTGGAGCGAGAAGAAAAAGCAAGAGCAAGAGGATGCCTCCGCCTCCGCCTCTGTGGAGGAGGCTTTGGCGAGCCTTTGTTGCAAGGGCGGGGTGGGGGGAGAAAGGCTGACGGACGCTCAAGCCCATTGTTGCGGCTTGGCGTTTCGTAGCAAGGGATTTTTTGCGGCCGCCGATGCGGCGTTGGAGAATCTTTACAAAGCCTTGCCGAAGGAGGTGCGTGCGGGCAAGAAGCCTCTGCTTTGCGACGCTGCTCCTTGCGCGTTGCGTTTGCAGCAGGCGGAATCCTTCAAGGAAATCGAAGTTTTAGATGCCATCTCGTTTGCTAAAAAATCTCTGCTGCCGCGTCTGACGAACGGAGAGATTTCTCCCGAAGTTTCTCCAAGCAAGAGCGTTGTGGCGTTCCTGCCTTGCGCGGCGCGGCGCGGCGGTTTGGAACAAGATTTTCTTTCGGTGCTTGCTGCCTTTTCAGATACTCCTCCGTTAGTCGCCACGAATACGCTCTGTTGTGGGTTCGGCGGCGATGTGGGCTTGAAGGACGCGGCGCTCAATAGGCACGCGCTGGCAGGATTGATCGAATGCGTTCGAGAGCGAGAGGAAGAATCGCTCGCGGTCGTCAGCGCCTCGCGCACTTGCGAGATCGGCTTGGCATGGACGCTAGGAGGAAATCTAGGGTCAGGCGTTGGGTGCTACTCCCTCTTCGAGTGGCTCGATCGTCGCACGAACGCGCTCAGCTCTCCCTCCACTTGATCGAACAGCCGATGCTGGAGAACTGCGCCTCGGCTTCGACAACGCTGCTACCCTCTTTGAGCGCACGCACTGCCTCCAACAAGTCGCGCTTGACGCTTGCTCCATCGGGAGGGTTTTGTTGCGCGCCCGCGCTGTCGAGCCTGCCGCGATAGACCATCGTGAGATTTTTGTCGAACAGGAAGAAATCGGGTGTGCAGACGGCATCGAAGGCGCGTGCGGTTTCTTGGGTTTCATCGTAGAGGTAGGGAAAGGGAAAGGCGTGTTGTTTCGCGAATTTCCCCATGTTTTCAAAGGAATCCTGCGGATAGGCTTGCGTATCGTTGGACATGATGGCAGCCACGCCGACCCCTAGTTGTTGTGCCTTACTCGCATCGGCGACAAACCTATCGATGATCGCCTTCACATAGGGGCAGTGGTTGCAGAGAAAAGCTATCAGCAGTCCTGTGTCTCCCTTCAGCGCGTCGCGCGTGAATATCGCGCGGTCGGTTGCGGGCAGGCGGAAATCGGGCGCGGTGAAGCTTGTGTCGAGCGGGGAGGATTCTAACGCGGGCATGGCAAACAAGGGTAGCAGAAAGGGAGCAGGCGAGTTAATGGAAATTACACACTTACCACCACATTTTTTCTCGCGGGCAGGCGGAAATCGGGCGCGGTGAAACTTGTGTCGAGCGGGGAGGATTCTAACGCGGGCATGGCAAACAAGGGTAGCAGAGAGGGAGCAGGCGAGTTAATGGAAATTACACACTTACCCCCATATTTTTTCTTGCTGATAGAAAGAAAATTTTATCGGCGCGGTAGATGTTTATAGGATGCATGTAATCGCGGCATGGCACTTGGCGGAATTAAAACATGCGCATAGGCACGATGATAGGCAGTATTGTCTGCCAAGTCGGGGATAAATTCCCCTTCCATGACTTTGGTGCATGCATCATACGAACGTCACCAATTGACAGGTGGGGGGTGTCAAGTATGTAATTTCCGAGTTAATCCTTGTTGGGTTGCCAGAGTATATCGAGCTTGCCCTTTCCGTTGGCAACCCTTGCGAGGACGAACAGCAAGTCCGACAGGCGATTGAGGTAAAGGCGGATGCCTTGCGAGAGCCCCTGTTCCGTTTCTGCCAAGGCGATCACGCGCCGCTCGGCACGGCGGGCTACGGTGCGTGCCACATGCAGCGCGCAGCCAAGTTTGTTTCCGCCGGGCAGGATAAAGTTTTCCAGTGGCGTGAGGGTATCGTTGTAGCGGTCGATTTCTTTTTCCAGCCACAGGCTGTGTCGTTCGGGAAAGCGATTCGTCTTGTCGTCGCTTTCAGGACGGCAGAGATCCGAGCCTAAGTCGAAGAGGTGGTTCTGAATACGACCGAGCAGATCGCGCAATGCTTCGGTTTCTTCTTTTGTCTGTTCTCGTGCTTGCAAAGTTGTTTCTAATGCTTGTCCCAGACAAGCGTTGAGTTCGTCGATGCTACCGTAGGCTTCTACCCGCGCGTCGTTTTTCGGACGCGTCGATCCGTCGCCGAGGCGGGTTTGCCCGAAGTCGCCGCTTTTCGTATAGACACGCGTGATACGCACGAGCAACCGCTCAATTGCGCAAAAGCAACAAAAGCAAGAACAACAACACGGCGAGGGCTTGCAACAGCACGCGCGCGCGCATGAAACGATTGCCGTGTTTTCTTGCAAACGCGCCGCCTCGCGTCATGGAGTAAAGCCCCCCGAAGAGTGCCGCAAGCACGGCGAGCATGGCAGCCGCCAGCGCGATCGAGACGACGAGAATCATTGAGCCAGTGGTCTCTGCCCCGTGGGAGATTGATTTTTCTTGCGGGCGGGGTGCGTGCGGATGGTGTCGAATTTTTTGCGAAACAAAAGCACGGGCGCAGCATTCTTCTTGCGTTGCGTGCTACGCGCGGCGCGTAGCGATTCGAGTCGGATCGTCTGTCCTGAAAAAACCTCTGGCAAGACAACAGCACGAGAACCCCCGTGCATCGTGCGCACCCGCGCGGCAGCGCGCCGTGCGTAGAGCCAAACCTCATAGAAATTCTCGCCCATCGATGCTAGAATACAACGCAGAGGCTAAAAAAAGCAAGCGCAATCCCAACAAGAGAAACCAAGAGAAACACCCAGAGTAGCAAGGCTATGAGCGAACAGAGCGCAGGCACAAATAAATCAAGCAGCGAATCAAGCAGCGAGGAAGATGATCCCTTCGTGCTACTTGCAGAGCGGGAGGCGCGCGAGCAACTCCGCTTGCACGTGGAAGCGTCGAGCGTAGCAGAGGAATTTCGCCTGACGCTGACAGCGCGCGCGGTGGCACGCTTGCAAGCGTTGCGCAGCAAAGAACAAGACGCAGAGCTGACGCTGCGTGTGCGCATCCACGCAGGCGGCTGTTCGGGATACAGGACGGAGTTCTCGCTAGATAAACGGCGCACCGAGCAAGACGAGGAAGTTTTGCAAGACGGCGTGCGCGTTCTCATCGACAGACTCTCGGCGCAGACGCTGGGCGCGAGCAGTCTCGATTTCGAGAGTGCCCCCATCGGCGAAAGCTTTCGCCTGCTCGCCGATAAGGCGCACAACGCCTGCGGTTGCGGTACCTCCTTCGCGCTCTGACGGGTGGCAAGGATAGTGCAACATCTCTGAACGGAGTGGGGACTGCGTGCGCATTGCAACCTTCAATGTCAACTCGCTCGCAAAAAGGCTGGAGGCACTGCTAGCCTTCCTAGACGAGCGCAAGGTAGATCTCGCCCTGCTGCAAGAGCTCAAGTGTCCGCAGGAGCGTTTTCCCAGCCAAGCCTTGAAGCAGGCGGGGTGGCAAGCAGCCTTCGTAGCCGAGAAAGCCTACAACGGCGTCGCCGTGCTCTCGCGCGACCCCGCGATGTCCGTGCGCTGCTCCGCCCTGCCTCCGCTGCCTGACCTTGAGGCAGGCGAAGACGCTCAAGCGCGCTATGTGGAGGTTTGGACGCATGGGCTTGTCGCCGCCTCGCTCTATGCGCCTAATGGTAACCCTTTAGTTAATCCTCTTGACGATTCTGCAAGACAACAGGAGAGCGAGAAGTTTCGCTACAAGATCGCTTGGATGGACAGGTTGTGCCGTCATGTGGAAGAAAGTCTTCTGCGGGAAGGTAGACCATTCTTGTTGGGCGGCGATTTCAATGTTTGTCCGCAGACTCTCGATGTTTTCGACGAACAGGCGATGGAGGGCGACGCGCTGCTCCATCAAAAGAGTCGCCGCCGCTACAGACGCTTGTTGTACAGCGGGCTGGTCGATGCCTTTCGCGCCAAGACAAACCCTCAACACAAGGAGAGGGGATACACATATTGGGACTATCGCCGCTCGCGTTTTCCGCGCGACGAAGGCTTGCGAATCGACATGCTGTTGCTCTCGCCCGCGCTCAGCGAGCGGATCGAGGGTTGTTTCGTCGAGCGGAGCTTGCGCGAGCGCGAACAACCCTCAGACCATACGCCGCTCTGCTTGGACTTGGCTTGGGAGACCACTACCCTCGAGGCAAATCTCCCACAACACACGAAGAATCCGTCCTCCCCGTCCGCACCCTCCTCCGCGCCGTCCGCACCCTCTGCGCCTTCCGCACCCTCGTCTCTTGCGCCGCGTCAATCGCGGTTGGTGATGTAGTCTTCAGCAGACTCGCTGCGATGTTTTTTTCGTTATTTTTTTCCGATGCGTTTAACGGCTTTTTCTGCGCGGGGTTTTTTCGCCGCCGCGGCTGCGGCATGATCGATGTGCTGCGTCTCCTTGGCGAGCGTCCTGCAGAGGCTCAAGACGGTACGGCGCAAGTTGGGGGGCAGGTCGTAGTAGTTGCGCGCCAGCTCTAGTGTCTCGCGTTTGGTGAGGCGTTGGTCGTCGTTGAAAACGCCGTCCTCTCCCTCCGACTGCCTTTCGTCTTCCTCGCTCGGCTCTGACAGGCGATAGCTGGGCTTGCGCACCGGCATCACGCGTTGCACCTTCTGCGGCATGCCGTCGAAGAAATAGGAAATAGGCACTTCCAACACTTGCGCAACCTGAAACAAACGCGAGCCGCCGACTCGCGACGAGCCGCGCTCGTATTTTTGCACCTGTTGGAAGGTGAGCGCTAAAAGTTCTCCCAGCTTCTGCTGGCTGATGCCCAGCATCGTGCGTCGCAAGCGAATCTTGCTGCCGATATACTGGTCAATTTCGTTGGCTCCCATCTTCTTGCCACGACGACCTTTCGTGACAGATGGTGAGCGTGGTGTCTCTTCTTGCATAGCAAGCCTCTCCTCAATCTTTGCGGTTGTGCCCCTACCTCATACCAATAGATACTTATAGGGTTCAGGATTTCGCCTGTTACGCAACATGCTAAAAACTTTCGCCTTATGTTAGCAAAACAAAAAACTCCATGTCTAGTGTTTCTGTAAGATTAAAGAGATATTTTCCTAAACGCGCACAAAGGCATGATAATCGCGCAAATCGAAGCTCAATGCTTTCGTTTCACGCATGTCAGACAAGTCGCAACGACGACAAACCACAGCAGCCAAAACAATCCGTTGCCGAAACGCGCGGTCATGAGCAGACGATCAGTTTTTTTCGGCAAAGGCGAATCGATCCAACCCTCGGCGCCTAAGTCCAGCCTTGCGAGCTCGCGTCCGAAAGGATCGAACACCGCCGAGACACCCGTGTTCGCAGCACGGAAAAACGGCAAGCCGCGCTCTACCGCACGCACGCGCGCCATCGCCAAGTGCTGGTAGGGACCACTGCTCCGCCCGAACCACCCGTCGTTCGTCGCGTTGAACAAAAGATCGGGAGAGCCTCCGCCCGCATCGTCAAGCGAGGCGGGAGCTACGAAAGGCAGCAGATTAGGAAAGATCGATTCGTAACAAATCTGCGCCTCCAGCGTGAAGGCAGAGCCCGCCCGTAGCAGAGGGCTCGCCTCGCCGCGCGTAAAACTCGGGAAGCTTGTCAGGGTTTTGATCTTGTTACCGAAGCGGTTGTTCGTGAAAGGAATGAACTCGCCCAGCGGCACAAGGCGCACCTTGTCGTACAAGCCATGCAAGTTTCCGACGGCATCGACCATCAGCAGGCTGTTCCTGTAGCCCGCCGCGACATCGTTTTGCGCCTCACCTTGTGCCTCGTCTTGTTTTTGGACGCTGGCGTTTTCGCGCACCGCGCCGAAGACGAGCCAGCGCGGAACGACTTGCAGCAAGGGCGGTATCCAAGGATGGTCCCAAATGTATTCTTGTGTTTGCCCTGTTGCTTGTGGTGGCGTTGTGAGGCGATAGGGAAAGGTGGTCTCAGGCCATAACAGCAAGGTTACGCTCGCAGGTCGCTTGCGGACAGAAAGGTCGAGCGCGCGGCGGAAGTTAACTAAGGCATCCTCTACGCGCCATTTCTTCTGCTGCGCGATATTGGGCTGCACGATGCGCACTAAAAGAGGGTTTTCCGCGCGACTCTGCTCGACGCCTCCAAGAAAAGGCGGCGCGCCCGCAAGTCGCCACGCTCCGAACGCGGCGGCGCTTGCAGGAATCGCTAGCGCGCAGGCAAGCGCATACGCAGCGTGCTTGCGTGCGGCTTTGCTTTGCGCGGATTTTTTTGGCGAGAGTTTTTTTGACGCATTGCCTTGCACGCTTTGGACGAAGTAGAACAACGCCAGTGCTGTTAGCGCGTAGGAAGCGGTTGCGAGAAAGCTCGTCAGCTCGATTCCCGCCAAGGCGTTTGTTTGCAAAAGCCATAGGTTTGTGTTCCATGCGTAGCCGGCAAGGTTCCACGGAAATCCTCCGAACAACAAGCCCCTCAAGGACTCGGCGAGCGCGAAGGTGCAGACGAAGAGTCCGACGCGCAATAGGGGCGAGCTGCTTGTCGTGCGCGGTAGTAGCAGGGTGAGCGCCAGCAAGGCTGCAAGCGCGTAGAGCGATTGAAACAAGCATCCCAGCAGCGTTAGCAAGCCTCCCGCAATGGCACCGACTAGCGATTGTCCGAACGCCATCCACACGGCGTGCGACACCCAGTAGAGCGAGGTGATGTATGCCGTGAAAGACCATGTCGCCATGAGTTTGAGCGCGCGTTTCAAGCCTTGTTGTCGCGGTAGGTCGTATGCGACCCACAGGCAAGGCAGCGCGAAGGAGAGGTGTGCTGCGGGCAGGAAGGAGAAAGGCGCGAAGGCTAGTGTCCACATAACTCCTGCCAAAACGGCGCAGAGGTAGGAGCTTTTGCCCTCCAGCAGCAGTGCCTCCAGATTCGGGGGCAGAGACCAATGTGTTTGAGCTGCTGGTGTCATGGCTTTTCGTCGCCGCGCGATAGATCGATGACCTTCAGACGCGCGACCCGCCGCGCCGACGCTTCGATGATGCGGAACTCGATTCGCGAGTGAGGATCTCTGATCGCCTCACCGCGGTTTGGCACGCGCCCTGCTAATGCGACGACCAAGCCTCCCAAGGTGTCTGCTTCTTCGGTGCATGTCAGTTTTTTATCAAAGCGTTCTTCAAATTGCTCCAGCGTCAGACGCGCGTCGGCGATGATATTGCCCTCCGCGTCTCGATAGCCGATGGGTTCCCAATCCTTGTCGTGTTCGTCGTGAATTTCGCCGACGATCTCTTCGACTACATCCTCCAGCGTCGCCATGCCGTCGATGCCGCCGTACTCGTCGACGACGAAGGCGATCTGCCGCCGCGTCTGTTGCATCTTCACCAGCAAGTCGAAGACGCGCACGCTGGGCGCGCAGAACAAAGGCGGATGCAACAACGCGCGCAGAGAAAAACTGCCTCCCTGCCCGTTCAGCGCAATGTGTTGCAGCAGCGACTTCACATGCAAGACACCGACGATGCGATCCAAGGTCTTGTGATAGACGGGATAGCGCGAGTGCGGTTTTTCCGAGACGAAGGGCAAGAGCTCCTCGTATGGCGTTGTCAGATCGATCGCTTGCACATCGGCGCGCGGCACCATAACATCCGCGATCGTCTTGTCGCCGACATTTAGTATGTTGGAAATCATCGTTCGCTCTTCGGGTGCAAGCTCTGCCTGCCTGTCCTCTTCGATCAGCTCTTCGATGGTCTCGCGGATTTTCGGTCCGCCGAGCCGTCGTCGCAGCCACGAAAGCCTCGCCTGCCACCAAGGCTCGAAGCGCACGCCGCCGTTTGCCGAAGAAGGATGCGTCATGGCAAGGCGAGAGGAGGCAAGGGGGTTGTTGGCTCGGTAAACCCAAGCTGTGCGAGGATCGTTTCTTCCGCCGCCTCCATCTGCGTGCGTTCCTCGTCGGTGTCGTGGGTGTATCCCCTCAAGTGCAAAACGCCGTGTATCGTCATGTGAGCGCAGTGGGCGAGCGCATCAAGGCGATGCTGTTCGATCACACGCTGCAAGCCCTGATAACCGAGCGCGATGTCGCCTAAAAAACCTCGTCTGCCGTCCTCAAAGTGTCCGTCGTGCGTGGTGTCGTGGCTGTTGTCGTGGGCGGCGGGAAAGGCGAGGGAGTCGCACGCCGTATCCTTGTTGCGGAAGCGGCGGTTCAGCGCACGCATGCGTTGCTCATCGGTGCAGAGGATCGAGACGATCAATGTTGTTTTGTCCTCGTCGTTGCGCGCCAAGAAATCGATCGCGGCAACAGCTGCTCGCCGTACCTGTTCGATCAGGTCTTTTTTCCACAAGGGCGACTCTGTCTGGAGACGCACGCTGTTAAAAGAAGTCATACAAACGAGTTCACTTGTCGTCGTGCAAGGGGTTTTCGTAAGCGCGCAACAGCTCTGCGACCAGAGGATGGCGCACGACCTCCTGCCTTGAGAAGTGCACGAAAGGCACGATAGTTTTCAGGCGTCGCTCGGCATCTTGCAGTCCGTTGAGGGTTGAGGCGGGCAGGTCTGTTTGAGTGGGGTCGCCCGTCACGGCGATGCGCGCTCCTCTTCCCAGCCTTGTCAGCACCATCTTCATCTGTTGCGGGGATGTGTTTTGCGCCTCGTCGAGTAGCAGAAAGGCGTTCTCGATGGTGCGTCCTCGCATGAAGGAGAGCGGAGCGATCTCCAGCTTTCCCTGCTCCAAGTATCGTTCGGTCGCCGTCTTGCCGAACCATCGATGCAGCAGGTCGAAGATCGGACGCAGGTAGGGATCGATTTTCTCGCGCATGTCGCCTGGCAGAAAGCCCAACCGCTCGCCCGCTTCCACGACAGGACGCGAGAGAATCACGCGCTCCACATCGCCGCGCCGCAACAGCGACAAGCCATACCCCAGCGCGATACAAGTCTTTCCCGTTCCCGCAGGCCCCATCGCAAAAACAAGAGGATGATCGCACAGCGCGCGCAAAAACGCCTCCTGCTTGGCGTTGCGAGGAACAAGGGAAGATTTGGGAAAAGGCAACGACCACGAGGAAGTCGCAAGCCCAATATTTTCTTCGGGGTTTTCTTCGGGAGCATCGGTTTTCGGCAAGGATCCGTCCTCGTCGTTGAGGCTCTCGCAACCCTTGAGGCGGGCGTAGAGCGCGAGCAGGTGCGCACGCGCCTTGTCGCACGCAGCCTCGCTGCCGCGGCAGACAACCTTGTTTCCGCGATGGTCAAGCCGCACGCCGTAGGTGCTTGCCAAGCGTTTCAAACGCTGCGAGCCTGCGCCGAAAAGCTCAGGCAAGAGGCTGTTGTCCTCGAAAGACAGCAACGGCGACAAATCGTCCGAAGAATTGTCAATGTCGCGCTCGGGGTGCTGCTCGCGCGCAGAGGGGAGGGCGGCGTGTTGGATTTTGCTCAAGGGTTCGCAGAATGTAGGAAACAAGGACGAGCGCAACGGTCTATCATCAACAAGAAAAGCCTCCAAGAAAAGCCTCGTGGAGAAACCCCTCTTGGCAAAACTCTAGGACAAGAGAGGCTTGTCTGCAACAGAAAAAAGGTCTAGACTGAAGGCAGTGGAAATTTCACAAACGAATGCTTCGAGCAAGTGTCACAGAGCTTTGAGCGTTCCTTGTCAGCACGCGCGTCTTGAAGCACCTGATGATCGAGGATGAGGGAACGACGAGGGAACGATGATGGACGATCTGCTTTCAGAATTTATTGCCGAGACAGCCGAATCGCTCAGCGCTTTGGATACAAAGCTTGTCGCGTTGGAAAAAAATCCGAACGACGCCGACTCGATTGCCGATATTTTTCGCGTCGTGCACACGATCAAAGGGACTTGCGGTTTCTTGGACTTGCATCGCCTAGAGGCGGTGGCGCATGCGGGCGAAGAGATGCTGCGCAAGTTTCAAACCTCCCCCGACAGCGTCACAAGCGAGCGCGTCACGCTTGTTTTGGAAGCGTTGGATTGCATCAAGGGAATCATTGAAAGCTTGGAGAAGACAGCCTCCGAGCCAGAAAGCGACAACAGCGATCTGATAAGCCGTTTGGAACAGGAAGCAACGCAGGAAGCAGCGCAGGCAGGCAAGAAAACAGACAAGCCTTCGCAAAACGGGCAGGTGCAAGAATCAACCCCAAAGGGAGAAAAACAGGAGGGAGAAGAGGAGGAAGAATCTTTCGCTGCCGCCGCTTTTGAAGCGTCCTCTGCTGTTGCAGCGTCGAAGAGTATCGATTTGTCGTTAGGCTCGGAAGAGGATACCACCCTCGACATCACCTCGCCGTGGCAGAGTGCGGTTGCGGGCTTGGGACAGGTTGGCGCGACGAGTAGCGCGGTCAGTTCTCTTCGCGTGCGCCTCGATCTGATCGAGCAGTTGATGAACTCTGTTTCGGAGCTCGTGCTGTCGCGCAACCAACTTCTGCAGCTGCTGCGGCAAAATCCCGCCAGCGAATTTTCTGCCCCCTTGCAGCGTCTCAATCAAATCACGACCGCGTTGCAAGAAGGCGTTATGAAGACGCGCATGCAGCCGATTCAAAATGCCTGGAGCCCTCTGCCTCGGCTTGTGAGAGATTTGGCGAAGACGACGGGAAAAAAGATTCGCCTCGAGATGACAGGCGCAGAAACGGAGCTCGACAGGCAAATCATCGACATGATCAGAGATCCGTTGATCCATCTGATTCGCAACGCCGTAGACCATGGGCTCGAAATGCCCGCCGAGCGCGAGCAGCAAGGCAAGCCCGAAGAAGGCAGTATCATCCTCAAAGCGTATCAGGAAGGGGGGCAAATCCTGATCGAAGTGCACGACGACGGACGCGGCATCGATCACGAAAAAATTCGCAACAAAATCGTCTTGCAAGGAACAGCCTCCGAGGCGGACGCCGCCGCCCTCACCGTCTCGCAGCTCCATCGCTATTTGTTTCAGTCGGGCTTTTCCACCGCCGACAAGATCACGGAAGTGTCAGGGCGCGGCGTCGGCATGGATGTCGTCAAGACCAATATCGACAAGATCGGCGGACAAATCGAGCTGAACTCGACATTAGGATCAGGCTCGCAAGTTCGTATCAAGATTCCTCTGACGCTCGCCATCGTCTCGGTTCTGATCGCCAGGATTGCCGACCAACGTTATGCATTTCCGCAAACCTCGGTTGTCGAGCTCGTATCCTTCCGCGAGTCGGAGGATCACAGGGTGAGCGTCTTACAGGGCAATCTCGTCTTGCAACTGCGCGACCAACTGCTGCCCCTGCTCTCGATACGCCAACTCTTCGATCTGACTATGCGCCTGCCAGAACCTCTAGACTCGGGGAAAAGCGCCGAGCCGTCCCTTCCGCAAGCTGACACTCGCGGAGTGGACACTCCTGCCTTGAGCGGCGAATCGGCGAGCGAATCCTTGAGCGATATGATCGCCCAAGCGGTGTCGTCTGCGCCGCAAGCGTTGCGGGAAGAGGTGCTGCCGCGAGAGATTCCGCAAAGCGAGATTCAACATCGCATGCTTCAGGAGATTCTGCAGGGTCCTGAGAACTATGTCGTTGTGATGCGGGTGGGGTCGCAGCAGTTCGGTATTTTGGTCGAGGATATTCAGGACACGGAAGAGATCGTTGTCAAGCCGCTCTCCGAATCGTTGCGCGGCACTCCTTTTTTTAGCGGCAACACGATTCTCGGCGACGGGCGCGTCGTGCTGATCGTCGATCCGAACACGCTTTCCGACGAGCTTGGCGAGGGGATCGAAGAAGCCAACCTCGCCATCTCGCGCGACGAGCCGCAGCAGCTCGAAGAGAGCAGCGTCACGCTGGTGATGCTGGATAGCGGCGACGGGGTTAAGAAGGTAGTTCCCGTCAGCGCGATCAACCGCTTGGAGCATATCGATTGTGCGCGCATCGAATATCCGAACGAACAAGCAACCGTTTTGTACAACAATGCGCTGATGCCCGTCATGCGCATCGAAGAGGGGCGCGCTTTGCCGAAGGAGGGCAGGCGACCGGTGTTGGTGCTTTCGGACGGCGAGAAGTGGGCAGGCATCGTCGTCGAAGAGGTGCTGGACATTATCAACGAGCCCTTGCATATCGAATCGGCAGGAGGAGAAAGGGGGGTCATCGGTAGCGCCATCCTGCAAGAGCAGAGCGTCGAGGTTTTGGATATGGAGCATTTTTGGAAACGCGCCTTTGCCAACGCAGAAAGCCTTCCCATCGATCTGTCGGGGGTTGCAGGTGCGCCGCGCGCAGCGCATCAAGAGCGTAGGCTGCTTTTGATCGAGAGGAACCGCGCGTTTTGCGATTCGATTATTCCTCACCTTTCGTCGGTAGGCTTTCGGGTTTTTGTGGTCGATCATATCGATCAGGCGATCTACTACCACAAGAACGCCATTCCTTTCGATGTCATCATCAGCGATGTCGACGACAACAGCGACGAGGTGTTGAGGTTTGTCGCGCGCACGCGCCAAATGAGAGATTCATGGTCAGGACTGCCTTTCTTGGCATTGACGGGCGCGCCGCCTACCGAAGAAAGAACTGAGACTTGCCGTGTGGCGGGGTTCACAGACTTTTTGTCGAAGAACGACCGCTCGGATATTGTGCGCTGCTTGAAAGACTTGCCGCAGTAGCGCGCGTCTCCCCCATAGCTCACAGGCTTGCTATCTTGCGTTCCGTCAACAAAAACCCACAAGTCTGAGAAATTCTGCTAGACTCGTCCCTCTGCTGTGCCGAGGTTCGATGCCCCGCGCACGCTAACGGCAGGAGTCGGTCAGGGGGGGAGGGCTGCGATCATATGAAACGAACGATGGAGTTGCCACTATGGCGAAATCTTGTCTTGTTGTAGACGATTCGAAGATCGTGCGCGTGATGGCGCGAAAGATTTTGGAAGGACTCGGCTTTGAAGTCTTCGACGCTGAAAACGGTCAGGAGGCGTTCGATTTCTGCAAGAAGTCACCGCCAGTTTGTATCTTGCTCGATTGGAACATGCCCGTCATGAACGGGCTCGATTTCTTGAAAAAACTGCGCGGGGAAGCATTCGGAAAATCCATCAAGGTGATCTTCTGTACGACACAGACCGACGCCGAAAGCGTGAAGCAAGGCATGTCCGCAGGTGCCGACGAATACATCATGAAGCCCTTCGACGAAGGAGTAATCAAGAGCAAGTTCAGCGAAGTGGGCTTGATCTGATTGCTGCATAATTGTTTGCGATCTTGCAATGTCGGACACGCATGACGCAGCGCGCCTGCGAGAGGCGTTGACGATTGTTCTGAAGGAGAGCGCGGGACTGAAGCCGCCGCCTTTGGAAGACAACGTTCTTGTCGCGCGCTTGCGGGCGGCGTGCGCAAGCTTCCGCGATCGACCGAGTCTTACGCCACAAGAACTCCTCTCATTAGCTCAGGGCGATCGCTTTGAGCCGGTTTTTCGGGAGCTGTTGTTGGAAACCTTCTCCGACAAGGACACAGCCTTCAATCGCTGTAAACAGACCTTTTCATACATCGCCGAAAACTTGTCTATACCAAACCCCAACCCCAACGCCAAAAGATCTCTGAAAATTTGGTGCGCCGCCTGCTCGACAGGCCAAGAAGCTCTTTCGCTCGTCATGGCTTGGCACAAACGCTTGCAAGACGAGCCTGCGCTCGCAGATGCAGGGACGCGCTTCGTCGTCTATGCCAGCGATAGGAGCGCGCGTGCCATCGAGACGGCGCGCAAGGGACGCTACAACAACTTCGATGTGCAACACGGTCTCAGTGTTCACGATCTGCTCGAGTTTTTCGACGAGCAGCAGGGCGGAGGCTTTTGGAAAGCGAAAGACGCGCTGCTTGCGCCTATAAATTTTTTCCAACACAACCTCCTGAACTCGCCGCCGTCGCTGCTGCCGCGCCGTTTGGACGCGATCCTCCTGCCGCACACGCTGCAGAATTTTGATGACACCGTAGCCGAACGCATACTCGTGCGTCTTGTCTCGTTGCTTGCGCCTGAGGGTTGGCTCGTGCTTGCGCCGTTTGAGGCGGAAAAATACGGCAGGCGACTTTTCTTGCAACCGTCGGAGAAGCTCGAAGCGAGCTCTTCGCTGCCGCAAGGAATGTTTTCGCGCTCGACCTTCGCCTATCCCGACCGAGGGGGTAGTGCTGCCGCTTCCTCGTCGCGAGCGTCTTGGATGTCCTCCTCCTAATACCATGACGGTCGTCCGCTTCGACAAGGTCGGCATGCGCTACGGCTTGGGGCCGGAGATTCTGCACGATGTCGACTTTTCGCTGTCGCGCGGCTCTTTTCACTACCTGACAGGCCCCTCGGGAGCCGGCAAGACTTCTCTATTGCGTCTGATGTTTTTGGCGCAACGTCCTTCTCGCGGCAGCATTAGTGCCTTCGGCGAGGATGTGACGGGCAAAGATCGCAAAGCTCTGCAAGGTCTGCGCCGTCGGATTGGTGTCGTCTTTCAGGAGTTCCGCATGGTCGAGCATCTGAGCGCCGCGGAAAATGTCGCCCTGCCCTTGCGTCTGCGAGGCTTGGAGGAAAGTCGCATCCGCGAGCATGTGAAAGAGATTATGGCTTGGGTGGGTTTGCAACATCACATGGCAGCCGATCCCGCGACGCTCTCAGGCGGACAACAGCAGCGGGTTGCCATCGCGCGTGCCGTCGTCTCCAACCCCGATCTGCTGCTCGCCGACGAGCCGACGGGCAATGTTGACGACGCGCTCGGCGAGCGACTTCTCTACCTCTTCGAGCAGATGTACAAAAACGGCTCGACGGTCGTCGTCGCGACGCACAACCGCCGTCTCATCGAGAAGTATCCTCATCCCGTCTTTCGCCTGCGCGACGGCTTCTTGGAAAAAGCTACTTTGAAACAAGCAGGAAAACAAACAGGCAAACAGGCAGGCAAAGAAGGAGGAAAACAAGCGTGACGCGATTCGTTCGGGCAGCGCGGTTTTTGCTGCGCACGGATGCGGACACCACTCCGTTGGGGCAAGCCTTTTCCTCCGAGCGTGCGACGTTGTTTCTGCCGTGGGTCATCGGGGTGATGGTCTATTTGGCGTTGCTGATGGTAGCTGTCTTGCTTTCGATCGACAACACGATCTCGCGTTGGCGTAGCGACTTGTCGGATCGGCTCACGGTTGTCGTGCCGCAAGAAGCGGGCGCGGGCGCGCTCGCCTCGACGGATGAGTTGCTGGCGTTTTTGCGCGCTGAGCCGCGCGTCAAGCGTGCCGAGGTTATTCCCCTCTCGCGTCTGCAAAGCCTGCTGGAGCCGTGGCTGGGTCCTGCGGCGCGCACTGAGGGCTTGCCGCTGCCGAGCATGATCGAGGTGGATCTGATCAGCATCGAGGTAGCAACCATAGCCGCCTTGCGCGCAAATCTGCAACAGCGGTTTCCTCGTGTCCTTCTCGACGACCATCGGCTGTGGCGCACGCGCTTGCTCAAAGTCGGACGAATTTTACAAACGGTCGCCTTTCTAGCGACGCTCGTAGCCCTGACGACGGCACTCGTCATCGTCGCCTTCGGCGTGCAAGCGGCGATGGGCAGGCACGCGACGACTATTCAGCTACTGCGCGTTATGGGAGCGGAAGACGCCTACATCACCGCGCAGTTCATGCCCGCCGTGCGCCGCGCCGCAGGCTGGGGTAGCTTGGCGGGGTTGATGCTCTTTCTCTCCACCTACGCGCTGCTGCGGATTGCGGGCGACGGATTCGCTCCAGAGCGGATGGGACCATACGGATGGCAATGGCTTATAATGCTGCTCGTGCCGCTCGCCTCCTTCATCGCAGCCTTAGGTGTTTTGATCGCGCTGATGCACCGCAGGCTGCAAGATGTTCCATGAAGATATTGCACCAACCGAGCAGGGCGCAAACGCGTATGACAATTGTGTTTCCAAGAATTCTCCCGATACTGTGGATTTTGAGTGCGTTGCTTGTCATTGGCTTTACGCTCGGCTTCGTGTGGTTTCGTCTGACGCAGCCCGCCTTCGGACAACGGGCTTTTGTCGAGCGTGCGCAGGCGATCGTCGTCTTCACAGGCTCGCAGGCGCGCATTCCTTCAGGACTCGCACTTTGGCGTAAAGGAGCTGCTCCGCGCTTGCTGGTCTCAGGCGTTTATCGAAAGACGACGAGCCGCGACCTCATCGGCGAGGAGGCAGCGGGCAGCGTCGCATTAGGACGCGCCGCGCGCAATACTTTCGAAAACGCCGTCGAGACGGTGTTGTGGACGAACAAGAACGACATCGACAAGATCATCTTGGTCACATCCGATGTACACATGCGGCGCAGTCGGCTCTACTTGCGCTGCCTTGCGCCAAACTTGGAGGTTGTGCCTTTCGCGGTGCGTTTTCGCCATCAAAACCTGTGGCGTAGCAACATCAAGGAGTACGCTAAATACCTGCTCGCCCTTGCCCATTGTCGCATCGCCGTCCTGCCCGATTACTTTCCCACACCGCAAGCGAGAGCCCAAGAAGACGGGAGAAACGCCGCCGACAGAAAGACAGGCAAGAAGTCATGAGAGCGTTCAACACATGGTTTAAACGATGGCTTAAACGATGGTTTGTGCGTGCGCGCGTTGGCATGTTTTTTCTTATCGTTTTGCTTGCGACGCTTTTCATCTCGTCGACCTCGACGGCACTCTCGTTGCTGACGCTGTGGCGTCGTGCTCCTCTCTCGCTGTGCTTTCTTTGGGTGAACGTCTTCAATCTCGCCTGTCGATGCTTGCTGGGCATCCGCTTCCGTCTCGAGGGCTTTGAGAACATTCCGCAAGGCGAGCGCGTTCTGTTTGCTATGAAGCATCAGTCTTTGTGGGAGACGCTCGCGTTGCTGACACCGCTCTCTGTGCATGCCTATATCGGCAAGAAGTCGCTCGCGTTTATTCCCATTTGGGGTTGGGCGCTCTACTCCGCCGGCAAGTATATTCCCGTCAATCGCGCCGCCGTTGTTGCCAGCACCTTCTCGCTGTTGCGCCGCTTGCGCAAGCGTTTTTCGGATCCCTGCTTTCGTCGCGTCCTGATTTTTCCCGA
The DNA here is from genome assembly GCA_965216625.1 of Alphaproteobacteria bacterium. Classification (GTDB taxonomy): domain Bacteria; phylum Pseudomonadota; class Alphaproteobacteria; order JABAAW01; family JABAAW01; genus JABAAW01. The sequence goes on from OZ244186.1 coordinate 1,800,772, forward strand.
AGGGAGACGCACGCTGCCCTCCGAGACGGCTCCCGCCTATCGAGAAGGGGTGGAACTTCTGTATCGCCAATTTTCTTTTTTCGTCGTGCCGATTGCCGTCAACAGCGGGCATCTTTGGCCGAAGAAGGGCTACCTGCGTGGCGGAACGATCACCGTCTCGATCCTTGCGCCGATCGCGCCGGGCTTGGCTAAGGGGACGCTCGTGCCGCTGTTGCAACGCCGCATCGAGGAGGAAGTGCGAAGGATCGGCATCCCTTGAGCAAGACGGGATGCGACGCGCGACAGCGGGGTTGCTTTAACGGGCGAGATACGCCAGTATGCGCGCGAGAGCTTCGGAAAGTGCGTGTCGGGTTCGAAGCCGCGTTCGAGGTCTAGCGTAACGATTTTTGCGGGAGACGCCATCGATGAAACAACAGTCTACGATGAAGCTGGTGCGCGTCCGTCTGGCTTTTTGGAGCGAGAGCGTCGCAACCTTTCTTCAGGCTGTATTCATTCGCTCGCGGCGAGGTCCGACGACGGTGACGCTGATCTTTCTTTTGCTCGCCATCTCGTATCGGATCAACGATCCGCCCTTCATCGAGCAGCTGCGCCTTCAAAGCTTCGACAACTATGTGCGCGCCTGGCCGCACGAAGGGATCACCTCGCGTCCGATCGCAATCTTGGATATCGACGAACGCTCGTTGGACGAGTTGGGACAATGGCCATGGCCGCGTACCGTCGTCGGCGATCTGCTGAAATCGCTGCGGAGCTACGATGTCGCCGTGTTGGCGATGGATGTCGTCTTCTCGGAAGAAGATCGCACGTCGCCGAAGAATCTTGTGCGTCATGTTCTCTACGACATCGATCCGATCACGCGCGATCGTTTGTTGCGTCTGCCCGACAACGAGCTCGCCATGACGCGCATTATGGGCGACGGGCTGCCCGTCGTGTTGGGCATGCCGAACTCTACGCGCACGGACAATATCGGCGAGCGTCTGCCTCCGTCGTCGTTCAAGGGCACCTTCGGTCCCGATCCCGTTTCGTTCATTCGCGCCAACCACTTTGCAAACCTGCTTCCCAACGTGCAGACGCTGAACGATCATGCAGGCGGCTTTGGAGTCTTCTCGTTCGGCTTCGACTACGACGGTACTGTGCGCCGTGTGCCTGTCGTCGTCGCCGTGGGAGAGCAGATCTATCCAAGCCTTGTGCTGGAGACGCTGCGTGTGGGTTCGCAGAGCCAAGGGCTATACTTGCGTAGCGCAGAAAATTTGGGAATCATCTCGGCATTGTTGCAGCGCGGCGACGGCTCGCGCAGCGTTATTCCGACCGACAACGAAGGACGCATTTGGGTCAAGTTCGGCAATCCTCAACCCTACAACATCGCCTACGAACCAGGGCAGGAGAAGCGGCTCTATGTCTCGGCGATCGATGTGCTGCGAAAAAAGATTCCCAAGGAGTGGCTGCAAGGACACTTCGTCTTCTTCGGCACCTCCGCGTCAGGGTTGAAAGATTTACGCAACACGCCCGTCGATCCGGCGCTGCCTGGGGTCGAGGTTCACGCCAATGTTCTCTCGAACATCCTGTCGGGCGACTCGCTGCTCGTGCCACCCTCGATCGGCATCATCGAGACCGCCGTCATGCTGCTGGCGGGCATTCTGATCATCGCGGTCAAGCGACGTTTTTCATTGCTACCCTCGTTCACATTCTTGCTTTTGATCATCGCGTTAAACTTCTTTATCAGCATCTACTTCTACCAAACCCACGGCATCCTTTACGATGCGATGCTCATCAGCCTTGTCTCCCTTTTGATCTTCATCATGTTCACCTTGTTCAACTATCTTCGCGAGTCTTCCGAGAAGAAGAACATTCGCCGCGCCTTCGTGCAATACTTGTCGCCTGATTTGGTCGATCAGCTCTCGGCATCGCCGGACAAGCTGAGTTTGGGCGGCGAGTTGCGCACGATGTCGTTTTTGTTTTGCGATGTCAGAGGATTTACGACCATCTCCGAGAGCTACAAGACAAACCCACAAGGCTTGACGCATCTGATGAACCGCCTGCTAACGCCGCTGACCAACGAGATATTAGAGCGCAAGGGGACGATCGACAAATACATGGGCGACTGCATCATGGCGTTTTGGAACGCTCCTCTGACCGACGAGCAGCATGCGTCGAACGCCGTCGATTCGGGGTTGGAGATGTTTCGTGCATTGCGAGTGTTGAACGCAGAGCGCGAGCGCGAAGCCTTGCAGGAAAATCTTCGTTATTTGCCTCTGAATGTTGGCATCGGCATCAACACGGGCGAGGCGGTCGTTGGCAATATGGGCTCCGAGCAGCGTTTCGACTATTCCGTCTTGGGCGACCCCGTCAACTTGGCATCGCGCTTGGAGGGACAATCCAAGTCTTACGGCGTCGATATGGTCATCGGCGAGAGCACGGCAGCCATGCTGGAGGGGCGTTATGCTGTCGTCGAACTCGACAGCATCGCGGTCAAGGGCAAGGAGGAGGCGGTGACCATCTACACCGTTTTAGGCGACGAAACATACGAGTACGGCAAGGAGCTGGCAGAGCTTTTGCCGAAGCACAAGGCGTTCTTGGAAGGGTATCGAGGACAACTTTGGGACAAAGCCGAGGCTGCTGCAAAAAGTTGCGCACGCTTTGCTCCGCTGAAAGCCTTCTACGCCGTCTATCAGGAGCGAATTCTAGAATATCGCGCCTCTCCCCCCGCGTCGAACTGGGACGGTGTCTATCGTGCGACTAGCAAGTAGTACGCGAGCCTCGACGGACGGGGATCGGGTTGCAAGCACAGGCGTGAGATGAGCACGGACAAGCCGAACGGAGCAGACGAGACGAACGCCTTTGCGCATTTGGTCGGTCGCTTGGGCAAGCCGCCGCCTTTCTCGGAGGGGTGGTTTCAGACTCTGTTGAAGGATACGGACGGGCTTCGTCGCCGTGCCATCTACTACTCCTGCTTTGTCAATTTGACGGCTATTGCCGCACCGATTTTCACGCTGCAAGTCTACGATCGCGTCATTTTTCACGCAGGGATCGAGACGCTGAAAGCGCTTGTGATAGGAATCTTGATCGTCATATTTTTCGATTTTCTCATGCGCAAAGCGCGTGCGAACCTCTTTCGTGCTGTCTCGTTGAGAAACGACGTTTTGGTCGGGCACAAGATGTTTCGACACACGATGAACTTGCCTTTGCGCGAGCTAGAAAAGCGTCCGACGGGACAATGGATCGCCTTCTTCAACGACCTGGCAGCAGTGCGAAACCGTATGGGAGGACCGATGGCGGCGCAGTTCATCGACGTTCCTTTCTCGTTGATGTTTTTGGTCGTCATCTTTGTCGTCGCAACCCCGATCGCTTGGATCCCCGTCGTCTCGGGGTTGATGTTTCTTATTCTTATTTGGCGCGCCGATGTTAGTGTCGCCGCGCGAGTAAGCAAGGAGCAAGAGCAGATCGTCAATCGCAACGGCTTGCTCAACGAGCTGCTGCATGCGCGCACGACGGTCAAGTCTCTCTCGCTCGCGCTGCCTTCCGAGACGCGCTGGGCAGAGACGCAAGGCTCGTTGATCGAAGAATCTGTCCTACGCGGGGCGGCTCACGACCACTATCAGACAATCAGCTACAGCATGACCCAGCTGACGACCATCGCGATGACAAGCGTCGGCGCGTTGGCGATCGTCAATCAATCCATGACGATGGGCGCGTTGATCGCTGCAAATATGCTGGGAGGGCGCATGATCGCAAACTTGGGACAGACCTTGAACTACTGGCGCGGTTATCAAACATATGTTGCGTCCAAAAAACGACTCAGCACCATTTTCGGAATCGATACGGAAAAGGTGCGCTCCGAAGTGGCGCAGGAAAATCCGCAGGGAAAAATCACTTTCTCAGACCTATCGTTTCGATACGAGGAAAACGCGCCGCTCGCGCTCGAAGAAGCTAGCGGAACCATAGGACCAGGAGGATTCTATGTGCTGGTCGGCGCAAACGGCAGCGGCAAGAGCACCCTCATGAAGCTGCTGCGCGGACTCTACAGACCCGAAAAGGGAGTCGTCATGCTCGACGATAGAGACATTCGCCAATTCACCAATCAGGAGATCGCTCGATGGATCGGATACATGCCGCAGGACGCAACCCTGTTCAGCGGCACGCTGCATTCCAACATCATCTTCGGCGCAGAGCAGCACAACGACGAGGCTATTTTGGAATCGACGAAATACGCGAACTGCCACCATATCATCACGAAGTTTCCGGCAGGCTACGAGACGCCCGTCGGCGAGGGGGGAGCCAACATCTCGCCGGGGTTGCGACAGAAGATATGCCTTGCGCGACTTTATTTGCGGCAGCCCAGCCTTGTCTTTCTCGACGAGCCGACCAACCACCTTGACCAGCAGGGTGTCATCGATTTGGCGAGCTCGTTGAAACTTCTCGCCAAGACGAAGACGGTGCTTGTGATTTCCCACAATCCCAGCTTGTTGCAACAATCCGACTATATTGTCGTGATGGAAGATGGACATGTGCGTCAGATCGCGCCGAAGGATGTGATCGCCAAGCAGGCTGCGGCGCAGGCGCAGAGCAAGAAGGCGGCGTTGCAGGCACCAGAAAAGAGCCAAGAAGCTTAAACCTAACACGACACCTGAAGAGAGAAGAAAGCCATGCCACTTGAGTTTATCCCGCACGACGAGGGGTTAGGGGACGAGGACATCAATCCTTTACAACGCCTTGTTTCCAAGTATCGGTGGCTGGAGCGCAATCGTTTCGCTTTTTTTGCGACGACTTTTATCATGGTTTTTTTCATTTGGGCGTGTTTTGCCAAGTTGGAGAAGTTTTCTATCGTGCCAGGCAGCGTTGTGCCGCAGGAGAAAACGCAGGTCATACAGCATTTGGAGGGAGGAATCATCGAGGACATCACCGTCAATATCGGCGATCAGGTAGAGAAGGGAGACTTGCTGTTTCGCATCAACTTGGCGGGCAGCCAACGCGAGGAGCAGCTGCAGGCGGAGCTCGACGGCTATATCTTGCGCAAGGCGCGAATCGAGGCTGCGATCGAGGGCGTGCCGCTCGCCTTGCCGGAGGAGGAGGTGGCGCGTCGTCCTGAGATCGCTGCTGCCGAGCGCGGTGCTTACTTGTCGGCGCGCAACCAACTTGACAGCGCGCTGCAAGTCCTTGATGCGCAGATAGAGCAGGAGCGAAGAAAAATCGGCGAAAACGAGGCACGACGCGATACTTTCAACTCTGACCTTGTCATACAAACGGAGAGTGCCAAGGTTAAAGAAGATTTGTTCAGGCAGGGGTTAGGCGCGCGGATCGAGTATTTGGAGGCAAAGGCGCGAGTAGAGCAGATCGAGGGGAGGCTCAAGGAGTTGGAGGAGGTTATTCTTGCGGCTAGGTCTGCTCTCGTTCAGGTGCAGGCGCGGCGCGAGGAGGTTTTGCGCGAGAATCAGGGTAGTTTATCGCGCGAGAAGGTTGCGACTGATAATGTTCTTGCGCAGGCACGCATTGAGTATCAGCGTGCGCTTGATGCTGCGGCGCGCACTGAGGTTGCTGCTCCTTTGCGAGGCATTGTAAAGCAGATTTACTTCAACACTATTGGAGGAGTTGTGCGACCGGGCGATCCTGTTATGGAGATTGTTCCTTCCAGCGAGAATCTTGTTGTTGAGGGCAGGTTGGCGCCGCATGAGCGGGGTTTTGTAAAAATTGATCAGGATGCGGTTGTAAAGATCACGGCGTATGATTTTTTGTTGTATGGGGGGTTGCGGGGCAAGGTTGAGCAGATTTCTGCGGACACTTTGACTGCTCCGGATGGGGCTACTTATTTTCGGGTTGTGATTCGCACGGATAGGACTTACTTGGGCGATCAGCCGGGCAATTTACCTATTTCGCCGGGCATGGAGGTTACGGCGGACATTCATACGGACAATCGGAGTGTTCTTTCTTATGTGTTGCGTCCTATTTTTCGGTTGAAGAATAGTGCGTTTCGCGAGTAGTGCTTTGCGAATGAGTGACGGGACGCTCAATAATAAACGGGCGCAAAACATCGCGTGCGTAGCACGCGGGGAGCGCGAGGGAGTAATCCCTCGCAAAAGACCCCGCGTCAGCGGGAGGAATTTATCCCCCCGCGCAGTAGTGCGCTTTATCTACGCGCGTAGCGCGTAGCCTCTTATTCAAAAGCGCGTGGGGGGATAAATTCCCCTCGCAGAAACGCGCAAGCTGACTCTTAACACGGCAAGGCGGGTTTGTTATTATTTATTTTGTTTGTTGGCTTCTATTATTTGTTCCCATTCTCTAGCGATTTTTTGCCCTGCCATGATTTGTTCTGTTGTTAATATTTTTTTAATATCATTTATCCCTTCCCTTGCTTTTTTATTTCCCTCCTTGGCAGCGAGTAGAACCAAAGCATAACTGGTAGGAATATCTTGTTTAACACCATAACCATTAACATACATGACAGATAAATTACCGAGCGCATTAGCGTGTCCTTGTTCTGCTGCTTTATGATACCACTCGGCTGCCTTTTGATAATCTTCCAGAACGCCTTTTCCTCTTTCGTACATCACGCCCAAATTGTATTGTGCGTCAGCTAATCCTTGCTCTGCTGCCTTACGATACCACTCTGCTGCTTTTTGGTAGTCTTCTAACACTCCTCTTCCTATTCTATAAAAATCACCTAATTTGTATTGCGCAAAAGCTAATCCTTGTTCAGCTGCCTTGCGATACCACACGACAGCTTGCTTGTCATCTTTCTTAACTTCTTTTCCTTGTTCATGTAGCCTACCTAAATTGAATTGTGCATTAGCATGACCTTGCTCTGCTGCCATACGAAACCACTCGACAGCTTTCCTATCATCTTGCTTAATTTCTTTTCCTTTTGCATACGATACGCCCAAATTGAATTGCGCATTAGCATGACCTTGCTCTGCTGCCATACGAAACCACTCGACAGCTTTCCTATCATCTTGCTTGATTCCTTTTCCTTTTGCATACGATACGCCCAAATTGAATTGCGCATTAGCATGACCTTGCTCTGCTGCTTTATGAAACCACTCTACAGCCTGTGTATAATCTTGCTTAACGCCTATTTTTTTTGCATAAGAAACTCCCAAATTATATTGCGCCCCAGCAAGTCCTTGTTCGGCTGCCTTAAGCCACCACTCGGCAGCTTGTTTATAATCTTGCTTAACGCCTTCGCCTGCCTCGTACATCAAACTTAAATTATACTGCGCAATAGCATTTCCTTGTTTTGCTGCTTTGCGATACCACTTAACAGCTTGTGTATAATCTTGTTTGAGACCTTTCCCTTCTTTATACATCAAACCTAAATAGATTTGCGCGTCAGCATATCCTTGTTTTGCCGCTTTACGGAATAGAGGAATGGCTTCTGTGTAGTTTTTCTTTTTGTAAAATTTTACTGCTTGCTGGGCAATTTTCTTTGCACCCTGCGCGTGTGCGTCAAGAGCGAGTGGTAGCGACAAAGGCAAGGCGAGGGCAAGAGTAGTAGCAAAAACTGCCATCCAACGAGGATACTTACGGGACATGGGAAGACTCCTATTTTTCTTTGTTGATAGGATAAGAGTAGTAAAAACTTCATGCCTTGTCAACAAAGCTTGTGTCTGCCTTTGCGATGCGCGCTCCTCATAAAGCGCAGGCGAGCAAAGGCAGACACACACAAGCACAACAGAATCGCCGTGCCATGTTACGAGTCAGTATTGCGCGAGGCAAGCCTCGCGCTTTGGCACAAGAGGCTACGCGCTACGCGCGTAGTTTTTTCAATCTCTAGGACGAAGAAAACATTGTCGCCCGCCGTGTTAAGAGTCAGCTTGCGTATTGCTTCGCAATACGCTTTTGAATAAGAGGCGCACTTCGTGCGATTCTTTTTGTCGCTATCTTCTAGGCAAAATTAAAGACGCTCTACCATGCTATGAGTCAGCTTGCGCGAGGCAAGCCTCGCGCTTTGGGACAAGAGGCTACGCGCTACGCGCGTAGTTTTTTCAATCTCTAAGACGAGGAAAACAGAATCGCTCTACCATGTTAAGAGTCAGCTTGCGCGTTTCTGCGAAACGCGCTTTTGAACAAGAGGCGCGCTACGCGCGATTCTTTTTGTCGCTATCTTCTAGGCAAAATTAAAGACGCTCTACCATGTTAAGAGTCAGCATTGCGCGAGGCAAGCCTCGCGCTTTGGGATAAGAGGCGCACTGCGTGCGATTCTTTTTGTCTATAGGGCGAGGAAAACATTGTCGCCGCGCCGTGTTAAGAGTCAGCTTGCGCGTTTCTGCGAAACGCGCTTTTGAATAAGAGGCTACACACTTTGCGCTTCGCGCAAAGTGTGTAGAAGGCGCTATCGCGCCCCGCTGACGCGGGGTCTTTTGCGAGGGATTACTCCCTCGCGCTCCCCGCGTGCTACGCACGCGATGTTTTGCATCCGTTTATTATTGCGATTCCCGTCATTCGTTCGCGAGCTCGTCCTATCGTTCGCTAGCCCGCAAGTCGCCAGCCCGCAAGTCGTCAGCCCGTAAGCGTTGCACCAAAGCCTCCAGCCCCCTCCGATAGTCAGGATACCGCAACCGCACCCCCAACTCCCGCTTCATCTTCTCATTGCTCGCCCGCTTACACTCCCCATGAAAACTCCACGCCATATCAGAAAGCAACCCACTCGCCCTCGCCTCACCACTCGAAACTAACGCAGGAGCACCACACCCCAATAACTCCGCCGCATACAAAAAAGGCTCGTGAGACCTCGCAGGAAAATCATCGCAAATGTTGAAAATACCCACAGACCCCCCACGCGCCGCGCACAAAATAGCAGTAACTAAATCCTCAACATGAATACGGTTAAATACTCCCTCGCTACATACAATAGGTCTCTCTTCTTTTTTCTCTTCCTTTTCTTTTTCCTTCGCACGCAAACGCAACAGCGCATTGCGCCCCTCTCCGTAAATGCCAGCAATACGCAACAAACAGAGCCTCGCTCCGATGCCATCCGCTAATTTTTGCCACTCCCGCTCGGCACGCAACCTCCTCTCTCCGCGCTTACTCAAAGGTAAGGCAGGTGGAGTCCACTCCTCAACGCAACTTCCCCCATGGTCCCCATAAACCGAAAGACTGGAACAATAACAAAGCCACGGAATACCGCGGAGCGCATCTCCATAACGCGCAAGCACCGCATCTCCCCCCTCATCAGGAGGAACACAGCTCACAAGATGAGTCGTCTCTTCGAGTGCCAGTCGCACGCCTTCCTCATCCTCAAAGGGAATAACCTCTATCCCCGCGTGCCTGCGACTTGAAGTGCCGACAACACGAAATACCATAGCATCGTCCCCATCCTGCCGCGCGGGAGTTTGGGCGGGAGTTTGCGCCTGTCGAGCCAAGCGCGCGCCGATGTAGCCTAATCCGAAACAGAAGAGAACAGGCACAACGCCTCCGAGTAAGAGCAATCCACGCCTTAAGTCAGGCTGCGGATTTATTTTCCGATAGCGCGCAGAAACTCGTTTTGCAACGCTCGATCGCTTTCGCAGGCAAAGGCACCGCTGTAGCGGCTGGTCACCATGACGACATTCGCCTGCCCTACTCCTCGCGTTGTCATGCAGTGATGGGTTGCCTCGACGAAGACGGCGGTACCTCTTGGCTGCAAGGCTTCGACCAGCGTGTTCGATATTTGCGCTGTGAACTTCTCCTGAATCTGCAGCCTCCGAGCAAACATTTCGGTCAGACGCACCAACTTGGAAATGCCGATAATGCGCTTGTCGGGCAAGTAGGCGATATGCACAACGCCTGTCATCGGTGCCATGTGATGCTCGCAATGCGAGGCGAAGGCGATGTTGCGCAACAACACCATGTCCTTGTAGTTCTCGGTCTCGCGGAAGAAGCGGTTCAGATAGTCTTCGGGATGTTCGCGGTAACCCTTGTAGTATTCCTTGAAGGCTTGCACGACGCGCTTGGGGGTATCGAGCAAGCCCTCGCGAGTGGGATCGTCGCCCGCAAAGCGTAGCAAGACGCGCACCGCCTCTTCGGCGTCGTTGTCGGTGATGGGAGTGGGGGGGCAAGAAGGTGCCTTCGATGAGGACATAGAAAAATCCTTTGGAGAAATCCTTTTTTTAATGTGCGTTGTGAAAAACAAGTTTCTTGTCGTGAAGGCGGAAGCGCGTCCACAATTCCTCGAAGGCTTCTACCAGCACCTCGATCAGACCTTCGTCGTGTAACGGCGAGGGAGTAAGGCGCAGACGTTCAAAGCCGCGTGGCACGGTAGGATAGTTGATCGGCTGCATGTAGAGTCCGTAATCTTCGAGCAAGGCATCCGAAACCTTGCGACACAGCGAGGCGTCTCCGATCATGACGGGAACGATATGGCTTGGGTTGTCGATGAAGGGAATGGCTTTTTCGCGCAGACGTTGTTTCAACAGGTGTACATTTTTCTGCTGTAGCACTCTGAGGTCGTCGGCATCGCGCACGATTCGCACTGCGGCGCGTGCGCCTGCGATCAGGACGGGAGGCAGGGCGGTTGTGAAGATGAAGCCGTTGCCGAAGGATCGCAGGAAATCGATTGTGTCGCTGTTGCCTGCCACATAGCCGCCGAAGGTTCCGAAGGCTTTAGCGAGCGTGCCTTGGATCAAATCGATCGAGCCTGCCACTTTGTCGCGCGCGGCGATGCCTGCGCCTTGGGGTCCGTAGAGACCGACGGCGTGCACTTCGTCTAGGTAGGTCATTGCGCCGTGTTCGAGGGCTACTTCTGCGATTTCTTTCAGGGGAGCGATGTCGCCGTCCATCGAATAGACCGATTCGAAGACGACCATTTTCGGGCGTGTGCTGTCGTCTTTCTTCAACAGACGCGCTAGATCTTGTGCGTCGTTGTGGCGGAAGATGCGTTTGTCGCAGCGTGCGAGGCGCAATCCTTCGATGATGGAGTTGTGGTTTTGCGCGTCCGAATAGACGATCAGCCCTTCGATCTGCGTGCCGAGCGTAGCGAGCGCGGTCAGGTTTGCGACATAGCCACTAGAAAATAGCAGGGCTTTTTCTTTGCCGTGATAGTCTGCCAGTTCGATTTCCAATCGCACGTGGTCGCGGTGTGTCCCTGAGATATTGCGTGTTCCTCCGCAACCTGCGCCGCTTTCGTCCAGCGAGGTGTGCATGGCATCTAGCAGGCGGCGATCTTGTCCGAGTGCCAAGTAATCGTTCGAGCACCAAACGGTGATATCTTGCTTGTCGATATCGGGACGAAACAGGGCGGCTTGCGGGAAGGATCCGCAGCGGCGTTGGAGGGGGGTGAAAACGCGATAGCGTCCTTCGCTACGAATAGCGGCGAGGCGAGAGGCCATCTCGTCGGCGAGGGGTCGGGCAGCCGTCATGGGAGGGGGGAGAGAGGTGCTGTGCTTGGGATCACAGAGGGGGGGGACAATCGTACGAGGGGGGGGCAACGGGGAGGTTGAAAAACTGAGGGAGTTATCATAACAACGAAGCTATTGTACTTTTTGGATTGCGTGTAAGCAAGCGGGCAAAATGGGGAGGCGCGCGTAGTTTTGACGGGCGCGAAAACGAACGCGCGCTTGCGCTCGTGCTTTTTAAAGGCATACGCTCGCGCAACAGACTTACTTTGTATGATGACGGACGCAAAACATCGCGTGCGTAGCAAACATCATGGACGCGCATTGCAAGCAACGCGCTATGGGGGAGCGCGAGGGAGTAATCCCTCGCAAAAGACCCCGCGTCAGCGGGGGGAATTTATCCCCTCGCGCGCGCAAGCGCGCTTTTCTGCGCGTGAGCGTAGCGAAACGCGCAGCCTCTTATTCAAAAGCGTATTGCGAAGCAATACGCAAGCTGACTCGCAACATGGTACGGCGATTCTGTTTTCCTCGCCCTAGAGGCAAAATTAAAGACGCTGTGCCGTGTTACGAGTCAGCTCGGGGACAAATTCCCCTTGCGCGAGGCAAGCCTCGCGCTTTGGTACAAGAGGCTACGCGCTACGCGCGTAGAAAAGCGCACTGCGTGCGCTCCGCTGACGCGGGGTCTTCGTGGGGGGAATTTATCCCCCCACACCCCCCGCGCACGCTGCGCGTGCGCATGTTTTGCATTCGTAAAAATTACCCGCGTCCCCCAATGTGCGCCAGTGCGCGTTCGTTTTTGCATCCGTCAAGACTATACGCGTCGCTCCCAGCCCTCCTCGCCAAAGCCAATCTCGCGCTCCAAAAACTCCCCCAAGCCTGCAAATCGAGAATGCTCCGCTAACCTTCTTCGACAACGCCTCATCGTCGTCACTAACCACCCCCCATAACGACCCCCTCCCCGCAAGCGCGAAAGACGATGCAGAATGCCAATCATCCGCAACTCTCGATGCAACGCGCACAAAGCATAATGCCGCACCGCAGAAATATCACCACACCCCGCATAAGCCCGCTCATAACAACCCCATAACGCCTCGCGCTGCACAGCAGGCATCGACCACAATCCATCCTCCAACAACGAGACAACATCGTAACAACGCGGCGCAATGTGCGCATCCTGAAAATCAATGAAGACACAACGCTCCCCTTTATCAAGCACGAACAAGTTCTCGATATGCACATCGCCCAACACAAGAGCAAGCTCACCCTCGCAAAACGCAGCGTCTCGGTAGAGATCACGCCACAATCCCTCCCAAACAAGTCGCTGCTCTTTTGTCAGAAAAATATCGGCGAAAGACATCGTCTGTTCAACGAATCGCTCCTCGGTAAAAGCAGGCAGAATGTCAGGAGCAAACTTCGTGTCGATTCTAGAAAGGCGGATCAGATCATCCACAGCCCGTTGGAACATCGGCAAGCAACCCTCAATACCGCGCGATTCGAGCGCGTGCGCGTAGCTGTTCTCGCCCAAGTCCTCGATGACAGCAAGGTCGTTTTTGCCATCGATCGCCTCGATAAACGGCACACGCAAACCCACGCGCGTCAGAAAGGAGGTCATATCTTGCAAACGCCGCAAGTAAGGCACAAAGCAAGGAGTATCCGAAGACTCCGCCTCCCGTCGCGCATCGATGAGAATCGCGCTCGTCGCAAGGATATTCGTATTTTTGCCCGTCTTCTCGCTCGTCTTCAATCTGTTATGAAGTCGAAACAATCGTCGCTCCGATCCTGACAGAGGCAAAGGCTCGACACTCCTCCATCCTCGCAAAACAGGAGAGGGAGGCAAGCAAGCTGTTTCTCTTTCCGTCTCTCCCAGCCCTCCCAGTTCTCCCCCGGGCTTGTCAGGCAAAACGCGCTTAGCCCGCTTGGGGTTTGGCAGTCATCCCCTTCATCCCCAAGCCTGCGACCGCAATATCGGGCAGACTTGCGCGGCGTTTTTTGGTAGCGGCGGGCTTGCGTGGCTTTATTTCTCGCGCGAGTTTGCGCCCTGCCAAGACATCGTTGATGTCTTGCCCGCTCAAGGTTTCAAAGGTTAGCAACGCCTTAGCGAGCGTGTGCAGCTGCTTTTTGTTTTTCTTCAGAATTTTCTCGCAAGATTTATATGCTTGGTCGACGAATCGTCGTGTTTCTGCGTCGATGGCGTTTGCGGTCGCCTCCGAGATATTCTGTTGCCTTGCGATCGAATGTCCCAAGAAAACCTCTTCTTGGTTTTCCTGATAGCGAATGGGACCCAACTCGTCGGACATGCCCCACTCGGTCACCATCTTTCGTGCGATGGCGGTCGCCTGTTGAATGTCGCTTGCGGCACCTGTTGTAATTTTTTCTTTGCCAAAGATCATTTCTTCGGCGATGCGTCCTCCCATAGCGACGATGATGTTTGCTTCCAGTTGGTCTTTCGCAAGCGAGATGTGGTCGCGGGCAGGCAAGCGCATGACCATGCCCAAGGCGCGTCCGCGCGGAATGATCGTCGCCTTGTGCACAGGATCGGAGGCAGGACAGGAGAGCGCGGCGATGGCGTGTCCGCTCTCGTGATAGGCGGTCAGGCGACGTTCTTCTTCCGACATCACCATCGACTTGCGCTCGCTACCCATCAGCACTTTGTCTTTGGCGTCTTCCAGCTCGCTTAGGGTGACAAGTCGTTTGTCGCGTCGGGCTGCGAGCAATGCTGCTTCGTTGACGAGATTTGCTAAATCCGCGCCTGAAAAACCTGGCGTGCCGCGTGCGATTTGGCGTGCGTCTACATTTGGTGCTTGTGGCACTTTGCGCAGATGGACGAGCAGAATTTTCTCGCGTCCGTCGATATCGGGATTCGGCACGACTACTTGTCGGTCGAAGCGTCCTGGTCGCAGGAGTGCGGGATCGAGCACATCGGGGCGGTTTGTTGCCGAGATTAAGATAACGCCTTCGTTCGTTTCGAAGCCGTCCATTTCGACGAGCAGTTGGTTGAGCGTCTGTTCGCGCTCGTCGTTGCCGCCGCCCAAGCCTGCGCCGCGGTGTCTGCCGACGGCATCGATTTCGTCGACGAAGATGATGCATGGCGCGTTCTTTTTGCCTTGCTCGAACATGTCGCGCACGCGTGATGCTCCGACGCCGACGAACATCTCGACAAAGTCTGAGCCTGAGATTGAGAAAAAAGGCACGTCTGCTTCGCCGGCGACGGCACGTGCGAGCAGCGTTTTACCTGTGCCTGGGGGGCCGATCAGCAATACGCCTCTGGGAATTTTACCGCCGAGGCGTTGGAACTTTTTCGGATCGCGCAAGAAGGCGATGATTTCTTCTAGTTCTTCTTTAGCTTCTTCGATACCTGCGACATCGTCGAAGGTGATACGCTCGGTTTTTTCGTTCAGCAGGCGTGCGCGAGAGCGTCCGAATCCCAGCGTTTTTCCTCCTGCGCCTTGGATTTGTCGCATGAAGAAGACCCATACGCCGATCAGCAGCAGCATGGGGAACCATTGGATCAGGATATAGAGGAACGAGGGGCCTCTGTCGGGGGGTTCGGCGACTATATCCACTTTAGCTTCGGAGAGTTTGCGCACTAAATCGGGATCGTCGGGCGAGTAGGTTGAGAAGCGTTCGCCTGTTTTTGTTGTGCCGGAGATACGCTTATCTTCTAGGCGTACGGAGACGACTTGTCCTTCGGCGACGGCGTCTAGGAATTGCGTATAGGTCATGGATTGATTTTTACCGCTCTTCGGCTTTTTTTGGAACGAGCCGATCAGGAAGGTAAGGGCTGCGACGATGACGAGCCAGACGACGATATTGCGAAGCGAGGGTTTCATGGGGGAAACGCTTATAGAGAAGGGAGAAACGAGGATTGCGCTTGAGTTACAATATGCCTATCTTTGCGCGCGGTTTCAAGGGGGCTTGCGTAGTTTAATTGACGGAACTTGCTATGGATAAACGGATGCAAAACAAACGTGCGGTTGCGCGATGTGGGGTGAGCGTGTTTGCCTCTGCTTGCTTGCGCTTTTTTGATTAATTTTAATAGGTAGCGGCAGTGTCCCAAAAAACGAGACTCGCGCTTTGACGAGTAAACGAGCGCACGCGAAGCGTGCGCGGGGGTGTGGGGAGGCTTTGCCCCCCCGCAAAAGACCCCGCGTCAGCGGAGCGCGTAAGCGCTTTTTTGATTAATTTTAACAGGTAGCGGTAGTGTCCCAAAAAACGGGACTCGCGCATTGACGAGTAAACGAGCGCACGCGAAGCGTGCGCTCGTTTACGCGTCAATGCGCGAGTCCCGTTTTTTGGGACACTGCCGCTACCTGTTAAAATTAATCAAAAAAGCGCAAGCAAGCAGAGGCAGACACGCTCAACCCACATCGCGCAAGCGCGCGCTCGTTTACTCGTCAATGCGCGAGTCCCGTTTTTTGGGACACTACCGCTATCTGTTAAAATTAATCAACAGGTAGTAGTAGATTGCGTTCCTCAATGTCCGCAAACCTCACGCGCGGCAACTCCTCCCCCTCCTCCCCCGAAAGCCCCCGCGCATACCCCCCCTCAACCACAATGCCAAAACTCGGTACAACACACACCTCCCCACCACTCCAAAAAGAAGGCAACACCTCCCGCACACGCCACGGCAACTTCTCAAACCGAGCAAACTCCCGCTCAAGTCGAACATCCTTTTTCATCGCAAGAGCTCGCCCAATACTACGGCGCAACCCCACAACCCCCGCACGCCCCAAAGCCTCGCAAGTCCAACCCACAAAAGAGACAGCGCAAGCAGAAGGAGTATCTCTGCGCGAAGAAATAGACGGAGAAATAGGCGAAGAGATAGAGATAAGAAAACGTCCGTCCCAAAGCCTTTCCCGCAACAAGCCATCCCCCATCGAAAGAACTTCGATGCGCAACGCCGAGCGCGTCGCAAAGAAAACATCCCCCCTAGCAAACAACAAGCAACGACCGAGCGAAAAAACAGCAGATTCTTTTCTCTCCCTTTCCGCCTTACCCGCATCGCGCAGAAACTTTTCTAAACACTCTCGCCACACCCCGCCAACCCGTCGCACCTCCCTCGTGCGCACCCCCCTGCCTCCGACCGAGCGCGCCATATTCGCAAGCACCCTGAGCGCAACCCCCCCCTCCAACGCCAAGAACGCCCCGCTCTCGACGCAAATGTAACCATCAGCATAACTATCAGCGTGCAAAAACAGATTCGAGCTCGCTTGCACCTGCATAAAATCTCGCACCGCCTTCTCCAACGCCTCCTCCTCCGTTTGCAGCGCAACACACCGCGCGAGCAAACTTGCCTGCTCCGCTTGCGACAAACCCGCGCAGATAGGACGCAAGCGGTTGCGCGCATAACACGGCTGTAAGTTCGACGGATCCTCCAACCACGCTACTCCTTTATCTTGTCCTCTGCCTTGTCTCGCACCAAGTCTCTTTTTTGGCTCTCTTTCTCGTAGCCATGTTTGCAGCGATGCCTTCGATGCTTGCAACAGAGGGCGCAACAACAATACCTCTCGACACTCCCCTTGTCCTCGTCCCCCTCCCTGCTTATGCGCTCGCACACGGCGAAATTCGCGCATGCCGCCGCGACCGCGCAACAACCCCGCCTCCTGCAGCATGTGCGTTTCGAGTTGGTCGTCGCGCGTATGTCCCAACGCCAAACAGCCAACCTCGTTCTCCAAGCACCAGTCCAAAAACTTGCGCAAGCGAAACAGACGCATGTTCTGTTGCAGGTTTCCCCTGTACGAGCCCAAAGGCACCTCAGGCGCGAAAACAAACGCAGCAAGCCCGAAGTCGTCCTCTAGCCTCCGCTTCAAGGCTTCACACTCGCTTGTGCTTGACGCGCGTTGCCGATGGTCGCAGATCAACGCGGCGACAAAGCTGGCGGGATGTTGCGCTACCTGCTGCATCCAATCTTGGCACAACAACAGCAAGGCGAGCGAATCGCTTCCCCCCGAACAGGCAACGGCAAGCCGTCGCGGCACGCCAATCTGCAAGGGATTTTCCAACCCCTTCTGCAAACCCTTTTCAAAAACTTTCTCTAACGATCGCGCAAGAATCTCCGACGGGGCTTGCTGAGAGGAGGAATGTTGGAACAGCATCGGCTCTGCTCGAAAGCCCTCCTCGAGTGGGTTAGTTTTGTCGAGGCTCGATGAGGAGGTCAGAAGCTGCCGCAGCTGTTTGCGGCAAGCTCCGCTTCGGCGAGTTTCGTCATGTCGGCGTCTTTGTCGCCGAATCGTTTTTGGTACTCGCGTAAGACTCGACAAGCCTGCTCGCCTTTCTTGAGCTTTGCCAACACCTGCCCGAGTCGCAACAACAAGCGGGGCGCGAAAGGGCTGCTGCGATTTTTTTTGTAGCCCTCCAAGAAAGTCTTCATCGCCATCTTGTCGTCTTGCAAGACGGCGTAGCTTTCGCCCAAGTAAAAGAGGGCTTCCGCAGCACGCGGATCGTTCGGATAACTAGAAGCGAAATCGCCGAACGCGCGCGCGGCATCTTCCACCTTGCGCATCCGTAGCAGGTCTTGCGCGGCGGAGAATTGTTCGTCGGCAGAGCGTCCGTCTGCGCCCCTTCTTCCCTCTCCCGCGTCGTCGGAGCCTGCGCCAACACCCGCCCCCGTACCATAGCGTTCGAGTTGTTCGACTCGTCCGGTCAAATCAGCGAGCGTCCTTTCCAGAACGCGCATGCGCTCCTGCATCTGTGCTACGAAAGAAAGCCAACTTTCGCTCTGCAACAGATCGGCAGAGTCTTGCTTTTGCATGCCTCCCATACTGCCGAGATCCTTCGACAACATCTCGATCTGCGCCTGCAACGAATCGATGCGTTCCTGTAACGCCGCGTCGTTTTCTTTCCCGCCATTGTGCGGATCTTGTGTTTGCGCTTGCGCTTGCATTTGCCACAGCATCGCGAAGATGACAGCAAGGCCGAGCAAAAACGCACGCCCGCCCGATGCCACACGACACCGAGCGAAGACACTTTTCCGCCCGCTCGCCCGTCTGCTTGCGTCCTCGAATCTCGTAGAAAGATTCTTCACGCACACAAGGTTGAGTTTTTGTTTTTTCTCAAGCTCTACTCTGTCTTAGCACCTTGCCTTGCGTTCGAAACATTTTCCGAAACGTTTGGCAAAGCGCAAAGAACAGAGAAGATCAGAGCAACCTACTTGGTGGTAACGACGACATCACGACGGTTTTTTGCCCATGCCGCTTCGCTACTTTCGGCAACAGCAGGACATTCTTCGCCGTAGCTGATGGTGCTGATACGCGAGGCATCAACGCCTGTTGAGATCAAACGCGACTTCAGAGTTTCGGCACGTCGTTCGCCCAAAGCCAAGTTGTACTCGCGCGTGCCGCGTTCGTCGGCGTTGCCTTCGATACGAATGCTCGCCGTTTTGTTTTTGTTCAAGACCTTAGCTTGCGCTTCGGAGACAATCATGCCTTCGGGTTGCAGATCGGCTTGATCCAAATCAAAATAGACACGATCGCCAGCCTTCGCCAAGCCCTCGATGATTCTTTTGCTGCCTTCGACCTTTGCGCCGCAGCTGTCAGCGTTCATCATCATGGCCTCGCCTTCATCCGCAACCGCTTTGCCGCCGCCGCAACCCGCCGAGAAAGCTACCGCCAAAAGAGCGACAAGTCCCATGGAACCTTGATTAATCATATTGGTTCTCCTTTTTGTATTGTGTAATTTCGAGAACACGCATCAAGGCTGCCTTTTGGGCAACTTTGTTGCAACTTTGCTCTACTCTGGGATAATTCCCCATTTCGCTACTAAGCTACAAGGCGATTCGCCGCGAGTCAAGACTCCATAGGAAAAAGTTTAGAGAAAAGGGAAAAGAGCGGACAGATGCCGAATGTGTTTTTTAACACTAATTGACACATCCGCCTTGACACAAGGAAGAATCCCATGTTGCACTAGACATGATATGGAGATGCCTTGTTGCAACCCACAATATCTATCGATGAGGATGGTCATGCTTTTCCGTAGAAAATTATTTTGTCGTCTTGTGGTGTTTGCGTCTGCGCTTATTGCTTTCGAGCTTGTTTTTGTGTCTTCGGCTTTGGCGCGCGATCGTCTTTCGATCGTTGGCTCTTCGACGGTTTTTCCTTTCGCGACGGTCGTAGCCGAGCGTTTCAGCCTTTCGCAAGGGGTTTCGCCGCCGGTCGTGGAAGCGACAGGCACAGGCGGCGGCTTCAAACTATTTTGCAAAGGCATAGGCGCGAACACGCCCGACATCACCAACGCGAGCGCGCGTATGAAGGTCTCGCAACTAGAGCTCTGTCGCAAGAACGGCGTTGCCAAGGTCATCGAGGTCGCCATCGGCTACGACGGCATCGTCGTCGCGCAGTCGCGCAAAGGCAAACCCTTTGCGCTCACCTTGCCCACGCTCTACAAGGCGTTGGCGCGTCAAGTGCCAGACAAGGCAGGCAAGCTTATCGACAATCCTCACAAGACATGGCGCGACATCGCCCCCGCCTTGCCCGCGCTCAAGATAGAAGTGCTAGGCCCGCCGCCTACATCAGGCACGCGCACCGCCTTCGTCGAGACCGTCATGGACAGAGGCGCGCGCGCATTTCCCAGCTTGGCGCGGCTACGCGCAAGCGACAAACAAGCATTCAAACGGATTGCCTATGCCCTGCGCGAAGACGGTGCCTACATCGACAGCGGCGAGAACGACAATCTGATCATCCAAAAATTGCGCCGCAATCCGAACGCGCTCGGCATTTTCGGCTTTAGTTTTCTTGAACAAAATCGCGGCATACTCAGAGGGCTCGCCATCGACGCAGTCCCCCCGACCTTCGAGAATATCGCGGATGGAAGCTATCCCGTCGCGCGTTCCTTGTACTTCTATGTCAAGGCGGCGCACTTGGAAACATCTCCGACGCTGCAAGGCTATGTCGACATGTTCCTTGCCGACGACACCATGGGCGAAGAAGGCTTTCTGCTCGACGAGGGCTTGATCCCCCTCGAAGCGCAAGAGATCGCGCGCGTGCGCAAGGACATCGCGTCGCGTCGCGCTGTCGAAGCGCAACATTTGCGCTAATAAAGCCAAAGGTCGTGCAACTTCCTCGCTCAAGATGCTTTCGAGCCTAGCGACCATCGTAGCCCTCGCAGGGCTTGCGTTCGGCTTGTACACCTTCGCTCGGCTGCGAGCAAGCGCCCAAGCAAGCACACCCTCAAGCGTCAGCATCAGACGCGATGCCTACAGCTTTCCCGCCGCCAGTCTGACGATGGGATGCTTGGTGGGAATTGGGAGTTTTATCCTCCTGTTCTCGCCATGGGTTTTGTCTTTGTCTTTTTCTTTAGCTGCGGTTGCGCTATCCCCGTTCGTCCTTGTGGGGCTGTGCGCGCTGCTCGCCGCGTGCGGGGGTTTCGCCTTCGTGCGCTTCGCTCCGCCGACCTTTCCCGCGCGCGCCTTCGTCGAGACGGTCTTTCGTATCCTGCTGTTTTTCTCCTCGTTGCTCGCCATCGCAACGACGCTCGCCATCGTCGCCTCGCTTTTGTTTGAGACGCTGCGCTTCTTCGACGAAGTGCCGATTGCCGACTTCCTGTTCGGCTTGCACTGGAGCCCGCAGACCGCGCTGTTCGACGAGGATATTGGCGCATCGGGTGCCTTCGGCGCGCTGCCCGTCTTACTGGGAACGCTGCTGATTACGGCGATCGCTCTTTTTGTCGCTGTGCCTGTAGGTCTTTTTTCTGCGATCTACCTCGTCGAGTTTGCAAGCCGCCGCACGCGCGCCATCGTCAAGCCTATGCTGGAAGTTCTCTCTGGTATTCCTACGGTCGTCTACGGTTTTTTTGCAGCCTTGGTGCTTGCGCCCGCGGTGCGCAACCTTGGCGAATCGCTGGGGTTGAGCGTTGCCAGCGAGAGCGCGCTCGCGGCGGGGTTGGTGATGGGCGTGATGTTGATCCCCTTCGTCTCGTCGCTCTCCGACGATGCCTTGGCTGCCGTGCCGCAGGATTTGCGCCACGCATCGCTCGCCTTGGGGGCGACGCGCAGCGAGACGATCGCCAAGGCGGTCTTGCCCGCAGCCCTGCCTGGGGTTGCGGCGGGCGTGTTGCTCGCTTTCTCGCGTGCGGTGGGCGAGACCATGATCGTCGTGATGGCGGCGGGATTGGCTGCCAAGCTCACGATCAATCCTCTCGACGCTCCCACCACCATCACCGTGCAGATCGTGACCTTGCTGACCGGCGATCAGGAGTTCGACAGCAGCAAGACCCTTTCTGCCTTCGCGCTGGGCATGCTGCTGTTCTGCCTCACCCTTGTTATCAACGCCACAGCCTTGATGGCGACGCGACGCTACGGCGCACGCTACGTATGATTATTAAAATGATTCCTAAACACACGCCAGAGTCTCGGCTTCGTCGCCGCTATCGTGCGGAGTGGCGTTATCGTTTCTACGGCAAGGCTGCGATCGCGTTTGCCGTGTGCTTCTTGGCTTTCTTCTTTGTCGCAATCGTCTCGCGCGCCTTGCCTGCCTTCTCGCAGTACGAGGTGTTGTTGAGCGTGCACTTGTCGGGAGAAATCAAAGAAGAACGAGACGCACGCCGCCTGCTCGACGCTGCCCTTGCGCTAGAGCTGGGAGGAGCTGCTACGAGCTCACGCGAAAGGCGAGCGCGCCGTGCGCTGCTGACTCCGCTTGCTACCCTCGATCTGACACGAAAGTTGAAACAGCGCGAGATGGGTGAAAGCATCGCCTCTTCTTCCTCTATCTCCTCTTTTGCGTTTTCCTTCGCGCTTTCCTCTGACAGCGAGCGTTTTCTCGGCGCGCAAAAAAGCAATAGCAATAGCGATGAGGCTGGCGACGAGGCTGCTTATGCCGCCTTGACGCTCGTGCAGCAGGAAGCGCTGGCGATGTTGGATGCGAGGGGGCTTGTGTCGCGGCATTTCAACCTCGCCTTCTTCACGCATAGCGACAGTCGAGTTCCTTCGGCGGCGGGCATTCGCGGCGCGATGCTTGGCTCTTTATGGGCGCTGCTGACCGCCTTCGTGCTCGCTTTTCCTCTTGGGCTGCTGACCGCCATTCATTTGGAAGAGTTCGCGCGGCGCAACCGTTTCAGTGCGCTCATCGAGGTCGCCATCTACAACCTCGCCGCTGTCCCTTCGATCGTCTTCGGCTTGCTGGGGCTGGTCGTCTTTCTGAACTGGTGGGAGCTGCCACGCTCGGCATCGCTGACGGGAGGATTGGTGCTAGCCCTTATGACCTTGCCGACCATCGTCGTCACCGCCCGCAGCGCGCTCAAAGCCGTTCCTGATGGAATCCGCAACGCAGGGCTCGCGCTCGGCGCATCGCACAGCCAAACCGTCCTCCACCATGTCCTGCCACAAGCCATGCCAGGAATTCTCACCGGTGCTATCATCGGCATGGCAAGGGCGCTGGGAGAAACCGCGCCGCTGCTGATGATCGGCATGGTCGCCTTCATCGCCCAAGCTCCCTCAACCCCCCTCGACCCCGCAACAGCCCTCCCCGTGCAAATCTTCCTGTGGGCAGACCATCCCGATCCCGCCTTCTCGTCGCGCGCCGCCGCCGCTATTCTCGTCATGCTACTTTTTCTTGTTGCCATGAACGCAACCGCCGTCTTGCTCAGGCAAGCATTTGAGCGAAAACGACAACAATAAACCCGTCTACCATGAAAAAACCTGCAACCAAACCCGCGTCTCTCGCTCCTCCTGCGCCCTCCGCTCCTTCGGCTACCTCTGCGCGCGAGCCAAAACAACGCGCTAAAATTCGCGCTCGCGCCGTCAATGTCTATTACGGCGAGAAGCAGGCGTTGTTCCAAGTCGCGCTCGACGTACCGCGCAAGCAGGTGACAGCTCTCATCGGCCCTTCGGGCTGCGGAAAGTCTACCTTCCTGCGCTGTATCAACCGCATGAACGATGTCATCGAGGGTTGCCGTGTCGAGGGCGAGATCGCCATCGACGGCGACGATGTCGCCACGCTCGATCCCGTCGCCTTGCGCGCGCGTATCGGCATGGTCTTCCAAAAGCCGAATCCGTTTCCCAAGTCGATCTACGACAATGTCGCATACGGCGTGCGGATTCACGCGCTCGCGCACAACAAGCAACAAACCGACGAGATCGTCCAGCAAAGCCTCGTGCGCGCAGGGCTTGCAAAAGAGGTCGCTTGTCGGTTGCACGAGCCGGCAACCGCCCTATCAGGAGGACAGCAACAACGCCTCTGCATCGCGCGCGCCATCGCCTTGCAGCCCGACATCATCCTCATGGACGAACCTTGCTCTGCGCTCGATCCGATCGCCACCGCGCGCATCGAAAATCTGCTCGCAGAGCTCTCGCAAAACTACACGATCGTCATCGTCACGCACTCCATGCAGCAGGCGGCGCGCGTCTCGCAGCGCACGGTGTTTTTTCACTTGGGACGCGTGGTAGAATCGGGCGAAACAACCCAAATCTTCACAAAACCTCGACGCAAACAAACCGAACGCTACATCACAGGAAGAATCGGCTAATTAGAGAATTCTCCCATGTCAGACGATCCGCAACATATCAACCACACCTTCGACGAAGAGTTAGAAAAGCTCAACGGCATGCTCTTGCGCATGGGCTCGTTGGTCGCTCAGCAGCTGGACGCCGCCACCGCCACCTTTTCGCTCGGACAAGCGTCGAAGCAGGGCGGCAAGCCCGCGCCAAACCCCACTGAGCTTATGGACGAGATCGCTCAACGCGAGAAAGCCTTGAACGACTTGGAGCGACGCGTGCAGAAGTTCGCCGTCAACCTCGCCGCGCTCAGACAGCCGATGGCGAGCGATCTGCGCACCATCATCGTCGCCATGAAGGTGAGCGACGCTTTCGAGGCGGTCGGAGATCATTGTACCAGTATCGCCGAGAGGGGACGCTCGTTGGCGCATTCGCCCTATCGAGAGAAGTTCGGCGATGTCGACAAGCTGCGCGTGAGTGCCGCGCAAATGCTGCAAGGGGCGATCGAATGCTGCAGGGTGTGGGATGCGACGCTTGCGCTGGAGGTGTGGCAGAAGGATCGGCGAATCAATGCCTTGCACGATTCGTTGCTGAAAGATTTTTCTCTGTTCATGGCGAAGAAGCCCGAATCGATCGCCTCGGTCGTCGATTTCCTCTCTGCGGTCAAGTATTTTGAGCGATTCGGCGACCGTCTGAAGTCGATCGTCGAGGCTTTGCACTACGCAGCCGAAGGTGAAATCTTTGCTCCTCCTCCCTTGAAACAAGGCACAACAAAAACAAGCACAACAAAAGCAGGCGCGCGAGCCAACAAAAAAACTTCGCCGACACCTTCGCGCACAACAACTTCGCCTTGACGACGCTGCTCGTCTTGGGCGGTAGTGCGTCTGCGCGGCGCGCTACCGACGCGCTCACGGCGCGCCTTGAGGCGGAAAATCTCCAAGTGCGAATCGTCTATTCGCTGGCAGGGGTGACACGCTCGCCGCGTCTGCCGAGCGGCAAGGTCGAGGTGCGTAGCGGCGGCTTCGGTGGCCGGCAAGGATTGCAAAGCTGGCTGCAAGACAACAAGGTCGAGGTGCTTGTCGATGCCACCCATCCCTTCGCAGAACAAATCTCCGCGAACGCACGCCACGCAGCGCGCGCCTTGAGCCTCCCGCTGTTTCGTCTGCTACAGCCTCCTTTTCCGCGTATTCACACAAAAAAACGCTTCACGCTCTTCTACAACAAAACCTTGCCTCGCCAAAATATGATTCGTTTTCTCGCCTCCTTGCCCTCGTCGTACCGACGCTCTGTGCTTTGCGCGCTAGGAGCTGAGCGAATCGTCTCGCTCGGCAAACACTTGCCCGCCCGCCGCCTGCTTTTGCGCTCCTTCGCCTCGCCCTCGAAACTTCGCCGCCTGCGTCTGCAAAACCTACGCCTGCGCCGCGCGCGCTGTTTGCATTTCTGCACGATGCCACCCGCCTCGGCGCAAAGCGTTCGACAAGAGATGCGCTGGATGAAACGCCAAGGTGTCTCGATGTTGGTCTGTCGCGACAGCGGTGCACGCGAGGCTTTCGCGAAAATTGTCGCTGCGCAAAAATTGTCGCTGCCCGTCGTCTTGTTGGCTCGTCCTCCCTCTCCGCAAGACAAGTTTTTTGTGCCAACGCTAACATGTCGAGACTTGTCGCCCGTCGTTCGACTTTTGCAACAGCCATCCTCACGCTCGTCTTGAGGGCGTTCTTGACGCGGGCGCGCTTGCTTCGCTATGGTGGCGGTTGTGAGGGAGCATCGAATTTTTGGCAAGGAGGAGGTTTTGTGACAACGCGCTCGGAACTTGTTCGTGCCTTGCATCGCCGTCATCCGCGCGTGCCTTTGCGCGATTTGGACGAGCTCGTCCACGAGCTGTTCGAAGCGCTGGTCGCAGCGTTAGAGCGCGGCGAGCGTGTCGAGTTACGCGGCTTCGGTATCTTTTCGACAGCGTTGCGCGAGAAAACCCTCGCGCGCAATCCGCGTACAGGCGAGAGGGTGGCACTGCCTCAACGGCGTGTGTTACGCTTTCGTTTGGGAGAGGCGTTGCACAAGCGGCTGAATCCTACTCCGTCTCCCTTCTAGCCATCCTGTAGTTTCCATGCGTCTTGTCAAACGTTTCTGCTTTGTGCTTTTAGCTTTCTGCGTCGTTTTGTTTGCGGTGCTGAATCCTCATGCGGTGCGTCTGAACCTTCTGCTCACGCCTGCGGGATTTCGTCTGCCGCTATCGCTACTGATAACAGGGGTCTTCTTTGCGGGATTCCTTTTGGGCAGCGGCGCGGGTTTGTTGCGTCGAGGTCGTCGCGCGAAAGAGCATAAAGAGATTTCGGATTTTTCGGAATAGCCGTGAGCTCGAAAGAAAAGCGTGCCTTGCTGTTGTGCGGGCATGGCAGCAGGGATGCGGGGGCGGTAGAAGAGTTCGGCGTGTTGGCGTCCAAGATGCGAGCGTGCGCTTTAACCGCTCCTTTTTTTTATGAGGGTTTTGGCTACGGATTTTTAGAGTTCGCTCGTCCTACTTTGGGCGAGGCTTTGGATGCGTTGCGCGCACAGGGGGTGAGCAGCGTCGATGCGTTGCCTGGGATGTTGTTGGCGGCGGGGCATGCGAAGAACGACATTCCTGCCTTGTTGCGCGCGTATGAAAAAAAGCATGGAATTTCCATTCGCTACGGGAGACCTTTGGGGTTGGATGCGCGCATGCTTGCGGCGGCGGCGTTACGGGTTCGCGAGGCTTTGGCGCGAGCGGGGGCGGACAGCCGAGAGGCTCGGCATGAGACATTGTTGGTGGTGGTTGGTCGAGGTTCTTCTGACCCCGATGCGAACGGCGATGTGGCGAAGGTGATGCGGGTATTGTGGGAGGCGTTGGGCTTTGGATGGGGGATGGTTGCTTATTCGGGAGTGACTTTTCCTCTAGTTGCGCCATCGTTGGAGCGTGCTGCGAAGTTGGGTTTCGGGCGCGTAGTTGTTTTTCCGTACTTTTTGTTTCGTGGCATTTTGATCGATCGAATTTATCGAGCGGTAGATGAGGCGGCGGAAAAGTTTTCTTCGCTGGACTTTGTGAAGGCGGGATATTTGGATTGTCAGGAGGATGTTCTCGACACCTTTTTTGCGAGAGCCGAGCAGATCGAGACGGGAGACGGAGCGATGATGAACTGCGGATTATGTAAGTATCGTGAGGCGGTGGTGGGCTTCGAGGCGGAGCGCGGCGCAGCGCAGGAGAGCCATCATCATCATGTCGAGGGAATCGGCGTGGGGGAGGAGGTGCTAGAAAAATCGCATTCTCACGATCACTCTCATACGCATGCGCCGTATCCGCAAGCGGATCATCCTTTGGGGGCGAAGACTTTGGAGGGGGGTTGAGGGGAGATGTTTCGGGTTGTTTTCTTGTTTGTGTATGTATTTGTGTTGGCGTTTGTTGTTGCGGGCTGTAGCGAGGAGACGGGGGATAGGAGGGGGAGCAATAAAAATGGAGATAGAAAAAATGGAGATGCGTTTTTGGTGGGGATTGCGGAGGTAAGGGATGGAGATTCGTTAATTGTTGGGGGTGAGGAGGTAAGGTTATTGGGGATTGATGCTCCTGAGTATGATCAGGAGTGCGGGGAGACGGGGGTAGAAAATGGGATTTGGCGATGCGGGGAGGTTGCGAAGGGGATGTTGGAGGAGATGGTAAAGGGGGTTGAGGTAAGGTGTGCGATGTTGTTTCGGGATGCGCATGAGCGGTGGTTGTCTCGGTGTTTTATTGGGGGACGGGGTAGAGGGGAGAGGGGTAAGGATTTGGCGAGGGGGATGGTTGCGGGGGGGATGGTTGTTGCGATGGGGAGGGAGTATCGGGCGTTGATGCGGGAGGCTCAGGGGGAGAGGCGGGGTATTTGGGGAGGCTGTTTAGAGAAGCCTGACAAATGGAGGAAGGGAAGAAGAAATTGTTGGCATCGGTGAGGGAATGTGCTAGAAGCTGTGTAATGGAGAGTAGGGGGTTGGGGCTTTTTTCCGAGAGGAGATTGTCATGGCTGCGAGTGATGTTAAATTTGAACGATTCATTTTTGTCGATTGGAGCGCGAGTGCGAAGCCGACAAAAAATAAAAATTCTATTTGGATTGGCTGTTGTCAATCTGATGGCGAGGAGCGTTCTTTTAATGCAGACTTGACAGGTTATGTAGGGGGCAAGAAGATTGTTGATAATTGGAATAATATTTTAAGAAATTTTCAAAAAAAAGAAAAATTTCTTAAAAACTCTTTTGTTGCCAATCCTCCGACGCGTAAAGCAGCTTTAGATTTTATTAAACAAATTTTAGAACAAGACAAGAAAAAAACTTTAATAGGATTCGATTTTGGATTTGGTTATCCGCATCAAGCATATGGCACTGAAGAAAAAACATTGGGAGGATGCTGGAAATGCTTATGGGAAAAATTAACCTCTCTTTACTCCGAAGACGATCAAGAGATAGATAACAAAGGTCGCCCTCACTATAAGTTGGTAGACCAATGGAATTCAGGGAAAAAAGGATTGTTTTTTTGGGGTAAGCCAAATAATATTAAAGGTTCTTTAGATAATGTAAAAACGGTTGAATGTGATGCTAAAGCACGACGAGAAGATGCCAAAGTTGACAATTTTCGTATAACGGATAAACGCGTCAGGTGGTCGGGTGTTAAAAGTCTTTGGCAATTGTACGGCGCGGGTTCGGTTGGCAGTCAAACCTTGCTTGGCATTCCTTATGTAGAAGAATTAAGGCGATGTTTTGGTGAAAAGGTAAGGGTATGGCCGTTTGAAACAAACTTCGGAAAAAACCTTAAGGGTTTTAATATTTTAATTTGTGAGGTTCACTTTGCTGCTATTGGCAGAGTGCAAGAACGCATAGCGAGAAAAACAGATGCTCTTGAATGCCAGAGCGAAAACCATCAAATTCCGAAGGGTTACCCTAAAGACAGGATACAAGTTGAGGAGATGTGTCGTTTCTTTGCCGAAGAGGACAAGGATGGAAGTTTGCTACAAAAATTTTTAAAGGTAGATTGCTCTTGTGTCTCCAAAGATGATAGAATCAAAGCGCAAACAAAGGAAGGGTGGATACTCGGCGCGCCGCTCTGCCTGCAACCTTGTGATCGTCCTCATACAAAAAAGAATTGATAAAAAATAAAAACTTATGCTGTCGCGTGAGCGCGTGCCATTAAAAAGCACAAGCACAAGCGCGAACGCGACAGATATAAATGCGCTTCGTGCGATTCTTTTTGTCGCTAGCTTCTAGGCAAAATTAAAAACGCTCTACCATGTTACGAGTCAGCTTGGGGATGAACTCCCCTTGCGCGAGGCAAAGCCTCGCGCTTTTGAACAAGAGGCGCGCTTCGCGCGATTCTTTTTGTCGCTAGCGCGAGTGAAAACATTGTCGCCCTACCATGCTACGAGTCAGCTTGCGCGTTTCTGCGAAACGCGCTTTTGAATAAGAGGCTACACACTTTGCGCTTCGCGCAAAGTGTGTAGAAGGCGCTATCGCGCCCCGCTGACGCGGGGTCTTTTGCGAGGGATTACTCCCTCGCGCTCCCCGCGTGCTACGCACGCGATGTTTTGCGCCCGTTAATATACAAAGCGCGTGCCATTAAAAAGCACAAGCGCGAACACGACAGACAAACAAAAAACGCAAGCAAAGGCAAACACGCACAAGCATAACCCCCGCAATTTTGCTAATATACCCCCATCATGTCCCTAACCCACCCCATCTGCACCATCCTCCGTCAAGACTACGCCGCCTTCCTCCACAACCTCCCCCCCTCCTCCGCCGACCTCCTCCTCACCGACCCCCCATACACCATCTCCCGCAAAACAGGCTTCCAAAAAGTCCGCCAAGGCGTAAAACGCTTCGCACTCTCCATGGACTTCGGCGCATGGGACAAAGAAAATATCAACCTCCATAACCTCTGCCAAGCCGCACATATAGCACTCCGTAAAGGAGGAACAGCAATCGTTTGGTACGACCTCTGGAAAATCTCCGACCTCAAAGACGCCATGAACAACGCAGGCTTCCGCATGCTCCGTCTCATCATCTGGCAGAAAACAAATCCCGTCCCGCTCAATATGAAAAGAACCTACCTCTCCAACAGCCGCGAGATCGCCATCCTCGCCGTCAAAGGAGGAAAACCCACCTTCAACGACCAATACCACAACGGAATCTACAACCTCCCCATCCCAAGACACCTCGGCAACCGACAACACCCAACACAAAAACCCCTCTCCCTCTTTACCGAACTCATCGAAAAACACTCCAACAAAGGAGACCTCGTCATCGATCCATTCCTAGGATCAGGAACAACCGCAATCGCAAGCCTACAAACAGGACGGAAATTTCAAGGCTGCGACATAAATAAAACCTATACCCAAATAGCCCAAAAAAGAGCCGAGCAATGCATACAAAATCTCAAATCTTTATAGCAATCCGCATGCATGCAAAAAAACGCTATGCTTAATCCATGCCTCCTCCTCGCCCTACTCCCTTGCCTACTTCCTTGCCTACTTCCTTGCCCCCCTATCCGCAAGAGTATCCCAAAGAGCCGTCCGCCATCACACGCCTCTCGTTTGCGCGCGTCCGTGAAATCTGTCCCGATCTGAAAACCCTCCCCGCCGCCCTGCAACCCCTCGCCGTGCGCATGATCCACGCCTGCGGCAATCCCGAAATCTTACCCCTCATCCGCGCCTCAAAAGACTTTCCGCAATCTATTCTCGACGCTCTCTCCGATACCCCCATCGAGAAAATTCCCGTCCTCTGCGACTCCGCCATGCTACGCATAGCCATAGAAAAATACGCGCCCCACGCACAATGCCTCATCCACCACCCCTCGATCCAACAGCGCGCGAGCAAACACAACATCACAAAAGCCATGGCAGCCATCGACCAATACTGCGAAAACAACGATGCCCGACAAAATAATGTTGTAGCCAAAACGCTTTTTCTGTTCGGCGCAGCGCCAACAGCACTCCTGCGCCTGCTAGAGCATGTCCGAGAACAACGCTGCCCGAAACCCAAAGCCATCTTCGCATTTCCCGTAGGATTTGTCTCGGCAGTCGAATCGAAACAAGCCCTGCTGGAAACGCTGGAACACTATCCCTTTCCCGCCATCACCCTGCTCGGCAGATTGGGAGGCAGCGCCATCGCCGCCGCCGCCTTCAACGCAACCTTTGAAAAACTCCAACATCGAAAAGCATGACCGCAACAAACAAGACGCAAAACACGACAGAAGAATTCACCAAGGGATTCACATGGCTCTCGGTTGTCGGCATCGGCGAGGAAGGCTTTGAGGCTCTACTGCCCGAAGCGCGCATGCTTTGCGAAGGAGCGCGACATATTCTCGGCGCGCCAAGACACATCGCAAG
The DNA here is from genome assembly GCA_965216625.1 of Alphaproteobacteria bacterium. Lineage (GTDB taxonomy): Bacteria > Pseudomonadota > Alphaproteobacteria > JABAAW01 > JABAAW01 > JABAAW01. The sequence goes on from OZ244186.1 coordinate 1,831,853, forward strand.
CCTGCCGCAAAACCTGCAAGCCCGTGCGGAGGCTTGGCTCAGTCCGTTTAGAGAAAACCTGACAAAACTCGACGCACTGCAAAAGACAACCCAAACAACCTCCGCTCTGCCTGCCTCTATTGTTCCGCCCGTCTGTGTTTTGGCGACGGGGGATCCTCTGAGTTATGGAGTGGGAGCGACCTTGCTCAGACGCTACGGCAAAACTTTGCGTATCGTGCCTTGGCGAGGCAGCTTTTCGCTTGCGGCGGCAGCGATGGGTTGGGCGCACGATTCTTTTTCTACGCTCTCGCTGCACGGGCGACCGCTCGGATTGCTGCAACGCAGCCTTGCGCCGTGCGCGCGCCTGCTCGTCATGCTTTCGGGTGCGAGCGACACGCAACGCATCGCCGAGCTGTTGTGCGCCGAAAATTTGGAGGCTTCTGCCATGACCATCTTGAGCAAGTTGGGAGGCTCCGACGAGTCGATCGTCCGCTCAACGGCGATGCGTCTGCGCGTCGGGCTTGCGCAAGGCGAGCGTTCCGATCTTGCTTCCGATCTTTTTTCTGATCTTGCGATTCTCGCCTTGGAGCTCCCCGCCAATCCTTCTGAGCAAGTTTCCGCCTCTCCCCGCGTCTTCGGACAGAGGCTCGCGTTGCCCGACGAGGCATTTGCTCACGACGGGCAGCTGACGAAGAGGCATGCGCGCGCGCTCACGCTGGCGGCACTTGTCGTACAGCGCGACGCCTTGTTGTGGGATTTGGGCGCGGGTGCGGGTTCGGTCGCCATCGAGTGGTGCTTGGCAGGAGGACGCGCTTGCGCCGTCGAGCGCGATGCGCGTCGCGTTGCACTCATCGAAAAAAACCGCGCGCGCTTCGCCCTCGAAGACCGCTTAGAGATTGTCCATGCAACCGCACAAAAATTTGTTCAAAAATTAGTGCGAGAATTCATAAAAGAGTTCGCCCTTCGCGCTGCAGAATTGCAAGAAAAAAAGAATAGGGAGAGAAAGGAAATAGCCCCGCGCCCGCAAGCGATCTTCATCGGGGGTGGGCTCAACAAGATTTTGTTGGAGCAACTGCTTATTCTGCTCTCGCCAAAGGGCAGAATTGTTGCCAACGCCGTCTCGCTTGCGGGGGAAGGCGTGTTGCTTGAGGCATACCGAAAGTACGGCGGCGAGCTTGTGCGCATCGCCATCGCTCAGGCGCAACCGCTGGGAGAGACGCAAGCCTTCTCGCCGCAGCGATGCGTCACGCAGTATGTTCTTGGTGCCTGACAAAATGGCGCGCCTTTACGGGCTGGGCATAGGTCCTGGTGCGTCGGACTTGATCACCTTGCGCGCGCGTGCTGTCCTCAAGCGAGCGTCGGTTCTCGCCTATCCTTGTCCGCCGAACTCGGAATCGTTGGCACGGCGAATAGCAGCGCCTCATCTGCGTCGAGATTTTTTTTGGCGGCGAAGGGTGGAACTGCCAATTGCCATGACGCTCGACGCGCGGAAATTTCCCGACCACGCCGTCTATGCGCGCGCCGCGCGTGATATCGAGAGGTTTGTGCGCGCGGGTTGTTCGGTCGCCTATCTTTGCGAGGGAGACGCTACGCTCTACGGCTCGTTCCTCTACCTGCTACCGCACCTGCGCGATGTGTCGGTAGAGATTGTCCCCGGCGTCTCTGCCCCTATGAGCGGTGCTGCGCTGTTGCAAACGCCGTTGGCGCAAGGCAACCAGTGCTTTGCCGTGCTGCCTGCTTCTGCCTCGGCTACCGTCTTGGAAAAAGCTCTCCAAGCGTGCGACAGCGTCGTCTTTGTCAAGGTCGGAAAGTTTTTCGGCAAAGTCTGCGCCTTGTTGAAAAAGCACCGCCGCTTGTCGGATGCTCGCTATGTCGCTTACGCAACCTTTCCCCAACAACACTCTTCTCCGTTGAGCGCGCTAGTGGCAGACGATTCTTTTCGCGCGCCGTATTTTTCCATGATTTTTGTGCCTGCTCTAAAAAAGAAAAAAGCATGACGGACTCCTCTCGACAAGCGTTGGCTTTCTTTGCGCCGCGCCATCGCATGGCGGAGGCAGAAAAATTGGCGGAATGCTGCCGTGCGCAAGGAAGCAAGGAGGGTAGTAATAAGGAGGGGAGCAATGCAGCGTGGCTTGTTTCGTGTCAGCCTCTTTCGCGCGTCGCCATCAACGAGGCGTTTGCGCGAGGGCGCACCATCGTTGGCTGGTGTCCGCCCGCCATTCTCATTCGCGCCATCGCTTGGGGCGACAAGCACCGCGACAGTCCCGTGTTGTGTTTTCCTCCTGTTGCTGGCGAGCAGTCTGTTTTGCTCGCGCTGTCGGGGTGGCATCACGGCGGTCGTGGGGTTGCGCGTGCTTTGCAGCAGGCTTGGCGACAGGTTTGGCGACAGCTTCACCATGATGAGAATTTGCTCGTCGTGGGTGGCTCTGCGACCGAGGGGTTGTTGGGATTTTCTTTAGAGGACTTGCCGCGGGGTTGGACGATGCTCGGCGATGCGGACAGCGTGCTTAAAGCCTTGCTTCCCTTGTTAGAGGACTCCGCTTCCTCCGATGCGCCAAAAGCGGTGTGCGAGATTATAGGCGAGGCTTGCGGAGGGTTTCCTCCCCAAACATTTTTCGACTTGGCGAGCAAAGGGAGCAAGCAGGGGGCAAAATCCGAGAGGGTCAAGGTTGCGGTCGGGTTTCGCAAAAATGAAGGTAAAGACGAGGCTACGGACTTACGCCTTGTGCCGCGCTGCGTTACGCTGGGGGTGGGGTGCGTGCGTGGCGCGTCTTCTGCGGATATTGCCGAGCTGGTCGAGGCTTGTCTTGCGGAAGCGAATATCGATGTTGCCGCTGTTGCGGGTATCGCGAGCGTTTCTTTGAAGCGAGACGAGCGCGGACTTTTACAATTTGCTGCGTGTCGAGATTTGCCTCTGCGTTTTTTCACGGCGGAGCATTTGTCGAGCGTTACCGAACAGCACGGCTTGGCGCACGAGGAGGTCGTTGCGCGCGCGACAGGCACACCGAGCGTTGCCGAGGCTGCGGCACTTGCCTTGGCTTGCGTGTCGGATAAAGCTGATACGGGCGAGCGACTTTTGCTTGCGAAGCGTAAGTCTGCGAAGGTCACTTGCGCCTTGGCACTCGCCCCTTGCGCGCTTGTAGAATCGAATTTTCTTGGAGAGAAGAACGGGTTGTTGACGCTGGTAGGCTTGGGCCCTGGGGCGGCTTGCGAGCGCACAAGCGTCGCCGCGCGTGCCTTGCGCGAAGCCGAGTGCGTTGTGGGCTACGGGGGCTATATCGATTTGTTGGAACAGGGAGAGACTCGCGCCGAGCTTTATCGCTCCGCTATAGGTGAGGAAGAAGCACGCTGTCGCCTTGCGCTCGACTTGGCGCGGGCGAGCAAGCGGACGGTGTTGCTGGGCTCAGGCGATGCGGGCATCTATGGCTTGGCAAGTTTGGTGTGGCAAATTCTTGCCGAAGAAGAATCAAATGCTCCCGTCGAGGTGCGTCAAGCGAGCGGCGTTTCTGCCATGCATGCGCTGGCGGCTCGGCTGGGCGCGCCTTTGGGCGACGACTTTTGTGCGGTCTCTATGTCCGATGTCATGACCTCCGAGACGATCATTATGCAGCGCATCAAGGCTGCGGCGGAAGGGGACTTCGTCACAGCCCTCTACAATCCGCAAAGCCGTACGCGCCGCACGCTGTTACCGCGTGCGCTCGCCCTGTTGCGCGCGCATCGTCCCCCCGACACGCCGATTGCTTGTGGCAGGCTCGTCGGGCGCAAGGGGGAGAGCGTTCGTGTTGCTCGGTTGCGCGATTTTGAAGAGGCGATTGTCGACATGCACTCGGTCGTCCTTGTCGGCAACAGCAAGACGAAGTGCTACGCTTCTCCTTATGGGATGCGTCTCTATACGGAGCGCGGCTACAAGTTGCAAGGAGGCAAAGTGCGTTGAACAAAAGTGCGTTGAACAAAGATTCTGTTGTAGAGCCTGTCGTGGAGTTTGTCGGCGCGGGTCCTGGCGCGCCCGACCTTTTGACGCTACGCGCCGAAAGGTTGATCAGGGGTGCGCAGGTGCTGCTGTATGCAGGCTCGTTGGTGCCTTGCGAGGTCGTCGCCTTGGCAGAGCAAGCCGAGAAACACGACACTTCCTCGATGGTGCTTGAGGATATTCTCGCGTTGCTACGCGCGCGCGCGCTTGCGGGGTTGCGCGTGGTGCGCTTGCATTCGGGCGACCCCTCGTTGTATGGCGCGATTGCCGAACAGATTCACGCGCTTCGTGAAGATGGCATTACCTCTCGGATCACACCTGGCGTTCCCGCCTTTGCCGCCGCCGCCGCTGCCTTGACGATGGAGCTCACGCTGCCTGAAGTGAGCCAAACGGTGATTCTCACGCGCACGGCGGTGCGTGCCTCTTCCATGCCTGAGGGGGAGCAGCTCGCGCGCTTGGGGGCGAGCGGGGCGACGCTTGCCATCCATCTTTCTATCAACAATCTCGCCTTCGTCTGCCGAACGCTCGCTCCGCTCTACGGCGAGCAGTGTCCCGTCGTCGTCGCCTATCGCGTAGGCTGGAGCGACGAGTTGTTCCTGCACGGCACGCTCGCAGATATTCGCGCAAAGGTGAAAGGTACAGGCATCACGCGCACCGCGCTCGTCTTCGTAGGAAAAACCCTCGCGCAAAGCAGGCAACAGGAAGCGTCGCGGCGCTCGTCTAAACTCTACGACGCAAAACACAGCCATGTCCTCCGTCCAGCTCAAGCTTAGTTCGTTTGGATGTTTGTCGAAGCTCTCTCTGTTATCAGCTCGGCGCATGCGGAAGCTCCGCAAAAGCCCGGCTGCTATCGCATGCTGGACGAGAGGGGACAGGCACTCTATGTCGGGAAGGCGCGCAATCTGAAGAAACGTCTTCAAGCCTACACTCGTCCGCTACGCCTGCCGAATCGCTTGCAACGTATGCTGGCAGCGACAAGCCGTGTTGAGCTTTTGGTGACCCAAACGGAAGCCGAAGCCTTGCTGACGGAAGCCTCGCTCATCAAGGCGTTGAAGCCGCGTTACAACATTCTTTTGCGCGACGACAAAAGTTTTCCCTCCATCCTGCTGCGCGGCGACCATGTCTTTCCGCAAATCGTCAAGCATCGAGGCAAGCAGAGCGTCAAAGGCAGCTACTTCGGTCCTTTCGTTTCTAGCACGGCGGTCAATGCTTCGCTTGTCGAGTTGCAGAAAATTTTCCTGCTACGCTCTTGCAGCGACTCGGTCTTTGCTCATCGCTCTCGTCCTTGCTTGCAGTATCACATCAAGCGTTGTTGCGCTCCTTGTGTCGGCTACACGGACGAGAAGAACTACGCGCAGCTAGTTTCAGGCGCGCAAGCGTTTTTAAAAGGCAAGTCGGAGGGCGTACGCACTCGATTGGCAGCACAGATGCAGGCGGCAAGTCTCGCGCAAGAGTTCGAGCGCGCGGCAGCCTTGCGCGATCGTTTAACGGCGTTGGCGAAGATTCAGGCGCGCCATCGGGTTTCTCTGCCGCATGGGGAGGAGGCGGATGTGTTGGCACTCTGCGTGCAAGAGGGGGAGAGTTGCATCGAAATGTTTTGTTTTCGCCATGCTAGAAACTATGGCAATCGCGCTTTCTTTCCGCATCATCCGAGTGAGGTTTCTCAACCTGAGATCATGGCGTCGTTCATCGCGCAGTTTTACGCGACGCATCCGCCGCCTTTGATCATTTACGCGCAGCCCGCTCCTCACGAGGCTTCGTGGCTTGCTAGGTCGCTCTCGCATCGCTACGAGCGTTCGGTGCGGATTATCTCTAGCAAGGGCTTTCCTCTTTTTGCCACTGTCTATGACAATGCGCAGGAAGCTTTGAGAAGACGGCAGGCTGAAAAAAGAAGATTTGCGGACAACTGGAAGGCACTTGAAGAGATGTTGGGTTTGGAAGAGCCTTTGACGCGGGTTGAGATTTACGACAACAGTCACTTGAGCGCGACCAATCCTTACGCGGCGATGGTTGTTGCTGACAGGCAGGGATTTGCGAGGGGAGCGTATAGAAAGTTCATCGTTCGTTCCGAGGAGGCGCAGGGGGATGATTACGCTATGATGCGCGAGGTTTTGTCGCGACGTTTTGCGCACAAGCAATCGTGGGGATTGCCGTCGTTAGTTGTGTTGGATGGCGGGCGAGGACAGATCTCGGCGGCGCAGGGGGTACTTGGGGATTATCCTCCGTTGCCGTTGTTGGGGATTGCCAAGGGGGAGAGTCGGAGGGGGGATAGGGAGACGATTTATGCTGCTTCTTCGCATGCGAGCGTGGGCAAGACGAGGGTTTTACGGCTTGTTAAGCCTGATGCGTTGTTTTATTTTCTGTTGCGATTGCGTGATGAGGCGCATCGGTTTGCTTCGGGTGCGCATCGTGCGGGGCGGGGTCGAGCGCAGAGGGCGTCGATTTTGGATGACGTTCCGTCGGTGGGGGTTGTAAGGAAGAAGTTATTGTTGCAGCATTTTGGTTCGGCGCGTGCGGTTGCGGCGGCGTCTAAGGTGGAGTTGCGGGGGGTGCGGGGATTGGGGGAGCGGGCGGCGCAGATGCTGTACGATCACTTTCGCGGATGACACTTTCGCGGATGAATGACGCGCTATCGCGCGTGGGGATGTGGGGATGTGCGGTAGTGTCCCAAAAAACGGGACTCGTATATTGACGAGTAAACGAACGCGCACGCAGTGCGCGTGGGGGTGTGGGGGGGCTTTGCCCCCCCGCAAAAGACCCCGCGTCAGCGGAGCGCGTAAGCGCTTTATCTACCAAGACTAGCCGCCAACCCCCTTGCCAAATTGTGCTAAAAAAGGCACACTGCAGAGTCTCAAGTACGACCCAAGAACTTCGCCATGCTCGCCAAAACGCCAAGATCGTCCCAAGCCATCTTCGTTCCCCCCATCCCCCGCCCCCCCCTCGTCGACGGCTGCGGCAGAACGATCAACTACCTCCGCCTGTCCGTCACCGATCGCTGCGATCTGCGCTGTCGCTACTGCATGCCACAACGCCCCGACTTCCTGCCGAAAAGCGATATCCTTACCCTCGAAGAACTCTATCGCCTCGCCTGCCTCTTCATCACCCACGGTATCGAAACAATTCGCATCACCGGCGGCGAACCCCTCGTTCGTAAAAATCTGCTTCAACTGCTTCGCCAACTCGGCGACCTCCTCCCCAAAAACGACACCACTAAATCTCTGCCAGGATTCCTGAAAAGCATCACGCTCACGACAAACGGAACCCGCCTCGTAGAATTCGCCGACGATCTGTTCGCACTCGGTATTAGGCGTATCAATGTCTCGCTCGATTCGCTGGACGCCAACACCTTCTCCCATCTAACACGCGGCGGCTCCCTCGATGTCGTCTCCCAAGGAATCGACGCCGCGCTCAAAGCAGGACTCGCCGTGAAAATCAACTGCGTCGCGCTCAATAAAGTGAACGTCATGCCAAAAGAAGTCGATCGCCTGCTCGCCTGGTGCGGAGAAAAAGGCTGCGACCTCACCTACATCGAAGTCATGCCCATGGGAGATATCGGCAACGAAAAAAGGCTGGACCAATTCTATCCCCTCACCGAACTGCGCCGCTCGATCGCCAAGCGGTGGCATCTGAAAACTTCCTCCTATCGTAGCGGCGGACCCGCACGCTACTTGCATTGCTCAGAGATAGACAGGCGAATCGGCTTCATCTCGCCGCTCACCGAAAACTTCTGCGACGGCTGTACGCGCGTACGCGTCACCTGTACAGGCATGCTGTACCCCTGCTTGGGACAAGAAACAGGCTCCGACCTACGCGCCCTGCTACGCGACCATCCCAACGACTTCGAGCCTTGCTCGCAAATGATAGCAGCTACAGTGGCGAAGAAAACGCGGGGACACGCCTTCGTGATCGATCATAACGCCGCTCCATCGTCGCTTGTGCGCACGATGAATACGACGGGCGGCTAGACCCTTTCCAAGCCAAGCAACACGGTTTTTGTGTCCTCGTTGCGCGTTGCGCTCTTCGCTGCCAATACAGAAAAGGCAGCGCGCTGTCGCGCCTCGATCGAGCGCGTTCTCGATCTCGTGCCGCTGGAGCGCGCCGAGTATGTTCTCGCGCTCGGCGGCGACGGCTTGATGCTGGAAGTGTTGCGTCGCTACGGCGTGCGCAAAAAGAAAGTCTACGGCATCAACTGCGGTAGCGTAGGCTTCCTCATGAACGCCTTCGACGAAGAGAAAGCCGCAAATCTGCTCGGCACGCTGCAAACCGCCTCGTCCTATCGTATCGCTCCGCTCGTGCTGGAGACAACGCAGCAAGACGGAACGGAACTCTGTCATATCGCCTTCAACGATGTCTCGCTCTTTCGTCGCACGGCGCAAGTAGCTAAACTGCGTCTGTCCATCGACGGAGCAGTACGCATGCCTGAGCTCCTATGCGACGGAATCAACCTCTCTACGCCCGCAGGCAGCACCGCCTACAATCTTTCGTTGCAAGGTCCCGTTCTGCCGCTGAGCTCAAACCTCTTGGCGCTGATGCCCATCGCTCCCTTTCGACCGCGTCGATGGCGCGGCGCACTCCTGCCGCGCGAGGCGATGCTGGAGGTGGAAACACTAGAGTGCGAAAAACGACCCGTCTCGGCAGTCGCCGACAATGCCGAGGTCACCGATGTCGTGCGCGCCCGCATGCACCAAGACAAAAAAAGTGCCGTGACCGTGCTTTTCGATTCCGAACGCGACCTGAACGAACGAGTCGTCAAAGAGCAGTTCGCCGAAGAATTTTAACAAGCTTTTTAACAAACGCGCAAAGAGAGAAAAACCTTGTCGAAAGTATGGGATTTTTGTGTCGTCGGGGCGGGGTCTGGCGGCGTTCGCGCGGCGCGACGCGCGGCGGAGTTGGGCGCGAAAACGCTGCTGATCGAAGATCGCGCCTTGGGCGGCACCTGCGTCAATAGAGGATGCATTCCGAAAAAACTCTATGTCTATGCAGGCGCGCACAGAGGGCTTGCCAAAGAAGCTGCCTCGTTCGGCTGGCACGCAGCAGGAGAAAATTCCTTCGATTTAGGAGTGTTGCGTCGCAAGAAGGAGGAAGAACTCTCGCGCCTACGAGGGCTTTACGAGAAGGGTTGCAGAGAGGCAGGTGTCGAGATTTTGTGCGGCACAGCGCGACTTGTAGCAAAGCAAGACGGAGCTTTCTGCCTTCAAGTTACAGGCAAAGGAGAGAGTAAAAGAAGAGTCGAGGTGCGAGCGAAAAAGCTGTTGTTGGCAAACGGCGGCGAACCCGTTTCCTTGGAAGGCAAAATCGAGGGGTTCGAGCTGGCATCTAACTCTGATGCGGTCTTCGAACTCGACAAGTTGCCGAAGCGCGTCGTCGTTTTGGGCGGCGGCTATATCGCCTTGGAATGCGTCGGCATTTTCAACGCGCTCGGCGCAAAGACAACCTTGGTGCATCGCAACGATATTTTGTTGCGCTCCTTCGATCGAGGCATCGTGCGGCATTGCTTGGAGGGCATCCAAGCGCGAGGTGTCGAGGTGCGCTTGTCGCATCGCGTGCGGCGGCTGTCGCGTCAAGAAAACAACCATGATATTCGTTTGGAGATGGAGGGAGAGGGGGGAGAGGAATCGCTGGATTGTGATTTCGTGTTGGCTGCGCTCGGACGCAAGGCGCGGACGCGCGACTTGGGGCTGGAGGCGTTGGGGATCGAGACGGACGCGCAAGGAAAAATTGTCATAGACGAGAACTTTAAAACCTCCCTAGAAGATCTGTATGCCTTGGGGGATACGACTCCTTCTCCTGAACTCACGCCGATTGCGATAAGGCAAGCGGAGGTGTTGGTGTCTCGGCTTTTTGGGGGTGGCAGCAAAGATACCACCTTCGATGCGCGGCTTTTTCCTCGTGCTGTTTTTGCTACTCCTGCTTTAGCGAGCGTGGGTTTGTCGGAGGAGGAGGCGCGAGCGAGCGGCGGGGTGAGGGTTTATGAATCTTTGTTCGCACCTCTGCGAAGCAGCTTTATGGAGGCATCGGCGCGCGAGCGGGTGTTGGTGAAGTTGATCGAGCGTGCCGAGGGTGCGGTGGGCGAGGGAGAGGTTTTGGGTTGTCACATGGTAGGCAGCGATGCGCCTGAGATCATTCAGGCGTTGGCGTTGGGCTTGCGGTTGGGTGCGAGCAAGAAGGATTTCGATTCTGTGGTTGCCTTGCATCCGACTAATGCGGAGGAGTTTATGACCTTGCGTGGATTTCGTGAGTGATGGCAAGCGAGTGGGGACAAGCGAGTGAGGGGAGTGTGATGCGGGGATATTTCGGCGTTGGGGTTGAGAATCTTTCCAAGGCGCATAATGCGGGAGCTATCTATAGGACGGCGCATGCTTTCGGGGCGGATTTTGTTTTTGCTTTTGGGGAGGGTTTGCCGAGGCGTTTGTTGGAGCAGGTTGATACTTCCAAGGTGGGTAGGCATGTTCCGTTTTATCGATATTCGAGTTGGGATGAGTTTGTTTTACCTGAGGGGTGTGCTTTGGTGGGTGTTGAGTTATGTGAGGGTTCGCGTGATTTGACGGAGTTTTTGCATCCTCCTCGTGCGGTGTATATTTTTGGACCTGAGCGGGGAGATTTATCGGAGGGTGTGAGGGAGCGGTGTCGTGTAGTTGTGAAGATACCGACGCGGTTTTGTGTGAATGTGGGAATTGCGGCGGGGGTTGTTATGTATGATCGGGTATTGAGTTTGGGGGGCGGGGAGCGGAGGGGGCTTGGCGGAGCGAGGAATTGACTTGCGGCGATTTTTGTCTTGCGAACAAGACACGTGCTTTTTTGATTAATTTTAACAGGGAGCGGTAGTGTCCCAAAAAACGGGACTCGCGCATTGACGAGTAAACATGCGCACGCGAAGCGTGCGCGGGAGCGCGAGGGAGTAATCCCTCGCAAAAGACCCCGCGTCAGCGGGGCGCGATAGCGCCTTCTACGCGCGGAGCGCGTAGCCTCTTATTCAAAAGCGCAAGGCAATAGCATGGGGACGCATACGGCAAGCCGTATGCTATGGCCTCGCGCAAGGGGAGTTCATCCCCAAACTGCCTCGTAACATGTTGGGGATGAACTCCCCGCAGGGCTATTCGAGTTTTCCTCGCTAGAGTAGCAACAAGGAGAGGAGTACCATGAGAATTAAAGACTCCTCTCCCTGTGCCTTCTGTGATTGTGTTTTCCTCGCCCTAGCAAAGCAAGGGGAGTTCATCCCCAAGGGAAATTTATCCCCAAGGGGAGTTCATCCCCCTGTGTCTGCCTCTATGTTGTTGCTGGCGTTGTTTCGGCAGGACCGATGGCATTGCCTGCCTCTTCGGAGGTGTGGTAGATCGTGTAGGCATTATTATCGCCTGTAGCATAATAGCCTTTGATGAAGACGGTATTATCAAAGACAGTATCATCGTTTGGGTCTCCCTTGACGACGATTCGCAGATCGTTGTTCCCCGCCGTGGAGGCTTGCGCAAAGTCTCCATTATCATCCAGAGTGCCTCTGATGAAGGTAAAGTCTGAGGCGTCGTAATCCGTCCCCGAAGTGGCAAAGATCAGCTTGTTGCCCACTCCGTCGTTGGCAGCTAATATCGTATCCGTGCCATCGCCCGTGTTGAATAGATAGGTGTCCGCGCTCGCACCGCCGTCGAGGATGTCGTTGCCCTCGCCGCCCTCAAGTTTGTTGGCACCGCCCTTACCCGTCAGCCAGTCGTTGTGGTCTGAACCTCGGATGTTTTCGATGTTGCTGATGGTGTCGCCCACGGCTTCGTTTTGGTTGGCATTCAAGCCATGCGTTCCATCAAAGTCCGCTTGCGGTAATGCATTAGAAAGGTCAACCCTGACCCCATTGGCAGAGTTGCTATAAGAAGTCCAGTCATCAGTACCGCCTTGACCATTGATCGTGTCTCCACCCAGTCCGCCTTCGAGGGTGTCGTCACCAGTGCCGCCGTAGAGGATGTCCACACCCGCGCCGCCCTCGAGGGTGTCGTTGCCCGCGTTGCCAAAGATGATGTCGGTGGACTCGCCCGGGGCGCCCGGGGCACCACGCAAGATGTTGGCATTGTCGTTGCCAGTCAAATAGCCGCCTCCAGCCGAGCTGATCAGGTTGTTGATGCCTGTAAGAATATCTCCCGCAGCCCAGCCGCCTGAAACAGTGGCAGCATCAGTGACACCATCAATGTCGACAAGAGTGCCAAGGTTGATATTGACAGAATTAGGCGAGTCTGCGTAGCTCACCCAGTCATTGTCTCCCGAACCCGCGAATCTGTTGGCATCTGCCGTTGCCATAAAGGGATTTTCCTCGCTACCCACGATCAGTTCCACCGGCAAGACAAGCGAGGTAGCAGGGATTGGTGTGTCAGTGTCACCGCTCCGTGTGGAGAAAGTGTAAGTATCAGGATAGGTCGTGAAGTCTATGACATTGACAATGGTGGAGGAAGAATTATGCACGGTAAGCCTTAAATTACCATTGACATAGGCGAAATCGTAGGTTGCGCCATCATAGGCGTTGCCTGTCCCTTGCAAGAAGACGATCTTGCCGCCGTCATCGGTGATCGTATCCGTGCCGTCGTTCTCGTTGAACAGATAGGTGTCCGCGCCCGCACCGCCCTCAAGCGTGTCCGCGCCCGCGCCGCCCGCAAGGATGTCGTCGCCCGCGCCACCACGCAAGGTGTTGGCATTTTCGTTGCCAGTGAAATCGTCGATTCCATCCGAGCCGATCAGGTTGTTGAAGCCCGTAAGCTTATCTCCCGTAGCCCAACCGCCAGAGGCCGTGGCAGCACCATCGACAAGAGTGCCAAGGTCGATGGAGACACCCTCAGCTGCTGTCGATCCTGCGTAGCTCAGCCAGTCCTCGCCTGCCGCCGAACCCGCCGTCAAGGTGTCGGCATCTGCCGTTGCCAAATACGGGTTGCTCTCGCTGCCATTCTGTAGCGTTGGCAGAGCAATCAAGGACGCATCGATCTCTGTGTCGGTGCCATCGCTGCTCCGCGTGTAGAAATTGTAAGCTGAAGGATGTGTCGTGAAGTCTATGGTGTTGAGCGTGGCACCGGCATTCAATACGCTGAGCCTTACATTGCCATCGACATAAACGAAGTTGTAGGTTGCGCCATCGTAGGCGTTGCTCGCCCCTTGCAAGAAGACGATTGCGCCGCCGTCGTCGGTGATCGTATCCGTGCCATCGCCTGCGCCGAACAGATAGGTGTCCGCGTCCGCACCGCCCGCGAGGATGTCGTCGCCCTTGCCACCACGCAAGATGTTGGCATTGCCGTTGCCAGTCAATTCGTCGACTCCATCCGAGCCGATCAGGTTGTTGATGGTTGCTAAATCAGTGCGTGCGCTAAGGTCGATGATAACGCCTGCCAAGTTTTCGTAGCTCACCCAGTCATTGTCTCCTGAACCCGTGAAGCCGTCAGTAGCTACCGTTGCCAAGAACGGGCTTTCCTCGCTACCCGCGATCAGTTTATCTGGCACGACAAGCGAGGTAGCAGCGATTGGTGAGTCGGTGCTACCGCTCCGCGTGTAGAAGTCAAAGCCCGCCGAAGGATAACTCGTGAATTCTATGGTATTGATTATGTTGTCGGCACTACCCCTCACCGTGAGCGTTACAGCATCGCCGCTTCCTGCATCGGAGCGCGTGAATTCGTAGGTTGCGCCCGCATAGTCGTTGCCTGTCCCTTGCAAGAAGACGATTGTACCGCCGTCGTCGGTGATCGTATCCGTGCCGTCGCCTGAGCCGAACAGATAGGTGTCGCTACCCGCGCCGCCCGCAAGGATGTCGTTGCCCTTGCCGCCACGCAAGATGTTGGCATTGCCGTTGCCAGTCAATTCGTCGACTTCCTTCGTGCCAATCAGATTGTTGATGTCTGTCAGCTCATCTCCATCAGCCCAGCCGCGTGAAACCGTGGCAGCGCCATCGACAAGAGTGCCAAGGTCGATGGTGACACCCGTATCTATATCCGAGTCTGCGTAGCTCACCCAGTCTTGACCTGCCGACAGACCCGCCGTCAAGGCGTCGGCATCTGCCGTTGCCAAATACGGGTTGCTCTCGCTGCCATTCTGTAGCGTTGGCAGAGTAATCAAGGACGCATCGATCTCTGTGTCGGTGCCATCGCTGCTCCGCGTGTAGAAAGTGTAAGCTGAAGGATTGACCGTGAAGCCTATGATATTGAGCGTGGCACCGGCATTCGATACGGTGAGACTTACATTGCCATCGACATAAACGAAGCTGTAGGTTGCGCCATCGTAGGCATCGTCGTTCGTCCCTTGCAAGAAGAAGATCTCACCGCCATCGTCGATGATCGTATCTACAGTCGTGCCGTCGCCCGCGTTGAACAGATAGGTGTCCGCACCCGCGCCGCCGTAGAGTCGGTCGTTGCCATCGCCTCCGTCGAGGATGTCCGCACCCTCGCCGCCCTCAAGGATGTCGTTGCCCTCGCCGCCCTCAAGGCGGTCGTTGCCATCGCCGCCCTCGAGGGTGTCCGCATCCGCACCGCCCTCAAGGCGGTCGTTGCCTGCTCCTCCGAGCAGTTCGTTGGCATTTTCATCGCCCGTCAGCCAGTCGCCCTGGTTTGAGCCTAGGATGTTTTCGACGTTGCTGATGGTGTCGCCAACCGCTTCGTTTTGGTTGGCAGTAAAGCCATAGCTGTTCGCCTCAAAGTCCGCTTGCTCTCCTGCATTAGAAAGGTCAACCCTGACCCCATCGGCAGAGTTGCTATAAGAAACCTCGTCCGCACCCGCGCCGCCGTCGAGGATGTCCGCACCCGCGCCGCCTTCGAGGATGTCGTTACCCGCGCCGCCGCTGAGTGTGTCGATGTATTCGCCCGCGCCACCACGCAAGGTGTTGGCAAGATTGTTGCCAGTCAAGGTGTCGCCTGCTGAGTCCGATCCGATCAGGTTTTCGATGTTCGTAAGCGTATCGCCCGCAGCATGGCCGCCTGTACCCGCTTCAGAGGTGACGCCATCAGCACCAAGAGTGATGGTGACACCTGCATCCGAACCTTCGTAACTCGCCCAGTCCGCACCATCGCCGCCGTCGAGGGTGTCCGCACCCTCGCCGCCTTCGAGCGTGTCATCACCCGCGCCGCCTTCGAGCGTGTCGTTGCCATCGCCGCCGCTGAGGGTGTCATCACCCGCGCCGCCACGCAAGGTGTTGTCCTCAGCGTTGCCAGTCAATCTGTCGACTTCCTTCGTGCCGATCAGGTTGTTGAAGCCCGTAAGAGTATCTTCCGCAGCCCAACCGCCAGAGGCCGTGGCAGCGCCATCGACAAGAGTGCCAAGGTCGATGGTGACACCCTCAGTTGCATGCGAACCTGCGTAGCTCAGCCAGTCCTCGCCTACCGCCGAACCCGCCATCAAGATGTCGGCAGCTGCCGTTGCCAAATACAGGTTGCTCTCGCTGCCGTCCTGTAACGTTGGCAGAACAATCGAGTCCGCATCGATCTCTGTGTCGGTGTCACCGCTCCGCGTGTAGAAAGTGTAAGCTGAAGGATAGGTCGTGAAGTCTATGGTATTGGCTATGCTGCTTCCCTGTGTAATAACTCTAAGCCTTACATTACCATTGACATAGGCGAAATAGTAGATTGCGCTATCGTAGGCGTTGTTCGGCCCTTGCAATAAGACGATCTTGCCGCCGTCGTTGTCGGTGATCGTATCCGTACCGTCGCCTGATCCGAACAGATAGGTGTCCTCACCCGCGCCGCCGTAGAGTCGGTCGTTGCCATCGCCTCCGTCGAGGATGTCGTTGCCCTCGCCGCCACGCAAGATGTTGGCAAGATTGTTGCCAGTCAAGGTGTCGCCTAAGCCCGATCCGATCAGGTTTTCGATGTTCGTAAGCGTATCGCCCGCAGCATGGCCGCCTGTACCCGCTTCAGAGGTGACGCCATCAGCACCAAGAGTGATGGTGACACCTGCATCCGAGCCTTCGTAACTCGCCCAGTCGATACCCTCGCCGCCCGCAAGGATGTCGTTGCCTTCGCCGCCGACGAGGGTGTCGTTGCCCGCGCCGCCGTCGAGCGTGTCATCACCATCGCCGCCACGGAGGATGTCGCGACCCACGCCGCCCGCAAGGATGTCGTTGCCCTCGCCGCCGTAGAGGGTGTCATCGCCCGCGCCACCCTCGAGGGTGTCCGCATCCGCGACGCCCTCAAGGCGGTCGTCGCCCGCTCCTCCGACCAGTTTGTTTTTTAAGCCATCGCCCGTCAGCCAGTCGTCGTGGTCTGAACCTACGATGTTGTCGATGTTGGTGAGGATGTCGCCCACGGCTTCGTTTTGGTTGGCAGCAGCCCCATCAAAGTCCACTTGCAGCCCTCCTGTGGCGACAAGGCTAACCCTGACCCCCAGAGCAGAGTTGCTATAAGAAGCTTCGTCCGCACCATCGCCGCCTTCGAGCGTATCTGCACCCAAGCCACCACGCAAGGTGTTGTCATTGCCGTTGCCAGTCAATTCGTCGGCATAATCCGAGCCGATCAGGTTGTTGATGTCTGTAAGCGTATCTCCCGCAGCAAAGCCGCCTACACCCGCTTCAGAGGCGATACCATCTTCACCAAGAGTGATCTCGACATCTGCATCCGAGTCTGCGTAGCTCACCCAGTCCTCGCCTGCCTTACCCGTGAAGGCGTTGGCAGCTAGCGTTGCCTTAAACGGGTTGTTCTCGCTACCCAGAGGAGGAGGAGCAGGAGCAGTATTGCCGTTGCCAGCAGCTGGGTCTCCGCCGCCGCAGCCTTCCAAAAACATGCCGAGCGCGCTTGCTGACAGCAAGGCACTTAAGATTTGGGTTTTTTTGTTGCGTTTTCCCTCGCTTCCTTCGTTCGACGAGGTGGCAAGGGTCGGGATGTTTTCAAGGCTCATGGTCTCTCTTCCTATGGTGGTGTTTAACGGATAAGTGCTTACCCTCTGTGCACTCGCGCACGATACCTATCTCGCAGGCGCAAGTCAAGAGGGAAAACTCGTTGGGGGGTGTGGGAAGTTTTAACGGCACACGCTCGCGCAACAGACTTGCTTTGTATGATGACGGGCGCAAAACATGCGCACGCGAAGCGTGCGCGGGGGGTGTGGGGGGATAAATTCCCCCCACGAAGACCCCGCGTCAGCGGAGCGCGCGTAAGCGCGCTTTATCTACGCGCGTAGCGCGTAGCCTCTTGTTCAAAAGCGCGAGGCTTTGCCTCGCGTAATACTGACTCTTAACACGGCAGGGAGGTTATGTTTTCCTCGCCCTAGAGACAAAAAAAATCGCGCGAAGCGCGCCTCTTATTCAAAAGCGCGAGGCAATAGCATGGGGACGCATACGGCAAGCCGTATGCTATGGCGCATCGCAAAGGCAGACACGGTTTCATCTACGCGCGAAGCGCGTAGCCTCTTATTCAAAAGCGCGAGGCTTTGCCTCGCGCAAGCTGACTCGTAACGCGGAATAAAGTTGTTGACTCTCTTTAAATAATAAGTTAGAAAACCAGCAGATTAAATACAATCTAACAAAGGAAAACAAAATGCCTGCAATTAAAAGAACTTCTACAAATCCACGATGGAGCAGAGATGAAATTATTCTTGTTTTGCATTTATATGTACAGAAAAAAGGTGTTGTTTCTGAAGCACTGGAAAAAATTTATAGTAAACACCTTATTGATCTTGCTATGATGAATGGTATTCTTGTAGAAAAATATGAAAATTTTAGAAGTCCTGATTCGATTAATCTTAGAATCAGAAATTTTATTTCGGGAGACAGTAATCCGCCAAATACAAAAGGGTTGAGTGGGGGAGGCGGTTTTTATAGAGAAATACAGAATGAATTTAAAAATAATTTTTCTGAATTAGAAAAAGAAGCAAAAAAAATTCTTTCTCGCATTAATAAATTTCAAAAACCTATAAAAGAAGAACTTTATGAAGCGCATGTTAACGAAGGAGGAATTCGTCTTTTTCGTCATAAAAGTCGTGAAAGAAACGCAAAAATTGTTTCAGACAAAAAAGAAAAAACCCTTAAAGAAAAGGGGTTTTTATCTTGCGAGGTGTGTGAATTTAATTTTTTAGAAAAATACGGTGAACACGGAGAAAATTTTATCGAATGCCATCATAACAAACCGCTATCAGAAATGAAAGATGGCGACAAAACATCCCTTTCAGACCTATCCCTTGTCTGTTCCAATTGCCATCGCATGATTCATAAGAAAAAAGAGTATTTAACTATTGAAGAATTAAAAGAAATTATCTCGAAAAATAAATTCCGTTAATATTCTTTCTATCTCTATCTTCTAGGCAAAATTAAAAACGCTGTACCATGTTATGAGTCAGCTTGCGCGAGGCAAGCCTCGCGCTTTTGAATAAGAGGCGCGCTGCGTGCGATTCTTTTTGTCTCTAGGTAAGCGGAAAACAATCTCGCTGTGCCGTGTTGTGAGGCAGTATTGCGCGAGGCAAGCCTCGCGCTTTTGAATAAGAGGCTACACACTTTGCGCTACGCGCAAAGTGTGTAGAAGGCGCTTACGCGCCCCGCTGACGCGGGGTCTTTTGCGGGGGAACTTCGTCCCCCCACACCCCCCATGCGCAAAACTCACTTCGCCTTACGGCTCGCTCGTCTTGCGTATGTTACCTAATGCAAAAAGCCCGTGTCTATCTCTGCGAAGCGCGCCCATAAGGAAGCGCAAGCAAGCAGAGATAGACAAACACACAAGCGCGCCCGCAAGCAAGCAAACATAGCCAGACAAACACACAAGCGCACGCGCTCCCGTTATTTCCTCCCCGCCCGTTGAGCAACCCCCAGCACATACCGCTCCGCTAAAACCCATTGCAACCCAACCCCCAATACCCCCTTCATCCTCAACTCACAATCTAATCCATCCCCCAATAAACGCAACAATTTCTCTCTACCTCCTCCCCCTCCTCCCCATCGCCTCACCTGCTCCCCCAACCTATCCCGATAAGCAAACATCACAAAAGGCCGCCAACGCGCAATCTCCTCACGTAATCTAACCCCATCTCCATCACTCCGCTCGTTCAAACGCATCAAACACTCTATATGACGCATCACCGATCGCACCAACGCAATGCCCGCAACCTGCGCCGTTCGTAATCCCTCCAAACCCCGCAAACACTCAATCCCCCTCCCATCGAAAGCCGCATACAAAACCTCGCCAATTCTCGCCTCCTTCCAATCGCCCAACAAATCCCAAACAGAAGAATCAACAACACCCCCCTCGCCGTAATACAACACAACCTTCTCCATCTCGCGCTGCGCCGCCATCCTATCCCGACACAAAGCCTCGCCCAAAGCATTCAACATCATCGCATCCGCACGAACACCCCCACCCTCCAAAAACCCCCGCAGCATAGGTACAAGATCCGAACCCCGCTCCTCATAACAAGCAAAGGTCGCACCCCCAGCCGCGAACAACTTGCATAAAGGCGAATCCTTACGCAAGCCACCCGCACGAACAACAAGAAAACTCTCCCCGTTCGACAAAGTCTCTAAGCCATCTCCAAAAACAGCGCGCGCATCAACCCTCTCGCCATCCCTTACCTCTACCACAACAATTCGTAAGCCGCCGAACAACGACGACGAGCCAAGCACATCTCGCAATTTCTGACCCCCCTTAGCTCCGTCCTTAGTCAAAGACCCCACCCCTAATCGAACAATATCCTCTCGGGAAATCTCCTCCCCCTCCTTCTCATTTTTGGAGAGTGCCTCCACGACGCGTTGCTCGTAATAACGCGAGCAACCCTCGTTCGGTCCATACAAAAGCAACGCGCGAGGAAACGACGATCTGCCCCTAGACTTGCAAGCGGACAAACAAGCTTCCAACGCCGCTCGCTTCAAAATCATGGCGAGGGAGAATCCTTTTTAAGTTCACGCTCCTTCTTGCTTTGCGTGAAAAAATACAGCCGCATCCGCACCAGCATATCGTCGGCAACGAGCGCCAACACATGACGCAACGCCTCCTCCTCCGCATCGCGCCGCGCCAGAAAGTCCGAGCGCACCGTGTAGTTGCTACGCATAAAAATACTGCCCCTCAACAAATCCTTCTGCTCTTTAGATCGCTTCTCGCGCAACACAAATTTTGCCGTCGCACGCATTTCGCCTACGATGCGCGCTCGTCCGAAATCGCGTTCGTCGTTGTCCACCTCCAGCGAGACGGATATGTCATGCGTCTTCCGCAGCTTTCTACCTGCGCTTGCCAAACGTTCCTCCAACATCGTACGCAAAATCTGTCCCCGCCTCTCGGCAATGGGCGCGATGGCGATGTGGCGCAAATCTACAGCAGAGGTCTCAAGGTCGGTCTTCTGATACGAAGGAACAGGCGCAAGGCAGCCCGCGACGAAAAACAACAACAGCAACCCCGCCGCGCGAAAAACACGCCTCCTCCTCCCAAACACAGCGCCAAACCTAAAGAATGGCGCAAAAAAATCCAATTCTGTTGCTTTTCCTGTCACTTTGTCCTCGTCTGTCCCTCTGCGCTTGCTTTTTCAGCTCCCGTGTTTTTCTCGACGAGAATGTTGACGATCTTGTTCGGCACAAACACGATTTGGCGTATCGTCGCTTCTGCCAAGGCGCGTTGCACATTGTCTTCGTTCAAGGCCGCTTTCTCTGCCATCTCTCGTGCGCAGTTGTCGGGCAAGCAGACGGTCGCGCGCAACTTGCCGTTGACCTGAACGGCGAGCGTGATCTCCGGCTCAAAGGCTTGCGTCGCGTCGAAGACAGGCCATCGCGCCTCGAAGAGCCGCGTCGTCTCTCCTCGTCGTTGCCTAATCTCCTCGGTAATGTGAGGAACAAAGGGATGCAACAAGCGCAACAGCGTGTCGAAGGCAAACGCGCGCTGCTCTTCGGCGGACGGGCTTTCCTCTCGACAAGCCTCGATCACGTTTGCAAGCTTGCGCAGATGCGCGATCGCTCGATTGAAGCGCAGCTGTTCGATGTCGGCGGTCGCGTTGCGAATCGTTTGGTGGGTGGCTCGGCAGAGCGCCTCGGCGGAGATGCATTTCGCGCTAGGCACTGCTTGGTCTTTCTGCCCGTCTTCTTTTTGGATGCTAGGCTTGGAGATCAAAGCGTTCCGTCTGTCTTCTGCCATGCGCCAGAGTTTTTGCATGAAGCGCGCTGCCCCCTCGATCCCTGCAAAACTCCATTCTAGATCGCGCTCAGGCGGCGAGTCGGAGAGCATGAACAAGCGTGCCGTGTCGGCACCGTACTCCTCGATCACTCGTTGCGGATCGACGATGTTCTTTTTCGACTTACTCATCTTCTCGCTGCGACCGCGCACGACCTTAGCACCCGTCTTCTTGACTATCCATTTGTCCTCGTCTTTATTTTTGTCTTTGCTTTTCTCGACGGCGTCGGGAAAGAGGTATGCGCCTGTCGACTTTTCGCGGAAGGTGGCATGGCAGACCATGCCTTGTGTAAACAATCCTCCGAAGGGCTCGAAGAGGTTGTTCAGGTAGCCGCAGTCTTTCAGGGCGCGCGTGAAAAAGCGCGCATAGAGCAGGTGCAAGATGGCATGCTCCACGCCGCCGATGTACTGATCGACGGGCAGCCAGCCTTGCGCTTCCTCCGAGACCACCTTGTCGTCGTTGCGCGGATCGCAAAAGCGCAAAAAGTACCACGAGGACTCGACAAAAGTATCGAAGGTGTTGGTGTCGCGCTCGGCACTCTTGCCGCAGGAGGGACAAGGGGTCAACCGCCACGCCTCGTTCTGCTCCAAGGGGTTGCCTGGATGTTCAAAACTCACCTCTTGCGGTAGCACGATCGGCAGCTCAGCGCGCGGCACAGCTACGATGCCGCAACGCGCGCAATGGACAACAGGAATCGGACAGCCCCAGTAGCGTTGGCGCGAGATACCCCAGTCGCGCAGTCGCCATGTCGTTTCTTTTCTGCCTGATTTTTTCTGTTGCAAATGCTCTGTCGCGCGCGCGATGGCAGCTTTGATCGCAAGCCCGTCCAAAAAACGAGAATGGATCAGGCTACCCTCGCCTGTCCAAGCGACATCGGTGATGGCGAAGGTCTGCTCGTTCGCCCCTTCGGGCAGCACGACGGGCTTGACCGCCAAGCCGTGCTTTCGGGCAAAATCCAAGTCGCGTTGGTCGTGCGCAGGGCAGGCGAAGATCGCTCCCGTGCCGTATTCCATCAGCACATAGTCGCAGACGAACAACGGCAACGTTATGCTTTCGTCGAAGGGGTGGAGCAGGCGCAGTCCCGTGTCGATGCCGCTTTTGTCCTTGTCGTCTGTGTGTCCGTGTCCTCGTGTCTGTTCCTGTTGCTGCGCCTTGAGGTTCGCCTGCTCGATGTAGGCTTTGAGCGCAGGACGGCTTTTCGCCAAAGTTTCGCTCAAGGGATGGTTCGGCGAGACGGCGCAGAAGGTTGCGCCGAAGAGCGTATCGGGACGTGTAGAGAAGACTTGCAATTTTTCTGTTGGCAGAGTTTCGTTGTTGCTTGCGATAGGAAAATCGATCAGGCATCCCTCGGATTTTCCTATCCAGTTGCGTTGCATTGTTTTGACCTTCTCTGGCCATTGCGGCATGCGGTCGAGCTCTTCGAGCAGTTGGGGAGCGTAGTCGGTGATTTTGAGGAACCATTGTTCGAGTTTTCGTTTCTCGACGATAGCTCCCGAACGCCATCCTTTTCCGTCGATGACCTGCTCGTCTGCTAGCACCGAGTTTTCGCTAGGGTCCCAATTGACCCATGCCTCCTTGCGGTATGCTAGTCCTCGCTCTAAGAATTCCAAGAACATGCCCTGCTCGTGCTTGTAGTAGGAGGGGTGGCAGGTTGCAATCTCGCGCTGCCAGTCGAGCGCGAGCCCCATCGATTGCAACTGCGTTCGCATTGCATCGATGTTGGCGTGCGTCCAAGCCCTTGGGTGTTGTTTGTGTTCGAAGGCTGCGTTCTCGGCGGGCAATCCGAATGCGTCCCATCCCATCGGATGCAGCACGTCGAAGCCTTGCGCACGATAGAAGCGCGCCAGCACATCGCCGAGCGTGTAGTTGCGCACGTGTCCCATGTGGATATTTCCCGACGGATAGGGAAACATCTCGAGAATGTATTTTTTGCGCCCGCTCGGAGGTCGCAACCCCTGTCGTTGCTGCGTGTTCTGCCAGCGTTGCTGCCAATTCTTTTCGACGGCTCTGTGGTCGTAGCGCGTCGTGTTGTCGCCAGGTGTTGTCACATCGCTGTCTGCGAGGGACTTGTCAGAGGTTGGCGTCGGCGAGCATGTCGCGTGCGCGTGTTAGCATCGTCTCTTCGATCTGCCGCACGGTTTCGGTAGATGTTTTCTCCTCGCGCCATCGCCCGTTTCTCAGGCTTTGCGAGAAGACGGCAACGCCGAGCGCGTCCGAGCGAAAGGCAATACCCGTAATGCGCACGGTGATCTTGTAGCGACGGCGAGGTGTTGAGGGCGGAGAGTACCAGTCGGTCGCGATCACGCCGCCTGTGAAGTCCGACGAAAGCAGAGGCATAAACGAGAGCGTCTGCAACGCGCCTTGCCATAGGTAGGGGTTGGTATTCAGGCTTGCGTTGGCGAGCGCGTTGGGTTGTGTTTTCTTCTTCTTTTTGCCGAAGGAGAAGATCGTTCGCGCTTCGTCGTCGGGGTTGCCTGCTCTGCCTATTTTGCCGCCTCTGCGGTCGCGTTGGTCTTCGGCGGAGAGGGTTTCTTCTTCGGTTGGGCGGCGTACTTCGACCGAGTTGCAGGCGCTGACGAGCAAGACACTGACGAGCGTTGCGCAGAGAAAAAAGCGTGTGAAAGGGCGCGAGGGGTTTTTGGAGAGCATGGTGCGATTGTAGCAGAGGGCGGCGGGTTCGCCAAGAAATTTGCTTTGGAAATTTGCTTTGGAAGTTTGCTAGGAGGGAGCAGGAGGGCGATATTTGTCAGGGCGGCGAATTTCCTTGCCGTCTGGGAGGGTGATGACATCGGGCAGCTGGCATTGCTGTAGCAATTGCTCTGCGATGGGAACAATTGTGATTTTTTTATAAAGATTGGATTCTTGTTTTTTTATTTTTTTAATAAATCGTTCCTCTACCGATGATACGATAGCAACGCAAACTTCTTTGTTATGCTTCAAGACAATTTCTTCGATGACAGGAAAAAAATCACTGTCTTCGCTGATAAGAATTAAAGAGTCGAATTTGTTTTCATAGGCATCGCTAATAATACGAAGAGCAATTTTTATATCCGTTTGCTTTTCTATAGACTTAGGATAAATCTTACCACAGCAACGACATGGTATTTTTCCCAAACCGAATTCTGATATATCGTATGCGACACCTTGGCTTTTTAAGGCTTCTATGTAGGTGGCGTGTCTTTCACTTTGCTCTGGTATTTGTTGCATTTCTTTTTCGATTCTTTCAATAACATCGTATATTTTCTTGCAACTATGACTTTTGTGGTCGCAGATTTTTCCTTTTCTCGCCATCCTAACAATTTCTTCAGACAGGCGATGCGCATACTCTTTGCGCCGGGCTGAAAAGTAATTCACGCTTACAACTTTGTCATTAGAACCGATAAGCTCTTTTGCCAATTTTGTTAAATCGAGCCACTTGATACTATGATCCCTTTTTTGTTTGGGACTTTGCTTGAGCAAATTGTGCATTGCATGATAAAGGTTGAATCCATCGACATAGACAGCAACGCGTTTTTTTGTTCGACAACAGACAACCCCTGTCTTGATCTGCAACAGAGCCTTCTTGACAAGTCTTGGCAGGTTTTTCACAATATGGAAAGCAGAGGGTTTTAACTCGGAAAGCCGACCGCCCTTTTCAGAGCGGTTCGGCTTTCGTCGGCACTGAAACAAGCACAAAGTCTCCTTTGTGCCACTTCAGGCAGTGGAATATCAATCTTATACTGCTTCCATGACACCTTGTCAAGAAAAAAAAATAGAAAAAATAAAAAAAAATACAACTTTTTCCGACTAAAAAACGCCAGAGCCGACCAGCCCAAAGAGGACAAGTCGGCTCTTGTCTGCCGAGTACAAAGTCGACAGAAGCGATATTGCAAACATAGCACATTTCGTCCTCTTGTCAAGAAAAAATAACAAAAAAAGTGCAAAAAAAGCAAAAAAAGCCTTTTTCGAACAATTTTTCTTTTATGTCTAAAAACAGCGAAAAATCGCCCTCCTAGAGCGTATTTTCCGCAAGGCTCTGAAAGCGCAAAATTCTCGTGTTTTTGCGCTGATTCGGTGTATTCTACTCCATAGAACAAACGCAATCTCGTGCGCAAAGGGATGATCTAGGAGAAGTAGCTATGGACAAATCGGTCGCATTCACCGCTCCCGAACAATGCTACATCGACGGAGCATGGGTCGATTCTGCAAGCGGTGCTCGCTTCGACAGCCTCGACCCCGCCACAGGAGAGACGCTCGGCTCTGTGCCGAAGCTCGGCGAGGCGGAGACGCATCAAGCGATCGACGCTGCGGAAGAAGCCTTTCTCGATTGGCGCAACCGCCCAGCCCCCGAGCGCGGACGCTTGCTGCGTCGCTTCGGAGAACTCATGGGCGAACACAAAGAAGGCTTGGCGCACCTGCTCACCCGCGAGCAAGGGAAACCCCTCGGCGAGGCGCGCGGCGAGGTAGATTACGCTCAATCTTTTCTGCTGTGGTTTGCCGAAGAGGGGTTGCGTCTCTACGGCGATGTGATCCCCAGCCATCGCAAGGACGCGCGCCTGCTGCTGTTGAGACAGCCCGTAGGCGTGTGCGGATTGATCACGCCATGGAATTTTCCCTACGCCATGATCACGCGCAAGCTCGGCGCAGCCTTGGCAGCGGGCTGCACGGCGGTCGTCAAACCCGCAGAGCAAACCCCCCTGTGCGGGCTCGCGTTGGCAAGGCTTGCGGAAGAAGCGGGACTGCCGCGCGGCACCGTCAATGTGATCACCGGCGAGGCAAGGGAGATTGGCAAAGCCCTCATGGAAAGCGAC
Source organism: Alphaproteobacteria bacterium (assembly GCA_965216625.1). GTDB lineage: Bacteria > Pseudomonadota > Alphaproteobacteria > JABAAW01 > JABAAW01 > JABAAW01. The sequence continues at coordinate 1,857,671 of OZ244186.1, forward strand.
GCTGTGCGAAAGGTCTCCTTCACGGGCTCGACCGAGGTGGGAAAGTTGCTGATCGCACAATCGGCAGCGACGGTGAAAAAGCTCTCGTTGGAGCTCGGAGGGCACGCGCCGTTCATCGTCTGCGCCGACGCCGATGTCGATGCCGCCGTCGAGGGCGCCATCGCCTCCAAGTTTCGCAACAGCGGACAGACCTGCGTTTGCGCCAACCGCTTCTACATTCACGAATCGCTCTACGATGCGTTTGCGGAAAAGTTTGTAGCTGCAATCAAATCTCTCAAGGTTGGCAACGGCTTGGACGCCGACACGCACCTCGGACCTCTGATCGATATGGCGGCGGTCGAAAAATCGCAACGCCATGTCGAGGACGCACGAGACAAAGGAGCGACGATCCTCTCAGGTGGAGCAAGTTCCTCAAAGGGACGGCAGTTCTTTCCGCCGACGCTGTTGGGCGATGCCGACGACAGCATGCAGATCATGCGCGAGGAAACCTTCGGTCCCGTAGCCCCCCTGCTGCGCTTTCGCGAGGAGGAGGAAGTCGTCAAGCTTGCCAACGACACGCCCTACGGCTTGGCAGCCTATTTCTACGGGCGCGATATCGGCAGCGTGCTACGCCTTGCCGAAGCCTTGGAGTACGGCATTGTCTCCGTCAATTCGGGTGTTTTTTCCAGCGAACGTGCGCCTTTCGGCGGCGTGAAACATTCGGGCTACGGACGCGAGGGCGCGCGAGTTGGAATCGAAGAGTATACGCATGTCAAGTATGTCATGTTGGGCGGCATAGCGACCTAGTATGAATTAACCTGCTCTCGCCTACTCTACTCTACTTTTTCTCTGCCTCTGCCATCATCGATGCGATGTCGAGCATGCGTTGCGCGAATCCCCACTCGTTGTCGTACCAGGCGGTCACTTGAACGGCGTGCGCGTCGAGGGAGCGCGTCTCTAACAGGTCGCAGATGGCGCTTTCGCTACGGTGTAGGAAATCGGTCGAGACCATCGGCTCGTCGCAGATTCCAAGGATGTTTTTCATGTCGCCTTGCGCGTGCTTGCGCATGGCTTCGTTGATCCGCTCGATCGAGCAGGGTTTGCGCAGGATGCAGTCGAAGACGAGCGCGGAGACGGCGGCGGTCGGCACTCTGAGCGCGCTGCCGAGAATTTTTCCTTTCAAGTGCGGCAGCGCGAGCGCGAGTGCCGAGGCGGCTCCTGTCGATGTGGGAATGATCGACATGGCGGCGGCGCGGGCGCGGCGAAGGTCGGGGTGATACTTGTCGTGTAGCGTTTGGTCGGCGGTGTAGGCGTGGCAGGTGAGCGCAAAGCCGCGTTCGATCTCGCCCAAGCGATCTAGCACGCAGGCGATCGGAGCAAGGCAGTTCGTCGTGCAGGAAAGTGCCGAGACGATACGATGGTCACCGCGTAGCGCGTCGTTATTGACACCGACGACGATCGAAGCGTCGGGACCTTTGGCAGGCGCGGAGATCAAAACTTTCTTCGCGCCGCGCTCCAAGTGGAGGCTCGCGCGTTCGCGCGTCTTGTAAGCACCGCTGCACTCCAGCACGATATCGACACCCAGCTTGCCCCAGTCCAAACCCTGCCACGCGCGCGTGCGCAGACATGTTATATCCTGTCCTGCTGCATGCAGCAGATCGTCGCCTTTGGCAACGCACGGCACGCTCAAGATGCCGTGCAATGAATCGTAGGTGAGCATGTGACAAGCCTCGCGTGCGGAGGGTGTCGGGCGCGCGCTGCCGTCGTTGATGGCGACGATGGAAAGATTTTCGCGCGGCGATTCCAGCCACGCGCGCAGGACAAGCCGTCCGATACGACCGAACCCGTTGATAGCGATACGACAGGGCATGGGAGACAATCCTTTGTTGGAACGGAGGGGGAGGGTGGAGGGTATCAGAGCAAACCGCGCGCTTTGAAACTGGTGTATCCCTCGCGCGAGACGATCAGATGATCGTGTAGCACGAGTCCCAAGTCGTCGGCGATGCGTTTGAGCGTTCGGGTCAGGTTGATGTCGTCGAGCGAAGGTGTGATGTCGCCGCTGGGGTGGTTGTGCACCAGCACCATGCCGCTTGCGCCGTAGTTGAGCGCGCGTTTGATGATTTCGCGCGGATAGACGGCGGTCGTGTCGATGGTGCCTTGTTGGATGGCCTCGTCTTTGAGGATGCAGTTCTTTTTGTCGAGGAAGAGCACGCGAAACTGCTCGATCTGCCCGCGTGCCGAGCGCGCGCGGCAGAGGTTGATGATCTGTTGCCACGACGAGATGACATCCGTCTGCACCTCTTCGGACAGCATGCGCTCGGCGCTTGCCGCGATCAGCTTTACGATCGCGACCGAGCTTTCGGCGATTCCTTCTACCTCTTTCAAAGCCTCCTGCTCGGCGCTGACGACATCGGCGAGGTTGCCGAAGCGTTTAATCAGGCGTTTCGCTAGCGGTTTAACATCGACGCGCGGCACAGCGAAGGTGAGCAGCAGTTCCAGCAGCTCGTAGTCTTGCATCGTCTTGCCGCAGTCTTGGAGAAAACGTTGGCGCAGGCGTTTCCTGTGTCCTGCTGCGTCGAGCGAGTCCTCTCCCTTCGATAGGCTCTCAGGCATCAGACGACCGTCAGATTTTCGCGGGGCGAATTATTATAAGGCGGGCAGTGCCATCCGCGCGGCGAGCGCGTGAAGACTTCGCATCCCCCCTCGACGACCCCGAGCGTATGCTCGAACTGCGCCGAGAGTTTTCGATCGCGCGTGACGACTGTCCAACCGTCGGGCAGCACCTTCACCTGCGTGGTGCCTTGGTTGATCATGGGTTCGATCGTGAAGATCATTCCAAGTTGCAGCTCCATCCCTTCGCCCGCCTTGCCGTAGTGCAAGATGTTCGGCGCTTCGTGGAAGCTGCGTCCGATGCCGTGTCCGCAGAAGTCGCGCACCACGTGCGCCTGTCCGCGTTCGGCGTGTTGTTGGATGGCAGCACCGATGTCGCCCGTCGTGTTGCCTGGGCGCACTGCGTCGATGCCGATCATCAGCGATTCGTGAGCGATGCGAGTCAGACGTTCGGCGGCGATGGAAATCTTGCTTCCGATCCAATACATGCGCGAGGCATCGCCGTGCCAGCCGTCGAGAATCACGGTCACATCGATATTGGCGATATCGCCTTCGTGTAGAACCTTCGTGTCGCTAGGAATGCCATGGCAGACGACATGGTTGACGCTGATGCAGGTTGCTTTCGGAAAACCTCGATAGTTCAAAGGCGCAGGGATGGCATCGTGCGCTCGGATATACTCTTCGCACAATCGATCCAGCTCGCCCGTGTTGCAGCCCGTCGTCGCATGGGGGGTGATGAAATCTAGCGTGCGGGCAGCCAAGTCGCCGGCGCGGCGCATCGCTTGAAAATCGCTTTTGTTGTAAAGGGTGATGTGAGGACGCATGCTCTTCCTCGTCTCAAGAAATATGCCGCACGCGCGTCTCCTGCCACGCCATCGCGCGCCTCGTGTCGTCCGCGCTGGCGGAAAGCCAGGCTTGCTCGCCGCGCACGCTTTCTTCGCGCTTCCACAGCGGAGGTCTCACCTTCACCATGTCCGTCATATAGCGACAAGCATCGAAGGCGTGATGGCGCCGCGCGCTCAGACAGGCGACCAACACGATCGTATCGCCTACGGGAACTTCGCCGACACGGTGATGAATCGTAGCTCCGTGCAAACTCCAGCGTGCCTGCGCCTCGTCGATGATATCCGCAAGACATTGTTCCGCCATCGAGGGGTAGCAATCCAAGTACAGGCTTTGCAAAGGATCCAACGCGGAATCCGACTTGTCATTTTTTTGTTTTTGCGCGCGCGCTATACCGCAGAAGCTTGCAAGCGCGCCGCTGTGATAGGGGGAGTGCCTGTGCTCGTCTGCAAACAGGCGCAGGGTGTCGTAGGGGCAGAAGGCGGTGTCGTGCAAAACAGCCGTTCTCATCGTCAGCCTCCTGTGATCGGAGGAAAAAAGGCTATCTCGTCGTCGGGAGAAAGGGGTGCGTTACCTTCGACAACGCGTTTGTTGACGGCGCATTTAACTAAACTTTTTTGGGCAAAAATCTCTTTGTAGATGTCATCGCGCGACCGCAAGAAATCGACCAGCTTGTCGAGGCTGTCGAGCTTCGCACAAGATTCGAGTTCTTCTTCGCGCTTGCCGAGCTTTTCGGCGAACCAAGCAAAGTAGAGAATCTTCATCACAAACCTCGCGGACAGGTCGATGAAAAAGGCATGGGCCCGTGCGGGGTCAGGGAAAAAGTTCGCGCATAGGGAGGAAGTCTACGATGTCGCCTGCGCTGTAGTGGGTTGTATCTTCATCGAGCTCGGCGAAGCCATCCGCGCCCAGCAGGGAGCTCAATACTCCTGCTCCGCTTTTGCCATGCTTTGCCAAAAGAGGCAAGAAAAAATTGTCGCGCAAGGTTTCATCGCAGAAGGCTTTTTCGTCGTTTTTTTTCGAGACAATGGTCGTGCGCAGGAACTCTCGTCTGCCGTGTTTCTTGTCGCCGCCAAAAGCCAATTGCGCTTTGATGCGGCGCGGCTCCATCGCCTGCTCCCCGCTCAAACGGCGCAGCAGGGGTTGGACAAGCAAGCCGAAGGTTAGAAAGCAGGCAACGGGATTGCCAGGCAAGCCGGCAAAGGGAATGGAAGCGCTTGCGCTCGGCAGGCGGAGCGTGCCGATACCGACAGGTCTGCCCGGCTTGATAGCAACGCGCCAAAAGGTGAAGGCACGCCGTTCGGACAAGAGGCGTGCCATGCCGTCGAGCTTGCTTTGCGACATGCCGCCGCTAGCAAGCAGGAGATCCAACGGCTGCGGAGATTCTTTTTGTAGCAAAGCATCGAACGCCTGCGCGATGGCATCGGGGTCGTCGGGCAGGATGCCGCCATCGACAACCTCGCAGCCCAAACTCTGCAACCAGTGGCGCAGCAGGACGGCGTTGCTGTCGAAAATTTGCGCCACGCCAAGTTCCTGTTCGCCTGCCTGCCCTCTTGCGATCTCCGCGCCGCTGGAAAAGAGCGCGACGCGCAAGCGCGGCAACACCTCCGCCTGCTTGATCCCCAAGGACGCTAAGACGGCGCAGTCTATGGCATTCAAGCGATGACCTTTTGTCAGTAGCAAGGTACCGTTTTGAATATCGTCGCCTGGCTCACGGCGATTAGCACCTCGTTTCAAGCCGTGAGGAATAAGCACGAAGTTGTTTTCGACGCGCACGTCTTCCTCCATCGCAACGCTGTCCGCGCTTGGCGGCAAGGCTGCGCCCGTATAGACGCGCACGGCTTCTCCTGTTGCGAGTCCTCGTTGCGGCTTTGTGCCTGTGGCAACCTCAAAGGCGATGAGAAACTTGGCAGAAGTTTGCAAATCGTCAAAGGCAAAGGCGAATCCGTCGACGGCAGCGTTGGCAAAGTGCGGCACATCGCGCGGTGCGCGCACATCGCAGGCGAGCAGCCTCTCGCAACAATCTGCCAATAATTGCGTTGTGGGTTGCGTCTTGTTTGTGGCTCGTTCGAAGCGTGCGACGAGGGCGAGCGCATCGTCCAACGACAAGAGTTTCTCGTCGTCGCTAAGTTGCATCGCAAGAAGGGGCGGATGCGGGGGGGGCAAGAAAAGCGTCGCTGTCGAGGACGAAGTCGGCGATACGGCGGGGATTGTCCGCATCGAAGACGGGCAGCGCGTGTTGCAAAGGTGTGTCGCTCACGATGGCGCGAATACGCGGGTCGTTTTCTGCGAGCAGCGGACGGGGTGTTTTCTGCTGCAGGAGGTAGCGATGTATTTCCAGTTTGTCGATCGGTGCGTTTTTGAATCCTTCGACCAACAGCACATCGACGGGTGCGAGGTGTTTTTGCAAGACGGCGGGGGAGAGCCATTGAGTGTGAGTTTTCTCTACCTCGTTACATTCGTGCATCAGCGCCCATCGTCGTTCGGATGCGATCAAAACCTCGGATGCGCCTGCTTGGCGATGGGCGTAGGAGTCTTTGCCTTTGTGATCGACATCGAAGCTGTGGTGAGCGTGTTTCATGGTGGAGACGCGCAAGCCCTTATCAGAGAACTCTTTCAGCAGGGCTATGACGAGCCTTGTTTTACCGCTACCGCTCCATCCTGCGAAGCCTATAACCTTCATTGTGCAACTTTCAATCTAGCAACAGGAACGGTTTGCGCTTCACTGCTTTTTGTTGCCTTTGCCTTGTTTCAGCAGAGCGAAGGCGTTTCGAGAGTATATGAATCCTGTATATAGCGTCACGAAGCAGGCGATGGTGATCGTGAGATCGACGAGCATGGAGACCCACAATTGTCGTTGTCCTGCGAGGGCTACGATGGAGAGGATTTGTCCTCCGACCCCGATCATTTGCAGCGTGGTCTTGTCTTTCGCCAAGGCGACGACGGGCAGCGAGACATGGAGTTTTTGTGCAAGAAACTCGCGCAAGCCCGAGACGATGATTTCGCGCATAAGGATCAGGAAGGCGCAGCCGAATGCGAGCTGCGACATGCCTGTGCCGTCTTGTTGTGGCAGGAAGGAAGGATCGAGACCGCCGTGTGCCAAGACCGCGACGAACACGGCTAATATCAGGATTTTGTCGATGATGGGGTCGAAGGCGGTTCCGAACAGCGAGATGGCGTTCCAGCGGCGGGCGAAGTATCCGTCTACAAAATCGCTGAGGCAGGCGAAGGCGAACACAACCCAGCCTACGAAGGCTTGGCGTGGTGAGCCCGTCGTCAGGACGATGATCGGAAAAACGGACAAACCTCGTACCAGCGTGATGGCGTTCGGCACGCGCTTTTGCCAAGCGGGGCGGGGGGGAAGCATGGAGAGAAAATAGCAGAAAGGAATAACTTAAGAAACAAGACTCTCTCGCGATGTTTACGCGACAAGTTGCAAGAATTTTCCTACCGACGAAGCGCGATGCGAATCGCCGCGCCCCGCCGCAACGCAGGCAACAATCCCCGCAACGCCTCCGCCGCAATAGCAACGCATCCCTCCGTCGGCGCGTAAGGCTGCGAAGAGGTCGTCGCATGCAAAAAAATTGCACTGCCTCGTCCCCCCCGCACCGGCGCATCGTTATAACCCAAAACAACCAGCAAATCGTAGATACCATCCTCGCGCCGTAAAACCTCATGCGACAATCGCGTAGGAAGAGCTACAGGACGATTGTAGCGACGCAAATTCGATGAATCGTCGCACCACGCCGCACGCGCACCCGTGCGTAAAACAGGCATCCGCGAAAGCGGCGGCGAGCAAGCAAGCCTCGTCACCAAAACAGCGCGCACAGGAAAAACACCCACAGGCGTTATCGCATCCCCCTCGCGTTTTTTGATTCCAACGCCATTTTTTCCGAACGCACAGCGATGCCTCTGTCCGCCGCCCATCAGCCATCCCTCCTGCGATCCCTCAACCCCAACGGCGTTTAAAACGACACGCCGAGAAGGTTGGCTCGCGAGACGCGTACGGCTTCTAGACGTACGGCAATGACACGTACAGCTTTGAGGCGTACAGCGCAAGGAGAAAGGAAGAAGGCTACGATCGAAGAGAAAACGCACGCGCGACGATAAGGCTCAAGCCAATTTTATTTAAACTTTCTTGCTCAACCTTCGCGCATGCGACAGCCCAAGCCTTGCAGACAATCGACGATCTCTTGCGAAACGGCTTGCACTTCCACCTCGCTCAAGGCGCGTTCGGCGTGAGGAAGAAGTTCCACCTCGAAGGCGAGCGATGTCTCCCCGTTGTCAGCGCAGTAGCGGTCGAAAAAGGCGAAAGCTTTGAGTCGGTTGCGTCCTTTCCGTAGCACGGCACTTTTTATCTCGACCGCCGTCAACCCCTCGGGGATCCAGCAGGCGAAGTCTCTGTAGAGCGATTGTTGCTTTTGTCGTTGCCAGCCCTTAGGCGCGATGCGCGTCTTGGGCGCGGGAATGCGATCGAGAAAGGCTTCGAAAGCAACGGCGCGTCCTCGCAATCCCAGCCGTTGGCAGAGCGCGGGATGCAACTCGCCGAAGCGTCCGATCAGCGTGCGCCCCAACAAAAAACAACCGCTCCGATACGGGTGGTAACCTTCAGGCGAAGCAGAAGAAGCAAAAAGCGTCGAATCCAAACGCGCGCTCTCCAATCCGCAAGCTGCGAAGACGGCGCGCAAGTCCGCCTTGGCATCGAAGAGATCGGCATCGCGCGAAGGGCCGTGCCAATGGCGCGCCTCGAAAGATCCTGTGCGCACCCCTGCTGCAACCTGCTCCTGAAAAACCTTGTCGTCTCGATAGGCGAACTGCGGACCTACCTCGAACAACGCCGCGTTGCGTCTGCCCAAATTCTTGGCGCGGTTGTGCGCCGCTATCGTCGTCAAGTTTGCAAGCAGCGTCGGGCGAAGGCAATCCAACTGCGCGCTGATGGGGTTCTGAAGGCGCAAGCCCTCGTCCAACGAAAACAGGTCTCCAAGGCTCGAATCCAAAAACGACCACGCGATCGTCTCGTACAAGCCCGCTAGCGCGAGCTTGCGGCGCACCAACGCATCGCGCTTTTGGGAGGGCGTTAAGGCGCGCTCGGAAAGCGTCGTCGTACGCACGAAGGGCGCGTCGGGAATGGCATCGTAGCCGTGGATGCGCAAAACCTCTTCGACAAGACAGGCGGCGCTCGTCACATCGGCACGCCACGAGGGCGGCACATAAGCAGAGTGCTGCGTTTTCTTTTCCTGCGCCGTTTCCGTTTCTTTTTCAAAGCCGAGATTGACGAGAATTGTATCGATGGATTTTTTCTCCAACGCGACCCCTCCCAATTTTTTCACATGTCCTTCGGGCAGGAGGATGCGTCTTCTTGTTCGCGGTACCGCGCCTGCCGTTATCATTGTGCTCGCCTCGCCGCCGCACCATGCAAGCACCAGCTCGGTTGCGCGGTCGCAGCCTGCCTTAGCAGCGGCGGGATCCAAGCCGCGCTCGAAACGGAAACGCGCCTCCGATTCGATGTTCAAAGCGCGTCCTACAGCCGCCGTCGTGCGGGGGTCGAACAGCGCGCATTCCAAAAACATCTCTTGCGTCTCCTCGTTGCAACCGCTCGCCTCGCCGCCGATGATGCCCGCCATGCCGACGACACCCCTCTCGTCGGCGATCACGGTAGCCTCGTTCGGCAAGGCGTAGGTCTTGTGATCTAAAGCAGCAAGAGATTCTTGCGACGACTCTTGCGGTGATATTGTTGTGTGCGTTTTGCGAATCGTCAGGGTTTTGCCGTTGAGTTTGCTTGCGTCGAAGACATGCAACGGACGGGCGAGGTCTAGGGTGAGGTAGTTGGTGACATCGACGAGCGCGGAGAGGGATTTTATTCCGACCGCTTTCAACCTTGCGCGAATGTGTTTTGGTGCTTGTGCGTTTGTCAGGTTTCGGAAGCTGCGTCCGCAGACGAATGGGCAGTGGTGGGCGAGCGTTTCAGGCAGGTCGATGCGCCACGCGTGTTTTGGCTCGAAGGTCTCCTTGAAGGAGGGTTTGGGCAAGGGTTTGAGTTGTCCCATTCCTGTGGCGGCGAGGTCGCGCGCGATGCCGCGCACGCCGAGGCAATCGGCGCGGTTGGGTGTTACCGCGATGGTACAGACGGGATCGTTCAAACTTTGGCTTTCGGCGAAGGGTTTTCCGATTTCTTGTTCGTTTTTAATTTCTAAAATTCCCTCGTGTTCTTCGGAGAGTCCGAGTTCCCATTCGGAGAGCAGCATGCCGTTCGATTCTTCGCCTTGCAGGCTTGCCGCCTTTAGTCGCAGTCCTGTTGCGGGGACGATGCTGCCTACGGGTGCGAACACGCCGATGAAGCCTTTGCGCACATTGGGCGCGCCGCAGACGACTTGTATTGGTTCTTGCGAAGCATCGAAGCGCACGCTGCATATGCTGAGGCGTTGCGCGCGCGGATGCGGACGACACTCGACGACGCGGGCGGTTAGAAAGGCTTGTAGGCGTATTGCGGGATTGTGCCATTCTTCGACTTCCAGCCCGATGGCGGTCAGGCATTCCTGAAGATCGAGGTCGCTCGCGTTTGTTGCGAGATGCTCTTCCAGCCAGCTGCGTGTGAAACGCATCGAACTTCTTCTCGTGAGGAGGTTGTTAGGAGGCTTGCGGGCGCAGTCCGCGCAGTAGCGAGGGCGCGTCCAACGGCGAGAAGCCGTAATGCTGCAGCCATGCCACATCTCCCTCGAACATCGTGCGCAAGTCGGCGATACCGTACTTCAGCATGGCGAGACGCTCGACCCCCATGCCGAAGGCGAAACCCTGATACTGCTCGGGATCCAAGTTACAAGCGTTGAGAACATTCGGATGCACCATGCCGCAGCCTAATATCTCCATCCAGTCGCTGTCTTCTGAAACCTCTTCGAGCAATGTGATTGCTCCTTCTTTGCGCAGGCAGGCGATGTCCATCTCGGCGCTTGGTTCGGTGAAGGGAAAGTAGCTCGGACGAAAGCGCACGCGCACAGAGTCTTGTTCAAAAAACGCACGTACGAACGCGCTCAAGCAGCTTTTCAGATGACCGAAGTGCGTGCTTTTGTCGATCACAAGTCCCTCGACTTGATGAAACATTGGCGTGTGCGTTTGGTCGCTGTCGCTGCGATAACAACGACCGGGGGCGATGATTCGTATCGGAAGATTGCCTTGTAGCATCGTGCGCACTTGCACGGGAGAGGTGTGCGTGCGCAACAGCCATGGTTCGCTTGTTGTTGGTTCGCTTGTTGTTGAGGCATTTTGTTTTTTGCCGTTGAGGTAGAAGGTATCGTGCATTTGGCGCGCGGGGTGGTCGGGGGGAAAGTTGAGCGCGATGAAATTGTGGAAGTCGTCTTCGACATCGGGACCTTCGGCGCATCGAAAGCCCATGTCGCCGAAGATTGCGATCACCTCTTCGATCACCTGTCCTGTTGGATGCAGCGTGCCTTTGTGCTGCGGGCGTTCGGAGAGTGTGCTGTCTACGCGCTCGGCTTTTAGACGCTGCTCGCTTGCTTGTTTTTCGAGTCTGTCTCGAGTTTTCTCGAACTCGTGCAGCATAGTTTGTCTGAGAAGATTGACGGCGGCTCCGCGGGCTTTGCGTTGCTCTAGGACCAGATTTTCGGGGAGTGAGCCGAGTTTATGCAGCAGGTTTTGTAGTGCTGATTTCTTGCCGAAGGAGCCGATGCGCACTTGTTCTAGCGCGAGGAGTGCTTTATCGGGTGTTTGGGCGAGGTTTTGTTGTGTGCAAGCGGTCAGATCAGCTCGGAATTTCTGCCCGATGCGTTCAAGCTCTGCGGACAGGGTTGTGTCCTGAGGAGGTGTCATAGCGGAGGAGCTGAAATTCGTTTCAGCCCTCTAGGAAGGGTCAGAGGATACGGAGGGGGATATAGAGGGGGAAGATTTAGATGGGGGGGGAGCTACGGGAGCTTCGGGTTTTTGTGTTTTCCATGCGTTTTGCGCTTTTGCGACCAGTTCTTCGAAGCGTTTTGGCTCGGAGACGGCGAGTTCTGAGAGGACTTTACGATTGAGGTGTATTTTCAGCAGGGACATGGCGCAGATGAATTGTGCGTAGCGCATGCCGCTTTGGCGCACGGCGGCGTTGAGGCGTTGGATCCATAGGCGGCGAAAATCGCGTTTGCGACGTCGGCGATCGCGGTATCGGTATTGTTCGGCGCGTTCGACTGCTTGTTTTGCGATACGGATTGTATTTTTTCTGCTACCGAAGAATCCTTTCGCGCGAACGAGGACGCGTTTGTGGCGTGCTTTACTTGTTGTGCCGCGTTTGACTCGAGCCATGGTGTTTTATCCTGTGTGTTAAATCTTGTTTCTTTCGATGCGTTTCAACGCATGGGGAGGAAGTGTCGTTTCACGACTTTTGCGTCGCGGTTTTGCATGATTTGGCTACCGCAGTTGTTTCGTTTCATGTCTTGGGGGCGTTTGGAGGTATTGTGTTGGAGGTATGCGCTATTGAATAGCACTTTACCGGTTGCGGTGATGCGGAAGCGTTTTTTGGCGGCGCTTTTATTTTTGAGCTTGGACATGGGGGGGGGATTTGTTGCTTGTTGCTTGATGTTTCTCTTATAGGCTTATGGCAGGGGTGACGCAAGAACTTTTTACGAACTAGCATTGATGGCAAAACGCAAAACGCAAGACGCAAGACGAGCGAGCCGTAGGCGAAGTGAGTTTTGCGCATGGGGGGTGTGGGGGGACGCAGTCCCCCCGCGAAAAGCGCGCCGCGAGCGGGCGCGTAAGCGCCTTCTACGCATATCGCGCGTAACCCGAGAAGGGTTACGCGCGATATGCGTAGCACTTACCACAAGTCCCGCTCCTCACGAAGCCATGCGCTCCTCAAAAAGCGTTCTCCCAATGCCGAACAGAAAAAGGCGCCAACAGCACAACATCAAATCTCAACATCTCAATCCCCTCACCCCCAATCCCCCGCGCAAATAAAACCTCCCCCGCCCTCCGCAATCGCCTCCGCTGAACCCCATCAATCGCATAAGCAACACTCCCCAAATCACTACGCCACTTAACCTCAACAATAACTAATACCCCACCCCGTCGAACAAGCAAATCAATCTCACCCATCCCCATCCCACCACCCCGTCCCCCACATCCCCCCACGCGCAACCCACGAGCCAAAATGCGATACCCCTTACACCGCAACAATATCTCCGCAAACCTCTCTCCCCAAATACCCTTAAGCGCACCCCTAAGTACGCCCTTGCGGAAACGCCGCCCAGTATCACCACCCCTTTTTTTTCGCTTGCTCGTCATTTCTTGCCCGCATCTTTCTTGTCTGCATCTTTCTTGTTTTGCCCCGCCACAAGCAAGGTGTACTCACCACGCGGTCTCCTCTCCACAAGCTCGCTCGCTACATCCTCACAACTGCCCGTATGAAAGCTCTCGAAAAGTTTCGTCATCTCCCTGAATACACAAGCTCGACGCCGTGGCAAACAACGCGCCAAAAGCACCAACGTCGTTTTCAACCGATGCGGCGATTCAAAGAAAATTAACGTCGCCTCGCAATCCTCCAAAGACCGCAATAAACGCTCCTTTTGCACATTCTTGCGCGGCAGAAACCCCAAGAATAAAACACGATCAGAAGGAAACCCGCTCGCCGACAAAGCAGCCGTGAAGGCAGAAGCCCCAGGTACAGCAAAAACAGGCAACCCCCGCTCTCGACACACGCGCACCAACTTCATGCCAGGATCAGCAAGAGTGGGCGTGCCTCCGTCCGAAAGCAACGCTACAGGCTCTTGCTCGATCATCGCACACAGCCTATCGCGTACCTCCGCATCAGCATGGTCGTCGTAACGCACCATCCGCTTTGTCGCAGGACGAAGGTCGTAGTGCATCAGCAACCTCCGCGTGCGTCGCGTGTCCTCGCACGCCAAAGTCCTGCAAGTAGCCAACACACCAAGCGCGCGCAATGAGATGTCTTGCAAGTTTCCGATCGGAGTCGCCACAACATAAAGCGCAGCCTCCAAGACGAGCGAAGGCACAGCGACACACGTCCGCTCGTCGCCTTGCGTCTGTGGCGGAGGGAAGGTCTTTAAGGGTGTTTTTGCGATCACGCTATTTAATTACGCTATTTAATTACACTACGCGATCACGCTACGAGTAGATTGCAACGATTTTTCTCCTGCAAGATGAGGTTATTCTACACGAAGAGAGGCATGCTAGAGTGTAGCTTTGTTTTCGTTAGGATGTTGCTCTGATGCGCCTTGTTGTTTTGCTGTTGGTCTTTCTCGTGTCGTCGTGCGCCGGACGAGGAGGCGGGACGAGTACGGACGACAAGTCCCCCTCGCCCCAATCGCTTCTGCCGCCCGAAGCTGTCCTGTTGCTGCTAGAGCCATCGCCGCTGCCTCCGTCCGAGCCGCCGCTGGCGCGCTTCATCGCTGAGGGCAAAGATAAGAGCAAGCGAGGAGCAGGACAGAGCAAGGGACAAGCGGATGCTACGCGCGACGCTCGCGCCTTGGCACTTGCACAGATTCTGCGCGATAGAAGAAAAGTCTCCCACAAGCGCGACGGAAGGCTTGTCATCGGCTTGCTGTTGCCGCAAAAACGCTTTCCCGCCTTGGCGAAAAGCATGGAGCAGGCGGCAAAATTGGCATTGTCGGAAGAAGATCGCTTTTCTCGTGTTAAACTTATTGTGCGCGATTCGGGCGAGCAACCCTCGCGCGCACGACGTTCGGCAACCCAGCTTCTCTCTCAACAAGCGGATATTCTGATCGGTCCTGTTTTTTCTGCCCAAAGCCTGCCCGTCGCCGCCGTTGCCGATCGAGCGCGAAAACCCTTGCTCACCTTTTCCAACGACGAGAAGGTAGAAGGAAAATTTGTCTATCGCTTCGGGTTGTCGGTCAGGGAGCAAACCTCCGTAGCCCTCCAAGACGGCTTGCGACGACCGCCGCAGGCTTTCGACAAAGAACAAAACAAAAGGCACAGAGGCATTCAAGCGCGATGGGGAACGCGCGTTGCCGTGCTAGTGCCGCAGAACGGCTACGGCAGGCTCGTCGTTCAAGCGAGCAACGCATATCTGCGAAGCAGAGGGCTTGCGCCTGATCGAGTCGATTTTCTCGACAGCACGCTCGATTACGAGACGCTGGGAGGACAGATCCGCAACATCGCCGACTTCGACTATCGGATGCTCGCCTTGGCGCAATACAAAAAGCAGCGTCGCCGTGTGCGCGCGCAACTGCCGCAAGACTCTGCCACGGGAGAGCAGATCGATATAGAGCTGAAAAAACTCGAAAAGCAGGATACCTACGGAGCACCCCCCTTCGACATTCTGCTGTTGCCCGAAGCGCGACAGGAGGCGTTGCAAGTTGTCTCCTCCTACCTCGCGCTCTACGACATCGATGCCTATCTTGTCGGCATCTACGGGCTGGCTTCCTGGGGACAGATGCGCAACCTGTCGAAAGAGCCGCAACTCAGAGGCAGCCGATTCGTCTTTCTCAAGCGCACGAGTTTAGAAGACTTTGCGCAACGATTCCAAAACTACACGGGCAGTCAAGCCGCCGTCCATACCTTGACCGTGCTCGCCTACGACGCAACGCAGACCGCCGCACGATTGGGCGCGCAGAAGGGGTATGTGTCGCGCGAAGATTTAGAACGCGCTAAGGGATTTGCCGCCGCCGCAGGACGCTTCCGCCTGCGTGCCGACGGAGAGGTGCAACGCATCTACGAGGTAAGAGAAATAACGCGACGCGGCGACAAAACGCTAGCATCACAACAGAAAAATTTCCTGCCCTGACTTGAAGCGCAAAACACTCGCGCGGCTTATCGGTGCCGCACAATCTGTGCTATGCTGCGGTGAGGGATCTTGGTGCTTCGATCGACGAAGACGGAGCGTGGCTCAGTATGGTAGAGCACTCGGCTGGGGGCCGAGGGGTCGCAGGTTCGAATCCTGCCGCTCCGATACAGCCAATCTCGCCTCTCGCCTCTCGCCTCCTGCCTCCCCCTAGTTCGAAGCAGAGGTCTCAGTCGAGCGACATGAAAAAGCTTTTAAGCCGCCGCCAAAAGCTAGGACGCGCACCTGGGTTGTCTCGGCGTTGCGCCACAACATGGTATGCTTGCAGTCGGTGCTCTTCAAGATAGACTTGGGTTAGCGACAGGTACAGATTGAAAATCCTGTATGCCTTCTCGCCTGCAAGCGAGACAGCTTTGGCGCGATTGGCGACGAAAAGCTTGCACCAATCCCTCAGCGTGAGCGCATAATCTCTGCGCTCGTTCTGTACGTGCAACAGCTCGAAGCCGTGATACAGCAACTCTGCGATGAAATCTTGCAAGCAGACGGTGCAATGGTTTCCTGGCCATACATAGTCGCGTGTGAAACGGCTGGTCTCGTATTTGAAAATTCCTGCCGAGAAATCGAAATAGATCTTTCCTTGCGACTTTAGGTTGTTCCGCATTCGTGGCATCACCTTACGGTAGCGCGGCAAGTGTTCCATGACGCCGAAAATGACGATCGCATCGAAGGGTTGCTTGGGGTGATAATCGAAAAAGTCCTGTTTGACGACTCGCGCGTTCTTGAAGCCTTTCTTGCGGATCAGGTCTTTGATGTAATCGTAGGAGTCGTCGGCGATGGTGAGCGACGTCACATTGATGCCGCGCGGGCAGCAGTATTCGGGAACGCATCCCCAACCGCCGCCGATATCGAGCAAACGCATGCCGCGTTTGAGATCGAGCGCACGCACCATAGTTTCCAACTTGATATCGGTTGCCTGTTGCAGCGTCTCTTTGCCTGTCGGATAGATACATTGCGAATAGGCGGGGTTCTTTTTGGACAGGAAATCGAGATAGAAATCGTGACCGAAGTTATAATGGCGTGAGATGGCGTTCCTGTTGAGCTTCGTCACACCCCTTGCCAAAAGATTGACCCAAAGGCTTAACCCATACAGCACGGAGGGAGCTTTCGGCAGCGAATTGCGCAACGCCGACAAAAGGCGAAGATCGCCCTCGATATCCATCTCGCTGTTGATGTAGCCTTCGGCGAAGCGATATTCGTTGAAAAACCCCGTGAGAGGCTTCCAACTGTGAAAAGTAAAGACCACATCAGATTTCGCCTTGCCGAACTTCATGCTCGTGCCGTCGGGAAAGGTCAGATGTGCATGCAGAGCAGAGCGCGAAAAAATTATCCGCATGCGATTCTTCGGCCTCGACAGAAGAAATCTCATATAAAATATCAAGGCTTTCATAAATCCTCCAGTTCGTCTGCAATATTCTAATCATTGCCTCTTACTTGCTTATTGTCGTCAAAAAACTTTGCAAAGCAAGAAAAATTTTGTTACTTTAACAGATATTTTGACCTCTCTGCTTGGAACAGCTTGGAAAAAGGGGCGGCAAGGGTGCAGAAAACAAAAACATCGACGAAAACGCCAACGAAAATGTTGCGCTGTGCTTGCGTGCAGATGTCCAGCACGACCTCTATCGCGCGCAACGAGGTTGCCATGACCGAGGCGATTGCGCGTGCGAAGGCTCTGTCTGCCGAATGCGTCTTTCTGCCTGAATGTTGCAACCTCATGCAGCAGGATGGGGAGAGGGCTTACGATGAGGCGCGCTCGGTCGAGCGGGAGGTAGAGTTTTTTGCAGGTCTCGCTAGGCAGCATGGCGTGTGGTTGCATGCGGGATCGGTTGTTGTTCGCCATGAAGCAAAGCATGGGAAGCTTGTCAATCGCAGCTTGTTGTTTTCTCCGATTGGGGAGGAGGTTGCGCGTTATGACAAGATTCATCTGTTCGATGTTGATTTGGAGGGGGGAGAATCTTATCGAGAGTCGGCTCGTTATGAGGCGGGGGGGAGGGCTGTTGTTGCGGATACGCCGTGGGGGAGGTTAGGGATGAGTATTTGTTATGACCTTCGTTTTCCTCGTTTGTATCGTCATTTAGCGATGGAGGGGGGTGCGATTTTTCTTGCTGTTCCTTCTGCGTTCACAAAGGTGACGGGGAGGGTTCATTGGGAGTGTTTGTTGCGCGCGCGTGCTATTGAGAATGGGTGTTTTGTTTTTGCGGCGACGCAGGCGGGGAAGTTAGAGGATGGGCGTGAGTGTTGGGGACATTCGATGATTATTTCGCCGTGGGGGGATATTTTGGCTGAGGGGGGTGGGGAGGCTACGATTATTACAGCGGAGATTGATCTTGGGCAGATTGGGGAGGTGAGGGGTCGTATTCCGGCACTGGCTGCGGAGAGGGATTTTTCCGCTTGCGAATAACTAGCGGACTTTTTGTATTGACGGGGGAGATAAGATTTTTACGGGCGCAAAACATGCGTGCGATTCTTTTTGTCGTTAGGGAGAAGAAAACTCGAATCGCAGAAGACACAGGGAGAAGAGGTTTCATTCTCATGGTGCTCCTCTCCTTGTTGCTACTCTAGCGAGGAAACCCAATCGCCCTAGGGAGCAGCCCCTAATAACAAAGTCGCCGACACAGCCACTACCGCCATTAATGTTGCCATCATTGTCGCCATCACAGAAAATCCTATCACCATCAACTGCCGCATCCCCTTCATCTGCTCTTGCATCGCCTGAAACTCTGTCCTCAATGCCTGATTCTCCGCCTTCGTCTCTGTCCTCAAGGCCTGAAACTGTATATCCATCTTCTCTTCCAACCTTCGAATGTCCGCCTTCACCTCCCGAATGTCCGCCTTCAGCTCTATCTTCACCGCCTGAGTCTCCGCCTTCGTCGCAACCCCACGCAAAGCCTCTTGCAAGCCATCGGCATTTGCGTTTGCCTGCTTTTCGTTGAAACTGCCTTCGCGCGTCAATGTTCGAACGTACTTGCGCGTGTCAAAAACGGGTAAGTCCGTCAGAGCCTCTTTTGTCATCGCCATGGTCTTTCTCCCTTAAAGTATTGCTTATCCTTTGCAATGTAAGCTGCGACAAGCCGAAAAGCAAGAGAAAAAGGCGCGTTCTTCTGTCGTTAGGGAGAAGAAAAACAGGCTCGCCCTACCATGTTAAAAGTCAGCTTGCGCGAGGCAAAGCCTCGCGCTTTTGAATAAGAGGCGCACTGCGTGCGATTCTTTTTGTCGTTAGGGAGAAGAAAACATTGTCGTCGTACCATGTTACGAGTCAGCTTGCGCGAGGCAAGCCTCGCGCTTTTGAATAAGAGGCTACGCGCTACGCGCGTAGAAAGCGCATGTCTGTTGCGCGAGCGCGGGGATAAATTTCCTCGTGCGTAAAAAAAGCGCACTGCGTGCGCTCCGCTGACGCGGGGTCTTCGTGGGGGGAATTTATCCCCCCACACCCCCCGCGCACGCTTCGCGTGCGCATGTTTTTTATTTCCTAATCAAAAAAGCCCGTGTCCCGTTTATTCAGGCAATCGTGCCTCAATCCTACCCACCTCAACCCCCCGAAAGTTCTTCAACCCATAATCCGAATAATCCCTCATCGTCTTATCCCCCTCCAATAACCCCAACTCCCGCAATAACAAAACCATCGCCGCCCTCGCCGCACGACTAGCCCCATCAATACACTTCACCGCAATTCCCAAATTCAACTCCCTCACAACAGCCGTATAAACCCCCTCCGCACCAGACTTCACAACAAAACGCCCACCCCCTCCCTCGGTCAACAACGTGTCCGCCTGCCCGCTGCCCGCCACGAAAAAAGGACGAGAAGACATAGCAGAAAAAAGTCGCCTCGCCGCCCGCGCTCGTACCCCATCCCCCTCTCCCTCCCCCTCAAGATGCTGATGAGAGGCAAAGCGCGCCATGCCGCTCGCTAACGCATCCAAAGGAACAGCAAAGGTAGGTACCGAACATCCATCTCGTCCGCGCTTCGTCTGCGTCAGATCGAGCGCAAAAAAGTCCTCGCACACCTCGCGCACCCGCTTTTGTACAGGATGATCATGCTCGCAATAACCCTCAACATCCCAACCCCGCGCGCGCGCAAACGTCAGCATGCCGCAATGCTTGCCCGAACACATGTGATGAGCAGGTTGAGGCGCAATACCTTGTCGCACCAATGCCGCTGCGCTCGGCTTGTCTAATGGAGCGTGCGTTCCGCAAGCAAGGTGTCGCTCCTCCAAACCGAGCGCGCCCAGCCACCGCCGCACCAACGAAACATGCCCCTCCTCTCCGCCGTGCGAACCGCAGGAGATAGCAAGACAATCCTGCTCCCGCTTCGCTTCTGCCAGCAAGGCTTGCGCTGCTTCGTCTTCCGTATAGGTGATCGCTTGCAACATCTTGATCGCCGAGCGCGGAAAGGTCGGCAAAGAGCGCTCGCCGAAACTCGCCATCACCTCTCCGTCACCCTTCTTGCCGCCACCTTTGCAAACAACAGCGTGGCAGGCGTGTAGCGATTCGGTTATCAAGCCCTCCTCGCCGCGCATAACATGCACCTCGATCGGAGCAGAGTTACTTATGAGTGCTTTACCTGTCATCAATCTGGTCAGCGAAAGAGAGCATGCCGCTCGCTCCGAAGCCTTTGCAATCGCGTTCGGTTGCATCCAATGTGCTTTCGACAAAGCGCACGATCTCAAAGCGCGCAAAGACGATTTGGGCGATGCGTAATCCGCGCTCGATGACAAATGGCGCGTCGCCGTGATTGACGAGGATCACCTTGATCTCGCCGCGATAGTCGCTGTCGATCGTCCCCGGCGCGTTCAGGCAGGTGATCGCGTGCTTCAACGCCAACCCCGAGCGCGGACGAATCTGCGCCTCCATAAAATTGGGGAGCGCGAGCGCAATCCCGCACGCTACCGCCAAGGGTTTGCGCACCTCCAGCGTGACCTTGTCGAGAATGGCAGCACGCAGATCGTAGCCGACGCTGCCTACGCTCGCTCGACGCGGCAAATCCAACCCCTCGCCGTGCGGCAGAACGCGCACAGCAACCGCTTGCTCATCAGATTGCTCCTCCGCTTGCTCCTTGACGGCAGTGCCAGGGACGGTGCTGTTGTGCGTCAAGCGAGTGTCCTCTTGAGCGTTTTTTTGAGTATTTTTTTGGAGGAGGGATGCACCTCGTTTTGTTTTAACTCTCCTTGCTTCCCTAACCATTGCGCAGCCCTGCCAACGATGCGTCTTGCAACGCGCTCCTTCGTCATGGCATCCCATACCTCCGTCTCGCCAATCTCGTCGAGCAGTTGGACACGATTGACCTCGGCGTCGAAGACCTTGCCGTCCGAAACATCGTTGGCGATCAGCCAGTCGCAACCCTTCATCTTCTTTTTCGCACGCTGCTTGCTCGCCAAGCTTGCGCTCGCGATCGCCTCCGTCTCCGCCGCAAAGCCCACGACCAGCTGAGGACGCAGCCCTTGCTCCATCGCCGCGAGCTCCGCCAAGATATCAGGATTCGCTGCCAGCGCAAGCGTTGCGCCGACCTCCCGTTTGCCAGCCTTGCTTTGCGACGGCTTGGCAGCACGAAAGTCCGCAACCGCAGCCGCACAAACAGCAACCGCAAAACGAGATTGATGGGGCGCGTCATGAGGAGCGTCTTGGTGCGTTTCATCGCAAGCCGCACGGCACGCCCGCGCCATCTCCTCGGCGCTTTCTACGCGCAGCGTCGTGATGCGCCTTGAGACAGGAGGAGGCACAGAACTCGCTCCCGCAACTAACACGACATCCGCACCACGATCGGCAAAGGCTTGCGCAAGCGCAAACCCCTGCTTGCCCGAAGAGCGGTTGGAGAGGAAGCGCACCGGATCGATCGCCTCGCGCGTCGCACCCGCCGTGACGAGAACCCTTTGTCCCGCAAGCATCTCGGCGTGCGTGCGGAAGGATTCCATGCGCTCGGCTATCTCCGCAGGCTCTAACATTCGTCCCACCCCCACCTCGTCGCAGGCGGTCCTGCCGAGGCAGGGTCCTAGCAGCCGCACGCCGCGCTTTTGCAACACGGCGACATTCGCAACATTTGCAGGGTTCTGCCACATCTGCGGGTTCATCGCAGGGGCTGCGAAAACTGGCACATCCCGCTCTAAAGCGGCGAGCAAAGCCGTTCCCAACTCGTCGCAAAATCCGTGCGCAAGGCGTGCCAAAAAGTTTGCTGTAGCAGGCACGAGCAACACAGCTTGCGACCAACGCGCAAGGCGGATATGCGCCATGTCCTCGGCATCCTGATCGAGGGAAAACAGATCGCACGCCACCATAGCGCCGCTCGCCTGTGCCAAAGCCTCCTTTGTTACAAAGCGCAGCGCGTTCTTCGTCGCAACGACGCGCAACGCGAAGCCGCGCGCGCGCAACTCTCTACACAAGGGCGGAACCTTGTAGGCGGCGATGCCGCCGCTGACAACAAGCAACAAGCGCATCGCTACATCTTCGCTCGCTCGCCAGCAGGCTTGGCTAGAGAAGGGGCAAAAGAAAGGGCAGAGGAGGGGAAAGACTTCTTCGGCATGCCTACCTCAAGGTTGTGTGGTATAGTTGTCGCTGAAGTCGAGCATAGCAGATAAGCCGCTTGTCCTCGCCCCAATTCTCGTCGTTGTCATCGTCTTTGTCCTCGTCCCAATTCAAGTCTTTGTCCTCGCCTTTTGGCTTGCTCCCGCCTTGCCCGCCTCCTGCGATCACGCGCCTTAATAAGAAGCCTTGGGCGCTCGTGGGCTTGTCGGGATGCGGCAAGACAACCCTAGCGCGTGCGCTCGCGGACTCACTCGGCATCGATGGCTACGATAGCGACACGCTCGTAGAAGAGCAGGAAGGCACTACGATAGCCGACCTGTTCGCGCAAAAAGGCGAGGCGTATTTTCGCGCAACTGAGCTCAAAGTCATCCAAAATCTCGCTAAAACTTTGGCGCAAAAGAAGCGCAACCCCTTCGTCTTGGCTTGCGGTGGCGGAGCGATGGCTCATCCTGCAACGCGCAAGGTGCTACAAGCCGCCTTCACCACCGTTTGGATCGATTGTCCGCTACCCCTCATAGAGCGTCGCCTCGCGCTTGCGAACGCGCAACAGGAAACGCCCATCCGCCCTCTGCTGAAAAACCCAGCAAAGCTTAGCGAGCTGCTGAAAGCCATGCAGGAAAAACGCAGGCTACACTATGCTAAAGCTCACGCTCGGCTTGTCGTGTCAGGGCTGGGCAAAGAGTCGGTGGCAGACTTGGTCGCGCGTTTCGATGCAACAGACGACGAGGGTGATGCTGCGTCGCACGCTCTTGGCGCAGCGTCGAGTTTGTCGGTTGCTGTGAATCTGCCTTCCGAAAGCTACGAGGTTTTTGTCGGTGCTACTCTGCTCGAACGTGCGCCCAGCCTTTTGCCCGCGCGTGCGGGGGAGGGGAAGGTTGTGCTTGTAGCCGAGCGCAAGCTTGCTCCGTATGCGGAGCTCTTGCGGCAGAGTTTGCAAAGCTATGGGTTCATCGTTGTCGTCGTTGCGCTGAGCGTCTCGGAGGGTCAGAAAAGGTTGAGCAGCGTCGAGAAGCTCTGCCAGCGTTTCTCGGAGATCGGCGCGGACAGGCAGAGCTTCGTCTTGATTTTGGGCGGCGGCGTGCTGTGCGATTTGGCAGCCTTTGCCGCGTCCGTCTTTATGCGCGGTCTTCCCTTCGCGCTTTTTCCGACGACCTTGCTCGCGCAAGTGGATGCTGCCATCGGCGGCAAGAACGGTGTCAACAGCGTTTTGGGTAAGAACATGCTAGGCGTTTTCCGTCAGCCTGCCGCCGTCTTCTGCGACACGGATTGCTTGTCGAGTCTTTCCGAGCGCGAGATGCGTTGTGGTTATGCGGAAATCCTCAAGTACGCCTTGATCGCCGACGAGAGCTTTTTCGTGTGGTTGGAGGAGCACGGCGTGCGGCTGCTTGCAAGAGAAAAAAATGTTTTGACGCATGCGATTCTCCACAGCGTTCGCATCAAGGCGCGCATCGTCGAGCGCGACGAGCAGGAGCGTTGCGGCGAGCGCGCGCTGTTGAACTTCGGACACACCTTCGGGCATGCCTTAGAGCGTCTTTCTCTGTACAGCGTCGCGCACGGCGAGGCGGTGGCTTTGGGTTGCGTTGTAGCAACGCGCCTTGCTGTGACGAAGGGATATTGTTCGCTTGCCGTTGCGCATCGTTTGGAGGCGCACGCGCGGCTCTGCGGCTTGCCCGTGCGCTTGTCCGACTTGGACATCAGCGCAACAAGAGCGCAACAGCTACTGCGCGCAGAGCGATGGGTCGAGGCAATGAGCCAAGACAAAAAACGCTTCGAGGGAGCTTTGCGATTGGTGCTGCCAAGCAAAATCGGCAAGTGCGCCCTGCAAGCACCGATGGAGCTGAAATCGTTACGCACCTACCTTGCCCCCATCTTGCAGGAACTCGCACAAGAAGAAACGCCAAAGTCAACGTCAAGTTCAACGTCAAAGTCAACGTCAAGGTCGGGGTAGCGTCGGATGTCGGATATATCTCCCCTTTCTCCTCTGCTTGAGCGTTGGTGGCTTGGCGTTGTTATCGTTGGGTTGATCGTGCTTTCGGGATTTTTTTCGGGCGCAGAGACAGCGCTCACTAGCGTGAGCGCGCGCATTCGAGAGCTGGCACGCCAAGGCGACTGGCGCGCGGGTATCGTTGAGAAATTGCGCGAGCGCAAGGATTTGTTGCTCGGTACTATTTTGATAGGTAACAACCTCGTCAATATTCTCGCCGCCGCGCTTGCGACTAGCCTTGCCTTGCACTTTTTCGGCGCGCAGGGCGTGCTATGGGCGACGCTCGTCATGACGGTGGCGACGGTCGTCTTCGCCGAGGTCTTGCCTAAAAGCTGGGCTTTGATGCGTGCCGACAAGACGGCTCTGTGGGTTGCCCCGATCTTGCGTCCGCTCGTCTTCGCCTTGCAGCCCATCACTCGTCCGTTGCGCGCCTTGTTGCGTCTGCTGAAGGCGACGCCGCAGGGGGGCGATAGAGGGGGGGTAGATGGGGTGTTGGCGAGCGCGCGCGAGCGAATCGAAACGATGCGCGGTGCGATCGATCTCCACACGCCGCGCTTGCACGAAGGACACAAGATGCTGCACTCGGTGTTGGATTTGGACGAGGCGTCGCTAGAAGACATCATGACGCATCGCAAGGAGGTTGCCATGGTAGATGCCAGCTGGGATTTCGCCACCGTCGCGCGCTTCGTCGTCGAGAGCCCGTGGACGCGGTTTCCTGTTTTCGACAAGCGCGAGGACAACATCGTCGGCGTGCTGCATGCCAAAGCCTTCTTCCGCCAGTGGTACAATCGAGGACAAAATTCAAAACAAGACGGCGACGCTGCTGTTTCTTTGCACGATTGTCTCAGCGCGCCGTGGTTTGTTCCTGAGAGCACGAAGTTGCGCGACCAGCTGCGTGCCTTTCAGAAGCGTCGGGAGCATGTTGCGATCGTGGTCGACGAGTATGGCGCGTTCATGGGAATCGTCGCATTGGAGGATGTCATCGAGCAGATCGTAGGCAACATCGACGACGAGCACGATGCATCGACCTCGCAGGAGATACGCTCGTTAGACGATGGCAGTTATATCGTCGATGGCGATGTGCCGTTGCGCACTCTGCGGCGCGAGATGAACTGGCAGTTGCCTGAAGACAGGGCGGTGACGCTGGCGGGCTTCGTCATACAGGAGGCGCGCGATCTAACCGAGCAGGGACAGCAGTTCGTCTTTCATGGATTTCGATTCAAGATCTTGCGTAAGGAAGAAAACCGAATCGCCTCGGTGCATGTCACAAAACTCGACCAAGAGCATGTTGCAAAGGCGTGAGAAAAACGAAAAATGGTAACACAAGATTCTTTCCTTGTTGCGCTTGGTGTTTATGCGCTCGTCGTCTTGAGTCCTGGTCCTGCTTTTGTTTTTATGACGAAGGTAGGTTTGCAGGAAGAAAAAGCCGTCGCTTTTTTCTCGATGCTGGGTTATGTGTGCGGGGCTACGATGAACGCGGCGCTTGCTATGTTTGCGGTTGGGACGCTTGTGGAGAGGCATGCGGGGGTTGGGGTGGCTGTCTCTTTAGTTGGGGGAGGGTTTCTTCTTTATTTGGCGGCGGGCAGTTTCAAGAGGGCGAGAGACGGGCGGGTTCAAGACAATCTCACGCGGGAGGAGAAAGGGGGTAATAAGCCTCGTTCGAGGATTGGGGGGTTTCGGAGTGGGTTAGTAGTTAGTTTATCTAATCCGAAGGCGGTTGCTTTTTTCGTGGCGGTTTTTGCGCCGTTAGTTGTGGGGGTGGCTGTTGGGGGGAAGGGTTTATTGTTGGTATTTGGTTTTTGTTTTAAGTTTTTGTGGTATGGCTCGGTTGTTTTTGTTTTCAGGCGTGCGGGGGTTCAGGGATTTTATCGGCGTAATGGGGTTGTTTGTGATGGGTTGTTGGGGGTGGTGTTGGCGGTTATGGGGAGTTTTGTGCTGTTGGAGACGAGGCACTATTGGGGGGAGCTGTTCTAGAGGCAGACACGGGCTTTGTTTAATTAGGGAACGCAAAACATGCGCACGCGAAGCGTGCGCGGGGGGTGTGGGGGGATAAATTCCCCCCACGAAGACCCCGCGTCAGCGGAGCGCACGCAGTGCGCTTTATCTACGCACGAGCGAAGCGAAGTGCGTAGCCTCTTGTACCAAAGCGCACGGCTTGCCGTGCGCAAGCTGACTCGCAACCTAGTAAGCAGTTTTTGTGACGAAAGGCTGTTGGCGCGAGGCAAGCCTCGCGCTTTTGAATAAGAGGCTACGCGCTACGCGCGTAGATAAAGCGCACTGCGTGCGCTCCGCTGACGCGGGGTCTTTTGCGAGGGATTACTCCCTCGCGCTCCCCGCGTGCTACGCACGCGATGTTTTGCGCCCGTAAAAATTATCCACACCTCCCGTGTGTTTGACTCGCCTTTTACTCGCACTTAATCTCCGCAAGAATTTCCTCCACAACCCGACACGGATCCTCCGCCCGCGTGATCGCTCTGCCAACGACGATATGGCTAGCACCCGCAACAACCGCCTCGCGCGCCGTCGTCGTGCGTCGCTGATCATCAACCCCCGCTCCCCTCGGCCGAATGCCAGGCGTAATAAGAACAACGTCAGGATACCTCTCGCGTAAAACCCCAACCTCCCTCCCCGAAGCAACTAACCCATCTAGCCCCCCCACCTCCATCGCCTGCTTAGCAAGCGTCAACACCATCTCCTCAGAACTTTGCAACAACCCCAACGCCCGTAAGTCCTCCTCGTCCATGCTCGTCAATAAGGTGATGCCAACAATCTTCGTCATGCTCTTGGTCTTGCTCCTCCGCTCCGCCAAACCCTCTAGCAATCTGCGCGAAAGGCTATGGACAGAAACAAAAGTGGCATCAATCTCATCCAGCGCATCCAACGCCGCCGCAACCGTGCGCGGAATATCGAAGACCTTCGCATCCAAAAAAATCTTCTTGCCACCCTCCGTAAGTTCCCTCGCAAAAGCCAATCCCCCCCCCTGAAACAACAACTCCATGCCAACCTTGAAAAAGGTCGCACGCTCTCCCAACCTCCCTACAAGCCGTCGTGCCTCCTCAATGCTCGGCACATCGAGCGCAACGATTAAAGTCTCCGCTCCCCCTTCTCTCCCCCCAAGTAGCTTTTGTGGTTTTTGCAAAATTTTCTCTTCCTCAAACTTTTGTCTTTTTAATCTCCGCAAGCACAGCATCGCCCATCTCCTCCGTCGAGACGGGTTTTTCCTCGTTCTCGTTCGCAATATCCGCCGTGCGCACCCCCCTCTCTAGCACGCGCTCGACCGCATCCTCCACGCGCCCCGCCAAATCCTCGCGCCCACACGACAATCGCAACAACATCGCAACACTCAAAATCGTCGCCAACGGATTAGCAATCCCCCTCCCCGCTAAATCAGGCGCACTACCATGCACAGGCTCATACATCGCAGCCTGCCTGCCGTCTGTGCCTCGCCTCCCCAAACTCGCCGATGCCAACATGCCCAAACTGCCCGTCAACATCGCCGCAACATCCGAGAGAAGATCGCCGAAAAGATTGTCCGTCAAAATCACATCGAACTGCTTCGGCGCACGCACCAACTGCATCGCGCAATTGTCCGCCAATATATGCTCCAACCTAACATCCGAGTAATCTCGCGCTTGACGCTCGCTCACGACGCTCCTCCAAAAATGTCCCGTCTCCATAACATTCGCCTTGTCCGCAGAATGCACTAATCCCCTTTGCTCACCCTTCTGTTTTCCCGCCCGCTCGCGCGCCAAGTCGAAAGCCACATCGGCGATTCGCTGAACCTCCCCCTCGTCGTAAGCTTGCGTGTCTACCCACCGCGTCTTGCCATCGGGTAGCACCTGCCTGCCGCGCGGCTCTCCGAAATAAACGCCTGAGCTCAACTCGCGCACGATGACAATATCCAACCCCCGCACAAGCTCCGCCTTCAAACTGGAAGATTCCGCCAACGCATCGAAACAACGCGCAGGACGGATATTTGCAAACAAATCCAACTCTTTTCGCAAGCGCAACAACGCCGCCTCCGGCCGCTTTTCGCGCGGTGCATCGCGGTCGAACTCGGGCGCGCCGACAGCCCCCAACAAGATAGCATCGGCAGCGTGCGCTTTTAGCAACACGCGCTCAGGCAACGGATCGCCTTCGCGCAACCACGCCGCCCCCCCGACAGCCTCCTCCTCGATCTCGAGCGCGATCGCTCCCTCCTCGACGAACGCCTGCAAGACACGCCTTGCTTGCCAGACGATCTCAGGGCCGATTCCGTCTCCTGGCAACAACAGAAGGGAGTGCGTTTTTTTGTTCAGATCTGCAGCCACGGCTGTCGAGCGCGCTGTTGCTTTTCGAAAGACTCGATTGCCGCCAGCTGCTGCAAGGTGTCGGTGATGGCATCGCGTCCCTCCAACAGGGTTTTCTTGCGCTCCGCGTCGATTTCGAAAACAACGATGCCGTCAGGAGTGGTGATCTCTTGCCGCTCTAAGTCTATCGAGAAGACAGCATTGCCCCCGCACGCGGCTTGCTCCATGAGTTTTCGTACCTCCTCCTCAGGCAGTACGATAGGCAACAGCGCGTTTTGAAAACAATTGTTGTAGAAGATGTCGGCAAAACGCGAGGCAACGATCACGCGAATGCCAAAGCCTCGCAGAGCCCACGGCGCGTGTTCGCGCGACGAGCCGCAACCGAAGTTTTCGCCCGCAATCAGGATTTTCGCCTCTCGCCACGGCTTTTTGTTGAGCACAAAGTCGGGTTTTTCTTCTCCCTCAGGCGTAAACCGCAGGTCGTAGAAGAGTGCGTCTCCCAAGCCGTCGCGCACGACCGTCTTCAGGAACTGCTTCGGGATGATCGCGTCCGTATCGACATTCTGCATGTCGAGCGGAGCGGCTACGCTTCGTACTGGTCGAAATTTTTCCATGCTATTTCAAAGGATGTAGCCTTAGAGGATCTCTCGCACATCGGCGAGTTTGCCCCGCAACGCCGCCGCCGCCGCCATGGCGGGGCTCATGAGATGGGTTCTGCCGCCGCGTCCCTGCCTGCCCTCGAAGTTGCGGTTGGAGGTGGAAGCGCAACGTTCCTGCGGCTTCAGACGATCTTCGTTCATTCCCAAACACATGGAGCAACCCGCATCGCGCCACTCGAATCCTGCGTCGAGAAGAATGCGATCGAGTCCCTCTGCCACAGCCTGCGCCTTGACCAACCCCGATCCAGGCACCACCATCGCTTGGACGGACGATGCGATTTTTTTGTTCTCGACGATCTTTGCTACTAAGCGCAAATCCTCGATGCGCCCGTTCGTGCAAGAGCCGATGAAGACCTTGTCGATGGAGATCTCCTGCATCGGCGTTCCCGCTTGCAGTCCCATATAGTCGAGCGCGCGGCGTAGCGTGTTCTGCTGCTGCGCATCGCCCGTGAGTTGCGGTACGCTCGCCGTGATCGCAACGACATGCTCAGGGCTTGTTCCCCAAGTCACTTGAGGTGCGATCGTGCTCGCCTCCAACACCTCCTCGCGTTCGTAGACGGCGTCCCTGTCGGATTGCAACGTGCGCCAGTATTGACACGCCTGCTCCCACATCGCCGCTTGAGGCGCGAGCGGTCGTCCTTGCACATAGGCGAAGGTCGTCTCGTCGGGCGCGATAAGCCCCGCGCGCGCGCCTGCCTCGATCGACATGTTGCAGACCGTCATGCGTGCCTCCATGCTGAGCGCGCGCACTGCGCCCCCCGCATACTCGATCACATGCCCTGTTCCCCCCGCTGTGCCGATCTTGCCGATAATCGCCAAGATCATGTCCTTGGCGCTCACCCCGAAGGGAAGTTCTCCCTCGATCGTGACGCGCATGTTGTGCAAATGTCCTGCGCGCAAGGTTTGCGTTGCCAGCACATGCTCGACCTCCGACGTGCCGATCCCAAAGGCGAGCGCGCCGAACGCGCCGTGCGTCGCAGTGTGCGAATCGCCGCAGACGATCGTCATGCCTGGCTGCGTCAAGCCTTGCTCAGGACCGATCACATGCACGATCCCTTGCCGAGGGTCTTCCAAGGCAAAGAGAGGCACGCCGAACTCGTGGCAATTGCGCGATAGCGTCTCGATTTGAATCTTGGACGCCTTGTCAGCAACGCCCGCCAACCCCTTGGCGCGGTCTAGCGTCGGTACATTGTGATCGACCACCGCAAGCGTCGCACGAGGATTGCGCACCTTGCGACCCGATACACGCAAGCCCTCGAAAGCCTGCGGAGAGGTCACCTCGTGCACCAAATGACGATCGATGTAGAGTAGCGCGCCGCCGTCCGCCGTACGCTCTACGACATGACTGTCCCAAATTTTGTCAAACAGCGTCTGCGCCATCGTCTTTTTTGCCTGCTCGACGACCTATTTCTTCGCCTTCTCGGCGTTTTCTTTTTCTGCGTCTTTTTCTGCCTCGGCGAGGGCTTTGACCTTGTCCTTGTTGAGTGCTGCGATGCTACGGTCTTCGCGGGCGCGCGTCATGTCTTCGGCGATGCGCGCCTTCTTGCCCTGCCGCTCGCGCAGGTAATATAGTTTCGCGCGTCTCACCTGCCCGCGTTGTACGACCTCGATCTCGGCAAGGTTCGGAGAATAGAGGGGAAAGATGCGCTCGACTCCTTCGCCGTAGGAACGCTTGCGCACGGTGAAGCTGCTGCCTAGCCCTGCGTTGTGGCGTGCGATGCACACGCCCTCGAAGGCTTGCAGGCGTTCGTTGTTGCCCTCGCGGATGCGCACTTGGACGCGCAACTTATCGCCTGCGCGAAAGGTCGGCATAGAAGCCAGCTCTACGCCCGCCCCCTTCAAGTCGCGAGCAAGGTTAGTTTTAAGGGTGGCTTTGGCGATCTGCGCGCGTTCGTAGGCGGCTATTTCGGGAGGGGAGTTCATGTCAGTTTGAGTCTTTTAAGTATTGAGAAGTGTATTGCCACGAAAGAGGTTTCGATGTTTCTCGTCCCCTCCCGCCTGCTTGAGCATCCTATAGGGGTTGCGGGTTTTCGTCAAGCCCGAAGCTTTTTGAGATGCGCCTTCCACAGGTCGGGTCTTCGTTCGCGCGTTGTCTGCTGCGCCTGCTCGGCGCGCCAAGCCTCGATGCGGGCGTGGTTGCCTGAGAGTAGCGTGGGAGGCACTTCTCTGCCGCGCCAAATTGCAGGGCGCGTGTAGTGAGGATATTCCAACAAGCCGTTCTCGAAGCTTTCCTGCTCTAAGGCTTGCGGCTTGGCAAGCACGCCCTCGCGCAGGCGCACGACAGCCTCTACGATGGCAAGCACCGCGCAGTCGCCGCTTGCCAGCACGAAGTCACCGAGCGAAAGCTCTTCGAGCGCGAACTCTTCGACGACGCGTTGGTCGATGCCTTCGTAGCGTCCGCACAAAAACACCAATCCCGACGCACGCGCGAGGCGTCGGATCGTCTCTTGCGTGATGCGTCTGCCTCGCGGCGTCGGACAGATTCCTACCGCACCATTAGGCGCTTTGGCAAAGGCTTCTTCTAACGCCGCGGCGCAAGGCTCAGGACGCAGCACCTGTCCGCTACCGCCGCCGAAGCAGGCATCGTCGAGACGCGGCGCGCTCGCACCACCTTGCTCCATCAGAGCGACACTCTCCAGTCGCCACAAGTCGCGCGCGAGCGCCTTGCCGCTCAACGAGACAGAAAGAGGACCAGGGTAGATCTGCGGAAAAAGTGTCGCTACAACAACGGTGAAGGGGACTTTGGGCGGCGGCTTCGTCATGACGCGCGCTCCGTCAAGAGTTGCGCGTAAAAGCCATGCACCTCAAGGTTGCCGTCATCGAGAAGCGTTATGCTATCCGCCGCGAAGGGGAGAAACAGGCTCTCGTCGGTTTTGTCCTTAGTAGACTCTTTAGAGGGTTCTTCAGAGGACTTTGGGGTGGCAAGCACTTCCAGCAGATCTCCTGCGCCGAAGTTGCGGACAGCTGTAACCTCGCCCAACAATCCGCCTTGCTCGTCGAGCACTTTTTTGCCCGTAAGCGTGTGATGATAGAAAGTGCCGTCGTCCAAAGGTGGCAAATCTTCTTTGTCGAGGCAGAACGTAGCACCTTGCAGAGCCTCCGCTTGCTCGCGTCCGTCGCAACCCTGAATTTTGGCAAGGAAGATATTTCCCCCTCCGCCGCTCTTTTGGCCGCTCTTTTTGCCGCCATTGCAGCGTCGTAGAGAGTCAAAACGCACAAAGCCCTTAAACACAGAGTTATGCAACGGCACGCATCGTAAGTTCTCGTAGTCGGACAGACCTTCAGGCGGTTCGGTGAAACTTTCTACCTTGACTACCCCGCCCGTGCCGTGCGCCGCGCGCACCCGTCCCAAAACGATGCCTGTCGGATTTGCGCTCACGATTTTTCACTACGAAACGATGACAAATGCAATCTAGGCGCAATCCAAGCGCAACATACGGCGTTCGCCCTAAAGGATTAACTTTAGCTGCTTTCGCCTTCTTTTTCTTGGGGCTTGTCGTCGGGAGAAGAATCAGTCGCGGGTTGTTCTGCTTCTGCTACGGGTTGTTCTGCTGCGGGCTGTTCAGCCGTGGGCTGTTCAGTAGGCTGATCTGCGGGCTGTTCAGCTGCCGGTTTTTCTGCGGGTTGTTGGCTTTTTTGCAACTCAGCGGCGCGTCGCTCGATCTCTTTTTTGCCTGGCAGATTTTTTTTCGTCTGCTGCGGTATGGCAGGTTTTTCGCCTGCTCCCGCTTGGTGCAAGAAGAGGGCGACCCGACGCGAAGGTTGCGCTCCGCGAGCCATCCAATGTTGCGCGCGCTCGGTGCTGATTCGCACACGCTGTTGCTTGTCCGCTAGCAGAGGATCGTAAGTGCCAATTTTTTCAATGAAACGTCCGTCGCGCGGCATGCGCTTGTCGGCGACGACGACGCGGTAAAAAGGTTTCTTGTGCGCTCCCGCGCGGGCAAGACGAATGGAAAGGGACATCGGTGAGGAAAACTACAAAAGTTGTTGGCAAAAGTTACTGATCAGGAGTTGGCGAACTCGCGCGACAATTATTGTCTATTGTCGGAACAAGCCCGCCATATTCCTTTGTAGCACTTTTTCGTCCCAGCGCGCCATCTTTTTCATCGCCTTTGCGGCTTGTGCGTGCGTCTTGAGCAAGCGGTTCACCTCGACGATCGACGCGCTCGCGCCCGCGGCGATGCGCTTCTTGCGCGAGGCGTGAATGATGGCAGGATTGCGTCGTTCGGTGGGGGTCATGGCATCGATGATAACCTCCTGCCGCTTGAGCTTGCCGTCGTCTGTCACGGCAGCCATGCTTGCGTTGGCGAGTTTGTCGCGCATGGCTTTCGGCAAGTGTTGCGCCAAACCCTTGAGCCCTCCTGCTTTCCGCATTTGGCTGATTTGTTGGCGTTGCGCGTTCAGGTCAAACTTGCCGCTCTTCAAGGAGGCAGCGGCAGAAGTGGAGGAAGAGGCGGAGGTTTGCGCCGAAGATTTGGGCGCGGCACGACGCATCGTTTCTGCCAGTCCTTGCAAGTCGCCTTGTCCCAAGATTCGCCTTGCCAAGGATTGCGGCTCGAAAGGTTGGAGATCGCCGATACCCTCGCCCGTTCCCGAAAAACGAATCGGTCTTTCGATCGCATCGACGATCGAAAGCGCCGCGCCTGCGCGTGCGTCGCTGTCCATGCGCGTCAGCACGACTCCGCTCACCTCGACGCGCTCGCGGAACAAGCGGGCGATATTGCTAGCCTCCTGTCCGAGCATGGCATCGGCGACGAGCCATGTCTCGCGCGGTTGCAACACCTCTGCCAAGGCGCGCAGTTCGCGCATTGCCTCCTCGTCGATCTGCATGCGCCCTGCCGTGTCTGCGACCAACAGCGCGTTTTGCTTCAAGCACTGCGCCTTCGCTCGCGTGGCGAGAGAGAGTGCCGTCTCGCCCTCCCGCCTTTGCAGCACGGGCAGCTTCGAGGAGAGGGAGAGCGTCGCGCTTTCGGCGAGCGTCGTCATTTGCTGCTCGGCTGCGGGGCGCGAGAAATCCAACGAGACCAGCAACGGCGTGTGTTTCTCTTCTTGAAGACGGGCTGCAAGTTTCACGGCGCTCGTCGTCTTGCCGCTACCTTGCAGTCCCACGACGAGAATGCAGGGCGGATCGCTACCCTCGCCGAAAGCCAGCCGCAGGGGTTTTTGCACGCCCTCGCCCAACAAGCGTGCGAGTGCCTTTTGCGCTTGTTCCAAAAGCTCTTCGGCGGGATTGATCTGCTCTGCCAGCTCTTCTACGCGGGGAGCGAAGGACTCGAAAAAAGTTTTGACCGCTGCCAAGGAGACATCCGCTTCCAACAAGGCGCGGCGAATAGCTACTCGCGCCTGCTCGAGTTCTGCCTCTCCTATCGCACCGCGCTTGCGTAATCCTCCGAAGACGGAGTCCAACGATCGGGTCAGGGAATCGAACACGCCCCATTGTGAAAAACCTGCCAACATCTGTCAACCGCAGAGCATGCTAGAGTGTTCTCTTCGAGTGAGTTTTTCAGCTAGCGTGCCAAGAATTGATAACAGAGATTAGCGTATGGACAAAGCATCCACAACGGAGGGTGAAGACGATCGCCTGATCGGATGGTTCTTGGACGCGCGCTTTGCCGAGCGCAACTTGGCAAGAAACACCCAACTTGCCTACCGAAACGACTTGCGCGCATTGTCTCGATTTCTCGTCTCGCGCGGCATGAATTTGCTGCGGGCTACGCGCGAAGACTTGGAAGCATGGTTGCGCGCGTTGCACGAGCAAGGCTTGAAAGGCTCTAGTGAGGCGCGCAAAATCGCGGCGATGCGCCAATTCTATCGCTTTTTTGTAAGCGAGCGAGAGATCAAAGAAGACCCCAGCGTGCATATTTCCGCTCCGCAGCGCGCGCACACCCTGCCGCACACGCCGAGTTTGCAAGCCATGCGTCTGCTGCTCGAAAGCATAGAGATGATATTAGAGGGCGGCGGTGCGCTCGGCGCGGCGGGGGTTTCCAGATACGAAGCTTTGCGCCTGCGTCTTTTGCTGTCTCTGTGTTATGGCTCGGGGTTGCGCGTCTCGGAGCTTGTGGGCTTGGAGTGCGGTGCACTTTCCAGAAATCCTCTGATCGCAACGATCGTCGGCAAGGGCGGCAAAACGCGCTTCGTTCCCTTGTTGGAGAGTACCATGGCTGCTTACGACGCTTACATGAAGGTGCGAGAAAAATTTATCCCACAGTATTTGCGCGGGAGCTCAAAGTATGTTTTTCCCTCAAACGGGGAGAGCGGGCATCTGACGCGCCAGCGTTTCGGACAGCTGTTGAAGGAGGCGGCTTCGCGGGCGGGGTTGGACGCGGCGCGGTTCTCTCCGCATAAGTTGCGCCATGCCTTTGCTACGCACTTGCTTGCCGGCGGGGCGGATTTACGAGCGATCCAGACGATGTTGGGACACGCCGATATTGGCACAACGCAGATCTACACGCACTTACTAGACGAGCAACTTCAGGAGCTCGTCCATACTAAACATCCGTTGGCTAAAAAATAGAGAAAAATTTGGAAGGGATCGTTATAAGTATTTTTTCAATGTATCTTCCATGATTTTCATTCTATCTTTGCGTATATGGTATTTGTTGGCTTTTAAAAAATTCATAATTTTACAAGCCAGAGGTTTTGGCATTGCAGAAAAAATCTCATCGACCTTAAGTATATTCCTCCTTTCAATTTTTGTTTGTTTAAAATTGATATAGCTTGAAATTTTTTCGTCCAGCTTGTGATGTTTGGAGGCACGGGCGGAAAGATAACAATTGATGTCGACAGAATTGATCTCCATTTGAAGAGGATTACCTCGTCTCTTTTCGCTGTTGATAAAAAAGCCATCCTGATACTCGCCAGAAACAAGATGAAACCAGAACTTCCATCTTTCACGAGAACCACCACCTTCTTTTTTAGATTTGGGCACCATGCATTTTATTTTATAGAAATGCCAAGGTTCAAAAATGAAATGCGGCATACCAAGACCAATTGGCTTTGTGTTTGAATCTAAAAAATTTTAATTAGCAAAACCTAAAAAATGCGCATTTTCTCTGATTTCCTCAAGCAGCTCTTCGCGGTGAGGATGGTTCTCTCTCACCATGTCCTCGTAATCAATGGGAGGATTGTTACTTCCATTTTCTCTTTCGCGCGCCTTTATCCAGGCAGGATGTTTGTGCGTCTCTTCCAACAATTCTACAAATGATTTGTTTTTGCAGTAATCCAATTTTTGTTTTAAATAATCTATCTCACAGCGAGAAAAACAACCCAAATCAGGTTTCCTTAGAGCCTTGATCTCAATATTTTTTTTCTCCTCAACTTCGATGGACTTGATCGATACATCCAAATCTTTTTTCAGGTCTCCATGAATTTTTTGATTTTTCATGAGGTTATAGACAAAAGACGGCACAGGTCCGTTTTTCATCGCCACATACTGGTCGCCCAAAATCGGACAGCCAAAATCGTTCAAATGCGCAACATCCGCAAAATAGAAGGTTTTACCAACGAAATACCGCGTAACCTCAGGCCACTCGGAAGCAACCCAAACGAGTGCCTCGAGGGCTTTCTTCTCGCTGAAGTGTTTGAATCTTGTGATCATTTTTTCAGCCTCTTTTTAGGCGCATTAAAAATTCAACATGCGTCACATTCTATTCCTCGATTCCCTATTTGTCAAGTCAATTTCGCTCAATGCGCGAAGATATCCTGCTCGCGCCAGCCCGCCAAGTCCAACTGCACGCGCGCCGGCAAAGCATCGAAACACTGCTGCGCCAACGCAACCCGCTCCTCGCGCTGCATGATCGCGTCCAACTTTCGCTTGATCTCAAGCAAGTAAGCAACATCCGACGCCGCATAGTGCTTCTGCGCCTCGCTCAATCGCTCGCGCCCCCAGTCCGAGCTCTGCTGCTTCTTCGACAAATCTACCTCCAACAACTCACGGCAAAGATCCCTCAAGCCATGCGCTCCCGAATAGCTGCGCGCAATCTTCGAGGCGATCTTCGTGCAATAAACGGGCGCAGTCTTGATCGACAAGCCATGCTGCAAAATGGCAAGGTCAAAGCGCGCGTAATGAAAAATCTTGAGACGACTTTCGTCCTCGAAAAGCTCCCGCAACCGCGGCGCCTCCTGCTGTCCGGCAGCGATGCGCACGAGGTGACAGATGCCGCTGTCGTCGCACAGCTGAACAAGACACAAGCGGTCGCGCGTGATGATCTCCAAGCCCGTTGTCTCCGTATCGACAGCGATAAGCTCCGAGAATGTCACATCGGCAGGCAGATCGCCCTCGTGTAAAAAAATGCGCTTCTGAGAAGACGACACGACAGCAGAGCGCGTTGCGCGGCTCAATGTTGATCGCTCGCGCCGCGATAATCGAGCGCGTTGAAGAAGTCGTTGCCCTTGTCGTCGATGACGACGAATGCGGGAAAGTTTTCGACCTCGATACGGCGAACCGCCTCCATGCCGAGCTCTGCATACTCCAGCGTCTCGACGCTGCGGATGCAATCCTGCGCCAAGCGCGCCGCCGAGCCTCCGATCGAGCCGAGATAAAATCCTCCGTAAGTGCGACAGGCATCGCGTACTTCCTTGGCTCGGTTACCTTTCGCCAGCATGACCATCGATCCGCCCAAGGCTTGAAACTCGGCGACATAGCCGTCCATGCGCCCCGCCGTAGTCGGTCCGAACGAGCCGGACGCAAAACCCTCAGGCGTCTTCGCAGGCCCCGCATAATAGACGGGGTGATCCCTGAAGTAGGAGGGCAAGCCCTCTCCCCGCGCAACCCGTGCGCGTAGGCGCGCGTGCGCCGCGTCGCGCGCAACAACGATAGGCCCGCTCAACGACAGGCGCGTCTTGACAGGATGACGCGACAACTCGGCGCGAATCTCCTCCATCGGGCGCGTAAGGTCGATCGCAACAACCTCGCCTTGCGGAGGAGCTTGCTCAGGCAGAAAACGCGCGGGATCATGCTCCAACGCTTCCAGAAAAATACCGTCGCGCGAAATCTTGCCTAATGCCTGACGATCCGCAGAGCACGAAACGCTCAACGCGATCGGCAACGACGCACCATGGCGAGCAAGACGAATAACACGCACATCATGACAATAATACTTGCCGCCGAATTGTGCGCCGATCCCCATCTCCTGCGTCAAACGGAGAATGTCCTGCTCCATGGCGCGATCACGAAAAGCGCGTCCCTCCTCGCCGCCCTGCTCAGGCAAACCGTCGAGGTAGTGCGTAGAGGCAAGCTTCGCCGTCTTCAGCGTGAACTCGGCGGACGTGCCGCCGATCACGATCGCCAAATGATACGGCGGACAAGCCGCGGTGCCGAGCGTACTTATCTTCTCCTCCAAAAAAGCCAGCATGCGCTCGCGATCCAAAATCGACGGCGGAGGCTGATACAGAAAACTCTTGTTCGCAGATCCCCCCCCCTTCGCAACAAAAAGAAAACGATAACACAACGCACCCTCCGAAGAATCGTCCGAATAAATCTCGATCTGCGCAGGTAGGTTGCTACGCGTGTTCTTCTCCTCGAACATGCTGATAGGCGAGAGCTGGCTGTAGCGCAAGTTGCGCTCGCGGTAGGCGCAGAAGATGCCGTGCGCTAATGCTTCCTCGTCGTTGGCAAACGCGCGCTGCTCGGAGGCGGTGCACCATACACGCTCCCCCTTCTTGCCCATCACCAGTGCCGTGCCTGTGTCCTGACACATGGGCAGCAATCCGCCCGCCGCTATGTTCGCGTTTTTCAGCAAGTCGTATGCGACGAAGCGGTCGTTGTCCGAGGCTTCCTTGTCTTCCAAAATTTTAGCAACCTGCTCCAGATGGCTGCTACGCAGGAAGTGATTGATCTCCTGAAACGCCTCGCTTGCCAAATGCGACAGCGCGCGCCGATCGAGCCTCAAAACTTCCTCACCATCGATCGTGCGTTGCGAGACAAAATCTTCCGCCGTATCCAACCTTCGATAGCGTGTCTTGTCCTCGCCCAGCGCGAACGGCGTGCTGTAGCGAAAAGCAGCTTCCTGCTCCGTCGGTGTTTTCTGTTGCGGCGTTTTCTGTTGCATGGTGTCTCCTGTCTCAAAGCCCGCGAAAAGTCCGTCGCGGCGGTGTTGTGCCTGTTCCAAGCGAGGAGTCACGGCGTTTTCGAAGGGGTTGCGTCGTCGTGCGGTGCGTTCTTCGGACGGAAGGTGAGCACCTTGGCGCTCGTTTTCGTCGCGACGGGTTGCAGTCTGTCTTTGTTTTGTAACTTTGTTTGTCCTGTTGTTTGTCCTGTTGTTTGCGGCTTGCCTTGTTGTGTCTCAAAGGGCGTTTGCGCACCATAGGCGATGCTACCGCGCCAAGCAGGATTCTTCGTCGGGTTTTTAGTAGGGTTTTTTGTCGGGGTTTTCGCCTGAACATTCCCATGGATACTTCCCTGAATATTGTCTTGAATATTGTCTTGAAAATTCTTTGATTTTTTCGATGCGGTAGCGGGTTTTTTGCCCGTCGAAGAAAGAGTCTTCTCTGTCGGGTTTTTGTCGGCAAAAGGAGTGATAGCGGCGGAGGAGAAAGCGGCTGCTGTGGGGGCGGTGGCGAGGGAGGCGGGTTGTTGTGCGGTAGGGAGGACAGGATCTGACAAAGTTTGGGCTGCGGGTTCAAAGTTGAAGACGAGCTGCGCCTCAGGATCCGAGAACATGACGATGGTAGAAAAGGGGACGGTGAGCGTTTCGAACTTGCCTCCGAAACTGAGCGATACCGAAAACAAGCTGTCCGTTATGGTGAGGTTGTAGAATTGGTATTGCAAGACGATCGTCATGCTTTCGGGATATTTCTGTCTGAGGTACAGCGGTAGTACGACCTGTGGCGCCATCGTCTTGAAGGTGATGTAGAAGAGGTGGTCTTTCGGCATGCCGATCTCTTTGACTTGCAACAGCGTCTTGCGCACGACGCTACGCAGCGCGTCGTGGATCATCGCGCTATAGCCGATGGGATCGTCGTGGTGAGGCATGGCATCTTCATTCTAGCACGAGTCGGGCGCACAAAAAAATGCGCTCGACTATTTCTCCCCGTGCGTGCAAGAGGAGTTTTTTCGGAGAAAAGGTGTCGGTTTCTGTTGCCGGGCACCGACAAGCCCCGCCAGCCTTGTGTGAGGGGCTGGACTTGGCGAAGATGTCTAAGCTGCTATGCAGCTCGAACTCCTCCGCCATTGCTTTCTGCGGTTAAGCAGGCAGCGAAGTCGCCTTGACTGCTGTTAAGCAGCCTGAGCAACCACACGTGCGTTATCGTTTGCACGTTTTGCTTTAGCCCGATAACGGCGGGACTCCACCGAGTGCCGAGCGCGCCTTTTATTGTGCGCGTCGAAGCTATTTCGCCCCCGCCGCTCCTCTGTTGAGCAGAGTAGTGGTGGAGGCGCCGGGTACCGCCCCCGGGTCCGCAGCATGTATTCTGACGCTCCGTTTAGCACCATAGCCCTCGAAAGGACGCTTCCATCATGGACGCTGCGCGAGCTTTTGTCAAGGGAAAAACGCAAGCCTTGAAGAACCTTGAAGAGCCAAGAAGAGCTTTGTCCTCTCCTTCTTTTCTTGTAGAATCGTCGTGGCGTCGAGCAACGGAGGGCTACATGAAAAACACTATTCTCAAGATTGCTTTCCAAATGGATCCGCCTGAAAACCTTGATGTTGAGGGGGACTCTTCGCTTGCGCTCATCGAGGCGGCAACGGCTGGCAAGGCTCATCTCTTTTACTACACGCCGCAATGTCTGTCGCTTCTACAAGGCAAGATAACAGCTCCGTTGCAACCCATGCGTCTTGAGGGTAGCACCATAACCCTAGGAGAGCCTGTCGTCACCGATCTTGCCACTTTGGATGCGGTGCTGATGCGGCAAGACCCTCCGTTTGATATGTCGTATATCACCGCGACGCATCTTTTGGAGCATATATTAGAGACAACATTAGTTATCAATCATCCTGTTGCTGTGAGGAATGCTCCTGAAAAATTATTAGTTACACACTTTCCTCATCTTATGCCGCCGACGCTTGTTTCCAGCGATGTTGCTGCGCTTAATAAGTTTCGTCTTGATACGGGAGATATTGTAACGAAGCCTCTTTATGGAAATGGCGGTGCGGGAATTTTTCTTTTTAAAAAGGATGATCCTAACTTTGCCTCTTATTTGGAGACTGTACAACAGGGCAGGCAGACTTTGCCTCTTGTTGCTCAGGCTTACATTAGCAAGGTGAGCGAGGGTGACAAGCGCATCATTTTGCTGGATGGGGAGATTTTGGGAGCGATCAATCGTCTTCCTCCGTCGGGGGAGATTCGCGCGAACATGCATATCGGAGGCGTTGCTTTGAGGACAGAAATAACTTCGCGGGAGAGGGAGATATGCGATGCGTTGCGTCCTATGTTGCGAGAGAGGGAATTGTTGTTTACGGGTATTGATGTGATCGACGGGCTTTTGACGGAGATCAATGTTACTTCTCCGACGGGTTTGCGGGAGTTATCTCGGTTTGAGGGATTTGATGCGGCGGGGCGAGTTTGGGAAGCTATTGAGAAAAAGATTATGTCACGGAGGGGTGTGTGAGGACTTTGTTGCTTGTGGGATTGGGGAATCCGGGAAAGAAGTTTCGGGATACTCGTCACAATGTTGGGTTTGGCGTTGTTGATCGGGTTGCGGATGGTGCGGGGGTAGGTTGGGTTTCGAGGCAGGGGGGTGATATTGAGATTGCGGAGATTAGGGATGGTGAGTTTTTTGGGGGTAGGGAGGTTATTTTGATGAAGCCGATGACTTTTATGAATTGCTCTGGGGTTGGGGTTGGGGGATTTTTACGGAAGGGTAAGGAGCATGAGGTTATTGTTATTCATGATGATTTAGATTTGGGATTAGGGAGGGTTAAGGTGAAGTTAGGTGGGTCGGATGGGGGGCATCGGGGGTTGCGCAGTTTAGATGAGCGTTTGGGGAGGAATTATTGGCGTGTAAGGATTGGGATTGGGCGTGGTGATGGAGATGTTGAGGATTATGTTTTGGGTAGGTTTCGGGGTGAGGAACGAGAGGTTATGGGGGGAGTTATGCATGGGGTTGCGGAGGGATTGTTTGGGATGTGCGGGGAGGAGATGACGGGGGAGGGGGCGGGGGCTTTTGTGGGGGGCTTGCAGATTGTGTAGATTGTGTTGGATGTATATGTATCTATCGCGTTCGCGCGATGTGAGTTGAGCGTGCCTGCCTTTGCTCGCCTGCGCTTTTTAAGAGGCGCGCATCGCAAAGGCAGACACGAATTTTATTTAATTAGGGAACGCAAAACATCGCGTGCGTAGCACGCGGGGAGCGCGAGGGAGTAATCCCTCGCAAAAGACCCCGCGTCAGCGGGGCGCGATAGCGCCTTCTACACACTTTGCGCGAAGCGCAAAGTGTGTAGCCTCTTATTCAAAAGCGCGAGGCTTTGCCTCGCGCAAGCTGACTCGTAACATGGCACAGCTAGATTGTTTTCCTCACCCTAGCGACAAAAAGAATCGCGCGAAGCGCGCCTCTTATTCAAAAGCGCGAGGCTTGCCTCGCGCAACAACCTCGCAACACGGCACGGCGAGCTTGTGAGGGATGTATCTGTCGCGCTCGCGCTTGTGCTTTTTAGTTAGCACGCGCTCGCGCGACAGACATAAGTTTTTTGATTAGGTAACATACGCAAGACGAGCGAGCCGTAGGCGAAGTGAGTTTTGCGCATGGGGGGTGTGGGGGGACGAAGTTCCCCCGCAAAAAGCGCGCCGCGAGCGAGCGCACGCAGTGCGCTTTTCTACGCGCGTAATTTTTTATCTCTATCTTCTAGGCAAAGTTAAAGACGCTATGCCGTGTTAAGAGTCAGCTTGCGCGTTTCTGCGAAACGCGCTTTTGAATAAGAGGCGCACTGCGTGCGATTCTTTTTGTCGTTAGGGAGAAGAAAACATTGTCGTCGTACCATGTTACGAGTCAGCTTGCGCGAGGCAAGCCTCGCGCTTTTGAATAAGAGGCTACGCGCTACGCGCGTAGATAAAGCGCACTTCGTGCGCTCCGCTGACGCGGGGTCTTTTGCGAGGGATTACTCCCTCGCGCTCCCCGCGTGCTACGCACGCGATGTTTTGCGCCCGTCAATACAAAAAGCCCGTGCCTATTGCGCGAGCGCGAGGGGATAAATTCCCCCCCCCGCACGCTACGCACGCGATGTTTTGCGCCCGTGAAAACTATCCGCGCCCGTTGCAATCTCCCCCCTAAATCAAGTCGTATCGGTGCGTTTCCGCGCTTGCGCCCGGATGCGTTACCGCCCCCTTCTCCGCACTCCCCACAGTTTGAGCATATCTCCACAAAGCCCCCGACTGAAAATCATGCCTCGGCGCAACCCATGTCTTGCGCCTCTCCGTAATCTCCCCCTCAGACAAATCTACCGAAATCTCCCCGCTCGAAGCATCTATCGTGATCATATCCCCATTCCTCAACAACCCAATGACTCCCCCAACCGCCGCCTCAGGTCCCACATGCCCAACGCAAAACCCACGCGTCGCCCCCGAAAATCTTCCATCCGTGATCAACGCAACCCTGTCTCCGCGACCCTGTCCATACAAGGCAGCCGTCGTCGCTAGCATCTCTCGCATTCCAGGTCCTCCCCTAGGCCCCTCGTATCGTATCACCAAGACCTCCCCATCCTCAAACTTGCCCGCACACACCGCCTCGTAAGCCTCCTCCTCACAATCAAATACCCTCGCCTTCCCCGCAAAACGCAATTTCTCCATGCCCGCAATCTTCACAATAGCTCCCTCGCTCGCTAAGTTGCCACGCAATCCCACAACTCCCCCCGTAGCCGAGAGAGGAGCGTCGCAACTCCGCACAACATCCTGATCGTCAGGAAAAGGCGTGTTAACCAAGTTCTCGCCAATCGTCTTCCCCGAAACTGTGATGCAATCCTCATGCAGCAATCCCGCATCCAACAAAGCACGCATCAACACAGGAACGCCTCCGACGCGATACAAGTCCAACGCGACATATCTACCCGAGGGTTTCAAGTCGGCAATGTAAGGAGTCTCTCGAAAAATACGACATACCTCGTGCAAGTCGAAGTCGATCCCGCACTCGTGCGCGATGGCAGGCAGATGCAGCGCGGCGTTCGTCGAGCCCCCGCTTGCAGCAACGATGCGCGCCGCGTTCTCCAAAGCCTCTCGTGTGACGATGTCTCGTGGCTTGATGTTTTTCTCCAACAGCATCATGACGCTCTCTCCTGCCCGCCTTGCAAAAGCGTCTCGGCTTTCGTAAGGAGCAGGCGTTCCCGCCGAGCCAGGTAGAGCTAATCCCATCGCCTCCGATACGCACGCCATGGTGTTCGCAGTGAATTGTCCTCCGCAAGAGCCAGCCGAAGGACAAGCCGCGCATTCGATCTCGTGCAGAGTCTTGTCGTCGATGGTGCCCTCGGCATGCTGTCCGACAGCCTCGAAGACATCCTGCACGGTGATGTCGCGTCCCTTGTAACGCCCAGGCAGGATCGATCCTCCATACAGAAAAACAGAAGGCACATTGAGCCGTAGCATCGCCATCATCATCCCAGGTAGCGATTTGTCGCAACCCGCAACGCCGACCAACGCATCGTAGCAGTGTCCGCGCATGGTGAGCTCGACCGAATCGGCGATGAGATCGCGGCTGACTAACGACGACTTCATGCCCTGGTGTCCCATAGCTATTCCGTCGGTGACGGTGATGGTGGTGAACTCGCGCGGTGTGCCGTTGGCAGCTTTCACGCCCTGTTTGACAGCTGCCGCCTGTCGGTCGAGCGCGATGTTGCAAGGTGCTGCCTCGTTCCAGCAGGTTGCCACGCCGACGAAGGGTTGGGCGATCTCTTCTTCTGTCATGCCCATCGCGTAGTAGTAGGAGCGGTGAGGAGCACTCGACGCTCCGACGCTGACATGGCGCGACGGTAGGTGAGATTTGTCAGAGGCAGCAGGTGAGGAAGAGGATGGGGATGACATGGCGACTCCTTTTATTAAGGCTACGAGGGTGGAGGAAGAAAGGGGAGGTTATCGTTTCCAAGCTGTTATGCGACAGGCGTTGCGGCGGAATTCTTTTCGCACGGCATCGCAGACTTCTTGTGCAGCTTCCGCGTTGATGTAGGGGTGCGCGTAGAGACCGTAGAGGATGCCTCGTGTTGCGTCGTTTTGGCGGACGATGTCGTAGCGTCTTCCGGCAAAGCTGTTGACGAGGCTACGATTCTTGCTGATTTGCTGCCATGCTTGGCGCGCTTGCGACAGCGAGGGATAGCTGCCGAGAAGGACGGCGCTCGTGACATCTTCGGAGGCAGGGGCG
This sequence comes from Alphaproteobacteria bacterium, assembly GCA_965216625.1. Taxonomy (GTDB): domain Bacteria; phylum Pseudomonadota; class Alphaproteobacteria; order JABAAW01; family JABAAW01; genus JABAAW01. Next base: position 1,902,636 of record OZ244186.1, read on the forward strand.
GCTTCGGGAGACAAGTTTTGTTGCGGCAGGGGTTGCGGCAGGGGTTGGGGTTGA